>NZ_FMKA01000002.1 GCF_900096945.1 Anaerobium acetethylicum | reverse complement strand
GTAGTAAAAAAGCAAATATTTTTTTCTATCATCAAAACAACAGTCTATCAGTAGAATTTACTTTTTCAAAGTGGAATTTACTTTTTCATTTCACCATAATTTTTATGCCATAAAACCGGCTGAACCTGACTGGACGAAAGCGGCCAGATATGCAAATATCCGGCCGCTCTCAGGCTTATCTGCCAGTCAGTTGAAACTTGTACGCCTCGTACCTATTCCTCAGTCTGTACCGGTTCGATTTCTTCACCAGTCTCTATATTGATATATTTTCCAGAAGAAAATTCAGTCCTGTACATGGCATTTCCATCTGTGATTACGTAAAACACGCCTGCAGGTTCCCTGACTTCAGCTGTTTCTGGTACTTCTGCCGTTTCAGTTTCTTCTGTTTCAGTTTCAGTTTCTTCTGCTTCAGTCTCTGCAACTGCTTTCTCGTATACGGTCACCACATAAACAGGGATTCCGTCCAGATCACCTACAACATCATCTGCAACAATATCATATTCGAATAAATCCGATTCAAGTCCCAGCGTTTTTGCATCGCTCTGGCTTAAAAGGCTTACTGCCTCATCCACTGTTATGGTTTCAACCGCGCTGCTTGCTGAAATATAAATCTCGTTCTTTGCTATATCCGCCAGCGCCTGATCATCAGCTTCCGTATATCCGCCTGATCCGTCGCCTGCTTCCTGAGCTGTTTTATCTGTCTTATCTGTCTTATCGTCATTCTTTGATGCATTCTGCCCGCAGGCTGCCAATGCGCCAACAATCGAAATAACAAGAATTGTTTTCATTAGTTTCTTCATAATTTTAATCTCCCCTTGAATATCCAGCTGCCCTGTTGTCTATATCTATCTGAAAGGCAATTTGTTGTATACAGTACATTCTTATGCATTATAACATTTAATCATTTTTGTTTCACTAATCAAATTAGACAATTCGATTGTAAATTACATGTTAAATTTTCGTCATTTTAACATATCTTTGTACCAGCCTGGATTCCCTGCAAGGCTTTGCAACGATTACTTTTTGCTTGTCATTTGAGCAGTATCCTGATCTAAAATTCAATTAATATGATTTTAACAAACCTGATTTCATTCGCCAGCAAATTCATTTTGAGTTTCAGGCAATTCTGTTTTGCTTCACATTTTTGAATTATTAGTTTTGGCTCACACACTCTTTGAAAATATTTGATATCATTTCTAGAAAGTTCTTTCTCATACCCCATCTCTCCCCAGATATTTAGTGCACTTCCATTCTTCTCATTGATACTATAGTACTTGACCTGATAAATACCGTCTTTCACATCTTTCAAATCAATTTCCAGATCCAGACTATTCGTATCTTCAAAGTACCTCCACATCCGTTCTTTCTCAATTTCATTTTCTTTTGTATAGTAATAGTTGTATCCCAACGATTTCTGATTATGGCAGACAATTCCATAGGAATCATGTTTGTCTGTCGTAATTAAATAGTTTTCACTTTTTCCTATATAGTAAGGAAATAAACGATCCATAAATTTAAAAGCAAAACCAGCTGGTTTTAATACACTATCTCTGGAAATCAAGCCAGTTCCACCGTACAGCAATACATTCGAATCATAGTATTCTGTTGTTCTGTCACTACCTGTGTAATACCCGATATCATCCACCATTCCATAAGTATCCAGAATATTTTTAATAATATAAGCACCTTTAAAGCAGCTGTCATTAATATAATTTCGAGAAGAGGCTGTCAGATTCCATTCTGAAACATACAATTTTATATGTTCTCCTCCTGCCTCATTTATTAAAGTTCTTTCATGAAGAATCCGATGCTTCACGCACTCATTATCAGTACTTTTTTTTGAGTACTTATCCTGTTTTTCTTCTCCCCTGTCATAAGCAAATTGTCCAACCGATATAAAATCCGGCTGATATTTCTGTTTCATCCATTCCCGAAAAAAATGCTTTCTGCTTTCTTCATTGAAGTCCAGACGCAATCCGCATCCGCCAATTTCTAATCCGCCGCAGTATTTTTTCGTTGTTTCGTACATGATATGGAAACGTCTGAAATAATACTCATATGCCCCCTGTTCATCCCATTCATTTTCAGGGAACCAAAGTTCCATTCTCCATTGATTGACTTCTTCTCTTCCATATCGGAAAACCAGATGCTGCATCATTGCCTGAATGACATTGCCCCACTTATCTGTGTCCATGAATTCCAACTCTATCTCTCCACCACGATTTTCAACCTTTTGAACATTATACATGATTTTTCCTGGTTTCATAGCCATTTCAAAGTGAGGCTTTAAACCTTGTTTGACGAGAAAATCTAATATCACATCTAAACTGGAGAAATTATAGTTTCCATCACATATATTTAAATCAATTAACATCTCTTTTGAAAAAATACTCCAGAAGCGTACATACTCAAACCCATAGATCTCCTTAAGCAGAACCACATGTTCCCTTACATCAGAACGCAGCAGCTCAGATGCCGCACCAAAGTTTACCATTTTACCCCAGTAATTATTCATTTTTACTGTATTTCTAACCGTAAACTGCTGTCTGCTGGCTTCATTTATTGTGGGCTCTTCATCTTTCATTTCATTTACATGGAAATATTGTTCGAGACGCTCTTCTATTACTGAGTCCGTTTTTATTTTTTCTACATTTTCTTTTTTCTCATGTGCTTTCTTGCGGAATTCCGTTGGTGTTATCCCATAAGATTTTTTAAAAGCTTTGTTAAATACCGCCATGCTTGCAAATCCATTTTCAAATGCAATTCTTGTAATTGGTGCTTTTGAGTATATCAGCTCATCCACAGCATGATGAAGACGAATATTTGTTAAATACTCCACAAAATTCATTCCATAGTTCCTCTTGAAAAAACGCGATAAATAACCATTAGATAAATATAGCTTTTCAGCTAATTCTTTCATGGAAATCGACTGTTTATAATTTGCCCGAATATAGTTGTTGATCAGCTGAATACGATCATCGAATCCTTCCTGTTCGTCCCGATTCTCCTTATCAGTCGTTTGTACAAGAAAATACATTGTAAGAATATCAACAACCCTGTAACAAAGGGCAATATGTCCGAAATTTGCTGTCCCTTTACCGGCTTCCAAATCATGCTTTAAGAGAACCTTCAACACTTCTCTCAATTTTGCATAACGATCACTTTCTTCCCTGGTTGAGTCGCACCAGAAAATCACATCCATGCTATTAAAAACATCACTTACCATCTGATATAAGATAGATACCTGCATGAATAAAGTAGTTTCCGAACTTCTAATCTGGTGTCTTTTATTTGCATTGATCACTAATACATCATCTGCCTCCATATGTCTGACCTGATCCCCGATTGTCACATCCAAAGTTCCTTCCAATACATATACCAATTCAACATCCTGATGAAAATGTTCCACTTCTTCTATATAATTAAATACCTTTACCAATACCCGGTCTCTTCTGTTATTACTCTCCATATAAACTATTCACCTCATAATTCAAACCGATGCTCATGTATAGTTACCACATTTTATATATTAGCACTATTCGATATTCTGCTCATGTTAGATTATGTTACTTTTATGTATGAAACTAATCTACATTTACAATTTTTTTTGAGCATAGCAAAAACAGGTCAAAAACACATGTGTGATTTTTGACCTGTTTCATTATAAGGCAATGTTTTGTTACTGTTTCTACATGAATTTCTCTGCATAATGACATGCAACAGAATGATTTGTCTTTAATTCGCGAAGTTCCGGTTCTTCATTATGGCATTTTTCTGTCGCATAAGGACAGCGTGCTACAAAACGACAACATTTCTTTGGATTAATTGGAGAAGTAAGTTCCCCTCTTAAGATCATTCTTTCCTTCTTCACATGTACATTTGGAATCGGTATTGCAGAAAGCAAAGCCTGTGAATAAGGATGTATGGTATGCTTAAATATTTCATTTGCAGGACACTTTTCAATTACCTGTCCAAGATACATGACTGCAATATCATCAGAAATATGCTTCACAACAGACATGTCATGGGTAATAAACATATAGGTCAGACCTCTTTCTGCCTGCAGATTCTGAAGTAAGTTCAAAATCTGTGCCTGAATAGATACATCTAAGGCAGATACAGGTTCATCGCAGACGATAAAGTCCGGGTTTAAAGATAATGCTCTTGCAATTCCAATACGCTGGCGTCTTCCACCATCTAATTCATGAGGATAAGAATTCTCCAAACGTTTTGCCAATCCTACAAGTTCCATCATTTCCTGTGCTTTTTCCTTGATCTCTATTTTTGAAAGGTTTTTCATATTCACTTTAATTGGCTCTTCAATCAGCTGCAGCACATTCATTCTGGGATCAAGTGATGAATAAGGATCCTGGAAAATCATCTGGATATTGGAACGATAGTCTTTTTTGAACTCTTTCATTGGCATATTTGCAATATCCACGCCATTATACAGGACCTGTCCTGATGTTGCATTGTGAAGACGCATTAACGTTTTTCCCAGAGTGGATTTTCCACAGCCAGATTCACCAACTATACCAATTGTTTTTCCTTTTTCAATATTTAAAGATACATTGTCTACCGCATGAAGTTCTCCTCTTGGAGTGGAAAAATATTTTTTCAGGTTTTTTACTTCTATCAGGTTTTCCATTTATTTTTCCTCCACTTCCGGTTTATATTTCAGGCATTTTACAAGGTGCCCATTCCCTAAATCGACAATTCCCGGGGCTTCATGTTTATTGCACATGTCACCCTTTTTATCACAACGGTCTGAAAAGCTGCAGCCGGATGGCAGATTGGAGGGATCTGTTACCATACCAGGTACTACATGAAGTCGGTCCACATCCTTGTCTAAAGATGGAATGGATTTATAAAGTGCTACGGTATATGGGTGTTGTGGATTGTCAAATATATCTTCTACGGTTCCATACTCTACCAATTCTCCCGCATACATAACTGCGCAGTGATCACACATTTCGGCAACGACTCCCAAATCATGTGTAATCAGAATCATGGATGTATTGTGTTCTTTCTGAAGTTTGCGCATCATATCCAGAATCTGTGCCTGAATGGTAACATCTAATGCTGTGGTAGGTTCATCTGCAATCAGTAATTCAGGTTCACATGCCAATGCAATTGCAATGACAATACGCTGTTTCATTCCACCAGAGAACTGATGTGGATAGTCTTTATAGCGTTCCGGGACAATCCCTACCATTGCCAGCATCTTCTGGGCTCTGATCATTGCTTCTGCCCTGGAGCAGCGTTCATGCAGCAATACTACCTCTGCAATCTGATCTCCAACCGTTTTAACAGGGTTCAATGCTGTCATTGGATCCTGGAAAATCATAGAGATTTTTTTACCACGAACTTTTCGCATTTCCCTCGGGGACTTCTCCAGAAGGTTCTCTCCATCAAGTTCAATGCTTCCCTGTATAACGTGTCCAACCCTGGTTGGCAGTAATCCCATAATTCCTAAAGCTGTTGTCGTCTTGCCTGCGCCAGTCTCACCAACAAGCCCTAATATTTCTCCCTTTTTCAAATCAAAACTTATATTATTTACTGCCTCCACTACTTCCTCATCGGTCTCATAATGGATAACAAGATTTTTTACGCTTAGTATGTTTTCGCTCATAGCCTTACTCCTTATTTCAGTCTTGGATCAAATGCATCCCGAAGGCCATCGCCCATAAGATTGAATGCAAAACAAGTAATCATTATCATCATTGCCGGAAACAGCATCATATACGGTGCTGATGTGAGGTATGCTTTTCCATCATTTAAAATCAGTCCCCATTCAGGAGTAGGTGCTGATAAACCAACGCCAATGTAACTCATCGCTGACATCATCATAATCGATACAGCAAGAAATCCCACAAAGTAGATTATCATTACGCCTACCGCATTTGGTATCATATGTTTGATAATCATCCGAATCTGTCCAACTCCAATTGCTTCAGAAGATTCAATATAATCGCTTCCCCTTACACGAAGAATTGCTGCACGGTTACTACGGGCCATTGTTGGCATTGATGCAAACATAACTGCAGCAACCAGCTGTGGAATACCATTTCCAAGCACTGCAACGATACACATTGCCATCATGATCATAGGAATAGATTGGAAAACGTCCATAATTCTCATAATGATCGTGTCCGCAATACCACCAAAATATCCTGCAATAATTCCAAGCAGGCCGCCCGAAAAGAAAGCTGCGATAGTACAGAACAAAGCAATAACCAACGAGTATCTGGTTCCAAAAATAACACGACTAAATATATCACGGCCAAATTGGTCGGTTCCAAATAAATGTTTCATACTTGGTGCCTGCATCATAGAGGCATAATCCTGTTTTTGATAATCAAATGGTGCAATCAATGGTGCAAAAATCGCAACCAGAATCAGAATACACACGACGAAAAGCCCAAGCAGTGCAGTAGGATTTCGCTTGAATCGTTTCCAGGATTCTGTTGTTGGTGTGGACTTTACCGGTTTCTTTCTTTTTGCATTTCGTTTTTCTATTTTCTCCATTGCGGGAGTATGTATTTTTGCCATTTTCTTTTCCTCCCCCTAGGCTGCTTTCATTTTTTTAGGCATCTTTTTTGCCCCGCCTGAAATAATGGTTGTTTTTAATCTTGGGTCGATTAAAACAAAGCTAATATCAACAATCATATTGATTAATGTTAAAATAATCGCAATGATCAACGCTCCGCCAAGAACTCCCGGATAATTTCGCTGTGTAATAGCATCAACAATATACTTGCCTACACCTGGTACTCCAAAGACGGTTTCTAAGACCATTCCTCCACCAATGGCATTACCAATGTTTGAACCTAAAGACTGTGCTACTGGAATCATCGCATTTCTAAGTGCATGATGATAGGTTATATTTTTTTCTGACTGCCCCTTAGCACGTGCAGTTCTGATATAATCTTCTCCCAAAACTTCCAACATAGAAGAACGCGTAATACGGGTATAACCTGCTACAGCCGAAAGACCAATACAAAGCATTGGCATGATATAGCCTTGCCATGTAGTAATTCCTGTAGCTGGAAGCAGATGCAGCTTTACTGCTAAAATCATAATTAACACTAAAGCAACAACGAATTCTGGAACCGACTGAAAAAACATAGATATTACAAGCACCACAGAATCAATCCATGTATATTTCTTTAATGCGGAGATGATCCCCAGCAGAACACCAATTATTGCTCCAATCATAACTGCGCCTAAAGTAATTTTGGCAGATGTAAGAAGCCTGGGAAGAATTTCTGTCAAAATCGGTTCTCCTGTACGATAGGAATCACCAAAATCCCCTCTTGTTACAATCCCGCCAACATAATTTACATATTGTACCAGGACCGGGTCATTAAGGCCCAACTCATCTCTTTTTTCCTGAACCTGCTCTTCTGTTGCATCATTTCCAAGGATCTGTCTTGCCGGATCTCCTGGTGTCACGGTTTTTAAAGCGAATATAATTGCAGATACACCAATCAAAATTGGAATCAGGTAAAGGATTCTTTTTAGAATATATTTCAGCATACGCTATCTCCTGTTCTTATGCACTGATTCAAATCTTCTCCGTGCACTTTACTAACTTATTGAAATACCGCCTGAAGATTTGAATCTCCAGGCAGTTTTGTTAAGTACTTATTATTTGTATAATGTAGTTACATTAATGTAGCCTCTTTCTCTTGATCCAAAACCTTTAAGATCTTTTGCCAGAATAGAAGCTTTCAACTCTGAATAGCCATTTGAACACAATGTTTGTTCTTTAATCATAGTATCAATTTTATTTGCCTGTTCAGCTAATTTTGATTCATCAGATTCTGAAATTAATGTTGCAATAGCTGCATCAATTTCATCTGTTGTGTATTTAGGCCCGCCAATTACCTTACCAGGTCCATTTACATTTATTTTTCTAAGGAATGGAACAATAGCAGGTGTTCTCGTAACCAAATTATCTCCAACCATAATCAAATCATAATCCCCACCAAAAGCTCCTCCAACAAACTGTGCTGTATCTGGTGTATTGATGTTTAATTTAATCCCAACTTCAGCAAGATTTGCCTGAATAACGGTAAACACTGGAACTCCGTCCTGAAGGCAAATTGCATTAAGTTCAAGACCATCAGCATAACCAGCTTCCTTCAACAGTGCTTTTGCACCATCAATATCAACAGCTCTTTCTTCTTTTGTATAGTTTTCTGTATAATAAGAACATGATGGATCCATATATGCTAAAGCTGCCTGCCCAAATCCAGCTGTTGCCACTTGTGCAATTGCATCAAAATCAAGGGCTTTATCAATAGCCTGACGAACCTTCAAATCCTTTGTTGCTCCAGCCTTTTCTCCCATGTTATACCACAGATGTGATACCTGACCGAAGGAATAAAAAACTGTTGATACAGCTTCACTTTCTGCAAAAGTTGCCGCCTGACTAACCGGCATCTCATATGCCACATCAGAATCACCCGATTCTACTGCCATTTCACGTGCAGCTGCATCTCCTGTAAATGTGAAAACTATTTCTTTAAAGTATCCCTTGTAATCTTTATTCCAATAATTGTCATTTCTTTCAAGCGTAATGGACTGTCCGCTCTTCCACTCTTTGAATTTGTATTTTCCTGAACCGATAAGAGGATTTTTCTGAACACCTTCTAATCCACCTGCAGCATTTACTTCATCTTCACTAACGATTCCAAAGTTTGCCCAGGCCATCATAGCTAACATACCCGGAGCAACTACATTGTATTCGATCGTTACTGTGTGCTCGTCATCTGCTGTTGCACCAACAATAAATCTGCCAGTGTCACTATTAGCAGCTTTCGTTACCCATGTATTTACACTATATACTACGTCATCTGCTACAAAAGGTGTTCCATCTGTCATAGTAACATCATCACGAAGTGTAAATTTGCAGTGGGTATCATCTATCCACTCCCACTTAGTTGCAAGATTTGGTTTTACTTCATTTGTAGCTGGATCAACATCAACCAAACGATCTAAAAATGCAGCGTTGATAATTTGTTCCTCGTTCTCAGTTTTACCGCCAGCTGCTCCCCAAAGCGTAGAAGGTTCAGATGATAGTCCAATTCTTAATGTTTCATCTGTAACCTTTGTGTTTGCAGGATCACTGTTTGCACTTAAAGTCCCTGTTTGCGTTTCTGTTGTTTCTGCCTCCGTTTCTGCTGTTGTTTCTGTTTTTACTTCTGTTCCGGAATTTCCATTAGCATCTGTTCCCCCGCAAGCGGCCAATGAAAAGGCCATCATGCCTGAAAGTAGAAGGGCTGTCATTTTCTTCAATTTCATATTCCTTACTCCTTTGTTTTATATGATGTACTAAGTATAGCCAGAAACGCACTTAAAATCTGTTCACTTTTTATACTCTTTTATAAATAATAAACACCACTTAAAGGATTACGCTAATCATGAGGCAATAATTACACATCAATTCTAGACCTCTTGGTTTTTGACATTGTTTATAATTTACTCTATTTTTCTCCACAAGAACAAAGAGTTTCGCTTGCGAAACTCTTGCGCTGACGCGCAGTCGCTTCTGCGACATATTCTTCTTGCGCGTCATGCGCCTCCTCGCGGAGCGCTTTTGATATATGGGAAATTCAAGGAATTTCCCATATATCAAAAATGACCCCGGATGAAGGTCGTTCCTTCATCCGGGGTCATCTGTTTTTTATCTGAAATATTCCACGCCTGATTCGAATATCCTCATATCCTGATCTCCTGCGATATTCATGGCAACTGCTTCCCCTTTACGTTCTGAGTGGGCCATCTTGCCAAGGATTCTTCCGTCCGGGCTTGTAATTCCTTCGATTGCGTAGTAGGAACCGTTAGGATTCCATTCTTCGTCCATCGTAGGTGTTCCATTCAGATCAACGTACTGGGTTGCAACCTGTCCGTTTTCAAATAATTTCTTGATCCATTCTTCACTTGCTACGAAACGTCCTTCTCCGTGGGAAGCCGGATTTACATAGGTAGCGCCAAGCTCTGCCTGCTGAAGCCATGGAGATTTGTTTGTAACAACCTTCGTATAGACCATCTTTGAAATATGGCGTCCGATGCTGTTCATTGTAAGCGTAGGTGAATCCGATTTCTGTTCAACGATTTCGCCGTAAGGAACAAGGCCTAATTTAATGAGCGCCTGGAAGCCGTTGCAGATACCCAGCGTGAGGCCGTCCCTCTCGTTAAGCAGCCTGTTTACGGATTCCTTTATTTTTTCGTTCCTGAATACCGTTGCAAAGAATTTTGCCGATCCGTCAGGTTCGTCACCGGCGCTGAATCCGCCAGGGAACATGATAATCTGTGACTGGTTGATGCTTTCTTCAAAAATCCTTACTGAATCTCTGATGTCATCTGCATTCAGGTTCTTGAATACTTTGGTGATTACGTTTGCTCCGGCTTTTTCAAAAGCCCTTGCGCTGTCGTATTCGCAGTTGGTGCCTGGGAATACCGGTATGAATACAGTAGGCTTTGCAATTTTATTTTTTGCGATATGGATGCTTTCTGCCTTGAATACAGGTGTGTCGATTACTTTCTGTTCCACGTCTGACTGTGTAGGGAATACTTTTTCAAGGGTTCCTTTCCATGCATTTAATGCCTCGTCCATTGTAATGGTGACATCTTTGTAGGTAAATGCAGCTGCCTCTGTAACCTTTGCAATCACTTCATATGGAACTGTAAGCTTATCGAGCATTTCCGGTGCAACCTCAGCGATCATGTTACCGATTTCGACTGCGAACAGCTCTGCTGCTTCCACTGTGCTCTCTACTGCAACACCGAGTCCGTTACCGAATGCCATCTTGCTGAGGGCAGGAGCAACGCCTGAAGCGTTCAATGCATAAGCTGAAAGGATGACTTTTTCCTTGATGAGGCTGTTGAGTTTTCCGTATAATTCCATAACCTGTTCGTAAACCGGAAGATCGTACTGGTCTTTTTCTATGTTGAATTTTACGATTACGTTTCCTGCTGCTTTCAGTTCAGGCGTAATGATGTCCTGATGTTTCGCAATATCCACTGCAAATGAAACCAGTGTCGGAGGTACGTCTATTTCATTGAAGGTTCCCGACATACTGTCCTTTCCGCCGATTGACGGAAGGCCGAAGCCCATCTGTGCGTTGTAGGCTCCCAATAATGCGGCAAATGGTTCACCCCAGCGTTTAGGATCCTCAGTCATACGTTTGAAGTATTCCTGGAATGTGAAACGGATTTTGCTGTAGTCTCCGCCTGCTGCCACGATCTTTGCAACTGATTCAAGGACTGCATAAACGGAACCGTGGTATGGGCTCCATGATGAAAGGTATGGATCGAATCCGTAGCTCATCATTGTAACCGTGTCTGTCGTTCCTTTTAATAATGGAAGCTTTGCCACCATACTCTGCGTTTCGGTCAGCTGGTATTTTCCGCCGTATGGCATAAATACTGAGCCTGCTCCGATTGAGCCGTCGAACATCTCTACAAGGCCCTTCTGTGAGCATACGTTGAGATCTTTTAATGTATCTAACCAGGCTGCCTTGACGTCTGCCACTGTCTTATTCTGTCCAAGGTAGTTTTCTTCCTTTGCCGGCATTGCAACTTCTACTGAAGTTTCCTGGTGTGCACCGTTGGTGTCAAGGAATGCACGGGATACGTTTACGATTTCCTTGTCCCTCCAGATCATAACGAGACGTTTTTCTTCTGTTACGATTGCAACTTCAACTGCTTCAAGATTTTCTTCCTTCGAGTAAGCAAGGAACTGCTCTACATCTTTAGGGTCTACAACAACTGCCATTCTTTCCTGTGATTCTGAAATCGAGATTTCAGTTCCGTCAAGTCCTGCATATTTTTTAGGCACCTTGTCAAGGAAGATATGAAGTCCGTCTGCAAGCTCGCCGATTGCGACAGATACTCCGCCTGCTCCGAAGTCGTTGCATTTCTTGATCAGTCTGCTTACTTCTTCCCTTCTGAAGAGCCTCTGGATCTTTCTTTCTGTAGGTGCGTTACCTTTCTGTACTTCGGCTCCGCATGTTTCGATTGATTCTTCCGTATGGACCTTTGATGAACCGGTCGCTCCGCCGCAGCCGTCACGTCCTGTTCTTCCGCCAAGAAGGATGATGATATCTCCAGGATCTGAAGTCTCCCTGATTACGTTCTTTCTAGGTGCTGCGCCCATGACTGCGCCGATTTCCAGTCTCTTCGCAACATAGTTCGGATGGTAGATCTCTTTTACGTAACCAGTTGCAAGACCGATCTGGTTTCCGTATGAGCTGTAACCAGCTGCCGCTCCGGTTACGATCTTTCTCTGAGGAAGCTTGCCTTTTAAGGTGTCTTTCAGGGAAACTGTAGGGTCCGCAGCACCAGTTACGCGCATTGCCTGGTATACATAGGAACGTCCTGATAATGGATCGCGGATCGCGCCGCCGAGGCATGTAGCTGCTCCACCAAAAGGTTCGATTTCTGTCGGATGGTTATGGGTTTCGTTTTTGAAGCTGATGAGCCATTCTTCAGTAACGCCGTCGATCTCGACAGGCACAACGATGCTGCATGCGTTGATTTCGTCAGACTCTTCGAGATCTTCGAGTTTTCCGTCTTTTTTCAGCTTGCGCATTGCCATAAGGGCAAGGTCCATAAGGCAAACGAATTTATCTTCTCTTCCGGCAAAAATCTCAGCCCTGTCCGCAAGATATTTTTCATAAGTTGAAACGATCGGTTCGTTGTAATAGCCTTCAGCGAACTTAACGTCCTTGAGTTCTGTCGAAAATGTAGTATGACGGCAGTGGTCTGACCAATAAGTGTCAAGAACACGGATTTCCGTCATGGAAGGATTCCTGTCTTCTTCTTCCTTGAAATATTTCTGGATATGAAGGAAATCCTTGAAAGTCATAGCAAGGTTAAGAGAATCGTATAATTCCTTAAGCTGTGTTTCAGCCATGTCCTTGAATCCGTCAAATATGATTACGTCTGCTGGCTCTTCAAATTTCGTAACGAGAGTTGCAGGCTTTGTAAGGTCAGTTTCTCTGGAATCCACAGGATTGATGCAGAAACCTTTGATGCTTTCAAACTCTTCGTCCGAAATGCTGCCTTCGATCACATAGGTAACAGCCGTTTTGATGACAGGCTCCTCGTTTTCATTCAGAAGCTTTACGCACTGTTCCGCTGAATCCGCCCTCTGGTCGAACTGGCCAGGAAGGAATTCCACGCTGAATACCCTTGCATCACTGCTGTATGCAAAAGTCTCTTCATTGAGGATGTCTACCGGCGGTTCTGAAAATACTGTTCCAAGTGCTTTTTTATATGTTTCTTCTGAAAGGTTCTCAATGTCATAACGAATCAGTACACGTACTCCCGTCACACTCTTGATTCCTAAATAGCTTCCGATCTCTTCCTTCAGTTCCTTTGCTCTTACTGCATAAGGCTGCTGTTTTTCTACATAAACTCTTTTTACGCTGTTCATAGGTTTTCCTCCGTCTAATCTGCGTGATTTATATTTACATTTATATGTTTGCCATTGTCTTCATTCGTACTTTAAAATGATACCACAATAATTATCATTAGTATAATTAATATATCTTATTTAATTTATCACCCATACTTATAACTGTTGGGAATGCCGTTCTGAATCGTTACGTCTTCTTTTTGAAATCACCAGGTATACCACTGATGCAAGAAACAGGAACAGGAGGCTTCCTGCCGCCGCCACCCCAATTTCAGCCGCTGTGTCGATAAAGAATCCCTCCGGAAGCATGTTGATCATCCTGTCTGTCGCCGGATCCAGAAGCCACAGGTCATTGTCGAAAAACAGCTCGTGGAATATGGTAAATGCACCGGTGAAATCCCTGTACATGATAACCGCCAGAATCCCGATCAGACCGATGATTGCCCCAGATACGGCTATATAGGCGCCTGCAAGCCTTTCAAAAACCTTACGGAAACTTCGATGCATAAGAAACAGAATGAAAAAAGCCGCCAGAAGAATGGCTGCCGCAACACGCCTCAGCATGAGCCCTCCCAAAAAAAGATTTTTCACATCCAGCATATGGGCCTTTTCCCTCTGGTTGAAAAATCCGGTCTCCCTTCCATCTATGGTTACCATGACCTCCAGGTTCTCCCGGTCGCCCCTCAGATAATCCATCATTTCACTGCTGACTTCGAGAAGTGCATCCATCTCCATTCCGGTGGCTTCCATGACCCTGTATTTCTCGTACTTGTCCCTGAAATAGCCGTCGCCTCCATAAACTACAAATTCAAATGAAGTAATCACTGCTATCAGTATCAATGCCACAGAAAACACTGTACCTGCAGCTGTTTCAATAATCCTCATCCGTTCACCTTCCTTTGCCTTTTTCATCCCGTATAGACACAATTATTGCACAGTTTCATTTCGATGTAAATACCGCGTAACTGTTCAGAACCCCTGTCTCGCGAGGTGTTTTTATGCTGATTTTGCATAAAAACCTGAGACACTCGAGTGTCAAATTGCTGGTTTTGCAATTTGTGTGCCTCATATTTAACTATGAAGGACGTAGTCCTGAACAGTTATAATACCGCTTTGCCAGTACGGGCATCTTCGGATTTTGCTCTTCCCCAAATAAAATATTTACGTTTTTTCAAAAAAGGGCTTATAATGAACACCTCTTTATGTTATAATTAGCCCATTATTAATAAGGAGGCCTTATAATGGACATCAATTACGAATTATATAAAGTTTTTTACTATGTTGCAACTACTTTGAGCTTCTCCGAAGCCTCAAAACTGCTATATATATCACAGTCGGCGGTCAGCCAGTCAGTTAAGGTTCTAGAGAAAAAGCTCAACCAGAACCTGTTCATACGAAGCACGAAAAAAGTGCAGCTCACGCCTGAAGGTGAAATCCTGCTGAGGCATGTGGAGCCTGCCATGAACCTGATCAAGAGAGGCGAAAACCAGATTCTCGAGGCAAGCTCACTCGGCGGCGGACAGCTCAGAATCGGCGCCAGCGATACGATATGCCGTTATTTTCTGGTTCCTTACCTGAAGAAATTCCACCAGCAGTTTCCAAATGTCCATATCAAGGTTACCAACCAGACTTCGATAAAATGCGTGGATCTTCTTGAAAGCGGGCAGGTAGATCTGATCGTGACGAATTATCCAAACTCGAAGCTCAATAACACGAACAATGTGAAAGTCATTAAAAATTTCAGGGACGTCTTCATTGCCAACAGCAATTATTTCGACTTCAGGAACAGGAAGGTTTCCCTCCGGGAATTGCAGAAGCATCCCATACTCATGCTCGACAGGAAAAGTACGACAAGTGAATTCCTTCACCAGCTTTTCCAGCAGCACCAGCTTGACCTGGTACCAGAAATCGAACTGAGCAGCAACGATCTCCTGATTGACCTTGCCAATATAGGCCTCGGAATTGCCTTTATCCCGGACTACTGTCTGACAAACCAGCCGGATGCCCTGTTCGTAGTCGATATCAAGGAACTGCTCCCAACAAGGCAGCTTGTGGTCGTATGCAATGAGCATATTCCGATTTCTCCTTCCACAAAGCAGTTTATCGCAAACCTGAACGGCGAACCCTACCCTGAAGAGGTAAAAGAAAAATAACCCTGCAGGTCAGACATGTATATGTATAATCACAAGACCCCGTCTCCTTTTTTCACGAGGAGACGGGGTCTTGTTTTAATACCTGTTTTTATTTTAAAACCTGTTTTCGTTTTAAAACCTGTTTTCATTTTAAAACCTGTTTTTGTTTTCAATCCTTTTTCTGGCTTTCCCAGAAACTGCTGATTTTCTCCTCCACGGTATCCATGGTACAGGTCTCGAATCCGCGCCATTCCCTCGGGAACAGCCGCATATACTGGGCGGTCCTGAACCGCTCGTCAAGCAACAGGATGACCCCCTGGTCCTCTGCCGTCCTGATTACTCTTCCGGCTGCCTGAAGAACCTTGTTCATACCAGGATTCAGATAGGCAAACTCAAAACCGTTCCTGCCATGTGCATCATAGTACTGCTTCAGTATTTCTCTTTCATTGCATACCTGCGGAAGGCCCGTTCCTACGATTACCGTACCGATCAGGCTGTCATATTTCAGGTCTATGCCTTCGCCGAAAATGCCCCCCATGACGCAGAATCCCGCCAGGCTCTCTTCCCCCGGCGTCATGAAATTAGAAAGGAATTCCTCCCGCATTTCCTCATTCATGCCGGGGCTCTGCCTGAGGGATCTGATTTCCTCATCAAGCATCTCTGCAAAATGCGCATATACATCCTCCATGAACCGGTAAGATGGAAAAAATATCAGATAGTTTCCTTTCTTCTGCCTTATTGTCCTGATGATATAGGCGGCTATTTTTCGGTACTCAGCAGCACTTCTCCTGGTATACCTGCTGCTTACGTCACCCCCGATCAGCACAAGGCGTTTCTCCTCACTAAATGGCGACTCCGCATAGACAGCATAATCGTCCTCCGCCGTACTCAGCAGCTCCCTGTAATACTGGACCGGAAGGAGGGTGGCCGAAAAGAACACGGTACCGTCTCCCTTGTCCAGAAATTCCTTCAGGTTTGTGGCCGGATTGACGCAGAAAAGCTTCAGCTTGAACCTCCCGTCTTCATCATGCTCCGAATAGATTACATAACTGTCATCCAGCCTGTCGTAAATATTCAAGAAATGCCTCGCTTCAAGATAAAATTCCAGTACCTTGTCCCTGAGTTCGCCGTTAGGCTCCTCTTCCAGGAACTTCTCGATTTCGGCCGATAGCGCCATCAGGTTGAATACGAAATGTCCGGTATCCGGAATTATCCTCCATTCATCACATTCCCTCTTGATTTCCAGAAGATATTTGTTGCATTTTTGCAGTCCTGATTCCAGCTTCTTTCCCCTGCCCTTCAAGAGCCTTTTCAGCTCCATGAGCTCCTCCTTATAGAGGGACGCACTGTACATTTCCCTGGCTCTGTCCACCAGATTGTGGGCCTCGTCTACCAGGAAAATATAATTGCCCTTCACGCCCTCTGAAAAAAAGCGCTTCAGGTGGACATTCGGATCGAAGACATAATTGTAGTCGCAGATTACGGCATCCGCCCAGACAGACACGTCAAGGCACAGTTCAAAGGGGCACACCGAGTATCGCTCAGCGTAATCGAGTATCGTTTCAGTCGTGTATTCATCCTCCCTGTTGATCAGGTCAAACACTGCCTGATTTACCCTGTCGTAGTGGCCTTTCGCACGGGGACATGCAGCGGGGGTGCATTCCGTTTTCTCAAGGATGCATAGCTTATCCTTTGCTGTTATAGTGGCCACCTTGTACCTGAGGCCGTCTCCCTTCAGCGTATCGAAGGCTTCCTTTGCAACAGTTCTTGTAATGGTCTTGGCGGTCAGATAGAATATCTTTTCGCTCAGTCCTTCCCCGACAGCCTTTACTGCAGGAAAAATGGCGGACATGGTTTTTCCTACTCCCGTAGGAGCCTGTATAAAAAGTTTCTTGTTCCTTTCGATCGTGCGGTATACCGAAGCGGCCAGCTTCTTCTGGCCTTCCCTGTACGGGAACGGAAATTCAAGTGGCTGGATGGATGCCTGCCTCTCTATTCTCCATTCATACTGGAATTTCGCCCACTTCTTATATTCGCTTATGAGAGTTTCAAACCACGTTTCCAGTTCCGCAAAGGTATGCTCATCCCTGAAATACTTAATCTGCTCGCTGTCGAGGCCGCAGTAGGTCATCTGGATTCCGATACTTTCCAGGGCATTCTCTTTGGCGTATATATATCCATAGCACATAGCCTGGGCCTTGTGTACAGCTACTGGTTCCTGCAGGTAGTCAAGATCCATATATACACCCTTGATCTCGTCAACCGTGACCCCGTCCTCTTTTATGATTATCCCATCAGCTCTTCCCTCAACGATTATAGAGAACCTATCCCCTGGGATTACGATTTTAAGAGGATATTCAGAATGGTATTCGGTCCCCTTGCCGCCCTGGATCTTCCTGTGCATCCTGCTGCCCGCCTGCATCGCTTCCTTATCAGCAGTCTTTCGCCTGCTGCTGTCTATGTCTCCAGAGCACAGTATGAATTCAACCAGATTTCTTACTGAAATTTTTATACTGCTATTATCAATCATACCTGATCTTCTCCTACATTCTGCTTCTGTCTTAATCTTCTTACTTTGCTTCTGTACAATATTATATGCCCTATCCTGTAGCAACCGCAAGAAAAAACCGCAGCTATCAGCTGCGGTCTTCTGGACATTCATGTTTTATTTACGCAATGCTGCAGCAAAATAAGCGGAGTTTCTGTTGCTTTATCTTATGCTGCTTTATATTTTTTGCTGTACTATTTTATTTATGCAATACTATACCTGTGTAGCAGATTTTCAAAATTCTCATTATTACCATAATATTTTACGGTCAAGATATTTCGTAAATCCATGCTCAGCACGCCCAAAAATGATTTTGCATCAATAATTATGCGATTATAAAACACATCGATATCAAAGTCGCACTTCTCAGCCGCTTTTACAAATTCCCTTACGTCCTCCGCTGCAAACAATTTTATCTTACGTTCTCTCATAACAACTTTCCTTTCCAAACCAAAAAAAACAAAACAAATACCACGACCATTATCGCATTTTTCTGTTGTTTTGTCAATTTTCTGCCCTATCGCTACCTGAACCAGTCATGATTACGATTTTTATGTAAACCTTACAATCATTTTGTTTTTTTTTATATACATTGCCATCCAAAACTTTATCCCGGCCTGTCCAATACCGCTTTTATTGTTATATTTTATCGCACTCATACAACACGGCCCACAAAGTTTATGCAGATTTTTTTATTATATGCTCTATTCCTTGAATTCCCGTCAGATTTATTCAAATTCCGTCATGTTTTTTCTGAACCTTAAAGGAAGATTCTGCTGCTGTAGCTCCGTATTTTCTCTTTCTCTGATTGAAACGCTGCTACAGAATCGCTTCCACAGATCCTGGAATTCCTCTTCCCTTTCTGAAAGCTCTGCAGCCCTGTCCATGTCGAGGGTTTCGCCTGAAACAATCCCCCATCTGCTTCCCCGTCTGTGTACGGCAAAAAGGCTCCTATTCCTGTCATAGATCATCCAGTCCTCGCATCCGAGCCTGTCCTCAAAGTGTGGAGCTACCAATGTAAGGATATCATTCTTAGGGGTTATTTCAGAGAGAAGGACTCCGTTTTTCAATTCCCTGAACCTTATGAAGCCAAGATGATGATGAGCTTCATTAGAGACCGTACGGCTCAATTCAAATACCCTGCCGACCGCCTTGTCGCTGATATGGTCCATGACCATGCGGCCATCCTTCATTGACAGCCCTGTCATAACCATCCCGAGAATAGCATCCGCCTTGTCTTCTTCAAATGACATTGCCGCATGGCAGATTCCATAGTAGCCTTCGGCTCCAAGCCTGAGCCTGAGCATGTGGGCGGTCTTTTCCGCCTTTTCCGGATCCGTTTCCACATATATATATTCCGAAAAAAGTGTAAAATTCCCCTCATCACCAATGCATATTTTCAAATATTCACGGTCGATGCCGCTGTATAAGGCTTCATGCAGGGCCGTCATGATTCCGTCAAGACTGTCCTCGCAGATGAAAATTTTCTGATTCATATCTGTCCACCACCTATTCCATTAATGGTTCCTCCGAAATTCACGTCGTCAAAAAGCGAAAGCTGGCGGAATGTCATCCCCCCTCCGGCGATATCCGCTGGAAGCCTTTCCTTCACATTCAGGAGATTCCTTGCTATATAATCTTCCTCGATTTTCGTCTGATACATCATTTTTCCGCTGCAGGTTATGAAGTACAAGGCCCTCTTCAGGACGACTCCCATCCGCTGCAGATCCTCGAATTTCAACACCGCCATCCTTCTGGCCTTCACAATCCTGAGGGCTGATTTGTTTCCTATTCCCGGAACCCTCAGAAGCGTATAGTAATCAGCCCTGTTTATTTCAACCGGGAAGATTTCCAGATGCCTGAGAGCCCAGTCGCATTTCGGATCAAAAAGGACATTGAAATTAGGCCTTTCTTCTGAAAGGAGTTCAGAAGCTTTGAAGCCATAGAACCTGAGAAGCCAGTCCGCCTGATAGAGCCTGTGTTCCCTGAGCAGAGGCGGCCCTCCGGGCAGCGCAGGCAGGGCTGCATCCTCGTTCACCTGTACAAAGGCTGAATAAAACACCCTTTTCAGGCTGAACTTGTCATACAGCGATTCTGCAACGGAAACGATCTGATAGTCACTTTCCGGCGTTGCTCCTATAATCATCTGGGTACTCTGACCTGCCGGAACAAATTTGGGGGCATTCCTGAAGACTGCAATCTCATTCCGGCTGGCAGTTATTCCCTGCTGGATCTGCCTCATGGGGTTCAGTATCGCGTTCCGGTTCTTATGAGGTGCCAGAATCCGCAGACTCTCTGCAGTCGGCAGTTCCAGATTGATGCTCATCCTGTCAGCCAGAAATCCAGTTTTCTCGATCAGGCCGCTGTCCGCACCGGGAATCGCCTTCACATGGATATATCCCATGAAATGATGCTCTGTCCTCAATTTCAAGAGTGTCTGGTAGATGAGCTCCATTGTATAATTCGGTGTATAAAGGACCCCTGAACTCAGGAAAAGTCCCTCTATATAATTTCGTTTATAAAATTCCATCGTCAGGGAGCAGATCTCATCCGGCGTGAAGGATGCCCTCTTCACGTCATTTGACGAGCGGTTAATGCAGTACTTGCAGTCAAAAATACATTCATTTGTGAACAGTATCTTCAGAAGGGATATGCATCTGCCGTCAGCCGAAAAGCTGTGGCAGATTCCAGGAGCCGTACAGTTCCCCATCCCTTTCCCGCCGTTCTTCCTGTCCACCCCGCTGGAAGTACATGCAACATCATACTTCGCCGCATCGGACAGTATTTCAAGTTTTTCAGAAATCGTCATATCCTGTTGTATTTTCATACCACCCAGCACCCTCCCTTTCGAACATGTGTTTGCATTATAATAACATGCCCTCCAGGATTGTGCAATCTTTTTTTCGAATGTATGTTTGTTTTTTCAAATCATACGCCGTCCTCTCCTATGAGGATTAGCAGGTCAAAAGCCCTCCTGTAATCTTCGCTTCGTCAATTTGCACATTCGCCAGCTGCAGCACAGCGATGGAAAACATGATTCAATGAGCAGCTTTATGAAGACGTTGGTACTTAGGCCGCGTACTTTGCGGCCTAAGTACCACTACGTCTTCATCTAAGCGAGAGCGCGCTGCGAATGAACATGTTTTCCATCGCGTCCTGATTACTAAAACTTGTGCAAATTGACTAATACTATATCGTAAATGGGCTTTTGACACTCCCTTCCGATGAGATGAAAAAACGGCAGGCTGTAGGTGATAAACCCACAGCCCGCCGCCCGGCAGCCTTTTACAGCATTCCTTTTAATTTTTCCACTGCTTTATCAAGATAGATGTTTTCAGTTTTGTAGAACTCCCCAGCATCTGCAAGCTCTGCGAATTTAGGATCGATCGGCATTTTTCCAAGCACTTCGGTTCCTAATCCGGCTGCGATTTCGTCAATTCTGCTCTCGCCGAAAATCTTGATTTCCTTATCACAGTCAGGACATTTTACATAACTATAGTTTTCAACGATTCCAAGTACAGGAATATTCATTGCCGATGCCATGTTGTAAGCCTTGTTCACAATCATCCTGACAAGGTCCTGAGGCGATGTCACAATAATGATTCCGTCAACCGGAATCGACTGGAATACTGTCAGTGGAACGTCTCCTGTTCCCGGAGGCATATCCACGAAGAGGAAATCAAGATCTCCCCACATGACGTCAGTCCAGAACTGCTTTACCATGTTTGCGATTACAGGTCCACGCCAGATTACAGGGGCTTCCTCGTCTTCGAGCAGAAGGTTTACAGACATGATTTTCGTGCTGTCTTCTGCAATTTCAGGCAGAATTCCTTCTTCAGTACCCTTTGCAGGACCGCGGACTCCGAACATTTTCGGTATGGAAGGTCCGGTGATATCGGCATCCAGGATGCCCGTCCTGTATCCCATTTTGTTAAGAAGCACCGCAAGCGACGAGGTAACAAGCGATTTTCCAACTCCGCCTTTTCCGCTTACGACTCCGATTACTTTCTTGACATCAGTGTAAATACCCGGCTGCTCTAATAAGCTTTCCGGTTTGTTGCTTGCGCATCCTTCACAGCTGCCTGATGAACAGCTTGTGCTTCCGCATCCATTTTCTGCCATTATTTCCACTCCTTATTTTCAAACTATCCACTAGTATAAGCTATCACCAGCCTTTTTTCAATAGCTGAATCCCCTGCACTTCTACACATGTTTTCAGGCGAAGCATATGGGGCATCCATCCTGTCAGTCATTCGGGTCATCCATATCCTCGAATCTCTGTTCCTCTTCCCGGAACTTCTCATAATTCCTCCGGGCCTCATTCAGACTGAGCCTGTTCGCCCCGCCCCGATAGTCCGGATCAAGAAACTGACTCCTGTCATCCTCCCATTCGCATACCATGCAGATTTCATATGTTCCCGGCGGCTCCTCTGCCAATGTGTAATTCCCGCAGCATGGACATTTGTATTTTCCCATAGACATCCTCCTTTAAAACTATTCAGGACTACGTCCTTCCTGGTTGCAAAAGCTATCCTTTATTGCCGGTTGAAATAATCTATCCCATCCGTCGGTCTGAAGTAAGTCCTGATAATATTGTCCGGCGTTATGACGGCAAATTCATTGGTATCCGTATTGTAGATCAGGGTGTCCCCGTCCTCCTCTGTTTTTGTAAGGATATTCGGACCGGTTGAATTGATCAGATCATTGACGCCCTGCAGATACTGCTCTTTGGTGATCGTTCCGAACTCCCTGCCATGTTTGTTATAATGGGAATCCAGCAGCTCCTGGGTTCTGAACTTATATTCCTTTACATTGGCCGGATTCTCATCGGTTTCTCCCGCCTCCTGTGTCTGGATTTCCTCCGTCGCCTCATCCTCTGCCTGGAAATCCGTCATCTCTTCCTGAGATGAGTAGTCCGTCTCTTCGAATAGTGCAGTACTGCCGCAGGCCCACAGCATCAGGCTGCATATTACTGCAATCAATGCCAGTATAGTTTTCCCCTTTTTCATATTCCACTCCTTTTCCATATGCATAAAATCCCGGAATTTTATGCATAACGTTTAAAACTTCTTTTTCAGCTCCTGGGTAAACAGGCTGTAATCAAACGGAATGTCCAGCGTCTTCTGCTTCCAGCCCGACAGATATGCTCCGTTTATGATAACCAGGGAATTCATTGCCTCCTTCAGCGGACAGATGACCTCCTCGTCCTTTTCAATTGCATCCACGAAGTTATTCAGTATTGCCGCATGCTGGACTGTATTTTCGTCGTCGTTGAAATAGAAATCAAAACGCTCATATGGTATCTTCCCAAAGTAATCGCTGGTCGTCCTGCTGTATTCGCTTTCGCTGGTTTCTAACTTATTATATATGATATGGTTGTCGTTTTCGACTATAATCTGTCCCAGATCGCCGCTTATTTCAAAACGGTTCGTTCCAGGAAATTCCCTGGAGGATGCGATGAACTGCCCTGTTGCCCCATTTTCGAATTCCATCTGAATGGTCACGTCATTTTCAACCTGTATGTCCCTCTCCATCCCGTTGTAGCAGAATCCGCGGACCCGGGCAGGCATGGAACAGATCCACAAAAACAGATCCAGCTGGTGCGAAGCCTGGGTCATCAGGATGCCTCCACCTTCGCCCTTGTACGTTCCTCTCCACGGGCTTGATTTATGGTAAGCCTCCGTCCTGTGCAGATTTGTAATGAGCCAGTTGGCCCGCTTGATGCTTCCCACTGCGTTCCCTTCTACAAGTTCCTTTACCTTGTGGAATGTGCAGCATGCTCTCCTGTTGTACAGGACGCCGCTTTTCAGTTCAGGCTTTTCCTCCGCCAGTTCAATCATTTCCTTCACTTCTTCACTGAACACGCCTATCGGCTTTTCCACGAGCATATGGATTCCATGCCTGACAGCCAGTTTTCCCATAGCCGGATGCTGGTAATGTGGCGTACAGATGATTACCGCATCCACCTTGCCTGATGCCAGCATTTCCTCATAATCGCCGTAGATGCTCAGATTGTGGAATCCGTATTTTTCTGCGACTTCCTGTGCATGAACCACATTACGGCTGCTGAAGGCAGTCAGCTCCATCCCCTGCACTTTTCCTGACGCAACCAGTTTAATATAATTTTCCGCTATTGCTCCAATCCCTGCTATTCCTGTTCTTACCATAATTATATTCTTCCTCTCTGAAGTTAGCTTCCTGTTTTTCTTCCTCTATTATATTGCACTTTAAATCAAAAAGCATCAGCAGGCGCCATGTTTCTTCTTTCTAAATGTGCAGAAGCGTTACTGTTCACTCAGTGACCAGTAACACGCTTCGAGATGCACAGAAATGGGTGAAATACACCATTTCGTTTGCATATTCCCTCCTGCCGTATTATAATTACGTTGGATTGAGTCAATCCGTCCAACTCCGGCAATACTGAAACAGAATCCACAAAAGAAAGGATGGAATAGTATGAATTATGCTGTTGAATCACTGAAGAAACATGAAGAATGGAAAGGTAAAATCGAGGTAATATGCCGTACCCCGCTTAACACGAGAGACGACCTCTCCCTCGCTTATACCCCTGGCGTAGCTCAGCCATGCCTCGAAATCCAGAAAGATATAAATAAAAGCTACACCCTTACAAGACGTTCAAACCTTGTTGCCGTAATCACTGATGGAACCGCAGTATTAGGCCTCGGCGATATCGGACCGGAAGCAGGAATGCCTGTAATGGAAGGAAAATGCGCGCTCTTTAAGGCTTTCGGCGATGTTGATGCATTCCCTCTCTGCATCCGTTCAAAAGACGTGGATGAAATCGTAAACACCATCAGCCTTCTCGGCGGAAGCTTCGGTGGAATCAACCTTGAAGATATTTCCGCTCCAAGATGTTTTGAAATCGAACAGAAGCTGAAAAAAAGACTTGATATCCCTGTTTTCCACGATGACCAGCATGGAACCGCAATCGTTGTTGCAGCCGGAATCATAAACGCCCTCAAGCTGGTAAACAAAAAAATGGAAGATGCCAAAATCGTAATCAACGGCGCAGGATCGGCAGGAATTTCCATCTGCAAGCTTCTCCTTCAGCTGAGAGCCGGAGACGTGATTCTCGTCGACAAGCTCGGCGCTCTTGCACCTGGACAGGACTGGATGAATCCTGAACAGGCAAACATGGCTGAAGTCACAAACAACGAACAGAAGACAGGCAGCCTTGCTGAAATCATGGAAGGCAGAGACATCTTTATCGGCGTTTCCGCACCTGGCATCGTAACCAAGGAAATGGTTGCTTCCATGGCTGACAATGCAATCGTATTTGCAATGGCAAACCCTACTCCTGAAATCATGCCTGACCTTGCACTTGAAGCAGGAGCTGCAGTGGTAGGAACCGGAAGAAGCGATTTCCCGAACCAGATCAACAACGTGCTTGCGTTCCCTGGAATCTTCAGAGGAGCCCTTGATGTACGTGCAAGCGATATCAACGAAGAAATGAAGATCGCTGCTGCAAAGGCAATTGCATCCTATATTCCTGATGAAAAGCTCGCGAAAGACTACATCATTCCAAGCGCCCTTGACCGTGGTGTTGCCGCTGCTGTTGCAAAGGCAGTTGCGAAAGCTGCAAACGACAGTGGTGTTGCGCGCATCTAAGCGTCACTGCTCGCTCCGTGAACAGCAACATGCATCATGATGTACAGAAATGGTTGAATTACAAGGGGCTGCTGCTCAATGACTGATTTTCAGTCATTGAGCAGCAGCCCCTTTCTTATTACCATTTAGAATTTTTTTGTTTTCAAACCACTTTTATAGATAATTCTCTTCGCTTTCATATCCGGAATCTGCCATCTGGTTGATTTCTGCCAAAAGTGCCTGGACTTTCGGAGCCGCGATATTATCTGCAATATCCAGGGATTAAGTTTGAAAATAATTTAAGCAAATAACAAAATAGTTATACTCACTCTAATAGTTTACTTTAAATCGTCTATCTTCATTTTATCGAATTCTTTTTTCCTGTTTTTATTTTTCAAATGTTTTCTCAGGCAGATAATAATTGATACAATTCCAAACAAAATAGCCGCATTCACAATATATATTATTATAGTCAGTGTATTCATGCTTCTCCTCCTTTTTTGGTGTTTTTATAAACTGAAATGAGTATCTTAGCAGTATCGAAATCTATTTTTTCATTCACAACAAAGCGTTTTATTAATGAAATATACGGGTCGTTAGAAATATCATTGCCAATTTGTATTTTCTGAATTAATTTATCTAATCTCAATCGCACAGTTGGATAAGTTACAGAGTATTGTTCAGCAATTTCTTTCAAAGATCCTGAAGCTAATATGAAATTTTTTATAAACTCCATATCTTCATTTTCAAGTTCATGCATCCATTCAGGAACTACATCAATTTTCATTATATTACGTCCTTTCATTTTTGATACAGAAAAACTTAATATTGATTTTAATATAATTAATTATAACCTTTAATATTATTAAAGTCAATGTTGAGTATAATATAAAAGGTACTGCTGCAAAATGATGGTTTTTTAGTCATTGAGTGATATGCTCCCTTCTAGGTAGACAAGTAAAACAATAAAAACTTGTCGCTTAGAAGGGAGCTTATTTTATGACTATAGAAAGGTATCTGAACAAGAGAAGATATCTGCTGTATTACAATATCTAGTGTGCTGACACATTGACACTTAAGCTAATGACGCTGAATTAGTTTTCATTCTGCAAGGCGGAGGAATGAGGCGTAGCGGTGGCTACGCTGATTGACGACAACGCCGCAGATGGAAACTAAGGCAAGTCATTTGTCAAGATGTCAACGTGTCAGTGCACTAGATAGAAAAACATGAAATATATTTAAAAATGGCATGAAAACTGCCAGCAGTTTACACCTGCTGGCAGAAAAGATTTTTATTATTTTAAATATCTGCTTGACGGGGAGCGGTTCATTAGTTTTGCAACAGCCCCTTGTAAAACTTCTATTCAGGATGATACCTGGCAATATCATCCTGTCTTATAGATCCTTCATGCGGAGGGCACCTGGCAATACCATCCTGTTATGCAGATCCTTTAATCCGGAGGGTACCTGGCAGTACCATCCGGCATCCCTTACTTAAGCAAATGGATTTTCTGATTTGTAAAGCATTCCTTTTGGCTGGTTGAATCCTAATTCTTCAACACCAAGGTATTTGAATACTTCGAACAGCACTTTTCCAAAATGACCAAATGCTACTGCTCCATGATGTGGATAATTTTTTTCAACGAGGACATGTCTGTAGAACCTGCCCATTTCAGGAATTGCAAATATTCCTATTCCGCCGAATGATTTTGTAGCAACCGGAAGTACTTCACCTTCTGCAACGTATGCAGTGAGCTTTGCGTCAGCTGTGCTCTGAAGACGGAAGAAAGTGATTTTTCCCGGAAGGATATCTCCCTCTAATGTTCCCCTTGTGATATTCGGTTCCTGATCTGGTTCAAGGGCTCTCGCCATAATCTTCTGGTTTTTCATTTCGCATGAAGAAAGTTTTGAAGCTGCTGTATTTCCGCAGTGGAAGCCCATGAATGTATCTTTGATTGTATAATCGAAGGTTCCCTTGATTTCAGATTCATACATATCTGCAGGTACAGTGTTGTTGATATCAAGAAGGGTTACAACATCCTCGCTTACACATGTTCCGATGTATTCGCTCAATGCGCCGTAGATATCAACTTCGCAGGATACCGGTATTCCCATAGCAGTAAGGCGGCTGTTCACATAGCATGGAACGAAACCGAACTGGGTCTGGAAAGAAGGCCAGCATTTATTTGCAAAAGCGACGAATTCCCTTGATCCTTTGTGCTGCTCAACCCAGTCAAGAAGGGTAATCTCATACTGTGCAAGTTTCGGAAGTATGCCAGGCATTTTATTGCCTTCGCCCAGTTCCTCTTCCATGCTCTTCATGACAGCCGGGATACGCGGATCATCCTTATGTTCGTTGAATGCTGCAAAAAGATCCAGTTCTGAATTTTCCTCAATTTCAACGCCAAGGTTATAGAGCTGCTTGATAGGAGCGTTGCAGGCAAGGAAATCCTGTGGACGTGGTCCGAAGGAAATG
Source organism: Anaerobium acetethylicum (assembly GCF_900096945.1). Taxonomy (GTDB): domain Bacteria; phylum Bacillota; class Clostridia; order Lachnospirales; family Lachnospiraceae; genus Anaerobium; species Anaerobium acetethylicum. The sequence continues at coordinate 248,800 of NZ_FMKA01000002.1, read as the reverse complement.
ATCTTCAGGTTGTTCAGGCCGATTATGGATTTTGCGATTGGCACAAATTCCTCGATCATGTCAGCAACTTCTTTTGCAGTTCCTACCGGATATTCCGGAATATATGCCTTGATGTTACGGAGCTTGAGGTTGTAGCTTGCATTCAGCATTCCGCAGTATGCATCTCCCCTGTCGTCCATGAGTCTGTCTCCGGATTCCTCGGCAGCTGCCGCGAACATGACCGGACCGTCGAATTCCTTTGCAAGAAGGGTTTCCGCTGTTTCAGGTCCGAAATTTCCAAGGAAAACTACGAGTGCGTTGCAGCCGGCTTCCTTCAGTTCTGCAAGAGCCTGTCTCATATGTTTCTCGTTTTCAATTACTGTAGGGCATTCGAAAATTTCGAGACCCTTTTTCGCATATTCACTGGCAACTTCTTTCCTTCTGTTTTCTGAAAGGCTCATTGGGAAACAGTCCCTGCTTACTGCTGCGATTCCTAATTTTAATGCTGGAATGTTGTTCATATTCTGTTACCTCCATATTTTATCTATTATTAAAATTGTTTTTTAATATCGTTTTCTGAACTTTTATATGCTCAGGTTCTCACCTTTCAGTCCGATAAAGGCTCCATCTGCCTCAAGACCTGATTCCTGGTGTGCAACCAGCCACTTGTTCTTTGCAAACAGCAGTGCATCTTCTCCGTTTTTTTCTGGAACTGCTTCCAGCTCTGTATTGGTTCCTTCCGGAAGAATGACGATGCCCTTGAAGCCTTTTCCATCCACGCCGCATGGTGCATAGTGAAGGGTGGTCCCATACAGCTCAACTGCAGTTCCCGCCGGCACCAGGAAGGCCTCGACCTTCGCAGAATCATAGGTGAAATCATCTTCCATATCCTGCTGCATTCCAAGGAGCAGGACCATATCCGTAACCGCGATGTTTATTTCCGAATTCCTGTGGTATTCCAGGGCGTTCAGCATATTGTTATGCCCGTTGCAGAATCCGATCTGGATTGGCATCCCGCCGAAAACAAAATCCCTGAATCCGGCTGCATCAGCAGTGTCTTCCATTTCCCTGACTGAAGCTGTATAGATGACATCTTCAGGAACCGGTGTGCTTTCCATTGCCTGGAGAAGCTGTGCGATCCCGTATCCTTTTACGATCCTTCCATATTTACGGAAGTCCCTGTCTTCCACGCTCTTTATTGTTAAAGCCATTTGTATACCTCCAAAATGTTAAATGTTAGCCAGTTTTTTGAATGAATCCTTTAAGTCGACATAGAGATCCTTGTATACTTCGTAGAGTTTTTCATATGCATCCGCCTGTTCTGATACAGGCTCGCTCTTCTTGTCTCCGGATATCAGCGCATCACATGCCTGTTCCACGCTTTCGTAAATTCCGGTTCCTACTCCTGCAAGTATTGCTGCACCAAGTGCCGGACCTTCTGTCTGCCTTACGGTATTCACCTCACACCTGTACATATCTGCAAGCATCTGTCTCCACAGCGGGCTCTTTCCTCCGCCTCCGCAGGCCATCATTTTTTCCACGTTGATGCCCATCTCCTGCAGTATATGATTGCAGTCGTTAAGGGAAAATGACACGCCCTCCATGACGGAACGGATCATATCCGGTTTTGTATGGATTGCGGACAGTCCGAAGAACACGCCTCTGCAGTCCGGATCAAGATGCGGAGTTCTTTCTCCCATCAGGTAAGGAAGGAAGATGAGCTTGTTGCTTCCGATTTCCCTTTCGGCAGCATCCCTTCCCATCAGGTCGTAGACATCCACTCCCTGCTTATCTGCCTCTTCCATATAGTCCTGGCAGAAGTTGTCTCTGAACCACTTGAGGGAAAGGCCTGCGCCCTGGGTAACGCCCATTACATGCCATGCGCCCGGTACTGCACAGCAGCATGTATGCACCCTTCCTTTTGGATCGATCGTCACCTTGCTGCTGTGGGCAAATACCACGCCGGAGGTTCCGATTGTGGTAAACGCCGTTCCGTCCCTTACGATTCCGGTTCCAACAGCCGCTGCCGCATTGTCGCCTGCGCCTCCGACCACTGCCGTATCCACAGAAAGTCCAGTCATCTCTGCAATCTCCGGAAGCACCTTTCCAGTGACCTCACAGGATTCATAAACATCTGCCAGAAGGCTCCTGTCTATATCAAGCTTCTGAAGGACTTCATCTGACCAGCATCTGTTCGGCACGTCTAAAAGCTGCATTCCGCTTGCATCAGATACTTCCGTAGCAAATACGCCTGTCAGCACATATCTGATGTAATCCTTTGGAAGTAAAATATGTCTGCATCTTTCATAGTTCTCAGGCTCGTTCTTCTTGACCCAGAGGATCTTCGCTGCAGTCCATCCTGTCAATGCAGGGTTCGCAGTGATTTCAATCAGGCGTTCCCTTCCGATCAGGCGGTTCATGTCTTCCACCTCTGCCGCAGTCCTCTGATCGCACCAGATGATTGATGGCCTGATCACTTCTCCTGCCTCATCCAGCATTACGAGACCGTGCATCTGGCCTGAAAGGCCGATTCCTTTTATGTCCTCTGCCTTTACGCCAGATTCCCTGACAACCCGGCTCAGAGTTTCCAGGGAAGCCTCCTTCCAGTCTTCAGGCTTCTGTTCAGCCCAGCCGTTCTTTGGCTGGTACAGTGGATATTCCTGGGAAGCCGATGCAATTACCGCACCCTTTTCATCGAACAGGACTGTCTTTGTAGCAGATGTTCCTATATCGATACCAATCAGATAATTCATATACCCATACTCCTTTTCTATTCTTGATTTGAAAATTCATTTTTATGGCTGCTTTTCATCCTGTTTTCCTGACCACTTTTATCGTGCTGTCATACCCATCAAAAAACTTTACAAAACATCTTTTGCAAAAGCTCTTTCTGTAAGTTATTATATATAGATTTTGTCTGAATGTCAATCTGTTTTCTGATATTTTTTGGAGGGTTTTTCTCAAAGATCTTTCCTATGAAGATCAGCATGTCAAAAGCCCTCTTGTAACCTTCGGCTTAGTTAATTTGCACATTCGCCAGCTACAGCACAGCGATGGAAAACATGGTTCAATGAGCAGCTTTATGAAGACGTTGGTAACTATTCCGGACTACGTCCTTCATAGTTACATATGATGCACACAAATTGCAAGAACTGCAATTTGGCGCACGCCGAACTCGGGTTTTTATGCAAAAGCAGCATAAAAACACCTCGCGTCACTAGGTTACTGAACAGGCAAACCATTAGTACATAGGACCGCTGAAAGCGCAGCCCTACGTACCACTACGTCTTCATCTAAGCGAGAGCGCGCTGCGAATGAACATGTTTTCCATCGCGTCCGAATTGTCGAAAACTGTGCAAATTGACGCATACCATTTTGTATAGGGGCTTTTGACACTCCACACCTATGGCCGAAAAAAAGAGGCCGCATATGACATGCGCCCCCAAAAACTGGTTTCTGTTCAGTATTAAATATTTTCAATAAATCTTTCGATGAAATACAGGGCAGCGCCTATCGCGCTGGCTTTCGCCCTTTTGATTTTCGCAATATGGAAATACCTGTCCTTTTCAAAGGGATTCATCTCTGACAGTTTCCTGTCGATTTCCCCGATGTAATCGTCTATATACTCCACGATGCTTCCTCCGAGCACCACATCCGCATCCAGGATCGTGTTGATGTTGCTCAGCCCGATACACAGGTCATCCAGATATTTTTCAAACCTCTCCTTTACTTCCCCGTCGCCTGCATCAAGCCTCTTGAAAAATTCAGCAAGGCTGATTCCGAGATCTTCAGACAGCCTGTCAGTTGATATGTAGGCTTCAAAGCAGCCCGTTTTCCCACAGTTGCACCTGTTCCCATGGGGATGTATCACCATATGGCCGAACTCGGCGCTCATATTCTTCTCGCCCTTGAATGGCTTATTGTCTATGAAAATAGTCCCGCCGACGCCCTTATCCACATAAATATAAGCCACGGTCTTTTCGCTTTTTCCGTTCCACAGCTCGGCAACTCCGCCCAGATAGGCATCGTTATCTACCATGACCTCATACTCTATTTTCTCAGTGATATAGGTAAGCGGCTGGTTTTTAGCATGCAGGGAAGGGGCTATTTTTATGATGAAGTCCTTCTCGTTCTCAATAATGCCCGGAACCGAAATGCCCACGCCCAGTATTTTTGTACTGTCGACGCCTGACTCCTCTATGCTGGCATTCAGATATCCTGTCAGTTTCTCCGCATAGGAATCCGATACTTCGAACCCGCATTTATATTTCCTGTAGTAGAGCTGCTCCCCCGAAAGATCCACAACCACAATCCTGATGTTGTTCATGGTTATTGCAATCCCCACTGAGAATACTGCGCTTTTGTTGTATGTGATGGCTACCGCCTTCCTGCCGCCTGTGGATTCGAAATTGCCGGCTGCCACAACCAGGCCGTCCTCCGTCAGTTCCTTGATGTTCTGATTGACGGTCGGCATGCTTAATGAAAGGGCAGTTGAAATATCCTGTTTTGATACGCAGTCGTTATCATACAGATATCTGAATATCACATTTTTATTTATTTGTCTCAATTCCTGGTTGGATAATTTTTTAGTATTATATGCCATATATACCTCTCCGCGCGAAATCGGCTGCCAGACCCGCCACGCTGCTTGTCTTTTGATATCGCACCATCCACCATACGGTTTCCGGTCTATGCGAGCTGTTTATACAGATTTTAGTAACTGTTCCGGACTATGTCCTTATAGTCACATATGATGCACACGGCACCTGTTCAGGACTCTGTCTCCAACAGTACTTCGTAATGCATAAAAATTGCAGAACCAGGATCCCACGAGTGCCAGCTCATATGCTAATCGGATTCCGGTTTACTAGACCATATTATATAATTCAGGATTATTTATGTCAATCGGAAAACGGTCAGGAAGTTTTTCCTGGCCGTTTTCGTTTATAACTGATATGTTTTTTTACATTTTCCCCTTGTATATCTGCCGTTCATGCACTGCCTGTTTCCCGTCAGGCTGTCTTTGCTCTCTTTTTGGAGATGACATCAAATGCAACTGCTGCCAGAAGCACAAGACCTTTTACTGCCTTCTGTACATTTGCGTCGATACCCATAATTGACATACCGTTATTCAGTACGCCCATGAAGATGGCACCGATAACAGCACCCTGTACTGTACCGATTCCGCCGTATGCGGAAACGCCGCCGATATAGCATGATGCGATTGCGTCCATTTCATAGTTCTGCCCTGCTGTCGGAGCTGCGGAATTGAATCTCGCAACGCAGGCCATTGCAGCAACCGCGCTCAACAGTGCCATATTCACATATGCTGTAAATAAAACCCGGTCGGTATGAATACCGCTCAGCTTTGCTGCTTTTTCATTTCCGCCAAGCGCATAGAAATGACGCCCGGGAACAGTCCTTGAAGTATAATATGCATATGCCAGAACGATGACAGTAAGCAGGATCAGAATTGCCGGGATTCCTTTATATTGTGCAAGCATATAAGCCAATACGATGATCACGGCACAGATCAGCACAGATTTTACTGCCATTGCCGCAATACTCTCCATTTCGTATCCCTTTTTCGATTTTTTCGCCCTGTCAACAAGCTGAAGCACCACGTAGAGTATGCTGATTCCAACGCCCACTGCCACGCACAGGATATTGATTTCCCCGCCGAAAGGATCCGGAACGAAACTGTTGAAGATGTTCAGATAGTTGTCCGGGAAAGGTGAAATCGTCAGTCCGTCCAGGATGATCAGTGCGACACCGCGCCATAAAAGCATGCCGGCCAGGGTTACGATGAATGCCGGAATCCTGACATAGGCAATCCAGAATCCCTGCCATGCGCCGATTGCAAGGCCTACCACGAGGCAAATAAGGATGGATACATAGATGTTTACCTTCTGGTTTACGATCAGCTGTCCTGCCAGTGCTCCTACCAGGGCAACGATCGATCCTACCGAAAGGTCAATGTTTCCGCCGGTGAGGATACACAGCAGCATGCCGACTGCAAGAATAACGACATAGCCGTTCTGTGCGATCAGATTCGCAATATTCTGGGGTGCAAGCAGAGTCCCGCCTGTTGTAGCTGCAAAAAACAGGGTTACGATTACCAGTGCAATCAGCATGGTATTCTTTTTAAGTAGTTCTATTGTTTTATTCATTTTACTCTCCTTTGCCTGATTTAATGATATGCTGCATGATAGATTCCTGGGTCGCTTCAGCCTGGCTGAGCTCCCCTGCTATCCTGCCTTCGTTCATGATGTAGATGCGGTCGCACATTCCCAGTACTTCCGGAAGCTCCGAAGAAATCATAATGACCGATTTCCCTTCTGCCACCAGCCTGTTGATGATGCAGTAGATTTCATACTTAGCACCCACGTCTATGCCTCGGGTCGGCTCGTCCAGGATGATGACATCCGGATCTGCAAACATCCATTTGCTCAGCAGCACCTTCTGCTGGTTTCCGCCACTCAGATTGCCTACCTTCTGCTCTATGGAAGGACATTTTGTCCTCAGTTTTTCCTTGTATTCATTTGCGACTTTTATTTCAAGATCCCTGTCGATTATATTATAATGACTGATTTTGTCCATTTTTGCCAGAGTCGTGTTGATGCGGATGGAATTGGAAAGTATGAGCCCGTTTCCTTTTCTGTCCTCCGTAACATATGCCAGTTTCTTTTCTATGGCCTGCTGCGCATTTTTCAAATTGACAGTCTCACCGTTGATTTTCAAAGTACCACTGATGTTGGTGCCATAACTCCTGCCGAATATGCTCATTGCAAGTTCAGTCCTGCCGGCACCCATAAGTCCGGATATCCCGACCACTTCGCCCTTGCGCACATTGATGGATACATGATCTACCACCTTGCGGTCGCTGTATAAAGGATGGTAAACAGTCCAGTTTTCTACTTCAAGATTGATTTTTCCGATATTTTTCTTTTCACGTTTCGGGAATCGGTCTACCAGATCACGGCCAACCATTCCTTTGATGATTCTTTCTTCACTGAAATCATCCGTTTTCTTGTCAAGCGTCTCTATTGTCGAACCGTCACGGATAACCGTTATCTTATCCGCCACATAGGAGATTTCATTCAGTTTATGCGATATTATGATTGATGTCATTCCTGACTTCTTGAATTCCAGAAGCAGGTCCAGCAGCTGTTTCGAATCTGTTTCATTCAGGGAAGCCGTCGGTTCATCGAGTATCAGCAGTTTTACATTCTTGGCAAGCGCCTTTGCAATCTCGACCATCTGCTGCTTTCCGACCCCGATGTCCTTGATCAGTGTACGTGAAGATTCATTAAGCCCTACTGTCTTCAGCAGTCCGTCTGCCTTCGCATATGTTTCATTCCAGTCTATTGCGGCCTTTCGTCCTCGTTCATTGCCAAGAAACATATTTTCACCGATTGTCATATACGGTACCAGCGCCAGTTCCTGATGTATGATTACAATTCCCTTTTCTTCGCTGTCATTGATTTCCTTAAACCTGCACAGCTCTCCGTTGTAGAAAATCTCGCCTTCGTAGCTGCCAAAGGGGTATATTCCGCTCAGGACATTCATCAGCGTGGATTTGCCTGCTCCGTTTTCCCCGACCAGGGCGTGGATTTCTCCTTTTTCCACCTTGAGATTCACATTATCCAGGGCACGTACGCCCGGAAAAAGCTTCGTAATATTTTTCATTTCCAATAACAATTCAGCCAATCCAATTCCTCCTTCATGCCTTTAACAAAGCGGCCTCGCCATTTTTAACTCCCATAGCCATCGATTCTGAGTGCGAAGACACTTGGGCGGGCAATGATATCACCCGCCCCGGACCTGCTATTTTAACTTGTCTTCCGTGTAGTATCCTGAATCGATTAAAAGTTCTTTGTAATTATCTTTATCCGCGAATACTGGTTCACAAAGGAATGTAGGGATAATTCCCGTTCCGTTGTCATAAGACTCAGTGTCATTTACAGGCACTTCAGTTCCCTGCATGATCGCATCCACCATTTTTACAACCTGGCTTGCTAAAGTACGGGTATCCTTAAAGATCGACATAGACTGTTTTCCTGCTAAGATATTCTTTACTGATGTGATGTCGCAATCCTGTCCAGTCAGTACCGGGAAGTCTTCGCCTGTGTATCCGGCACTCACAAGTGAATTTGTGATTCCGTTTGCAACGGAATCGTTTGATGAGAGAACTGCATCCAGCTTTTCTCCGTCTGCATAATATGCTGTAATGATATTATCCATACGCTTCTGCGCTTCTTCAGTTGACCAGTTTGGTGTTGCCACTTCTTCAAATTCTGTCTGTCCTGAAACTACTACTAATTTCCCGCTGTCGATGTATTCCTGAAGAATGTCGATCGCTCCTCCAAAGAAGAAACGTGCATTGTTATCATCAGATGATCCTGTGAAGAGTTCGATATTGAAAGGGCCTTCCGCATTCTCTAAATCAAGCGCATCACGGATAAATGTTCCCTGTATCGTTCCGACCATATAGTTATCAAATGTAGCATAATAGGATACTGCATCGCTTTCCATAATCAGGCGGTCATATGCAATAACCTGGATTTCTGCATCTTTTGCCTGTGCAAGAACGGTTCCTAAAGCGCTTCCGTCAATTGCTGCTATGACAAGAGTTTCACATCCTGCAGTAATCATGTTTTCAATCTGTGAGACCTGTGTTGCGATTTCATTATTTGCATACTGTAAATCTACTTTATATCCTGCTGCTTCCAGTTCGCTCTTCATATTGGCGCCATCCTGGTTCCAGCGCTGCAAATCTTTGGTAGGCATGGCAACACCGATTTTCTTGCCTGCTTCCGTTGATGCCGATCCGTCTGATGAGGTATTGTCTGTTTTGCTGCTTCCGCAGGCTGCTAATGAAAATACCATTACCATTGCAACACACAGAGATAACACTTTCCTGATACTTCTTTTCATAACTAAATCCTCCCTTTTCTTTGCGTTCCGTTATTTATTACATGTAAAATATATCACGGGGGAAATAGGAATAGATTGTCACTATCTGCACATTTTCATCCCGGGTTCCACACGACAAAAAAGGAGTAGCATTTTTTTGTGCAAAAAAATGCTACTCCTCTGACTCCGTCCTTCTATTGGCCTTTTGGCATATTCAGATATACGTCTTCTCTCAAATGGACGCCTCCATCTATAATTACTTCCTCAATATTTTCTTTTGTAACTGCTATAGGCGCCAGCTTTTCATAGGGGACTGCCTGCTTGCCGTCAAAAATAGTCTCATCTGCCTCTATTGTACCATCCGCCGCCAGCATTACAGCATATCTGGCCGCCTTTTCAGCCAGTTCTTCCACCGGTTTATATACGGTCACTGTCTGGGTTCCTTCAACAATCCTCTGGCATGCATCCAGGTCTCCATCCTGCCCGGCTACACTCACCTTTCCAGCCAGCCTGTGCTCTGAAAGCGCCTTCACCGCATATCCCGCCAGATTATCATTTCCACAGACGATACCATCGAAACTGCCTGCCGTATCCAGTGCCTCAACCACAGCATCGAATGCTTTTTCGGCAAGCCACTTTTCTGCGTAGGTCTTGTAGATGACTTTCAGACCGATTTCCGCTATCACTTCATTGAATCCCTTTTCCACCATGGCGGCATTCCCGTCCGTGTCAGGTCCAAAAACAGCCGCTATGCTTCCGTTTTCCGGAACACTTTCAATCAGGGCTCCTGCCATCATCCTTCCGATTTCTTCGTTATCAAAGGAAATGTAAAGATCCACACCCGCATCCCTGATCAGCCTGTCATAAGAGATAATCTTTACTCCTTTGTCCTTTGCCTTTCTGACGGCCTCGCTGATCTTCTCGCAATCGGTGGGAACTATGACGATTACATCCATTTTATCCTTCACAAAATCCGCAATCTGAGCATTCTGCTTTTCCACGCTTCCGTTTGCGATCGCAATCTCCACATCCGCCCCAAGTTCTTCAGCTGTTGCAACAAAGGCATCTCTGTCTTTCTGCCATCGTTCGATTACAAGAGAATCAAAACTCATTCCGATGCGTATTTTCCTCTCTGCTTCCCCGCCAGAAGCCTGCCTGCCAGTTTCTGAAGGACCGCATCCACCCAGAGTGGTACACAGAATCAATATGCATATCAAAATGCCAACCGTGTTTCCCCTGCTTCTTTTCAAAGTATTCCCTCCCTGTATTCTGTAGGTGTCCTGCCTGAGTATTTCTTGAATATGCGGCTGAAGTAATTGGGATCCCCATAGCCTACCGCCACGCAGATTTCCTTAATGCTCAATTCCTTGTTGTTCAGCAGCTGCTTTGCTTTGTCTATCCTGATCTTCGTCAGATATTCGATAAAGTTCTCGCCCGCCTCCTCCTTGAAAAGCTTACTGAAATAATAGGGGCTGATGTCAGCCTCCTTTGAAACCTCATCCAGCGAAATGTCTTTATGGTAATTTTCAAGGATATACGACTTTGCCGTTGAAATGATGCCGTCTGATTTTTCCTCCCGGCTTGTCAGGACATTCCTGCAGATTTCCGTTACTTTTTCCAGGAACCATGTTCTCAGCTTCGACGTATCCTGATACCCCATAACGGTTTCCAGAACATCATTCCCGCCAATGAAATCGCAGTCTCTCCGGATTCCGTGAAACAGCTCATTTTCTATCCTGAGCAGGAAGGACAATACCTTCGTCCTTATGTCTGTTCCATATTTTTCAGCCTGTTCTTCCATCAGGTCAAAGCAGGCGTCGGCTTCTCCTTTTACCCTTCCCAGGTCGCCCCTCCGGATGTACTGCACAAGGATATCCTCCAGTTCTGCAAGGAAATCTCTTGCCTGGCCTGCTTCCGAAACCGTATCGCTGATATGGACTACCTTGCCTCTGTTCAGACGCATGACCCTGGCCGCCTCCTTGTAGGAAACTACAAGTTCGTCCAATGGTTTGACCGAACCGATTCCGATCCTGAAGTTCAGCTCAATGCGGCGCATCAGCTTCCTTACCAGATTCCTGCTCTTCTCAATCGTCTGAATGCGCTCGTTGTATTCCATTTTCGACTGGTCCCACGGAATAAAGATTACGATCTGATTTACCATGGCTGGTCCGATAATGGCAGGAAAGAATTCCTTCACGATCTCCCTGAATTCCAGGTAAAAGGACTGGGCTTTCACGCTGGCACCCACGGGATTTCCCAAATCGCCCCTTTCATTGATGTCCCCGTACTGTACAACCAGAACAAAGCCATAGTCTGATTCTATGCTGAGCAGTTCCTTGAAGTTTTCAGCCTCATCAGTATAATCGTCCCTGCAAAGAATCGTATAGATAAGCCCGCTTTCAATAATCGGAATGACCGTCTCCAGCTTCTCCTTCGTTCTGAGGTCTCTTCTTCTCTTCTCCTTCTCGCCATCCACGATCTTCATTGCTTTTTCAATCGTCTCCACAATCCGCCCCTGATTTGCCGGTTTTGTAAGGTACTCCATCACGCCAAGATTGATGGCCTCCTTCGCGTAGACAAATTTATCATAGGCCGACATCACGATGAATATTGTGGAATTGTTAAATTTTTTAATTTCCTTCATTGCCTCGATACCGTTTATTCCAGGCATCTGTATATCCATGAATGCAATGTCCGGTCTGAATTCCTCCGCCAGTTCGATCACTGCCCTTCCGGTCTTCGCAGCCCTGATCTCGCAGGATTCGCCAAAATTCTTCTCTATGATCCGCTTCAGAGATTCAATCACAATGCCTTCGTCATCAGCTAACATTATTTTATACATACATCTTCCCTCACTTACTAACTTGCTCAATCCGCCGGTCCGCCTCTGAAAGCCCCGATATACCGCTGGCCGGAATACTGATCAGGACTTCCGTTCCATGATCGGTTCCTCCGCTTCTGATTTCAAAGACATCTTCCGTTCCAAAATAAAGTTTCAGGCGGCTGATTACGTTACCAAGCCCTATACCATTGGAATTTTTATCGGAATCCTCTTTTTTCAGCTCTCCATTCATTACCTTCGCAATAGTCTCTTCCGTCATTCCCCTTCCGTTGTCCTGAATGCGAATAAGCACTCCGCTTTCCGTGGAGGATACTGAAAGAGTTATAAGCCCCGCCCATTCTATACCCCTGATTCCATAACTTACAGCATTCTCAACGATCGGTTGGAGTACCATGCTCGGAATCCTGGCTTCAAGCAGGCTTTCATCTATTTCCTTCCTGAAATCGATTTCGCCTGAAAAACGCACATTCATAATATAGATATAGCTTTCCACAAGTTCGATTTCTTCCCTCAGGCTTGCATCTTCACTGATCTTCTTGATGTTATATCTGAAAAATTCAGCCATCTTTTCGATGAAGATCCCCGTATTCTCGGCTTCTTCCATCATGGCCAGCTGTACGCCCGCATTCAGGGTATTGAAAAGGAAGTGGGGGTTGATCTGGGCCTGAAGATATTTCAGCTGGGCATCCTTCAGATGGGTTTCCATAACAAGCTCTTTTTCCTTCGCCCGGCTCTCGGATTCCATGCTTTCCTTCAGCTTTGCGATATAATCCCTGATGCTCACTGTCATTTTATTGAATGCTTTTGACACGACACCCACTTCGTCGTTATACTGCGTATCTGCAAGCAATACATCCAGGTTACCCCCCGCGACCTCATCAGCCGCTTTGGCAAGCCTCCTGAGAGGCGTCGTTATGCTGTTTGTAAAGAACATGATCAGTATGATATTCAATGCCGTTATCACGAACAGAATTACCGTGGTTATGATTTCCAGATATTTCAGAGAGACTAACAGAATCTCATAATTATTTGAATTGTCTCTGAACTGCTCATTATTCAGGCTATAGATATAAGTGCTGATATACTGATACGTATCTGTTGCATTCTCATAACTTTCCTTGTATTTTTCAATATTCCTGCCCCGCTTTGCCGTAACCGCCGTTTCAGCTTCCTCAAGATATTCCAGCGACATATTTCTGATGTTCTTTTCCATGAGGCTGGCATAATCCTCCGATGCCGCTCCATTCATGTCATCCAGATAGCTGCTGAACTCCTGGCCGCTGCGGTAATACTCCTCCAACGCCGCAGAGCTTTTCGTATTCAGGTATTCATACATGCTGTCCTGCACTTCTCCCAATACGCCGCCGAGTTCATTCAGACTTCTGTTGCTTAAATATACATTTTCAATCACCTTAAGATCGCTGTTTATGTTGGAATACATATAAAGATTTACCCCGAATACGATTACTGAGGCAAACGTAAAGATCAGAACCAGCTTCGTCCTGATTGTAAAATCTGATTTCAATTTGAGACTCACCTGCGTCCCTCCTCCCTGGTTATGAGTTGGGAATTCACAAGAATATTTTTGTTTACATTTCCTGTTTTCTTATACTGAACAAGAGCCTCTACACAATAAGAGCCCATCTGCTCCGTGTTTATAGCGATTGTCGAATGTATGATCCCTTTATTTACTGCTTCCAGAACAATGTCTGAATCATAATAGCCGATAATTTCCACTTCTCCCACTTTATTCAGATCTACCAGGGCCTGATATGCACAAACCGTATCAACCGTATTCAGACAAATGATTGCATCCGGCATATTTTCCGTATCTACAATGACCTCTCTTATGGCCTCTTCTGAACTGAATGCACTCTGCCTGTCAATTGCAAGGGTTTCGGTCGCGATTTTGGCACCATCCAGGACCTCGCGGATTCCTGACAGAATGATATTCTGATTCTTTCCAGCGCCATCCTCATCGAGAAGGACCAGCACCTTGCTGAAGCTTTGATCCGCAGCATCAAGCACCTGTTTTCCGTATTTTTTCCCGAAGCTGTAATGGTTTACACCAATAAAACTCTGCCTTTTGCTCTTTGGAGCATCCTGAAGCACCGTTACCACCGGTATCCCGGCATCTGTCGCTTTATCGATGAGCGCTGTTGTCTCACTGTCGTCGCCGGCCTTCAGAATAATGCCGTCTACCCTTGCAGCAATTGCCATTTTCAGAAGTTCCCTGACTGAATAATCCAGCGGTAGATTTTCCCCGAATCTTTCCACATAAACGTCCTGATTTTTGCCTTTTTCAAGGGCACCCTTATAGACTGAATCCCAGAAATAATCGTCGTCATCTCCGGCAATCAGGGCATAATGCTGTGCATAGCTTTTATTAGTCTGCTCATCCACAAGACCCATATCCCTGATTTTCGTCTGATAATATGCCATTCCGAGCCCGGTAATCATGACTGCTACAATAATACTGCTGAAAATTGCAATCAGAATCAGGTTCCCGCCCCGCATATCCTTTAACCTGTCCATTTTTTCCTTTATCATTTCACAATACCCTGTCTTTTCCTATCAATTCAATTCTGCGTTCTTTCTATCCACGAATTGTTCGCCAGATTGTCACCATTCTGCTTATCATATCACGGATAAAATCAAATCACAATACTCGAAGAAGCAACTGAAGCCTTCCCACGACGACATTACCACAAACCCTTCCAATACAGGCACCCGTTTATGCGTTATATCATTTGGTTTTGCTGATCCCATAGCTCCGCATACAACAAATGCATAATTTTTTTTATGCTTTTATGTAATTTTTAGAATATTTCACTAAATACTGTTAATTTTCATTTGACAGACTATTCATAGTATGGTATCCTTTTTTTAGGTCGCAAATGGTTGCACCGAGTATAATTATTTAATTTATTTGGAGGTATTATTATGAACAAAGGTACAGTTAAATGGTTTAACAACCAAAAAGGTTACGGATTTATTTCTGACGAACAGGGCAACGATGTTTTCGTTCATTACTCAGGTCTTTCAATGGAAGGCTTCAAATCCTTAGAAGAAGGCGCTGAAGTTGAATTTGAAGTTGTAAACGGAGCAAAAGGCCCACAGGCTACTAACGTAGTAAAATTATAATCAGCTAGTTTTTCAGTGTGCCTTTTTCTATAATATAAATTTCGATTTTTTATTAAGAATAAAGCAGTATTGTTTTAAACATATGATTACAAAAAAAGCTGTCCATCCGGACAGCTTTTTTTGCGGCTATAACTGAGCCTAAGCATTGATATTATATATGGTTTCTGCTTCCCAGGCTTCAATATCGCTTTCCTTAATGACTTCTATCGCTTTTTCCGTATCGGATGTCTTCATAACGACAGAAGCATTTTCGCCTGCTGCAAATGCATACATATATTCGATTGCAATTCCTTTTCCCATAAATGCCTTCAGTATTCTGCTGAGGGCCCCTGTCTTGTGTGCAGCCTTCAGACAGATTACATCAGTAAGCTTTGCAGGAATTCCCGCTGCCTTCAGCACCTTAACCCCCGATTCCGGATCCGAAACCAGCATGCGGAGCATCCCGTATTCGGTGGAATCAGCGAGACTCAGAGCACTGATGTTGATACCGTTGCTGCTGAGGGTCTCTATGGCATCACAGAGCCTGCCTTCTTTGTTTTCCAGAAAAACTGATAACTGTTTTACGATCATAACCTATACCTCCCTGCTGGATTAATAAAGTGTTCTCTTATCGATAACGCGTTTTGCCTTTCCTTCGCTTCTTTCAAGAGTCTTCGGCTCAACAAGCTTGACTTTTACTGCCACGCCCAAAGCCTCTTTCAGCACTTTTGAAATCCTTCTGGACAGGTTCTCAAGCTCCCTGATTTCATCTGAGAAATAGGATTCGTCCACTTCCACCAGAACTTCGAGGGTATCCAGGTTGTCTTCCCTGTCCACTACCATCATATAATGAGGTGAGGTTTCTCCCATTTCCAGAAGTGCCGCTTCAATCTGTGAAGGGAATACGTTTACGCCACGGATGATCAGCATATCGTCTGAACGGCCTTTGAATTTTGAAATACGGGCCATCGTCCTTCCGCAGTTGCATTTGTCATATGTGATGCTTGTAAGATCTTTCGTGCGGTATCTGAAAAGCGGAAGTGCTTCCTTTGTAAGGGTAGTGAATACAAGCTCGCCTACCTCTCCCGGAGCAACAGGCTGGAAGGTTTCAGGGTTGATTATTTCGGGAAGGAAGTAATCCTCATATACGTGAAGACCCTTGTGCTCCAGACAGTCTGCAGCAACGCCAGGTCCCATGACCTCGCTTAAGCCATAGATGTCAAATGCATTTATGTTCAGCTTCTTTTCAAGCTCTCTTCTCATGTTATCCGTCCACGGTTCTGCCCCCAGGATTGCAGTCTTCAGTTTGATCCTGTCCAGCATTCCTGCCTCTTCGATTGCCTCTGCAAGGTGAAGGGCATAGGAAGGTGTGCAGGCAAGGACTGTTGCACCAAAATCTTCCATCATGGTAATCTGCTTCTTTGTATTCCCTGACGACATGGGAATTACCGTAGCTCCAAGATGTTCGGCACCGTAATGTACGCCAAGCCCGCCTGTAAACAGACCATATCCGTATGAGATCTGGATTCTGTCTTCTCTTGTCATGCCGGTCATGGCAAGCACCCTGGCAACACATTCGGACCAGGTCGCGATGTCCTTCCTGGTATAGGCAACAACAGTTGCTTTGCCTGTGGTTCCTGACGAAGCATGTACCCTTGTCACTTCCGACTGCGGCACGGCAACCAGACCAAATGGATAATTTTCACGTAGATCATCCTTTGTCGTGAAAGGAAGCTTGTTCACGTCCTCCACGCACCTGATATCTCCCGGCTCTATTCCCATCTGCTGCATTTTTTTGCGGTAGAATGGGACATTGTGGTAAACCCTGTCAACCATTTTTGCTAATCTGGCACTCTGCAGCGTATAGATTTCATCCCTGCTCATGCATTCTTTCGTTTCATTCCAAATCATAGATCCTTGTCCTCCCCGGAATTATAAAGTAAATCGGCGGAACTCCATCTTCTTACAGATGATATCCGATTTCGAAAGCCTTTTTGTTTATTTCAACTGTTTTTGGCGGAACTGTTTTTTCAATTACGTCAAACCACTGTTCCTTTGTAAAGTTCATATGCTGAGCCGCAACACCTAAAACGATGATGTTGAATACTTTTGAATTGCCTAATTTCTTGGCTTCTTCCATTGCATTTACTGGAATCACATTGTACTCTTTGCTTAAATTTTCAATGATGTTTTCCGGATATTCTGCTGCCCCGATTACGACCGGCATCGGATCTATCCTCTGGTCGTTGATTATGAGGGCGCCTCCTTTTTTAAGGAAGTTCGCGTATCTCAAAGCTTCCAGACGCTCAAATGCGATGATGACGTCAGCGCATCCTTCTTCTACGATAGGTTCTGAAACCTCTTCGCCGTAGCGAACGAAAGTGACAACGCTTCCTCCGCGCTGTGCCATTCCATGAACCTCTGATAATTTCACGTCATATCCTGAATCTATTGCCAGGCCCCCTAAAATCCTGCTTGTAAGAAGTGTACCCTGGCCGCCTACACCTACGATCATAATATTTTTTGCTGACATTATTTTGCACCTGCTTTCTCAATTGCTCCAAATTTACAAAGACTTGCACATAAACCGCAGCCTGCGCACATCGTATCGTTTATATGGATTGTTCCATCAGGATTCTTTGTTATTGCAGGGCATCCAGGTTTCAGGCACATGCCGCATTTCTTGCACTTATCAGAAATTTCCACGTACACAGGTTTTCTGCTCTTGTCAAGAAGGGCGCATGGCGCTTTTACGATGATTACGGAAACTTCATCTTTCGCATTCTCTTCTTTTACCGATTTTTCTAACGCTGCAAGATCAAATGCATCTACCGTCGTTATGTTTTTCACGCCGATTCCGCGGCAGAGCGCCTCGATATCGATCTGCGTAACAGTGTCGCCCATAAGGCTTTTCCCTGTTGCAGGGCTGTCCTGGTGGCCTGTCATGGCTGTTATGGAATTGTCAAGAATCAGGACTGTTCCTGTTGCCTGGTTGTAGACCATGTTCATAAGTGAGTTTACGCCGGTATGCATGAATGTGGAATCGCCGATCAGGGCTACCCAGTTCTTGATGAAGTCTTTTCCTCTGGCTTTTTCCATCCCGTGAAGGGTGCTGATACCCGAACCCATACATACAGTAGTGTCAACGACGCTCAGCGGTGCAACAGCACCAAGTGTGTAACATCCGATGTCTCCGGCTCCATGGATCTTCAGCTTATTCAGTACTGCATAGGTGCTTCTGTGAGGGCATCCTGGACAAAGGATAGGAGGTCTTGCCGGCACCTGAGCTGCAGGTTTAATTTCCAGTTCTTCTTTCAAGATTGCCTTGCGGAGCATGTTTGCGCTGTATTCGCCCTGAACCGTGAGGATTTCCTTGCCTGTCGCCTTGATTCCCCAGGATTTGACCTGCTCTTCGATAACAGGATCCAGTTCTTCAACGATGTATAATTCATCCACTTTTGAAGCGAAGTCTTCGATTAATTTTCTTGGAAGAGGATTTACAATACCCAATTTAAGTACGGAAGCGTCCGGAAGGGCTTCCTTCACATAGAGATACGGGATACCGCTTGTAATGACGCCGATTTTGGTATCTTTCAGCTCAACCCTGTTGATTGGGAAATCAGAACCGTCTTTTATCATTGCGTTTGTCCTTTTTTCCACTTCGATATGTCTGAGTTTTGCATTTCCAGGCATCATGACATTTTTTGCAGCATTCCTTACGTATGGCTTATCTTCGATCTCAGTCCTATCGAAAAGTTCAACCATGCTCTGTGAATGTGCAAGTCTTGTCGTAGTTCTGACAATTACAGGCGTGTCGTATTTTTCACTCATTTCAAAAGCGAATTTCGTGAATTCCTTTGCTTCGCTGCTGTCCGAAGGCTCTAAAACAGGAAGCTGCGCTGCCCTTGCAACACATCTGGTATCCTGTTCGTTCTGGGAACTGTAAAGGCCTGGATCGTCTGCTGCCACCAGCACGAGTCCGCCGTTTACTCCCATATAGGAAACCGTAAAGAGCGGATCTGCCGCAACGTTGACGCCGACATGCTTCATGGATGCCATGGCACGCACGCCGCTTATGGAAGCTCCGATTGCCACTTCCATTGCAACCTTCTCATTTGGTGACCATTCTGCATATATGGCATCTTTATATTTGATGATGTTTTCACTGATTTCGGTACTTGGTGTTCCAGGATAAGCAGCTGACACTTTGACACCTGCTTCATAGGCTCCGCGGGCAATGGCTTCATTCCCCAGCATAATTATTTTTTCTGACATTCTTTTAAATTCCATCCTTTCTCAAATCCATTACGCTTTTGCTTTTCTCCTCAATCTCCTAAGGCTCCCTGATGCTGCGAGACGGATATTATTGCTCATTTACTCCCCATTATATCATCTTTGTTGAAATTTTTCTTTCTTTTTTTGATTTTTCTTTATTAATTTAATCTTGTGCCCTTTTAACGCAGTGATTTGTTTTTGGGCAAATAATCCACTTAAAAGAGGCGCTTAAAAACCGGCAGTGCCCTCTCAGGAACTGCCGGTTCATCTTTTATACTTTATGTCCCATTTCTCAGCCTGTATGCCTTAAGCCACTATACTTCCCTGATTTCCTTATGGAAATCCTGTAATGATTTAACACCTAAAACACCCTGGTTCCTGACTTCGCTGATTCCATTGATGGTAGCTTTTGCAGCCGCCATGGTCGTCACATAGGCAATCCGGTTCTTAATGGCAGCCTTTCTTATGTAGCTGTCATCCGAAGCTCCCTTTTTATCGTTCGGGGTATTGATAATGACATCAATCCTGTCATTTGCGATTGCATCCATGATATCAGGGCGCCCCTGATTTATCTTCTGGATTTTTTCCGCTGGAATTCCGCTTTCCGTAATGATGTCGCAGGTGCGTCCTGTCGCCATGATCTTAAATCCACAGTCATGGAAGCCTTTTGCAACTTCGACTACTTCTGCCTTGTCCCTGTCGTTAACGCTGATCAGCACTGTTCCTTCAAGGGGCAGTTTTGTCTGTGTCGCTTCCTGCGCTTTATAGAATGCTTCGCCGAAAGTCTGGGCAATTCCCAACACCTCTCCGGTCGAACGCATTTCCGGTCCCAAAAGCGGATCTACTTCCTGGAACATATTGAATGGGAATACTGCCTCTTTTACTCCGCAGTGGGTGAATATCTTTTCCTTCAGAGCAGGTACAGGAGAATCCATTTCTGTGAATTCGCTAGTGATGATCTGTGTTGCAAGCTTTACCATATTGATATCGCAGACTTTGGAAACCAGAGGCACTGTCCTGGATGCTCTCGGATTGGCTTCAAGAACATATACCTTGTCGTCTTCGATTGCATACTGCATGTTCATGAGGCCGCGCACGTCCATTTCCTTTGCAATCTTCCTGGTATATTTCTTTATTAATGCAAGATTTTTGTCTGAAATGTTTTTGGAAGGAAGAACACATGCCGAGTCTCCCGAATGCACGCCGGCAAGTTCGATATGTTCCATGACTGCCGGAACAAACGCATTTGCTCCATCGCTGATTGCATCAGCCTCGCATTCCAGGGCGTTGTGCAGGAACCTGTCGATGAGGATCGGCCTGTCCGGCGTAACTCCTACTGCCGCCTTCATATAGATTTCAAGGCTTGCATCGTCATGGACGATTTCCATTCCCCTTCCTCCAAGAACGTAGGATGGCCTTACCATTACCGGATATCCGATTTTTCTGGCAATCTCAAGAGCTTCTTCGACATTGACTGCCATGCCTGATTCCGGCATCGGTATGCCAAGACGGTTCATGATTTCCCTGAACTGATCCCTGTCTTCTGCAAGATCGATGGTTTCCGGAGATGTTCCAAGTATGTTTACGCCGAATTTCTTCAGGTCTGCTGCCAGATTGAGAGGTGTCTGTCCGCCAAACTGTGCGATCACGCCCAGCGGCTTTTCTTTCTCGTGTATACTCAGCACGTCCTCAAGGGTCAGAGGCTCAAAATACAGCTTGTCTGAAGTATCATAATCTGTTGACACTGTTTCCGGATTGCAGTTTACGATGATTGTTTCGAATCCCATCTCTTTTAATGCAAATGCAGCATGTACGCAGCAGTAGTCGAATTCGATACCCTGGCCGATTCTGTTCGGACCTCCGCCAAGGATCATGATTTTAGGCCTGTCTGTATGAGCTACGCTTTTATCCTCTGCATTATAGGTCGAATAGTAGTAGGCGGAATCTTCCGTTCCGCTGACATGGACACCTTCCCATGCTTCAACGATTCCCGCTTTTGTCCTGTCTTCCCTGATCTGGGTTTCAGAAACATCGAGAACCTGACTCAGGTATTTATCCGAAAATCCGTCTGATTTTGCTTTACGCAAAACTTCCACAGGCGGAGTGGTTCCTCTGTACGCATTTAATGCTTCCTCTTCTTCAACCAATTCCTTCATCTGCTCAAGGAAATAATGCTTGATTTTTGTAAGCTTGAAGATTTCTTCAACTGTAGCGCCTTTTCGTAAGGCCTCATAAATGATGAACTGCCTTTCGCTTGTAGGCACATGGAGCATTTCCAGAAGCTCCAGCTTCGTCTTCTTATGGAAATCTTTTGCATGTCCTAATCCATAGCGTCCTGTCTCAAGGCTTCTGATCGCTTTCTGGAATGCTTCCTTGTAGGTCTTTCCAATGCTCATGACTTCGCCTACTGCACGCATCTGTGTTCCCAGTTTGTCCTCTGCGCCTTTGAATTTTTCAAATGCCCAGCGTGCAAACTTGATTACGATGTAGTCTCCGCCCGGTTTATATTTATCCAATGTTCCATATTTTCCACATGGTATATCGCTCAGATCAAGTCCGGCTGCCAGCATCGCCGAAATCAGCGCTATCGGGAATCCCGTAGCTTTTGACGCAAGTGCCGAAGATCGTGAAGTTCTTGGATTGATTTCAATAACCACGATTCTGTCGCTTACAGGATCGTGAGCGAACTGTACGTTCGTTCCTCCGATTACCTGGATTGCCTCTACGATTTTATAAGCCTGTTCCTGGAGACGGTCCTGCACTTCCTGTGAAATAGTAAGCATTGGCGCCGAGCAGAAGGAATCTCCTGTGTGCACGCCCATCGGATCGATATTTTCGATAAAGCATACCGTAATCATATTTCCCTGGGAATCCCTGACAACTTCAAGCTCAAGCTCTTCCCATCCGATTATCGATTCTTCTACCAGTACCTGGCCTACGAGACTGGCCTGGAGCCCGCGTGATACGATCACTTTCAGTTCATCTACATTATAGACGAGTCCGCCGCCCTGGCCGCCCATGGTATATGCCGGACGGATTACGACAGGATATCCGAGGTTTTCCGCAATTGCAACAGCTTCTTCCACCGTGTAGGCAACTTCGCTTTTTGCCATCTCGATTCCAAGTTTATCCATTTCCTTCTTGAATTCGATCCTGTCCTCGCCTCTTTCGATGGCATCCACCTGGACACCGATGACCTGGACATGATACTTTTTCAGGACACCTGCCTTGTCAAGCTCTGAGCACAGGTTGAGTCCAGACTGGCCTCCAAGATTCGGAAGAAGGGCATCCGGTCTTTCCTTTTCAATAATCTGCGTGAGCCTGTCAACATTAAGCGGCTCAATATATGTTACGTCAGCAGTTTCTGGATCTGTCATGATTGTCGCTGGATTTGAATTTACAAGAACGATTTCATAACCCAGTTTTCTCAGCGCCTTGCATGCCTGCGTGCCGGAATAGTCAAATTCGCATGCTTGTCCGATAATAATAGGTCCCGAACCAATAATCAATACTTTATGGATATCTTCTCTTTTTTTCATTGTTTCCTCCTTACCAATTGTCCAATATATTTGCCATGAATCCATATGAAGTGAATTATAGTAACTGTTCAGAATTGCTGTCCTGCAAGGCATTTTTATACTGCATCTGCATAAAAATCCAGAATGTACACAGACCGGCCTGCTGGTCCGTAGTCGTTACGCACTATTAGGGAACCGCATTCTGCGAAGTCACATAAATTATTTACATTTTACATAAACTCAAAGATTAATGCAATCATTTCTCACCATATTATACAAATATAATACTTTTATATGCGTAAATCTCTTCTCTTATAAAAATAATAAGTTGCGCTTATAAAAGAAACTGTCAGCAGCGCTGCCAAGACAGGGTATGCATAATTATACCCTCCCTTCAGTATCTTCCCCGCATCGAAATACTTGAAGGGAGACAGATATCCCAGATAGTCGTAATTCCCGCTGATATCTATTATGACAGCCAGCATGAACGTCAGAAGAAGAATCCCCGTTGATACGGCTGATGACAGTTTTGATCGGCTGATGAGTGCTGCAAAAAAAGCTCCCATTGCCAGAAAGAAGATTTCAAGGGCGAAACAACCCAGGGAAAGTTTAAGCACGCCTGCTGCATATGGATGCCCTTCCGAATAATACCCGATCATGGCAAAGGATGCAGCATATATGAAGCCATTGAACACTGCCACATTCGTCAACGCCGCAAGAAGTTTCGACGTGATTATGCTCTGCCGCGATACCGGCTTCACCATCAGATATTCTACCGTCCTGTCCCTTTCCTCCTTTGCAATAATTCCAGCACCAAGCATGACCCCGTGGACTGCTGCCACGAGTACGATATACATGTAAAGCACCGCATAATACTCAAGGGCAATCGACAGGTCGAACACCCCTACTCCGAAAATATTCTGAAGCGATTTCGGCATTGTCTTCATGAGGTCGTTCATATTCATCCCCTCAATGCCCAGCGTAGCAGAGTATTTGGCCATTCCGCCCATAATAAGAAGCGCCATGCTGGCAGTCCAGATTATGAGCGGCTTCATATGTGCTTTCAGTTCTCTTAAATAGATGTTCATAAGTTCCCTCCCGTAATTACTATTCAGGACCATGTCCTTCATAGTCACAAATGATGCATGATAATCAGACTGCCTGTATGTCCTTACGGCTGTATCTGAAATAGCTCAGGGCGATTCCGACCATGATGACGGCCACTCCCATGACCACGTATTCCATTTCATAATGCTTTTCCGCCAGTATGTAGTCTGCCTTGAAATACTGGAATGGCGTGACAAAACGCAGCCTGTCATCCTTGGATGTCACAGCAAATGCAGAAATCGCAAAAAACATAAACACCATCCCAAGTGATACCGGCAGAACAGCCCGCACCTTCTTCAAGACTGTCGAGACCGCCAGCCCTATGAAGAAAAAGACAGCCTGACTGAAAAAGAGGGAAAAGCTGATCAGCAGGAACGTCTTTGTTTCAAATTCCCCGTCCGCATATCCGGTCAGCATCAGGTACATGAGCGGTACGTAGCATGCATTCGTTACGGCAAGTATGGTGAAGGATGCCGCCAGTTTTGCAGTCAGTATTTCCAGCCTGGTAACAGGCTTCGTCATCAGAAAATCAGCCGTTTTTTCGCGCTCTTCCTTGGAAAGAATCCCTACCCCCAGATTCATTGCCTGAATTGCTCCAAAAAGCAGGGTATAGGTAAACGCAAATCCATAATAGCCCAATGGGCTGCTGAAATTCTCCGTCACGATCCCCATCAAGGCCTTTACAGCAGGGGGAAAGTTGTCCAGAAAAACAAGGTATTCGTCCATGTCCGCTTTTATCATCGGGTAGAAGAGCATCAGTATCATGGAAATGCCGCATATGGCGCAGATCCACAAAAACGATGTCAGAAGATTCACCCTGATTTCGTGTCTGTAAATATTCATGGCATCACACCCCTTCCGAGTAGTAATGCAGGAAGATTTCCTCAAGGTCCGGTTCCTCAGCCCACAAATTCACAAGTTCAACAGCAGAAAGTTTTTTAATGATCCTGTTGACATCTCCCCTGTATATGAAGCTGTGCACGTTTCCTGCGACCTTCAGTCCATCCACGCCCTCCATTGCAAAATAATCTTCAGGTATGCTGCTCTCGACTTCAAATTTAAAACGTCTGACGCTGTTTTCCTTCAGGGTAGAAATCTTTTCAACCTTGATGATCCGCCCCTCCTTAATGATTGCAACCCTGTCGCAGAGACGCTGAACCTCTCCCAGGATATGGGAAGACATGAGGACCGCTGCCCCCCTTTTATTCTCCTCCCTAATCAGTTCGAAAAAAGTCTGCTGCATCAGCGGATCAAGCCCTGATGTAGGTTCATCCAGAATGATAAGGTCCGGCGAATGGAGAAGCCCCTGCACGATTCCCACCTTTTTCTTGTTGCCAAAGGACAGCTCGTCTATTTTCTTGTTCAGATCCAGGTTCATCCTGTCCGACAGGTCTTTGATCCTTTTGCTGCAGTCCTTTTTGTAGAAGCTTGCCGAATAGTTCAGAAGTTCCCTGACTTTCATCCCTTCATAATAAAAAACCTCGCTAGGCAGGTATCCTACCCGCTTCGCGATTTCCCTTGACTGTTTCATGCAGTCAAGGCCGAATATCTTGGCCGATCCGGAATCGGGATAAAGGAGTGCCAGCATTACCCTGATCGTGGTTGACTTTCCTGCGCCGTTTGGACCGATGAAGCCGAATATTTCCCCTTCCTCGATATTGAAGGATACATCGATTATCCCTCTTGATTTCCCATAATATTTTGTCAGTCCCCTGATTTCAACTGCATCTGCCATATACTTCTCCCTCCATGATGTCAAATAGCGGATAGGAAGCAGCTTCCTACCCGCTACCAGACAAGAGCATCTCTTCTCTTGTTTTCTGATTATATTTTATTGAAGCGGTAAAGCATTGTCCGTATTGACTTTAAAATAATCCCATCGTCCCATCTCGATATGTCCCGATGCATATGGTTTACCTGCCACCGTCAGATACACCCTCTCCACGCCGTAGTAGTTTCCAAGTGTATTGGTTATGCTTGCAAGGATGAGGGATTCATATCCGGCTCCTGCATTCATATCCCTGACAAGTTCCTCTGAAAAGTCCACATACACCATTCCATCCTTGTTCAGATAGAGCCAGTTTATTTTCACGTTATCAGAAAGGACCCTGGCAACCTTTCCTGAGGGGAGTTCCTTGAAGGCCTCCTGCAGTACAATCCTTGTGATATCGTTTGTATCAAAAGATATGTTTCTGTCGACGAAATAAAGCTTCTCCACGTTATTATCGGGGTAGAAGAATCTGATATGCTGAACAAGAGGCTGATTTCTGGTCATCGAGCTGAGGGTGGAAGATACCGTGTACCCTTCCTTCGATTCCCATATCGTCTTGACCAGGCCGACCTCCGGCGCATAATAATCCTTATTTATATCCCCTGAACTTTCCGTCGTTACTTCCACCGCCCTGAACGTGCCTGCAGGCGTCTCTACTTCGACATCCACAGCCGAAATGTAACGTCTGTATCCGTCAGGCGTCGTCCATTCGGTGCCTTTTTCCAATGGTTCCATAAGCAGTACATCCGCCTCTTCCGCGGCTTTCGTCAGGAAATTTTCTCTGTAGTAGCATTCCGGACGCGAAAAAATTCTGGTTATTTTCCCATTCTTTACCTCTATGACCCTTACCATTTCCGTTCCGCCGTTGTTGGTCCTGGTCTGTATCCGGTTTTCCTTATATGCATCAATGTTCATGATAAAGGAAGCATATTCATTTCCATCGCCTTGATAGGTATAGACTGTGTTGTCAAGGAATGGATAGTAGTCGGCAAGGACATATCCCTCCTCTTCAGTCTCCTCTTCGGTTTCCTCTCCTGTTTCTTCTCCGGTCTCTTCGCCGGTCTCTTCTCCTGTTTCTTCTCCGGTCTCTTCGCCGGTCTCTTCTCCTGTTTCTTCTCCGGTCTCTTCGCCAGTTTCCTCTCCTGTTTCTTCTCCGGTCTCTTCGCCAGTTTCCTCGCCTGTCTCTTCTCCGTCACTTCCATTTTGGGTGCATCCAGGAACCGTAGTCAGTATCAGGATAAGTACTAAAGCCAGTAATTTTTTTCTCATGTTATCCACCTTCCCTTTGCATCTCTGCCACGTTGACTATACAAATGCAGACTCTCTGATCGAGCCCGTCACGGGGCTGCATAAGTGTTACTGTTCGCTGAGTGAACAGTAACACTTTGCGTCAGTTAACACATAAACAATAACACGTACATCTACCGGGATAGTCAAAAACTCCCCTTATATCTGCATTATACTATTTTGCCAAAAATATTGCCACAACAATTATTTTAGCTGAATATTCTTTCGATACAGTTAAAAAAAGAAAAAATTTCAAGGTCCTGAAGCCCTTAAAAAGGGCATTTTCACTATATTTGTATATATCTAAGGCACCATAATAGTTTAAGTTTTACTAAAAGTATTGACAATTCCTAACCTGCATGCTATTATAATCAAGTATTAATATTTTCACATATTTTTAGAGATTATATGTTTTCTAAAATATGATTTGTAAAAATATGTGAAATTTTTTATGCACAATATATTATTTTTTTAAGGAGGTACCACAATGAACAAAGGTACAGTTAAATGGTTTAACAGCGAAAAAGGATTTGGATTTATTTCTGCAGAAAACGGAGAAGATGTATTCGTACATTTCTCAGCTATCCAGACAGACGGATTCAAAACTCTTGAAGAAGGTCAGGCAGTAAGCTTCGACATCGAACAGGGTAACAGAGGACCACAGGCAACTAACGTTTGTAAACTCTAATTAAATCCTGTCCGGCTCAGCCGGTCAAGTTTTAAGGAAGAGATGCAAAGCAGATTGCTAGTATCGTCCGCTTCGCTTAATTCTTTATAGACTTAGTTAAAAAAGCAATGGAATGTATGCTTCGCATACATTCCATTGCTTTTTTTAATTCTCTCATGATTAACCTGTCAAAAGTCCCTTCGTAACGTTCGCTTCGTCAATTTGCACATCCGCCATCTATCACACAGTGATGCAAAACATGATTCAATGAGCAGCTTTATGAAGACGTTGGTACTTAGGCCGCGTACTTTGCGGCCTTACGTACCACTACGTCTTCATCTAAGCGAGAGCGCGCTGCGAATGAACATGTTTTGCATCACGTCCCCTCTTACTCCTCCGCAAACCAGCTCCAGACAACAGCTATTGCTGCCCCGAGAAAGATGAACATATCTGAAATATTAAATACTATTTTCTTCAGACCCTGAATTTTTGTGTTGAAGCTGAAATAGTCAACGACATAATTATGCATTACCCTGTCGTAAGTGTTGCTGATTGCACCTCCGAGAACAAGGCTCAGGGCAAATTTCAGACCGCCCCACCCTTTTTTCAAAAGCACCCAGACATAGCACACTGACAGCGCAAGGGTAAGCATTACGGAAACCTTGGAAACCAGCCTCTGTTTGTGATCCATGAAATTCATAATGGCACCCCTGTTATAAATTTTACGGATAATGATGTTTCCACCCATAATCTCTTCCGGATCATTGTATTCCTTGTTCTTTTCAATATAGTTCTTGATCTTGTAATCCAGTACAAAAGCCCCTGCTGCAACCATTACGTAAAAAATCATGTCCACCATTCCCTTCGCATTTTGTTTTATATTACGATATCGGGGCAAAAGGTATTTTTTTTCCCGGCACCGGTGTTAAACCCTGCCTTCCAGCTGAAGGTATCCCCTCATGTCAATAAGCGGGCCGCCGCGCTTTTCAATATAGTCCCTTGTAATAGTCACTTTTCCGATATTCTCATCCTTTGGAATCTCATACATGATGTCCATCATGAAATCTTCTATGATAGCCCTTAATGCCCTGGCGCCGGTCTTCTTTTCAAGTGCCTTCTCGGCAATGGCCTCCAGCGCTCCTTCATCGAATTCCAGTTTCACCTCATCCAGCGCCAGAAGTTTCTGGTACTGCTTCAGGATGGCATTTTTAGGCTCCTTCAGTATCCTTACGAGCATATCCTTATTCAGGCTTTCCAACGTATAGACGATGGGAAGACGCCCTATGAATTCCGGAATCATGCCGAAACTCCTCAGATCCTCAAGGGTCACTTTCTGAAGGATGTTTACATCATCATCATACTTGTCCTTCAGATCTGCCACAAATCCCATGGACGACTGCTTATTGAGCCGCTCCCTGATGATTTCCTCCAAATCCGGAAATGCACCGCTGCAGATGAACAGAATGTTCTTCGTATTCATTGTGACCAGGGGAACCATTGCATTCTTGCTGTTGGCTCCGACAGGCACTTCAATTTCTCCGCCCTCCAGCATCTTCAGCAGCCCCTGCTGTACCGACTCTCCGCTGACATCCCTCTGTGTCGTATTCTTCTTTTTTGCTATCTTGTCTATCTCATCGATCAGGACGATTCCTGACTCCGCACGCTGTACATCATTGTCTGCGGCAGCCAGCAGCTTCGAAAGCACGCTTTCGATATCATCGCCTATATATCCGGCTTCCGTAAGGGACGTCGCATCAGCCATGGCCAGCGGCACATCCAGAAGTCTTGCCAGGGTCTTTACAAGATAAGTCTTGCCGCTGCCCGTAGGGCCTATCATAAGCATGTTCGACTTCTCGATCTCAATCTCATCCATGGTATTCGTTGCAACCCTTTTATAGTGGTTGTAGACAGCCACCGAAATGACTTTCTTTGCACGCTCCTGCCCGATGACATAATCGTCAAGCTGGGCTTTCAGCTTGTGAGGCGATGGGATTTTCTTGATGTCGACGACCGGCTTTGGATTTTCTTCTTTCTTCTTTTTCAGTTTCTGCCTCTGCGGTACGCTCTCCTGCAGATTTGACAGGTCCACCATGTTTATGTTTCCTAGCCCCGGAAATTCCGAATTTTTCAGGATGCTGTCATAATCCATTCCGACGCTGTCCATTGTATCGAAAGCCTTTTGCATACAGTCCACGCAGATTGTAATGCTGTTCGGAATTTTTATCATTCTTCCCGTCTTGCTTTCAGGGCGCCTGCAGATATAGCAGATCTGCTCATATTCATCCTCATGTCCGTCCTTTTTTTCATGGACATGTTTATGGGATCCGTCTGGAACAGAGTCCTTTGTGGGTTCGTTTTTTGGATCATCATCCGCATTTGTTCCGGCCTGGTTTTCCTGATTATCTTCAGCATCCGGAATATTGTCTATGCTTTTATCAGGAAGATCGGTTTCCTTTTCATCCGTTGTTTGAAAGCCATCATTCTGCTGCGACATATTTATTCTCCTCTCTCTGCCACTTCTGACTTCATTATATCTTAATTATTTTTATCATTCAAGCAATGTTTTAGACGCCTGGATGCTGACAGAAAAACGTCAATTTGCCTAAGTTTCGTGAATGAGGACGTGATGCAAAACATGTTCATTCGCAGCGCGCTCTCGCTTAGATGAAGACGTAGTGGTACGTAAGGCCGCAAAGTACGCGGCCAAGTACCAACGTCTTCATATCATAGGAAAGTTCGTCCTATGATATGAAAACCCTCTGGGAGATGTGCAGTCGGGCTTGTGGTATTTGATTGACTATCGTCAATCAGCCCTCCGCACTGCAAAATGTCTTCGCCTTCAAGTTTTAGGTGGGTGGAGCTGAAGCGGCGAAACCACTTTGATCTAAAGCTGCTCATTGAATCATGTTTTGCATCACTGTGCGACAGATGGCGAATGTGAAAATTAACGAAAGCGAACATTGTAAGAGGACTTTTGACATGCTAGTCCTATAAATCAAAAACAGCCAGTTCCTGCGGATTATGCTCCCGGTACTGGCTGTTAAGCTTTGTCGCCTGATTTATTATTTTTTTATCTGCTTCTTAATTGGTTCCTGGCTTCTGCCTATTGAGCAGTCCGCTCTCCCAAAGTGACTGAAACTGTCTCTTTTTCGTAGCCGCCATTTGATGCTCTCTCCACTGTCAGGTCGACTGTCGTCCCTGCCGCATAGTATTCCAGAATACCCTGGAGGCCTTCCATTGAGGTAATGCTGTTTCCATCAAAGGCAGTGATGATATCTCCCTTTACAAGACCCGCATCATCTGCCGCTGTGCCTTCGACAACTGCCGCAACATATACGCCCATTGGCATGCTGTAGGTTTTTGCCACTTCTGATGTGACGTCAACGCCCTGGATTCCAAGATATCCTTTTTCCGCTTCATCTACTTTTACCCTGGTTTTTTTGTTCATAAGCTCGTTGATGATAGGGGTTGCCGATGAAACCGGTATTGCATAGCCCATGCCTTCAACGTCGCTTGATGCGAATTTCACTGCGTTTATTCCGATGACCTCACCCTTTATGTTCAGGAGGGCTCCGCCGCTGTTGCCCGGATTGATTGCCGCATCTGTCTGGATCAGTTCGTTGGTAATGTTGTCGACCGTGACTTCCCGGTTCAGTGCGCTGATGACTCCAGTCGTGACCGACTGTCCGTATCCCAATGCATTTCCGATTGCAATTGCCGGTTCGCCCACTGTAAGGGCATCTGAATCACCCAGCACTGCTATCTTGATCTGGCTCATGGTATCTTCTGTCAGGTCACTGAGCGGAACTGCTATCACAGCAAGATCCATATTGGCATCAGTTCCCTTCACCTGGGCATCATAGGTCTGCTCGTCTATGAAGGTCACTGTAATGGAATTGGCATTATCAATAACGTGGTTGTTTGTTACGATGAGCATTTCCGTATCATTCTGACCGATTATGATGCCGGATCCGCTTCCTTCGCTTTCATATTCCATGGACTGACCAAACATGTTCTGCTGCGAAACAGTAGCTTTGTTTATAATCGAGACGACGGACGGCATCACCGCTTCTACGACGCTCGAAACATCACTGACCGTAGTTGTTGTCTGGGTCGTGTTTGCCGCAATGATATCGCCGGCATCTGCAGCAGAGTCAAGCGTTGTCTGTGCAATCTGCTGGGCACTGCTGTCTTTCTGCAACGATCCTGCAATCATATTCACACCCTGGAAAGCCGCTCCTGAAATGGATCCGAACACTAGCGCTATTGCCGCAGTCATGGCGATCCGTCTTCCAAAGCTGTCGCTTTTATGGGTTTTTATTTTTTTCGTCTTTTCCTTTTTTCCACCATTATTTCCATTATTTCCATTATTTCCGGTGTTACCTGCATATCCCGAATTCCCATCCTCCGTAAAATTATATGCAGCATACACATTTTCCCTGCTGCTTTCTGAGGATGCCTGGGTGCTGCTGCCGGAAACTTTCCGGGTGCTGTCACCCGTATTGCTGCCCGTATTGCTGCCCGTATCGTTGATTCTGTTTTCCCCGGTTACATTGCTGTACCTGTAGCTGCTTCCCTCGACTGTTCCATAATTGAAGGAATCGCTCATCGGCATGCTGCCCTGGCTGCTTTCACCGCCTGATTTAGTGCCTGGTTCATGATCAGCCGCTTTTGTAACCGGGACTTCGTTATCAATTACCGCATTGTCCGTTACTGCCTGACCTGGTGCTGCATTGTCCGTTACTTCACCATACAGCACGTCGCCCTCCGGCAATGTGCTATCTTTCATTTCTCTATCTGGTTCCTCGTTATTCTGGTTTTTCTTATTTTCAAATTCATCAAACATAAATGATTCTCCTTTCAAACTTGCCCTGCCAAATGAAGGCTTGCATATCCGGGCTGCTTATCTTTTAACTGATTATAAGTTTAACAAGAGTTTGTGTTCAATTTGTGTTTAATTGATTAAAAAACTTTGAACTTCTATTCACATTCGAACAACGGCGCAGATGCCGTTAAAGCCAGTATGCACGGTTCATTGTCAGCCTGTTTATGAGCCACTGGGGAAGGGAGCGGTATTTTCTTCCCAGCTTGTAGCCAATGAATTTGAATCCGCTTTTTATGATGAGATCCGGAATGAGCCATGGCTTTCCGATCCTGACCAGATGTGCTGCACTTTTCTTTACGAGCTTAATCCCCTCGCTCTCTGATTTCACCCCTGCAAAAACCTCAGGATGATCTTCCTGGGAGACGGCCAGATCAAAATTTCTCCTCAGCTGCTCCATATTCCCGTAGTTGTGGGAATGGACAACCTCTGCATCTGCCGCATAGGCAATGCTCTTCCCGGATTTTATAATGTTTCCGGCAAAAATCATATCTTCATTGAATATGGTTTTCTTCACGAATCCCCCGAGGCTCTCATATAAGTCCCTCCTGTAGGCGGCACAGACATTCGAGCAGAAAAAGGTCTTGATCCCGAGCCTGTCCAGATCTTTCAGGGACTTGACCGAAGACTGGGCTGGATAGTTGAACGCTCTGGTGAATTTCTCCACCTCCCTGCAGTCGTCCGCTGGGAGCTGCCTTGCATAAGCCGCTCCGATCTCAGGATTCGCAAAGGGCCTGAGCAGATTCTCGATAAGCCTTTCGTTTTTGGGTACTGCGTCCTGGGTCATGAATACGAGTATGTCAGCATCTGAAAGCTTTGCCCCGAAATCCCTTGTCCTTCCATGATCGAACTCTGACTTCTTTATATGATGTATCTGAAGGTTTTTGATATCCTTATACCGGTTTTCGTCCAGATATGCCTTCTCCGTATTGACCAGGATGATCTTGCGGACCTTGTGGGTCTGTTCCTGGATTTTTTCAAGAAGGAGGTCCAGTTCCCTGCCTGGCTTATATGCAGGCACTATTAAGTCGACTGTAAATGTTTTTTCCATACTATCTTCCTTTCCGAAGCTGCTCTCTTTGATGCCCGGACGGCTTTTTGCCCCCGTTCTGCTCCACTCCGCCTTGCAAAATGGCAGGAGACAGCAAAAAAGAGACTCTGAATTTTCCAATGCAGAAATCTCCTTTTTACCTGATCTATTACTTTAATTCTTGCTTGTGCTGGTCTTGGTACTAGAACCCGTTGTAGACTTCGAATCTCCGCTGTCATCTGTTTCTTCGTCTGTCTCTTCTTCTGTCTCTTCTTTTATCAGCGCTTTGACTCCGGTATCCTTAATGATTTTATTATTGATCTGCGTCACGGTTGCAGATGGCTGATAGTCCTTTTCTCCGAACAGGAATTCATGGAGCTGAACGACATTCTGCTCGAGGCCCTGGGCGATTACACAGCTGCCTCTCTTTCCTACGGTACCTGTCGTCTTATCGAACGGGAATCCGGCAGTCTCACTGATGCTGTATTTTGCAGCATTCGGCACAAGTGCGATAAGCTCTTTTATAGAAAGGCTTGTTGATACCTGTGGGAATACTTCATTAATTACTTTGTTCAGGGTAACGACATTTGCCGTTTTCGCCTTTTCGATAATCTTCTCGATTACCTCTCTCTGGCGCTCTGTTCTTCTGAAGTCGTCACCTGCCGTATACCTGATCCTTGCATAGGAAGTAGCCTGTACCCCGTCAAGAACCTGAAGCCCTGGCTTTTTGACCTTTGTAGTCTTGACTCCCGTTACTTTTGATGTCTCGATTGCATAGTTATTAAGATGAACAACTTCATCAGCGGTCTGTATATCGATTTCGATTCCGCCTAACAGGTCAATTACATCAACCAGAGCTGCGAAATCCACCGAAACATAATCCTTGATATCCAGATCGAGGTTCATGTTGAGCATATTGATGGACTGCTTCGGTCCTCCTGAGAAATAAGCCTGTGTCGCCTTGTTGTAGCTGTCCGTCGACTGGTTCAGATAAGTGTCCCTGTATACTGAGACAAGCTTGATATCCCCTGTCTTGTTGTTGATGCTGGCAACGATGATACAGTCGCTGTGGTTTCCTTCACCCAGGGAACCTGCTGTCCTTGAATCCACTCCAAATAGTGCGATATTCCTGTATCCTTCTTTTTCGACCGTCGTCTCATCATCGATTTCGTTGACGATGACATCTTCTTCCGGAATCTCTTCCTTCTGCATCATGCCATATTTCGTATATCCATAAAGGACACCTGCCAGGATCAGGATCAAAAACAATTCAACGCCCAGGATGATCCTCCTGCGTCTTCTTCTTTTTGCTGCCCTGCTATTTTTATTTCTCTTTTTCATCTGTTTTTCTTCAACCGACATTTTCTAACCTCTCTATCCGACACTAATAAGCGTTCTTGTTTACAAACCCCTTAAATACTGTTAAAAACAGAATTTTAATATCAAAACCCATTGTCCAGTTCTCTATATAATATAGATCATGATCTATCCTTTTTCTTATGGAGGTATCTCCCCTGTATCCATTCACCTGCGCCCAGCCCGTAAGCCCCGGCCTTACCTGGTGTTTTACCATGTATCTTGGAATCTCTTCGCGGAATTTTTCGACGAAGAAAGGCCTCTCGGGTCTTGGTCCCACAAGGCTCATGTCACCCATCAGGACGTTGAAGAACTGCGGGAATTCGTCGATGCTCGTCTTCCTTATGAATTTTCCGATTCCGGTGACCCTCGGATCGTTCTTTACAGTCCAGGCGCTCTGTTCTTCCTTCGGTGCCTGAACCTCCATGGAACGGAATTTGTACATCCGGAAGGTCTTGTTATGAAGCCCGACCCTTTCCTGTGCATAAATCAAAGGGCCTTTCGATGTGAGCCTTATAATGATTGCCGTCACGAGCATAACAGGCGAAAACAGGATGATTGCCGCTGCCGCACCGACGATATCGACCATCCTTTTTGAAATCATGTTCAGGGTATTTGTCAGCGGAACCCTTCTGATATTAATGACCGGAAGACCCAGAAGATCTTCTGTATATGGCTTTGTAGGAATGATGTTGTTGTAATCGGGAATGAATTTTGTATGCACGCCTGATTTTTCGCATAGGCTTACGATATGTTCAAGTTTTGCATATTCGTTGATGCTCAGGGTAATCGCAATTTCGTCCAGTTTGTTCTCCGGCAGGATGACAAACAGATTGTCTATGCGTCCAAGAACCTTGATCCCTTTATATATGGTGCCTCGCTCCACATTGTCATCCAGGATTCCCCTGACGACATATCCCCACTGTGGATTCGCCCTGATCCTGTCTATGTATTCCTCCGCAGCCCTGCTGTATCCGACGAGGAGTATGTGCTTCAGATTGAAGCCCTTCTTGCGGATATTCCGTAAACTGTATCTGATGACGTTCCTTACAAGTACCTCTGCTGCTATATTGATGCAGTAGAAAATGAAGATCATTGATCTCGAGAAATCCACCTGCTTGATGATATAGAGCACTACAAAGAAAAGAAGGAGGCCTATGGTATTCGCCTTGACGATATTAGCAGCTTCAAGACGCCTTCCCTGCACCCGCTTCGGCGTATAGAGGTTGAATGCATAATAAAGTATCAGGTACACAGGCACTATGAACGCCAATGCAGAAAAATAAACCTGGACTGAAAGATACAGTCCCGGGTTATAAAAAATACCGCTTTTAAATTTCAGCAACCATGCAAGTGCATAGGTGACAGCAATTACGAAGGCATCTATGACTACATGCAGTCTGTTAAAATGTTTTTGATTGTCCTTTATCAAGCGTTATCACCTTATTTCCATTTCTTTACCATTCATAATTTATAATGATAACAGTGAGCGGATCTCCTGAATCCGTCCAGCAAAAAAACGTGGGTGTCCCTTAAACTTCCAAACTCCCACAATGTTACAGTAAAACCGGCAGGATTAGCCCGGCTGATGATTTCCATAGGCTATATAATACAATATTCGCAATCAAAGGGCAACTAAAAATTTCATTAAAATATTCTTAAATCCGTCAAATGAGGTCAGAACAGAGTCCCATCTTTATAAAGAATGTACTTTCCTGTCCTGCCCACTTCAATATAGCCGCTGTCCTCCGGAGATGAAAGTGGCTGCTGGCTGACTGCCAGGACAATATATCCACATCTGTTCCTTCTGGCTATTTCCGCTATTTTTTCGATGTCCGGGTTTGCCGAATTGATGGTTTCGTAAACTTCTACGCTTCCTTCTGAACGGGAATCATGGGGCCGCCTCCCGAAAAGAAGCGGAATCGATGCATCATACTGTCTGATGGTGCATGCAAGTTCATAAGGGACCGCCAGCTTTGGAGCTGCGCTTTCGATATCCGTCCCTTTATCTTCCTTTATCATTTCAGCGATAAAGATTGCCTCATTCGGGATTTTAAAGTAATTTTCCGGCATCTCGAAATTTTCTCCCGTCAGGATGAATTTTCCCGATAAGGCGATCAGCAGCAGAAGTACAAGGAATGTGATGCTTCTGCTGCTGGCTTTCTTCCTGCTCATAATCATGTGGGTGGCTGCATATGCAATTACGATTATAATAGGAAGAAGCCAGAACACCCTCCAGTATACTTCAGCGCCTATGATATACTCTGCGATGATTTTTGCAGTGACCGGCATAAAGGCAATCACCATCACAGTTAGCGAAGGGTATACGAGAAGCTCCCTCAGCTTCCTGTCCGCTATGAAGGCATAGAGCAGCGCTATATAGAACAGTACTAAATAAGTACTGTCACCCTGAAACATATTGTAGGCTTGTCGTACCATTTCAGACATCAGCTTTCCTCCCTATAGCGCAAAAATATAAATCAGACCGTATATGATACAAGGTGTGCAGCAGGACAGCACCCTTCCGATCACATAAGCTTTTCTTCTTGTAACCAGATAAACCAGCGCGTATGCCCCCAGCGACAGGGGCATCAGAAAGATTCCCATTGAGGATACCATGCAGCTCGAAAGAGCAAGCGCCAGGGCCATCAGCCAGTCCTGTCCTCTTCCTTTTTCATTCAGAAGACATCCTGCGCTGTAGATGACAAGGGGCAGGAGTATGCTTGCCAGCACCGCCTTCCCCTGCCAGATCCTGAACAGCAGA
The DNA here is from genome assembly GCF_900096945.1 of Anaerobium acetethylicum. Taxonomy (GTDB): domain Bacteria; phylum Bacillota; class Clostridia; order Lachnospirales; family Lachnospiraceae; genus Anaerobium; species Anaerobium acetethylicum. The sequence continues at coordinate 211,283 of NZ_FMKA01000002.1, read as the reverse complement.
AAGGATGAGGACGTATATACGGAAAAGTTTCCCCACAGGTTCAGTGCAAGCAGGGCTAACAGAAAGAAGCCGACTGCCTTTTTATTCTCGCCGAACAGCTCCCTTCCAATGAGTCCGTATACCATGAAGGCCAGCGGAATCAGAAATACCGGCAGTACAGTATGCGCAATAATAGTGGGATGAAGCATCGTCAGTTTCGCAATCAGAGCTACGAACACAGGAAACGGCGACAGGACATATCTGGCCGGAAACGCGCCGTATACATCCCCCGTGTAAGCATCATATTCATACATGGAATCGGTCTGCAGAGTCGTAACGGCAGTTCCCACATAGAACGCATCGTCGTCGTCTACATGCTGCAGCAAAACCATTGCCATGGTCAGAACGATGATCAGCTCTATGGCAAAAATATAAGGCCATACGGTTTCTCTCCTGCCGTACCGGTACTGTTTCCATATTTTATAATATTCCTTCCTGTTCCTGACAAGCAGGATCACAGAAAGCAGGACGATGACAACTGTCCATGCATGCACCAGGGTGGTGAAGTCCGCCCTGGTGAAAATCAGTGGAATTGCAAACAGCTGGAAAACCGCCATCATGACCAGCCATCCCTTTACATAGAGCGCTGTCAGGCTGCCGTCGCCTTTCCTTTTGAAGTCCGTCAACAACGAACCTAAAACAGCCGGTGCTATGACCAGCAGCAGCGCTATCAGAAATGCTTTATACAAAAACATCATGTTCATCTCCCTGCCCGCTTCTGCGCAGCCTGCATTATTCCGCCAGCTTCAGCATCTCTTCCGTCAGTTTTTTCAGTTCCCTGTCCGAATCCTCCAGGCTGTTCCCTTTTACTCCCATGTAGAACTTGATTTTAGGTTCAGTTCCGGAAGGTCTGACGCAGCACCAGGAATTGTTGCTCAGGTCATAGTAGAGCACGTTGGATTCAGGCAGTCCCGTCTCCGATATCTCCCCTGTTTCCATGTCCTTCACTTTACCGTTTCTGTAGTCGCGCACCCTGAGGACTTTCAGGCTGCCCAGCTGTTCTGGCGGGTTGCTTCTGAGCTTTTCTATTATGGTTTTGATCTTCTCTACCCCTTCGATTCCCTTCAGTGTTATGGATTCCAGGCCTTCGCGGTAGTAGCCGTATTTCTCGTATAAGCTGATCATCTCATCCCACAGGGTCCTGTTCTGGCTCTTGCAGTATGCTGCCGCTTCGCAGAGGGCCATGACGGCAACGACTGCATCCTTATCCCTTGCATGGGTTCCCACGAGGCATCCGTAGCTTTCTTCAAGGCCGAATACATATTCCCAGGTCTTCTGCTCTTCAAAGAATTTGATCTGTTCGCCGATATATTTGAATCCGGTGAGGACTTCTATCAGTTTCACGCCGTATTCCTTTGCAACCGCATCAGCCATGCTGGTCGTCACTATGGTCTTTACGAGGGCGCCGTTTGCCGGAAGTGTTCCCTTTGCCTTCCTCTGGCTGAGGATGTATTCCGCGATCAGCATGCCCGACATGTTTCCCGTAAAGCTGATGTAATCCCCGGTAGCGGAATCCTTTGCATAGACGCCGAGCCTGTCAGCATCCGGATCCGTAGCCAGGATGATGTCAGCATCCTTTTCCTTTGCCAGCCTGATCGCCAGCTCGAATACAGCTGGATCTTCCGGATTCGGATAGGACACGGTCGAAAAGTTGCCGTCCGGCATTTCCTGCTCCCTGACCACATATACGTTTTTGAATCCCAGTTCCTTCAGGACCCTCCTGACAGGCATGTTTCCCGTGCCGTGGAGCGGTGTGTATACGATTTTGATATCCTCGGCCATGGCTTTGATGACTTCCGGATTGATGATCAGCTTTTTCAGGGCTTCTATATATCTGTCATCCATCTCTTCGCCCATCACATTGTAGAGTCCTGCCTTTACGGCAGCTTCCTTTGTCATAGTCTTCATGGTGTGGAAATCCTTAACTTTGTTGACTTCCGTTATGATTTCCTCATCCTTCGGATAGGTGATCTGCGCGCCGTCCTGCCAGTATACCTTGTATCCGTTGTATTCAGGCGGGTTGTGGCTGGCTGTAATGACGATGCCGGCTATGCAGCCAAGCTCCCTTACAGCAAATGAAAGTTCAGGCGTAGGCCTCAGGGCTTCAAAACAGTATGTCCTGATACCGTTTGCATTCAGGCATAGGGCAGCCTCGTCTGCAAATTCCGGTGACATGTTCCTGGAATCGTATGCGATTGCCACTCCCTTGTCCTGGCCATTTTCAGAAAGGATGACATTGGCGAGCCCCTGGGTCGCCTTTCTGACCGTATAAAGGTTCATACGGTTCGTTCCTGCGCCAATCACGCCCCTGAGTCCTCCGGTCCCAAACTCTAAATCCTTGTAAAAACGATCTTCTATTTCCGCATCATTGCCTCTGATCGCCAGAAGCTCCGATCTTGTTTCTTCATTAAAATATTCATCCCTGCACCATAATTCGTATGTTTCCATAAATCCCATCTTATAAATTCTCCTCTTCAAAAAGTAAGTATGCTTCCTCGTGGAACACTTATAAATCATAGGACGTATATCCTGTAATTTATAAGCAGTCGCTTTAAATATGCTACCATAAAACCCCAAACAAGTCTACCAGGTTTTTGCTTTATATGGCGCTTTTTCCCAACTTTTCGTACCTGTTATTATTGTTTTATTTTTCTCAATATAGTATCATAAAAGATATGGTCTTACGCTGTTTTACACATTTCACAGATAGCCAGGCAGCATAAACCATAAACATCACTAGTGTGCTGACACATTGACACTTAGACAAATGACGCTGAATTGGTTTTCATTCTGCAAGACGGAGGAATGAGGCATAGCGGTGGCTACGCTGATTGACGACAACGCCGCAGATGGAAACCAAGGCAAGTGATTTGTCAAGATATCAATGTGTCAGTGCACTCAAATCTTAACAGGGGGAATAAGAACACCATGAAAAAAACAGCACTGATTATGGCCGGCGGGCGCGGCGAGCGTTTTTGGCCCAAGAGCAGAAAAGATCTGCCAAAACAGTTTCTTTCTCTGACTGATGATGGCAGAACCATGATACAGCATACAGTTGAGAGAATACTTCCTATCGTAGAAATGGAAGATATTTATATCGCGACAAATAAAGATTACAAGGCGCTTGTTATGAAGCAGCTTCCCGGGATCCCGGAAGAAAACATACTCTGCGAGCCAATGAGCAGGAACACTGCTCCGTGCATCGGGCTCGGCGCCGTCCACATCACGAAAAAATACGAGGATGCGACAATGATGGTGCTCCCTTCAGACCATCTGATCAAATACAACAGCATGTTCATCGCCACTCTGAAAGATGCCTGCGCCATTGCCGAAAAGGGCGAAAATCTCGTGACGATCGGAATCACTCCGGATTATCCTGAAACAGGCTACGGCTACATCAAATTCAACTCCGACTCCCTGGAAGACCATGCATATGCGGTGGACCGGTTCGTAGAAAAGCCGAGCCTTGAAGTTGCAAAGGAGTATCTGGCAACCGAAGAATATCTTTGGAACAGCGGCATGTTCGTATGGAAGACCTCCACGATACTGAAGAATATCGAAATCTATATGCCGGATACCTACAAGGGCCTGATGACAATCAGGGATTCCGTCGGGACCTCCGAAGAAGGTTCTGTTCTTGAAAAAGAATTCGCTGCCTTCGAGTCCGAATCCATCGATTACGGCATTATGGAAAAGGCGGAGAACATTTATATCCTGCCCGGATCTTTTGGCTGGGATGACGTGGGATCCTGGCTTGCTGTAGGCCGCATCAGGAAATCCAACGAATACGGAAATGTTGTCCATGGAAATATCATCACGATCGACAGCAGCAACTGCATCATCGAAGGCTCTAAGAAGCTGATTGCAGCTGTGGGAATCGAAGACATGATCATCGTGGATACGGATGATGCTACCCTGATCTGCAGCAAGGACCATGCCGGTGACATCAAGAAGGTCATTGAAAACCTGAAAATCTGTAACCGCAATGAGTATCTGTAGATGACGGTTCGGTTATAATCCATGAAAGACAGCCAGCGGAAACATGCGGTTTAACCGCTGCAGTATTTCCGGCTACATAAAAAATTATTGAACAGAAGGAGATTCAACATGAAAAATGCATTAATAACAGGTATCACAGGACAGGACGGCTCATACCTTGCCGAGCTTCTGCTTGAAAAAGGATATAAGGTATATGGAATCATGAGAAGGAAAAGCGTCGTCGACTACGGCAATGTTGAACATATCAAAGACAAGATCCATTTTATCTATGCGGATATGACCGATGTCATCTCCCTGATCACCGCCATGAAAATCTCGCAGGCTGACGAAGTCTATAACCTTGCTGCACAGTCTTTTGTAGCGACAAGCTGGGAACAGCCTATCGCAACTGCTGACATCGATGCCATCGGCGTAACCAACATGCTCGAAGCAATCAGGACCGTGAAACCGGAAGCACGCTTCTACCAGGCTTCCACTTCAGAAATGTTCGGACTCGTCCAGGCAATCCCACAGTCCGAAACCACTCCTTTCTACCCAAGAAGCCCGTACGGAGTTGCAAAGCTTTACGGACACTGGATCACCAAGAACTACAGGGAAAGCTATGGCCTGTATGCATGCAGCGGCATCCTCTTCAACCACGAAAGCGAAAGAAGAGGCAAGGAATTCGTTACAAGAAAAATCACTGACGCGGTTGCAAGAATCAAGCTTGGTGTGCAGGATCATCTTGAACTTGGAAACATGGATTCAAAACGTGACTGGGGACATTCAAAGGACTATGTCCATGCTATGTGGCTGATGCTCCAGCAGAATGAAGCAGACGACTATGTAATCGCAACAAACGAAACAAGGACAGTAAGGGAATTCGTGGAAATCGCCTTCGGCCATGTAGGAATCGAAGTGGAATGGTCCGGAACAGGCGTTGACGAAATCGGCAAAGACAAAGCTACAGGAAAAGTAATCGTTAAAATAAATCCTGTATTCTTCCGTCCGGCTGAAGTAGACATCCTCCTCGGGGATGCTTCAAAGGCTGAAAAAGCCCTTGGATGGATAAGAGAAATACCGTTCGCGGAACTTGTTGAAAGAATGGTCATGAACGACATGAAACTGGTTGCCAGGGAAATCGAAATCGCAAAACTGTAATGTCATGCTGCAGGGGGCAAAAGGTGTTTTGCCCCCTGATACCTACGGATTGTTCCGCACTTTGTGCTCCCACAATCCTAAAAACAAGGAGAATCTCATATGAAAGCACTTATAATAGGCGGAGCCGGATTCGTCGGCAGCTATCTGGCCGACCATCTGAACAACAATCTGGGCTGGCAGGTATATGCAACAAAAATGGAACATGAGACCTTTCTTACCGGCAGCTCCTCAGTGTACGATCTGGATATATTAAACAGACAGGAAATCTCAGCACTGCTGAATGCCATACGCCCTGACTGCATTTTCCATCTTGCAGCCCAGAGTTCGGTGGCGCTTTCCTGGAAAAACCCGGGGCTTACCATAGACGTCAATATCAAGGGCAGTGTAAACCTCCTTGACGCCATCAGAGAACTGGATTACAGTCCAAGGGTGCTTCTCATCGGCTCAGGCGAGGAATACGGCCATATCCGGGAAGATGAGACGCCAGTGGGGGAAGAGAACGTCCTCCGTCCCGGAAACATCTATGCAGCCACCAAGGCATGCCAGAACATGATAGGCAAAATCTATGCCCAGGCTTACAGCATGGACATCATGTCCGTAAGGGCATTCAACCACATCGGACCTAACCAGTCCCCGATCTTCGTAGTCGCCGATTTCTGCAAGCAGGTGGCAGAAATCGAAAAAGGCCTCCGGGAGCCAGTCATCCGGGTAGGCAACCTGAGCGCCCGAAGAGACTTCACCGACGTGCGGGACGTGGTCAGATCCTATTCCGCGCTCATGGAGCATGGAAAGCCTGGCGAGACCTACAATGTGGGCAGCGGCAGGGCCGTGGAAATCAACAGTATACTCGAACTCATCCTCTCCCTGTCCGAGAAGAAAATCAGGGTTGAGATCGACGCAGACAGGCTGAGACCTGTTGATGTGCCGGTTATCGAGGCGGATGCCTTCAAGCTCAAGAGCTGCACCGGATGGAAGCCGGTGATCGGGCTGGAGCAGACACTGGAGGAAACGCTGGATTACTGGCGGGGGATGGTTTAGCAAATAGCATAAGAAAAGCCTGCTAAAGCGGGCTTTTCTTATGCTATGATATTTTTTGCTCCATCTCATTCAGTAGAACAAAATAACTTCGCCACTTCACCCCCTAGCGGGGCATTTATATCTCTTATGAAAGTTCGCCTATGAGATATAAAAGATTGTCGGTATGTCCAACATATGCGATTTAACAAAAAATCAAGGAGCATGAAACAAACATTATGAATAAGAAAAAGAAAAATCTAATATTAACAATAACAGCACTGACACTATTTCCACTGTTTACGGCATTTATGATTGAAACATTAAATCATCTGAGCATGAACACAGCTTTCCAGTTCTATAAGAACAGAATGGATATCCTTCTTTATACCTATGCAGTTGCTTTATTTGTGGAACTAGCTGTTTATTCGATTTCGAACAATTTTCTAATTGCATCGCTATCATTAAACCTAATATTTGGATTACTCGGAATAGTTGACTATTATAAATGGATACTGAAGAACGAGCCTCTGCTGCCAAGCGATTTCTTCGCATACAAAGCCTGCATCGATATTGCTGGGAGCATGAACATCCAGATATCAGATACTGTAAGAAATATGATACTTATATTCGTACTAATCATTATACTAAGCCTATTCGCCAGACACAAAATCACAAAAATATGGGCAAGGCTTGTTCTGCTTGTCATATCTGTCATCGGCTTTACAGGCGCCTGTGAAATTATCAAAGCTGACGACTCTCTCTTTTTTGCAATATGGAGCCAACAGGCTACCTATCAGCAGGGTGGATTCGTCTCTTCGTTTATTAAAAATATGGATTATGTTCACATAGAAAAGCCTGATAACTACACAAATGTAAGCATAGAGACAATAAAAAAAGACATTGTGATGACCGACTGTAATACAGATATAAATCCTAATATTATTATGATAATGAGTGAGTCTTATTCAGACCTAAGCGAGTTCGGCGACCTGAATACCAACATAGAAGCGACACCTTTCTTCAATAGTTTGAAAGAAGAGACAACTTACGGCCATGTTACGGTTTCATGTTTTGGCGGAAACACGTGCAATACAGAATACGAGGTGCTAACAGGAAACAGCATGGTATTCTTGCCACCAAACTCTATCCCTTATCAGCAGTATGTACACAAAAATACAGAAACACTTGCATCCGTCCTGAATGCTCAGGGTTACATTTCCACTGCAATCCACCCAAATGATGAAATGTTTTGGTCAAGAGATGAAGTTTATCCACTTTTTGGCTTCTCCAAATTTATAAACATCAAGGATTTTATACAGCCCTTATATGAGGGCGATTACGTAACAGATGAAACGTCTTTTAACAAGATAATCGAGACCTTTGAAAACAATAAAGGAAGTAAGCAGTTTATATTCGAGGTGACAATTCAGAACCATGCCCCTTATAAGCCTCTTACCGAAGGCAATACCGTATCGGTTGGAATTAATAATTTGTCTGATAAAGAGTCTGTGAACAATTACCTGAGTGTTCTGAATAAATCAGACAAAGCATTAGAACAGCTGATAAACTATTTCAGAAACTGTGATGAGCCAACAATTATCGTTTTCTTTGGCGATCACAGACCCTGGATTGGAGCGTATGAAGATTTGCTCGGACATAGTATCGGGGAGATGAGTAATGACGAGGTTGTATCCTATTATTCAACACCTTTTTTAATGTGGGCAAACTATTCTATGGATACCGAACAGAATATACAGCTTGATGCTAGCTATATGGCTCCCTATGTATTAAGCAGAATCGGTTTGGACATGCCTGATTACTTCCATTTTTTACTGGATTTAAGAGAAGAAGTGAACTCCATAGATGCAAATTATGTTGTCGATGCAAATGGAAATATCTATAGAGACAATTATCCGGATGCAATAAACGATGCAATTGAAGACTATCGACTGCTACAGTACGATCGCATATTTGGAAAGAATTATGCCGATGAATAATTAAAAAAGATGGCCACACAAAATGTAATTTAAAGTTTTGTGTGGCCATCTTTTTTAATTTCTATTTTTCATTTCTTTTTCTTTTGAATATCACAAATCACTTTGTGAAGGCTGTGCTTTTATCCTCTATAATTCCCCTTAAAAACCGTATATATTTTTCACTGATAACCTTATGTGTAAAATTTTCTGTAACATACTTAAAACCATTCTCACCCATCTTATCGGCAATCTCTTTGTTTTTAATCATAAAATCCAGGCAACCGCAAAATGTTCCAAAATTATCATAATAAAGCCCTCCATTATTTTCCTGGCAGAAATTTGTGGTCACTGCGCAATGCTCCGATACCAGCACCGGCCTTTTTGCAAGCCAGCTCTCCATGATTACGATGGAAAAGCTTTCGAAATAGGATGGATTGCAAAGAAAGAGGGATGCCGCAAATGCATTGTGCTTGTCTTCGATAGATACGAAGCCAAGGTCGATTACCTCACGCTGGAATTCCCTGGGTATTTCAAGCGTTCCACCGCCTATTATGACAAGCTTGAGTTTTTCTTCCTTGTGAAATTTTTTATACTGTATAAAAAATTTCATCAGCTCATCGGCTTTTTTCCCGCTGTCCTTGCGGCCCGCATAGAGGATGAAGTCATCCTGAATGTTATATTTTTCCCTGAAGGCCTGTGGGTCGCAGGAATCCTCCCAGCCAGATTCCACATAGGCACCCAGGACAGCCGTCTTTACCTTTGAAAGGTCATAGAGACGGTGGGCTAGTTCACCCTCGGGTTTTGAAAGGAATATCATTCCCTTAAATCTTGCCGCACACTCCTTCGTAAGATTCATGTATGCATAACTCTCGTCATGAAAGCAGGGAATCATAATGCAATTATCCGGGCACTCACGCGACCCATTATATGTGGGGCCATAGAGGTATGGCATGAAAATGAAACATTCATATTTATCTCTATTATCTCGGATATATCTGTACATGGCAGGACTATTAATGTCCTCTTCAACATACATCCTTTCTTCCTCTGCGGTCACTGGCATATTATTGTAAAGTTTCAGATTCGCACAATTATACCGGTCTTTGTTCTGCTTTCTGACTTTAAATCTCCTTACCAAAACTCCGCTTTCTTTAGATATTCCAGCATGCAGGGTATTTTTCCCTTTGTCATCGGCTGCTTTTTTGACACAAGTAGTAAGTACTTCGACCTCCATGCCGGAATCCATGAAGCAATGTGCAAGGTGGTTGCACTCAATCTCAGCCCCTCCCTGAATGTCGTCACCATACCAGGGAATCACAAATGCTATTGGTTTCATTTAATATTCACTCCATATCTTCAAAAGTATGAATTACGTTATAATATATCTTTGCTATGCTTTCAGGTGCTAATACCGTATCAGCATAGGCCTTTGCATTATTTCCTAGTGCATTTCTTACATCCTCATGAGCGATAAGATATTCCAGCATTTTTTCCATAACCTCAACTTCATATCTGCCAACCGGCACCTTCCAGCAGACTTCGTCAGGGTATTCCGTATACTGATTTATATCACTCACAAGCACCGGCTTTCCATATTTGAATGCCTCACAGAGAGTGCCTGACGCTTCACCCATGGAAGGGTATCTCAGATTCACTATGATATCGCACATTTCCAAACCTACCGCATATTCGTCATAGTCTACATAACCTGTGATGTGAACTATACCCTCCAGGTTCTTCTGCCTGATTATATCGTTCATCCCCGAAAAATTCGATTTCCCAAAAAAAACAAGCCTCAATTTCAAATTCTTCTCAATCAACTTTTCAACAGCACTGATTATTTTGTCCGGACGTTTGTTCTCATTTACAAATCCAAAACACCCAATTACGATTTCTCCACTATGAATGTTGAATTTTTTTAGAAATCCTTCCCTGATACTTTCGGCTGTAGCTGGATTCACATCAAACCTGTCATGGCATGGCAGTGGGATTATGACTATATCTTCCCTGTCCCCCATCTGTTCACCCGACCAGTGATTGTGGAAAATGGTTTTTTTTGCTGCTCTGCTGACAGAATGGCTCATAGGGAACTGGAAATTCTCATTCTGTATATTGCCTTGCTTCAGATTTCTGAAATAATCCAGACCTTCTTCTCCATATCCTAGTTCTATAGCTTCGGCGAAAACGTCGTACTGCTTTTTCAGGAAATAAGAATGGTAGAAAAAAGGCTGTAATATGAAATCATGAATTTCAACAATTCCCGGGTATTTCTTCAGATAATTATAGACTCCGGTATGGAAACTGCTGTTATTGCCCATCTGATACAGGATCTGCTCATAATCATCATGCCTGCTGTCCAGTTCTTTTATATTGTAAATATTTCCATAGTTGTTCGGCCTGAACTGGCATTTTTTTTCTATCGTATTGTCGATAAAAATATCAACCTCAAAGTACTTGCTAAGATATGGAACGAATTTAAATACATAATTGGCAATTCCTGTTTGCTGGTCGGGCCATGGAGTTACGATTGCTATCTTTTTTTTCTCTCCATCTTCTTCCATAATCTCCACGCCCTCTATTGCAGAAAGACTCTCCATGGCCGCTTCCTCCCAGGAAAATCCCATTGCGTACTCCTGTCGTGCGTGCTTTTCTTCCATTGTTTCATTTTTCGCATTTTGTATTGCCTGATACAGCTTATTTGCCATATCATTCACATCGTCGGCTTTACATAACATTCCGTGTTTTCCACACACCTCCGGCAGTGACGAGTTATCGGCACTTAAAATATATGCGCCTCCGAGCATTGCTTCGAGAATAGGCAGTCCGAACCCCTCATACAGTGAAGGAAAAAAGAATACATCTGCTCCTGCATACAACTCAGACAATTCCTCATCAGAAATATATCCTGTAAGAATAACCTGGTTCTCAAGATCCAATTTTTTAAGTTTCTTATAAAATTCAGTCTTTTGCTCCTCAGAACATCTGCATACAATATATAATTTTATGGCTGCCACAACCGCATCTGAATATATTTTTTTCATTTTTGACAGCGCTTCAATTGCTCCGCCGATATTCTTCCTATAATCAAAGCCTCCCGTGAAAACAATGTATGGTTCAGCTCCAAGGCTACTTTTTTCTCTTTTCCTGTAAAAAAGCTTGCTATCTGCCGCAAGCAGTGTCACCTTATTGTTACTTTTGCATATCCCGACATATTTTTCAAAATCCTTCTTTGTTGCCTCTGAAATAAAGAAAAAATTTATCTCTTTCTCATTTAAATAATTAAGACGCCTGTCATATTCCTTTTTTATTTCTTTCGGCCATCCTGGGGCAGGCATCACAACTGGTATCAGATCATAAATCGTCGCAAACATTTTGCAGTCCAGCTTGTCATCGGGAAATAATACATTTATCATTAACGGATTCGGTATCCATACCGCATCAATTTTCTTTTCCTTTATGATTCTATTTAATTCCCGTGTAAAAACATTGTTACGGCTATAGTCAGTTCCCGGCACAAACTTATTACTAACAATTGGTTTGATTTTTTTTAAAATCCATGGATCCAGAGTTTTTAATGATTCTTTTCTCGATATGGTAATATACCAATTATGCACATAACTCTGCTTCATCATATTTGCCAGAATATTTTTGAAATATACTCCGATTCCTCTATTGACTTCCATCGTCTCCAACGTCTGGCCATCAATCAAAATATTCATATGGTTTCCCTCCGCCTATATCATTGTCAGTCGATGTAATTTCATACTGACCTCTTATTTCCACTTCCCAGTCTGCTCTATTCCTCTTTTTCGTTTCGCTTATCTTTTCCTTGTGTATCCGTTAATTTTTCGAGCCTGTCATCCATGTATTCGATAGCTCTTATTATATACTGCTGACCTTCTGTCAGCGACTTCAATGAAGCCTGAATATCTTCATTAAATGTATTCTGATCCTTTATGATATAGCGTGTCACCTTAGCAAACACTTTAAATGCCAGTTTAAAAAGCGGCCTGATGAATTTAGGAAGACTTTCAAATTCCGGAGTCCTATATCCGATAGTTTTATATACTTCTGCACGATTAACAGTTTCATTTATAACATTATAACTCTCGATTAATTTATTTTTTGTAAATCTGACTATTTCCTCCGGCTGGACATCGTCACTATCACCCCATATATTTTTTGGAACAGCTTCCATTTTAATTTTTCTCATAATCTCTGCTACATTGATTGTTTTATCATACATCTGGTTTGTACCTCTCTAATCCTAAATTATTCATGATGATTTTTTCAACGGTGCTCTACACAACATAGTTACTGTAGGTTTGTCAAATTGTATCCAATTCGTTCTTTGAAATATTCGGCTACTTACTATAGACATCCACCTTCATTCTTCCGTCAACAACTCATTCTTCCAAATAACGACTAGTGCATATAACTCTTACTGTATCCTAATGTTGTGGCCAGCTGCTTAACTTCTTCCGAATTATAGCTCTTATCAATCAATTCATACCCTATGATATCTTTCATGATTTTTTCCGTAATAGCCGATTTTTCCTGATTGCAGATAAAGTTTTTATAGTGGATTCCAATTTTATCAAGCGCAAGATTTTTAATAGCATATTCACGAGCCTTCATCCCAATTTCATCAATTCGAGCTCTATCTTCAACGAGAGCTTCAAGTGCATCATAGATCGCCTGGACCTCTTCATGCTCCTGCATCTCAGAAACCGGGGGGATTTTAACACATCCCTCATCCGGAATCTCGCTAAAGCTTCCCAGGTTATTTATCAGCACGCACTTTCCTTTTGCTAATTCACGCATAAGACTGCCGCTAGTCTCTCCATTATAAGGATGACGGAGGTTAACACAGATATCGGTAAAATCAATAAATTCTTCAAATTGTTCAAGTTCCGTATACCCTGTTACCGTTACCAATTCCCCTAAATTATGCTGTTGAACGATATCCTCAAAATTGTTTTTAATGCCTTTATCCAATTTACCAACGAAATTATATCGAAGGTTATTATATTTTTTGCAAAGCATAGCAAATGCTTTAAGAATTGGAATAGCCCTTTTGGTCTCATGAATATGACCAAATGATGCAATCACTATTTCATCTTCCAAAAAATTATTTTTCGTTTTGAGTGTAGATTTATCAACCAATGATTCGATTTTTGCATAATGTCTTATGCACCTCACATTTCTTCCTATGTTACGTGTCAAAAGCTTTTCTCTTGCTTCATCGCTATGAACGATAATTTTATTCGCATAGTTTGAAACGCACCCATTCAACTCCATCCCGCTAATTTCTATATCAGTAGTTCGGTTCTGAAGATTCTTCAGATATTCTTCTACCGTTTCTATATCAAAATCTTCAAGCAGATACTTTTCGTATTGCTTCATATTATTGGACTGTTTATATAAAGTCAGATACTGTAGCAGTGAATGCAGATTATAATCATGTAATACCACAGTTCCCTTATTAGCTTTAATATAAGGCATCATATATTCATGGTATTCAGAATTCCCCATCTGATATACAATATCAAAATACCCTGCTTCTTTCTTTTTGAATTTTTTATGATTATAGATATTTACATTATCCGCAAGTTCGCAGTTTGCCTTATAACCATTATCAATATACACATCAATATCAAAGTACTGGCTTAGTTCTCCAATGATATCGACACTATAATCAGAGATTCCTGACTGTAACGGTGGCAACGGAGTAAAAAACGCAATTTTCTCGCGTGCTTTCTGCTTCGTATCATTGCTGACTTTCTTTTCAACCAATTGATTCAGCAGCTCGATAGTTGCATCTGCAACAACGTTCCAGCGGAATTTTTCCAGTCGTTTTCTTCCTTTTTCAATAAACTCATCTAAATCAGCTCTCTTTAGGGCATAAACCAGTCCCTCTGTTATCGACTGCACTTCGAAAGGATTTACAAGAATAGCAGACTCAGCTGCTATTTCACCCAGGCTGGAATTGTCAGATGTTAATACAGGTGTTCCACACGCCCAGGCTTCTACAATAGGCAGGCCAAATCCCTCGTACTGAGATGGAAAGGCCATTAGATAAGCTTTATTATATAACTGAATTAATTCAGAAGAGGAAACAAAATTAGTGAGTATCACTCTTCCTGCAATCCCATTCTCATTTATGATTTTTATGTATTTATCAACTGCTTCCGCCGAGAGTTTACACACTACAACCAACTGATATTTCTCAATCAGCTCCGCTGGCATTTTTGAATATGCTAAAATCAAGCTGCCTATATTCTTCCTGTCATCATCTCCACCCGTACACATAATATAATCATTTTCGATACCAAACTTCGAAAACAAGCTGTTCACTTGTCCTTCAGAAATCTCGATTTCTTTGTACATCTCACTAACCGCGCCGTAGATTACATCTATTTGATTTGGATCAAATTCAAGATATTTGATCATATCATCTTTTACACTATTAGATATCACGTATAGTTTATCAATCCATTTCAACATTTCAATACAGCTCATGTACCATTCATATGTATCTGAATCAGCAATGTATCTGTCCTTAAAAACGTATGGAATAATATCATAAACAGTTGCAACAACATTAACGTTTCCAAACCATTCTTTTTTATATTTCACATTGCGTGACTCAAATGGGGAAGTGATGTAGAAAATGTCAATACTGTATTCTCGATTAAATTTTTTAATAATATCTCCGATTACCTCCTGATATTCCGGATTACTCAGAAGAAAGTTATCCTTACCACAGTAAAAATAGTGCGACGAGAAATTTTCACTTTCCGGCAACCAATTATCCATATTAACATCTTCAAAAAAATTAAGCAGAAAGTATCTGTTTTCCGTATCCCTTTGTATCATTGTCTTAAACTGATCCACAGCGTAATTTCCTATGCCCCGATTTTTGCTCATAGGGCCAAATATTGCAGCAGCATCAAATGCTATGTTCATACTTAATCCTCCCCAAGTCTGGCTTTATCTATAAATATTGAATTAATACCAGTAAATGCATATTCTTCATAACCTTTATCTTTCATAAAGTCTAATATTTCAGAATTTTTTGTTCTAATTCCAATTTTGGGTTTATATTCTATCATTTCTGCAATAACAATTACTGGTCGATATTTATCCCAGTTAATTGACTCCAATACCTCTAACTCTTTTCCCTCTATATCAATATTTACGATTGTTGGAGCTTCTCCAAAATAAGTTTCTATAATATCATTTACTGATATAGTTTCTACTTTTATAACTTCTTTTATTTCCAGCGCTGGATTTTTCCTGATAAATTCCTCTGCGGCATCCTTATCCGGAGTTGATAAACCATCCCCATTCAGAACATAAAATTCTACAATATCATTGGATTTTGTTGTAATACATTTATTTAAAATAACATCTCCATGTCTGTAAAACTTCAATTCAGGTATTAAAGCAGGATTTGCCTCTACCAGTACTCCTCTTGCCCCTTGTGAGTAAAAATAAAATGTGTTGCTTAGAAACTTAGCATGGTTTGCACCCAAATCGAGATACTTACATTCATTCATAGAGACTCCCAGCTCCATTAAAATAAAGGCAACAATTGCATCCTCACCCGATTGTGCAGCTGTTTTCTTAATCCAGAAGTTGTTCTCAGTATTTTGTAAAGCAGGTAGGTCTGCCTCCTCAATACGATCTGCAATTTCATTTAGCTTACTATTAGTCATGTTCAATATCGTCTGCATTTCGTGATTTTGTTCTTTCAATTTATCCATAATCTCAGTCATTCTTCCAATACTTGGAGTGACTGCATTATTAAAGGCACTCTGCTGCTCACAAACCGGTTCAATATACCATCTCAAGATTTTACGTATAGCACGCTTCGCTAGAATTCCCAGTTTCCCTCTGTAACTGTTTATAAGCCGATTAGAAGTATTATAACTAGTACTATTCATTACAGCAATATTTCTTGTTATTTCATCAAAATACTGGTTTATCGTTTCATTTGAAAAATCACTTCCAGGAATTGTATTTGACGTACCCACTCCATTATTCTTTCTACAATCCACTTGCATCCCGTTTTTCAGTTTTTCATATATCACTTTTTCTTCTATACTGCCAAACTCCATAATTATTCCTCCAAAATATTAATCTATTCCAGTTCCCATTTGTGTGGTATTGACATATAGCCAACGCTGCGATCATCTGATACAACATCAAAATGGCAATAATCGCGATAGAAATCTAATGGCATGCCATTATCATCAACAATAGCTACATTTAATATATATTTTCCCGTTAATAGTGGAAGGTTTTCCATCTTGAATTTTACGATTCCCTTCATTTTCGAATGCAAAACTTCCACTCTGTCCAACTGCGTATTTGACCCCAATAAACAACGGCCTTCCAAATCATAGAAACCTATTCCAAACACATATCCCCCTAATTGCTTATTAACTTTATAGTGCATTACTACTTCTGCCTTCTCTCCCGCCTTTAGCACCTGTGTTTTATTGCCTTGTTCATTTATGAAATAAGCTTGCACTATTTCTGCCTGGCCAAGCCCAAAGTGATTTGCGCTATAGTCAATCTCTGGCTTTGTCTTTTCCGCCCCCACATCCACTGAAGAAACTGTCTCTTGAGCATTCTCAGTTTCTACATCTGATACAGACTCACTACTCATTTCTATCTCGCAAGACTTTTCTGCATTTTGTTCTTCTATTGCTCTCTCTTTTTCCTCTTTATTCAGTAATGATTGTACTTTTTTATCATTCATATGCTTTAGATATGCATCCACAACCTTGGCTGCCTTGCCACTAGAAACAACTTCTCCTTTACTAATCCAAACAGCCTTGTCACAGAATTTCTCTATTGTTCCAGAATCATGTGTTACAATCGCGATTGTTATACCTGCTGCTTTCAATTCACGAAGTTTATTGAAGCACTTTGCCTGAAAATTGGAGTCCCCCACTGCAAGGATTTCATCAATCAGAAGAACATCTGCATCCACATTGATTGCCACCGAAAATGCAAGTCGCATATACATACCTGAAGAATATGTACGCACCGGGTTATCTAAAAATTCCTCTAGCTCCGAAAACTCAATGATATCCTTCATACGCATATCAATTTCCTTCTTGGTAAGACCAAATATTGATGCATTCGTATATATATTTTCCCTTCCGCTCATATCGGGATGAAAACCAGCACCCAACTCAATCAGACTGGAAACCCTTCCTTTTATCTCTATACTGCCGCTATCCGGGTACATAATTTGGGTCAATAGTTTTAAGGTTGTACTCTTACCACACCCATTTTCACCAATAAGTCCTATTGCTTCTCCTTTTTTCACTTCAAAGCTAATTCCTTTCAGAACCCACCTTTCTTCATACCTGTTTCTATTTAAGAACAACAGTCTTTCCTTTAATGTTCTTCCCTTATCATGATATACACGAAAATTCTTCTTAACATCAATCACTTCAATGGCATTTCCATTTTTCATAACTATAATTCCTCCGCAAAACGTCTTTTTAGCCTTGAAAAACTAAAGCATCCAAGTACCAGAATCAATATGCCTAACACAAGAGCATGAACTAATGTACTCAATTGTGGTATTTGCTTTTCATATAAAATATCGCGATATGCTGTAATAATCGGAGTCATTGGATTAATGTAATAGAATTTCAAAAACTTTTTATCTATTATATCGATTGAATATACGATTGGCGTCAAATACATCCAAGCCATTCCAACTATCCCCAATATATACTCCAAATCCCGAAGATACACCGTAAGACCTGAAAAGAGCATCGTAATACCAAGACATAAAATATACTCTACAAGCATGATTATCGGAAGATACAGCAATGCAACAACATTAATACCTTTTCCCGATATCAATACCACGATAAAAATAACGACAAAAGAATAAATCATGTTAATAAACTGGCTTGTTACATAGGCCAGCGGCAAAACTTCTCTAGGAAAATAAATTTTCTTAACCATATCCTGTTGCGCTAAAATACATGCGGATCCACCAATTAAACATGTACTGAAAAATATCCACGGTACTAGAGCAACAAATAAAAACAAATAAAACTTGTCAATGTTGCTTGGTAAAATCACCGAAAACAAAATCGTATATATGATCAGCTGAAATAAAGGATTCAGAAAAGTCCATAAAAAACCCAAGACAGATCCCTTATAACGACCTCGCAAATCCCTCCGTACCAAACTGTATATCATATGTCTATATGCATATAATTCTTTTATTGTTTTCATACTTTTTCTCCAATCTCTATATTAATTGTAACTGTTCAGAGTCCCTGCCCTGCAAATCGAAGCATTTTTTAGCCTGTTTTTCATAAAAAACCCAAGTTCTGCATGCGCAAAAGTGCAGTCTGTTACTTGTTCAATTTTGTTATTTTCGTATAATTCATTTAAACACATCCATAATCTCAAGATGTTTTTTACTCAATCGTGGCCTGTCCGTATATATCATAAATGCGGTTTTCAACTAATAAAACTGCTCTTTCCATGCTGAGTTTGTCCTCTATGTGCTCCTTGGCCTTCCTTGACAATTCTTCATGAAAATTCCTATCTTCATAAAGCTTCCTCATACAGGAAGCTGCCTGATCCGTATCCGCCTCTGCCCATCTGTTCCCTTTTTTATAGTGTCCGTCATCTTCCTGTATTTCCACATAGCGGTAACCTACCATACAGGCAACATCCCGATTCATAAATTCCGTATTGGAAGACCAGTCTGTCGCAATTACCGGGGTTCCCACCAGCATAGCTTCGGCCATGACCAATCCGAAGCCTTCCGCTCTGTGCAGGGAGCAAAAAACATCCACCTCTTTGATCAGACTGTTCACCTGCATCTTCTCTAGGACGTCAGTAATATAATAAATGTTACTGTATCCTTCGAAGTTTTTTTTCAGGATCTCCATTTCCTCCGGCTTTGTATTGTTTGTCTTTATCACAAGGCCTATTCCCTCTTCATCCTTACTGAAAGCCTTTTTGAACGCTTCTATCGAACCCATCGGGTTCTTCCTGCTCATTGTGCTGTTTGAATCATACATCACGAGATAAAGAAATCTCCCTTTAGGAAGGCCGAAATATTCCCTATCATACCTGCTGTCCACAGGTGCCGTAACGCAATATGGAATTGTTTTTACAGGCAGATTTGTCTTTTTTCGTATACCCTTGCTTATAAACTCTGACGGAGTCCAGATTTCGTCGAATAAGGGCAGCCATCCAGTCCATATATCAGGAAAAGCTTCCAGCTCCCAGAGCCAGAATGCTATGTTATAACGTTCGTTCCATATACTTTTGTCCATGTGCGAAAAAGCTGCCCCTATTTCATAAGGGTTTATATGGATCAGATTAATATTATACGGCAGACTGCTACCTATCTTATAGTCAAAGGTGCAGTCGCTATTCCGCGTATGTCCGCTAAGCATGAAATTATAGACGGTAAAAGGTAAACTGCTGTTTTCCAATTCCGCTGCAACCAGACGGCAGCTCTGGCCAAGCCCGATTTCCGATTTGATGTTCCCGATTAGGTTTACCCCGTCCGGAAACTTCTCCCTGCAAAATCCCTCCCTTTTGTACTGCTTCAGTTCGGCCAGGCTCTTATTCTCTATCCTGGCCTTGCATTTTCTTAAAACTGAAATCGGAACTACCTTTTTTAGCAACGGTTTAAATTCATTGGAAAAGCCAAAAAGCATTTTTGACAACATATTCTACTCCACTTTCTCTAAAAACTCTTTTAATTTTCGTCCCAGATTCGGGGCATCGAATTTTTCGGTAATTTTATCGTACTCTTCCAGATCGGGTTCTGAATAGCCATTCATGGCTATGCACAGATTCTTAATCTGCGCATCCTCGTCCCCCTCAAGATTGAAATATGTGACATGATTCCCCAGGATTTCTTGAAAGATATTCAGATTACTTAAGATAACCGGTTTTCCGAAATTCATAACTTCCACCGGCGGCATTCCGAATCCTTCGGCTTTTGAAGGGAATACGAAGCAGGAGCATCCAGCATAGAGCTCTTTCTTCCTGTCTTCCTCAAGGTAACCGGCATACTTCACGCCTTCCGTCGTGCTGCTGACTTCGTCGTAGAGTTTCTGTATGTCTTCTTCCCTGATTTTTCCCCCAAGGTACAGTTCCTTCGTGCCACCGCTTTTCCGGTAGAGACTGTAGGCTTTCAGCAGAAGGTCAACGCCCTTCCTTTTCTCGAGATTGCCTACATATAGAAAATACCCGTTGTCTGCAGTACTGCTGACCGGTATCCTGTTGATTATGATATAAGAGATAAAGTTCTTTTTATGTTTAACAGCAGGATAATATTTCTCCATGAACTGTCTGGTTTCCATCGAATTGTACAGGAATATATCCGCTGTTTTTGCGGTCTTTGTCATCCCGTACCTGAAATAATTTTCATATACCCTTCCATAGTATTCCGGTTTTGTAATCGGAAAAAGATCATGGATGGTAACCATAATTCTGCCGTAAGGATTCTTTATCCTGACTGGCATAAGGTTATTCGGTTCCCAGAAAATATCAGGTTTCTCCTGATGTATGCATTTCTGTATAAACTTGAAATATCCGAATAAACCGAAGCTTTTGCTAACCCGGTTTCCATACTCTATAATCCTGATGTTCTGCCCTGCAAGGACTTCCATCTCCCGGCTTACGCTGATATCAGATGCCAGTACAAACTGGATGTCCGGGTATTTCAAAAGTTCCTTCATGAAATTGTAAGTGTACATGCCTACCCCGCTAGGCCTGCTCCCCATTGTTCTTGCGTCAACTAATATCTTCAATTCTCCTGCCCCCTGTAGTGCCTCTTCCCCTTGTAAGTAATCACAAATATTTTTTAATTCCATTTAATGCATAGCCTGTAAAAAAACATGCTGACCTTATATAGCCATACCCCATATACCGATAAACAGCAAATGTCATACGGGCGGATTTAATTTTATTTCTTGATTTCCCATTTTCGCTCAACCTGTATTTTAGAAGCGGCTCGTTGATTGCCCGACCGGAACCATATTTTTTAAGGATCTTAAGCCAGGTGATATAGTCCTCATGACTGTCGTCATGGAGCATTGGATATTCCCTTGCCGCTTCCGCTCTGACTATTACTGAAGAACAGTTAATGCTGTTTCCATACAGAAGTCTCCTGTAACTCAGCACCTCCTTGACCGGAATAATTTTTCCTGTCGAATTCCCGTCCGCCTCCATAAGCTCCCGGCCTGTTGAGCACAGGACAACATGTTCCTTCTCCATAACCTTTAGCTGCTTCGATAATTTCCCGGCTTCCCACCAGTCATCAGAATCCAGGAATGCAATATATCGTCCTGATGCTGCTGCTACTCCTCTGTTTCTGGAGGCTGCCACGCCCATATTCTTCTTGTTCTTCAGATAAATGACATTTCCGTAATCGCTGTATTTTTTCATGACCTCCTCCAGCCCGTCCTGCGAGCAGTCATCAATCACAATTAGTTCGAGGGAGACATCCTGCCTGAACACGGACTCTATTGCTTTTTCTATGTAGCCGGCAACTTGAAATGCCGGCATAATAACCGAAACAAGAGGATCCGCTTTTTCTGCGGACTCCTCTTTTTTATTTTTTTCTATCATTTGCCTGACTCCTTCGTGAGGGCAGTGACCTGCCAGTCGTCGACGCCTTCTGAATTCTCTTTCTGGAACAGGATCTTGAACGTCATGAACATCAGCTTTAGATCCAGCCATATGGAATAATTTTCTATGTAATACATATCCAGCTTCAGCTTATCATAGGGTGTCGTATTGTACTTTCCGAATACCTGGGCATATCCCGTCAGGCCTGCCTTGACCTTCAGCCTGAATCTGAATTCCGGTATCTCCTCTTCGTATTCGCTGATGATTGCTTCCCGCTCAGGCCTCGGCCCTACAATGGACATATGTCCCTGCAGGATATTGAACAGCTGAGGCAGCTCGTCGAAATGGATGTTTCGAAGCACCTTACCGATGGGAGTAACCCTCTCATCATTCTTTTTTGCAAGCCTTGCCCCGGATTTCTCCGAATCTGTAATCATGCTTCTGAATTTGTATATCTGAAATCGTTCTCCGTCTTTGGTGACTCTTTCCTGTCGGTAGAATACAGGGCCGCCGTCATATGCCTTGATCAATATGGCAATTATCATCATAAACGGCGAAGCCACAACAATCCCAAGCACGGAAATGATGATATCCGCAGCTCTTTTTATTACCCTCTGTTCAGCAGTAAGACCCTGGTTCCTGGAAAGAAGAAGAGGTGTGTCAAACAGATGTATGCTGTCCGATCCCCTGATGATGATGTCAGAAATCTTCGGCGTCATATATACCCTTTTGGATTTCACAAAGCAGAACTTCAGTATTCGATTCCTGATCTGTGATGGAACATCGCAGATGATCACGGCTTCGTAATCAAGAATTGCCGCCTGGATAGCTTCTGTGCCTTCTTCAATATGAATGGCATTGCAGATCTTATATTTGTCTCTTCGGGCATTCATCTTTTCAATCAGTGCATCCGGCTCCCTGTCGCCGTGTATCAGGATCATGCGGCGCGGTGGATATAGTTTTATGTAGATAAATCTGGTCGTAATGACCCAGATGATGATAACAGCAACATCTGCCAAAGTTAACCACAGCATCGGAAACGGATTCATGAACCAGCGGCCTATAAGGCAGATCTGGAAATAGGTAATGAAATTCACGCAGAGAAGAGACAGTATCTGGGAATAAAGCACATCCGTAACCTTCAGATATCCAACCTTAAAAGCCCCATACATCCTGCTGAAAAACAGCAGGACGATGGCGTACAGGCCTACTACCGCCCAGTTTCCTCTTCTCCAATAAGGCAGGGGAATTACCCTGCTATAATATTCATACCATACAAACAAGAAGGCTCCTGTCTGCAGTGCAAGAATTATAATTGCTTCAAAAAACAAGATAATTCTTTTATACTGTGCGTTCTTTTCCACGATTTTTACCTCAAATCTTTATTATGACCATGTGTCATCTTAAATGGATCTCGAAAATCTACTTATAAGTTTTATTTAGTCTGTCGTTAGTTTAACAAAGGTGAATTCCTTTGTCAATTGAAAACCGTTATTTTCCATTTTCACCTATCAAATACAGTATTTTGATTATAATCCATAGTTCTGTAGTAATCCGTTAAATTCTGGCGATTTGGAAAACCCAAACATCACTTCTTCCCTGCTGCTTCCACCGGCCAGTTTCTCCAGCCAGTACGCAAGGCCTCCTTCGTCATATTCCCTGTTCAGGAACAGTCTGTAGAGGGTCTTCACATATTCCGTATCAGAATAATTCTTGCTTCTGAATTCTGCTGATTCAAGGAATCCCTTTGCAGCTGCTTCAGGCGTTACTGTCTTATTAAGGATAAGACCGGTCCAGTAATTCAGCCCCTCTGTTTCCGGCGTTCTTCCCAGCGCCTGCTGGTAGCATCTGTACACATACCTTGTAACACCTGCATTCTGGTCTCTTGCTTCTGTCAGCGCAACATTTCCAGCTGAAATTCCGCAATTCTGACAGATGCCTTTAAATTCATTTGAACTGATAAATCCTGCAAACACGCCTCTGCGAGACATCCCGGCTGTCAGGGACTCCAGCCATACGGTCTTTCCTGCTGCATCTGCTGCCCTGTCAAGACAAGTGCTGTAAAGGATGTCCACATATTGAGAATCCCCAATATTCTTCTGTTCGAATTCACTGCAGAACAGGAACCCTTCTGCCACAGATGCTCCTGTTTGATTTCCGTATAGCAGAGCATCGCTCCAGTACTTCAGGCCACCCGCATCCGGCTCCCTGTCAAGAATATTTCTGTAAAGCCTTGTAACGAATGCCTCGACCTTGCTCCTGTCTTCCTGAACTGATTTCAAATTGTCCAGTTCCGTCCGGGCAGCTGCTGCATTCAGGTAGCTGTATCGAAATAGTGTATATCCGGACGCTCCGGCATTTTTAGCAATGTTTGCCTGATCAAGCAGGTTCACAGAGCTTGTGGACCAGCCGATATCGTATGCTGATTTGTCTGCCACCCTGTAAAGTGCCAGCCCTACATGCATCTTTGTATTGTTTTTATTCAGCGCGTTCCACTGCGCCAGCCGGCTGCTGTACATTGCTGTGCCCCCGCCCGCTCCGTAATTGTCTGTCCAGTAGATCTGAGGCATGATGTAATCGATATACCCGCTGTTTGAGAGCCAGGTATCCACATCAGCCCCTGCAGCCCTGCAGTTGTCGATGTTGCCCTGGGGACTGATTCCAAACTCCACATCCGGCTTTATGGTCTTGATTTTCCAGTATACAATCCTGATCATTTCGTTGACATTCGCTTTTTTCTGTTCCACCGAAACTTCAGGATAACCTTTGTAAAAATAATCATCAAAATGGATGCCATCCACATTGTAGTTGCGTACGATTTCTTCAACACCGTTGACAATCAGGTATATAGTATCCACTGATCCCGGATTATGGATTGTAGCTGAGTCAATCCTGTAAGGATTGATCCAGGCCTCAAAACGGAGTCCCTTACTGTGTGCCGCTTCGATCATGATTGCAAGGGGATCGTAGCCAGGCCCGGCCGGATTCGACGTGATATAGGAGCACCATCCAAAATAGGCGGATGGATAGATCGCGTCATTGAAAGCCCTTACCTGAACGATTACCGTATTCAGGTTCTCTGACTTTGCTTTGTCGTACATGGCATTTATGTTTGCCGTGAATTCAGCCTGGCTCTTGTCCTTGAGGCCTGCATAGTCCAGATAGGAAATCCAGACTGCACGCTGTTCCATATCGGCAGCCTCTGCCTTCAGACCGCTCCCCGTAATTCCCGAAAAAGCTGTAACGAATGCCAGCAGCATGGTCACTGCAAGCAGCCCAGCCATCTTCTTGATTCTGAAAATCTTATCCATATTATACACCTGCTCTTCCTGTCACTTTTTCCTACAGACCGTAACTCTCCAGGAGGCCCTGGAATTCAGGGGAATTTGAAAATCCATCAAATATCTCTTCCCTGCTGATTCCACGATTCAATCTGTCCATATAATAAACCAGTCCAGCCTCGTCGCACTCCCTGTCAAGAAATACACTGTATAAGACTTTTACATAATCCACATCTACATAACCTTTGTTTTGGAATTCAGCGGATGTTAGAAATTCCCAGGCTGCTTCTTCGGCCGTGATTCTTTTGTTTACAATCAGCTCTGACCAGAAATTCAGTCCGTCGACCTCTGCGGTCCTGCCCAGTGCCTTTTCATAGCAGCGGAATACATATTTTGTGACTCCCGCATTCAGGTCCCTTGCTTCCGTTACTGCTGCCGTACCTCTGTTTATGCCATAGGTCTGGCATATATTTGTAAATTCATTTGAATTAGCAAATCCTGCAAATATGCCTCTCCTCGTCATTCCGGAAGCAAGAGCGCTCTGCCAGTAGCTCATCCCTGCACTGTCGGATGCCCTGTCCATGAATGTCGTGTAGAGCATCTCGATAAACTGGGAATCATCCAGATTCCTGTTCAGGGATTCAGGACTGAACACGAAGCCTTCCGCAACATCCACGCCGGTTGCACTTCCCGTCGCTAGTCTGTTGTAATGGTAGTCCAGTCCCGAAGTCTCCGGCTCCCTGTTCAGCACATTTTCATAAAGCCTCGTAGCAAAGCTTCTGATCTGGGACTGCTGGGCTTCCGTCAGTACTCCCTTTCTTGAAAGTCCGTAATACTGGGCGATTGCAGTGGCATCCGCCACTCCCATCTCCTTCAGCTTTGTCGGGCTGGAAAGGAGGCTGTAGTCATGTGCGTTATTGATAAATCCATGTTCTATGAGAATAGCTGGAATCCCATTCAGGATATTGTATCTGATGACCGCAAGGTCATCCTGGGGCGTACCGTCGTCATAGAATTTTCCATTTTCATCATTGTTGATCTTGACCCCTCTGCTGGAAAGGCCCACTTTCGAAAGCTCTGCCAGAATCCTGTTTGCAAGATCGGTAGAACCTGCATTGAAGGCTGTATAACCGGTTACGAAGACTTCTGCACCTGCTGCTGTTGTAGTTCCTGTACTGGTTCCCAGTGCATTGATGTGAATGCTGACAAAAGATGTGGCGCCAACATTTTTTGCCAAATTTGCCCTGTTTGTGAAGCTTACATCGACATCCGTGGTTCTTGTGAGATATACGGCAATGCCTTCATACTTTTCAAGCTCTTCCTTTATATAAAACGCGATCGACAGATTGAGGTTTTTCTCATAGAGTCCGCCGTACACTGCACCAGTGGCACTACCTCCATGGCCCGGATCCAGCACGACCACCACATTGCCCGTCCCTTTCAGCATCACAGGTTCGCTTGCGGCATTTACTGCAGTTCCTGACTCCTGGGCCTCTGTCACTGATTTTTCCTGTTCCTCGACAGCTTCCTGCACTTCGATGATTTCCTCAGCATTGCTGAGGCCTTCGCCTATGGCTTCGCCTGTAATATCATCGGCGGTCCCGCTTACAGTGTCTTCTATGATGGAATCGGAAACCGGCATCACTGCTGTTGCATTCACGCAGTACCCGACTTCCTCCGTAATCCCGATTTCATATTTCTGTCCATCCTGGCTGTATGTGATGCCCAGGAGCTTATAATTTCCTGCTTCTGCTTCCTTGTATTCCCTTGTAAAAAGAAGGACGTTGTCGGCTTTCTGGTCTGCTTCCAAAACCTCGACTTCATTTCCGTCTTTCTGAACCCTTAACCCCACGTTCTCCAGTACAGCCAGCTCCGTATCGGTACTGACAAGAATATTCTGTATTCCTGAATCCGTCAGCTCCGGACTTTCCACGTAGATATAATCGATTGCGATTTCACTGGCGATTATTCCGCTATTTACCTCTGTGGCTGTCCCTGATGCATAAGCTGGAACTGCCAGCATGCTGAAACATATGGCTATTGCTAATACTAAAGATAAGACTTTATTAAAACTTTTCATAGATGCTACCTCCGGACTGCTTAACTGCTGATTATATTTTTTCCTGTTTCCCATGCTCCCCAAAGCATGCTGAACTCATAAAATAACTACTGGCTCCATACCGCTCTTTATCCACACGGATGCGCTTTTTTTAATGTATTGTCCACATTGTCTGGTCTTCTGCCAGGTACAACTCTCCCCTACCTGTTGATAAGCCTGACCATATTGCCCCAAAGCTCAAGCTGTATCCTGCAGTAATTCAGAAAATGGCTCCACCTGAACGTTACCTTCTTCCCCTTTTCCGACATTGAAAATCCCTTTACAAGACCGGCGACATACTCTTTCCCAAAGCCTTTTATTACAAAAAAAGCTGTCTTGATGGCAAAACCGGCAGTCAGGAAAGGAAGATTCAGGATGATCTGGAGCAGAGGCATGTTCTTATAGACGAGATAGATGCTATTCCTCGATGCCAGGCTTATTTTGAATTCATTATGCCTGGATCCGCTTGATCCGCTGCCCACATGGTAGACCACAGCTGTGGGAATATACACGTTGCGATAACCGAAAATCTTCGCCCTGTACCCGATATCAATGTCTTCCAGATAGGCGAAATGATCCTCGTCGAAATATCCGATCTCATCGAATATGGATTTCCTGTATATGGCCGCCCCCGCGCAGGCTGCAAAGATATCGCATTCCCGCTCATACTGGCTGATGCTCTTGTCCTTCCCTCTGGCGAAAGCCCATCCCAGGGCACAATACAGATCCCCTCCATCATCCATCCGCTCCCTGTCATGAAAAGATATCATTTTGGAGGAGGCGGAAAAAATGTCATCCGACTTTCTGATTCCCTTCAGAAGCTCTGCTGCGAAATCCATGTGGACTTCCGTGTCGTTGTTCAGCAGGATCACGTAGGGGGCTTCTGCAAGCCTGATACCTTCATTCACGGCCCTGGAAAATCCGAAGTTCTCTTCGAGACGCACAAGCTTTGCCCAGGGATAGCTGTTCTCAACCAGTTCGGCGCTGCCGTCCTTCGAGCAGTTATCAACCACGATCACTTCGACGTCTTCCTGGGTCTGCTTCATCAGGGCATCCAGACAGTCAGCCATGAACTTTATTCCGTTGTAATTTGGTATCACGATTGATACTTCATGCATACTGTCACCCCTCTAATCCTATATCGACTGATACAGAAATGTTCTTTATCAATTATTTTTTTATCTGCCTTTTTCCTTCGTAAATGAAAATGATCAGAAGTCCCAAAAACAAGATTATTGAAATCAAAACGCTGGATATCGCAGCTCCTGTAATTTTATAAGCTGAAACCATTATGCCAGGAAGAATAAATCCTGCAACAGCCGCTGCAATGTACGCAAAACTCACTTTTTTCTGGCATCTCATTGTTGTCAGTGCATAAAACAGGACTACCGACAGTGCCGAGAAACCTCCTGAAAGGATCAAAATCAGAAGCGAACTCTTAAATGGTTCCAGATTAACCCCAAAGATTATCGAAAGCAATGGAATTCCGACAAGAGCACTGCCTGCTTCCACAACAAAGGTCAGAACTACAATTGATAAGGCCATTTTTGCAATAATGCCACCAAACTTTTTGTATTTTTTCTCATTCCACATAATTCCAAGTGAAAGCAGCATCGGTTTCAGCACAAAGATGCTCATCAGATTGATCGTAAAAGTTGGAAGATATAATATATTGAAATATGTCTGCATTTCATATGAAAGCATTCTGTCTATGGCATATTTGGGAGCATTGATTATATATAGGTTTAAGAAAGTCGAAAAAAACAGTGGAAAACATTCAAGAAGAACCTTTTTTATAGCGCCTGTCTCCCTGGATATGCTCAACTTTACATAGTTTTTTATAAGCTTTACGTCAAATACGCACATTACAATCAGGTTGGCTGCCACCATAGCAAGACAGGAAATCAGAATATTCCTTGTCATTCCATCAACAGCTAAAAATACTGAAATGGATGCTGCCATTCTGAAAAAAACGGATTTTCCCGCTATGTCAAGCCTGTTATTCAACTGGAACTCACCCTGAAAAGTCTCACTTAAAGCATCAACAAATCTGAATCCTGTTAAGCAGATGCAGACAGCTGCCTTCACGGGGGTATAGCCGCTAAAAAAAGTATAGATCAACGCCGCTGCCATCATAAGCATAACAACGACCCACCTGGCACTCAGATATACATCAAATCCGTATTTTCGTTCCGTATCCGTAACCTGGAAAACTCTCATCCCGTAATCCGCTATTGCATTCAGTACGGTTGCTGAAGCAAACGCAATTGAAAACATGCCTGCATCATCAACGCCATTGATCCGGGTGGTGATTAGCAACAGCACTGCCGACAGTGCTGAAGCACTTATACTTGCAATGGTATTCCATATAAATTCAGATTTCTTTACCATATTTTTCCTACAACTTTCCAATCAAAAACATACAGCGGATTGCAATTTCATCAAATATCCTATGCCTGAACGGTTTCATATAAAATGCTTTTTTTAATGCGGATATCAGATTATATCGTTCACCGGTAAACAATCCGAGTAATTTTTGATTTTCACCAGAAAGTTCTTTTCCATAAAGACTTTCAAATTCTCTGAGCTGCAGCCTCACGTTTTTAAAATAATCATTCACAATAAATTTCTTGATTCTCCAAAGCTGGAATTTAACAAAATCCATTCCTCCAGGACTGACGCTTTTTCCATGCCTTCTGTATTTTACTGTTGATTGTCTGTCATATATGACCTCTCCGAGCCCTGCGCACAGCATATAAGTCCACCAATCATGTCCGCAGGAATGGTCTGGAATATTCCCAGCCATTTTTTCCCATGCTACGCGGTTAAATACGCTATTAAACCCTAAAGACATACAGTCCACAAGAGAATTCCGAAATGTAGGCGGTTTCTTATAAGATTTCACCCGCTCAACAAAATTCATCTTTTCATCATAAAATTCATAATCCGAAAAATACAGAAGTGGCTTGGTGCTATCCCTTCCCTCCAGAATTTTAATTGCCCGCTCAATCTTATCCTTCATCCACACGTCATCCTGATCGCAAAAGGCAAAATAATCTGCATCCCCACAGTTTTTTACCAATGAAAAGAAACTCTTTATAAACCCTGCATTCTGTCCTTTTTCTAAATGAATGAGCTTCTTCTTTTCATACTCCTCTAAAATCTTAAGGGTATGATCCTTTGATCCATCATCCCTTACATATATTTCTATGTTTCCATAAGTCTGTTCAAGAATACTGTCAATCTGTTCTTTTATATAGTTTGCTCCATTATAGGTCGAAAGCAGCACTTTAATTTTTTTATCGTTCATTTTAGCCTTCCTTGTTTTATCGCATAATATATTTTTTTGCTGAAGAGCCTAATTTTTCCTAAGCGAATAGTTCCACTTATCTAAGGTCAGATTTTTATTGTAAAATGGATCTCCATTTTTCAATATTTCCGTCCAGGTACAGCGCATATACTCAATCTCCGTCTGGAACCTGCGTACCTTCTCCTTTGTATCCTCTGCCCCCCGCGTCTTGGATTCGTAATGATAGAGCTCTGCATATGGGGTATATACCACCAGATACCCGGCTTTTCTGACTTTCAGGCAAAGATCGACATCATTGAAAGCCACAGCCAGCCTTCCTTCGAATCCCCCGGCCTCTTTAAATGCGCTGCGCTTTATCATCAGGCAGGCTGCAGTCACAGCGCTCAAATCCTGCTGTATGGACGCCTTGTGAAGATAGCCGGAATGCGCTCTCGGCATCCCGATGAATGCATGACCTGCAATTCCGCCAATTCCGATAATCGTGCCGGCATGCTGTATGGTATCGTCAGGATAATAAAGCTTTGCACCCACAATTCCTACTTCCGGCCTCTGACAATGCCCGAGAAACTCTTCTATCCAGTTTTCCGTAATGATTTCCGTATCATTGTTCAGAAGAATGATATATTCTCCCTTCGAATTCGAAACGCCGAAGTTATTGATGAGCGAATAATTGAATTCTTCTTTCCAATAGACCACTCTTATGTTATCCTGTCCATCATTTTTTTTATAATATGCAAAGGTTTCCTCTTTGGTGCTGTTGTTCTCCACTATGATGATCTCGTAGTTCTTATAAGTGGATTTTTTCCTGATGGATTCCAGGCATCTGTCCAGTATTTCTACATTGTCCTTGTTCGGGATGATAATCGATACCAGCGGATTATCCTGCACCTCATATCTGACCCTGTAAAATCCCAAATCCGGCGTATGACTGACAGTACCCCTCGCTCCGCTTCGTTCCAGATGTGCCTCAATTGCTCTTTTACCGGCATCGAATGCATACATCTTGCTTGCCGGATTCTCTGCCGTCGAATTTCTGTGCACCCTCCAATGGTAAAGGATTTTGGGTATATGTTTGATTTTTCTGGCCTTTTCGGTACACCTGAATATGAAATCGTAATCCTGGGCGCCGTCGAACTCTTTTCTGAATCCCCCAATCTGCTTCGCCAGACTATTTCTTACGACGAACATATGGCAGATGTAGTTGTTCGACCTGAGAAGGTCAATGTTGAAATCCGGCTTCAGATGGGGCTGGAAGTGTTCCTTCAAATCCATGGTCACCTTATCCTCGTCCGTATACAGAACGTCAATTTCATGGTCTTTGGAAATTGCTGCTGCCATTTCATAGAGCGCATTTGGTGCCAGGATGTCATCATGGTCAAGAAGTGCAATGAAATCCCCGGAAGCTAATGAAATAGCTGCGTTCGTGTTATCAGCTATGCCACGGTTCGCTTCCAGTATCATGTAACGGATTCGGCTGTCCTTCTCCATATACTCATCCATGACTTTCTTAACAGTATTCTCTTCCTGCGTACGGAATGTGCTTCCATCTCCGATGCAGAGCTCCCAGTCTGCATATGTCTGTGCCTGAACCGAATCGATCATCTGCCTCAGAAACTCCTCCGGGGTCCTGTATACAGGCACGATTATACTGATTTTCGGACCCTTTTCAAAGACTTTTCTGCGCTGTTTTTCGAGTGTCTCTTCCGCAGGCATATGCCGTTTAAGCCAAGGCTCATATGGAATCTCCTCTGGCTGGAAACGTTCTGTCAGTTTAACGGCGAACTGCTTAAAACCATAATGTGACAGGTATTTCAGCCCTTTTTTTATATTATAAGGAGACAGCCTGCTAAAAAGCTTCTTCCATTGGATTTTATATTCGTTTTTAGATACTTTTTTTTCCATATTTCTTCCTTTTCATTCTGGAAACTGTTATGAGTGGTTAACAGCCTAAAAATATTTACTGATGCACATTACCCAGTATTCATAAAATATCACACCACTGGCGGCTGTCAGCATCAGGCTGTTAAACGATCTTTTGTTCATTCTGTTTTCGACCCTTCCGCTGCCAAAGCAGTAAAGCGCAATGAAAATCATCGGCATCAGATATCTGTGCTGGCATCCATTGATCACATCTGAAGCAACTGGCGTAAAGGAAACATACATCGCGGTGGCGATCAGTGATGCGGTTATGAATAAACACCCCAACACGACTATCCTGAATTTTCTGTTCAAAATCCTGCTATCCATGCTGTTTCGGTCCAGGAAAGCCGCAATTGTCATCAGGATAAGTGATATGGACGAAAGGCTTCCAAGTCCCAGATATGCCATATTACTTGTAGCTTTAGCTGCATTGGCAATATTGAAGTAATCAGCAAAGAAAAAATGAAGCAGGATCTTGGTATATTGAAGCGGATGGAACAGTATAAACTTCACCTGTTCAATAGAATTGACATCTGTCCCGCCTCTTAAATCATTTCCGCCCTTTCCGGCAAACAAAAACGGGAACACAAAGCTCAGTGCAACAAAAAATGCGATGCCAAAAACCGCCAGCCAGTACTGCCTGTGCTGCTTTTCCGTCTTGAATTTTGATTTGTTCAGAAGGAGGCATAAAAATATCATCGGAAAGTAAATCGCCTTTGGCCCCATTCCCAGAAACAGGGAGCCGAACATTACTGCGATATCCCTTTTCTCCAGTCTCTTATCCGGCTGCTGCAGTTCTCCTATCAGACATGCCATCCCGAGCATGATGAAGCCAATAACCCAGTAATCATAAGTGTAATTAGTAGCAATAAAAATATTTGTCGGCAGGAGCGCTACTATGGCGAATATCATTTTTCCCCACTTTAGACGTTTCATACCGTAGAAACATAATGCCGCATAAACTGCAAGATTTGCAAGTTTTCCAAGAACGAACACATAACCAAAAGGAATACCCACCGTTCTCGCCACTCGCATGGTAAGTGCAGTTGGAATATACCCAAGACTTGAATAGAAAATACCGTAGTCTTTATCAAAGGACAGCACAATTTCGTCATTGTACAATACTTTCATTTTATTCAGGTTTTCTTCTGCTTCGTTCATATTATAGGTAGTCGGATACCTGATATCAATTATATCATAATCCGTCTGCGTGTACTTGCAGTTTGTCAGATAGGACTGTTTTACCACATTGCTGAAATGGATCTGGTCATCCCATGAAATATTAGTTGCCACAGGCAGCGTAAAGGCAAAAAGGCCTCCTGTACATAAAATCAGTGCAAGGAAAAGCACTTCCACTGACCTGATGATATTCCTGCGATATAGAAAGATCACATATAAAGCAAGCTCAACAGCAAATATTAACGACCATCTGTAAGCATTAAAATAGCTGCCCTGTGAATTCACACTGCCCTTTATTATGCGGGAGACAAACGATTCCGCTATTATGCTGGATACAAGCAGGATAGCAAATAGAGCGAACAGCACTAAAATTCTGTTCCAGTTTTTTTCAATGTACCCGGGAACTTTCTTAAGTTTTGCAGGTATATTGAGTCTGTATAATTTGAACAGGGCCAATAATACGATCACCAGAACAAAAAAAATGTAGCCGGCCAGCCCAATCAGATTATCATATGCCAGTGAGTATGACTTATAGTTCAGAGACATTGCAAGATCGGCTTCCATTTTCGCGCCGTTCATATACAAGGTTCTTCCATCATCATCATCTGCCATAAGCACTGTAACTGCATTTCCAATGCTTCCATCATCAGACTGGATTTCAATTTCCAGCTGGTCCCCTTCAGCATCTTCAAGAATTTGCGCCAATGTAAATGTATAAAATGAGTTATCTACAACTGTACTGCTGTCAACTTTCCACGATTCAATCACTCTGTTTTCAGTTTCATTGCTCAGAGTCACATTGAGTATGCAGCTGTTTATCCTCTCATAAGTACCGAAATTCAGTTCGATGCTCATCAGTTTATCCTGGCCGCATAAAAATGTCTGTCTGATTTCAGATTCTTCTGTGATCTCCCCAACCGGCTTTGTGATTGTTCCCAATTCCGCATCTCTATTCTGCTTGAAAATGAAACTCGGGTTAGAATAGATGCCCAAAAGAGATCCTGCTAATGTCAGTAGTATCAGCGCAGCCCCTACTAATATATTCTTATTTCCGCCAAACTTTTTTAACATCTCATTTTTCCTCTCGCTTTTCTCTAAAGCTTTATTCTTCGCATGATGCCCAAAGCGCTTCTGCTTTTTTCTTCATCTGTCTAAACATACCGGCTGATATACACAGACCAATATTCATATAATAGAAGGCTGCCTGAAGCGGCAAGCAGCAGACTGTTGATTAACCGCTTATTTATTACGAATTTGATTTTCCCGCTGCCAAGACAGTATGCCACAACAAAAACA
Organism: Anaerobium acetethylicum; assembly: GCF_900096945.1. Lineage (GTDB taxonomy): Bacteria > Bacillota > Clostridia > Lachnospirales > Lachnospiraceae > Anaerobium > Anaerobium acetethylicum. The sequence goes on along the minus strand of NZ_FMKA01000002.1, from coordinate 176,384 downwards.
AGAGGCAGCAGATATCTTGGCTGACATCCCCCTATCCCTTCAGAAGCGACGGGATTATAGGAAACATAAAGAGCCGTTGCAATCAGACATACCGTAATGAAAGCGCTTCCTAACACACTCAGACGAAATGGATGTGTCAGTACACCGGTATCACAACTGTTTCGGTCTGCACAGGCAGCCACTGCCATAAGAATAATGGCCAGAACCGAAAATTTCCCTACTCCCAGATACCCCATATTACCGATCAGCCTCGGGGCATTGACTATGTTCAGATAGCTGTTTCCAAGGAAGCTCAGTAATATTTTCGTATACTGCACGGGATTAGTGATTATGAATTTTATCTGCCCGGCTGAATCGACGCCAGCCCCTCCTCTGATATCGTTAATATTTGCCCCTGCCGAAAATATAAGGGGAAATAAAAAGCTTAGCGCTACGCATATACTGGCACATATAACAGCAGTTCTGTACTGCCTGAACCGTCTTTCTGTTTTGAATTTCGTTCTCCCCAGTTGCATACAGAGGAACACCATGCAGAAATATATGGCCTTTGGCCCCATTCCTATCACAAATCCTCCAAGCATTATAAGAAAATCCTTCTTCTCAAGCTTTTTATCGGGCTGCTGCAATTCACTAATCAGATACGCTGTCCCCATCATGATAAATCCGGTTACCCAGAAATCATAACTGTAATTTGCCGCAAGATAAATGTTCGCCGGTAACATGGCAATTACTGCAAACAGTATCTTACCACCTTTTAGTTTCTTCATTCCATAACAGCATACAGCTGCATAGACAATCAGGTTTCCCAGTTTTCCAAATAGGAACAGATACTGAAAAGGCAGGTTCATCATTCTTCCCATACCTATAGCTAAGGCCGCCGGCAGATAACCGATGTGATTGTAAAAAAGTTTATATTCCTTGTTTGAGGATAATACGCCCTTATCATTATAGGAAGCATTCAGTTTCTCAATATTTTCCTGTGCCTGCTTCATATTGAATGTCCGAGGGTATTTGACATTGATCACATCTATATCAGCCTGGTTGTAGACATAATCCGCAAGATTCGACATCTGCAGGGCGTTGCTGTAATGGACCTTATCATCCCATGACACATCGCCCGTTACAGGAAGCGTACATGCAAAGAGTCCGCCAATGGAAAGCACTAGAGCAAAAAACAGGATTTCAACTGATTTTATGCCTTTTCTATAATACAGGAATAACAAATACAGCATGATCTCAAAAGTAAATATAAACAACCATCTGAAAACATTAAAAAAAGTCCCCAGTGAATTTTCTTTCCCTTCTATGATCCGGGAACAGAATGCCTCACCAGCAATGCTGATACACACCAGAAAAGCGGCCGTGATAATCAGCCAGATGATTTTCTTCCTGTTTTTCTCTATGTTCCTGACTGCTTCCACTGCCTTTGCGGATGAAAAAAATCTGTATATGCCGCATACAGCCAGAAAAGCCGCTGCTGCTATCAGCATAATATAAGTCATCATCCCTGATACATTGTTCCAGTTCAGGGTGTCGACCCTGTAATCTACAGAGAAAAGCAGCGTTCCTTTAAGCGCTGTTCCATTCTGATATAACCTGGCTTCTTGAAAGACGCTGTCATCCTCAAACTTGAACAATGTTACCGCATTTCCAGCTTTTCCAGTATCAGATGTAACAATAATTTCCAACTGATCATCCTTTACACCGTGAAGGACCTCTGATAAGGTAAACCTGGTAAATGCATTGTCTCCCAAAGAATTGCAATCAACCTTCCAGGATTCGATTGTTGCGTCTTTTGTCCTGTTATTCAGTGTTACCAGGATGTTGCCTGCGTTTTGTCGCGAAAATGTACCAAAATACAAATCAAAACCCAGCAGTCTGTCTTTACTGCAAAGAAATGTCTGCCGGATTTCCCCACCTTTATGCAGTTCCCCGAGCTGCATTCTTGATTCAACTTTTCCGGTTTCAATGTGCTTATTCAAAATAAAATCCGGATTCGAATATACTGCCAGAAAAGTACCTGCCAGTGTAAGCAGTATGAAAATCGCTCCCATCAGCAGTCTACCGTTATTACAATACTTTTTTAGCATTTTGCTCCCCTCTCTTTTTTCACAATCAAGTCACAATCATCACTTTCCCCTAAAGCAATTATCTACTTTCTTTTCCAAAAGAAGCTTAAATACTTTTGTTTCTTTAATGTAATCCAGCTCGTCTGCCAGTTTGTTCTTTTCTTCAATTTCCGCTTTCAATCTGCTGATTTCAGATTCCAGGCTGTTTATTTCCGTCTCCAGCATCTCTTCAACGATGTGTACATGTTCCTCGTATTTCTCCAGATCCTTCAGGACAAACCTGTATTTCACATGCATGCTCCTGATTGCGATGCCTGCTTCATTCGGAATAAGAAATTGCGGATCTGCATCTCTGATGACAAAGCGCTTTCCGGTGAAAATTTCCGCATTATGCTCCATGCTTTCCGGTTTTCTGGAAATCCCATTTTCGTCAGTCAGAGTCATTTCCAGCAGTTCAATATCCGCAGGCACGTTCAGTGGATCAAGGCGAAGTTCCCTGATATCCTGATATGCGCCTAAATCGAAGACTGTCTCGAACATCCCCTGGTTCTCTTTGATCTGGACCTTTATGCTCTGCTTTTCGGAATAGCCTTCCCCTGTGTTGATAAACAGCTGTACAAAATACTCATACTGGGGCAGGATTTCATCCAGATCATAAGTCGTCTTCTTGTATTGCTCCAGGATGCTGTCATAGGAGGAAACTCCGCCATTGACATAATCCGCAAATTTTCTGTTCATTTTACTGTACACGACCGTATCTTCCGGGCTGATTCCGAAAACTCCGTACATCTCTTCCAGCGTTATGAAATGGTGCAGCTTGGTGCCGTATTTCATGCCGAATGCAAAAACAGCACGGTAGATGATAAAATCCACAGGTATCGCAAAATTGAATATCCATTCATAATCGATCACCTTGATACCGCCGTCTGCAGTCTCGATCATGTTATCAAAGGTCATATCGATATTAAGATTATTACCCGCCTGCTTGTTCTCCAGACCATCCTGGGTGCCGAACACACCGTCGAACTCTGCGCCCGCCTGAAACCGGGCAATGGTTCCGTTGGCTGAAGCCACAACATAATCCTTATAGGATGCCAGCTTTTCCAAAAACTCCTTCTTAACACCAGCGTCTGCCAGTTTCAGCAGGTTGGTACAGAAGCTTGTACCTGTCACGAACTCGAATTCTACGCCTTTTCCAAAAGGCCTGCTTTGTGCAAGCATGTCATTGCCGCATTCCTTATAGCGTTGATAATTCTCATGAATCCTCTTTATGTGGCTTTCGCATTTTTCGTTCAGAGGCATCTTGATGACTTTCTTCCCTGTCTCGGTTCTATAAATCCCTGTCTCAATCTGAAATTGTTCTGCTCTTTCCTTTGTAAACTTAGCATATATTTTCTTCACAGTTGTCCACGTCCTATTCTATTCCAACTTCAACAAAAAACGAGTTGGAGAAAAAATCAAATTTATCTGCATCTATGATGTTTTTGTAAACCATGGTCTCATCAAAAAGATGTACCCTGCTGTTGTCAAAACTGTCACGGCTGCAGATCAGGTCATCTGCCTTTGGCATATAGTCATCCGAGAAAATCTGCGTCGGGAATTTGTAATCCGGGAACGGATAGTAGTATTCGATTGCCGAATAGCCTGCATCCCTGATGATCTTTGTCAGCTCGTCCTTTGAAAAAGTCCTGACCTGGCTCTCCGTAGCATGGTAGCCTTCGATCCCGTCAAAATACACGCCTGTATGGTCTTCCCTTGCTCCCGCCCAGTATTTCAGGCCGAATTTGTTTTCAATGGCAATCAGGAGTTTCCCATCTGGCTTCAGCATCTTCTTGATGTTTTCCAGGAAGCTGACAAAAGGCGATTCCGACGAAGTGTAGTAGCCTGCATATTCCATGACTCCAATAAGAGTGATATAGTCGTATTTCTTATCGAGCCTGATGTCATTGAAGTTTCCCACCATGATTTCCAGATTGCTATATTCCTTGTTCCTGTTGATGTTAATCAGGGATCTTCTCTTTGAAAGTTCAATGCAGGTGACCTGCCCTGCCTTGCGGCAGAGGACTCCTGTGATTGCTCCGCATCCGGAACCTACTTCAAGGACTTCTGCCCCCTCCCGGAACGGGTACCATTCTAAAATATTCTGGCGCACGGGAGAAAGGTGGTAAAGTATCGGCCAGCGTTTTTCAGCTGCCAGTATCTCCATGACATCAGAATTATTTGTTACAAGGTTCAATAATTCGTCTTCTATATCTCCGTCGCTATAGCCATCGACACCGCTATAGAACTGATCATTTATTTTGGCATTGCCTATCATTTCCGGCATTCAATTCTCCTCCTGTTTCCCTCCGCCGCCATCAGGCTTCCCGGGATTATGCTTGCATTCAGGCGGACTGCAGGCTGTACCTGCAATCCGCCTTCCTCATTTTTTAATATTTTCTTATTCTTCTTCCAGTATCTTTCCGACTTCTTCCTTAAACCAGAAGATATTGCTGTTTTCGCAATAGTCTTTATTTTTCAGTTCATGTCTGACCTGCGGACTGTAGTTTTCGCAGATCTCCAGGAGCCTGTTGGCGATATTCGTCGGACTGATATTGTCGAGCGAGACCATGTTGTCGTTGAAGCTGCTCAGATCCTTGTTTGCATATGTATTCGTAATTACCTTGATTTCAAACACTGACATCTCAAGAGGCGGATAGCTCGGATGAGGTGATGCCATGAGGGAAATCCCTGCGTACGTGTCAGTCAGGACGTCTGCATATTCATCGATTGTAAGCTTTCCTACGGATTCAAGCTTCTTGCCGTTCCCTAACGGGATATCCTTGAATTTCTCTCCTGCCGACAGGATTGTCCATTCCGCAATGTCTGACTGCATCCATACCCATTTTTTCAGGGAATCCACAATCAGATCGAATGCATTTCTCTCTGTTCCCGGTCTTCCGTATACGAGTATCTGCTTCTTCTTCGGCATGATGCTGTCAGCCTTGTAGAGCCTTTCCTTCAGGGTCTTGTTGAGCACCGGCTCAAATACGAATTCCCTGTAGAATTTATATTTGTTGAAATCGAAATATTCCTTCAGAAGCCCTGTGTTGAATATGGCAATCTGCGGATAATGGTTCTTATAGGTTGCATCTGCAAGAAGGAATCTTGTAGACCATGGATAGAAGCCCGGCTCGTAATCCTGTATGAAGTTGATGAACTTGTTTGGCCTTATCCTGTACTGCTTTTCGAACTCTTCGTATGCTTCCTGTGCGCAGTGGGCTGTCCACCATCCTGTGAACATGAACACGTCCTTTTCCGATACTGGAATGCTGCGGCCGTACCTGTTGCTGTAGGGCACGATCTGGTGGGCTGCATGGCTTTCCTCTTCTGCCTCCACAAAGGTGTATTTCGGATTGTAACCGTCCTTCACGTCATTGCCCGGTTCCGCATCAGTGAGTATCATCCTGCTGTCATATCCCATCTCTTCCACGAATTCCTCAAAGAACTTGATTGCCGTGGAAATTCCTCCGAATACATGCTCCGGATTGATTGAAGGTACGAGAAGATTGATTCTTTTTCGGTTGTATGCGCATGGCCTGAAGTTATACGGTGTGATTTCCGCAACATTTGATCCGATGTTGGAAATACCTGCCGCTTCTATCCTCATGCCGCTGTGATCGGTTTCAGGGGCTTCCTGGACGCCGCTCTTCGCCTTCGGGACGCAGCTGTTGTAGTCAAGCTGCCTGTTGTAATAAGGATCGCCCTCTTCGCGGTATACCTTGTACATCTTGTCTGAAAGGTCAAAATCGATCTGCGGAATATAGGAATCCCTGCTCTTCGATTCGTAATGATATAATCTTGCAAAGGGATCATAGATATTTACCAGTCCGTGCTGGTTTGCACGCACGCTGATTTCCACATCGCTTCCGCAGATGATGAATTTTTCATCGAAGTTTCCGATTTTTTCAATCGTCTTCCTTGAAATTGCAAGACATGCCCCTGTGGAAGCCGTCACATTCCTTGTAACCATAGGGGAAATGAAAGGGGAACCATAATGTACCGGATTCATGCCTCTGAATACATGGTCAGCCCAGCCGCCCATAGCTGCGATGACGCCTGCATGCTGGATCGTGCCGTCTTCAAACAGAAGAAGTGCTCCCACGGTTCCGACATCTTCCCTTACTGCCTTCTCAACAAGCCTTTCGAGCCAGTCTTCTGTAATCACCTGCATATCATTGTTGAGGAAGATGAACACGTCTCCTTCTGCGATCCTGATTCCGTGATTGTTCAGGCGTGACCAGTTGAATTCGTAGCTTGCTTCCTCAACCCTGACATTGTCATATTCCTTGACAACCTGATCGAAATATTCAAAAGTCGCTTTTTCTTCTGAATTGTTGTTCAGGATTATGATTTCGAAATTTCTGTATGCCGTCTTTTTCTGGATGCTTTCCACAACGTCGCCCAGAAGCTTTGCATGGTCCTTCGTCGGGATAATGATGGAGGCTTTTACATTCTCCCTGAGCTTATATCTTACATCATAAACAAACAGGTCTGCTGTTTCCTTTGCTTCTGCATTGCCTTTTCCGTATACCCTGTCCAGATGGTCCTGGATCGCATTGAGGCCGGCTGTCTGCGCATAAGGCTTTGAATGCGGGTTGGCCGCTGTCGAACTTGGAAGGTCCCTCCAGGAGTATAAGATCTTAGAAACATGGGCAACCTTTTTCGTATGTTCCGTCATACGGAGCATCAGGTCGTAATCCTGGCTTCCGTTGAATTCGCTTCTGAAACCTCCGACTTTTTCAAAAAGTTCCTTTTTGAATCCAAGAAGGTGGCCGATGTACATCTGGCTTAACAGAAGGTCAGGAGACCAGTCCGGTTTAAAGAGCGGATCCCTGTGGCTTCCTTCCATATCTACGATATCCTGGTCGCTGTAGATGATGTCTGCATCCGAATTTTTAATAGCCTTTGCGAATTCAAACAAAGCATCATGGGATATCTCGTCGTCATTGTCCATCAGTACGAGGTAATCGCCTTCAGCCATTTTTGCAGCTTCATTGGTTGCAGCCGATATGCCGCCGTTCTTTTCAAGGAATACCACCTTAATCACATCGTTTTTAACGCTATCCAAATATTCCCTGACCCTTGGATCTGTAGAGCAGTCGTCGGCTATGCATAGCTCCCAGTTGATATAATTCTGCGCTTCTATCGATTCGATAGCCTTTTCAAGCCACTTTATCTCTACGTTGTAGACCGGCATTATGATTGAAAATTTCAGTTTATCGTAGTATCTGCTTTTCGTTTCATCCAGCTGGATCTGCCTGCTGGCATTGAACATCTCGTTGCTTGCCTTGCCTTTGACGTGGATCAGAAAGTTGTCCATACCGTTGTTTTTTATATATCTGAAGCCTTTTATGATGGTTTTAGGCTGCCTGACGCAGAGTTTCGTCAACAGCACCGCTTTTTTGATTTTCTGCACTTCTAATCCTCCTTCCTATAGGTCACTTTTGAATCCATATCACAGTAGCCCACTGTGGTCTTGTCGGCAATGACGCTTATACAGCAAATGTCATACAGTCTGTGGAACACGACAAGGGCGTCATTTTCAAATCCCGTACATCCCAGCTGAAGGAGATACTGACCTCCCTGCAGAATCATCTTCTGTCTGAAGGCGATTTCAATGGTTTCGCCCTTTTTGACGATTCCCGTATCCACCTTTTCGATGATCGTGTTCGTACCTGAAATTTCGGTTCCCTTGATGTCCTTTATGCTGAACGCAAAAATCGGATTTTCAATCTCCTCATTGAACTTCACTTTCAGTTTCAGGGTGAATTTCCTGAGTTTATAGACAGTATTCGTAATCTGGTCCTCGTCATCGAAAATACCGAAGTCGATGATGGATGCGCGCCTGTCTCCGTATTCCACGTTATTCGGGTTAATCAGCATGTAATCCTTCCAGCTGCTTCCTTCCTTCAGTCCGAATTCATCGATGCTGGTTCCTGCTTTTCCTGCACCCTCTGAATCTTCGTTTTCTTCCGCTTCCGATGCGTCATACTGGCCTACCAGGATCTTCTTATAGAGATCGACCATATCCACAGGGCTGCCTTCGGCAATCTTTTCCCCGCCATTGATGATTACGGCGCGGTTGCAGTATTTTATGACGCTGCCCATGTCATGGGTAACCAGGAGGATGGTCTTTCCGCTGTTTCTGAAATCTTCAAGCTTCTTGTAGCATTTCGCCTGGAAGAACACGTCTCCGACTGACAAAGCCTCATCCACGATCAGGATGTCAGGCTCTACATTGATTGCAACGGCAAATGCCAGACGCGCAAACATACCACTTGAATAAGTCTTGACCGGCTGGTATACAAAATCCCCAATGTCGGCAAATTTTACGATATCCTCTATTTTGCTATCCATCTCCTCGCGGGTAAAGCCGATCATCTGGCCATTCAGATAAATATTTTCAATTCCCGTATACTCAGGATTAAAGCCTGCTCCAAGTTCAAGCAGGGCAGAAATCTTTCCGTTGATTTCCACGTTTCCGCCTGAAGGAGAGAGGACTCCCGTGATGATCTTCAGGAGGGTCGACTTTCCCGCACCGTTCTTGCCGATGATTCCAAGCATGTCACCTTTTTTAACATCAAAGCTCACATCATGGAGCGCCGGAAAATCCTTATGGTATTTCCTGCCGCTTAAGCTCAGGGCTTCCTTCAGCCTGAGTGTAGGCTTGTCGTATAATTTATAAACCTTGGAAACACTTGATATATTAATAGCTATCTCGCTCATATTTTTACACAATATCCTTTCTTATTCTGCCGCGATTATAAAGAATCAGAAAAATGCGGTTTCAGCCTGGTGAATACATATTTGCTGAAAATCAGCATGACCAGTACAAACACCCAGAAATAGACAGTCAGAGACGGTTTTTCAAAAAACCAGATTCCATTGATCATAGTGTCCCTGTAGCCTTCCACAACATAATACATCGGATTTGCCTTGAACACATAAAGCAGGTTTCCCTTTATGATTGCAATATTCCACATAATAGGGGTCATCCAGACTCCGATCTGCATGAAGATATTGATGAGCTGCGTCGCATCCTTAAAAAATATAGCAACTGCTGATGTGAAATACACCAGCGAAAGGGAAAGCATGATCATGCACAGGGTGTAGTACAGCAGCTGTATGGCGATCAGTCCCGGGAACCTTCCGCTTACCGTATATACCACAACCAAAAGGGCGATGAAAAAGGCGTGCACATAAAGGGAAGAGATGACCTTGACGATAGGGAGCACCTTGATGTCGAATACAACCTTTTTTACAAGGTAGCTGTATTCCAGGAAACAGTTTGTCCCATTGATCACCGATTCCGAAAAATAGAACCACGGTATCAGTCCTGCCATCAGCCATAGAACGAAAGGGATCTCGCCGACGTTCTGAGATCTTAATCCTACCTGGAACACGAACCAGTAAAGCAGTATTGTAATTAAGGGCTGTACAAAAGCCCAGATTATTCCAAGGTATGATCCGGCATACTTGGTCTTAAAATCATTTTTTGACAGATATAAGACCAGTTTCCTGTTTTTAAATATATCTTTAATAATATTCATTGTTTCCTCCTGAAAACCGCCTGTATCCCGGCGGTTCTTTATATAATCATAAAGAGTATTTATGCCTGTTTTCTAATTACAGAATAATATGCCTCCCGCTGGAAAAAATCGGGGGCATATTATTGTTTATGTATAATTCTAGTAACTGTTCAGAATCCCCGTCTCGCGAGGTGCTTTTATGCTGAATTTTAGTTACTAATTCTATTTTGTTCCGAAAGTTTTTTTGATTCCGTCCCATTTCTGGTCTTTTTCAGAAATTACAAGTTCCATGTCTGCCGGTATCGGCCATTCAATCCCTATTTCAGGGTCATTCCATAAAAGTCCGCCTTCATCGTTTGGATGATAGAAATCCGTGCATTTATAAGCAAATTCAGCCGATTCCGACAACACGACAAAGCCGTGTGCAAAATTCTTTGGAATGAAGAACTGCTTTTTGTTTTCTGCTGAAAGGATAACCCCGTACCATTTTCCGAAAGTTTCAGAGCCTGGTCTCAAGTCGACTGCAACGTCAAATACTTCTCCGCTGACAACCCTTACAAGCTTGTCCTGTGGAAAATCCTTCTGGAAGTGAAGGCCTCTCAAAACACCTCTTATTGAGCTTGACTGGTTGTCCTGCACGAAATTCTGGTCGATTCCAACTGCCTTATAATCGTTGTAATTATAAGTTTCCATGAAGTATCCTCTTTCATCTCCGAATACTTTTGGTTCAATGACCATTAATCCTTCTATCTCACATTTTTCTACTGTTATCTGACCCATTTTCAATTACCTCTTTCCATGTTGATTGTTTTGATGCACTGGCAGTTTCATCAGCCAGCGACTTCCTGATATCCTAAAGTCCGTTTGCAACATCTACCAGATACTGTCCGTATTCCGTCTTTAATAATGGCTGCGCAAGTTCAAGAAGCTGTTCTTTTGTAATAAAGCCTCTCTTGTAAGCTATCTCTTCGATACAGGAGATGTATAATCCCTGGCGTTTCTGGAATGCAGCCACGAAATCAGCTGCATCAAGGAGGGAATCATGGTTTCCTGTATCCAGCCATGCGAATCCGCGTCCTAATGTTTCAACATGAAGAGTTCCTCTTCTTAAATATTCGTTGTTGATGCTTGTGATTTCGATTTCCCCGCGCGCTGACGGCTTCACGTTCTTCGCAATCTCAACTACGTCGTTGTCATAGAAATAAAGTCCCGGTACTGCATAGTTTGATTTTGGATCAGCTGGTTTTTCTTCTATCGATAATGCTTTTCCTTCTTCATCGAATTCAACTACGCCGTATTCTCTTGGATCCTTTACATAATAACCGAAGATGGTAGCTCCTGTTTCTCTTGAAGCTGCATTCTTCAGTACTTTCGAGAAGCTCTGGCCGTAGAAAATATTATCTCCAAGCACCAGTGCCACATTGTCGTCTCCGATAAATTCCTCACCAATAATAAATGCATCTGCAAGTCCTCTCGGGGATTCCTGCACTGCATAGGACATGCGCAGTCCCAACTGTTCCCCTGTTCCGAACAATTCTTCAAAAACAGGTAAATCCCTTGGTGTTGAAATAATCAGAATATCCTGGATTCCTGCAAGCATCAGAGTAGATAATGGATAATAGATCATCGGCTTGTCATAAACCGGCATGATCTGCTTTGAAATCGCCTTTGTTAATGGATACAATCTAGTTCCTGAACCGCCTGCTAATATAATACCTTTCATGAATAGAACCTCCTGCTTTCTTTAACGTAAACTAGCAGTACCACGAGGATACTGCTGTCGACGTTTTCTTATGATAATTATTTGTACATCTCTGTATAATATTTCTGGTAATCGCCGCTTGTGACGTTCTTCATCCAATCCTCATTTTCGAAGAACCATTTGATTGTAAGTCTGATGCCTTCTTTGAACATTGTTTCAGGTTCCCAGCCGATTTCTTCTTTAATCTTGTCAGGAGCAATTGCATATCTTCTGTCATGGCCTTTTCTGTCTTCTACATAAGTAATAAGGTCTGTTGTTACATGTGCACGTCTCGGATCATTTTCAGGAAGCATTTCCTGCAATGTTTCTATAATGATGTTGATAATTTCGATATTCTGCTTTTCGTTATGTCCGCCGACATTATATCTTTCTCCAAGTCTGCCTTTTTCCGTAACCATATCGATTGCCTTCGCATGATCGTCAACGTATAACCAGTCTCTTACGTTCTTTCCATCTCCGTATACAGGAAGCTTCTTGCCCTGCAGTGCGTTGTTGATGATAAGCGGAATCAGTTTTTCCGGGAACTGGTAAGGACCGTAGTTGTTGCTGCAGTTGGTGATGTTCGCCGGGAATTTGTAGGTATCTATATAAGCCTTCACAAGCATGTCGGATGATGCCTTGCTTGCCGAATAAGGGCTGTGAGGATCGATCGGAGTCGTTTCATAGAAGTATGTTCCTTCTTCCTCTAATGATCCGTAAACTTCGTCTGTCGATACATGAAGGAATTTCTTGTCAGCTTTGAAGCTTCCGTCTTCCAGTTCCCATGCTTTTTTTGCTTCATTTAACATCACAAGGGTTCCTAAAACGTTGGTTTCCACAAACACTTCAGGGTTGCGGATACTTCTGTCCACATGGCTCTCTGCTGCAAAATGCACAACGCGGTCAATGTTGTTTTCTGCGAAGATCTTTCCGATTGCTTCCTTGTCACGGATATCGGCTTTGACAAACGTATAGTTGTCTCTATTTTCTACTTCTTTTAGATTTTCCAGATTTCCTGCATAGGTCAACGCATCTACGTTGATGATTCTGATTTCATTGTCGTATTTCTTGAACATATAGTGAATATAGTTCGATCCGATGAATCCCGCTCCGCCTGTTACCAAATAAGTTCTCATTACATTTCCTCCAAATATTCTTATCTTGTTCATATTTTTGTAACATTATATCATTTAATATTGGTTATTTCAACGTTTAATGACTTAACCCTCTATTTTGCAAAGCATTTCAAGTACACGTTAATCATTCTGTTTCTTATCTTTCTGATAAAAATGCTTAACTTATAATCAAACTTTGTAAATTTAACTGTTCCAAGCCGCATATACTTTTCTAAAAGCCTCTTATGCTCATCAACGTAAACATCCTGTTTTGTATTTATAAGCATCCCTGTATTGGAATCATTTCTGATTCTAAAGCCATTCAAAGTTTCCTTCAGTATATAGATATCTCCCAAAGCTGCTATCCTGATCCATAAATCAAAATCCAATATGTAGGTAAAATCGATATCAAATTTACCGGATTTTTCAAGTGCTTTTTTCCTGAACATTGTATTGACCGGTGCTCCAAAAAAGTTTTGGATCAGCAAAGACATTTTTACAACTTCTTTCCCTTTCACAACACCTTTTTTGAAATATCGTCTGAATTCGCCTGTTTTTTTTCCATCATTGTTGACTAATGCAGTATTGCTGACAACCATGTTAACATTCGGATAATGTTCAAGGACTTTTACTTCTTTTGCAACACAATCCGGGTACAGAATATCATCTGCGCATATCAGTTTAACATATTCTCCATTGGCAAGCTCAAGACACCTGTTCCAATTTCCTACCATACCTAAGTTCTTTTCATTCTTAACCAATTTTATACGTGCATCTTTAATATCTTCAACTACTTTTACAGTGTTATCCCGGGATTTGTCGTCCACAACAATCAGTTCAAAATTCTTATATGTCTGATTCAGAATCGATTCTATTGTTTCTTTAATAAACCCCTCATTGTTGTATGCCGGGATACATATACTTATCATCGGCTGCTTCATTATTCTTTCTCCCTTAACTTTTCATCAATTGCAATTTTTTGTATCAATTCTTCCGTCTTATGACCAAGCTGGGACATCTTAATTGTAAGCAAAAAGTTTTTTATCAGTAACAAGAAAATAATAAATAGGAATATAAAATTCACCGTGGATTTAATCCCAAGAAGTTTTGCCATAAAATCCGCCAGTTGCGGAACTATGCACAGAACAATCAGCATCACGGAAAACAAGATCCAAAATATAGAATCCTCAATCTTCACTTTTGACTGCTGTATTTTTTTCAGCATAAAATATGCCGTTGCAATAGATGCAACAATCAATACGATTCTAAATACTACTGTCATTTGCTCTGTCCTCCACTCTCACTAACAAATCGTTTGTCTCTTCTTCTGACATTCTGGATAAATACAATGGAAATGATCATCCTCAACATATATTTCATCGACCTTGAAAAAGTCAGATAACTTTCTCCTTCGATTCGTTCGTCCATACTCACCTGAACTTCGGATACTTTTACGCCCTGTTTTATCAGATAGGATATCGTATCCGGCTCTGGACCATAATTCAGATTAACCGCAAATTCCCGGATCAGGTTTCTGTTCAGCATCCTCATTCCCGAAGTCGGATCCTGAATTCTTACACCCGTTGTCATTTTTATCGCTTTTGATATCATATTACTGCCTAGCATACGCAGTGATTTTGGCTTCTTTTCATCTAAAAATCTGGATCCAATTACAATGTCATATCCTTTTTTTATTTCGCCATACATGGTCTTAATAAATTCTGCACGATGCTGTCCATCTGCATCAAACTGGATCGCATAGTCGTATCCTTTTAAATATGCATATTTAAGACCGGTTTGGAACGCACCTGCCAGCCCTAAATTCACAGGCAGATCAATAATATTGTAATTATTATTATGGCATATCTTCGAAGTATTATCTTTGGATCCGTCATTAACCACAATATAATCGTAATCCGAATAATTGCTCTTCAAATTTTCCACTACCCGCACAATGTTTCCTTCTTCATTATATGCAGGTATTATTATTAATATATTCATGTAATGTCTCCTCATTCTCATCCTTTACATTTCGATTTCCTATTATAACCTTTGAAGCCTTAGAAATTCAAACATCAATAAGTATACTAATTTTTATACTAAAGGTCAATATCGGTTTTTACGCAGAATACCAGGTCCATGATTATCCCATCACTTCCTCGATCAAATAGTTTACACAAGCTCTTTCATATATTCCGTCAGCGCATCCTGCCACTGTGCAAATGTAAAGTCTGTTGTGAGTTTAAGCATGAAGTTATCTAAAACGGAGTATGCCGGTCTCTTTGCTGGCGTCGGATATTCTGCCGTTGTAATTGCTTCAACCTCTGTGTTTTTCTCTGCCTGTCTGAATATCTCTTTTGCAAAATCAGCCCAGCTGCAGCTGCCTTCACAAGTTCCGTGGAACAGACCATAGTTTTCCGTTGGCAAAAGATGTGCGATCATCCTTGCTAATTCTGCAGTGCTTGTAGGGGAACCAAACTGATCTCCTACTACCCTTACCTTATCATTCGTTTCTGCAAGTCGGAGCATTGTCTTTACAAAATTTTTACCATCCCCATAAAGCCATGCAGTTCGAATGATGAAATATTCTTTTGAGAATTCCTTCACAAAATTCTCTCCGGCAAGTTTTGTTGCTCCATACACCCCCTGCGGGTTCGTCGCATCAAATTCCGTATATGACCTGGTTCCATTCCCCTCAAACACATAGTCTGTTGATACATGAACTATTTTAGCACCAGCAGCAGTGGCCGCTATGCTTAAGTTTCTTGGTCCGATCGCATTTATTTTATATGCATTTTCGATATCTGTTTCACAAGCATCAACCCCTGTATGTGCCGCACAGTTTATGATTGCATATGGCCTGATATTTTTCACAAATGCCATTGTTGCATCAATACTTGTAATATCAAGTTCTGCCACATCGGTATTTACTATCTCAATTTCATTATTTCCTTCGAACACCTTATTAATAGCTCTTCCTAACTGTCCATTACTTCCTGTAACTAAAATCTTTTTCATCTTATTTACCCTATCCTTTCTTTTCCCGCAGTAACAAATAAATCTTCAAAAAAATCTTTGTATTCCGCTTTGAGGAAAACAGCTTCCATTCCGTTGCTTTTTTATATTTCATTTTAAGGTTTAACCCGTTAACCCTATCCATTATACTACTGCTTATTGAATCTTGCCATTTCTTTTTCTGGGTTGTGCGTTTATATTGCATCGAACCGCTAAAATTCATGCTGATAAAAAGACCTGATTTCAATATTACTATTGAAGTCAGGCCTTAAAATTAACTAATTATTTGAATATTAACTTACTTCTCTTTCCTGCTAAGCCTGTTCATCGCACTGAACATCGCTTTTACGGAAGCCCTTGTAATATTGGAGCTCAATCCAACGCCATAGGTGATGTTTCCGGTCTTCTTATCCATAAGCTGGATATAAGCGGCAGCCTTGGCATCCGATCCCACTGCGAGTGAATGCTCGGAGTAGTCCAGAACTTTCAGTTCCATGCCGACATGCTCCTCGATTGCGTTCTTAACGGCATCAATCGGTCCGTTTCCGTCTGCTTCTGCGAGTATGTCTTCATCGTTATATTTGAACAGCAGTTTTGCATGGCTGTCTGTATCTCCGATATCTTCCACCCTTACCTTCAGGAATTCGAAAGGTTCAGCTGCCTGGAGGTATTCTTCCTCGAATTTGGCCATAATCTGGTCAGGCGCAACCTCGCCCTGCTGTTCGGACATCTTCTGGATGACATCCGCAAATTCTTTGTGCATAGGCTTTGGAAGCTTGTATCCGAAATAGGTATCCATAACGAATGCCACACCGCCCTTGCCGGACTGGCTGTTGATACGTACCAGCGGTTCGTATTCTCTTCCCACGTCGCATGGATCGATCGGAAGATACGGAACTTCCCATATTTCCTGTCCTCTGTCCCTCATTGCCCTGATGCCCTTGTTGATCGCATCCTGGTGTGAGCCGGAGAATGCAGTAAATACAAGCTTTCCTGCGTAAGGATGTCTTACATGTACAGGAATCTTGCAACATCTTTCATAGATCTCTATGATTTCGTTTACGTGCTCCAGTTCAAGTTCCGGATTGATTCCCTGGGAGAACATATTGTATGCCACTGTCAGCACATCAACATTACCAGTTCTTTCGCCGTTTCCAAAGAGCGTTCCTTCAACCCTGTCAGCCCCTGCAAGCAGAGCAAGTTCTGCAGCTGCTACGCCGGTTCCGCGGTCGTTGTGAGGATGCACGCTTATAATGATATTTTCCCTGTCCTTGAAATGCCTGTGCATCCATTCGATCTGGTCTGCATAAACGTTAGGCGTAGTCATTTCGACAGTTGCCGGCAGGTTGAATATGATCTTGTTGTCCTCGTCAGGCTCCCAGGTCTCCTGGACAGCCGTGCAGACTTCAAGGGCATAGTCGAGTTCCGTTCCCGTGAAGCTTTCTGGCGAATACTCAAGTGTGATTTTTCCCGGAAATTCTTCTGCATATTTCTTTACGAGTTTTGTTCCTTCGATTGCAATCTGCTTGATTGCATCTTTTTCAAGTCCGAACACGACATCCCTCTGAAGTGTCGATGTCGAGTTATAGATGTGCACAACTGCATTCTTTATGCCTTCCAGGGATTCAAAAGTCCTTTTGATAAGATGCTCCCTGCACTGTACCAGAACCTGGATCGTCACGTCATCAGGAATCAGTTTCCTGTCAACGAGTTCTCTTAAGAAATCATACTCGATCTGTGAAGCCGATGGGAAACCGATTTCAATTGCCTTGAATCCCAGTTTCACAAGAAGATTGAACATTTCAATCTTTTCTTCAACAACCATTGGTTCGATCAGTGCCTGGTTTCCATCCCTCAAATCGACGCTGCACCACATAGGCGCCTTCTCGATCTGCTTATTAGGCCATTCCCTTTCAGGATAATTCATAACAGGTACTCTTTTATATTTCTGATAGTTTAACATAATCATTTCCTCCATTTTCTGATGTGTTTTCGCTTCACCGGCCGGAAATAGTTCCGCCGGAATTATTATCAGTCATGCCTGCATAAATATTCGAGCATTCTGCTGATATGCCGTTTAATCCACTAACAGCTATGGAGTCGGTAAATTACGCTGTATTTTTTGATGATAAATAACTTTGTGCTTACTGTCCTAGCCCCATCTTAATCATTCCCTTAAAATAAATTCAATATCCCGGCTATTTCCGGGTATTGTAAATCTGATTATATCATTGAATATTTTTTTTTACAATCCATTACGGAAGAATATTTGGAACACCTAAGAGCCTAAACCGAATATTTATTCACCCAGTCCGCTTTCAATCGCCTCAATGAGCTCCTTTAATGCAGTTTCTTCATCTTCACCCTCACAGATCAGTTCTATTTCATCTCCGCTTTTAACGCATGCTCCCAGGACACTGAGCACGCTTTTTGCATTTGCTACACTGTCTCTGAATGCGAATGAAACACGTGATTTATATTTCATGGCTTCCTTACATAAAATCCCTGCCGGCCTCAGGTGAAGGCCTGTTGCATTATGAACAATTACTTTGCGACTTACCATTAATCTTTCCTCCGATACTGTTATAAATCTGTTTCATCTGTTATCTCCCAGATTCTACAGCATAGTTTTTGTAATTAATTTTGCTAATTTTCCAGCCTCTTCGTCGATTTGTTTCTGATCTTTGCCCTCGATCATTACCCTGACAAGCGGTTCGGTTCCGGATGGTCTGATCAGCACGCGGCCTTCTCCGGCAAATTTCCGTTCCAGCTCGCTGATTGCCTCTGCAATTTCAGGGTATTCCATATATTTATCCCTCTTGTGGACAGGCACTTTTGCATTGACAAGGGCCTGTGGCAGAACCTGCATGATTGAAGCAAGCTCTGAAAGTGGTTTCTTTGTGGCTACCATTACTTCCAGAAGGTGAAGGGCGCTCAGCAGGCCGTCTCCGGTGGTATTCTCGTCCAAGAATATGACATGGCCCGACTGTTCTCCGCCCAGGTTGCCTCCGATTCCCATCATATGTTCAAGAACATATCTGTCCCCTACTTTTGTGCGTTCCAGGTTGATCCCGTTTTCCTTAGCCATTAAAGTGAAGCCCAGGTTGCTCATAACAGTTGCAACGATGGTGTTCTTTTTAAGTTTTCCCTGATCCTTCATATAGTTTCCGCAGATGGCCATGATCTGGTCTCCATCTACGATTTTACCATTTTCGTCAACCGCCAGCATTCTGTCAGCATCGCCGTCAAATGCGATTCCTATGTGGGCATCTTCAAAAACGACCCTGGCCATAAGCTCTTCCATATGGGTCGAGCCGCAGTTTGCATTGATATTTGTTCCGTCCGGATTCGTATGAAGCGCAATCAGCTCTGCTCCAAGCTGCTTCAGAGTTTCCACTGAAGTGTAATGTGCTGCGCCTTCTGCACAGTCCACTACGATTTTCATGCCTTTGAGGTCAACCTTTACAAGGGATTCTGCAAACCTGATGTAATCTTCCCTTGCATCCAGCCTGTATTCAACGCTTCCGATTCCTGATCCTGTCGGCATCGGAACGTCAAGCATATCGTTGTTTATGAGAACTTCGATCTCATCTTCAAGGCTGTCAGAAAGCTTGTAGCCCTCGCTGTTGAAAAATTTGATTCCGTTGAATTCCATGGGATTATGGGATGCTGAGATGACAACTCCTGCATCCACCTTGTACTTTCTCGTAAGATAGGCCACAGCTGGCGTAGGAAGAATCCCAACATATACTGCATTCGCTCCTACTGAACAGATCCCTGCCATCATTGCATTCGCAAGCATTCCTCCGGATATACGGGTGTCGCATCCGACAATGATAGTCGGTTTATGCTTATTCTCTTTGGTGAGCACATATGCTCCTGCCTGTCCCAGTTTCATAGCCAGTTCAGGCGTTAGTTCTGAATTTGCCACTCCTCTTACGCCATCGGTTCCAAATAATCTTGCCATATATTTTCCCTCCATGATTCCTATTCCTATTTTGAAAGTTATCTTTTTATCTACTGCACTTCTTCTGTCGTTTCAGGCACTTCTTCCGGGGCGCTCAGTATGATATTCATTGCCGCTTCTCCTATGACCTCGTATTTTTCCGGAACCTTTATCTTCAAAGGCAGCGAATGGGAGCCTGCCGCAAGGTTGTCAAGATCAAGCTGGGCTGTTATCTGTTCTATAGTAAGAAGCTCCATGTCAGCCCCAAGTCCTCTGACAGTTATCTTTGCCGGAGCTGTATCGGCATAGCTCATATTCAGTCCTTCAGGAAGGTTCAGTATGGCAATGCTCGTCTGAGGCAGTTCCAACGTCTTAGATGTCAGTTTTTCTATTTTTACAGTTACCAGAACAGAGGCATAGCTTTCATCTGTAAGCCTGACAGTCTCAGGAAGATATTCCCGTATGTCTACGACCACCTCTATATCACCCGTCGCTCCGGCTATATTTACGGCTTCCTTCGGCACGTCAATTGTGGAAATTTCCGCAAGCGCCGTACGTGTTCCCGCTATGGTTACCGTGGTCGGCTCGTAGCTGATTCCGACAAACTCATAGCCATCCTCCGGAGTCCCTTCCGTTTCAAAGCTTAAATCCACATTCTTCGTCCTGAGCATGTTCATATTAACTGTAATTCCATCGTTGCTGAATGTGATTCTTGTTGCGTCCACATTTTCTCCATCACTGTCATAAAGCTTAGGCTGGAGCTGCACTTCCATATTCCCGTTCATATTCGAAACGTCGAGTTCAACTTTTACCTGGCTGACTTTTTTCACAACTGAGACCGGACCGGTGATCTTGATGCTGTTCGGAGATGCTTTTGTTTCACCTACCGCATAGCCTTCTGCCGGTGTTCCGTAAGTCACGACAGTTACAGGGAACTGCTTGGTATCCGCATCCTCTATACTGACCTTAAGGGTCTGCGTCTGCGATACGGAATCTATTTTATCCGCATTTTTTGTCGGGGTTATGGTAATTGGCACCGTATCCAGGAAAATCAGCTCTTCCATATCTGCAACTGCAACAAAATCAGTGTTTCTCAGGCCGTCCACTACTTTTCTGTTTCCCCTGACCGTATAGCTTACGGTATCGCTTCCCTCCAGTATTGTGTAGACTTTACCATTTTCAGTAATCGCTTCATCATTTATTATCGTAACGGGAATCCCCGTAAAAGTCTTGGTAATGACCGGATCGTCTATATTCACAACAATAAGCCACAGAAGGGATGCTGCAAAAACCGCAAGAAGCTTAAGGCCAATATTATTTGTCAGCATTTTTTTCATTTTTAGCCCTCCCTCTCCATAACCTGAAACGTTTGAAGTCCATTGATTTATTCTGGATTGAAACCAGATATTTCTTCAGCACTTCTGCTTCAATATTGCGGATCAGTTCGCCTCCAATGGCAATTGATACCTTCCCAGTCTCTTCCGAAACCACTATCGTCAGGGAATCGGTAGCTTCGCTTATGCCGACTGCCGCCCTGTGTCTGGTTCCAAGCTCTTTGCCTAGTGACATGCTGTCCGAAAGGGGCAGATAGCAGGTAGCTGATACGATCCTGTTTCCCCTCACAATAATGGCACCGTCATGCAGTGGCGTGTTATGCTCAAATATATTGATGAGCAGCTGGCTTGAAAGCAACGAATCGAGCTGTATGCCGGTTCGTTCGTATTCATTCAGCATGATGTTCTGCTCAACCACAATCAATGCACCTGTCTTGACTTTTGACATCTCATAAACCGCTTTTACGATTTCATTGACTGTCCTGTCGCTGAACCTTTCAGTGCCTTCTTTGGAGTTGTCGAAAGCAAAAATCGCAGACAGGAAATTTCTTCTGCCAAGCTGCTCAAGAGCCTTCCTGAGTTCAGGCTGAAAAACGATTACAACTGCAATGATCGCCACGTTGATAGTCTTGCTGGCAATCCAGAGAATTGTATTCATGTTGAAAATATACGCAAGAAGTATAAATACACCCAGGACAACGATGCCCTTTAACAGCATCCATGCCCTTGTGTTCTTGATCCACAGCATGATCTGATACACAAGAACAGCCAATATGGCAATTTCCACCAGATCTGTAACTCCGACTTTAGGAAGGGACAGCCGTGTTAAATATTTATCTATAAAATCCATAATATTATTCAACGTTGTCACATCCTTTCAAATATATTTATGGTAACGGCCCTGCGCCTTGCGGCCAGGCCGCTATTTCTGTTTATTGATATGTTTTACTTTCTTTTCTGGTGTCGTTATGACAAGTTTCGGAACCGCCTTGACATAATAGTAATATTCATCATCCTCAAACTGCACATACTCCGTCCTGGTATAATCCACACTGAATATGAAGAACCGCAGTACGGCCGCTATCGCAAAGGATGCCGCAGCACCGAGTATCAGTGATGTGAAGTTCATATCTATATCAAGCGTAAGAATTCCTACTATGATAACCAGAAGCTCTGCCAATCCTCCTGTAACAATTGCCACAAACCATGAATGATCGAACGAGAATTGTCTTATTACATATACTGCAGTTGTAGCAGCAACGAATGCCGCGATAATTATGAACATGGTCTTGTTATTGACAAGACTGTCGATTATGTAGGTGAAATTCTCTACTGATACGCCGCTTTCAGAATTGCTGAGAGCAGTCGAATTATCTTTTACATACCTGATTATATAATAGATCACCGTTCCAAAGGCTACCGGCACTGCCGATATAGGTGTCCCCATAAGACCGGCTGCAAGCGGCATCACATAAGGGATATTCAGTGCGAACGAAATCGGAGTCAGTATGATCAGATAGCCATCTTTCGGTGCAAACCTGTAGTAGAGCAGAAACATAAGCAGCATAAGAATCAACGTCACAAGCGCAACCTCAAGGGATACGGCATATATATGAGCAACGATCAGACCAGCCGCCATAACGGCGGTAATGCCAAAAGGCAGAAAAGAGCATAAAAGCGCAAGCATGAATACGATTAATGGATTATTGATCTTTTCCATAAAACCCAGGTTCATGTTGATTAACACAAACGCGATGAATGCCAGCATAAATTTCAAAAATGGCGTAACATATATCTCATACTTGTTATAGAAGTTTTTAATTCTTTCTTTAAACACCAGTAAATTCGTCATGATCAGGCCCTCCTCCCGTTTCATCCAAGCTGTCGGATACACTAGCTTCATCCTCATATAACGCTCCGAGCTGTTTCAGCTGTTTATAATACTTTTTCAAGCTCTTTTTTGCTGCCCTGTATTTAAGCATGTACACAATAAAGGAAATAAGAAGATAAGCAAGGAGCAGAAGAATATATCCGGCTGCTATTTTTTTGATCAGATAAGCCAGATCTATTTTATGGATGTTTGCCATCAGGTATTCCGCTTTTGAAATACCCCAGAGCACAACCAGAAGAATATATGCTATTGTGATGCTGATGCCCGTCGTTACCATTTTAAGACTGACATAATCGCTTTTGTAGTAATCGCCAACAGGAAGCATCTCTTTTCCTTCACGCTTCTCATATATGGCCATCTTAGTCATAAGCTTGATTCTCTCTTCATTTAACATATGTCACAATCCCTGTCCTTCTGTTATTGATGCCTGTCAACAATTCCGCCTCTGCCTTACGAAAGCTCTCGTCGCCTTTTTCTATAAATGCGGGGCTGCTATTTCTAATTGCT
Source organism: Anaerobium acetethylicum (assembly GCF_900096945.1). GTDB lineage: Bacteria > Bacillota > Clostridia > Lachnospirales > Lachnospiraceae > Anaerobium > Anaerobium acetethylicum. The sequence continues at coordinate 153,195 of NZ_FMKA01000002.1, read as the reverse complement.
GTTGTTCCATCCTTCAAGAAATCTCATCCTGCTTGCGCTGTTCTGTGATTTTTTCTGTTCGTCCCTGACTGCAGGCTTCTGGTATGCACTGTTCAGCGTATTTGCAAGTGTCTCCTTGCATCTGCGGCAGAAACGTCCCGTATTGATTCTGGTCCCACAGTTTTCACACTCTATTCCTATTACGGAATCCTCTGTAAACATAAGTCTCTCTTCCCGTATCCACTGTCTGAGCTGGGTATTCGATACGTCATTGTCCTCCGATATTTCAACCAGAGAAGCCTTTGGATTCTCATAAATGTATTTCTTAACGGCTTGAAATTTATCCTCAAGAGCCTCTCTGCATACGGGGCACAACTGGACCCCCCCGATATAATTAAATAATTTTTTACATCCTTTACAATTTTTAACTTCCAAGAATCTGCACGTCCTTTCCTGATGCCTCTGCTATATTCCTTTTCCGATGCAGATACTGACATAATAGACACGGGAGGCGCCCGCCTCAAGCAGAACTTCTGCCACTCCGTCCACTGTACTTCCTGTTGTATAAATATCGTCAATCAGTATAATTATTTTCAATTCTACATCATTATCAACTATTTTAAAAGCCCTTTTTAGATTTATTTGCCTTTCCTTCAGGCTCAGTTCTTTCTGCGGAAGGGTCTTCCTGTTCCTTACCACAATATCATTTCTGACTGGTATTCCTGTTGATTCGCCGATTCCGCGGGCAATTAATTCCGCCTGGTTGAATCCCCTTTTTCTCATTTTCGATTTATGGAGGGGCACCGGGATGATCATATCCGCCTTCCATCTCTGTATATCGCTGCCGCAATGACGCATGATCTCTTCTGTATAGAAGTCGCCATATTCCCGCTTGTTGTGATACTTAAAACGATAGATTGATTCTTTCATTTTTTTATCATAGAGCCAGACCGCAGTTCCCTGCTCATAAGAATGACTCTGCCTGCTGCAGTCGAAGCAGTATTCCTGTTCTTCCTGGTCTACAGGCTTCCCGCACTTCCTGCATTTTGGTTCGCCGATGCAGCTCAGAGATGCTCTGCATGGGACACAGGCTTTCCCTGTCCCATAAGGCATTATTTCATGGCATACCGGGCAGTGCCTCGGATAGACCAGTTCGGCCATGGCTTCTGCCAGTCCGTTTTTTTGCATATAAAATCCTTTCCCCCAATGACTCTCTCTTATATGGCTTTTCCCTATATGGCTCTGCAGAATTATGAAATTTCCAGAATCCTTTCTTTGAGCCCCGAATACCTCTTCTGCTCGCTTTCGTTGTCAATCATCATCTGGAAGGTCTCTGTACTTCCAACGATCGTGACGCATTTTCGGGCTCGTGTGACTGCCGTATACAGCAGATTCCTGTTCATCAGCATCCTTGGACCTGTAAGCAGCGGAATCACGACTGCTGGATATTCGCTGCCCTGAGACTTGTGTATGGTTATCGCATACGCCAGTTCAAGCTCCTCCAGCTGTTTGAACGCATATTCCACCTGCCGGGATTCATCGAATTCGACTGTTACGGTTTCCGCATAGGTATTGATTTCCTTCACGATCCCCATGTCGCCGTTGAATACTCCGGTTCCCTTTTCTACAGGAATTCCGTATTTGCTGCGGATCTCCCATTCTATCTGGTAGTTGTTCTTTATCTGCATGACCTTGTCGCCTTCGCGGAAAAGCCCCTGGCCATACTCTTTTTCTCTTTTTGAGGGAGACTTTGGATTCAGATATTCCTGGAGTATGGTATTGAGCCGTTCGACTCCCAGATTGCCTTTTCTCATTGGTGTAAGGACCTGTATATCATAGGATGTGGCATCCACATATGGCGGCAGCTTCTGCTGGATCAGCTGGATGAGTATGCTGATGATTACATTTGGATCCTGCCTCTTCAGGAAGAAGAAGTCGCGGCTCTTATTATCCAGAACCACCCTCTCCCCCGCATTGATCTTATGGGCATTTACAATGATATCACTCTGCACTGCCTGCCTAAAGACCTTGGTAAGCTTGACCACAGTGTACACTCCGGCATTGATGATATCCTTCAGGACGCTTCCCGGTCCGACTGACGGAAGCTGGTTTACGTCGCCTACCAGTATCAGCCTGGTTCCCACAGTTACCGCCCGAAGCAGGGCATGAATCAGATGGATATCCACCATGGACATTTCGTCTATGATGACCACATCCGCTTCCAGCGGGTTCTGTTCGTTCCTTTCAAAATTGATCCTCGGGTTTGCATCGTCCGGTATTCCGGTGATTTCAAGAAGGCGGTGTATCGTCTGTGCCTCATATCCGGTTGTCTCGGTCATCCTCTTGGCGGCTCTTCCGGTCGGTGCCGCAAGGAGAATATCCAGCCCTTCCCGTTCGAAATACTTGATCATGGCATTGATGGTAGTTGTTTTTCCTGTTCCCGGACCTCCGGTGATGATCATCAGTCCATGTCTTACTCCTTCCGATACCGCTGCCCTCTGCATTTCATCAAGCGTGATGTCCGATTCCCTTTCGATGGCCTTCAGCCCCGTCTGGATCACGGAATCCTGAATATCGCAGCTGACATCCAGATCATGAAGCATCCTTGCCGTGTTCAGTTCCAGATAGTAGTACTGGGATGCATAAATATCCTTGCGTTCCCCTTCGGACTTGATGACAAGCTTCTTATTTATGCACAGATCCATGATATGCTTTCCGATATGGGCTGCGTCAACTGCAAGCAGACCGCTGGTCTTCCCCAGAAGTTCCGTCTCCGGAAGATAGGTATGGCCGTCTGCCGCCGCCTGGACGAGGGCATATAAAATGCCGCTTCGTATCCGGAAGTCCGAATCCGTATGGATTCCTACCTTCGCCGCAATCTCGTCCGCTATCCTGAATCCTACCCCTTCAATGTCATCCGCCATTTTATAAGGATTTTCCTTGACCACCTTGTAGGTGGCAGGGCCGTAATGATTGTATATCTTCGCCGCAAGGGAAGTCGAAATGCCGTACTGCTGAAGGAATATCATGGCCTTGCGCATATCCTTCTTGTCCTCGATCTGCTCAGCTATCTCTCTTGCCTTCCTCTCGCTGATTCCCTTGATTTCGACAAGCCTCTCCGGCTCCTCCTCGATTATGCGGAAGGTGTCGTTCTTGAAGTGCCTTACGATCCTGGCAGCCAGGGCAGTTCCAATGCCTTTTATAGCACCCGAACCCAGATATCTCTCAATCGACACCCTGTCCTCCGGCGCTTTTATTTCCAGCTTTTCGACCTGAAGCTGCTGCCCATAGGTCGGATGCTCGATATAGCTCCCTTCAACAGAGATGAGCTCGCCTTCACCAATATAATGGAAACTTCCCACACAGGTTATTTCCTCGCCGTCTCCGACGACATTCATTACCGTATAGCCATTATCGGCATTTCTGTATATGATATGTTCAACATAACCTTCAAAAGTTTCCAATTCCTGATTCACATCCTTTTTTATGAGTGCACTTCCACAGGAAGCATTTTTCTCTTACAGGCACCCGCCTATGAGCTAAAAAAGCTGCCTCTGTGTGAGACAGCTCATATTTATATATTATGATACCAGGGTCCCAAAGTCATGTGTTTCATGCTTGCATGAAAAAACATGAATTCCTTTTCATCTGGTCGTAAAGAGTCTGGGCAATCCCCATCCCTTCGCCGTCTGAAGCAGCTTCTGCATAATTCTGGTAGAGGCTGTCCTCCATATAGTCCGACATCTGGGTTATGGACGAAGATGATTCCCCGCTCTCAGGGACCATCTTCTTCATTGCCTTGAATACCTGTTCTGTAAAGTATGCCTCAAAATCCTTACAGACCTCCATCAGCTCTTCATCCGCTTTCGAAGACAGATTTCCCGAAAGGTTGTCTTCCAGTTTATCCGTCCTGTCTGTTTTATTATAGATATCTGCCTGATATGCAGAACCCAAACTGCCAATCGATGTCATATCCCGCCTACCTTCTCAAATTATTCGCCTGGCTGAGCATGTCATCAGCCGCCTGGATTGCCTTTGAATTCATTTCGTAAGCCCGCTGTGCCACAATCATGTTTACCATCTCGTCAACTACCTGCACGTTGGACGACTCAAGGTAGCCCTGGCTGATCGTGCTTTTTACGATATTCAGTCCCGTCGCTTCATTGATTGCCGCAGCCGAAGCTGCCGTTTCTTTCATAAGGCTTCCGGAAGTCTTTTCAAGTCCGGCCGGATTGCTGAACTGGAAAATTCCAATGGAAAATCCAAGCGACTGTGGATTGTTCGTCTCATCAGGATACATGAGCTGTCCTGTCTCGCTGATGGTGATCTTGCTGGTGTCTATCTCCGGACCGAATTCGATGGCATTACCATTCGAGTCAAGCACAGGAAGCCCGGCGCTGTTTGCAAGCATCATGCCGTTCGTTCCGACCATATAGTTGAAGTCACCGTTTCTGGTATAATAGGTTTCCCCATCCTCTCCTCTTACAGCAAAGAATCCTGAACCGGAAATGGCGAAATCAGTATCGCTTTCCGTAGCAGTCAGGGCTCCCTGGCTCATTCGGGAAGTGATGGAAGCTGTTCGCACACCAAGTCCGACCTGGGCTGGAACCGGCTTGTCAGAACCGTTCGCACTTGTGCTCCTGGTCTGTAATGTCTGATAGAGCAGGGATTTAAATTCCGCAGTCTCTGTTTTATAACCTGTCGTATTTACATTGGCGAGGTTATTGGAAATCGTGTCAACGCTGGTCTGTTGGGCAATCATGCCTGAAGCAGCTGACCATAGTGCTCTCATCATATTCGTGTACCTCTCTCTGAAAAATTGGGGTTCTTATGCATACCTGCATAACAACGCCTCACGAAACAGCGGCTCTGGATACCTGCGTTTATACTCTTCCGACTGTATTGACTGCCTTATCAAGGGTTTCGTCAATGGTCTGTATCACCTTCTGGTTTGTCTCGTAAGCACGGGTGACATTGATCATTTCTACCATTTCCCTAATGACGTTCACATTCGATGTTTCGAGATATCCCTGATGCACGATAGCTTCAGACACCCTGAATGTTCCGCCTTCTGTCAGATTGTACATATTCTCGCCGTATTTTTCCAAATAGCTGCTGTCTTCAAAATCAACTACACTTATTTTATCGGCAAGAATTCCATTTTCATAAATATTGCCAAGGCTGTCAATTTCAACGTCCGCCGAAACATTTATCCGGATATTTCCATTACTGCCCTGTACATAGTCCCCATCCTTGGTTACAAGATACCCTTCGCTCGAAAGGGTAAATGATCCGTCCCTGGTATATTTGACGGACTGCCCGCCGTTCTGATCGGTAAAGGAAATGGCAAAAAATCCATCCCCCTCCAATGCCAAGTCATAGGTATTCTCTGTGACTTTAAAAGAACCCTGGCTGTAATCGGTATAGGTTTCTCCAACTTTGACGCCCATGTTCATTCCGCCAAGTCTTCTGGCGGCAAAGGCTTCTGAAGAATCTTTGATCTTAGCTGCCATGACAGAATCAAAAGACTGCGATGTAGCCCCTTCCTTCTTGTAGCCGTTCGTTGCCGAATTAGCCAGGTTGTTGGTAAGGACATCGAGCCTGTTCTGCTGATTGATCATTCCAGTATGTGCTGTATATAAACCTTTTACCATCCGATTATCTCCTGCTTTTTATTCTGAATATGATTAGTCTCTTTTTCCGCTGAGGAATTCAACATATTTTCCGGTTCCGATTGCTACTGCAGTCATCGGATCTTCCGCTGTCATCGTATTGATTCCTGTCTTTTCTTCAATAAGTTCTTCCAGTCCCTGAAGGAGGCATCCGCCGCCTGTAAGAACGATTCCCCTGTCTGCTATATCCGCTGCAAGTTCAGGTGGTGTTCTCTCCAGAACGCTGTGTACTGCTTCCACAATCTGTGAAGTAGCTTCCCTTAAAGCCTCTTCCGTTTCATCTGAAGTGACCGTAATCGTTTTTGGAAGGCCGGTAACAAGGTTACGTCCTCTGACGTCCATTGTTGCCACTTCCGCCCTCTTGTATGCTGAACCGATTTTGATTTTGATGTCTTCTGCAGTTCTTTCACCAATCAGAAGGTTATGCTTTTTACGCATGTAACGCACGATCGCTTCGTCGAAATCATCGCCTGCGATTTTGATTGACGTGCTGACTACAGTGCCGCCCAGGGAAATAACTGCGATATCTGAAGTTCCACCGCCTATATCAACAATCATATTTCCGCATGGTTTGGAAATATCGATTCCCGCACCGATTGCTGCTGCAATAGGCTCTTCAATGATGGAAACTTCCCTTGCGCCTGCCTGGTAAGTTGCATCTTCAACTGCCTTCTTTTCAACTTCCGTAACCCCGCTCGGTACACATACGCTGATTCTCGGCTTTCTGAAAGGCTTCTTGCCGAGCGCTTTCTGAATGAAATATTTAAGCATTTTTTCAGTTACTGAGTAATCAGAGATAACACCCTGTCTCAAAGGTCTGACCGCGATAATATTTCCCGGCGTCCTTCCGATCATAAGCCTTGCTTCTTCTCCGATTGCTTTTATCTTATTCGTATCTCTGTCGAAAGCTACTACTGAAGGTTCCTTTAATACAACCCCTTTGCCTTTTACATACACAAGTATACTAGCTGTTCCTAAATCGATTCCAATATCAGTTGATAACATATTGTACCCCTTTCAAATTCATTGGTCTATTTTCAATTTTCCAATAGTTCTGTTAATTAAACGCATCTTTCTACATTATATATAAAAACCATTTGTTTTTAAAGTAGTTTCGCAGATTTTTCACATTTATTTTTTTCTCCATTTTTCCCCATCTCATAAACACATGTCCCACATGGAGCTTTTTTTGATTTCACAGGATGAACTTTCCTATGAGATGACATAGAATGAACTTTCCTTTGAAAACAAAAAAACACGGTACCGGAATATGTTTTCCCGGCCCGTGCCTGATTGTTTTTATAAATTATGAAGATGTGAATCCTACCAGAGCTTCCTGTAGATTTCAACGATCTGCTCTTTTGCTGGTATCCTTGGATTCGTTGCCGTGCATCCGTCTTTCAGCGCTGCTTCAGCAAGCACATCCAGCTTCGCCATATATTCTGCTTCTGTCACTTTTTCGGTCTGTGATACGGAAATCGGAATATTCATCTCCTTGAGCATGAACTGTATCCAGTTTACAAGGGCGCGCACCGTCGTGATCTCGTTGAAGTTATTGAGACCGAGAAGCTTTGCTATATTGCAGTACTTCCTTACCGCCGGCAGATAGTGGTCACGGCTCTTACTGTGTATATTGATGTCGCTGTTGAACTCGATAATATGAGGCAGAAGCATGGCATTTGCCCGGCCATGAGGTATATGGAAATTAGCCCCAAGGGGATGGGCCATTCCATGATTCAGGCCCAGACTGGCCGAATTGAAGGCAAGACCGGCAAGGCATGAAGCGACATGCATCTTCTTTCTGGCATGCATGTCGTTTCCGTCCAGATATGCTCTCAGGAGCCATACACCGCAGATTTCTATTGATTTTTCTGCAAGCGCTGCTGAAAATTCATTGTTGTTTATGCTCACATATGCTTCTATGGCGTGGGTGAGTACGTCCATTCCCGTGTCCGCCGTTATGGCAGGCGGCACGCTTTTCACAAGCTCCGCATCCAGTATCGCCTCGGTCGGTATGAGGCTGTCTGAAACCATGGGATACTTGATCTGGTTTTCCGGATCTGAAATAACAGAGAACGCCGTTACCTCGGAACCGGTACCACTGGTAGTCGGTATTGCGATAAGCCCGATGTCGCCCATATTTCCGATTCGCACGGCAAATTCCTTAATCGCCTTTGCCGAATCTATAGCCGATCCGCCGCCTACTGCAACAATCGCTTCCGGCTGGTATTCAAGGAGCTTCTGCACTCCTGTAACTACTTTTTCGATGGGAGGGTCGGGGACAACATCCTTGAAAATCTCGTATTCGGTCCCGCCCTCCTCTAAGCGGTAGGTGATCATCGTAATCATGCCGCTCTTGACCACAAAAGGATCGGTTATCACAAGGACCTTCTTATATGGAATGTTCAGAAGCCTGTCCAGGGCATTCTCTCCAAAATATATTTTCGTTTTTATGTCAAAGCTGTTCATCTTTATTTTCTCCCCACTGCATGAAATATCTTTGCTGGTTCAGCAATTTTGGTGCATCCTGTGTAACTATAGAACGCTTAGTCCTGGATCGCTGCTACAAAGCCTTTGTCTGACACCATTATAATACACAAACCAACACAAAGCAATATGATTAAATATAAAAACACCCAAAACAACAAAATTCAACATTTGTCATTTCAGGTGGTTTTACTAAAGCAGATAGTCGGGAAGAGTTCCCGATACCATTGATATTGCCTGGAATTTAGCTTCGTGCATACTACTTCTCTCAGCGATTCCATGGAGATCATTATAAATTTCCTGTGCTTCCTGATCCGCTACCCCTTCGAGCACCCTTGCAGTAATGGTGCTCTGGCCAAGCTCCTGTACTGCGCAAAAGCGCCTGTATCCCGAGAGGAGCTGGAACCTATTGTCTTCCATCTGGCGGAGAATCACCGGCTCTATCATGCCATGCCTTCTGATTGATTCCGCAAGCTCTGAAACGGAGCCGGCATTTCTTCTGCGTCCCATCCATTTTTCCGGAACCTGATGGATCTCAGCAAGCGGTATTTCGGCCAGGGGGTTCCTTACCGATGCCAGCGCTGCCGCCTGATGTTCAGCCGTTTTTCTCTTTTCCTTCGCTGCCGTCTCTGCCCCTGCAGATATGGCTGCCTTTTTATTTTTCTCTTCTGCTGCCGCACTGGCATTTGTTGCCCTTATGATGCTTCCCTTACCTACTGCCATAGCTGTTTACCTCCTCTGCAAGGCTCATGTATTCCTTCGCGCTCCTGCTGCTCCTTTTGTAGGCTATGACAGGTTTGCTGTTGTCCTGGGCCCATTCCACGGAACTGTCGACGCGTACATAGGAACTGAACAGATGGACGTTGTCGATCTCCTGAAGGGTCTCGATCGTCTGCTTGAAATAGTTCTTCCTTTCGTCAACCTTGGTGATTGCGATGCCCATCAGGGAAAGGTCTGGAGCAATCTGCTTCACTTCATTCAGGAATTCGAACATGTTGGCCAGTCCGAAGAGCCCCCATGGACTTGCTTCAACCGGAATGATCAGATTGTCCGAAGCGCACAGGATGTTCATCACCCAGCCGCCAAGCGTCGGAGGCGCATCAATGAGGATATAGTCATATACCCCTGATGCCTTCACGTTTTCAAGACATTTCTTCAGGATATATTCCCTCTGCCATTTTGTAAAAAGCTCATATTCTATGGAACTCATCAGGGTCGATGAGGGAACAAGGTCAAGGCCCTCGTACTCTGTATTCAGTATGAATTCCGAAAGATCCTTCTTATCCCTGATTGCGTGGTAGAGGTTTTTTTCGCCCCTTGCAAACTCCAGGACCTTTTCCTCTGCAAAAAATGCCAGGGACAGGTTGAGCTGCATATCCCCGTCAATCAGCAGGACTTTTTTCCCAAGCAGGGTAAGCCCGTATCCGATATTTGAGCAGGTCGTCGATTTTCCGCTGCCTCCCTTGTTGTTTGCAAAACATATCACTTTTGTTTCCATTTTGCCAATACATCCTTTCCGGCTTTTTTAAAAACACTCATCCTCCGCCGCATAAATATCCCGGGTATTTATGCAAATTCAGCATAAATACACCTCGCATGACAAGAGTTCTGAACAGTTATCTTTTATTTTACACCGGCATCCCCACCTTTACCACACCTATTTTGTTTTCGAGGCATGTTTTTTCGTTATTACATTGTTTTGTCTTTTTTTGCTTTGTTTTCACCCCTTTGATATGATTGATTAAACCAGCTCAATCTCATATGCCAGGGTATCTCCGTTTTCTGTTTTTCCCCTTAACCTGAACCCAAGCTTTTTTGCAAGTCTGATGGAAGGGATGTTTCCTTCCCTGATATAGCAAGCGATTCTGTCCAGGCAGAGGATATTTTTTGCATAATCCAGCACTGCCGTGCAGGCTTCGTATGCATATCCCTGCTTCTGGAACGGCAGTCCCACCATGTATCCAAGCTCGACCTCCATACCATCCTCCGTCTCCCTGTTCGAGAGCCCGGCCCGGCCAGCAAGCCTGCCCGTGGATTTTTCCACAACAGCCCACAGCCCGTATTCGAAAAATCCGTACATCATCTTTATATAAGCCGCCATCAGTTCCGTTTCCTTCCCCCTGTCGCCGCTGAGTCCATCCATATACCGGGTGATTTCAGGATCTTCATATAGTTTCCATAGATCATCCACATCATCCAGGGTCATCTCGCGGATGATCAGCCTGTCCGTTTCAGCGATTGTCCAGGGTTCACCCCTGCTTCTCTTGTACACATTATTGACCCATTCGGAATCTATTTCTTCAAACCCTTCTATGATGTACAGGACCCCTTGCAGGTATTCAGAATCCGGCCCCGGCTTCTGATAGCCTATGCATGGGATCCCAGCCTTACTGGCTGCACGGACTCCCTTCATGCTGTCAGCAATCATCACCCATTCATTTGGCTGCTCTCCAGGCTCCAGACTGACTGCGCCCTTTTCTTCCAGTGACTGTTTTTTTATTTTCACCCCTGTCATCCCCAGGCTTTCCGTGAATATTTCAATTCCTGCGATTTCAGTGAGGTCCTCTTTTTCAATATTGATAACGACTCCCTTAAGCATATCCTGTCCTTTCCTCCCGTGGCTTGCAGCGCGAAATGACGAATTGCGGCCATTTCTGCGCATCGCAAAGCGTGTTACTACTGTCTGCAGCGTGGACTTTAGTAACAGAATTATACCACAGGCCTTATGTTTTTCACATTTTTCACTTTACTATGCCCTGTTTTTCCGATACAATGACAATTATGAAGCGGGTCAAATCAGTCCCTTGTGGCTGGCTGCTTCAAACAAAAACTCCAAAAACGAAAGGAAGAATTATTATGGCACAGAATCCATTAGTTACAATCGAAATGGCAAATGGCGACATCATAAAGGCAGAACTTTATCCTGAAATCGCACCGAATACAGTCAACAACTTCATCAGCCTTATCAAGAAAGGCTTTTATGACGGTCTTATTTTCCACCGCGTCATCAACGGCTTCATGATTCAGGGCGGATGTCCTGAAGGAAGCGGAATGGGCGGCCCGGGATACGGCATCAATGGTGAATTCAAAATGAACGGATTCACAAACAACCTGAAACATGCGCCAGGCGTTTTATCAATGGCCAGGTCTATGAATCCTAACTCGGCAGGATCTCAGTTCTTCATCATGCATAAAAACTCTCCTCATCTTGACGGACAGTATGCTGCATTCGGACAGGTCACTGAAGGCCTTGAAGTTGTAAACAAAATCGCTGAATGCGCTGCGGATTACAACGACCGTCCACTTGAACCACAGGTTATCAAAACAGTGACAGTTGAACTTTTCGGACAGGAATATCCTGAACCAGAAAAGAATTCATGCAGATAACTTTTCAGAACCACTATCCAGCATAGTCCTGAATCGTTATTCATGCAGATAGCACCACCCAATACGAACCCCCTTCTTCTCATGAACGAGAGCCAGGGGGTTCTTTTTTTGTCACTGCTTCACTATTTTTCCATAATCATATTTCCTAATCCAGCAAATCCGCATCCAGAATTACGTAATTTGCCCTGTGCACATAAAGTGCTTTTCCATCAATATTCAGCTTTGTCATTTTCGGCAGGTCACTTGGTATTTCAGTATATACATCGTCTCCGCCATATACTTCAATCGGCACCCCCAATTGCGAACTGATCACGATAATCTTGCTGTTCCCGGCAATATTTTGAAGTTTATTGATATTTCTGTCGATTGAGGTTATGGTACCGCCGGATGACTCCACATACTCTGGCAGTTCAAAGTCATCTATCCTTTTTAATCCCTTTTCCACGAAAATCACCGTATTTCCTGTTGTCTTCATGTTGCTTCCATCCACCGTGATATCAAGCACCGATGACAGCTCGTATGCGGTTTCTGTAGTACCGTCGCTGTTTACAGATGGCACTTCAACCGTGATTCCGCCAACATCCACTCTCTTGCCCTCAACAGTCAGGAAATTCACTCCATAATTGTCGTATTGGCTGATTGTGAAGGAGTTGCCGATCAGCCTGCCCTTAATGTCCGTCACCTTGCTCTGTATCCAGGCGCACCCCACCATTCCTATGGATGCTGCAACGATCAGTATGATCACCATCAGTTTCTTTGCGCTCTTGTTCATGCTCTTCATTATCGTTCAACCCTTTCTTAAAACCTGATGTTTACTGGTTCACGCTGTTTTTATAATTAAAACATAAAATGAACACATTTGAAAGTTATATTAATAGATGTACCAAACAAATATAACAAATCAGGACGGCCCGGATTCAATAATCCCGGGCCGTCCTGGTTTATGTTTTTAGCTATTCAGGACTTTGTCCATCATCATCCAGCTCCCTGTCAAAAACATGTTTCTTGTCCGACAGATACTGGGCGACATATTTTCCCGTGTAGGATACCGGATTCTTAGCAATCTCTTCCGGGGTTCCTTCCGCAATTACGGTTCCGCCCCTGTAGCCGCCTTCAGGACCTATATCGATAATATAGTCAGCTGTCTTGATCACATCCAGGTTGTGTTCAATTACGACAACTGTATTTCCGCCGTCCGTAAGGCGGCGAAGGATTTCGATCAGCTTATGGACATCTGCAAAATGCAGCCCTGTCGTAGGCTCGTCAAGTATATAGATGGTCTTTCCGGTGCTTCGTCTGCTCAGCTCTGTTGCAAGCTTGATCCTCTGGGCCTCGCCGCCGGAAAGGGTCGTGGAAGGCTGTCCAAGCCTGATGTAGGAAAGCCCCACATCATTCAGAGTCTCTATCTTCCTTCGTATGGACGGCACGTTTTCGAAAAACGTCAAGGCTTCTTCAACTGTCATATCCAGAACGTCGTAGATGCTCTTTCCCTTATATCTGACATCCAGAGTCTCCCTGTTATAGCGTTTTCCCTGGCAGACCTCACATGGAACGTACACGTCAGGAAGGAAATGCATCTCTATTTTCAGGATTCCGTCGCCGCTGCAGGCTTCACAGCGTCCGCCTTTTATATTGAAGCTGAATCTGCCTTTTTTGTATCCCTTTGCCTTTGCATCAGCAGTAGCAGCAAAAAGATCCCTGATCTGGTCGAAAACACCCGTATATGTTGCCGGATTTGACCTTGGAGTCCTTCCGATCGGAGACTGGTCGATATCGATGACCTTATCGAGAAGTTCAATCCCCTTCATATCCGCATGTTTTCCCGGAATCGTCCTTGCACGGTTCAGATCTCTTGCCAGACGTTTGTAAAGGATTTCATTAATCAGCGAGCTTTTCCCTGAACCGGATACGCCTGTCACACAGGTCATGATCCCCAGGGGGATATCTACATCAATGTTTTTAAGATTATTCTCTCTGGCTCCCAGTATCGTCAGGAATCCCGTAGGTTTCTGTCTTGTTTCCGGCACCGGGATCCTGATACGGCCGCTCAGGTAGGCACCTGTTACCGAGTTTTCATTCTCCATGATTTCCTCTGCTGTTCCTTCGGCAACCACTTCTCCACCATGTTCTCCTGCGCCTGGGCCGATATCCACAATATGGTCGGCCGCAAACATGGTATCCTCGTCATGCTCCACGACTATCAGGGTATTGCCAAGGTCCCTCAGGTGATTCAGGGTCTTCAGGAGTTTGTCGTTATCCCTCTGGTGAAGGCCGATGCTCGGCTCATCCAGTATATATACGACACCCACAAGACCGGATCCTATCTGGGTCGCCAGCCTGATTCTCTGGGCTTCGCCGCCGGACAGGGAGCCTGTGGCTCTCGAAAGGGTCAGATAGTCCAGACCCACATTGATCAGGAAACCGACTCTTTCTTTGATTTCCTTCAGGACCTGGTCCCCGATCAGATGCTGGGTTTTTGTCAGTTCAATATTCTCCAGGAATTCCATAAGCTGCCCGATGGACAGAGAGGTAACCTCATGAATATTTTTTCCGTCAACCGTTACCGCCAGGGCATCCTTTTTCAGACGCTGGCCGCCGCACTCGGAGCACGGGGTTATATGCATGAATGTCTCATACTCCTGCTTGATGGTGTCGGAAGAGGTTTCCCGGTAGCGCCTTTCCACATTCTTGATAAGGCCTTCAAATGCCACGTCATAGACGCCTTCACCCCTCTGTCCCTTGTAATACACCTTCACTTCCCTGCCGTCGGTTCCGTAAAGAATAAGGTTCCTTATTTTTTCCGGCAGCTTCTCATAAGGCGTATTCAGGTCGAATTTATATTCCTGGGAAAGCGCCTCCAGAAGGGCACGTGAAAAGCTGGATTTGTCGGTAGAGGACTGCCATCCTATAACCGCGATTGCACCCTCTGCGATGCTCAGGGACTTGTCGGGAATCATAAGGTCCTCGTCAAATTCCATCTTGTATCCCAGTCCGAAGCAGGCCGGGCAGGCTCCGAAGGGGTTGTTGAAGGAGAACGTCCTCGGCTCTATCTCATCGATGCTGATCTCACAGTCCGGACAGGCAAAGCTCTGGCTGAAATTGACAGGCTCTCCTCCGATCACATCCACAATCATCCTTCCATCGGCAAGCGCAAGAACGCTTTCGATAGAATCCGTAAGCCTCTTTTCGATTCCCGGCTTCACCACCAGCCTGTCTACGATAATTTCAATATTATGCTTTTTATTCTTATCCAGCCGGATTTCTTCCGAAAGCTCATAAAGATTCCCATCCGCCCTGACACGGACATAGCCGCTCTTTCTGGCATGTTCGAAAATCTTTGCATGTTCACCCTTACGCCCCCTGACGATTGGAGCCAGGAGCTGTATCTTCGTGCCTTCCGGCAGCTCCAGAATATGGTCTGTCATCTGGTCGACAGTCTGCTTTTTAATTTCCTTTCCGCACTGAGGACAGTGCGGAACGCCTATCCTTGCATAGAGAAGCCTAAAATAATCATAGATCTCCGTAACCGTTCCTACAGTTGAACGCGGATTCCTGTTTGTCGACTTCTGGTCTATGGAAATTGCAGGCGAAAGTCCCTCGATGCTTTCCACATTGGGCTTCTCCATCTGTCCAAGGAACTGTCTCGCATAGGATGAAAGAGACTCCATGTATCTCCGCTGTCCTTCTGCATAGATGGTATCGAATGCCAGGGATGATTTTCCGGAACCGCTCAGCCCCGTCAGGACCACGAACTCATTTCTTGGTATGTTCAGGCTGATGTTCTTCAGGTTATTCTCGTTTGCGCCTCTTATCTTTATATACTGCCTGTTGCGCTTTTTGTCAGGCTTTTCATTCTCATTTATATTTTCCATGCTTCTACCTCTGTCTTTTTATCCTATTTCGTCAAGCTGCTTTCTCAGTTCTGTCATCTTGTCTCTCAGCTCCGCAGCCGCTTCAAAGTTCAATTCTGCTGCTGCCTGCTTCATTTTCTTCGATACCCTGGCTATCAGTTTCTCTATTTCTTTCTTGTCCATGGATTGCGGATCCTTCTCATAACGGTATTCCTCACGGGCCACAGATTTCGAAATGCTGATCAGGTCCCTTACAGCCTTCTGAATCGTCTTTGGCGTGATGCCGTGCTCCCGGTTGTATACCTCCTGGATTTCCCTTCTTCTGTTGGTCTCCCTGATGGCAGCTTCCATGGAAGCCGTTATCCTGTCTGCATACATGATTACCCGGCCTTCAGCATTACGCGCTGCACGGCCTACCGTCTGGATAAGGGATGTCTCAGAACGGAGGAATCCCTCCTTGTCCGCATCCAGAATGGCCACAAGGGTGATTTCCGGAATGTCCAGTCCTTCCCTAAGGAGATTGATACCAACAAGCACGTCGAATACATCGAGGCGCATGTCCCTGATTATTTCCGAACGTTCCATGGTATCAATATCGGAATGAAGGTATCTGACCCTGATTCCCACTTCCCTCATATAAGCGGTCAGATCTTCTGCCATCCGTTTTGTCAGAGTGGTTATGAGTATCTTGTTCTTTCTGGCGACTTCCCTGTTGACCTCACCGATCAGGTCGTCAATCTGACCCTCAACCGGGCGCACAGATATAAGCGGATCAAGAAGCCCCGTTGGCCTGATGATCTGCTCTGCCCTTAAGAGCTCATGCTCTTTTTCATAAACCGAAGGTGTTGCCGATACAAACATCATCTGGTTGATTTTGCTTTCAAATTCCGAAAAATTCAGCGGGCGGTTGTCCTTAGCTGACGGAAGTCTGAATCCAAAGTCGACAAGGGTCGTCTTCCTGGCCTGATCCCCCGCATACATTCCACGGACCTGTGGAATCGTGATATGGGACTCATCGACAATAATCAGGAAATCATCCGGAAAATAGTCGATCAGCGTATGTGGGCTGCTTCCAGGTGCGAGTCCCGTCAGATGTCTTGAATAGTTTTCTATCCCTGAACAGAATCCCGTCTCCCTGAGCATCTCTATGTCAAAATTGGTTCGCTCTGATATCCTCTGAGCCTCGAGAAGCTTGTCATGGCTTTTGAAATATCTGACCCGTTCCTCCAGTTCTTTTTCTATTTCAGCTGCTGCCTGCTCAATTTTTTCTTTTGAAACCACATAATGGGAAGCCGGAAATATGGCTGTGTGCCCAAGGGTATTCTTGATCTCGCCTGTCAGCACATCAATTTCCGTAATCCTGTCCACCTCGTCACCGAAGAATTCGACTCTGATAGCCAGCTCCCCTGAAGTTGCAGGGAAAATTTCCAGGACATCCCCCCTGACACGAAAAGTGCCCCGCTTGAAATCCATCTCGTTCCTTGCATACTGTATCTCAATAAGCTTCCGGATCACATCATCCCTGTCCTTCGTCATTCCCGGACGGAGGGAGATGACCATTTCCTGGTAGTCAATGGGGCTTCCAAGACCATATATACAGGAAACGCTTGCCACGATGATCACGTCTTTGCGTTCTGCAAGTGCCGCCGTGGCTGAATGCCTGAGCTTGTCTATCTCTTCATTGATTGCTGAATCTTTTTCTATATAGGTGTCAGTCGACGGAACATAAGCCTCCGGCTGATAGTAATCGTAATAGCTGACGAAATATTCCACGGCATTTTCAGGAAAAAATTCTTTGAATTCCCCGTAAAGCTGTGCTGCCAGCGTCTTGTTATGGGCAATGATCAGAGTAGGTTTATTCAGAGCCTGGATAACATTCGCCATAGTGAAGGTTTTTCCCGACCCGGTAACGCCCAGAAGCGTCTCGAACTGGTTACCCTCCTTAAATCCCTGTACAAGTTCCTTGATCGCCTGAGGCTGGTCCCCGGTGGGGCTGTATTCAGATACAAGTTTAAAAAGGTCCATCCCGATTCCTCCCTGCGTAAAATAATTGGTACATAGTTTTAAAACAAGTATAGCATACCGCATATCATTTTTCAAACACTTGTTCGGAAAACCGGTGCGTGCAGCGTGTTACGAATCACAGGGTGAATAGCAGCTCACAGAGCACATAACAACCTCGATACAGAAAGAGCCAGGCGCCCCGAACATATAAAAAAGATTGTCCGGGGCGCCTGGCCCTCTATATTATTTTACTTTATTTTTTCATTCAAGACTTCTAAAGCCTTCTGCAGCTGGTTATCTTCTTCCTCTGTAATGACGGCTTTCTGTCTGACCGCATCGTCCAGCTCAAGCGCAATATCAGGCTCTATGCCGATGCCATGTATATTGTTTCCCTTTGGTGTATAGTATTTTGAAATTGTCAGCTTCATCGCGGTTCCATCGCCAAGATCGACGACGGTCTGTACGATTCCCTTTCCAAACGTCGTGGTTCCAATCAGGGTTCCAATTCCATAGTCTTTAATGGCTCCTGAAAAGATTTCCGAAGCGGATGCGCTGTTTCCATTGACCAGCACAGCAAGAGGCTTATTGAACTGATGCTCTTCGTCGGACAGATATTCCTCCCGCTTGCCGTTTTTGTCTTCCGTATATACAATCAGCCCTTTTGCGAGAAACTGATCCAGTATCTCATTCACCGCACTGAGCAGACCTCCCGGATTATCCCTGAGATCCACAACGAGTCCCTTCATCCCCTGTTTTTCAAGGCTGCTTAGGGCTTCCTTGAACTGGTCTGGCGTAACCTCGTCAAACTCAACAATCTGGATATATCCGATATTATTTTCCAGCATCTTTGATGCAATGGTCGGAACCTCTATCTGTCTCCTCACCACTTCGACATCAATATAATCTGCTTCGCCTTCACGAACTATGGTAAGCAGGACCTTCGTTCCCTCTTCACCCTTTATCTTTGCCACCACTTCCGAAAGATCCTCGCCTGTCACTTCCTCGCCATTGACTTTGTAAAGTATGTCGCCTGGCAGGATTCCCGCTTCCATTCCCGGGCTTCCTTCGAAAGGCTTCACAAGGGTGATGATTCCTGTTTCCGGATCCTGGCTTACCGTGACGCCAATTCCGCCGTAGATTCCATTCGTGCTTTCCATCATGCTTTGGTATTCTTCAGCATCAAAATAAACGGAATAAGGATCCTCAAGCCCGTCAACAAGCCCCTTGTACATTCCCTCTATCATCTGTTCTTCATCTGCCTCATTTAAAAAATTGGCATCTATAATGCTCATGATTCTGTCTGCCTTGCTGATTACAGAATCGCTTGTTACTGACTCTGCATTCTCAGTTGAAACCGCAGATGCATTCCTGAGCCATGTAGTAATCGACTGGATATTGAAAAATATCACAGCCGACACCCCGGCTATGACAAGCAGGAGCATTGCTCCGAACCCTGCCAGAAACCCTTTTAAAAATCTATGTTTTTCGTTCATTTCTTCTCCTTATCCTGTACCTCTGCCCTCCGGATACAGCCAGCGTTGCCGTTCCATGTCAGATTAGCTTTAGTATGTCTTGTGTAACTGTTCAGAATACCTGTCCCGCGAGGCGTTCTTATGCTGATTTTGGATATAACGAAAGCGGATATGAATAATCCGCTTTGTCGTTTACCCTGATATATTGTGCTGCGTTACTGCGACAGATAATTCCATGGCGAAACATAGCTGCCATTGAGTCGCACGCCGAAATGCAGATGCGGTCCTGTCGATCTTCCCGTCGATCCAACAAGGGCGATCGTCTGCCCCTTTGAAACGCTCTGACCTGACGATACGAGCAGCGACGATGCATGCATGTAGATCGTATAAAGTCCGTTTCCATGGTCTATCATTATATAATTTCCCATTGTATCATTGTAAGCCGAACTGATGACAGTTCCGCCATAAGCCGCAACGATGGCTGAACCTGTCGGGGCGCCTATGTCGATTCCGTTATGAAACTTAAGAACGCCGAGGGTGGGATGTATTCTGTTTCCATACTCGCTTGTGACCCTGGAACTGCTCGGGCATGGCCATGCAAATGTTCCTCCGTCATATTTAACGGTCGTGGCTGCCTGTCCTTTTGCTTTTGCCGCCTCTTCCGCCTTCTTCTTCGCAAGAGCTGCCGCCGCCTCAAGTTCCTTTATGATTGCATCCTGTTCTGCTATTTCTTCTTCATATTCCTTTGCAAGCTGCTCAGTGTCTTCAATCGATGCTTCGTACTTTTCTATCTCACTGGACTTTTCGGTAATGAGGTTCTCAACCGAGGACTGCTGACCGACCAGCTCGCCCTTCATTGCCTCGATTTCCTTACATTCCTTTTCCAGATCCTTTTCCTGTTGGGCAATGCTCTCTTTCGTATCCTGATACCTCAGGAGCATATTTCTGTCGTATTCGGATATCTGGGCTATATAGTCCGCCCTGTTCATAATATCCGCTATATTCTCAGCGCTGAAAAGAAGCTCAATATATGCTGCATCTCCTTTTTCATACATATACTTTATCCTTTTCTTCATAGCCTGATACTGTTCTTCCTCGGCCACTCTGGCTTGCTCAAGTTCAATCCTTTTCTGTTCCAGATTGTTTTCTTTTGTTTTCAGCTCCGACTTAAGAGAATCGATGCTTGCGGACAGCTCATTCAGCTGCGTATCCAGGCCTTTGACATAGGTTTCGATATCTTTCTTTTCACCCTCAAGAGCATCTATCGTCTCCTTTGCTTTTTCAAGGTCCTCCTGGAGACTTTCCTTTTCTTTTTTTGCATCCTTGATGCTGGTTGCATTTGAAGAAATCGCAAAAGAGCCCACCATGACTGCTGCAAGCAAAAAGCAGCAGAAGCGTTTCATTATTTGTTTCATTTACTAATCCTCCCGTCTACACTTTCAAATGTTTCCTGATAGTCGAAAAGCTGCCGATAAATCCGATTCCAACGCCCAAAGCCAGTGATAAGGGGATCAGTATGGCGAATATCTGGTTGACCGGAATAAAAGTAACAAATCCTGTCAGCATATCAAAACGGTCTACGATAAATCCAATCACATTGTTATAGAGATAATACAGCGCAACCAGGGGAAGGGCTGAGCCCACAAGTCCGATCAGTACGCCTTCCACGATAAACGGTGCTTTCACGAAGAAATCCGTTGCGCCTATCAATTTCATGATTTTAATTTCTTCCTTACGGACGGCAATACCGATTGTAACCGTATTGCTGATAAGGAAAACAGATACTGCAAGAAGAATTGCTATGATTGCTGCTGATATGTAACCGATCAGCATGTTAAAGCCCGAAAGGGTATTCGCTGCCACTTCAGACTTGTTGACCTGCCTGATACCCTCAATCGACTGCAGGTAAGTAACCAGAGACTGCTGCATGGAAACGTCGTTCAGATAAACTTCATAGTTGGCTGAATTGGCAAGAGGGTTGTCTTCTGCAAATCCCTCCGCAAGATCTCCCGCATCCTTGAAGTATTCCTCTTTAAAGTTCTGCCATGCCTCTTCCGCAGACACATAGACCAGTCTTGAGACTTCTGCTCTTTTTTCGATGGTGCTGCCTATTTCCTTGATCTGTTCCTCACTGAGCCCTTCGTCGAAAAATACAGTAACACCTACTCCAGCCTCTGCACTCTTCACAATTCCGTGGAAATTCAGGATTACTGAAAAGAAAAGTCCGAATATAAAGATGCATGCGGCCATGGTCGCTATCGAAGCAAGCGAAAACATCTTGTTCCTGCGAATATTTTTAAGACCCTGTCTAAGGGTATATGTGATCGTACTAATCCTCATACAAATAACCACCTTCCTCTTCGTCGCTTACAATGACTCCGCGGTTCATGGTGATTACGCGTTTCTTCATGGCATTCACGATTTCCCTGTTATGAGTTACGACAAGGACAGTGGTGCCCTTTTCATTTACTTCTTCAAGAAGCTTCATGATTTCCCATGAATTTTTCGGATCCAGATTTCCTGTAGGCTCATCAGCCAGCAGGATTGACGGATTATTCACAAGGGCTCTGGCCAAAGCAACCCTCTGCTGTTCTCCTCCCGAAAGTTCACGTGGAAATGATTTGTATTTTTCTGCAAGGCCTACCATAGAAAGCATCATAGGCACTTGTCGTCTGATTGTTTTAGAAGGCTTTTCGATTACCCTCTGGGCAAATGCAATATTCTCATATACATTTCTGTCTTTGAGCAGCCTGAAATCCTGGAATACGACACCGATCTGCCTGCGGTACTTAGGTATCTGCTTCCTCTTCATTTTGTTCAATAGCTTGTTGTTGACCAGTATCTGCCCTTCTGTCGGTTCCAGCTCCTTTAAGAGAAGCTTGATAAGCGTTGATTTCCCCGAACCGCTGTTCCCTACGATGAATACAAACTCACCCTCATTGATGTGCAGGCTTACCCCATTCAATGCCGGTGCCCCGGTTGAATAGGATTTGCTTACATTTTCAAGAACTATCATAATTGCCTCCTGTTAAAACTCTTAATAATCCAATGTTTCCATATATTTCATGTATTTTACGACCATAAGTGCAATTTTGAAGGTTATCGCATCTTCAAACACCCTGAGGTCAAGCCCTGTGGCTTTCTGAAGCTTGTCAAGACGATACACAAGCGTATTCCTGTGGATATAGAGCTGTCTTGATGTTTCAGATACATTAAGGCTGTTTTCGAAAAATTTATTGATGGTGATCAGTGTTTCATCATCAAAATCATCTGTTGATTTTCCGTCAAAAATTTCCTTGATGAACATCTTGCAGAGCGGAATCGGAAGCTGGTAGATCAGACGTCCTATTCCCAATGCGCTGTAAGCAATGATGTCCCTGTCGCTGAAGAATATCTTTCCGACATCAAGTGCCATTCTTGCTTCCTTGTATGACCTCGAAACTTCCTTAATATCGTTTACGATTGTTCCGTAAGCAATATGGACGTCCCCGGCGCTTGCAGATCCAAAGGAATCAAGGATTACTTTGGCCGTCTTGTTCAGGTCCTCATATCCCTCGCTTCCTGTCACTTCCTTAACCACGATCACATTCTTTTCGTCTACTGCTGTTATGAAGTCCTTGGTCTTTCCGCCAAAAAGGCTCCTTACTGATTCAAGTGCATTGCTTCCTTTATCATTAGGCGTTTCGACTATGAATACGACCCTGCGGACATCTGTTTCAATATGCAGTTTCTTAGCCCTGTTATATATGTCGACAAGAAGCAGGTTATCCAACAGAAGGTTTTTGATGAAATTATCCTTATCGAAACGTTCTTTATACGCAACCAGAAGGTTCTGTATCTGAAAGGCTGCGATTTTCCCTACCATGTATACATCATCGCTTCCTCCGTTCGCAAGCAGGATGTATTCCAGCTGGCGGTCGTCAAAGACCTTGAAGAACTGGCAGCCCTGGATTACCTGGCTGTCTGCAGGAGATTCCACGAAGGACTGGACGGATTTTTCGTAGATTTCCGCCTCCCCGAAGGTCGTAGCCATCACTTTTCCCTCCGTGTCCATTATACATAAATCAATTCTGGTAATTCCTTTTAACCCTTCAATCGTGTTCTGAAGTATTTGATTTGATATCATATTTTCACTCCTTTTTATTATTTAAGTGGATATTCCGGTCCGCTATGATGCCTGTCCGCAAATATTATTTTGCTTCGACTTTCCGTCCTGCAGCATATCCCTATGCAACTTCCACAACTCGGTTCCCTGTTTTTCTACAGATTATACCAATCTATATAATATATTAATGCAAAATCACAAAAAAATAAAGAGGAAATACAATATTTTTTATGCATTTCCTCAATCACACATGATATACATGTTCTTCTGAAATTCAAACGCCCTGTTTCCTGTGCTCGATAAATCCTTCCCCATGAACTTCCCTTGCATCCGTTACGATAACGAAAGCATCAGGATCCGTATTGATAACGATTTCCTTCAGAAGGACAATCTCCTTTTTGGAAACGACACAAAAGAGCATATTCCTGTATTTTCCCGAATACATCCCCTTTGCGATCAGGCCTGTCGCACCTCTGTTCGTTTCTTTCATAATCGCTGCGGCGACCTCTTCATATCTGTCGGTAATAATATAAGCGACTTTTGAGAACTTAAGCCCCTCAATAATTCCATCTGTAATCCTGGATACCACAATGATTGCGATTACGGCGTATAATGCATTGCTGATTCCGAACAGAAATGCTCCTGCCAGGACAACCGCCGCATCAATAACCTGCATGACCTGGGCAATCGTGTAATGCTTCATGTAATGCTGTACCAGCACGGCCAGCATATCAGTTCCCCCTGTGGTTCCCCGTGCCAGTAAAACAAGGCCCATTCCCGCACCGCTGATCGCTCCGCCAAACAAAGATGCAAGCACCAGATCATCTGTCATCATGGGCTTATCCGGGATCAGATAAAGCCACACGGACAGCGCCAGCGTAGCAAATCCAGTCCTGCCAAGAAAGCGGACTCCCTTGATGCGTATCGCTGCAATAAACAGCGGGATATTTAGGATGGTATTGGTAAGCCAAAGTGGAATGCCGCTGTCCATCCATTTGCCGCTGATACTCTTAACGATGATTGCCACACCGGTAAAGCCGCCGGTTACAAGATCTGCTGGAGAATAGATAGTCTGAATGGCGAAAGCCATCAGTCCCGAACCGATTAACAAAAACAGATAATCTGCATATACAGATCGATTTGCCGGCATTTCCATATTCCGCCACACGTCCTTCGCTTTACGAGTCACTCTCGCATCTGCTGTTAAATTTTGCAACTTTTCTTCTGAAAAGTTCTTTGCCAACCTTGGAAACAAGCCAGTTCTTCTTTTTAATGATGCCAAGATTCATGCCCATTCCAAGCCATACTTTAGAACAAAGTTTTCCTTTGTTGCTGAATACGAATTCTTCCTGAAATGGCGATTCCATAAATGCCATGATAATATCGGGGGCATAACTGTTGATTTCATTTATGACCCTGTCGTCATCTCCCATGCCACTTTCAATGACACAGCTTCCCACAACTTCAAGATTTACCTGATGCCTTTCGAAATAATGCTCAATCTCCTCTACGATCTGAAGGTTTTCGCTCAGGATGTAGACACTTTCCTCTTTTTCTGCCGCATGTCTGATGAACTCCTTTATAAACAAATCCTCTTCTGTCTCCTGTATCCTCTGAGGATCGGTTATTCCGGCAACATCAAGTATTTCGCTTTTACCGATCACCGTCATATCGAGATTTTCAATCTTCACCTTTACTTCCGGATTCTCGTCTGCAACAATCAGCATTTCCTCAGTAACATAGCCAATCGTATTCATGTAATCATTTTTGAGGTACTCATCTATCAAAACCATCGCCTCTTCGACTGAGTAATTGTCTACTGAAACTCCCAGTACACTAATTTTTTTACTCATATTTCCACCTTACGATTATCCCTTCAATAATCACCTTTTCTGTAATTGTCACGTGTCATTATGTAATATGGTTGTCACCAATCTGCCGCCATCTTACGCAAGCTGTTTTTACGTGCTTTTCAAATTATATACAGCCGTTCAGAGCTGCTGCCCCCTTTTTCCGGCATTTTATTTTCCTGTTTGATATTTCTCCATAAGTTTCCGAATAGTCACTCAAAATTATACAATACTTTTGGAAATATAACAAGATACCTGTTTTTTTCACATCATCTCAGTCATAATCATAAACATGATGCTTATGGCTGCAGCAATCAGAAACGGCACTGAAACAATAGTGCGCGGCTTTGATTCGTCCGCCCGCCTGAATACTCCTGGCATGAATACTCCTGGCATGAATATCCCTCTTATATGTTCTGAAGTTCCGCACTTCCTCGTAATCCATAGATAAACAGCGACTGCCATCAGTGTCGTAAATGTGGCTGCAATCATCAACATGACAATCATATAAGCCATCTGCTGGGCAGGGACATCTGATACCGTCTGTATCATCTGCGCCGATTCTCCCGCTGCATCCGTCTGAAACACATCCGCCTTCTGCATCCTGGCAAGAAGCTCCATCAGCACAACGCTGTTATTATTGATTATAAAGTGCGCTATCATAGGTGCAAATATACTGCCTGTCGCCTCTATCAGGAACGCAAAGATCAGTCCCAGTACAAGCGCATATGAAAACTGGTTGAAATTCATATGCATGAGCCCGAAAACGATTCCGCATCCTATTGCACCCTGTATCACATTTTTACGGCGGTATGTCTGGTAGAAAATACCTCTGAATACGAATTCCTCGCTGATTGCTGGTATGACAGCCATCAGAAGAACATTCAGCCAAAGCGGATTTTCCGTCATGAGAGCGGTCGTCTCACTCACCAGGTTTGTTGAATACAGCATTGATATTGCATTAATGACCGTGATAAGAGGCATCATCAGATACGTGAATAAAATAACCATAAATACTGTTGAAATGCTGATTTTTTTAAACGGCACAAGCTCCGTTATTTTCGTCTTTCCAGCAACCAGCCAGATTCCCGTTGGAACCAGCACCAGTGCCTGACTGAGCAGGAGGCTGGCATTTACAGTAAGCGGAATCTCGATTTTCATGAAAGTCTGGACTACATAGAGTAACACATATATAAGAACAAAGGTTAAAAAAAGTCTGTTCACATTTCTAATGCTTTTCATATTTTCTCCCTTTTTTGTTTAGCATGTAATTTCCAATAATGGATAAGCAAAAAAAATCGAGGTAATTTTCTTATTTTCTAAGATCATTACCTCAATCTGCATTAGCGATCACTAATCATAAAAGCTACTAACTTATCGATATCTTCCTTTTCGTATGCGATTATCTCTAATTCGGCAATCACTCCATCTGAAAAGATATTTGCCATCGATACATACTGTGATAACTTAGACTTAAGGTTTAATCTGTCTCCTTCACCTGTAACCAGTTCTACTTTTCCCTGGCAGCCATCAACAACTTTAAAAAAGCCCTCAATGTTTGTAATATTCTGAACTTTCATCCTATTCACTCCTTTCCTGCTTCACCTATAATTATATATGAAAACATATGCATTGCAAACACTTTTTGCAATAAACATAACCTTGTGCTACTTCAGGGCGATAGCCTCTATTTCGATCAGCACGTCTTTTGGAAGCCTTGCAACTTCCACGCATGATCTGGCCGGGAAGCTTCCCGTAAAGTATTTCGCATAGATTTCATTGATTTTCCCAAAATCATTCATATCTTTGATAAAGACTGTCGTTTTCACAACCTTTTCAGCTCCTGAACCTGCTGCTTCCAGAAGCGCTATGAGGTTGCCGATTGCCTGGTCTGCCTGTGCTTCGATGCCTTCCGGAATCTCGCCCGTCGAAGGCACTACCGGGATAACGCCTGACGAATATACCATTCCGTTTACCTCGATGGCCTGTGAGTATGGTCCTATTGCTGCCGGCGCTTTGTCTGTGCTGATAACTGTTTTCATTCTGTATTCCTCCTGCGTTTTTTCAATATAGTCAACCACTCAGATGCCTTCTTTCGTGGTCATTGATGTTGCACCTGATTACTTGATCTTTTTGATATTCTTTTCGGTAATTTCTATTCTTCCTTCCTTCAAAAGCCTTCCTACAGCTCTTTTGAAAGCATTTTTGCTCATATCGAATTCCATTTTGATGATTTCCGGTGATACACGGTCATTAAAGGGCAGAATCCCCTCATATGATTCAATGACCTTCATGACAGCCTCTGCATCAGTATCCATCTGAAGATGAGCCTTTTCCCTTATGCTCAGATCCAGTTTTCCGTCCTCTTTTACGGCGGTGACTCTTGCTTCGACACTATCCCCCACCTGGATATTTCCGAACATCTCCTTCTTAGGTATCAGACCGGAATAAATGTTGTCAACAGCCACGAAAGCTCCGAATTCCTCACTGATTTCATATACCATTCCCATGACCTTGTCATCCTTCTGATAAGGGGAATCGTTTCTGAGACATTCATATATCTTCATTGTCGCACAAAGCCTCTTGCTCTTGTCGACATAAAGGGTAACCAGATATTCTTCTCCCTGGCGCACTCTCTTCGTCTGTTCCTTGAAAGGAAGAAGAAGATCCTTTTCAAGCCCCCAGTCAAGGAAGGCACCTATCGTCCCCACTTCAACCACTTTCAGCAGGGCAACCTGCCCAATCTGCAGTTTCGGTTCATTTGTCGTCGATATAATTCTGTCTTTGGAATCCTTATAAACGAATACTTCAATCTCGTCTCCCGGTTTGGTTCCTGCCGGAACCTGCTTTTTAGGAAGAAGGATGCGATCTTCGTCATCCTTGTGTTCCCCCACATAAACTCCGAACTCAACCTCTTTCACTACCATAAGCTTCTGCTTTTTTCCTAATTCTATCATAGTATCTCCTGTTATCTGCCCGGCTTCAGCCGGCTTCTATTGTTTGTCATATTCCAAATTCAACAACTGCAAAATGCTTTCCAGAACTGTCTGAAAGCGTCACCACATATGTGCCTTCTTTTTCAGATACTGCCGGGAAAATAAGATCCCCGTAGACCGCTGCTTTTTTATATTCCGCACGGATCTGGCCTGTCCTGAAATCATCGGGAATGAATTCCCTGGCCATCTGTATGTACCTGCCGTTATTGACATGCCTGTTTGTATCTATATGGTACCGTCTGACAGGAAACGGCCCGCATTTTTCCATTTCTGCAGGAATCACGATTTTTCTCGAAGCATAATCCATCTCGATTCTCGGTTCCATCTGATAGCCTGCAACCACATCATCCGTCACACGGACCGGACGTCCGCTTGCAAGATCCACCAGGACCCATAGTGAATTTGCATATGCCGCATATCCACTCTCTCCATCTTCCATGACAAAATTCCTGCTGCCATAGAAGCCGTCGAATTGATATGCCCACGTTCCTGTCCTGATCTCTCTTCCAAGTTCCGGATATCTGTCTACTACAATCTGCCATGATGATAATACCCAGGCTTTTCCCCTGGTTTTTAAAAAATCCAGGCCAAGTCCGTTGTCCTCGGATTGGAACGTGCTGCAATCCTGAAAATAATTCACCAGTGAATCAAGCGAAAGCCTTCCATCCAATCCCGTCTCGCTGTACCTTACCCTGCTGTTAAATGTATACATTCTTTTATTCCTCGTCCAAAAACTGTTTTGGCTTCTATTATAGCACATGAAACGTTCAAGCGGAACACCCGTTCATCATTTCTCTCTTTTTATTGAAATTTCCTTTTTATTGTTGACTTTTTTTTAAAATCCTTATATAGTGGTTTTAACTTAATAGCAGTTTATATTGCTAGGGGAGCCTTTGGCTGAGAAAGCATGTTTCATGCTGACCCTCAAAACTTGACACGGTTAATGCCGGCGTAAGGAAGCACCAAAGTAGTCTCCTCCTGTAGAATTTTATTTTTTTAAGGAGGATTTTTTTATGTTCAATTTTTTTGTTAAAAATGCAACTTCGTTAAAAGCACCTGGCTACATCGCAATCATCGTCGTTATCGCAGCACTCATCCTTGCGATCGGGTTTATCAGCAAAGGAAGGGAAAAGCAGCGCATGCAGACGAAGCAGCTGGTCTTCTCCTCACTCGCAATCGCAATGGCCATGGTCACTTCCATGCTCAAGCTGTTCCACCTGCCTATGGGCGGCTCTGTAACCCTCTTCAGCATGTTCTTCATCTGTCTGATCGGATACTGGTACGGCTTAAGAATAGGGCTTATGACAGGTCTTGCATACGGACTTCTTCAGCTGATGATCGATCCCTATATCATTAGCTTTCAGCAGATGGTCGTTGACTATCTCCTTGCCTTCGGTGCCCTTGGACTTTCCGGAATCTTCCATAATTCCAGACACGGCATGATCAAAGGCTATGTGGCCGGAGTCCTTGGACGTCTCCTTTTCGCCTTCCTGTCAGGAATGATCTTCTTTGGACTATATGCAAAAGATTACGGAATGAGCGCACCCATATACTCGCTGGCATATAATGGTTCTTATATAGGCGCTGAAGCCGCTCTTACCCTGGTGGTCATCTGTATGCCTCCTGTCACCAAGGCATTGGCTGAAATCAAGAAAATCGCCGGATGCAGCCCTGCACCAGCCGGAAAGGTACAGAATTCGTAAGTATTCAGGACTACGTCCTTTATAGTCACAGATGGTGCACACAAATTGCAAAATCAGCAATTTGTGTTCAGGTCATAATCCAGAATAGCCGCAAATTTTGAAAGCATGGACAGCAGAAATTGTTTTTCTGTTGTCCATGCTTTTTTAATACGGCTTTTTAGGTTCAATCCTCTTCAGCAACCCAGAAGGAATCTCTGTCACTTGAGAAATCCAGCCCCATCCCCTGTTTTGCGAAATAATAGATGATCGTTTCATTCAGGCTGTCATCCATCGGAATCGAAAGTTCCGAATCCAGAGCCTCAATCCACATGGACTGCTGTCCGCATGCATCGCTTATGTGGATCTTATAATTCAATCCTTTTTCCTGTAAAATTTTGTTCAATTCGATTATCTGACTGAATGTGACTGTTTTCATAAATAAATCCTTCATCTTTCCCGATATTATATCTCGTTTAGTTAGAATTCTGGTCCGCTTTTAATGTATCTGACCGCTTAGAGCAGCGTATAGCCGTTGCTGCTGATGACAGCTTCCAGTTTATGGCCCTGCTTGCAGAATGGACATTCTTTTGTAGAATAAGTCTTATATTCCGGAAGATCCTTTGCTTTAAAAATAGAGCTTACCAGATACCCTTCAATTTCGTCGACAGCACTGAATACCGTTTCAACGCCCTGAATATTTCCGCCATAATAGCTTATGCTTTCAAGGCTTCTGCGGACTGTATTTCCTGCAGTGATTGCCGCTGCCAGTACAACAACGTGCTTTCCTGCCACTGCCGGAATATTGTTCTGCCTGAAAACCATCTGTCCCACGGAATTATACTCCGGCGCTATAACATATATGGTTTTGTGGGCATTTAAAGACAAAACCCCTGCATTTGCAAGTTCCTGTGCAAAAAACGCACCAATAACTTCGCATCCATCCATGCATACAATCGTATCCACAACCCTGTCGTTTGCATACTTTGATGCCATAGCCTTCGCCGCCTCCAAAGCATCGCTCTGGCGGGTCTTAATAGCGGTCATATCGATATAATAGTTTACGTGCGAATAGTTTGTGGCAAAATGTCCTGGAATTATCTTCAAAACGATTTTATTATTTGTTGGTGCATAGATCTTGATAGCTCTGTCCTCCATAACAAATACCTCCTTATTGAAGTTGTAATTATCTGTGAATTCTACCTATCCTTTGCTATTATTATATTCTTTTTTTTTACTTATATCAACCCGAATTATATACAAAGAATTTCCGCAAACATTCAGTCATTTCGTCTTGCAGGATGCCTGACTTGAGGTTTCCTGACTTGAGGTTTCCTGACTTGAGGTTTCCTGACTTGAGGTTTCCTCACCAGCGGTTTCCTGACAGAAGCCTTCCCTATTTGAACAGATGGATTGTTCCTTCATCATTCGATTTCTTAATAATGGTAGCCGCAAGCGGCAGCAGAAACAACCCCCAGATTCCCATAAGCTGTACGCCGACAAACATGCACAGAAGCGTTACCACCGGATGAAGCCCTATCTGCTGACCTATCACTTTAGGTTCCAGTGTCTGCCTTACGGCAGTGATCACGATATACAGCACAAGCATTCCTGCTCCCAGTGTTGTCTTGCGGAAAATAAGAGCCGCTATAGCCCATGGAATCAGTATTGCTCCGGTTCCCAAAATCGGCATGATGTCCACCAGGGCGACCACGAACCCCCAGAGCATTGCTGGTTTTACTCCCAGCAGTGCAAACCCTATGGAGAGCTCAATAAATGTAATTGTTATAAGCAGCGCATATGCCTTCAGTAATTTGCCTATCATACCTATCACATTATCCTTGAGGCCCAGAATAAATTCCCTGTTTTCCGGTTTAAACTGCCTCAGAACAAAACGCCAGATTTTGTGGTAGTCGATAGAAAAGAATATAGACGATACAATCGTAAATATAAACTTGACAAGCGTTGACGGTATCTGGCTTGCAAACCCCGTAATCATGCCGACGACCTTCGTTGATGCATCCTTTAGGAATGAAAAAATCGAATCATTGATGCTGTTCGATACATTTTCGAGATATGGCTTTATCTCTGGGAAACGGTCAAGCATTCTCTGTCCCCAGGATGTCAATGCAGGTTCAATTGTTTTGGAATAAAGATCTGGCAAGCCGTAGAATATCTGTTCAAGAAACGCAATGATCTTGAATCCAAAGAAAATGCCCCCGAGTATGATCACTCCATAAAGCATAAAGAGTACTATAACAACTATAAATGCACGCTTTATCCTGATTTTTTCTTCCAGCAGGTCAAAGATCGGACACATAATCACCGATATAATAAGACCTATCACAAACGGCATCATAAGGGGCAGGGCATATTTGATGCCAAAGTACCCAAGTCCAAGCAGCAGCGCAATAAACGCAAACCGTATCAGGAACGTCTTCTGTTTTTCTATATTCATGCCTTTTCTCCTTCTTAATGGCGGGGCCAAGCAGTCCTCGCTTCCAATTTTAGGAATATCTACTTCTATTGTATCATAAATAACATGAAAAAATAAGCCCTCAGTCGTCTAAATAAAAAGATGGCTGAAGGCTTATGGTTACTGTTCACACGTTATCCAACGCGAGGTGTTTTTGTGAGTGTAGCGAAGCGAAAGTCACATAAAACCCGGGGATTGCAGCGCGAAATGGTGTATTTCAACCATTTCTGTGCATCGCGAAGCGTGTTACTGGTCACGGAGTGAACAGTAACGGCTTATGTTCCGGTAGAACGGATATAATGAATCCGGCCCGCCGCTATTCTTATTATGAATTCTTCATCACGATGCTTTCAATATCATTTGCCACGTCTTCACATGCATCTGCACATTTTTCAAGACGTCTCAGAATTTCAGTCCATACCATAAGTTCAACAGGATCATTTGAGTTTTTATAGAGGCTTCTTACTTCATTCACATATAAAGCGTCCGCTTCTTCTTCTAAACGGTTGATTTCAATGATTTTTGACTGGAGTGTCTTTGATCTCTTGAAGTTCTGGAACTCGCAGAGTGCCACATCCATTGATTTGCAGCAATTTGCTATAATATCAGTGAATTTCAGGATTTCCGGACGTATGGTTTTCACATTGAAGATATCGATTCCAATGAGAACGTCTTCAACAGAATCTGTCACATCATCTATTTTCTGTGAAAGGCTGATGATATCTTCCCTTTCGATTGGCGGAAGGAATTCTTTTAAAAGCCTGTTAAGCATATCATGCTTTGCGATATCTGCTGAATGCTCAATCACATGCATCTCTTCTATTTTAGCCGGGAGGGCTTCTGTATTGAAATCACACAAGGTCTTACACAAAAGTTCTGCTGAATCCATAGAAAATTTAGACAGGTTTACAAAAGCTTCGAAATAATTATATTCTCTTTTATTTTTCATTTTATCATTTCCTTTCTGTTGTTGAAGAAGGTTATTTATATCCTTGATTTAGAAAATCCTCATAAATATCTGTGCCATCACATAGCCTACTATTCCGCATCCAGGGAAAGTCAGCACCCATGCTGCCATCATTTCTTTTACAATGCTCCAGTTGACTGAGGAGACACGTTTGGCAGCGCCTACACCCATGATTGCAGTGGTCTTAGTGTGGGTTGTACTTACAGGAACTCCCCATACAGAAGACATCAGAAGGCTGATTGCACCTGCAAGGTCAGCGGCAAAGCCCTGATACTTTTCAAGTTTTACCATGCCCATGCCTACAGTCTTGATAATTTTGTAGCCGCCGATCGAAGTACCGAGTGCCATTACTGCTGAACAGAGAATCATGAGCCAGACCGGAATGGCAAAATCCGTAACATTCGCTTCCCCTTTTGCAAGGAATACACCGAGCATGAATACACCCATGAATTTCTGTCCGTCCTGTGCACCGTGCATGAATGCCATTGCCGCACCGCCTGCTACCTGTGCTTTCTGGAATACAGGGCCGGTTTTTCTTTTATCGATTCCTTTGCATACAAACTCTATAAGACGCACCGAAGCGAATCCAAGTCCGAATCCCAGTATCGTCGACATAAAAAGTCCGTAAACGACTTTCATCCATTCAGCGCCATTTATGCCTGAAAGTCCGCCCTGAAGCGCAATCGCCGCACCAGAAATGCCGGCTATCAGTGCATGGCTTTCGCTTGTAGGGATTCCGAATGCCCATGCTGCCGTTGCCCAGACAACGATTGCGAAAAGAGCTGCACAGAGTGCTACCAGCGCTTTCTTCGGATCTCCGCCGAAATCGACCATTTTATAGATTGTCTGTGCAACCTTTGCACTTACCATCGTCATTACGAAGACACCGAAAAAATTGAATACGGCTGCCATAATAATTGCCTTCTTCGGTTCCAGAGAACGCGTGGAAACGCAGGTTGCAATCGCATTAGGGGCATCTGTCCATCCATTTACAAGTATAACACCCAGCGTCAGTATGACTGTAATCAGCAAAGCCGGGTTCGATATGAGCTGACTCAAAAAATCACCCAATGTTATTGTCATTTTGATTCCTCCCGATTTTAAATTTCCGTAACCAGTCAGACTACATGCTTCCTGGTCACAAATTTTCTATTATTCTTATATTTTCATGATCGTTTGAATTTTAACATAAACTTAACAATCAGACAATATTCTTTACTCTTTCTTAACAACATCTTTACAGAACTGCCACTTTGCTTTACCATATCTATAGTGCGGAACAAACCGCAGGTATCAGAGGGCACAATACTTTCGCCCCTGCATCATTACTTATGTGAACGCAAGAATAACTGTGTTGCAAACAGAATTTCACCCTATTTTCCCCAAGGAGTATGACAAATGATACATTTTGATATACCAGGCAGAAAAGGACCCCTTTTTGAACTTGCCTCCATCCTGCCGCTGGCATCTGCTTTTGCGGTTTCCTTTATATTCAGGATCCATCCCGAGAGCCACATGCTCATTTCTACAAGCTTCATCCTGGCTGCAGCGGCTGTTTCCATGATAACCGGCTCCTTTTTCCGGGGCGCTCTTGCATCCTTAGCCGGACTCGCAGGGATGATTTATTTTTTCAGCCTGCCTCTCAAATCCGACAGTTTCCCTTTCTTTGCATTCCCCTTTGCCGTAATGCTTGTGAATGCTTTGATCATCAGCCGTCTGGTTTTCAGCAACAGAGTTAAAGACAGACTTTTCCGCGAAAAGCAGGAAAAAGCAGATAAGCTTACTGAAATCGGCAACGAACTGCTCTCTGCCAGTGGATTTCCGCATATCATCAACCTGATTCTCGAATATGTCCGGGAATTTTTAAACTGCTCTGTTATTTTTTACCAGACGCCGCCCCGTTCCGGAATTCCTGGAATAATCAAGAGCACTGCCCCGGGCCATAAGATTCTCATGACATCATACCACGAAAAGTTTATCGTCCAGTGGGTATTCGACCGTAAGGAAAAAGCCGGTGTTGGAACAGATTTCTGCGGCCGCAGCAGCTGTACATATCTGCCGCTTGTTTCCCATAATGAAATCTGGGGTGTTCTTGGAATCTACCGGGAAGAGCAGAAGCCTTTGGAAAAAACACAGCTCAGGTTCCTCAATTCAATCATCTCACAGGCAGCTATGGCCATAGAGCGGCAGCACCTGTCAGAGGTTCAGCAGCAGATAAAAATGGAGGCCGAAAAGGAGAATATGAGAGCCAATCTGCTCCGGGCCGTTTCACACGATCTCAGGACTCCCCTGACCGGCATAATCGGCTCCAGCACTACCCTTCTTGAGCATAAAGACATCCTGAGTCCTGAGCAGCATGACAAGCTTCTGCGCAATATCCATGATGATTCAAACTGGCTTCTCCATATGGTCGAAAACCTTCTTTCCGTAACCAGGATCCGCGAAGAGGGATCGACCGTGAATAAGATAGCCGAACCCCTTGAAGAGGTGGTGTCTGAAGCCGTTATGCGTATAAAAAAACGTTATCCGGATGCTGTCATCCAGGTCAGGGTTCCGGATGAATTTCTGATGGTTCCAATGGATGCCACACTGATCGAGCAGGTCCTGATCAATCTGACCGAAAACGCTATCGTCCATTCTGAAAGCAAAAAACCGACAGAGCTTTATGTTGACAAAGAAGATGACCAGGTTATCTTCCATATCAGGGATTACGGCATAGGGCTGATGAATGGCTCTGTGAACGACTTATCCGGGGAACCGGATCTTCCGAACTTTGACTCCATATTCGAAGGATACTCCTATAAGAAAAATAAAAGTACCGATTCCTCAAAAGGAATCGGCATCGGCCTTTCCATCTGCAAAACGATCATCACTGCACATGGTGGCACTATCACCGCTGGCAACCACAAGGACGGCGGTGCCCATTTTACATTTTCTCTGCCTTTAGAAGGAGGAACCAGCTATGCACTATAAATCCTCAGTACTGATCATCGAAGACGAACCAGTCATATGTGATTTTATCGCAGCTTCACTTGCTGCGAACAGCTATAAAGCCATAAAATGCGCTACAGGAAAAGACGGACTTTCCATGATCGCTTCTCACTGCCCTGATATCATCCTCCTTGATCTCGGTCTTCCCGACATGGATGGTCTTCAGGTGCTGAAAGAAATCCGGACATGGTCAGGCATACCCGTCATAGTCGTATCGGCCAGGACCCAGGAACATGAAAAAGTTCAGGCCCTGGATTTTGGCGCAGATGACTACATTACGAAGCCTTTCGGCACTTCCGAACTGATGGCACGAATACGCGCTGCACTCCGAAGAAATGCTAAATCCGCATCTTCCAACTCCTCAAACTTCTTCCAGGTCAGGGATATGGTAATCGATTTCGAAAAAAGATCCATCCTTCTGGAAGGAAATAAGGTACACCTCACCCAGAACGAATATAAGCTTGTGTCTCTCCTTGCAAAAAATGCCGGCAAAGTACTCACCTACGAATACCTGATCACCCAGATATGGGGACCTAATTCTCCTACGAGCAACCAGATATTGAGGGTGAATATGGCAAACATCCGCCGCAAAATAGAGAGCAACCCTGCCGATCCGAAATATATATTTACCGAAATCGGAGTCGGCTACTATATGGCAGACGACAGGTAATTATTCCTGACCAGAGCCATCCTGAATCAGGGGCGACAGTACCTGCATCTAATGCCACCAGCTGAAAAGCTGTCTGCCTTCAGGTTCTGCTGTCTGCCCTTCCCCAATCATCTGTGCCAGTTCCTCATCTGTAATAGTACCTTCACGTTTATAGTTATAAGTCTCAGTAAAGGACACCCTGTTTTCTCCTTTTTTCGACTCTACTGTTATGTACTCGATACACTCGCCGGTTCCGGCAATATATTCATTTATGATTCCATCAAGATTCATATCCGGATATTTTCTGCAAATTTCACGGCATAAATTCTCAGCCGCCTCATCAACTTCCCCATCTATTTCTATGTAAAATGCGCCCCTTCTGAAACTGATCTCCACTTCAGCCTCCGCATATGGAGGCAGCCTGCGTGCCAGACTATGTATTTCATGGTCAAAGTTCGCAATACATACGGTCTCATACTCTTCCTTATACTCCTTATTGTACCCGTTCACTTCAAGATACGACACAAGCTCCTTATCCGAAGATTCCTTCTGCATCTTCAACAGTTCCTCACATGCCCTGCTGCACTGGACAGCTGTTCCCTTTAATTTCAATTCAATTTCATATTCCGTAAACATAAATCCTCCCCCTTCGTTAAGACTGACCGGGAAAAGACTCCCATCCGACAAATCTGACAGCCCCTTGCATGCAATGGATGAACAGTCTCCGGCGTTTCGTGAATCTGATACTGCAGTGATTTTGCAAACGGCTAAGGTGTCTTTTGGATTGATGGTATTGTTTTTTCACTATTCGACAATTATATAACTTCTACTTTATATTTACAACTTTAATCTGTGATTTTTATATATTTTCACAAGTATTCAATTTATTATGTAAATACTTTCTAATTTTTAGTTATTTAAGCAAGTCTTCCGTTCTGTCAGTGCATCTCTTCCAATCAATAGCCCTCTTGCATGTCAGGAGTAAAAAAAGAATTATCAGCATTGCCATTGGAATGCTCTGGCAAAACAGGCTATATTGTATTTTATCCTGTACAGAGCGATTTTCAAAGATAACGGCAGCGCCAATGCCTTGACAAATTTATCTATGGGTCTAGAATAGTGATAGTAACATCATAAATCTGTAATCATGTAACAAGAAAAAGAGTGACAGTATGTTTACAAAAAAAGATCTCTCCAAACTGATAATTCCGCTGGTCATTGAGCAGTTTCTTGCCGTATTCGTCGGCATGATGGGCGTAGTCATGGTCGCAAGCGCAGGCGAAGCCGCCGTATCCGGTGTTTCCCTGGCTGATACCATCAACATTCTGATCATTACCATATTCTCGGCTCTCGCTACTGGCGGCGCCGTTATTTCCGCGCAGTACATTGGACGCGGCGACAAAAAAAATGCCTGTATTTCTGCAAACCAGCTCCTCCTTTCCGGATTGATAATCTCGACTGCCATTACGGCATTGTGTGTCGCCGGGCATTCCTGGATTCTCAGTACGCTGTTCGGAAATATTGATGCAGAGGTTATGAGCGGGGCAAAAACCTACTTCCTGATAACGGCCTTTTCCTTCCCGTTCCTTTCCATGTACAATTCCTGTGCCGCCCTCTTCCGTTCCATGGGTAATTCCAAGGTGTCGATGAAGGCCTCTTTGTGCATGAATGCCATAAACATCATCGGAAACAGCATCCTGATCTACGGGTTTCATATGGGGACCGCCGGTGTTGCCATCCCCGCACTGGTATCGCGAATTGCCGCTGCTGTCATCATGTTGGTCATGATCAGGAATCCAAAGCTGGCTATACATATAGGAAAAGAGTTCGGCTGGCGCCCTGACTACCTCATGATTAAAAGGATTCTAAGCATCGGAATTCCTAACGGCCTGGAGAACGGCATGTTCCAGATAGGCAAGATCCTTGTGTTGAGGATCATCTCGTTGTTTGGCACCACTGCAATCACTGCAAATGCCGTCTCCAACACCATAGCCAGCTTTGCAGTCCTTCCCGGTTCTGCAATTGGCCTTGCCCTGATCACCATAGTGGGGCAGTGCGCAGGGGCAAAAGAATTTGAACAGGCAAAACGCTACACGCTACAGATGATGAAAATCACCTATACCGCAATGGCAGTAGTGAATATCGCCATCATTTTTTCCTGTCCATGGCTTGTCAGGCTTTTCAACCTCTCCGATGCAACTGCTGCCGTTACCATAAAAATACTTGTTTACCACAGTATCTGTGCCATTCTGATCTGGCCGCTGTCCTTTACGCTTCCGAATGCACTGCGTGCTGCCAGCGACGTGAAATTTACCATGATTATTTCCATCGTATCCATGTGGACCTGGCGTATTGCCTTCTGCTATGTTCTCGGCAAGGTATTCGGCCTCGGAGTATTCGGCGCCTGGGTCGCAATGACCATAGACTGGGCGTTCAGAGCGTTATGCTTCATATACCGTTTTTTCAGCGGGAAATGGCAGCGGATCCGCTTATAAACTTGCATTCTGTCCTTGAATTAGGCAACTTGTCTATTTATCGGGCTTCTGATGTTATAAGTTTGGCGCCTGTAAAAAGATTTTCAATCATTTCTCCCTTGTCAATGCAACTTTCATAACATATAATAATAAATTAGATGTTACCAATAATCAAACGAAAAATCAGGAGGAAGATTTGTGGAAAGAGAATTAGTCATTGTACTCGACTTTGGTGGACAGTATAACCAGCTCATCGCAAGAAGAGTCAGGGAATGCAACGTATACTGCGAAGTAATGTCATATGATACAAGTTTAGAAAAAATAAAAGAATTAGATCCTAAAGGCATCATTTTCACCGGCGGCCCTGCAAGTGTTTATGAAGATGGTTCTCCTAAATGTGATAAGGAAATCTTCGAACTCGGAATCCCTGTGCTCGGAATCTGCTACGGTTCACAGCTGATGTCTCATCTTCTTGGCGGTGAAGTAAGCAAGGCACCGGTAAGGGAATATGGAAAAACCGAAGTAACTTTCGATACAACCTCAAAATTATTTCAGGATCTCTCCGAAACTTCAATCTGCTGGATGAGCCATACGGACTTCATTTCAGAAATTCCAGAAGGCTTCAGAATTACAGGACGAACAGACTCATGTCCAGTTGCCGCTTTGGAAAAAGCTGACCAGAAGCTGTATGCTGTTCAGTTCCATCCTGAAGTTGTCCATACACAGGAAGGTACCCAGATGATTTCCAACTTCCTTTACAACATCTGCGAGTGTACCGGCGACTGGAAAATGGACTCCTTCGTAGAAGATTCCATCAAGGCAATCAAAGAAAAAGTAGGCGACAAAAAGGTTCTTTGCGCATTATCAGGCGGCGTTGATTCTTCTGTTGCAGCCGTAATGATTGCAAAAGCCATCGGAAAACAGCTCACCTGTATCTTCGTTGACCACGGTCTTCTCCGTAAAAACGAAGGTGACGAAGTAGAAGCAATATTCTCTAACCAGTTCGACCTGAACTTCATCCGCGTTAATGTACAGGAAAGATTCTACGCGAAGCTGGCAGGCGTTTCAGATCCTGAAACAAAGAGAAAAATCGTAGGCGAAGAATTCATCCGTGTATTCGAGGAAGAAGCTAAAAAAATCGGAGTCGTAGACTATCTCGTACAGGGAACAATCTACCCTGACGTTATCGAAAGCGGTCTTGGAAAATCAGCCGTAATCAAGAGCCACCACAACGTAGGCGGACTTCCTGACTACGTAGATTTCAAAGAGATCATCGAACCGCTCCGTGATCTCTTCAAAGACGAAGTTAGAAAAGCCGGCTTAGAGCTCGGAATTCCTGAAAACCTCGTATTCAGACAGCCTTTCCCGGGCCCTGGACTTGCAATCAGGATCATCGGCGACATCACTCCTGAAAAAGTACAGATCATCCAGGATGCAGACGCCATCTACCGCGAAGAAATCGCAAAAGCCGGTCTCGACAAAACAATCGGCCAGTACTTCGCAGCCCTCACCAACATGCGTTCAGTAGGCGTAATGGGCGACGAAAGAACCTACGACTATGCCGTAGCCCTCAGAGCCGTTAACACCTCCGACTTCATGACCGCCGAATCCGCCGATCTTCCATGGGAAGTCCTCGGAATAGTAACAAGCAGAATCGTAAACGAAGTAAAAGGCGTCAACCGCGTATTCTACGACTGCACCGGAAAACCACCAGCTACTATAGAATTTGAATAACCTGAAAGCCGTGCAAAAATAAAAGCGGAAGCCCATGGAAGAGAACTTGTTCTCGGACATGGGCTTCTGCTTTTATTTTTATAGGGCGCCAGCCCGTCAGCGAGGAAATGCGCATGCATTTTCGAGCTGTTGCACGGCTGTCGTAGAGGGATGCGAAGAGAACTTGTTCTCGGACATGGGCTTTTGCTTTTATTTTTATAGGGCGCCAGCCCGTCAGCGAGGAAATGCGCATGCATTTTCGAGCTGTTGCACGGCTGTTGTGGTGGGAAGCTATCCCCATCGATATAGGGCGCCAGCCCATCATCGACCTCTTCCTCCCTTATCACCTGATTCCTGCAACGCTTCGCTAGACTGTTGCCTTTTCCCTACCCCACAAGATAAGGCTGCCCCCGCTTCTTCCGAAGCGGGGACAGCCTTATCTTTAACCTCTATTTCATCCTCTTATATCCCCTGTCCTTAACCAGATCCTCCATCGATTTATACGACCCTGTCGTCTCGAAATGATTCATCAGCTTCATAAGTGAATTCATCGTTGTAATTCCTACCTTAGGTACCGCCTTGCAGTCGCTGTAGTAAGTATAGAATCCAAATTCCTTATCTTCTTTCAAACTTTCCTGTACTTTCGTTGTCTTAGCCAGCTCTGCCAAAAAATCCTCAACTTCAAGTCCGCAATTCTGCTCCGTGAAAGCCATATAATCATCATTCAGTGAAACCCTGGTATAGAGATCATCAGCCTGGTACCATCCGTTTTTGAAAGCCTTGCTCTTATTCTTCGCAACAAAGGATATCTGAGATGCCTCAAAGCTGATCTTTTTGCAGCCGGCGCCAATATTGTCCAGATATTCCTTTCTGCTCAACTTCATTTTCATGTCGTTGCCATTTATCTTGCACATAATGATATATTGGTTATCTTCCTCTCTCTCCCCTGCAATCTCTTGTATATTTGCAGGTACGTGAAGGTAAGACTCCGTTTTTATCATATAATATACATCTTCTGTTTTATATAAATTTCCAGCACTCATATTAAGCCTCCTGTTATCAATTCTAAGTCAAGTGGAGATTCTGGCTGTTTCAGCCAGAATCATGCTCCTATACAGCGTATCTTTTATATCTGAGCAGATCTTTATATATTTCTTCCAGATACTTATATCTTGAAACATTTTCTCCGTTTATGAAAACATCTTCAACCTCATTATCCAGCATCGGAACATCCCAGGCTTTTGTCTCGTCATATGTATTGATCAACTCATACATATCCCTGCCTGTCCCCCACCGGTATTCATTCTTACTGCCGGCGCAGTTGATTACAGTTACTTTTATTTCCTTATTCCACAAAAAATCTTCCCTTAGTGTTATGTCCTCTTTTTCAGGCTCCTTCTGTATCGGAGTTTCCTGTACATTCTCTTCCATGAATTCTTCTTCATCCAGGAACTCTTCTTCATCCAAAAACTCTTCTTCATCCAAAAACTCTTCTTCATCCAGGAACTCTTCTTCATCCAAAAATTCTTCTTCATCCGGGAACTCTTCTGTAATCTCTTCTGTAATCTCTTCTGTAATCTCTTCTGTAATCTCTTCCGTCTTCTCTTCGATTATCAAATCTGTCCCTTCTGCAATCACTTCCTGCAAGGGCTCTTCCTCTATGCTGGCTTCAACCTTTTTTTCCAAAAAGTCTTCTTCCAGTGAAGCATTCTCATTCAGCATTCTATTGAGCATCTTCTCATCTATGACTTCCAATACGACTTCTTCATCATATTGCGGTTCTCTTTCAGATATCTTCTGTATGGCTTCTGGTTCCTGCACGGATACTTCCGGTGCTGGCATAGTTGCTGCTTCCGTATACTGTGCTATTTCTTCTTTTACTGCTGCTTCTTTTACTTCCACCTCTTTTACTTCTGCTTCTTTTACTTCTACTTCCTTAACCTCTTCTTCCACCGGTGCATCCGTGCTTCCTTTATCCTCATTCATCATGATTTTGAATTCTTCCGCGAACTGCGGCTGGATATCACCTACTAAGATATTCAGGAAGGCTGCCAGCATGGACTTTGGTCCATCATATTCTGGCGACAGTTTATTGTAAAAATCCTTCAGCGTTGCTTTTTCAAGGAAATCACAGAAAGTCTCGCCTTCATAAGCCGGTTTCCATCTGTATGTAAGATATCCGTTCTCAGTTCCCCCAACCTCCGAACTTACCCTTACCTTCATCTCTTCTAATCCAAAATCAAGCTCCAATACACATTTGCTGAATCGCGAATACTCGCTGTCATCAACTGCCGGTTTCATAACATAAGCGATCTTGATCGATTTTGTTTTGTTAATCTCCATATACTTCTCCTTCTCCTGAGTTTTTGTTTTCCTGGTATAGTTTTTGCTTCCCCTATATCTGCGTTGTCCTTTTGGGGTAACTATTCAGAACCCCTG
Source organism: Anaerobium acetethylicum (assembly GCF_900096945.1). Classification (GTDB taxonomy): domain Bacteria; phylum Bacillota; class Clostridia; order Lachnospirales; family Lachnospiraceae; genus Anaerobium; species Anaerobium acetethylicum. The sequence goes on along the minus strand of NZ_FMKA01000002.1, from coordinate 110,004 downwards.
TCTCGCGAGGTGTTTTTATGCTGATTTTGCATAAAACACCGAGACATTCAGATATTATACTCCATTCAACAAAGTGGATTCTCCACTTCAGCTCGCGTGCCCCTCGTTCTTAAGAGCAAAGACGCACTGCAGTGCGGAAGGCTGATTTAAAGTGGTCGACAAGCACCACAAGCCCGATTGCACATCCCACGCAAAGCATTTTTTTATGTTTTAGGTACGTTCGTCCTATGATATAAAAAAAGTTTTATATACATATATTACCATGTTTAGATTTAAAATCAACCATAATAGCATCAACATTTACAAAAATTATATCTTTTTTATGATCGCTGCCGAGACACGACTAGCCTCCTGCTGATGCGCGGTTTGTCCAGAGGGATTTTCTCACCAAAGCACTATATATGTGGCCGAAATACAGAAAGGCACAGGCAGCCTGTATCCGGCTGCTTATGCCTTTCTGCTTCTGAATCAGATTACAATTCGAAGCTTCTTATAATAAGTTGGAACTCAGGTGAATTTGCAAATCCGAGAAGTACCTCTTCTCTGCTTGTACCATTCGCCATTCTGTTCATATGGTACTCCAGTCCTGACTGGTCAAATTCTCTTCCCATGAAGGTTGTGTAGAGGACCTTCACATACGCTTCATCCGAAAGATTTTTATCCTTAAATTCAGGTGCGAATATAAAGTTCTGTGCTGCCTGTACCGGAGTTAGCCTTCCAGCGAGAATCTCTCCTGTATGATAATTCAGTCCGCCAGATTCTGCTTCTCTCCCCAATGCCTTGCTATACAGACGATTGACATACATTGTGAGGAGTGGTTTTTGATCTATCGGGTCTTTAAGCGCAGTCTGTCCTCTTTCAATTCCGCTTGCTGCGCAGATATCTGTATATTCTTTCGATTCTACAAATCCCCTGAATACGTAAAGCCTTGAGACGCCATTATCCAGATAGTTTGTCCAGTATGATTTGCCTTCTGCATCTGAAGCACGTCCCATAAAGGTCTCATACAATACTTCAACATAGTCTGCGTTGCTTAATTCTCTGGCCTTAAATTCCGGGCTGAAAATGAATCCGTATCCTACGTCTGCACCCGTCTTTTCTTTTGCCTTCAGTGATGTGGTGTAATAGCTGATTTCACTATCATCTGCCGTTCTTCCAAGCACTTTTTCATAGAGCCTTACAATGAAGCTGTTTACTTTGTCAACCGGTGTATTTACTTCATAGACTTTCCTTGCACTATGGTCTTCTGATTCCGTAATGATGCGTACTACACCGTTCCGGTCTTTTGGAAGGACCGTTACTGCTGCATTTCCTACCCCCTGGGCTGTTACGGAAGATGCCGCAGGAACATCGTATTTCAATACATCTGCTGCGAATCCGCTTATGTCTGTACCATCAACATTGATTTCCGATAAATCTGCAGATGTATTGGCATTATAAATGTATTCGCTTCCGATTACTTCCATTTCTGTAAGGCCCATTGCCTTCCCGGATGCCGGTGTCAGGATCACACGGACAGCAATCGGATTAATTGGATTCGCAAGCACGTAGCTTGTATGTCCCTGCAAATAGCTGACCGGAGAAACGGACGCATAGGCAATATCAAGCCAGTTGACGTTGTCAATGCTGTACTGTATCTTCACGTTTGAAGGAACCGCACAGCTGTTATCTGTAAAGAAACATAAATTGATCGTATCTACCATATGAGCAGTTGCCCAGGTCATTGTTATAGCAGCATCTATATATTGGGTTCTTTCATTCCAGTTTGTCCAACGCTCTGCTGTCGAATCGCCTGGTTTCTTATTTCCATTTGTAATGGATATCAGGGTATCTGAAGGCGCTGTGCAGCTTTCTGTCAAGTCCAGATATTTCGGCGCTATATTAGAAGATGCACCCTTTACTCCTTCAGCTACGCGGACCGAAGCTGTCACCGGGAATTGTTCATCCAGTACTGTGGCCATTCCTGAAACTAAAACCACATCTCCAGCATCTGCAAACAGCTCAGCTGTCACAGCATCCCAGGTAACGCTGAATTCATCATACACTGTTCCGTCTTCCAGTACAGAAGGAAGCACATTTGGAAGATCAGGTACCGTACCAGGCTTTGTGATTGTGGCGTAATTCAGCATATCCACAATATGCCCCAGAACGTGAACGGAAACCTTCACAGCTACATCCCCGCACTTGGTCCTAAGCGTACCTGTTGCCTCATAAATCCCCATATCAGCAAGCTGTGATTTATCAAACTCATCCCAGCTGATTGTAATATTTTCTTTTGTTCCATCACTATAAGTTACTTCAGAAACTGCCGGAAGTGTAACATCTGCGGTTCCCAGTTTTACATAGCAATGCCTTGACAGATCATAAGATGACACGCTCAGCTGGCTTTCATCTCCAACAGGAGCTGTCTTAACCGTAATCGAATCTGATGCAAGTCCGTCAGCTGAAGCCGTAAGAGTGAAGCTTCCTGATTTATCCGTCGATTTTACGATAACCAGTGCTTTTCCACTGAAGGCGTCACGGCTTGCACTAGTCGTGCTGGTTGGAACAAAGCTGTCGTTGTCAGCGGCATTTCCATTATCGACACCGACGATTTCTCCGTTTCCGGTCAGGCTGAATGTAATTGCTGTATCTGCATCCTGTACCAGTTCTCCGCTGGCGTCCTCTACATCCACTGTAATGTAGGATAAGCTGTAATCATCCGCAGCAAGACTTGTATAGGCTGCATCCTCTGCGTAAACATCTAAGGCTGCCTCGCCTGAAGTTGTTGAAACTGTATTTCTTCCAACGGTATCTGTGATTTCATTTCCTGCTGCATCATATGCCTTTGCAGTCAGGGTGCCTGCTGCGTAAGGTACATTGAAAGTCGCATAGAGATTCGTATTGCTGGTTCCGCCATTGAACATACGATACTGATAGCCCGCAGCAGTTGTCTTGATCTCTGAAGTCTGTGTACCGATAAGCACATCATTCAGATACAATTCCACTTTGGCGGCATCGCTGTAGACAGCTACTTCAACATTTCCACTCGCATCCTTCACAATGATGTCCTCATCCCAGCAAGGAAGGACATGCAGGGTGTTCACGTTATCGTTCCACAGACTCTGGTACAGATAATAGTCATCTTTTGCAAATCCGGCAGTATCAATAATACCGAAATAGGAAGACTTCGGTATTGCGCCCTTTCCTGAAACCGATCCGGATCCAGTTCCGTTCCATGGAGTCGGTTCTCCGATATAATCAAAGCCAGTCCATACAAATTCACCTGACATAAAATCGTTCTTGATGACAGAAAGCCAGGAAGAGCTGGCCGTGACCCCCCAGCCTACTGCGGTCTTGTCATAAGCACTGATCTGCAGGCCGGCTGAATCCTGCCCTTTGGTATAATATACTCCACGGCTTCCGATAGCAGACGCCGTTTCTGAAGCGACAATCTTCCAATTCGGATGATTATTATAGTAATTGCTGTAACTGCCGCTCTGATAGTTTATTCCTACGATACCGCCATTGGCAGTGATGACCTCGGCAACCTTCGCCGAATTTCCAGCGGTGTTCGCCAGTGGTCCGTTATCGCCGAATGTGATATATCTGGCTGTTCCTACTCCCGGATCCACTTCCTCGATCCAGTCGATCATATTTTGTGCATAAGTCGGGTATGCAGCAGAATTCCCGCTGATGCCTTCCAGTATCTCATTTCCAAGTGACCACATAATGACGCTTGGGTTGTTCTTTCCACGGTCTGCCATGGCTTTTACATCGAATTCCGCCCATGTCATGTCGCTGCTTCCACCGATGATCTGGTTGTCCGCTTCAATCATTTCGTTAAAATGAGACGAATAATCGTTGCTGTTTCCATTCTTCGGATTGCTCCATGTATCGAAGGCTTCCTCCACAACCAGGATACCGTATCGATTGCAGGCTTCCAGCAGTTCATCCGCAGCAGGATTGTGGGTTACACGTATTGCATTGCATCCCATTTCCTTAAGAATCCTTACCTGGCGTTCAATCGCATCTGCACGTGCCTCAGAGCCTAAAGCACCCTGGTCATGATGAAGGCAGACGCCCTTCAGTTTCACTTTTTCTCCGTTCAGATAGAAGCCGGTGGTTCTGTCGAAGCTGATATAACGGAAACCAAATGTAGTTTCATAAGTATCAACGACCTGACCGTTCATGAGCACTTCCGTCTTAACCTTATACAATGCCGGATTTTCAGGCGACCATAAAGACGGCTTATTTACCTTTGCCGTTTCTGCGATATCTTTCGTTTCTCCCGCAGCTAAGGTACCTGCGTCTGATACAGTTGCTAAAACTGCTATATTTTCCGCATCATATATCGTATTCTGCACCGTTACTGAAGCCGACGCATCCGAATCATTCTGTACAGTTGTCGTCACATTGACATCCACATCGCCGCCCTTCTGTGTTGACAGATTCGGTGTGGTTACTGCGGTTCCATAACGCGCTACATGTACGGCATCGGTAATGGTAAGGTTTACATTTCTGTATATCCCGCTTCCTGAATACCACCGGCTGCTTGGATACTTATGATCGACCTTCACGGAAATGACATTCTCTGTCGCGCCGTCGCATTCTACATAGTCTGAAATATCAACAGAAAACGGTGTATACCCATAAGGATGGTACGCCAGTTCCTGTCCGTTCACATAAATTGTGGAATTCATATAAACGCCGCCAAAATCTATAGTGACAGATTTCCCTTCACAGCTTTCCGGCAGCGTAAATGCTTTTCTGTACCATCCAGTTCCACCTGGAAGAAAACCGCTTTCAGCCTCATACTTTGTGCTGAATTCCTGTTCGATACTGTAGTCATGAGGCAGATCCACCGTCCTCCATGCCGAATCATCGAAGGCTGTCTGGAAGGCGGCACTCGCATTCCCATAATAGAACTTCCAGTTCTCATTAAAAAGAACCGATCGTTCCTCGCCCAGGCTGCTTACATAGACTGTCTGCTCATCGGAATAGAACGTATCCTCATTTGCAGCAATGACTGTCATCTGCCCGGGAAAAGCCGGCAGCGTGATGATCATTGCACCAGTCAGCATAAGCGCTGTCATTCTCTTGAATTTTTTTCTCAACATCGTTTTTTAACCTCCCATTTTTTTGTCCCATTACATTTAAAACGAAAAAGCCCGACTGCACATTCTACGCGGAGCGTTTTTGATTTATAGGAAATTCGAGTAATTTCCTATAAATCAAAAAATGATCTCGTTAACTATAATCTTATAATAGAAAACGTCCAATGACTTTGTAGTATTATCCTTTCTTTTTATATTATTTGTACTATCTGCATTTTTTTACTGCATTTATATAATTCCGTGTAAAAAAACAATAAGAAGAACAATTCTGATTGATATTCCTATCCAAAAATATTATAATCTACAGAAAGCTTTCAAATCATGAAGGGAACTATAAAAAAATTAAGGAGTACACAACGATGAAATCAACCGATTCAGAATTACAGACAGAAAAAAGCGGGCATACTGAAAAGGAGAAACACTGGCACGATATTCTCGCGCCTATTTCACATATAGTCATTGCAGTGCTGGCCTTCGCCATCTGCCTGATATGCGGCTATCTCTTCCATGGATTCACAGTGCTCAAATCGGATGTACAGAAAGTCTATGAAGAACAGGCACCGGATATCTCCGGACTGAATGTGATTGCTGCCAATTACATGGGTGAGCTGTCGCTTATAGCCGATGAGCATACCCGCGTAGTATACTATCTCAATCCAAAGACAGGCGATATTACGGAATTCTATTCCAAATCCGGAAATTCATGCATCTACGACGAGGATGACTCAGTACTCATTGATGCTGTTACTAAAAAAGAGTTTTTAGAACTGGAGCAATAAAAATAAAGCGGGAAGTGTTTTTCAACATACACTTCCCGCTTTTATTTCTCGATTTTTACGATAATTACTTGCCGGAACAGCTCCTGTAGCAGATGCTTCTATCTGTCAATCCTTTTTCTGATTACCGGCAGGCAAACAGCTGCGATTACCAGACCGCATGCTGCCAGGGCAGCAGTGGATATTTTTTTCAAGAATGGTATTTTTTCTGCCACATAATACCCTTCTTCCGCTATCACCACCGAACCGCCATGCAGATCCGCCTCGCCTCCATGCTCACTGCATGCCCTATAGAATATTCCGGTTACATGAACCATGTCTCCTTTGAATTTATAGGTTCCATAGCAGGTTATCTTTTCCGCTTCACTTTTTTCTATCCAGAGACCGATTGCATTTGTCCCGTCATTTATATTGACCCAGGAATAATCCCCTCTGTCCATTCGTTCACCGATAGCTTCGCCCTGTACCGTAACCTCTTTTCCATCAAGCTCTTTCGCATTTTCTATCAGAGCGTTTATGTCTGTCCTGATTGCTTCTTTTGCTTCTTTTGCTTCTTCTGCTTCTTCTGCTTTTTCTGTTTTTTCCGCATCATCATTTTCAGACTCTGAATTTTCGACATCCGTATTTCCACTCGCTGCCTGTTCCGCATTTACGCTTAGCGAAATGGTAAATGCCGCCAGCAGGATGATCATCAGCGTTCCCGGTAATTTGCGCATACTTTTTTCACACCTCCAAATAGATAGCCAATCAGTGCAAATACCGAAAGAAACTCTAATCTGCCCAGATACATTGCAATTATATAATAAACCTTCATAGCGGCAGGCATCCCAGGTGCCGTGACTCCTATGCTCAGACCAACATTTCCTGTTATGGATGCCGATTCAAAAGCGGAATCCGCAAGTGGATAGCCGTAATAAGTTCCCAGAAGAGTCCCTACTCCAAATGTGGCGATATAGCAGATGATGATAATTGCCGCCGATTTGATTGCTCCCTCACTTAAAATCTGGTCTTTAATATGATGGAATTTATACACCTTCATCCTTCTTTCAGATGAAAGCAGTTTCTTAATGTCCATGATAAGCCCTTTGCATACGATTCCGACCCGCAGGCCTTTGATACCGCCTGCCGTAGAGCATGCGGAACCGCCGATCAGCATGGCTATAACCATTATCATTATCCCGAAATCCCCCCACTCCAAAGCGAACTGCCTTGCATAAATGGAGCCGAAACCAGTTGTCGTATGAGCTGAGAGCACATTGAAAACGACTCTCCTGAAGCCCGCAACAGCATCCGGATAGACGTTCAGCCTGGCCAGTCCTGCAAGAGCAAGAATGACAGTCAGAAAGGACGTTATGAAGAAGCTCTGGGTCTCAATATTTTTTATGATCTCTTTGCGCTTTCCATGCCATATCGCATAGTGCAGTCCAAAGTTGAACGAGCCCAGTATAAATATTACCATAGCGGCTGTCTCATATATCAGACTATGGTAATACATGATATTCTGGGTATTTGGCGCGAACCCTCCCGTGCTCCATGAGGATTCGAATATGTAGATGGCATGGAGGATAGCCGAGACAGGCTTCAGACCTATAGCAATTCCAATCACCCAGAGGACGGCTGTTCCTACCAGAAGATAAATCATGCTTATCTTCCATATCTGCCTTGTCGTCCCCTTCACGTTAGGCACCAGTTCAATATCCTTGCCCTCGCCGACGTACATTTTATAAGCTCCGCCTGTTTCCTTCACCAGAAATGTCAGCGCAAGGACAACCATGCCCTGGCCCCCTATGAAAGTCAGAATATGTCTCCACATATTAAGGCCATTGGAAATATGGTCAAGATCCTGCAGTAATACTACTCCCGTCGTGGTGAATCCGCTCATAACATCAAAACATGCATCCAGATATGATTTCATATGTCCGCTCAGCCAGTACGGCATCGCGCACAGAACTGTCAGAATGAGCCATGAAAGGGCGGCAACGGCAAAGCCATGTTTCCACTGCACGTCCGGCTTTTCCTTCTTCATCCTCATTCCGAACATAACCAGCGCAAGCCCGGCAGCCAGCGATACTGTCATGCTTATTATAAAATCAAGCAGTGGGTTCCACTCTTTGAACATAAGGGATGTCAATGCCGGTATTGCCATCAGCGAAGAGGATATCAGAACTATATATCCGGTGTAGTAGCTGATTATTTCAAGGCTATACGATTTTTTCTCTGTCTGGTTCATGACGTCACCCCATTATGGCGACCGTCGCCATAAAGCCTGCTCCGACATAACATATGACAGCGATCACTTCAGCCACTATGCCTGTAATTTCATTTTTCTTGATTTCCATTTCCTTTTTCCTCCGTCATAAAGCTCATCTACTAATTCCGCTAAAACCGAATAATTGGTTACAATAAGCAACTTGTCGTTGTTCTGAAGTCCTGTATCCCCTTTGGGATATATAACCTCTTCACCCCGCATTACGGATACGAATACGCACTCCTCCGGGAGCAGAAGCTCTTTGATCATTTTGTTGCACCAGGTGACTGTTTCCCTGATCGTCAGCTCTGCCAGCACCATGGAACCCCGTCCGAAGGTATTCACGATTCTATAATCCTCTTCGTTAAGGGCATATTCAATCAGGTTTGTGATGACTTCCGTGCTGCAGACCGTATTGTCTATTCCCAGGTTTTTGAACATTGTTGTATTCTTGGGATTATTCACGCGGGCTATTGTCTTCATCGAGCTGAAGCTCAGTTTTGCTATCTGGCATATTACAAGGTTTTCCTCATCCGTGCCCGTCACTGCCGCTACAATCTCCGCTTCCTCAATTCCAGCCTCCTTAAGCACTTCCAAATCCGTACCGTCACCACATATGATATCGCCATCAATGTCTTCCGCTATTTTCCCGCATGTTTCCTTGTCTCTCTCTATAATGGTAACCTGGCGGCCTCTTTCCCTTAATGTCTTAAAAAGATAATAGCCGATTTTTCCTCCGCCGATTATTATAGTTTTCATATTAAAATCTCCTTACCGAATGAATTTATTAGTCTTCCCTTATCCTTTTTCTGAACAGTACAAACAATTCTGTCCCCGTGCCTTACGATTTCATTTTTCTGCGGGAGCCCCATTCTGCCTTCCTTCACAATAGCTGAAATAATACACTTGTATCTCTCTTCAATTTCCATGACCGACAGATGCTTCTCTTTATAGACAAGAAGCTCAATAATTTCATAATTATTGTCCAGCGAGGATAAAACCTCCATGTTTTCAATCAGAAGCTTGTTTTTCAGAATTTCAAGTTCGTACTGGATTGGGTCAATCGTATTGATTCCCAGCTGGTTATATATCGTTTTTTTTCCGGGATCATTTACCCTTGAAATGACATTATTAACTTTAAATATCTTATCCACAATAAGCGATATCGTAATGTTTATATTGTCATCCGGCGTGACTGCCAGTACTGCATCCGCATCCTGTACCCCGGCTTCCATCAGAATATCCCTGTCAAATTCTATTCCCTTTATCCGCTGACCGTTAAAGCCGCTGCCCAACGCATTCAGCTTGTCGGCGTCACGGTCAATAATGCAGATATCGTTTCCATCGTCAGCCAGTCCCTTTGCCAGATTACTGCCTAACCTTCCGCAGCCAATGATGATTATGTACATAAATTTTCCTCCGTTTTTTACAAAGCGGACAACCTATAAGTTCAACCGCTTGCGTTTCTTATCTTTTTTTCGTGACTTCATGATCGCCAAAGTCCGCAGGGTCTCTCTTATCCTCAAAAAAGATGCACAGCCTTTCAAGGTTTTTACTGGCTGGTCTATATGAGGGATCCAGGGCATATGCGGCTCTGTAGTGCCGCCTCGCCATGTCGTCATTCCCGTTGATTTCATTCCAGATTCCTAACAGGTTCTGCGGCTCTGGCGCATTTGGATTTGCATGTAAGGCCTCCATGATAATTTTATAGGCTTCATTGATTTCGTTGCAATGAAGCTTATTGATTGCCATGCAGATGTATGGGTTGTTTATTGCTGAATGATCGATTTTTTGCATACTCGTTACCTCCTTTAACTGCTATCAGAATAAACCTTTCCGTGTAAGTTTTGTGTAAGCATTCTGCCGGTTCCCGTAATTTTTCTGCAAATATTCTTCTTGCGCGTCATGGGCCGCGTATTCTGCGGCCCTACGTACCACTACGTCTTCATCTAAGCGAGAGCGCGCTGCGAATGAACATGTTTTGCATCACGTCCTAATTGTTTAAACTTGTGCAAATTGACGAACACTATTTTGTAAATGGGCTTTTGACATTCCACTCCTATAAATTCAAAAAACGGCAGGCAATGTGAATATATTCACATTGCCTGCCGTTTTTTTATTCATCAATCAGCCTGTATCCCACACCTATTTCGGTAATGATATACTCAGGCTGGGATGGGTCCTCACCAAGCTTTCTTCTCAGGTTTCCCATACATACCCGCAGTGACCTTGTATCATCTGATATTGTTCCTCCCCATATATGTTCCGTTATATATTTATGGGTTAGAACTTTACCATGACTTTCAGCCAGTAATACCAGCACCTTATACTCATTCGGTGTCAGATGGATCTCTTCCTCGCCCAGCCATACTCTGCGTTTATCCATATCAATAACGAGATCCTTTACCTGAAAGACAGCGCTTTCGATTTCTTTCGGAAACTTTTCAAATGCTTTATGCCGGAGAATAACACGTATTCGTGCCAATAATTCCGGTACACTGAAAGGCTTTGTCAGATAATCATCTGCCCCTGCATCCAGAGCCTTTATCTTTTCCCTTTCATGACCTCTGGCAGAAATTATGATAATCGGAATCTGTGATATTTCACGCAGCTTCTTTATTACATCAACTCCATCCATATCCGGCAGCCCAAGGTCTAAAACCAATATATCCGGATTATGGGAAACAGCCAGCATAAGAGCACTTGCACCATTATCCGTATCAATACATTTATATCCCTGGGTTTCTATTGACACTTTCAGAAAGCTCCGGATTGATTTTTCATCATCTACAACCAAAATAAGCGGTTCCATCATATACTCTCCTTGTCTGACAACAAATAAAAACTGACAATAGTGCCGTGGGGAACATTATTTCGAACGGTAATCTCCCCATTGTGGGCTTCTACAATGGACTTGCAAAGGGAAAGACCGAGTCCCATCCCCTTGCTCTTAACTGCTCCACTGGTGCCGCTGCGATAGTAACGTTCAAAGACATGGGACAGTTCCGCATTGGCAATGCCAGGACCATTATCCTTAACTTCAAATACAGCCCTGTCACCTTCACGGTGCAGGAATACTATGATCTCGCTCCCTTCCGGCGAATAGCTGACTGCATTATTCAGCAGATTTACGATTACCTGCCTGATCAATACCCCGTCCGCCCTGATCAGAATTATCTCATCCGGTATTTTCACCAGAATCTTATGCTTATTCGCATGTTTCTTTACATGGGTAACCGCTTCAGTTATAATCTCCTCTGCTGCCTCTTCTGCAATATTGAGGTTGACCCTTCCTTCCTCAAAACGGGTAGTCTGAAGAATATTTTCCACCATCTCATTCAGCCAGTTTGCATCCTCATATATGCTTTGCAGAAATTTTTTTCTGACTTCGTCACTCATTTTATCATAATTATCCAGGGCCGTACTTGACAGACCCATTACTCCTGCCAGAGGTGTTCGAAAATCATGGGAGACAGATCTCAGCATATCTGCACGCAGGCGTTCCTTCTGAATCTCCATCTGGGCTTTCTGCTGTTTTTCATAATTTTTTTCACGCTGAAGCACTACTGCAATCTGCGGAATAATCACATCCATGAAGCTATACTGTGCCTGCAAAAGTTCATTTCCTTTGGACACTGAAATCCCAATGACGCCCTGCACACCGTATTGGTTGAAGATCGGTCTGTAATATGCTCTGGCCGTTGAAAAAAGGGGCGTTCCCCGCCCACAGGGATTCCCTGACTCATAGGCTTCCATGCATGCCGAATGATCAGCTGCGCTGCCAAATACATCCGCTCCTTCTATATGGCTGTGAATCTGTTCACCCTCTGATCCGAAGAAACGTACAACCACATTCTCACCGAAATACCTGGCAATCTCCCCTGCAGACACACTGGCGAGTTCCTCCCTGCTTTTCACATTGAGAAGTTTTTTTTCGATGTCATATAATGCGGAAATATACTCCTCCCTGTCCTCCACAAGCTGCCTCTCCAGATTAACCCTTATGGTAAGCATGCTGGTAATAAATCCGACAATAAACATTACAAAAAATGTAAGCAGGTAGTTCGGATCATTCACTTTAAACGTATAGAAAGGTTCCGTGAAAAAGAAATTATAAAGAAGGACCGCAACAACCGAGGCATAAAGACTATAAAGATAGCTTTCCGCCAGATATGAGATCATAAGGATTCCAAGCAAATATATCATTACGATATTGGATTCAAACATTACGATATAGTATGAAAGCATCGAGACCATTGTGCATACAAACATGATCAGTACCATGATCAGTATCTTCTTATAGAAACCGCCCTTTTGCACACCCATCTTACTTTTTGATAATTTGAAAAATTTTATATCATTATCCTCTTCTGACATGTCAGATCAACTCCCTGTTCTTCCTGCATTTCTTTCAAATTCGATTTTAATCTCAATTTGCCGAAAAAGCAACATAATAAATCATTATCGTTCCGTCATAAATACAACTGTCATGATTTTTCATAACCGCTATTGCAAATCAATGTATACACCAAATAGTCTTGATATATGCCTGCGTTTGGTATATTATTAAACAAAAGAGTTGTTTTGTTGTAATTAGTCGACAATATGGCCGGGGTTTGTAAACCGACTTTGAGCAACTGAAAAACAGCGCTGGCGTGCATGGATGTATCATTGTTAATCCTAAATATGATTTTCTGTAAAGGAGGAATATATATGTCTGATAAAGAAAAGAAAGCCGCTATTGACGAACAGTGGGACGGGAATCCCGAAGAAGTTCCTAATACCGTTGAACACACAAACCGGTCACTTGGAAAAGATTTTAAATCTGAAAAGAAATACAAAGTGGGAACAAACTACAGAAATGATAACCAGGCACACAAAGACATTGGATGAAATCACAAACGCTAAAAGTGAAAAAAGCGTGCAGCATAATAGCATATAAGCTATTTGCTGCACGCCCTTTTTAGAGTTCTCCGCTCATTTCCTGTCTTGCATCCTTCACCATCAGCACCATGATCACCGCTGCCGCTGCAATAAACGCCGCGCCTCCGGCTATTCCTGTCGGGACCGGCCCTATAAAAGGATTCCCTCCCGCTTCAGTGAAATAAATCCCGATAGCCGCGAATCCATTTATGCTGGCATGGGCCATAACGGCTGGTATGCAGCTTCCGGCCTTAAGCGTGATATAGGAAAAAAGAGTGCCCATTACAATGCAGAAGCAGCACATGGCCAAAATCCCTGTAATGGGATATCCCCAGTACTCGGTACCGTAATTATGTCCCATAACCGTAAGGGGAGCATGCCAAAGCCCCCAGATCACTCCATTTACCAGAAGCATCGGAATGACCGGCAGCTTCTCCTTCATTTTGGGAAGGAGGTAACCCCGCCATCCCCATTCTTCTCCAAAGCAGGTAGCCGCGTTGATTATCGGCCCCGCAAAAATCAGGATCAAAACCTGAACAGCAATGGTAATCCGTCTCTGGTCCACAGACATCTCTATACCGGCCGCTTTGTACGTTTCGGCAAAAAAGGTCATGTTGCCGTCAAACTTATCCGGAAATATCAGAAAGTAGAATAAGGAGCCTATGATTGTCAAAACCACAGGCCCGAACCAGCCCGCCAGATAGTATCTCATATTCCCCTTAAACTGTGCCGGCCTGATCCATACATTTTTAAATCCTTCTTTGGTAATAAACCTTGTCAGCAGAACACCTATTGACGGAATGAACATCATTGCCGCTATCGAAGCCTGTCCTATCCCGTTCATTGTCACATTGCCGCTGTATACAAGAGGCCTTATTACCCCTATTTCAAACAGATAGGTTATGCCAAACGTCAGTACAAGAAATATGATGATTCTCCTTGTCTCAAGTTCCGCAAATTCCTCTATGTCTATTTCCTTCACGCCCTGCAGGTCCGGATCGTTTTCTGGATTTCTGTTTTCATCCATGATCACGCCTCCTCTTTCCTATGTTTCTTCAAAAAGGCTTCTGCCTTTTTAGCAACAGAATTCCGCGGATTATCTTTCTGCTGTTCTACGAATTCCAGGATTTCCTTCTGACAGGATGATTTTTTGAAATATCTGTCAAAACATTCGATGATATCCCCATAAAGAATATTTTTACACTCCGGCGACGGTTCCCCCTTGTTATAATAGGTATTTTCCGACACGCCCAGCAGCCTCTTCGTTACATCAGGCTCAAGATCAGGATACTTTTTAGCAATCTTCCAGGCATTGCCCGCCGCGTTGGCAGCGGTTATCATTGTCTCCGAATCCAGCATCGAAAAATATTTGTCATAAACTTTCAGAAATTTCTTTTCGCTATCCGATAGCACAAGATTCGACAATGTTATGATTCCGCCCCATTTTATGAAATTGTTGTCGCTGTCTATCAAACCTGCAATATCTTCAAAATACGGATACAGGATATCAGGATAGTCCTCGCTGATCTTTCGGAGAACCTTCTCACAAAGAAACTTGATGCTGCTTTTCTCACTTCTGATGATATCGAAAAAAACAGGTATCAGCTTCGGCCTGTCCATGATTTTATCAACCAGATCAAGAACATCTGGCTTCGCTTTCAGCGTTTGTATCATTTCGTCCCTCTTAATTACAGCATTCATGCAAAGCACTCCCTCTCACTTAAATATTGTAAAAAAATCGACTCCCATACTATTCTTTCGGCAGATTGGCATCATATCATGATACCAGGATCATGAAAATCATACGTTTCATGCCTGCATGAAAAAACATGATTTAATCGTAACTGTTCAGAACCCCTGTCATCATATTTGACTATGAAGGACGTAGTCCTGAATAGTTACGTTTATTCTATGCTTAGTATATCACAGATTATTTTTAAAGCAAAACCAAAAAAATCCTGACGCGGATTATTGAATAATCTGCGTCAGGATTTTTTCTGCTGCTTCTTCTTTACTCATCATTGGGAGAGAGATCATACTTTCTTTCGTGATCAGCGTAATGATATTGGTGTCAGTTCCGAAACCGGCACCAGATTCTTTCAGGTTGTTTGCTGCTATCATGTCCAGGTTCTTTTTCACTAGCTTGGCCCTGGAGTTTTCTATCATGTTCTCAGTCTCCATTGAAAATCCGCATATGAACTGGCCTTCCTTTTTGTGTTCGCCGATATAGGCCAGGATATCTTTTGTACGCACCAGACTGATTGATGCGTCGCCTTCCTTTTTCTTGACCTTTTCGGTGGCTGCCTCTGCTGGTCTGTAATCAGCTACTGCAGCCGCCTTTATGATGATGTCCTGCTCTTCAAACACTGACGTAACTGCATCGTACATCTCTTCTGCACTTACCACGTTCACTACTTTTACGAAAGGAGGAGGGCTGATGGATACAGGTCCTGTCACCAGGGTCACCTGGGCTCCCCTGAGCATTGCTATCTTCGCAAGGGCATAACCCATCTTTCCGGTAGAATGATTGGATATGAACCTTACAGGATCTATAGCCTCCCTTGTAGGCCCTGCAGTGACAAGTACTTTTTTGCCTTCCATATCCTTTTCAAAGGCTATCTCACGCATAATATAATCCATTAGCACGGTCTCATCAGGCATTTTCCCTGCACCGCTGTCCCCGCAGGCAAGTCTTCCTACTGCCGGCTCGATTATTCTGACCCCATACTTTTTAAGGGTCTTGATATTGTCCTGGACAATGGGATTTTCGAACATCTGGGTGTTCATGGCAGGCGCCACGATAATCGGTTTCTTGCAGGCAAGAGCCACTGTGCTCAACATATCGTCTGCTATTCCATGGGCCATTTTGCCAATGATATTTGCTGAGGCCGGAGCCACCATCATTACGTCAGCCCTTTTTGCAAGGGAGATATGGGCTACATTGAACTGGAAGTTTCTGTCGAATGTCTCGACCATGCATTTATTCCCCGTAAGTGTTTCGAATGTCACTGGATTAATGAAATTCACCGCATTTCCGGTCATTATGACATGGACGTCGCACCCCTGTTTGACCAGCATGCTGGCAAGGTTCGCAATCTTATAGGCAGCTATGCTTCCTGTCACGCCCAGTACCACTGTTTTTCCTTTTAACATGTCATCCCCTCTTCCATCAATTACCTGTCAATATCCCTGAGCAGGCCGTGTTTTTCATAGTCCGTGATTCTGACTATCTTATTGTTGTCATCAACGAATACTGCATGAGGCTTGTGTTCCTTCGCCTCTTCAGGAGTCATGTCCGCATATGCCATGATGATGACCTTATCATGCACATGCACCATCCTTGCTGCCGCCCCGTTAAGGCAGATGAGGCCTGATCCCCGTTCTCCGGCTATGGTATAGGTAGTAAAACGGTTTCCGTTATCTACATCGACAATATGTACCATTTCGTATTCCAGGATTCCTGCTGCATCGAGAAGATCCTCGTCCACTGTAATGCTTCCGACATAGTCCAGCTCTGCCTGTACTACCGTTGCTCTGTGAATTTTTCCTTTTAACATGCTAATCTGCATAACAAATACCTCTATCTTCTTTCCCTACGCCGGCGGTTCGGCCGGACTGACTGAATTCGTTCCTTATTTGCAACTATTCAGGACTACGTCCTTCATAGTCACAGATGATGCACACAAATTGCAAAATCAGCAATTTGGCGCAGGCATGTCTCGGGTTTTTATGCAAATTCAGCATAAAAACACCTCGCGAGACGGGGAGTCTGAACAGTTACCCTTATTTTTCAAAAATGAAGTTATCTATGAGCCTTGTCTTTCCGATGTATACGGCCATTGCAACCAGAACCTGCTCTTTTACGGTCTCAACCGGCTTTATCGAAGATGCATCCACGATCTTCACATAATCGATTTTTGCAAGGGGCTCTGTCTTGATCTTGTCCTCGATTGCCTTTACTATGGCTGCCACGTCAGTCTCCCCGGCTTCAAGCATATCCCTTCCGAGCTGCAGGCTCCTGCTCAGAATAAGCGCAGCCTCCCTCTCCTCTTTGTTCAGATATTTGTTCCTTGAACTTTTTGCAAGACCGTCTTCTTCTCTGATGATAGGGGCTGCAACCACTTCCAGATCCATATCCAGGTCCCTTACCATTCTTTTGATAACAGCAAACTGCTGGGCATCCTTCTGTCCGAAATAAGCCTTGTCAGGTTTCACGATATTGAAAAGCTTGTTTACGACAGTGCATACTCCCTTGAAGTGTCCCGGCCTGCTCGATCCACAAAGTTCTTCCGTCGGGCCTGTCATATCCACAAAGGAAGAGAAGTCCTGTGGATACATTTCCTCCGGTTCCGGATTGAAAATCAGGTCAACGCCCTGCTCCTCACATACGCTGCTGTCACGTTCCAGATCCCTTGGATAGCTTGCGAGATCTTCATTCGGTCCAAACTGCATCGGGTTTACAAAAATGCTGACAACCACCCTGTCATTTTCTCCTGCAAGCTTCATAAGGCTGGCATGGCCTTCATGAAGATATCCCATTGTAGGAACGAACCCTACTGTAAGACCCTCGGCTTTCCACTCCTTTACGGCCGCCCTTACTTCTTCTTTTGTCTTTACAATTTTCATCTCTGCACCTCTTATATTCCCTGATTAATAGAGCTTGTTCAGCACTTCATCGGATATTTTAAAGCAGTGTTCTTCCGCAGGGAAGACACCTGACTTGGTTTCCTCAATATATTTTGCGAATCCCTCTTTCATGACGGTTCCGGCATCTGCAAATTTCTTTACGAATTTCGGCGTCATATCGGAAAAAAGTCCCAGCATGTCCTGATAAACAAGAACCTGGCCATCGCAGCCAGCACCGGCCCCAATTCCAATTGTGGGGATATCAAGCTGTTTTGTTATAATCGCTGCCAGGGCCGCCGGGATGCACTCCAGCACTACCGCAAAAGCCCCTGCTTCCTGAACAGCCTTCGCATCCGCTATTAGCTGGCGTGCTGCATCTTCATTTCTTGCCTGCACCTTGAAGCCGCCGAAGGCATTTACCGACTGGGGCGTAAGTCCCAGATGGGCGACTACAGGAATCGAGGCATCCACGATTGCTCTGATCTGTGCGGCAATTTTAGCTCCGCCCTCAAGTTTTACTGCATTTGCGCCGCCTTCCTTCACAAGGCGTCCTGCATTGAGCACGGCATCATATACCGATGTCTGATAAGACATGAATGGCATGTCAGCCACTACCATTGCATTCTCACAGCCTCTTGCGACTGCTTTCGTATGATGGATCATATCCTCCATCGTTACTGACAGGGTATCCTTATACCCCAGCATTACCATCCCTAAGGAATCTCCAACCAAAATTGAATTGATTCCTGCCTCATCCATGAGTTTCGCAGTCGAATAATCATAAGCAGTCAGCATGGTGATTTTATCCCCTCTGGCCTTCTGGTCTTGAAAAGTGGTAACCGTATTTCTCATTTTAGCTCCTCTTCTGGCTAATAGATATAGCCGTAATTATTCAGTTTTACATTATCTGAGAAAATCCTTTTTCGAATCCGGCATGAACCGGAAAAGGATGGATGATTGAATATAGCCAGTTAGAATGCTAGCCTGTCCTAGGAAAATTATTAGTCCGCCGGATCGCATGTATCCGCCATGATTGTTTATGTAAGGCACATAATCTGCGCCGTGAAATTTTCTTATAAAGGTACAGTTTCTTACTCAGAATACCATCCATAATTTAATATATCACTAATTTTTATTTCTGTAAATTTTTTTTATTGATACAATTATGTCAACTGCTCCAACTCATGGATGTGGTGTTTTTATCTCATAGGCCGCTCTTTCCTACTAAATGATACCAGGGCCAAAAGGTCATGTATTTCATGCTTGCATGAAAAGCAGGACTTTGGGACCCGCAAAACATGAATTGACGAGCAGCTTTATGAAGACGTTGGTACTTAGACCGCGTACTTTGCGGCCTTACGTACCACTACGTCTTCATCTAAGCGAGAGCGCGCTGCGAATCAACATGTTTTGCATCACGTCCTAATTCCCGAAACCCGTGCAAATTGACGACTACTATTATATAAACGGGCTTTTGACCCATCACTCCTATGGGACCAAAAATTAATTCTTGTAAATTACTTTCCGTGTGGGTATGATAGTAGTAGCTATTCAGAGGCATTGCTTTGTATGCATTCTCACATTTCATGCTGCAATTGCCTGCGACTGCATATAACATTTTTGAAAAGGAGGGGCTTTATGTCCGATATATCTTCAAGAATTGACCGCCTGCCCACCACTCCAATGCTGAAAAAAGTCCTCTTCCTGACTGGCATAGGCTGGATGTTTGATGCCATGGATCAGGGGATGGTTTCAGGCGTTATGGCCGCTATTGGAAAGGACTGGGCACTGACAACAAGCCAGCTCGGTCTGCTGGGAAGCATTGGAATGCTTGGCATGGCACTTGGTGCAGGCCTTTCGGGAATGGTTGCTGACAGATGGGGCCGCAGGACCGTGGTCATGATCACGCTTATCATCTATGGCATATCGAGCATGATTTCAGGATTTGCGCCAAACTATCCCGTGCTCCTGGTATTGAGATTCTTTACAGGCTTTGGCCTTGGAGGCGAGCTTCCGGCAGCAGCGACCCTTGTCAGCGAATTTTCCCCCGCAAAGACCAGAGGACGGAATGTCATCCTGCTGGAGAGCTTCTGGGCCTGGGGATGGATTGCCGCCTCACTGGTGGCTTATCTCCTTATACCGGCTTACGGATGGCAGATTGCCTTCATAGTAGGCGGCCTTCCTGCACTCTTCGCTGCTGTTTTGAGAAAAGCCGTACCGGAATCTCCGCGTTACCTGGAAATGGCCGGTAAAGCAAAAGAGGCCGATGCACTCGTCAGAATTATGGAGACCCAGGCAGGACTCGCAAAGGTGACTGACTTCCCAGGACCAAAAAGGGAAAACGGCGAAACCCCAAGAGCCGCACGGGTTACGTTTGCAGACCTTTGGTCAGGAACATACATCCGAAGCACTTTCGTACTCTGGGTGATATGGTTTGGCATCAATTTTGGCTATTACGGCTTTGTGCTGTGGACCCCTACCCTGCTTGTGGCCAGGGGATTCGATCTTGTAAAAAGCTTTGAATTCACCCTGATTATGTGCTTTGCACAGCTTCCGGGCTATTTCAGCGCAGCGTATCTGATTGAAAAGGTAGGCCGAAAAAAAGTCCTTTCTCTTTATTTTGCGGGAACCGCTGTTGCCGCCTGGCTTTTTGGCCATGCCGGAAGTACCGCCCAGGTTCTTGCGTATGGATGCCTTCTTTATTTCTTCAGCCTCGGTGCCTGGGGATGCGTTTATGCATATACACCTGAAGTCTACCCGACGGCTGCAAGGGCCAGCGGCATGGGGTGGGCATCTGCCTTCGGACGCCTCGGTGCATTTACGGCTCCTTTCATCGTTCCCGTCATCTACAGCTTCTGGGGAACCGATCAAGGGTATACGAATGTATTCATTATGCTTACCGCAGTATTTGCACTCGTGTCCCTGGTTACCGGAATTTTCGGCAGGGAGACTATGGGGAAATCTCTTGAATAAATAAAAACCGGGAGCCTGGACTGATTGATTGTTTTCAGTCCAGGCTCCCCTGATTCGCTTCTTTTCGGATTTATGTACTGCGACATCCAGAGTCACAGAAAATAATAGGACTCCAGCAGATAGCTGCGCTGATACTTTACCGCCAGCTTCCACAATCCGGCCTTGATTCTCCTGCCGCTTATCTCTCCTGCTTCATATTTAGCAAGTTCTTCGGTAAATCTGCTCTTTTCTCTTTCCGAAGCCACATCCTTGAAATATCCCCAGACGTGCTGGGCTGCATTGATGAAGTTTCCAACATCTTCTTCCCGGAGAGCCGCCCGTTCTACGATTTCATAGAACGGAACTGCTATTGGGCTTTTACTGTCCCTGAACAGCCGGCGTATTGCAAGATAATCTTCCTGGGCTTTTTCAAGAACCAGGTATTTATATCTGCTCCACTCGGCTTCCAGACGTCCCCTGTCTGTCTTCTCCATGGTGCAGTTTATGCATTTGACAGCAGAGAGGTTTTTATCTTTCACCTCCAGCATGATATCAATAGTTTTGTCTTCAAGGCGGTTATAGAAATCCATAAATTCAGCGATTCCAATGGTATCTGAATGTGCTCCCGGATTTTTTCCCCGATTCTGCTGTGAATAATGGATCTTCTGCTTTCCGTCCCTTACCTTCCAGGTCTTGCGACATTCCCGGATCCAGTATTCCTCGCTCTTAGGATCTTCACAGGCATTAATCTGATTATGCAGGTTATCGAAGATGACCGGGATTTCCAGGATATTTCCTATTTCCAGCACATCTCCAATCCGAAAGCTTCTGTCATCATTCTCTATGACAAGCCGGCTTTTTACGTTTTCCGGCAGGAGTCTGTAATTCCTGACAAACCGCCTGGAAGCCTCCTCCTTGTCTCCATAAACGCCGCCGATATGAAGGATAATCTTATGCTCCGGTCCAAGCTCCAGCGCATCCAGAACAGCTGCATGATAGGCAAGATCTTCGACAGCCCGCAAAACGACTCCTTCATCAGGCGAATTCAGTACTGTGTACTGGCCGGGATGCATGGATACCCGCATTCCGCTTTGCCGTATTTTCATGCCGATTCCCGCAAACTCCTCTGCATATTCCTCCCGCCACCGTGTCCTGTTTACGGGGTTTGAACCGAAGGGAATCAGGTCTGAACTGATTCTGAAAAGCCTGATTCCATTTTTGATGTTGTACTCTGTCAGTGTATTCAGTGATTTCAGGTTTTGTCCTGTAAGTTCCATCAGCCGGCGGTTATCTGCATTCTTCATGATGCATCCCTTCATCCCGGTATTTGGGACGCCAACCGCCAGGCAGGCATAGCCTATACTCATACTTTTACCTCCCGTCCTTCACCTGATCCCAGCTGCAGACCCTGTTTCTTCCTGATCCCTTTGCTGCATACAATGCCTGGTCAGCCCTTTCCATAAGCTTTTCATAGTCGCTTTCTTCTTTCGGATCAGACGTCACAGACCCGATGGAAACCGTCACTACCTCTGCCACTTTTGAATCTTTATGGGGAATTGCAAGATCCATCACCGCCTGCCGTATCATTTCTCCAATGACCGCGGCCCCTTTCCTGTCGGTATCGGGGAGCAGGCAGACGAATTCTTCGCCCCCCCATCTTGCCGCCAGATCGGCCGGTCTTCTAAGAGAGTCTCTGATAATGCCGGCCACCAGGCAGAGGCAATCATCGCCAGCCAGATGCCCATAAGCATCATTGTAGTTCTTGAAATGATCGATGTCCGCAATCAGTACGGAAAAGCATGTTCCCATTCTCCTTGCACGCCTTAATTCCACCTCGAAGGTTTCATCGAACCTCCTTCTGTTGGCTATTCCCGTCAGCGGATCCGTCCGTGAATTTTCCTTCAGCTGATTTTCATACTTCTTGATCGCAAGCTGATTCTTCACCTTCAGTTTCACAATTGGTATACTGAACGGTTTGGTGATATAATCCACCGCTCCCAGCTTAAGGCCGTATTCCTCATCTTCAACTTCTCTCATGGCTGTGAGGAAAATGACAGGGATGTCCTTTGTTTCAGAATCTTCTGACAGGCGCTGGCAAACTTCATATCCGTTCATTTCCGGCATCATGACATCCAGCAATATGAGATCCGGCTTGTTTTCAGAATGCGCGATTCGAATCGCTTCTTTTCCATTCGCCGCAGGAATGATATCATAGTCCTTTTCCAGGGCAGCTATCAGCAGCTGGATATTTACCAGAACATCATCGACCACCAGAATCCGCTGTTTTCTCTGGCTGCGGTCTCCACCCTCCTGGATTCCTGGCTTTTCTGAATATATTGACTTTTCAGACTCTTTTCTGCTTGTTTCCTCCCTGGACTCCCCTGTCTCTGTTTCTGCCTTTCTGTTTATGGACTTCTCTATTTCTTCCGCCATCACAGAAAGGAGCTCCCGCTTTCTGAAGGGTTTCGGCAGTGTGGTTCTGGCTGCTGTCCCTGCTCCGTCTGCATTTGACATCTTCGACGCTACTATAATCTGGGGAATGTCCTTTGTCATGGAAATGGATTTCAGGGCTACAGAAAGGTCTTCTGTATCCATATCCTGAATCCTGTCTGACATAACCACTGCATGGACTCTGCCTTTCCAGCTCTGCATCAGTTCTGCTATGGCCTCAGATCCCTCTGATAGTTCGATCACCCCCATGCCTATCTCTCTCAGATAGGAAGCAAGGATGCCACGGCTGCGGATATTTCCGCCGACAAGCATCACCTTCTTGTCCTTCAGTACCTTATATTCATCCATATCCTGCAGACTGACTGGCAGATTTCCAACCCTCCTGCCAAGCCTGACCGTGAAACTGAAGATACTTCCCTTATTCGGAACGCTATCGACACTTATCGTTCCGCCCATGGCTTCAACAAGGGTCTTCGAAATCGAAAGCCCCAGTCCGGTTCCGCCGAACCGCCTGATCGTCGAACTGTCAGCCTGATTGAATGGCTTGAATAGTTTCGGAATCACTTCACTTGGAATCCCTATCCCTGTATCCTCCACCTTAAAGAGAATCTCATAGCGTTCTTCTGTTTCAGCCCCTTTGGATATGGTCACCGAAACGCTTCCCGAATCAGTGAACTTGACTGCATTGTTCATGAGATTTGCAACCACCTGCTTCAGCCTCGTCGGATCGCCGGTAACATGTTCCGGAGTGCCCGGTTCAATATAGAGATTAATATCGATCTCTTTATTGAATGCTGCGGCAGCAAAGGGAATTACTGCATCCTCCGCCACATCATGCAGATTAAAAGGGATATTCTCCAGTTCGACGCCTCTGGCTTCCATTTTCGAAAAATCCAGGATGTCATCGATTACGCTGTGCAGCAGATTTGAGGAAGTTTTCATGTTATCTACATATCCCCTCTGTTCCCGGGTCAGCTCCGTTTTCTCCAGCAGCTGCAGAAATCCCAATATCCCGTTCATTGGGGTCCGTATTTCATGGGACATCGTCGCAAGGAAACGATCCTTCGCCTTATTTGCCTGTTCTGCATTCTGTTTGGCTTCAATCAGCGCTTCATCTAATTTTTTCCTTTCCGTTATATCCTCATAGATTATCGCGAACTGGTCCTTGCGAGGGCTGTAGACGAACTCGCTTATAATCTTGTCCTCTCCGGATACACTTCGTTCCAGAGTCATCGGCTTTCCTGAAATGGCGACCCTGCAGTAATCCAGGATACGCTTCTCGTCAATTCCTTCCATCACTTCAGAATATGTTTTTCCAACAATGCTGCTCCCAGCTCTCCCCGTCGCCTTTTCGTATGCTCTGTTCAC
Organism: Anaerobium acetethylicum; assembly: GCF_900096945.1. Taxonomy (GTDB): domain Bacteria; phylum Bacillota; class Clostridia; order Lachnospirales; family Lachnospiraceae; genus Anaerobium; species Anaerobium acetethylicum. The sequence goes on along the minus strand of NZ_FMKA01000002.1, from coordinate 85,564 downwards.
AAGCAGATACCTGCAGTCGCATGGCTTCCCTTCCTGATCATAAACCACTTCATTCAGGGAAAATCCATTTGTCATATTTTCAAAAAGCTGCCTGAACCGCTCTTCGCTTTCCCGCAGTTCTTCCTTCATTGCCTTATGCGTGGTTATATCCCTGGCAACACCGAGAATTCCACCGATCTGTCCATCATTGTTATAAAAGGGCACCTTTTTGGTTTCGATAATTCTCGCCTCGCCGTTTACCTTTGTTACCATATCCTCTACAGACATCTGCTTTCCCTGCTCCAGAACTGCCTTGTCAGTTTTGACAAAGTATTCGGCATCTTCCGGATCCCACATGAGCTCCCTGTCGGTTTTTCCCATGATTTCTTCTCTTGTCTGATTGGGAAACTGGTCTTCAAAGGCCTTGTTGAAACCGATGTACCGTCCCTTTACATCCTTATAGAAAAGGATATCCGGAATCGCATTCAGCATCTGATCGGTGAAACGTTTTTCCATTTCCAGGTTTATTTCCATTTCTTTTCGATCAGTGACATCCTGTATGATTCCGGTAAGTCCGATTACTTTCCGTACTCTTCCAAAGATCGGGCTCTTATGGGTTTCAAACCATTTGACATTGCCATCCTTGCAACACTTAAAAACCCTGGTCTGTTTTTCCCTGGACTCCATGACTTTCTGATCTTCTTCCGAGCAGTGTCTTGCCAGCTCTTCCTCCCATACATCAAAATCCGTATGGCCGATAATTTCATGCAGCTCTCTTCCGCTATATCTCACAAACTCCTTGTTTACATCTATAAAACGTCCTTCTTCATCCTTCATCCATGCCATTGCGGGAAGGTTGTCCAGTATGACCTGCATATTTTCCCGTGCCGCATGCAGCTTCATTTCCATGTCCTTCTGCTCGGTAATATCCGTGAATACTGACAGGTAGCTGACTTCTCCCTGGTTATCGATTCTTGTACAGGAAAATACGCCGTGAAGGATTTCCCCGTCACGGTTTTTCATATCCAGCTCGACTGATTCGATCATACCGGTTTCAGCAAGTTCTCGTACCAGATCATCTGTATTTCCCGCTGGTACGAATATACCGATCTCGCTTCCTTTTTTCCCAATGACCTCTTCCTTTTCAAATCCCAGTTTCTCAAGGAAAGCCTTATTCACATCGCTTATGGTGTAATCGCTGATTCTGGTAACTGCCATGAGCGATGGATTGTTATTGAAGAATTTCTGGAATTTATCAAGGGCTGCCTGCTGTTTTGAAAGATCCTTTGATATGCCATATATACAGTTCTTCCCATTCCAGGTGCCGAACGTAATCCTTGTCTCCACCGGCAGGAATTCCCCATTTTTCTTCTGGATCGGAAGCGGGCAGTAATTTCTGATGCCTCCAAGCATATCACGGATTATAGCTGATGCTTCCTCGCGGTAGACTTCAGGATGAATATCGATAATCTTCATTCCAATCAGGGCGTCCCTTGCATAGCCCAGCTTTTCCACCGCTGTCTGGTTGACATATAAAATCTCTCCGCTTTTATCGGCAACAAATACCATATCATCTATGGTTTCAAAAAATGTATGGAAGTTCTTTTCGCTTTCCTCCATTGCCTTCTGCATTTTTACAATGTCAGATACATCCTTTGCTACCATGTAATAGCACTCATCTTTAAAATAGCCCCAGATTTCTATGGATCTGTACGTTCCGTCTTTGTGCCTGAATCGTCTTGTTATGCCGGCAAATGCCTGCTGCTCCTTAATGGATTTCAGCTCCTCATAAAAAGACTCCGTTTCCTGTGGATGGACAAGCCCGAAAAGGTTCTTCCTCTGCAGTTCCTCCTCTGAGTAACCCAGCGTCTTCTCCCAGGCACAGTTGGTTTTTAAAAAACGTGTATGCTGATCGACGATGATGGTTAGATTCTGGTTTGCAGAAAGAAAACGTTCCATAATATCCCGTTCGCCGCTGCTCTCATTCATATTATTCATGACTTCATCCCCTCATTCTGGTCATAGTAAGCCTTATCCGTATAACCTGTGTCTTCCCTCATCAGCCAAATCCCTATTCCGCCAGATACAGAATCTTACTTCTTATTTTAATTAATTATACAGTTTCTCTCTGCAAAAAACAATCAAAAAAGTAACACGCTTCAAAATTATAGAAGTGACTTATTTCCTTTTTTTCCCACGTATTGTATTTTTATATCACAGGACAAACTTCACTGTGATTGAAAAACACCACAGCCAGAAGCCATGGTGCTTACCTGTTTTTTTGTTTTATTCTGATTTCCTGTTCTTTAACCGCGCCCTCGATTTCCAGGAGACGCCTTTTCATATCAATGCCTCCATAATATCCCTTCATGCTTCCGTCAGAACCAATCACCCTGTGACAGGGAATGAATATGGGGATGGGATTCCTGTTATTTGCCATTCCAACCGCCCTTGCCGCTTTTGCATTTCCAACAGCTTCCGCAATCTCCTTATAGCTGGAAGTCTTTCCGTATGGGATTCTTAACAGCATATCCCATACCTTCCTCTGATATGCCGTTCCCGCCGGATTAAGCGGGAGCTGGAACGTCCGCCGCTCTCCCTCCAGATATTCATTGAGCTGCCTGAAAGCCTCCTTGATCAGGCACGTTTCCCGGATTTCAGCCATAGTTTCTCCTGCCGTTCCCTGACACCCGGAAATCCGCTCTTCAACTTCCCGGCATTCCTGTGTTCCAAGATACAGATTCGTGACTTCCAGCTCCGTCGCCCCGATTCCGATGCGTCCTAAACATGTTTCATAAAAAAATATATAATTCAACTTCCCACGTCCTTTTGAATTTTCTTCACTCATAAAAACAGGTATACTTTTCTGATAAATTGTTCAAAAGTTTTCCTTGCCGGATTTCAACCGAATGAGCTCAGGCATTCTTCTTAAAAAACCTTACATAGAAGTTCATTCAGTCTGTGTAAATGATCGAATCTTTTTTATCCTGTCATCGTAGATCTGGTGCCGATCGATAGTTCTCACTTGTCCAAGAGTTGCTATCTTTGCGAAAGAATGGCCTTTGCGGTCGATTGCACATGGAATACAAACCTGTTCCTTTGAAATACCCCTGTGTTTTTCGTGTTCTCCTCTGCGCTTTGCTTTTCTTGGCATCGTAAAGCTTTGGTTTTTCTTGTGGTTCCCTTTGAATGAGAGCCGAAAGAATGTTTTGTATGACGTCCTCATTCTAGAGCCCTGCCAGGAAAACGACCACAATCGCCCCAAGGGCTACTACAACCAGGCTCTTTTCCCTGTATGCCAGAAAAAGGGCTGCTGCCGTTCCGCATACTGCTGTTTTAAAATTGCCAGTGGAATATATGATATCCGGAAATGTAAGAGCCCCCAGGACTGAATACGGGATATACTTCAGGAATGTCTTTATATATTTTGATTTGATTTCTCTCCTGAATACTGCAAGGGGCAGCACCCTTGGCACATAGGTTACTGCTGCCATCAGAAGCACAGCAATAAAAGCTTTTAACACAAATTTATCTGTCATTATAAAAAATATCCTTTCGAACCCTTAATCCGTTCCTGCTTCCTCAATGGGCCAGAGTGCCGCACCGATTCCTGCTCCCAGGATTGTTGCAACAATCACCCTGAATCCATCTGAGATGAATGAAAATAGAGGAATGTATTTCAAAATAAGATTGATTGCAATGGAGATGATCACGATCATAAACACAGGTATTGATTTCTTTGAAGGAGGCACTATGATTGCAATAAACATCGCATAAAGCGCAATTCCCATGGCGCTGCTGAGAGCCTCGGGCAGGAAGGTGCTGACAACAGCTCCTGCTGCCGTTCCCACTGTCCATCCTGCTATCGGACCGGTTATCAGCCCCAGCATGTAATGAAAGCCCACTTTACCTGGTTCCATGGATGCAACTACAAAGGTTTCATCGGTTATACCAAATCCGAATATCAGCCTCTGCAGGAGCGTGGTGTTCGGCTCCACCTTCTGCGACAGCGAGAGGGACATCATCATATATCTGATATTGATTACGAAAACCGTCAGCACGATCTCCAGATATCCTGCTCCGGCAATGATCAGATTGGTCCCTCCAAACTGTCCGGCACTTGTCAGATTCGAAAGCGATATGAAAATCGCCAGCCATACCGGAAGTCCTCCGTTTACAGCCATAAGTCCGAATGTAAAAGAGACCGGTATATATCCAAAGGCGATTGGCATGCCTTTTTTTAGTCCCCAAAAAAATTTTTCACGTTTTGAAATATACTTGCCCATTTTATTCCCCTAAAACTTATTTTTTATACAAATCCCTCATAAACACATCTTGCATGTTCATCAATTCGCAATGCACACAAAATGCAAAATGCAAACCAATTATACCACCATTTCAAAGGCTGGACAATAAATTCACTGGAAGAACGGAATTATTTTTCCTTTTCCCTCCGTTCTTCTGCTTATCATGATCTTGATTTCAGGCCGTAGCATATCTGTACCGCTTGTAAGAATTCCATAAAGCTTCTCCCCGTTATCCATAAGCGCCGCAGCTATGATGCGGTCTGATGCCGGAATCGCTCCCAATACATACCCATCCTCTGCCGTCACGATTATGGTATCCGGGCTGGTTTTATTCTCAGGTTCCCTCTTCAGACATACGACATCGCCATGCTCCAGATGACTGTTCATCACCAGTATATCACAGGCTTCCGTCCCGGCTATGAAGGTATTCATGAGATGAACATCACCTGCGGATGCCCTGCATCGCTCTTTAGAAACGTCTATATACCGCTTCTCCTTTTCCTCCTGTGAATCCCCGCTTCCAATCAGCCTCAGCAGTCTTTTCGCAATCCCTGCCACGGGTTCTCTCCCATAAGCCTGCCTGAGTTTATCCGGAACATCAGCGCTCCATTCAGACTGGATTCCAAGAAGCGCTTTTATCGCTTCCATACGTACTCCCGGAAAACGTGCACCCAGGCACTGGACGTAAAAATCCTCTTCCAGGAATCTTTCTTTTCCCATCTCCCTAATCAGGTACATGAGCCAGAAATCCGGCCGGTATTCCCAGGTAAACTCATCCTCCCTTATGTTCAGCAGCTCATCTTCAAACACCTTCAGTGGCAGCACTTTGAGCAGGTAGTCATACACCTGGCTGACATATATCTCAGCATGCTCCGCCATCATGAATTCCAGAAGATCCATATCAAACAGGTCCCTCTGTATCAGAGGAATGAATTCCTCGAATCCAGGTGTTATATCCAGCTTCCTCAGCGTATTGATGATCAGGCTTGTTGTGTGATGCGGCGCCCCCATTTCTGAAAAAACCACAGGAAGCCACTTCGGCTGCTTCAGCATTCGGCTGCATTCGGTTTTGATTTCACTTTCTATCTGCCTGGTCCATCCTTGTTCTTTAACCGGATCTTGTTCCTCTTCATTCAGAACGGACTTCATATTTTTTACAATCATGGCCGCAGCTGCCACATCAATAAACGCTCCTGCTGACTTCGGCATTGCTTCTATATATTTCTCCAAAATGACAAGGCTCCTGCTGAATTTTCTGATATCATTCTTTTCTGCAGAATATGCAAGCAGATAGGAATATTCCTTGAAATTCCCCTGGAAAATCCTAGACTTATCGTATTCCGCAAGCATATCCGCCTTTTCCAGACAGAGCATCGCCGCCATCCCAGGCTCTACGGTATTCACAGGGCCCTGACGGAGCATCCACTCCTTCTGTTCTTTGAGAACAGGATTCAGGAGATAAATGGCCGCCAGCTTCCCATACCCTTCCGTCGTTTGGGCGATGCCGAAGATGAAGCTGTTCCAGTTTTTAAAATTCTTGGAAGATTCAAGGGCATAGAGGGTAAAAGAACTGTGTCTCCCCAGTATTTCAATGATCTTCCTGGTAATGTCGTTCTCATACATGCCAAGGATCAGAATCCCAATCTTTACTTCCTCAACCTCCCGGCTCTCCGTAGCAAGCATGATGCCAAAAGAATATAAGCCATTCCTGTCAATGCATCCTTCCTCCAAAAGAAGTTTCAGACGTGCCGCCAGTCTTACCATGTAAAGATAGATTGGACATTCCAGCAGCATCCTGCGCAGTCTTCCTACAGCCCGCTTTTCTGCCACGCACTCCCTTATGATTTCTGTCATCTCCAGGGCCAGCTTTTCCTTAAATGCAAATCCCAGATTATCTTCCCAGAGTACGAACCGGATATCCCGTCTTCCTGAAATCTCAAGATTCTGGAATGTATATGGGAGTATCGGCGTCTTCACATAGTTCCGGAGTATAAACTGATAGATGCTGCTTTCCAAACTTTTATTATCCTCTTCACTCATCTGATCACCTCCGCAATTGTGTATGCAAATCCCTTGCAATTCCGTTATTGTCTTGTAATTATCTATTAATTATCCATTAAATCCGTAAAATAATCAACCTTTTTATCTCTTCGGAACGAATAAAGAGTTTCTTAAAAGAAAGCAGCTGCATCTTACTGGACAGTCTTTCCTGTAAATGCATGAGAGCGGCAGGCTCCGGGTCTCCCGGAGCCTGCCGCTCTCATGCAAGTCAAAGCGTATATTCACAATCCGCTTTTTCTGATTCCTTTATAAAAGATGTATTCCATTTTCCTTTGCTTCGTCAATAATAGCTTCTGGCCAGAGTGAAGACTGTACTTCACCGATGTGGGCTTTTCTTAAGAAGAACATACAGATTCTTGACTGACCGATTCCTCCGCCGATCGTATATGGGAGTTCTCCATTCAGGAGCGCCTTCTGGAATGGAAGTTCCGCTCTTTCAGGGCATCCTGCAATTTCAAGCTGTTTTGCGAGCGCTTCCTCATCTACCCTGATTCCCATTGAGGACAATTCCAGGGCAATATCAAGTACAGGATAGTAGATCACGATATCTCCGTTCAAGTTCCAGTCATCATAATCCGGAGCTCTTCCGTCATGCTTTTCGCCTGAATTGAGTTCTCCACCGATCTGCATGATAAATACTGCACCTTTTAATTTCACGATTTCGTATTCTCTTTCCTTCGGCGTCATGTGGGGATACATATCCTCAAGTTCCTGTGAAGTAAGGAAGAAGATGTCTTCCGGAAGGAATTTTTCCACATATTTGTATTTTCCGGAAATGAAAGTTTCCGTATTCTTTAAAGCTTCATAAACGGATTTTACTGTAGCTTTTAAAGTATCGAAATTTCTTTCTGCCTTATCAATGATTTTTTCCCAATCCCACTGATCAACAAAAATAGAATGGATGTTGTCGGTATCCTCATCGCGGCGAATTGCGTTCATGTCTGTGTAAAGGCCTTCACCCTGGTTGAATTCATATCTCTTAAGGGCAAGACGTTTCCATTTTGCAAGTGAATGCACGATTTCCGCTTCAGCATCATCCTGTTCCCTGATTCCAAAGCTTACCGGACGTTCAAAACCGTTGAGGTTATCGTTTAAGCCTGATTCCGGTTTTACGAATAAAGGAGCTGATACCCTTGTCAGATTCAGCTGTTTTGCCAATTCTCTTTCAAAAAAATCTTTCACGTCTTTAATTGCGACTTCTGTCTCTTTAATGTTTAAAGGAGAAGTATATCCTTTAGGAATAATTAAGTTCTGCATGCTAATCACCTTTCCTGATTGTGATTTGTTATCTGCGTCTGTCCAGCAGTCATCTGCCGGAAACGCAATTTTTCATTTCACTGTCTGTTAGTTAGTTTTTTTAACTATTCAGTACTACATCCTTCATAATCACCGGACGACTGAACAGCTACAGTTTTTCTAAATTTATCATTTTCTTAAATCAATGTAAACCCTAAATCTGCATTTTTTTAAGTTATTTTGCAACTTTGCAGTCCTGCATAGCTGCCATAATCTATATAAAAAGTGGCTTCACCACTTCAACTACCATGGCGTATCCCATGCGGAGCGTTTTTATCTCATAGGACGAACTTTCCAATGAGATAAAAATCCGGGGATGAAATTCCGACTGCAAACGCAAGCCAGAAATCCATACCCCGGATCTGTTATAGGAATCCTTTTTCCCAGCCGCTTCCGAACTGGTCCTTTGCGCAAAGATCCGTACCCAAATCCACAGGATGATGGAATTCATCTGTCTGCATTTCAGTCGGCCCCTTTGCCGGTTAAATTTTATATAACTGTTCAGAACCTCTGTCCACCTATTACAGTTCGCAGTTGTTTACTGTACGTGGGAACGGAATTACGTCACGGATATTCGACATTCCTGTCAGATACATGACGCAGCGTTCAAATCCAAGACCGAAGCCTGCGTGTCTTGTGGAACCGTATTTTCTAAGGTCAAGGTAGAAGTCATAGTCCTCTGCATTCAGTCCCATTTCTTCCATTCTCTTAACAAGCTTGTCGTAATCGTCTTCCCTCTGGCTTCCTCCGATGATTTCACCAATTCCAGGAACCAGGCAGTCCATTGCTGCAACCGTCTTATTGTCTTCGTTCATTTTCATGTAGAAAGCTTTGATATCCTTCGGATAATCCGTTACAAATACAGGACACTTGAATATCTGTTCTGTCAGATATCTTTCATGTTCTGTCTGCAGATCGCATCCCCAGGAAACCTTGTAGTCGAATTTATCATTGTGCTTTTCAAGGATTTCAATGGCTTCTGTATAGGTTACATGGCCGAAATCCGAGTTGGCAACACTTGTCAGTCTTTCAATAAGGCCTTTGTCAACGAACTGGTTGAAGAAAGCCATTTCTTCAGGGGCATTTTCCATCACATAGCGGATGATATATTTAATCATGCTTTCTGCAAGTATCATGTCATCCTTCAGGTCCGCAAATGCAATTTCCGGCTCAATCATCCAGAATTCAGCTGCATGTCTTGTCGTATTGGAATTTTCAGCTCTGAAAGTAGGTCCGAACGTATAGATGTTCTTGAATGCCATTGCGTAAGTTTCACCGTTCAGCTGACCGCTTACCGTAAGGCTTGTTTCCTTGTTGAAGAAGTCTTCTTCATAATTCACTGTTCCATCTTCGTTTTTCGGAAGGTTGTCCATATCAAGCGTCGTAACACGGAACATTTCGCCCGCTCCTTCGGCATCGCTTCCTGTGATGATTGGAGTGTGTACATATACGAAATCTCTTTCCTGGAAGAATTTGTGGATTGCGTAAGCAATCAGTGAACGAACCCTGAATACTGCCTGGAAAGTGTTTGTCCTGGGCCTTAAATGTGCAATTGTCCTCAGGTATTCGAAGCTGTGTCTCTTTTTCTGAAGCGGGTAATCTGATGAGGATGGTCCTTCGATATACACTTCTTCTGCCTGGATCTCGAAAGGCTGCTTTGCATCCGGCGTCGCAACTAGTTTGCCCTTTACGATAATGGCAGCGCCTACATTTAATTTTGAAACTTCAGCGAAGTTATCCATTTCGTCATGATAAACAACCTGAAGCGGTTCGAAAAATGTACCATCGTTCACGACTATGAATCCGAAGTTCTTAGAAGCCCTGATGCTTCTTACCCAACCACCGATTTCCAGTGTCGTGTCGATGTATTTTTCTTTGTTTCTATACATATCCCTGATGCTGACTAATTCCATTTGTATCTCTCCTTTGTTGATTATTCATATGTATGCCCTTATTTGTACTCCCGGCTCCGAAACCAGAAGCCATTTTTATATTTTGCGAAAAACTGCTTCTTCCGCAGGCAATTCATTCATTACTTTTTTGCATTAAAATATATTATAACCTATTCCCTTGTTAAATTCAAGAAAAACAGCATCTTGTCAGATATTCCTTACAGACGTACCCGGAAGATTTTCAATCGCCCAGTCTGCCATCGCTTTATGGCAGGTAAAGAGTATTACCTGGCGTTTTTCTTCTCCCGCTGCATATCCAGCCAGAAATCCGAGTCCCTGCCTCAGGCGGCTGTCATCATACTGCATGAAGACGTCATCGAGAAATACAGGAAGCCTTATGCCCTCTTTTTCAAGCAGTTCCGCCACCGCAAGTCTCAGGGAAAGGTATGCCTGGTCTACAGTTCCATTGCTCAGGAAACGGCTTTCCCGTGAAATGACCCCGCCTTCCTCCTGCATGCTCAGCTCAAACTTCTTTGTAACCCTCACATTTCTGTATTTTCCATTGGTAAGCCTGCTGAATATTTCCGCTGTCTTGTCATTCACAAGGGGACCAAAGGTGCTTCCCAGCTCATCTACGGCAGCCTCCATGGTATCTCCGGCTATTTTCAGGGCCTCATAATATTCCAGCTTTTCGTCTCTCTCTTCAGAAAGCGTTTTTATTTCATCGTCAACCAGGTTCAGACTCTTCACCTTCGCACTGAGGTTCCCCTGTTCAAAATGCAGGTCCTTTTCCAGTCCGTTCAGCCTTTCCGTCTCATTGGCGCAGTTCTCCATTTCCTGCTGCAGGCTCCCGATTTCATCCACAGAAAGGATTTCGGGCATTCTGCCTTCTGCATCTGTGAGTTCCGCTTCCAACTCTGCCTTTCTGTCCATCAGTTCTTCAAGCGTCATCTGATGCAGACCGAGGGCCTTCTTCTGCCCCTCATATTCCTTCATAAGACCGGATACTGCCTGCAGCTTCCCTCTGAGCCCGTTCAGAATTTCTACGCCTTCAGCGAAGCCTGATGCAGGCCTGTAAGTTCCTATTTTCGACAAGAATGCTTTTTTAAGTGCGGCATGATTTTCACTGAGAGTTTCCAGCACTTCGCGGCTCTTTCTTCCTGTTTGCCAGGCCGTATGCTTCTGCCTCAGATCCTCAAGATCTATGCAGTTTTTACTGTTCAGGAGTTCATACAGGCTGATTCCCGCCTGCTCCAGCTCTTCTGCCTTCTGCCTGCTCCATTCGGCAGCATCCTGATCTTCCTGATAATCCGAGGCAATATCAGAGAGTTGCCTTGTCTTCTCCACAAGCTTTTTCTTCTGGCTGGCAAGGTTCCTTTCAAGGTTTTTCCTGTTTTCCGATTCCCGTTCATGGCTCCCCAGAACCAGGGCGTACTCGTCATAGGCAGCTTTTCTCAGAACGGTTTCGGATTCTATCCTTGCTGTTTCTGCTGATGCTCTTTTCAGTTCTTCACCGAGTGTTTTCAATGTGGCTTTTTTTTCTTCCATAGCAGCCATTTCTGCCGTCCTGACAGCTCTTAGCTTTTCTTCGGCCGCTGAAAGTTCAGACTTCCTGCTGCCAGCTGCATTCTGACCGCTGCTTCCTGCTGCATTCCGGCTTCGGCCTCCCTTTTGCAGGAATGCGACGGCAATCAGCACCAGCGCCGGAATGATTCCGGCAAAACAGTAGGGATGGATCCAGATTCCGGCCGCTGCAGACAGTATGGCAATCATCGCTCCGGCCGCTGCAAGCTTCATATTCACCTTTTCCCTGCTGCCTGAGTCCACGGCCCTGTCTTCTGCCGCTGTCCATAACCTGCATTCATTGAGCCGCTCCTCTGCCACACGGATTCTTTCCCTGGACAGAACAGCATAACTTTCACTGCCAGCCTTCTCGATCTCATATCTGTTTTTTGCGTCTGACTCAGCCTTCTGCGCCGATGCAAGGGATGCCTGGCTTTCCAGATATCCTGCCCGTCCGCTTTCCAGTTCTCCGATCCTTTTCTCCAGCGTATTAAGGAGAATCCTGCTGTTTTCCAGATCATGTTCGGACTGCCTGCATTCTTCCTGCTCGGGAAGGATGCTGTTTTTTATGTGGGCAAGAGCTGCCTGCAGATGTCTGATCTGTCCGTCCAGCCTGACTGCCTCATCTTTATCTTCTTCCGTGATTTCAACAAGAGACGGCGCAGCTGATTCGTCACCGGTGCTTCCTTGGGCGCCATTCCCTACATTCTCTCCCAGCTTTTCCCGGTACAGTTTCCCTGCTGCCTCGGCATCCTTCATGATGCTTTCGCATTCGTCAGCAAACTCTTTCAGTTCTTCAAATGGAATCCTGCTGTTTTCAGCCTCTGCCGCCATATCAGCAATCTTCCTGCCCATGTCCGCAAGGGCTTCCAGTTTCCTGTACTGTTCAAGCTTTTCCTGCTCTTTCACAGCCCTGCCGCAGGCTGCGCTTTTTTCCTTCAGTCCATCCTGGCAGGCATTGATTTCCCGGAGGCGTTTCTCGATCTCCTTCCGTTCGGCCTCATGGGCGATTGCCGTCTGCCTGGCTTCTCCCAGCCTCGATATGGCCTCATTCAGCACCGTTATTTTCCCTCCACGGCCGCTTTTGTTGACAAGATCGTATATGGCTTCTGAAATCCTGTCCAGTATTTTTTTCTGTGAAACTGTCTCATCCCCGTTGGAAACCAGGTTCGAGAGCCTGCTTGAGATGTCGTCGTCACTGCCGCTGGCTCCTATATTTCCCACAAATAAGCTTTTTTCAAAAGCGGAAGCCGTCATATCAAAAAATCTCGTCCCTATTTCTTCCCCCTTAGGAACTGCTTCCTTTTCCCCGGTGCTGTTATTCCATAAAACCACCATGTCAGTTGCCTTTGATTTCCTGAATACTTTTTCCAGACGGTATTCCGTTCCCCGATGCTCGAAGACGACTGCGCCCGACATTTCGCCTCCGTCCCAGGGAAGGTAATTCTGCCGGGGATTGACCGTTCCATTTATATTGGCCGGCTTGGCACCGCCATAGAACATGAGGTAAATGAAGTTCATAATTGTGGTCTTTCCGCCCTCATTATCTCCGTACAGTATCTGGAACCCGTCGTCGAGATCCAGTATATAGTCCCTGAGCTTCCCAAAACGTCCTATTTCCAGCCTTTTAATCTTCATGGTACATCACCTCCCCATTAAATGCTTTCAACCCGATATTGAGGGCAGTGCGGCATCTTTCCAGATTCACTGTGTCGTTCCGGTCCTGATGCAGACTGATCTGCTCAAGCATTTTCCTCACAAAAATACCTTTCAATGAATTCTCCCTTGCCGTCTCTGCAAGGTCGATCTCCAGTTCTGTCCTGTTCCGCATTTTCACAAAGAACACCTCTGGTTCAAGGCGGGCTTTGATGGCATCCAGATCTATACTCATTTCGCTTACCACGTTTCCTGTCAGGACTACCTTGTAAAGATGGTTCCTGAATGCTTCCCCATAAGCTTCCTTCATCTTCCGGATGACAGCCTCCACAGTTTCCATGGTTCCGTATTTTCCGCTGATATCGACTTCCAGATCGATATACATCCTTGCGCATATGGGCCGGAATTCAAGGCTTGTTCCGTTCCTGTCCACAGTCCCCATATAGATGCCTTTTTCTCCGCTTTCGTCAAATCCAAGGCCTTCGGGACAGCCGCTGTATGCATAGGATGTCTTTCCTGCCTTCAGCACTTCCGTCCGCTTGTGAACGTGTCCAAGGGCGATGTAATCCATTCCGCTGGCTGCAATCTGTTCCACAGACACGGGATTATAGTTGCTCTTCTGGCCTTTGCCCACAAGGTCACCGTGGAGGACGCATATGTTTATGAAATCATCCTGCGGCACCGATGCCTGCGGAAGCAGCGGCACGTCCACGTAGGTGCTGCCAAAGCCTGCTCCCCAGAGCCGGAGCCCCAGGTCCGGAAATTCTGCATGCTCCATTCCGCCCCTGAATATCAGAACGTTTGAAGGCCATTCTCCGCTCATGTAGCAGGAATCCTCCGAAACAGAGTCATGGTTGCCCGGAGAGATTGCCACAATCGTATCCGGTATCGAAGCAAAACGCTCCTTCATATGGCTGATATCCGTATCCCTGACATCGACCCCGTCAAAAAGATCCCCCGCTATAAGAAGCGCCTGCACTCCGGCCCTCCTGCATTCTTCGATGATCCGGTCAAAGGCCATCAGTATTTCAGCCCGGCGCTTCCTTGCCCTGCTTCCGATTGTGATCAGCCCCGCACCTATATGCAAATCTGCACAATGTAGTATCTTTATTCCCTGCATATAATTCATCCGATGAAAAATCTGTTGTCCCATTTTGGGATTCCATCGGATTCTGCCCTCCTTCGCCACTATACTGCAATTACCTGTTTTCCTGTCTTCAATTTCTCATGCTGCCTTTTTATACTATTAAAAAAAAATGCTTTATTCCACTTCGAAATCCGGAAACTTTCCTGCTTTTCGCTGAAGCAGGCCCCTGCAGCTGCAGGGGCCTGTCATGCTGAATCACAATATTTATTGTAACTATTTATTTACTTCTGCCTATGCGCTTTCCGTTATCTCCAATTCCGATTCGACAATCGTCAGGGACAGCACTTCCATGAGATCGACTTCTTCGTAACAGCAGCAGTTTCCATATTCGTCTCCAATCACCCTTACTTTCGGACGCAGTGGCACATTGGGATTCTGATCCTTCACAATGGCCAGTCTTCCGTCAGAAAGCCTTACCATCGAACCGTTGGGGTAGATGGCGATCTGTTGCATGAACAGCCTGACAAGCTCCGCATCGAATAACGTACCGCTGTTCTCAATCAGGTAGTCCAGTGCTTTGTTCGTCGACCACTTTTTCCTGTAACATCTGTCCGAGGTGAGTGCGTCGTATACATCCGCGATTGCCGCTATCTTTGAAAATTCATCGATTTCATGTTCCTTCAGACCCCTGGGATATCCGGTTCCATTCAGCTTTTCATGGTGGTTAAGCAGTATCTGCTGCGCCGCTTTCGGCACATTCCCACAGCTGCTGACAACCTCATATCCGCTTGTAGTGTGGAGTTTTACGTAGTTGAACTGGTCCTTTGTAAGACTCCCCTCCTTGAACATGACATTGCTGTCCAGAAGGATTTTCCCCAGATCATGGAGAATCGTCCCCATGCCCAGCATCTCGAGCATTCTTTTACTGTAGTTCTTCCTTTTCCCTATAAGCAAAGCATATACCGTGGTGCTCACGCAATGGGAAAATGTATATTCATCGGCTACGCTGATATCCATAAGGCTTACCTGCACATTCTGGTTCCTGGATATGTCGCTGATCATCTGCTCCAGAGATCCCGTAAGATCCACAAGCTTTAGGGAGTTGCTCTTCCTAAAATCCCCTATAGTCCTGATCAGGACATTCTTGCAGTTCTGCCTTGTCTTTTCCGTTATCACATCAGGTACTATGATATCCGTGCTTTTCCCGTCCTCGATATAGACATATCTGATGCCCATATTAGAAAGATTATCCTTATATTTATGAATATTTGGGTATCCGCTCTTAATTACAAGGCACTCTCCACAATAGATGTTCTTTGCGAGCACCATATCCTCACTTAACATATCTGTTGATACAAGTCTCATCTGTCTTTTCCCTCTTCTGCTGTCAATGATGGTAATTACTCAGTCAAAATCTTATTCCCATTATAACATAAAAACTCCCAAAAGTTCCTGGTTTTCCAAGATATTTTCCATGAATTTCATTTTTTACATCAAGGGCGACAGAAGCCTTGAAAACTGCTCCTTGAATCTGATGACAAGGGATCGCTGGCCATATACATAAGGCGTTATCTGGGTGCATTTTCTAAGATCCTTGAGAAATATGCTCTCGAATTCCTTCGTGGTCTTCGAGTCGTAGATCACCGCATTGACTTCAAAATTCAGCTTGAAGCTTCTGATGTCCATGTTTGCAGTTCCGTAGCAGCTCACCATTCCATCAACCGTTATTCCCTTTGAATGCAGGAATCCATTGTCATATGTATAGCATTTCACGCCTGCATCCAGAAGATCCCCTATATAGGAATAAGTTGCCCAATAGACAAATGGATGGTCCGGCTTGCATGGAATCATCACTTTGACATCAACTCCGGAAAGGGCTGCGATCTTGATGGAATCGAAGATAGCCCCGTCAGGAATGAAATAGGGGGTCTGTATGTAAATATTGTTCTTTGCCTTATTGATCAGTTTCAGATAATTATTCCTTATATTCTGCCGCTTCGAATCCGGACCGCTTGTGATGATCTGGATTCCGGTATTCTCCCGCTCTGCCGGCCGTGTCACCTTAAAATACGCCTCGTTTTTCAAAAGGTTCTCTTTGGATGCGTAGTTCCAGTCCATCATGAACCTCAGCTGCAGTGCGCTGACGGCGGATCCCTCTATCTTCATATGGGTGTCCCTCCAGTAGCCGAACTTTTTTGCCATACCAAGATATTCATTTCCTATGTTGAAGCCTCCTACAAACCCGACCCGGCCGTCAACAACCACTATTTTGCGGTGGTTCCTGTAATTCAGCCTGAGGTGGAGCTTCTTGAGTGCAGCCGGAAAAAATTCCGCCGTCCTGATTCCCTTGCTCCGCAGATACCGCCAGTCCTTTCCCCTTATGTCCCTGCACCCCAGGCTGTCATAGAGTATGCGGACTTCCACCCCTTCTTCCACTTTTTTCACAAGGGCGTCGCATATGGATCCGAACAGCTCATCGCGCCTCATAATATAGTACTGGATATGTATATGCTCCTTCGCCTTTGCGATCTCGTCCAGCAGGGCATCGAATTTCTCCCTTCCGTCTGTATAGATCGTGACATTATTGTCATCTGTATAGACGGCGCCCGAACTTTCCAGATTATAAAGGACCAGATCCGTGAATTCCGACAGCTCTGCATCCTTCATCTCAAATTTTTTCCTGAGTATGATATCTTCCTGCTTGCGGATCGCCGAGTTGAGTTCATCCTCGATTTCCTTTGTCCGGAACATACGGTTTTTATGAAGATCCTGACCGATTACAAGGTAGAGAAAAAAACCCAGGAAAGGTACGAAGTAAAGCACCAGCAGCCATGTCCAGACTGCCTGCGGATCCCTCCTCTGAAAAAAGATTATGACTATCGAAAGCACGATATTCAGAAAGAACAGATTGCTCAGCACCATTTCCCAGACTTCGTTTTTTATCAGAAATAATTCAGCAAACATAACCTCACCGCCATCTTATCGTATTTTTTGAAAATTACGCAATTTTTCTATAATTATAGCTATTATAACACAAATTGGATTTTTGGAATACGATACTGCTGGTCCATTTATCGAAAAACATGTCAGGCCAGACTCTTGCACTTTAATTCAAAGAATGTTACAATATCATTTATATAGGCCCCTTTCCAACGTCTGGAATTTTGTGGGCGAAAGATAAAATTCTAGGAGGTATATCGTGAACGGTTACATCATTTTCGCAATAGTTGCGGTAATCATCGTAGCGGCATTCGCTGCTTTATATTTTTTTGGCCGGAAACTCGAAAAAAGAAACGCTGATCAGCAACAGCAGCTGGCAGCTGCAGCACAGAACGTATCGATGCTTGTCATTGACAAAAAAAGACTCAAACTGAAAGACGCAGGACTTCCTGCAATCGTGTACGAACAGACACCATGGTATTTACGCAGATCCAAGCTTCCGATCGTAAAGGCAAAGATAGGACCAAAGGTTATGTCCCTTATCTGCGATGAAAAGATTTTCGAACTCGTTCCTGTGAAGAAGGAAGTGAAGGCTGTTGTAAGCGGACTTTATATCACGAGCGTAAAAGGTGTTCGCGGACCTCTTGAAGTTCCTCAGAAAAAGAAAAAGTTCTTAGGCCGTATGGCAGAAAAATTTTCAAAAAAATCAAAATAGGCTTTGCGCCACGTTATAAGAAAAAGGCTGCTGCCAGATGACGATTCAAGTCATTTGGCAGCAGCCTTTTTTCCATGTATGACAGCAATTCCCGCATCCTGACGGGTAAACCCGCTCATTCACTGATTTTATCCGTAAATCCTATGGAAATATGTGTGCCATCACAGAACGGTTTGTTTCTTGATTTTCCGCAGCGGCATAATGCAGTGCGGTTTCTAATTTCATATACATCCCCGTCTGCAGACTCGATAGGTACATTCCCCGTTACAAAAATCCCAGCGCTCACTTCATTTTCCGGATCCTGAACGATATTTACAGAAGGTTCCAGTGCCGCTTCAATCTCTTTTCCAGCCTCGTTTATGGCCGTTAGTCTTCCTGCAGGGCACTCACATGCCGCCTGAATCGCCTCTATTTTGTTTTCTTCACAGTCAGAATTCTTCACCAGAACCCATGCAGTTCCGTTATTCCTGTGGCAGAACCGTGCAACCGCACATCTTTGGTCATCACGCATAGACAGACCCGGACCTGAAAACACTCTCGCCCTGTCTGAATAACTGTCTTTCGCCGCACATTCACTTCCGTCAAAACCCTCTTTTTCATGAGAACCGTCACAAAATGGTGCTTTTTCTGACTTTCCGCATCGGCACAGTGCATAGGAATCGCTCTGTTTAAGCTCGCGTCCATCAAGCAATTCGTATTGATTGCCTTTCGGCGTAATAATTTTCTCGTTCAGCCGGACATCTCCAGACACAAGGTAGGGGCCATCCTTTACTATTCTGATTTTCTTTTTATCCCCGTCATCCATGTATGGGTCCTCATTTATTCGCGTTCAGTTCCTCTTCCGTCAATGCGTCAACATAAGCATTTCTAAGTTCTTCTTCAGCAGAACAGTACTGTTCATAGTACCAGTCTGAAACAGCCTTCTCGATCTCAGCGTCTGTTCCCCCTGCCTCATATGGGTACACAGCTATGAGTCTTTCCGTTTCCTTTTCCCTTAATCCTACTTTTTTTGCATCTTCTAATCTGCCCATAATTCTCCTCCATTCATAGAACTCTCAAATTATCAGGTTCATTTCGATTACTGCAGAATCTGTCAAGTACACAGGAATTCATATCCTAATTGTAGCACAATCAAAACTGCATGTCCACGACGCTACTGCAACGAAAAATGCTTTGCGTCTTTTGATACAATCTCTATCACGACCCTGTATTCAGCCAGTGTCTCATAGTTCATTTCCAGGACATATTCGATTTCAACATGGATTTTATCCTCTGTTTCATCAATGTCTATCCGGTTTGCCAGAAGCCCTATCATGATGTTCCCATATGGCGTTTCATAATAGGTCATATTCTTCTTGCTTTTCTCGAACAGCATGTTTACGTTTATGAGCCCTTTTTTGGTAATCTCAATCATACTGTCATGTATCTTTATGACATTCCTTGTGTTTTCTGCAAAGCCCTCCTGGATTTCATCATAAAACACATAATGTTTCCCATTTTTGTAGAAGTATTCGCCTGCAGTAATAATCTCAACCGGACTATCACCTTCATTTTCAAACTGCAGGCCGCTGATTGATATTAATACATCTTTTTTCATATATTCCCCTTTTAATGTTACTGTTCACTCCGTGATCAATAACCTTTTAATACTCTTCTATATTGATCTGCTTCGTCGTTTCAATGTCGTAGGGAAGGATTGTATTGGCAAACTTCTTGAATTTGTCCGCGGCATCGCTCACATAGAACTCATACATCGGTTCTTCCTGTCCTTCCACATGTTCACGGGTAAGTCCTTTTCTATGGAGCAGTTCCTTCAGTTCCCTTGCTGTCTCATAAGCCGGATTTACAAGGGTCACACCGTCCCCCATGATTCTTCCGATCGTGGAACGGATCAGCGGGTAATGGGTACAGCCAAGTATCAGCGTGTCGATCTGCGAATCTTTGAATTCCTGCAGATACCTTGAGGCGATTTCATCAGTCACAGGATCCTTCAGGAGACCTTCCTCAACCAGGGGTACAAAAAGCGGGCATGCCTTTCCTATAACCTGAAGGCTGCTGTCTTTCTGGTGTATGATTTGCGAATAGATATGGCTGTTAATGGTTCCTTCCGTACCTATTACCCCTATCCTGCCGTTTTTTGTGCTGCCTGCTGCCACTCTCGCCCCTGGCTTTACAACACCGATGATTGGGATATCAAGTTCTCCTTTTATGGTTTCAAGCGCATACGCCGAAGCAGTGTTGCAGGCAACGACTATCGCTTTTACATTCTTTGTCCTCAGGAATCTTATGATCTGCCTTGAATATCTGATAATGGTATCTTTGGATTTGCTTCCGTACGGCACTCTGGCCGTATCTCCGAAATATATGATGCGCTCGTCAGGAAGCTGCCTCATGATCTCCCTTGCAACGGTCAGGCCGCCGACGCCGGAATCAAAAACCCCTATAGAAGCCTGGCGCATATCTTCGTCTGTCTTTTTTTCAATTTTCTGATCTATATCATAAACTGTATCTGTCATTATTTTTATACCTCTGTATCTAAAATGATGGGAAATGCGAATGCTTTATCCGTGAAGGACGCTGTCCTGAACAATCACATATCTGTTACATATTCTAACCTTAAAAAGCAAATTATTCAAGTGTCGATTCCTTTCAATGAACGCCCTTCCCCGTAAATATAACTTAAAGTGGCCTGGACGAACTTTTCCCTAAGATAAAACAACCAGGATAAGAACCGCTGTCTTATCCTGGATTTTATACTGTCCTATATTTACTTCTGGTACCTGTTACTGCTCCCTGATTATCTGCATTACTTTTTCTTCCTGGTTGTCGATGTGGTCACGGATAGCCCTGGTTCCGCTTTCCGCATCCCTGTTCTCGATTGCGGAAATGATTGCCTCATGTTCAGCAATCAGAACTGCATGCTTGGAATAGTCCTTGATGTATTCGATTCTGTAACGGTACATCTGTTCACGGAGGTTATTGAGAATCTGAATCAGCCTCTGGTTGTCTGTTGCCAGATAAATCACATCATGGAACTTCACGTCAGCTTCGGCAATCGCCTTCAGGTCCTTGCCTTTTGTACTGTTCACGAACTCCCTCAGTGCATTTTTAAGTTCTGCAATCATTTCCGCTGTCATCCTGTCGCAGGCAATCTGGACTGCAAGCTCCTCAAGGGCACGCCTGACCTCAAGCACATCCTTCAGGTTCTTTTCAGTTATTTTTGCTACCTCTGCGCCTTTTCTCGGAACCATCTCCACAAGGCCTTCAAGTTCAAGCTTACGAATGGCTTCCCTGACAGGCGTCCTGCTTACTCCAAGCCTTTCCGCCAGCTGGATCTCCATCAGCCTTTCGCCAGGCTCAAGCTCTCCATTCAATATAGCCTGCCTCAGCGTATTAAATACCACATCTCTAAGGGGCAGATATTCATTTATATTTACTTTTAAACTATCTTCCATAAAAGACATAAATTACCTCCTGTTATTGTAAATGCTTGTTAAATATATCTGTTTAGCCAGTTTTGCCGATTTGATTTCAGCATAGGCCTTCTTTGCAAGCTTAATGTCATCAAAAAGTCCGAATACGGTGGGACCGCTGCCGCTCATCATCGCTCCGAGCGCACCGTTCCTGTTCATTGCGTCCTTAATGTCCTGTATGACGGGATATGCCGGAATTGTAACCTCTTCGAGCACATTCCCCATGGAACCTGCCGCTCCTTTCAGATCACCGCTTTCAATACATTCAATTATGCGGTCTATATCCGGATGGCTTTTCACGTCTTCAAGGTGCAGATTTTCGTATACGAATTTTGTCGATACGCTTATTCCTGGTTTTGCTATCAGTACATGACACTTTGGCATGGGCTTGAGGGCCGTCAGCTTCTCTCCGATTCCTTCTGCCAGGGCTGTTCCCCTCATAAGGCAGTATGGCACATCTGCGCCGATTCTTACCCCGCGTTCCATAAGGTCTTTCAAACTCAGTTTAAGGCCGAATATCTTATTGATTCCAAAAAGCACCGTTGCTGCATCGCTGCTTCCCCCCGCCATTCCAGCGGCTACGGGAATACGTTTCTTCAAATCAATCTCCACTCCATCTCTGATCCCGAACTCATCCATTAGAAGCTTTGCCGCTTTATAGACCAGGTTGTTTTCATTGCACGGAAGATAAAAAAGATTCGTTTTCACCTTTATTCCGGCCTCTCTGGTCTTTTTTATTTCAATCTGATCATACAGATTGATTGTCTGCATAATCATTTTCACTTCATGGTAGCCGTCTTCTCTGCGCCTGATGACATCAAGGCCAAGATTTATTTTCGCTAAAGCTTTCAATCTGATTTGATTCATAATGCACCTCTTTTGTATTATGTATACATGGTACTCTCATTATATACACTTTCCCAATAAAAATCAATGGTTAACGCATATATTTAGCAACTATTCATCTTATTCATACCCTATTCATACCAACGAGTTTCGCTTGAAAAACTCTCACACTGCGAATCAACACATGTCAAAGCCCTCTTATAACGTTCGCTTCGTCAATTTGCACATTCGCCATCTATCAAGCAGTGATGCAAAACATGAATTGATGAGCAGCTTTAGAACAAAGTGTTTTCGCCGACTCAGCTCCACTAACCTAAAACTTAAAAGCGAAAACACTTTACAGTGCGGAGGGCTGATTGACGATAGTCAATCAAATACCACAAGCCCGACTGCACATCCCCCGGAGGGTTTTCATATCATAGGACACACTCCTATGATATGAAGACGTTGGTACTTAGGCCGCGTACTTTGCGGCCTTACGTACCACTACGTCTTCATCTAAGCGAGAGCGCGCTGCGAATCAACATGTTTTGCATCACGTCCTCATTCGAAAACCTGTGCAAATTGACGAATACCATTATGTAAATGGGCTTTGACCCACCTATAAATCAAAGAAACAGGGCCTGCAGGAAATGAACATCTTTCCTGCAGGCCCTGTTCTTCCGACAGAGTAATTTACGCTTATATACTTTCGTCCGGCTTAGTTCCTACCGCCTAGCATAAAGTCATCGTAACAGCCTTCGTCAGCACGTCCGTGTAGCTGAATGACAGAATCCTCATCGTATCATCTGACTTGTTTCCAATCTGTACGATAAATATGCACGGATATGTTTCCATAATAATACCTTCCGCAATGTCAACCTTATGTCTCCCCTTGTTAGCCTTTATTATGACCTTGTTTCCCAGATGATTATTGACAGCGATTCTCACCCTGTTAATATCTGCCTGTCTCATGACCATATTACTCACCCCAATCCACATTTTGCAAATCACCAAGTATCCCCATTACCAATTTTTACAACATGTAGTTGGATTGTACCACTTCTGACATATTTTGTCAATCTATTATCTGACTTTTATTTTCATTTTTCACCTTTGTCGTAACATTGCTCTTCACATTTTTCAAAATCCTTCTCTATTACGACTGTTTTAAGCATATTGCGCGAAACAAATGCTATAACGACTGCCGATACAGCAAAAAGGATTGTGCTGACGATCATAGCAGCCATATCCGGCATTTTTGTAAGGAATCCATTCAGAACCGCATTGCTTATGTTGAATACCATATGGAGCAGGATTGCATGATAGATGGAGCCATATTTTATGAATACCATTCCAAGGAACATCCCCAGGACAAAGGCATAAATGCCCTGGATCCAGTTCATATGATAGATTCCGAACATGACCGCCTGGAAAACATTTGCTGCGGCAAGAGGCATGATCTTCGAAGCTTTTTTCAGCAGCACGCCCCTGAATATCAATTCTTCAGAAAATGGTGCGACTATCCCCGTAAAGATCAGCATCAGCAGCATATTTCCACCAGTTATGCTTTCCATGAGCTCATTATAGCCGTCAAAAAGATTCGGCACTGCATTGGATATCATCGTGAGAATCCATGCCACGGACGCCTGCAGCGCAACCCCCAGGATAACTATGGTGCCTGCTGTTTTTACTGGAAACATGCCTCTTATCTTCATCGAGCCTGTGTCTCCTGAAAGTCGTCTGTACCAGAAGTAAAAGACTGCCAGGCAGGCAATTGATGCGAGCATGCTGACCAGAAGATTGATATCCGGCGAAAGATACAACGTCTTTTCAACAATTTCATCCATCGTTTTTCCCTGTCCTGTCATGATCAGGACATTCACTGCAAAGTAGGCAATCATGCCTGCTGTTGCGACTGCGATCTGTATCCCCAATGCACAGATCAGCGGCAGAATACATTTAAAATAATCTGCTGTTTTTTTCATTTTTATACCCCCATTTTGTTGCCTACTGTTCGTTATAGCTCAGCGGCTTTATTTTGAAATCCAGAACAATTGAAGGATCAACATACTTTTTATAATACTGCCTCCTCAATCGTTCCATTACATTGTGACTGTTCTCATAGTTGGTGCCTGGCAAAAGCAGCACAAACTGGGATGCGCTGTACTTTGCAATCGTATCCCCTTTCCTCAGGCCACTTTTCATGACCTCCTGAAGATTATCCATAATTTTGTCAAGCATCATGGGATCCATGCTGTCCTTATAGGTGCTGGTTACGGTTATCAGAGCAAGAAATATGGGATTTCCCGTGCGTTCCAGGTATCGCACCTGAATCTGATAGATATCCTTAAATATCTCATAATCGCATATAAAAGCACCTTTCTGTATACTGTCCTCCTCAAGCTCTTTCTGTATCTTGTCTATATCAAGCTCCATTGTCCTGTCAACATCCATAATTCTCCTGTAAAGCTTCTGTATCGCTTCCGGCGGAGCAGTTCCAATCTGCTGCTGGTGTAAATCTCTCACATAGTTGTAATGTTTCAAAGCGTCATTCTTCCTTCCCAATTCAATTAGTCCCTGCATAAGCTCTACATGCAGCTTTTCTTCAAAACAGTCAATATTGATTGCAAGCCTGGCTGCTTCTACTAATTTTTCATAATCCTTATCCTCCTTTAGAAGCTCCAGATACCCATGCACACACTCCATATAAATTGTATGGTAATACACTGTAAAAGGAAGGGACCAGCGCTCCCCTGCAGATTTCGGAAGAAGATCCCCCGTATAAAGCTCCACGATTTCCCCGTACTTTTTCATCTTAAGCGGCCTTGGGAGACTCCTGTCCCCCAACTCCCTGCAAAGCTTTTCAAGCTGAAACACATCAATCTCACAATCGAGAGATGGATTCCACTGGTAGGACCCTCTTCTGGTAATGATGCAGTTCCTCAATTCATCAGCACCGCTCTGGGTGAACTGCATTCTGAGACGGTAAAGCAGCGTTTTCAGGGCATTGACAGGATTTTCATTTTCATCATCCGGCCACAGTGTATCGAACAGTTCCTTGTAGGTAACTGCCTTGTCCTTCTGGAGAATCAGATACTCTAAAAGTTCCCTCATCTTCGTCGAGTTATTCAGCTGTTCATTTACCCGCTGGCCATTGATTATAATATCAAACCTTCCCAACATAAATATTTTGATTTTTGAGTTCTGTTTATTAGGTGTTCCTTCCATTTTTTCTTCCTTTCAAATCCTTTTTCAGGATGAACGGGCCTTAGCCCAGCTTTTTTATCATAATTTCAGGATGCATGGAATACATCACCGCATTCTCGCGGCTGATTTTCCCCTTTTTGTATAGGTCCATAATATATGCATCCATTGTTGTCATTCCTTGTGATGCACCTGAACATACTGCATTGTCGATCTGATGGCTTTTCCCTTCCTTTATCATATTCTGAATATCACCGTTGGTAAACATGATTTCAAAGGCCGGTTCCAGCCCCCCTCCCACTCCGGGGATAAGCTGTTGGGACACAACTGCTTCCAGAGTTATAGAAAGCTGGGTTCTGATCTGCTGCTGCTGATTTTCAGGAAACACATCAATGATCCTTTCAATCGTTTTTGCAGCCCCCAGGGTGTGCATTGTCGAAAGCACCAGCTGCCCCGTTTCCGCAGCCGTCAGGGCTGTCTGGATTGTTTCAAAATCTCTCATCTCACCAAGCAGCAGCACATTCGGAGCCTGCCTGAGTGCTGCCTTCAATGCCGTATTGTAGCTTTCCGTATCCTGGGATATCTCCCTCTGGCTTACGATACTCTTATTGTGGAGATGTATAAATTCTATGGGGTCCTCAATCGTTATAATATGGGCATTTCGCTCCCTGTTGATCTGATCTGTCATACATGCAAGCGTCGTGGATTTTCCGCTCCCGGCAGGGCCCGTGATCAGAACAAGCCCTTTCCTTCTCTGGCTAAGGTCCATAATCCCATCTGGTATCTGCATGGCCTCTGGATCAGGAAGTCCGAATGCGACGACCCGCAGGACTGCCGCCAGACTCCCTCTCTGCCTGTAGGCATTGCATCTGAACCTGCCCGTGCCTTTGAGGGAAAATGAAAAATCATCATCCCCAGTCTTCAGCAGGGTATCCATGCTCCTGTTGTTTTCAATCTTATAGATATCATGCAAAATTTCTTCGGCATCCGAAGCCCGGACTTTTTCATCCGAAAACGGCAGGACGATACCATTTATTTTCATTGAAACAGGACATCCCGGCACAACAAATATATCCGAACAGCCTTTTTCAATACCGCTCTTTAAAATTTCGATCACTTCCATGTATATTCTCCTTTCATTCCCATCCCGGATTTCGCCTTGCCTATCCGTATAAAACCCGTCATAGCTGAACCATTCGAACATGAAACGTTTATGAAGCAGGCTGTTCATCAGCCCTGTTGAAAATCCATTTCCTTTTTTTAAATATTTTCCCTTCATATAAAGTTTCTTCCATGCCATTATATGTCATAAGTATACTAAAATACAGTTTATAACGCAACTGTTATTGATTCTGCTACTGCCCTCTATGGATAGTAAGTTACTGGTCACAGAGTGATCAGCAACATTGTATTTTCACTACATATTCTGTATAATAGAAGTAACTGTAAACCCCTTATTCCACGGAATCATTTAGAACTATGAAGGACATAGCCCTGAATAGTTATCAATAGAAGACGCGCGTTATTGTTCATGGAGTGAATAGTAACATAAGCAGCTTCCGAATATCCGCTTCGAAAAACAGAAAGGTTATGGTATTCACAATGGATATTACATCACAAAAATCAGCCGAAGAGGCATCCGGACGTTATTGCGGGATACTGGCACATCCGACCTCCTTCCCTTCCCCATACGGAATCGGCGACCTTGGCAAAGGTGCCTTCGATTTTATCGACTTTTTAAAAAAATCAGGACAATCCTTATGGCAGCTGCTTCCGACAGGCCCCACCGGATTCGGGAACTCCCCTTACCAGCTGTTTTCCGCCTTTGCAGGACAGCCCCTGCTTATTAGTCCTGACCGCCTTCGGGAAAGCGACCTGCTGAAGAAGGACGACTTTCTGGATATTCCGTATTTCCCACGTGATTCCGTCGATTACGGAGCCGTCATAAAATTCAAAACAAAGCTGCTCCGAAAGGCATTCAGCAATTTTCAGAAAATGAATAATGCCGACCTCTGTGCAGAATATGATGTTTTCTGTGAAAAACACAGCTTCTGGCTTGAAGATTACACCCTGTTCATGGCCGCAAAGGAAGCCCATAACGGGATAGAATGGCTTTCCTGGGAAGACAGTCTTGCTCTGCTTTCCCCTTCCGGAAAGGCCGCATGGAAAGCAAAGCTGGCTTCTGAAACGGACTATCATGCATTTGTCCAGTTCATCTTCTACAAGCAGTGGTTCGAGCTGAAGGAATATGCAAATTCCAACGGAATCAGGATCATAGGCGACATACCTATATTTGCTGCCTTGGACAGCGCTGATGTCTGGGCATGCAGGGAGCTGTTCAATCTGGACAGCAAAGGCTTCCCTGTTTCAGTTGCCGGCGTTCCTCCTGATTATTTTTCCACTACAGGACAGCTTTGGGGAAATCCCCTCTACGACTGGGATTTCCACCGCAATGATTGCTACTCCTGGTGGATCTCAAGGGTCCGCCACCAGCTTGAACTATATGACTTCGTGAGAATCGATCATTTCAGAGGTTTTGAGGCTTACTGGTCAATCCCGTTTGGAAGCACTACTGCTGAAAACGGACATTGGGTGAAAGGTCCCGGCAAGGAACTTTTTCTCGCCTTGGAAAAGGAACTCGGCAGGAATCTTCCCATAATTGCGGAAGACCTGGGTGTCATTACTCCTGAAGTGGATGACCTCCGCGACTCGTTTCATTTTCCAGGAATGAAGGTTCTTCAGTTTGCATTCACTGACGGCAGAGACAATACGCTTATGCCTCATTATTTCAAGTCCAACTGCGTATGCTACACAGGAACCCATGATAACGACACCACCCTGGGATGGTACGGAGGACTGGACACCAGGACTCAGGACTGGGTCCGCAGGTATATGAACACAGGCGGAAGCCTTATAAACTGGGCATTTATCCGCACCGCACTCGGAAGCGTCGCCAAATATGCCATAATCCCGCTGCAGGATGTACTTTCCCTTGGCAGCGAGTCCAGAATGAATACCCCGGGAACCAGGGATGGAAACTGGGTATGGCGCTATTATCAAAAAGATCTGAGCGCTGAACTTGCTTCCCATATGAAACAGCTTACAGAACTGTATGGCAGACATCCAGAAACCTCTGTATGGCATGAACAAAGTGGCTTCGCCACTCTCAACTCCCGTGGCCCTCAATCTTGAGGGCGAAGACACTTTGTTGTGCGGAGGGCTGATTGACGGCAGTCAATCATATACCACAAGCCCGACTGCACATCCCCCGGAGGGTTTTTTGTCTCATAGGACGAACTTTCCTATGAGACAAAAAAACAGCTGAACAGCCATAAAAAAAACTAATTACAGGCAGGTACTAATATGATACGTTTTATAATATGCTCCGCTTTTATTGGGCTTTTCCTAATTTTAAGCATTCCGGTTTTCCTTGTCGAAATGATCCTCGGCAAATATAAACCTCATCTAAGAGACATAAGCTCTCTGAGGATCGTGCAGTTTGCCTTCAAAGTCACAATCCTCATCAGCGGCATCAGAATTACCGTTCTCGGAAAGGAGAACATACCAACAGACCGTGCTTCACTGTTCGTCGGCAACCACAACGGCTTTTTCGACATTGTAATACTTCACGCGTTTGCCCCTTCCCCTATGGGATTCGTTGCAAAGAAGGAAATGGAAAAAATCCCGCTTCTGCGCACATGGATGCGCAATATCCACTGCCTTTTCCTCGACCGTCAAAACCCCAAGGAAGGCCTGAAAATGATTCTGAAAGGCATTGAAGAGGTAAAAAACGGAATTTCTATCTGCATCTTTCCGGAAGGCACCCGGAGCAGGGATGGGAAAATGCTCCCATTCAAGGAAGGCAGCCTTAAAATAGCAGAAAAATCTGGCTGTCCTATCGTTCCTGTTGCACTGTGCAACACGGCCGCAGTATTCGAAAACCAGTTTCCAAAGCTCAGACCGGTTCATGTGATACTTGAGTATGGCACTCCTTTTACAGCAGAAGAACTTTCACCGGAAAACCGCAAGTTCATAGGCGCATACACACAGAACATCATCCAGCAGATGTATGATAAAAACAAGGTAAATATTCAGGACTAAATGAAAAGCCGTGTACCGCAGACTCAGTTTTAACACAGGTCTGCGGCACACGGCCTTTATTTATCTCCACAAAAAGTTCTTGATTCTATCTTGCTTCTATCCGGCTTCTATCTTGCTTCAGTTCCAAATTTATATATGGTTGTCGAAACCGCCTTTTCTCCAGCTTTAATAATTGGTGACTGAAAGTTCTCATGATGCATGGCGTCAGGGAAATACTGGGTTTCAAGACATACTGCATGCCTTTTTCCGTATATGGCCCCTTCCTTTACAAATTCCTTTTCGTTCAGAAAATTGCCCGTGTATACCTGGATGCCGGGACAGTCGGTAAACACTTCCATTGTCCTGCCGCTTGCCGGATCCCAGAGCATTGCCACCTTCTCGACCTTCCCATTGTTGTTCAGAACCCAGTTATGGTCGTATCCGTCCCCGAAAACAAGCTGTTCATAATCTGCTTCTATGTCCCTGCCAATTGGTTTTCTTTTCGTAAAATCCATAGGCGTTTCATATACGGATGCAATCTCTCCTGTCGGGATACTTGCACTGTTTACTACAGGTGTAAACGCTTCTGACGCAAGCCACAGCTCATGGGCACACACATCCCCGCTTTTATGGCCGCTCAGGTTGAAGTAGCTGTGATTGGTCATATTGAATACTGTATCTTTATCCGATACTCCTGAATAGGTTATCTTCAGTTCATTGCTGTTCGTAAGTGTAAAGGTTATTTCGACCTTCAGATTTCCCGGAAACCCCTGTTCTCCGTCAGGACTCCTGTATGAAAGCTTTAATGACGGTTCTTCTCCATCGAATATGGAAGCATCCCAGAGTTTCTTATTATATCCATCAGAGCTGCCGTGCAGATTGTTTTCCCCATCATTCTTTTCCAGCTGGAAGGTTATCCCATCAATGATCACCTCAGCATCCTTGATCCTGTTTGAATTTCTTCCAACGGTACTTCCAAGCCATGCCGGATTCACAAAATATCCTTCCAGCTGTCCATATCCCAGAACAACATCCTCAAAACGACCTTCCTCGTCAGGAACAAGAAGCGAAACCAGATTTGCTCCGTAATCCGTTATTTTTGCAGTCATTCCATTGCTGTTCTGAAGCGTATAAAGAGATGCCTGCTTCCCCTCAGGTGTTATTCCAAAATTTTCTTTCACAATATTCATCTTTTCTATTCCCCTATCATTCTTTTTTTATTGATTTGATAATCTGGTGCTGCAGTATGAGTGTCCTGCTCCAGAATTATTTCTGCATATGTGCCGTTAGCGTCCATGTCGAGCTGCTTTCTAATACGGTCCACAAAATTGATATCATATATCTTTTCAACCTGGTCTTTCCCAAGTGGTCTGCTGAACAGATACCCCTGTATGAAGTCGCATCCGCCTGCCTTCAGCTTTTCATACTGGCTCCATTCTTCAATGCCTTCCGCCGTTATGCCAAGATCCAGGCTATGGGCAAGGGCAATCAGGCTGTTAACGACCTTGGCATCCTTGAAGCCCAAAAACTTATCGCTCAGGGACTTATCAAGCTTTATCTTGTTTACCGGAATATAGGTAAGATAATTCAGAGAGGAAAATCCTGTTCCAAAATCATCCAGCGTAAGCCTGCAGCCCAGATTTCTTACTCCGTTGAAGAATCCCATGCTTTCTTCCGTATTTTCAAGAAGAATGCTTTCCGTTATTTCAATTTCCAGCATATCCGGATTGATGCCGGATTCACTCAATATCTGCGCAAGATATTCAAAAAATCCGTAATCCTTTACCTGCTTGCTTGAAACGTTGATAGCAACAGGCTTCGTTTCGAATCCCATACTATCCCAGGATGCGATCTGATTAACAGCCTCTTTTGCCACCCATCTTCCGATTTCAATGATCAGCCCGGTCTCCTCGGCAACAGGAATGAATTTATCCGGCGCAATATTGTACTCCTTCAGCCTTAGAAGCGCTTCAAAACCAGTTACATTTCCCGCTTTCACATCAACCTGGGGCTGATACACCAGCTGAAATCCATCATTTCTGAGTGCTTCCCTGAGAATGGTTTCTATCTGGGACCGGTATCTGAGCTCATCCTTCATTTCTGTGCTGTAGAACATATAATTGTTCTTACCTGAATGCTTTACGTTATACATGGCTGTATCTGCGTTCATGATCAGCTGCTCTATCTCATTTCCATCCTTTGGATAAATCGTGATTCCCATGCTGAAGTTAACATATTTATCGTTGCCGTCAAGATTGAACGGCTCCAGGAATATACTTTTAATTTCCTCTGCAAACTTCTGCAGCCTTTCTTCATCAGCCACACCGGAAATCATGATCAGAAATTCATCGCCTCCGAATCTTGATACAAACATCCTGTTGTCAGTCCTGTTAAAAAACCTTCCAGCAAGCTCCTTCAGCAGGCAGTCTCCATAATGGTGTCCCAGCGTGTCGTTGATCCCTTTGAAATTATCGATGTCCATCAGCATAACTGCGCCGCATCTTCCCGCTGAAAGCTCTGCGCTGAGCTTTTTCTTGAACTCTCTCCTGTTCGGAAGGCTTGTAAGATAATCATGGCGCGCAAGATATTCAATATAATCTTCCTGCCGCCTCAGCTTTGTCGTATCCAGAACGATTCCATTGATAAGCCTCAGCTCCCCACGACTGTCGAATACGCCGCGGCCTCTGACCAGTATCCATTTCGTATCCCGTCCGGGCACCTGAATGGGCAGCTGGATATTGATTTCATCTGTCAGTCCATCCTTGTATGTTCTGTATACTCTCTCCAGGTTTTCCCTGTCTCCATCCAAAAACAGCCGTTTTATAAGCTCCCGGATATTTTCCTCTTCCTGGATAGGCACATTGATGACGTTGCCGAAGGCCTCCGAAATACGTATGACCATGTGATTGATATCCAGTTCCCAGACCGCACTGTCGGTTCCGCCAATGGCAATCTCATATTTCTGGTTCAGGAACATGATCTCTTCCATTCTGTCCTGGATAATCTCATACTGCTCCCGCAGTTCTTCCTCTGATGCGAAAAGAGCCTCATATGTTTCTCCAAGCTGTTCGTTGCTCAGCTTCAGGGCTTTTTCCGCTGCTCTCCTCCTGATATTGTCGACACCAAGCATAATAAAAATAATGACCATCATCACCATAATACAGACAATCTGTATGATTGCCACTTCGTACTCCTCAAAGAAGCTTTCCGGCTTGTTTATGATCTCAGCATCCTCAGGAAGAAGCCGCTCATCTATATTGTACTTCAGCATAACCTCATAATCAAATACATATCTGTTCGGGCTCTCTGAAATGACCTCTATGGATTCTATCGGCGTTCCTGCAAACACGTCGATCACCATTTCTGCAACAATGGCCCCCGACTCCTGATAGGATATCATCCTTCCTCCCAGCAGGCCGTCGCCAATCCCTCCGAATGCCGGCTGGTACACCGGAACGCTGGTATAGTCCTTTATCATATCAAACTCTTTTTCCAGGCTCAGCGTTGCGCCTGTCCGATCTCTTCCCATGCTCATGAACAGAAGTATCGTATCCCTGCCTACGCTTTTCAGAACTTTTTTGAATTCGTCAAAGGTATACTCTGAAACATTCAGATCCAGGAACTCCAGTTCCGGATATTCTTCTTCAAAGCTGTAAAAGGCCTCCTTGTCACCCTTACCGGTAAGGGTGTTATCAATAATTGCCGCAACTTTCGTGGCTCTCGGATTGATTTTCATTGCAAGCTCAATATTGTCGCCCAGGGCACTTTCTTCCATGATTCCTGTCATATCGTATACATGATGGGCTATTTCCGCCCTGTCCAGATCATTGATTGCCAGAAAAAAAATATCCACGTTCCTGAACAGGTACCCATGGTAATTGCACACAAACTGCAGGGCATTGTCATCCCCTGCAATAATGGCATCATAAGGTTCCGTATTGAATAGCTTATAGTTCATTGACTGAAAGAACAGATACTGGTTCTTTCCAGTGTCAAATCTTTTTGTATCCATATATTCGATATCAAAATTGATATTGTAATTTTCAAAAACTGATTTCAGCCCTGCTATCTGTTCCGGTACAGCTACATTATTTTCCGTATAGGAGCTGATGAACAGCACATTCTTCTCTTCGCTTTCATCGAAGCTCTTAAGCTCTACAACCTCTTCTTTTTCAAGCCCGTTCACAAGAACAGGCGCCATGAAAATTATGAGGGTGCATACCAGCAGCAGCAATCCGGCTAAAGTCTTGTATATTCCAGGTCTGTTTATCATTTTATTTTTAAGCATCAAATGTTCCCGGCCCTTCCAATTCTGACCTTATTCTATTCTGAATACGCTGATTGTAGCCATTAGATCATTGGCCTGCTCTCCAAGCCTGATTGCAGCATCATTCAGCCCCTGGACAGATTTCAGCTGATCTTCAGCAGTTACGCCAAGCTCGTTGGCAGCTGCAGCTGTTTCTTCAGAAGTTGCAGAAATGCTTTCAATTGCATTCAGCGTATCGTCTTTTGCCTTTTCAATTTCTGAAATCCCCATCGAAATCCTGGTGAGGTTATCTGCAAGGCTTTCCACCTTCACATTGATTTCATCAAATGCACTGACTGTTGTAGAAAATGCCGCTTCCTGGGAAGCTACGATCTCTTCGGCCTGTTTGGCTGTCAGTACGGTTCTGTGGGTCTGATCCTGTATCTGTTCTATAATCTTTCCAATCTGATTTGCCGCAAACGAAGACTGTTCAGCCAGCTTTCTGATCTCTCCTGCTACAACTGCGAATCCTCTTCCTGCCGCTCCTGCTCTCGCTGCTTCTATGGAGGCATTCAGTGACAGAAGGTTCGTCTGAGATGCGATTTCATTTATTGTGCCAATGATTCCACTGATCGATCTGGTTTCCAAAGCAAGGCTTTCTATGTCCCTGATGATATTCTGCGTTATGTCTGATGTGTTTTTTGCTTTAATGCCCAGATCTCCCACAACCATAATCCCGTTCTTTACGATTTCTTTCGTATTTCCGGCTATCCTGTCGATTTCTTCAGTGTTTACGGAAACCGCATTAATCTGCTCTGAAAGTTCTGACATCTTCAGCAGACAATTTTCCGCATCCTGCGCCTGCTGGGTTACACCTTCTTCAATGTCACTCACTGCCTGTGATATGTTCTTCGTTGCCTGAAGCAGGATTTCCGATGTATCTGACAGCCCCATAGAAGAACTGTTTACTGTTTTGCTTACATTGGCCATTTTGTTGATCAGATTCTTCATTCCACTCAGCATGCTGTTGATGCTTTCGCCCAGAATTTTGAATTCATCCTTTCTATCCAGATGAAGCTCATCCGTCAGATCACCTGAAGCTGCTACCGTAAGCACCTGATTTGTCCTGTTTATGGTCACGCCGATTCCCGACGAAATAATGGTTCCTGTTGCGATTGCTATCAGGCTTGCTATGATTACGATTGCTATCGTGATATCCTTAACAGCACTTGCCTGTTCAAGTATCATGGCTTCTGGGATCAGGGTGCAGAGCATTGCATTTGAATTCTCAACCCTCGAATAGATGTACAGATACTGGCTTCCTTCATGCTCCACATATTCCGTCCCGGAGTCTTTTCCGCTTTCCAGCGACTTTTCATAGAATTTCTGCCCGGTGAAAACGGTTTTATCGCTTTCTTTTCCATACACAATCTCCCTGCCGTCAGGAGTCACAAAAGCGGCAATGCTTCCATCTCCGAAATCAGTTTCCTTAAATGCATCAGCCACAAAGCTCTTCTTGACATCTGTGACTATATATCCTGCCTCTCTGTTTGAAGCATCGAACAGGTACCTGATAAATGAAATGCTGTAACGGTCGATATTAGTAGCTCCTGTTTTACTGATATTCTCGTCAAGATAGGAATGGATTCCTATCCATGCAGTCTTTTCACCGGACTCCGCAAAAGCCTTTGCTTCATCCGACTGGAAAAATCCCTGGACAGCCTCCTGCCTGATTACTCCTGAAGAAGATATTCCATATCCTTCTTTGCCTAAAACATATATAAATTCAATATTTTTATCCGTTGTCGATATGCCCATCACAGCACTCTGGATTGCTGCTATCGCTGCATTCTTTTCCTGCTCCGTATTTATTCTGCCTCCATAATACTCCTTCATACTCGTATTTGAATTCAGTTCTGCTACCTTGGAAGATATGTTATCCAGGCCCAGATTAAAATATTTGCTCATCATTACCAGCGATGTCTCACTTGATTTTTCATAATTCGAGATGATTCCCGTCGATGCTTTGCTGTATGACACAACTCCCAGAACAATGATCAGAAGCACCGGTATCATGAACGCCCCTATAAGCTTCATCCGGATTCCTCTCAGCTTTGATGGCACAAGATTCTTTTCAACCAAAAATCCAATCATTCTGCCCATTCTCCAACTCCTTTTGCTGACCTCCCTGTCAGTCTGCATGCCTTTCAGCCCTTTGAATATTTGCGGCTTCTTCATCTTGCTGTCTCCTTTCTTCTGTCAATTCTGTTCCTGTTCACTCTTCGATCAGGAACCCAATTCTGTCTTGTGGAACATGCCTCAGTGCTCTTCCCTGATTTCTGAACAGTTACCAACATTCTTACCTTCAGGAAACGAAAGAATTCCAACACCCTGATGCAAAATAGATATAGTGATTATAACACAAAACGGGAATACAGTACACCTGCATTCCCGTTAAAACGAACAAAAAGCATATTATCCGATCATACTATTTCACAAAAAAAATACCACTACTTTTTTAAGATTTGCTTTGTTTTCTATGCACTCAATAAATCTTGTCCAAAACTGCCGATGAAGTCTTCTGGTTATTAATGTTGCTGACCTCGTAGCGTTTCTTGTAATATTCCATATAAAGCAGATCGATCAGATAAAGCTGGCTGATCTGGCCTGAAGTTGAACCGCCATCGAGAGGTCCTTCATTTGATCCGCACAGAATGGTAACATTCGAATGCGCCGCCAGCGGAGATTTTTCATGGCGCGTTATGCTCACTACTTTTGCCCCAACATTTTTAGCAAGCTTTGCCACATGAATCGTATCCTTTGTAGCACCTGAATAGGATATTACGACAGCGAGATCATTTTCCGTAAGCATCGAAGCCAGCATCGCCTGCATATGGGCATCGATTACGCAGTGGACTTTCGGGGTAATCCTCAAAAATTTATTTGTAGCTGCCAGGGCAGTTACCATACTTGTTCCGACACCAAAGAAATAAACGTGCTCAGCCTTTTCAAAATAGTACATGGCCCTTGCAATCTCCTCCGGCTTGAGAAGCGAAAACGTCTCATTGATTGCATTCAGATTATTCTGCAGCACCTTCTGAGACAGGACTCCAAAAGAATCGTCCAGGCTTATAGGAGTCATTCCTGTTTTGAGTTCAATATCCTCATCACTTGTATTGATACTCAGTGAAAGCTGCATCTTAAATTCCTGATATCCCTGCAGCTTCATCGTCCGACAGAAACGGAAAACGCTGGTATCCCCAACATTGCAGGCTTCTGCCAAATCTGAGATTGACATGAAGATTACCTGCTTCGGGTTTTTCAGAATATAATCTGCGACCTTCTTTTCAGCTTTTGTAAAATGTCCGTATGAAGCCTGTATACTTGATAAAAAATCGCCGTTTGCCATATTTACACCTCTTAATTATTTAATAGTCACCCTCAGTTGCTTTTCCGTCTTCTGCCGGACACCTCCAGGTTACAGTCTCAGGCTTTTCCGCCTATCGACTTTGCACAATGCACGGCACCAAAAAGGCCCGCCTTGTTCCCCAGTTCTGCCTGAACCAGTTTGACATTTTTAAAACTATCCATAATGTTATTGTAAATAACTTTGTTCAGCTTTTCAACAACATATTTTTGTGCTAATACTCCGCCCCCCAAAACAACACAGGATGGATTGAAAATATGGATCAGAGTGGTCAGGCCATATGAGATTTCATTGATCCAGTTGTCTACTATCATTTTCACTTCCGGTTCTTCTATCCGCTCGAAGATCTTCCTTCCGTTTGACAGTTCAACGTCGTATTCCCTGGCATTTCTCACGAGAGCAGTGGTGGATGCATATCGTTCGTAACAGCCGCTGAGAAGATCCCCTTCAATTCTTTTATCTGCATGAATCACCAGGCTTCCGAATTCACCTGCTGAAAAGCCGCTTCCCGTGTAAATCTTCCGATCAATTATGATTGCACCGCCAACGCCCGTTCCGTAGGTTGCACATAAGAAATCATTGTAATCGCGGCCCGCACCATAATGCGCCTCGCCAAGTGCGGCGGAATTCACGTCATTTTCTACAGCCGTCGGCACGCCGAACTCTTTTTCCATAATCTCTTTTATTTTCATTCCTGTATATCCGGGAATATTTTCATTTGCATAGGTAATCATTCCCCTGACAGGATCTACCTGCCCTGCCGTGCTGATGCCTATGCGTTCGAATCCTTCAAATTCCCTTATTATGCTGATTGCCTTTTCCATGACGAACTGACCGCCGCGTTTCGCATCGGTGTCATATTCCTTCAATCCTGAAAGTTCTCCATCTTCCCAGATTCCTGCCTTGATCGATGTTCCTCCAATATCGAGAGCCGCTATTTTCATTTGATTCCTCCTGACTATCGTGCCACTTTTACAACACATTTCTTTAAATTTCTATTGTCCAACGCTGCTATTCCCGGTTTGTGAGGCTCGCCCGCCATACATACGATAAATCTTCCCGGACCCATTGTACATACTGCTGAGCTTTCCGCTTTCACAAAACCGATATCTTTTCCTTCATCCACAGGTTCCAGAACCTCAATTTTACCGAGGCCGATTTCAATGATCTCTGTGCCTTCCAGGTCAATCTGTATATCCATATATTTATCATGGACTTCAAAACGCAGATTTTCCCTGTCTCCTGCACTGGCTTCCATTACATTGATAAATACGCTGCTGCCATCAATCTCTGTCCGTCCAAGAGGCAGCTTTGAAAGATCAGTGCCGGCTATAAAATCCGCCGCAACATCAAAATTTTTGGATATTCCCCTGTATTTCAGGATATTGCCGATTTCATCATATAACATATCTGCCACTTCCTTTTTCATTTATCTTTATTATATCAGAAAAAGGATGAAGATGGTATTACCTATACAAAACTAGGAATTTTCCACTTCATCCAACTTCTTCTATTCCTGTCTGCTCTGCATCAGCCTTTTACAGCACCCATAGTGATACCCTGAGTAAAGTATTTCTGGAATGCAATAAATACTGTAACAATCGGAACGGCTGCCAACGCCGCACCTGCCATAAGAACACCATAGTTGGTAGCAAATTCAGCCTGCAGTGTTGCGATACCAAGAGGTAGTGTTAATTTAGCCCTGGTGTTCAACATGATCAACTGCATGAAGTAGTCATTCCAAGCCGTGATAAAGGTGAAGATTGCCAGAGCCGCAATACCTGGTTTGATGATAGGTATTACAATATTAAAGAAAGTCTTCAGCTCGCCGCAGCCATCTATTTTTGCCGCTTCAAGAAGTTCTCCCGGAATCGTCTCGCTAAACTGCTTCATCAGGAAGATACCGAAAGGCCAGCCTACCGCAGGAAGGATAACAGCTGCCATTGTGTTATGGAATCCCAGGGCATTGATCATACGCACCAGAGGAACCAGGACTACCTGTTTTGGAAGAGCCATGGCAATGATGAACATGCTGAATATCAATGCCTGTCCGTAAAACCTTTTTTTAGCAAGCACATATCCGGCAAGGGCTGCTGTGAGACACACAAGAACCATTGTCGCAAGTGCTATGAACACACTGTTCCAAAGCCACTGAAGTGCAGGGTTTTTAAAAAGCGTCACGAAGCTTGTCAGCGTAGGATCCGTAGGGAACCACTGTGGTGGAAGCTGAACTGCTATTTTCTGATCTTTAAAGGCTCCCGTTACAATCCAGTAAAAAGGAAATACGAATATGAATGTTAATAAAAATAATAAGATAAGAGAAATAATATCTGCTACTGTCGTCTTTTTCTTTCTTGAGCTTAATGCATTTGTATCTTTCATTTTTCTGATCTCCTTCTCTTAATACTCTACGTCATTTCCTAAGAACTTAAACTGTAGGAAGCTGATAATGCCGATGATGACCGCCAATATGACACCCATTGAATTTGCATATCCAAATTGTCCTAATTTGAATGCTTTTTCATATACAAGGTACATGATCGTACTTGTTGAGTAGTTTGGTCCGCCAGATGTCAACAGCTGGATTAACGAGAAGCACTGGAAGGAATTGATTGTCGTAATAACGACGATATAAAGGGTTGTAGGCATTAAACCAGGCCATTTGATGTTTTTGAACACCTGCCATCTGTTTGCTCCATCAACTTCTGCCGCCTCTGTAAGGGACTGATCGATGTTACCGAGAGCTGCCACATAAAGGATAATAGGCTGGCCTACGGATGTTGTCAGGAGGATGATGATAATTGCCCAGATCGCAAATCTCTTGTCGCCCAGCCACATGATTGGTTCATTAATGATGTGTGCTGACTGTAAAAGATAGTTCAGGATACCATTGATTGGATCATAGATCCATTTCCACACTACGGTTACGGCTACAGTACCTGTTACAACCGGCAGATAGAACACGCAACGGAAAAAGGAACGGATTGCCGAATGCTTTTCATAGATTGTAAGGCCTACGAACAGGGCAAACAGTACAACGATTGGAACCGACCCAAGAACGATTACCAATGTATTGATTAATGACTTTTTGAAAATCGGATCGCTTACTAATCTGATGTAATTATCCACTCCGATAAAATCAAATTTTCTGATCGTGTAATTGAAAAGACTCGTATAAACCCCTGAAATCATTGGATAAACAACGAATATCACGAAAAATAATAATGCTGGAGCCAAGAATGCATATGACACCAATGTTTCTCTCATGCGTATCTTATATAGTTTTTGTTTATTCATAGCTACACCTTCCTAATATAATAGCGACATAGAGATAAGTATCTTCAAAAGATGTCCTTCAAAACTTTCTCCCCATACCTTTCAAAGGCTGGGGAGAAGATTAGATTGCTATTATTTCCTATATCTCTATTTCATTCTAGTTGAAATTTTACTGTGCGTTTGCGATAGACTGATTTGCCTGTTCTACAAAACCATCAAGAGCCGTTTTTACATCTTCTCCTGAAAGAACTGCCTGAAGCATAGGGAACCAGTAAGTTCTCATTTCTGCAAATCCGTCGATTGTGTTGTAGTATGTACTATAGTATTTAGTCAGACTTGCTAAGTATGTCATGTTTTCATCACCTTCATAAAGGTTGCCAAATGACTGGCGAACTGGGAATGTACCAGTCTGAACAACGTTCTTTGGTCCCCATTCAGCGTCATTACAGATGAAATCAATTAATAATTTAGAAGCTGCGATTTTGTTTTCGTCTCCATTGTCAAATACACAGAAACCATCGATCAGGTATTCTAATGCAGGATCTACTCCTTCTGGAGTTGGGAATGGAAGGAATACTGGTTCGAATTCCATTTTTGCCTTGTTGTTGTTGTAAACGCCTGGGGAGAAAAGGATTGCATTTGAAGAACGTCCTGAAACGAATTCTTCGATAGAAGCTGTTCCATCCTGAGCGCTACCATTTAACATGTAACCATCTTTAACATTATCAACGATCATCTGAAGAGCTTCTACTGCTGCATCGCTGTTGATTGTGTATTCAGTCAGATCATCATTTGTGATTGGAGTTCCTGACAGGTTTGCTAACATTGCACGTGTTCCCTGGTCTCCACCCTGTGATACACAGAACATAACTGCGCCATTTGCTCCTTTTTCTTTAAGAGCTTTGATTAATGCCTGATACTGATCTACTGTCCATGA
The DNA here is from genome assembly GCF_900096945.1 of Anaerobium acetethylicum. Classification (GTDB taxonomy): domain Bacteria; phylum Bacillota; class Clostridia; order Lachnospirales; family Lachnospiraceae; genus Anaerobium; species Anaerobium acetethylicum. The sequence goes on along the minus strand of NZ_FMKA01000002.1, from coordinate 44,597 downwards.
TCTGTCACCTTCTAAGTTGATCATATCAAGTAATCCGAATTCTTCTAACTGTGTTTTGTTGAATGCCATTAAGAATGGTGCTGAAGAAATTGGGTACATCCACGCATTGTCACCTACGTAACAAGCATTGATGAGTTTTTCGTTGTCAACATCAGCAACAAACTCTTCAGTGAACATATCGTCTAAATCAGCCAGAACGCCATCTTTACCATACTGGATGATACGGCCAGGAGCATCGAATAATACGTCACATACAGTTCCACCCTGGATAGCATTTGTTACTTTTTCAGGACCTGAAGCGAAATCGATCATTTCGATATTGACTTTGATGTTTGGATATTTTTCATTGAATGCTTCGATGATTCCCTGTTCATATTTACCAGCTGTTTCATCCACTGCTGCAAAGTTAGGATAGTTCCACCATGTGATTTCAGCTTCCAAATCGGTATCGTCTTCTTTTACTTCCTCTTTTGCTGTCTCTTCTTTTCCTGCATCTTCTTTTGTGTCAGCCGCGTCCTTAGTACCGCATCCAGCTAACATACCTGCTGTCATAGCCATGACAAGCATAAGTGATAGTGCTCTCTTCTTCATTAATACATCCTCCTTGTGATAGTTAATTTAGTCTATTGATTGCAGTTTCCTGCGCAATCACATCGTTATGTCGTCTGCTACAATTCCCCCAGAGAGACGGTACTTATTAAATCTTTTTAACCATTCAGGACTAAATCCTTCCTGGGCACTCACTACTTATCCTGAATTGCCGCAACAAATCTTTTTGTGATATCCATTGGTCTTGTTATGGCCGTTCCTACAACTGCAGCTAAAACCCCAGCCCCCATAGCTGCTTTCAGTTGTTCAGGAGTCCAGATTCCGCCTTCTGCGATAACCGGCTTTTTCGTATCTTCAACTAATTTCTTCATCAATTCAATGTTTGGCAGTTCCACACCTTTGGTGTATTCTGTATATCCATTCATTGTTGTTCCGATCAGATCGAAACCTATTTCAGCCGCATGCATTCCCTCTTCATAATCTGAACAGTCTGCCATGAACAGCTGGTCTGGATATTTTGCTCTTACTTCTTTAAAGAAGTCATCCAGATTTTCTCCGTTAGGCCTTTCTCTTCTGGTACTGTCGATTGCGATTATATCAACACCGCATTCAACCAATGCATCTACTTCCTTCATTGTTGGCGTAATGTAGACATTGCAATCGCCGTAAACCTCTTTTATGATACCTATAATTGGTATATCGACCACTTTCTTGATTTCAGTAATATCTTCCACCGTATTTGCCCTGATGCCAACGGCTCCTCCAAGATAAGCGGCGTAAGCCATTCTTGACATGATGTACGAGCTGTGTAAAGGTTCTTCTTTTAATGCCTGGCATGACACTATGAGTCCGCCCTTAATTTTATCTAATACTGGAGAATTCATATCTTCTTCACCTCCTATTTTATTTTCATCAAGTATCTCTTGCTGTTGAAAACAGAATAACATAAAAGAAAAATCTTTTCAAGTGTTTTTGGAAAAAATTTTTATTTTTTTGTCGTTTATTCTATTTGATTTGTAGGTTTTTTTCTATTTAACGAACTTTTCTATATAATTTGTGACATTTCGAGCACACTCATGATCCTTTCGCTCCTCTTTGCGTTATTTTTTCGGAAAATATTTTTTTTATTATTGCATCTTTGCCAATATAGTGTTATCATACCCATATAAAAGTAACTACTCTGCACGAAAACATGCAGCCGACAAACCTGTATCCGTTTTCGTCCGGTTAGTTATCCTTGTTAAATAGGAAGAATCCACATAGCAATAGGCGGAATTCCCCCAAAAAAGAAAAGAGAGGTTTTATTATGTCAAAGTATGATGTATCACGTTTCAGAAATGTAACCGTAGCTCTTAACACTCCTTTTGATCAGAATGGAGAACTTGATCTCGCAGCTACAAAGAAAGTTGTTCGTTATTTCTGCAATAAGGGCGTTAAAAGTCTTTATGTATGTGGAAGTACTGGAGAAGGCTTCCTCCTTGACAATGATGAAAGAAAGAAAGTTGTTGAAACTGTTATGGAAGAAGTAGGAAACGAAATGAACATAATCGTTCACGTTGGTACTCCTTCAACAAAACATGCCTGCGAACTGGCAAAACATGCTGAAGAAGCAGGAGCACACGCAACATCAGCTGTTCCATGCGTATACTACCGTTTAGGAGAAGAAAGCGTTTTCCAGCACTGGACTGAAATCACAAAAGCTGCTGATCTTCCTTTCTTCATTTATAACATCCCGCAGCTGACAGGATTCAATCTTTCCATGAACCTCTTCAACCGCATGCTTGAAAATGAAAGAGTTGCCGGCGTTAAGAATTCATCCGAACCTTGCCACGACATCCTTCGGTTCAAACAGGCTGGCGGCGAAGACTTCTTAGTATTCAACGGACCTGACGAACAGTATCTTGCTGGACGTATCATGGGCGCAGATGCAGGCATCGGCGGAACTTACGGCGCTATGCCTGAACTTTACCTGAAGATCGAAGAATTGATCAGACGCGGCGAACTCGCTAAGGCTCAGGATTTACAGAATAAAATCACACAGCTTATTTACCGCCTGATCAGCTTCCCATCCATGTATGGTGCTGTTAAATCAATCATCCGTCTTGATGGTGTAGATATCGGTGCTCCAAGGCTTCCTTTCCTTCCAGTAAGCCACGAAGATCCTGCACTTGTTGCATTATTCAACGATATCAAGAAAACAATCGAAGAAACCAAAAACTGGTAATTCCAAGCAGGGCAAACCTGGCACAAAGACATAATGCCACCGTTATGTTTCATGGACCGCTGCCAGCATGCCTTATTAACACTGCGGTCCGGATGTTTTTACATCCGGGCCGTTTACTTACCCCTTTATTCGTTCTATCCTATAATGAATAGAGGGGAAACTAATTTTTAAACAAGGAGAAGTTAAATGAAAAAAACTATTGTCTGTTTTGGGGATTCCAATACCCATGGCTATTTTGCGGAAACCGGCGCACGTTTTGAAGAAAATGAGCGCTGGACCGGAATACTTGCTGATCTGCTCGGAGACGGATACCGGATCATTGAAGAAGGATTAAGCGGAAGGACCACAGTGTTTGAGGATCCTTTGACAGAAGGGCTCTGCGGGCTTTCCTATATCACGCCATGTCTCATGAGCCACGAACCTGTGGACCTTCTTATTATAATGCTTGGCACCAATGACACAAAAGAACGCTTCAGTGCGAATGCATATTGTATCGCCGAAGGACTGCGCAGGCTGGTGAAAAAGGCAAAAACAGTTCCGGCATGGAGAAACGGCGAACCCAACATTCTCATCATGTCTCCGGTTCCTATCGATGAGCGTTATCGAACCGCCGCGTGCGGAGATCATATGGGCGATGGCTGCAGTGAAAAATCCGAAGGTCTCGCCGGTTTTTATGCTTCTGTCGCGCTTGATGAAGGCTGCCGTTTTCTTGATGCAGGCGCATCTGCAGGCGTATCGCCTCATGATTATATGCACATCGACAAAGAGGGACATGCAAAACTTGCATCAGACCTCGCAAAATTTATCCGGGGGGTAGTGGAATTATGATCATTAAAAATGCAAACGTCTTCATGGAAGACGGATCCTTCATCAAGAAGGACATCTATATAAACGGGGAAAGATTTACGGAAAACGAAAGCGGCGACGAAGCAGTTATTGATGCGGAAGGATTATATGCAATCCCGGGACTCACCGACATCCATTTTCACGGCTGTGTCGGCTATGATTTCTGCGACGGCACTCACGAAGCAACCGAAGCAATCGCCGTCTATGAAGCAGCGAACGGGATTACGAGTATGGCACCGGCTACAATGACTTTAGGCGACGAAGAGCTTACAAGGATTTTTTCAAATGCTGGCACCTATGAAAACAGGAATGGGGCTTCCCTCGTAGGAATCAACATGGAGGGGCCTTATCTGTCCTACGCAAAAAAAGGCGCTCAGAATCCTGCGTTTTTAAGAGTTTCAGACCTTGAACATTTTCACAAAATGCAGAAGCTTTCAAACGGACTGATCAAAATGGTTGCAATTGCTCCTGAAGAAGAAGGCGCAATGGACTTTATCAAAGCAGCAAAGGACGAAGTGGTCCTCTCGGTCGCGCATACGACAGCCGACTATGCAAAAGCTTCCGAGGCATTTGAAAACGGCGCTTCACACGTCACGCATCTTTACAATGCCATGCCTCCTTTCACGCACCGCGAATCAGGCGTCATAGGTGCCGCATTCGATGCACCGCATGCTCATGTAGAGCTTATCTGCGATGGCGTCCATATTTCACCACCTGTTGTACGTGCTACCTTCAAGCTCTTCGGCGATGACAGGGTAATCCTGATCAGCGACAGCATGATGGCTACCGGCATGGCAGACGGAACTTATTCTCTGGGCGGACAGGCAGTGAACGTAAAAGGCAATCTGGCTACTCTGGCGGATGGTACCATCGCCGGATCGGCCACAAACCTTTTTAAATGCATGACAATCGCTGTTTCTTTTGGCATTCCTCTGGAATCTGCTGTAAAATGCGCAGCAGTCAATCCTGCAAAAGAAATCGGAATCTACGATGAATACGGCAGCATAACGCCTGGAAAGTATGCAAATGTAGTCCTCATGGACAAAGACCTGAACCTGAAGCAGGTAGTGCTGAAAGGAAAGGCTCTGTAGCCTTGGACGTAACTGTTCAGAACCCCTGTTTCGCAAGGTGTTTTATGCTGATTTTGCATAAAAACCTGAGACATGCGTGCGCCAAATTGCTGATTTTGCAATTTGTGTGCATCCTCTTTAACTATGAAGGATGAGTCCTGAATAGTTACCCTTTGACAACAAACTCACCCCGCCGCATGGAAGACCATCTGAATGATGCGTCTCCCATGGCAGCGGGGTGTTTTTTTATATCCCTGCTATTTCTATTCTGTTTTTCTATTTATGTCTGATCATGGTCAGGTGCCTCGGAATTCCGCCTACGGTTATCGGTGCCAGATCTCCCTGTATCAGGGGCCTCACGTAATCCAGAAATTCTTCTGTCACATTTGAGCCATCCTTGGTAATCCACTCTCTCGGAACCACTTTCTCAACATTTGAAATCTTATGTACATCGTAGATTCCTGTTGAGCACTGGTAGGGATCATCGGAAACCCTGTCGATTACGACCATCTTTCCTGTATCCCCCTCATCGGCAGCCTTCACTGCTGCTCCTCCCACCTGAAAAGCTTCGTTGATATCAACCAGGGATGACAAATGTGCTGCGCTTCTCTGCAGGGTGCTGAGTTCGACCGTACGGGTCTTGCATCCGAACTTTTCACTGAGCCTGTTCGCCAGATAGTTGGCCGCACCTGTAAGCTGTTTGTGACCAAATGCATCCACATATTCTACATTTGCCGACAGCTCGCACACGTAGCGCCCGTCTGCAATCTTGATCCCTTCAGAAACGGCAGCAATGACTGATTTTTTCTTAGCCAGCTGTTTTCCAACCTTTTCAAGGAAATTATCCAGGTCAAAGATCACCTCAGGAAGATATATAAAATCCGGTCCTTCGCAGTCTTCTCCTTTTGCCAGGGCCGTCGCTCCCGTGAGCCATCCGGCATTTCGTCCCATTACCTCAATGACCGTGACAAGCCCCTTGTTATAGACAAGTCCCATGCTGTCCCTTATGACTTCTTTGGTTGCAGTCCCGATATACTTCGCTGCACTTCCATAGCCCGGTGTATGATCCGTGAGCGCCAGATCATTGTCTATGGTCTTTGGCACACCGATGAACCTCTGGGTCTGTCCTGTCACGATTGCATAATCCGAAAGCTTCTTTATCGTATCCATCGAATCGTTCCCGCCAATATAGACAAAACATTCAATATCCAGCTTGTTCAGGATCTCAAATATTTTTTCATACAACTCCTTGTCCTTATGGATATCCGGGAGTTTGTACCGGCAGGCTCCAAGAAACGCTGATGGCGTCCTCTTCAGCAGTTCGATATCCAGGTCATTTTTGATATAGTCTGATAAATCAATGTACCTTTCTTCCAAAAATCCCTGTATACCGTTCAGCATCCCATAAACTTTTGTTACTCCCCTGTCCTTTGCTGTCTTGTAGACTCCTGCAAGACTCGAATTAATAACAGCGGTAGGTCCTCCTGATTGTCCAACAATTATATTGCCTTTCATATTCGTCATCCCCCTTGTAAAGTTTGCAATTATTTTCTCTATTTTATCAAATTGTGCGATTTTTTACAAGTAAAACATGAGAATGCTCATAATTTATGACACCTGCGGATTATTGCGTACTTCGTGCCCGCACAATCCTAAAAACATTCGAAATCCGCCTTGTTCGGTCTGCTTTCTCATGTTTTAGGGTCCTAAAGTCATGTTTTTTGATGCAAGCCTGTAACACTTGGCCTTGGGACCCTGGTATCAAATCATATGACTATCATAAAAAACAGAAGATAGACCACATTGAGGCCTGTAAACATTCCAAGGTACTTTTTCCTGTCGGCTCCCCGGGTACCGCTGTATAATTTGTAGGAAATCAGGCTTGCCATTGATGCAATCAGCGTACCGAGCCCTCCAATATTCACACCCAGAAGAAGGTCTTTATAATCTGAAGTAAAATCCGAAAGCAGTATGGCCGCCGGAACATTACTGATTCCCTGGCTTATGATGAGGCCGGATATCAATACACGCCCTTCCACCATCTGTTTCAATGCATGATTCACTGCATCTATGCTTCCTATATTTTCAACAAATATAAAGAAAGCCGCAAACGTCAGAAGAAGGGAATAGTCCGCTTTCTTTATAAGATTCCTGTCCATGAAAAAAGCTGCTGCTACGACAATTGCCGTCATCACTCTGTAATCGACAAGATGAACAACGGTACCGATGCAGAGCAGGAACAGAATCACATATCCGGCAAGCCTTCGCCGTCCTTCTATGCGCCCCCTGTGCCTCTTCATTATTTTGATCGGCTCTCTTTTAACAAAAAGGATCGTTCCAGCAAGAAGTGCAAAAGCCACCAGGGTCGCCGGTGCCATCGTCTTCAGGAAGTTCCATACCGACATTTTGGAAACTGCGAAAATGTAAAGGTTCTGTGGATTTCCAATAGGTGTGAACATACTTCCGAGATTTGCCGCAAGCGTCTGGAGCACAATCACGAAAATCATTCGGTCTTCATGCCCAGCCATAGTGAGTATCATGATTGCAAAAGGCACAAAGGTAATCAGAGCCACATCATTCGTCACGAACATGCTTGTAAAAAAGCAGAGGAATACGAGTATCGATACCAGCTGCCTGAGGTTTGCGATCCCTTCAAAAAGCTTTTCCGCCAGAAATTCGAAAAGACCGACACTCTGAAACCCCGCCACCGCGACCATAAGGCAGAATAACAGTGCCAGCACCCTGAAATCAATATATCCAAGATATGCTCTGGACGGCGGAACAATCACCGCCGACACAGCTGCCAGAGCTGCTGCTATGCATAATACAGTTTCCTTCTTTACGAATTCCGCTATTTTATTTTGTATATTTTTTGTTGTATATTCATTCATAACTTATCCTACAATTCTTCCTGTTATATGATATTTAATTTACCATTCCATTTGCTGGTCTTAACTTCTTAATTCCAGCTTCCACACCAGTATTTCCAATATAAATCCCCAAAAAGCAGCTAATTATATCACCATTGCAGCATTTGTTCAACAGGATCACATAATATTATTCGTCAATTTGAATGGCTTTCGTAAGTGAGGACGTGATGCAAAACATGTTCATTCGCAGCGCGCTCTCGCTTAGATGAAGACGTAGTGGTGGCTTGAATGTTCAGGAGCCAGTGACGCGAGGTGTTTTTAGGCTGCTTTTGCATAAAAATCCGAGTTCTGCATGCGCCAAATTGCAGTTCCTGCAATTTGTGTGCATCATATGTGACTATGAAGGACGTAGTCCGGAATAGTTACCAACGTCTTCATAAAGCTGCTCATTGAATCATGTTTTGCATCACTGCTTCCTTCATACACTACAACAATTGATGCGCAAAAAACAGCGAATCTTTCCGTATTCCAGCCATTTTCGTGTTGACAAACATCATTTGTGTATTTATACTTATTCATATAATATATATGCAAAAACCGATGATTAAGAATAGTAGGTATGACGCAGTGCATTCAGAGAGCAGTAGACGGTGGAACTACAGCAGCACGAACATATTGAATGGGCTTATAAGGGCGGGAAGAACGATTTGTGCACCAGCAGAAATCCAGTAATACCTGACGGAATTTCCATCCGTTAACAATGGAACATGTATGACAAGTGCATGGCAGAGAGGGCTTAACAGGCCAATTTGGGTGGTACCGCAGAAGAGAAAGACTTTTGTCCCAGTAGAAATACTAGGATGAGAGTCTTTTTGCGCGAACAGCGAGGAGCATACATGACTTCCGAAAGGAGCCCCTTGCTTGCAAGAGGGCTCATGCAGGGAGACATGCATGCGACGAGCGTCGCGACAGCTGTGGGAAACTCGCGCAGCGGGTTTTCTACAGCTGCCGCGGGGGACTGTCTTCCAACGGCTGACAGGACCGTGAGCGCTTACTTCCGGGTAACACATTTTCTTATAGCCAAAACTATATTTTGCAAACATCAGCCAACCACACCACGAAAGGGGAACTTACAAATGAGCAAAAAAATACCACACAGAATTTACCTTACCGAGGATCAGATGCCAACACAATGGTACAATCTTCGTGCGGATATGAAAGAGCTTCCAGATCCAATGCTCAACCCGGCTACTGGAAAACCTGCGACCGTTAAGGATTTATATCCTGTTTTCTGCACAGAACTGGCAAAACAGGAAATGGACAACACGACCCGCTACATCGATATTCCTGAAGAGGTTCTTGAATTCTACAAAATGTTCCGTCCGTCACCGCTGATCAGAGCCTATAACCTGGAAAAAGCACTCGGAACTCCTGCAAAAATCTACTACAAATTCGAAGGAAACAACACATCAGGAAGCCACAAGCTCAACTCAGCAGTTGCCCAGGCCTACTATGCGAAAGAACAGGGGCTTACAAGCCTTACGACAGAAACTGGCGCTGGACAGTGGGGAACCGCACTTGCGGAAGCATGCTGCTACTACAACATCCCGCTGACTGTATACATGGTTAAATGCTCCTATGAGCAGAAGCCGTTCAGAAGGGCGATTATTGAAACTTTTGACGGGAAAATCATCCCAAGCCCAAGCAACACAACAAATGCCGGAAGAGCTATTTTAGCCGAAAATCCTGACACTTCGGGAAGCCTTGGCTGCGCCATCTCCGAGGCAGTTGAAAAAGCAGTTACAACAGAAGGCTGCAAATACGTCCTCGGTTCAGTGCTGAACCAGGTACTGCTTCATCAGTCGATCATCGGACTTGAAGCAAAGATTGCAATGGACAGCATCGGTGAATATCCGGATGTTGTGATCGGATGTGCAGGCGGCGGTTCCAACCTTGGCGGGCTCATCGCACCTTACATGCAGGACAAGCTGACCGGAAAAGCCAACCCAAGATTAGTCGCTGTAGAACCAGCTTCCTGTCCTTCACTTACTCGTGGACGCTATGCATATGATTTCTGTGACACTGGCAAAATCACCCCTCTTGCAAAAATGTATACACTTGGATGCGATTTCATGCCATCTGCTAACCATGCCGGCGGACTCAGATACCACGGAATGTCTCCAATCCTTTCAAAACTATACCATGATGGGTACATGGAAGCCGTTGCAGTAGAACAGACAAAAGTATTCGAAGCGGCTACCTTCTTCGCAAAACACGAAACCATCCTTCCTGCTCCCGAATCAGCGCATGCCATCCGCGGAGCCATCGACGAAGCATTAAAATGCAAGGAAACCGGAGAAGCCAAGACCATCCTCTTTGGTCTTACAGGAACCGGCTACTTCGATATGATGGCTTACGATGCATTCCTGAACGGAAATATGAACGACTATATCCCTACGGACGAAGAGCTGGAAAAAGCTTTTGAAAAGCTTCCTAAAATCCCTGGAATCCAGGAATAAGATAATGGCATTCGTCAGTTTTTGACAAATAGGACGTGATGCAAAACATGTTCATTCGCAGCGCGCTCTCGCTTAGATGAAGACGTAGCGGTACGTAAGGCCGCAAAATACGCGGCCTAAGTGCCGACGTCTTCATAAAGCTGCTCATTGAATCATGTTTTGCATCACTGCGTGTTGGAGGGCGAATGTGCAGCTTGAAGACACTGAATGTTGAATGAAAATGTAGGGGTACGTAAGGCCCCAGAATACGCTGTCTAATGTTAATGCCTTCATAAAACTGCTCATTAAGCCATGTTTTGCATCACTGCGTGTTGGAGGGCGAATGTGCAAATTGATGAAGTCGAACGTTACAAGAGGGTTTTTGACACAATAATCCTATAAAAAAAAGACACGCTGCATACTAGGAAGTCCTCCTGGTATGCAGCGTGTTTCTGTTTATTTATGTCTGACTACCTCAAATCTCTCCATCTCATAATGTTCTTCAGGGGATATACCAGCTTTCCGAAGCGCTATGCTCACCTGCTCCTCAGGCGTGTTCACTCCCTCCAGGTTAGGGAGGAGAAGCCCCCTGCGGCCTCCCGCAGACACGATTACTCCGTAGCGTATTATATCCAGTTCATCCAGAGATACGATCGGCTCTGATTTGCCTAGCACATCCACGCTGTAGACAAGCCAAGGCAGTTCATATTCCTCTACCGGGCTGAACCTCGGATCTTCGATTCCTGAACTTATGGCATTCTGGATGATCTCCTCTGCAATGCTCCCTGTGGTCGGGCTTGTGGTGCCTATGCATCCCCTCAGTTTTCCATGCATCTTCAGGGACACGAAAACTCCGGCTCTCTCTTCTGAAAGCCCCGGTTCCAGCCCCTCGGGCTTTCTGATTTTTCTGTGCTCCTTTATATAGGTTTCCAGAGTCTTCCTTGCAAGTCGTACATACGCATCTTCATCCGACTTCAAAGCACGAATCCGTTCTCCTTCATCCTTTTCATAAATTTCATCAAAATGACGGTCCTCATCTTTCCCGGTAACCGTAAAGGCACCTACCCCGTATCCGACTCCAAAGGGGCCCTCATAGGAAAGCAGTTCACTCTTTACTGATTTTCCATCCAGAGCACCAGCCATTATGATAAAGGATCGGAGTCCGCATTCAGCTGCCTCATCACAGAACCCCTCATCAAAGCTGAGTAGGCGCAGGAAATTTCCTGTTTCAACAATTTCACAGATCTGCCTGTCAAAGACAGGGCCAGCGGCCGTAAAACCGTATGGACCATCTTCTGCAAGCTTATGGGACAGATCGCCGCTTGCTATGAGCACGATTTTTTTACCGTTCTCTGCTGCAATCCTGGCAATGCATTTTCCAAAACGGTAATGGGTAACCGGAGACAGGCCTGAAAGGGATATCCTCACCAGCTTGTATCCGCTGTAATGCTTATTTACAAAATGGAGCGGCACCATAGTTGCATGATCAAGGGCTTTCTTCTTCTCCCCCATAGTGCCGGCTTCTATTCCTTCACGCTCTGCAAGGGCCGTCAGGCTGTTTACGAAATCCGTATCGTAGTCGGCTTCAAAACGTTCCCCTGGCGCTCCGAAATCTCCAAAATCTCCCGAAGCATGTTTTCCAGGAGAAATATGGATATAATCTGAGTACATGATCGAATGGGGAGTGGTTATGATAATCGTATCAGGCTTGATTTCTGCAATTCTCCTGCCCACTTCATCGTAGGCATCAATTGTCTTCTGAATCTTTTTTTCCTGTCCTCTTCCGACCCCCGGTATGATCAGCGGCGGATGAGGAACTAAAAATGCATGCACCAGCGACATTAAAACATCTCCTTCCTGTCAGTGGTAAACCACAGAAAAAGCAATCATGATCTGCCCTGTAAAATAACACATTGCAACAAGATTTCGAAACAGGGGGGCCGGTCTGAAAAACTTCCACAGACCCAGCGATATATCCGACAGAAGAAAAAGAACTGCCCCTGTAAAAAACAGGCCTGCCGAAATTTCCGCCCCCTCCATGCTATACCAATAAAAACCCGCCCTGACTGCCATAAAAATGAGCAATACTGTATAGACCGAAAGGGGCAGTTCCATCCTTCCAAAACTCAACTTCAGAAGGGATTTTGCAACAACCACGGCAGCAATCAATGCCGCAGCAATTATGAATTCCCAGGCCCTAAACCCTCCCCTGCCCGCCAGGGCAGCAATATAGAGAATTTGTGCTGTTCCAAAGCTCATGATGCCATTCAGAAACTTTTTCTCATGTTCGTTGATAAAGATCAGGTAATAATCGCCGATCAGAGAACATAACAGCCCTGCAAATACAAGCAGGGAAAACGTATCTCCGCCCTGGCTGACTATTCCCCACATTCCTACCGCACAGAATGCTGCAGACAAAGCCAGCTTGGATCCGCCTGCCTTTATCAGCCCTTCCCTTTCTTCCCTGATGATATAAATGGGAAGAAGAAATGCCAGGTAGACCAGCATTACCGCCGCAGTTAAAATCATTTTTCCGTTCATAATTTCAGCCCCCATTTATGGTGTGAGCGGATTCACCGCTTCAACTACCTGCTTCTGCCTGTCTGAACCCAGGCTTCAGTACATGAATTCTGCGTTTCACAAGACTTATAAAAGGACTTGATTCTGACTTCATTCTATCACACCATCCAATGCATGACAACTCGCTTTATCAGCCCCTAAACTCAAACTTGAATGGCTGATGTTATCCTTTACAAAGGGTTCTATTTGTGTCAAAATAAAGAAAATTCGCATGATAACAGTCGCGAAAATCCTTAGGAGGTACTCACATATGTCAACACAAAATCAGACCATCGGTTATCTTCCCGATGAGCGTCCACCATTTATCGAATTGCTTCTTTTTGCCCTTCAGCAGATTGTAGTTATGTTCCCTGCAACTGTCCTGGTTGCCTTAATAACAGGTTTCCACGTATCCACAACAATCTTCGCCAGCGGCCTTTCCACTCTGGCCTTCTTGCTGGTAACCGGAAGAAAAATCCCATTGTACTATGGCTCCAGCTTTTCCTACATAGCGGCGATCGCCTCTATCATGAGTGCAGACGCATTCGCTGCCTACAGCCTGAACGACAAGATTTCAACGGCTCAGTTCGGTATCGTTATGTCCGGTTTTGTTTCTATTCTGGCCGGCATGATTATCAAACGCTGTGGCAAGGACACCATTGAAAAAGTTCTTCCGCCTACTGTAACGGGAAGCATCGCCATTATTATCGGTCTTTCTCTTTCCGCCAATGCGCTTTCAAATGCATCGGCAGTTCCTTCCAATACGCCGGAAGCCCTTACTTCTGTTGCCGTAGATATGGCATGGGTCGTAGCTGTCATCACACTGCTTTCAACCATACTATACTCGGTCTATCTGAAAGGGAAATTAAGCCAGCTGCCCATACTGTTCGGTCTTTTCACCGGCTATATTGCGGCTGCCATAATTGGTGCTATTACCGGAGTTCCTTTCATGAATTTCAATACCATCGATACAGGCAGCATCGTAAGCATCCCTGTTTTTACCTTCCCTAAGCCTTCCTTTGCGGCTGTTGCAGCAATCATGCCAATCGCAATTGCTACAATACCTGAATCTACGGCGCATATTTTCCAGTTGGATATATACGTAAATGATCTGGCAAGAAAAAAAGGTTCCAAAAAAACATATGACCTGGATGGAAAATTAGGCATAAACCTGATTGGCGATGGCATCGGCGATATCGTTTCTGGTCTGATCGGCGGACCTGCCGGAACAAACTACGGCGAGAATATCAGCGCCATGGCGATATCAAAAATCTTTTCCGTTTCAGTTCTCATGACTGCGGCCATCATCACAATGATCATCTCCTGCTTTACGCCGCTGATCAACCTTGTATATTCAATCCCGACTGCTGTAATCGGAGGGCTTTCCATCTACCTCTTCGGTATCATTGCAGCCCAGGGTATTGCTATCATGATGGATAGAAAAATCGACATGTTCGATGCTAAAAATCTTGCTGTAATAGCAGTTATCCTTATTTTAGGACTTGGCGGAAGCTTCAATTTCGAAGGCGGAATGATCCCTATGTTTGGCAGGGAATTTCCAGCCATTGCAACAGCTGCCCTTGTTGGAATCGTACTTAACCTGATTCTTTCAACGAACCTGGGACGGAAAACTTCCTAGACTGCCTGGCACCATTTCTGTGCATCGCATAGCATGTTACTGGTCACAGAGTGAACAGTAACATGCTATTATTTCTGACAATAACCATTTTCACACTTTAGTTGCAGTTAATTCATTCCTATGTTACAATTAGCACATAAAACAAATCAACAGCATCGTTATTCTTTGCGGCTGGTTTATGTACTGATCATGATTAACTTGTAGTTTGTAAGACTTACTTCTATGAAAGGTAGTGATTATTATGCCAGAAATACCTCCTAACAATACCTCGTGGAAACGCGGACTACGTCTCAACCAGAAACGTCATTTAGAAATGACCGAAGAGGAAAAGGCCAATGTTGCAACCTGCCGTGGCCTCAGAGCTGGCCATCCATGCAAGAATCCGATTTTCTACTGCACGGAATGCGGCAATTATGGCTGCGACCAGGAGGTCGTGGACAAATGCCCTGATCAGGGATTCAAAAATGACAAATGCCTAAACTGTGGTGCCCAGGGTACCAGAATACCGGTCATGGAAGATCAGCTTGCCGATTATATTGCGGCATGGGAAAAAGCGCAGGAATAATGCAGCACAACATTCAGCCGGTATGGCTGGACAGCTGCAATATGTAATCTATAAGAAATCCCCCACATTTGCCTTCAAAAAGCAAATGTGGGGGATTTCCTGTTTCTTTTCTGATCCATGAAGTTTGGGTAACTATTCAGGACTATTTCCTTCATAGTCAAAGCTTCATTTACTTGCCTTACTGCTGGCTCGCCTTGAAATATCTCAGTCTCAGGGCATTCGATACCACGAATACAGAACTCAGGCTCATTGCCGCTGCTCCGAACATGGGACTCAGCTTAATTCCAAAAGGCAGGTAGAACAATCCGGCTGCAAGAGGGATTCCGAGAATGTTGTAGAAAAATGCCCAGAAAAGGTTCTGGCGGATATTCCTTATGGTAGCCCTGCTCAGCCGGATTGCCGTTACCGCATCCAGAAGATCGCTTTTGATCAGCACCACATCAGCCGACTCGATTGCCACATCAGTACCTGCTCCTATTGCTATTCCCACATCCGCTCTTACGAGAGCCGGTGCGTCATTGATTCCATCTCCGACCATGGCGGCCTTCCCGCCCTTTTCCTGGATCCTTCGTACTTCTCTTTCCTTATCCTCCGGAAGCACTTCAGCTGCGACTCCGTCCAGATCAAGCTGCTTTCCAATGGCTTCAGCTGTTTTTATATTGTCTCCTGTAAGCATGACTACTTTAAGGCCCAGGGCTTTCATTTCCCTTACTGCAGATGCGCTGGAAGGCTTGATGACATCTGCCGCAGCGATCATTCCGATAATCTGGCCCTCGCAGGCAAAATAAA
The DNA here is from genome assembly GCF_900096945.1 of Anaerobium acetethylicum. Taxonomy (GTDB): domain Bacteria; phylum Bacillota; class Clostridia; order Lachnospirales; family Lachnospiraceae; genus Anaerobium; species Anaerobium acetethylicum. The sequence goes on along the minus strand of NZ_FMKA01000002.1, from coordinate 28,988 downwards.
GGGGCGTCTTTCCTTCCCGAGCAAGCCTGTCAGCTGCGGCTTCCCAGGATTCCGCATTCTTCGCGCTGTTTTCCGGCATTATACTCAGATCCGCATGCTGCTCCTTCATGAGGGCTGCATTTCCCGCTGTATATTTTTTTCCGTCAATATAGGCTGAAATCCCCTTGCCCGGTATCCCTTCGAATCGTTCTGCATTTTTCAGGACCAGTCCCATTTCCTCAGCCTTAAGTGCGACAGCTTCTGAAAGAGGGTGTTCTGACGGCTTCTCAATGGATGCCGCAATAGTCATAAACTCTTCCAGTCCCATTCCGCCGGCTGTCAGAATATCCGTAACCTCAGGCTTTCCACTTGTAATGGTGCCGGTCTTGTCCAGAATGATAGTGTCCACTTCATGTAGTATTTCAAGGGCTTCCGCCGATTTGATCAGGATGCCGTTCTGAGCTCCTTTTCCTGTTGCCGCCATGATGGCTACCGGCGTTGCCAGACCCAGGGCACAGGGACAGGAAATGACCAGTACTGCGATCCCCGTTGAGAGGGCAAATTCAAAGGTCTGCCCGGCAATCATCCAGGCCGCTGCGGATATCAATGCGATTGCCATAACAACAGGCACGAATATGGCGCTGATTTTGTCAGCAAGCTTTGCAATCGGAGCCTTTGACGATCCCGCTTCCTCTACCAGCTGGATAATACGGGCGAAAGCGGTATCCTCACCAACCTTTTCGGTCCTGAATTTAAAGTATCCTGATTTATTCATGGTGGCAGCCACTACCCTGTCGCCTTCATGCTTCTCCACCGGGATGCTTTCCCCTGTAAGGGCTGACTGGTCGACGGTGGAGCTTCCTTCGATTATGATTCCGTCGACGGGAATGCTCTGTCCCGGCCTGACCACCACGATATCGCCTATCCTGACATCTTCGACGGGAATTTCGACTTCTACTGGAATCTGACAGTCAGAACCTGCTTCTCCATTGCCGGAAATCCCGCATGCCATAACTTTCCCCCCGGCTTCGCCGGTCCTCAGTACGACTGCCGTCTTTGGTGCAAGGTCTATCAGTTTTGAAATAGCTTCCGAAGTCTTTCCTTTTGATTTCGCTTCCAGGTATTTCCCGAAGGTAACCAGGGTAAGTATCATCGCAGCTGACTCAAAATACAGATCCATTCTGTACATCCCGACCATTTCAAGATCCCCATGGCCAAGTCCGGTGCCGATTCTGAAAATCGCAAAAATCCCATAAACCATAGCGGCTCCCGAACCAATGGCAATCAGGGAATCCATATTCGGCAGCCTGTGGGCAAGCGCCTTGAAGCCGTTCCTGTAATATTTCCGGTTTACATAGACGATGGGAAGCGTAAGCAGAAACTGAAGGAATGCGAATGTCAGGGCATTTTCGCTGCCCATGAGCCACTCCGGATGGGGCAGGCCCAGCATATGCCCCATGGAGACGTAGAGCAGCGGAATCAGGAACAAAAATGAGACCCTGATCCTGACCTTCATTTCCTCAAGCTCCTCCTTCACCTTGTCCTTTTTCTCCGTTTTGTCTGTCTTGTCTGCTTCTTTTACAAATACGGAAGCCCCATAGCCTGCAGCTTCGACCGCCTTGATAATCGTACTGCTGTCTATTTCATTTTCCCTGTAATCCACCGTCATGGAGTTTGAAAGCAGGTTGACGTTTACTTCTTCAATACCATTCAGCTTTTTTACGGCCTTTTCCACATTGGCCGAGCAGGATGCACATGTCATACCCACTACATTGAATTTCTGGTGCATAAGATCACTCCTTTTAGATACCCCCTGGGGGTGTATATTTAGAGAGTACACCCTGATGATGATTTTGTCAAGGTCTCCAATTACGCATTGGTGAATAATATAACAAGACTTTGGCTTCAACCGTGACTTAATCACTTGACAAAACAGCCCCCGTTCTTTATGTTTACAGTATATGATTCACATTCACGCCTTTCATGCAGGGTTTGCTTCTGTATGAAGTATTGGCAGCAGAAAATCAGAAAAGGAGTTGCTATCTATGAAAAAATATATACTAATCCCCCTTGCCGCAGCCATGATCTTATCCATCACTGCATGCACGGGAAACAGCAAAGAAAACAGCACTGAAACGAAGGAAATCATCGCTTCTTCAGAAGAAACTGCCGAAGGCACCGGGGAGAATGGCTCCTCGTCCGATGACAGCGATACCGCTGCCGGACTGACTGGCGAATTCAAGTCTTTCACGGCTGAAGACCTGGATGGGAATACGGTGACCCAGGACATCCTCACAGGATATGATCTGACTATCATGAACGTATGGGGAACCTTCTGCTCTCCATGCATCCGCGAGATGCCATACCTCGGGGAACTTTCAACGGAATATGCAGACAAGGGCGTGCAGATCATCGGGGTTGTCATCGATGCCCGCAACCGGGACGGCAGTTTCTCCCCGTCAATCCTGGCAGAAGCAGATGATATTATAGGCAAAACAGGAGCCGATTATCTTCATCTCCTTCCATCCGATGATCTCATGGATATCCACCTCAATACGGTTACAAGCATACCTTATACAATCTTCATTGATAAAAATGGAAGCATTATCGACACTGTCATAGGCTCCATGGAAAAAGACCAGTGGATAGAAGCCATTGATGCAGTTCTTGAAGAGGTGAAATAGAATGGTGAAGCAGAAAAGCACAGCTTCCCTGCTTCTGATGATTCTCGGCGTCGCCATGATGGCAGCCGGAATATACCGCGGCGAGCTTATGGTCCTCCTTAACAAGGCGACCCGCATATGTCTGGAGTGTGTTGGAATTGGCTGAAAAAAGAAAAAGAACGTTATTTCATAAGTTTATTCAGAACCGGCGGCTGTGGGTACAGACAGCTTTCACTGCTCTCAGCAACGGGTACCTCATCGGCTTCCTGGAAGGCAAAATCTATACGGGAAATCTGAAATCCGCCTGTTTTCCGGGGCTCAACTGCTACTCCTGCCCTGGGGCCCTCGGCTCCTGTCCGGTAGGCGCCCTTCAGGCATCCCTGAATAACAGGGGAAGCAAGCTCTCCTTCTACATAATCGGGTTCCTTCTGGCTATAGGAGCCTTTTTGGGCAGGTTCGTATGCGGATGGCTCTGCCCCTTCGGCCTTTTTCAGGACCTGCTGCATAAGATACCCTTTATAAAAAAAATCCGCAAACTTCCGGGAGACCGATACCTCAGACTGGTCAAATACTTCATTCTGGCCGTTTTTGTAATCCTGCTTCCCTTGTTTGCGGTAGATGCTTACGGGGCTTCCGATCCATGGTTCTGCAAATATATCTGCCCCTCGGGGACACTGATGGGGGGCTGGCCCCTTGCTATCGTCAATCCAGAAATACGCTCCGTCATTGGCTGGCTCTTTGCATGGAAAAGTATGATCCTGATTGCACTGATTATGCTTTCCGTCATCATATACCGGCCTTTCTGCAGATATCTCTGTCCGCTTGGGGCAATCTACAGCTTCTTCAACCCCATTGCCCTTTACCGCTATAAACTGGACAGTGCCAAATGCACGAAATGCAAAGTCTGCCAGTCGGCATGTCCCATGGACATTCCGGTTCACGAGAACCCAAACAGCCTCGACTGCATACGCTGCGGGAAGTGCAGATCGGCCTGCCCCCACAGTGTGATCACGTCCACCTTCAGCAAGCCTTAACAGTTACCTATTTTCCTTTTTTGCTGCCGCGTTTCTGATAGTCCCTCTCGATTTCCTCTTTCCAGCTGGCATCGAGCCTGTTTCCAGATCGAAAGCTCGCTACCGTGCTGCTGAGTACCTTAAAGTTCAGGCTTACGCCTTCCTCATCAGCATGGTAATCGACTGCCATATCCCTGTCGATTCCGAACCGGTCAGCGGTGGCAGCCGCATCAATATTAGCCCCCATGAAAATAAATTCCCAGCCGTATTTCGTCTTCTGGTTTTCAATCATGCTTCTGATTTTTTCATAAGAAAATTCGCGGCTTGCATTTTCCATCCCGTCAGTAGTGATCACAAACAGGACCCTTTCCGCACGTTCTTCAGCACCTGTATGCTTCTGCACATTCCCGATTTTATTGATTGTTTTTCCGATTGCATCCAGGAGCGCAGTTGTCCCCCTCACATAATATTCCTCATCGGTTATAGGTGCGATGCCCCTGAGGCTGATTCTGTCCTGGAGGAGCTCGTACCGGTCGTCGAACAGGACCGTAGTCACGATTGCCTCGCCGTCTTCTTTTTTCTGTCTCTCGAGCATGGAATTATATCCACCGATCGTATCGCTTTCGAGCCCCGCCATGGAGCCGCTCCTGTCAAGAATAAATATCAGTTCCGTCAGATCTTTCTTCATATCCATATCCCCCATTTTTCTTTTCTGATGTCCGTCGGCTGCGGTATGCATTTTTTCAGTTATGCTCCTGCAGCTTCTGTTTACACTGTTATAATAGCAGATATGTGGTTTTGAGAGGTCGCTTCGGAGGCGACATTTTATATATAAGCTGATTTTCATTTTATATGCCAAAAAGGTGCCTGGCACATCAGTACCCGACACCTTTTTGTTCACATTATATTCTCATTTTGTTCATATTTTGTTAACAGTACCAGGTACCAATGTCATTGGTACCTGGCACCCAGCAGGTCCTGGTCGAAGGCGAACAGCGCTTCGTTTATCTCGTGGATGTTGTAGTTGTTCTGGCCGATGAAATATTCGATGATCAGGTCCGATTTGCTGCAGTGGGAAAGGCTGTATCCGGCGCGCGCAAGCAGATCCTTCGTCTCGTCCAGGTTCAGTTCAAGGGCGATAGAAAGGGCGACCGCAGTAGGCTTGCTCGGCCTGTATTCCGCATCATTCCTGATTTTCGAAAACAGCTTCCTGTCGATGTTGGCTTTTTTGTAGGTCTCCACATCCGTCCTGTTCTTTTCATCGATCAGGCGGATAAGCGCCTTGGAAAAAGGTTCCTCTAGTTGTGACATGACATCCTCAAGGCTTCGCTTCTTTTTTGCGAACATGCCGTCGTAGCCGGCTGCTGTTTCCGCCACTCTGTCAGCTCCCGGATGATATTCATGGCTTGCGTATTTTTTTTCCTGGCGCACCAGCATATCCCGGATATCGTGGCCTTCGAAATAGTTTTCATCATCATACGAACCTGTTTCTTCTGATTGGGAACCGGCGGCTGAAAAACCTTCAGCCAGGGGACCGTCAGCAGAAAAATCTTCAGTCTCCTCATGGCAGCTCATGTCACGAACATCCCCTGCAGCCTCCGCAGCTGTAGACCCCGGTGCCGCAGACCAGGATGCTGACACCCCTGTCTGATTGTCTCCTGAACTTTCATCAGCCTGGTTCCTGCCCCTGTCATAAAAATGCTCTTCCACATAGCGGTCGTCAATATAGCTGCTGATGGATGCAAAAAGCTTCCCGCTCAGGACAACCGCCTTTTTATCGAAAACCACCAGATACACCATCATATCGTTGTGAAGCAGAAATTCCCCGATGCTTGAAACCGCTATCTGCAGCGCCTGGTCCTTGGGATAGCCGTAGATGCCAGAAGAAATCAGCGGAAATGCAATGGACTCGCATCCGTTTTCAGCCGCCAGTGCCAGAGAGTTCTTATAGCAGTCTGCCAAAAGACTGGCTTCATTGCGGCTTCCTCCCTGCCATACAGGGCCGGCGGTATGGATCACATATTTCGCAGGCAGCTTATAACCCTTCGTTATGACTGCCTGTCCGGTGGCGCATCCGCCTATTTTATCGCACTCAGCCTGGAGTTCCCGGGCTCCGGCCGCATGGAAAATCGCCCCGCAGACGCCTCCTCCCATCTTCAGTCCCGTATTAGCCGCATTCACGATTGCATCGGCCTTCACTTTTGTGATGTCATCCCTTATTATTTCAAATGGCATAGTCATACCCCTCTCTGTCAAAGCGGATATTCGCAATCCGCTTACGCTGCCTGCTCACAACCTTGTTTCCACTTTGCTGCATTTCTATATGTTCCCACCGTCATCACGATACGTAAAATTCCTTCCTGTCTTCGAGCCTCAGGCATCCAAGCCTTGCCATGCTGCCGCCCCGGCCGGCTCCGCAGTCCATTGCGATAAAAGATTTTCCAAAAAAGATCCGGCACCCGTCTTCGCTATTTCTTTCCCCTGGTTCAAAATAAGCCGTAATCGTGTGTCCGATTATCGCCTCCGTGCCCTCCGGCAGATTGAATGTATCCCAGTTTCCATTGGAATATGCGAGCCTTTTCCACAGAAGTTCATGGAGAAGCTCGTTATCATCCACGTAATCCCCATACAGATGCTGCCCCTCCTTCAGCTGGCCTGATGGAAAGGCATGAACCAGATAAAACTTCCTGTCTCCAGCCTTCAGCTGTGGAATACAGACAGGGCATGTTTTCAGGTATTCCAGGATTTTGGATTGTTCATCCCTGCCCAGCCTCAAATAGCTGTTCAGGGTCGTCCGTCCTCCGTTGTAGAGCCATAGTGCAGACTCTGCAGTAAGCAGGATGTCTCCCTTGCAGTCACAGCTGAAGCCCTGCCTGATTGCCTTGTACATCATGTCCTCGTGGTTGCCTATGATCAGCACTATATTGTTGCGGCTCATGATGTCCAGCAGGATTCTGATTCCGTCCTGTCCCCGGTCTATCACGTCACCTATGATGTAAAGGCTGTCAAAGCTTTTTAAATCTATCTTTTCGAGCATTTTTTCATAGAGATCGTACCTGCCATGGATATCTGAAAGTACATAATTCATATGCCCACCTCCGGAAAAGACATTGCCTGTTCCTGAATAACCAGCCGCAGTTTCTAACTGCCCTTCTTTTTCCCTTTTACATAATCCCTTGCATTCTTTCTTCCGCCGAATTCCGCAAACATCTCGGTCGTCTTTTCATTGTCAATCTGTCTTGAGCTGAGTCCCTCGTATTTTGCCTCTTTCTTCAGCTTTCTGTAGCTGGCGAGGCGCTCCTCCGTAAGTTCCCCTTCTTCTATTGCCTTTCTTACGGCGCAGCCTGGCTCGGTTTCATGGCTGCAGTCGCGGAACCTGCATTTTTCTGCCAGCTCGTCTATATCTGCGAATGTCTTGGCCAGATTTACGCTCTCCACTCCCAGTTCCCGCATTCCCGGCGTGTCGATGACGGCGCCGCCCGTTGGAAGGACCATCAGCTCACGCCTGGTGGTCGCATGCCTGCCTTTGTCATCCCTTCTGATTTCTCTGGTTTCCATGACTTCTCCGCCCATCAGCCTGTTTATGAGGGTTGATTTTCCTACTCCCGACGAGCCCATAAATGCAACGGTCCTCCCGGGAGTTATGTATTTCAGAACTGCCTTGTATCCGTCATCGGTCATTCCTGACGTTACCACCACATCAACGCCTGCTGCCGACTCCGCTATCTCCTGAAGCTTTGCCTCTAGGTCTGGGCACAAGTCTGCTTTCGTCAGAATGATGACCGGTACCGCCCCGCTGTCCCAGGCAATCGAAAGATACCTCTCCAGCCTCCTGAGGTTGAAATCCTTATTGAGAGACATGCAAAGGAAGACAGTATCGATATTTGCAGCAACCACCTGGATTTCATGGCCCGTTCCTGCAGCCTTTCTGATAAAGATGCTTTTACGCGGCAGGATCGCATGAATGATTGCATTTCCCCTGTCAGCCTCATTCCTGTCGATCATTACAAAATCGCCCACAGCCGGAAAATTCAACATTTCATCCGACGACTCATAGCGGAATCTGCCCGAAACCTCAGCAAGCAGCTCCGCATCTGCCGTGGCAGCCTTGTACATGTCTTTATACTGGGCAGTAATCCTCGCCGGATGGAGACCTTCGTATTTTTCTGCCTCTTTTAAAATGCCCTCCGTAAAGCCTAAATTCCTCATTTTTTCCCGCATAGCAGCTTCCTCTCTCCGGTCTTTAATGTAATGATTTCTGTTTCCGGCCTGATTCCTGATTCTTTCTTAAAATCATCCAGTTCTGCCTGGAGCTGATGCATCGGGATAGCAAACCGCGGCCTGATTGCAGCCACAGCACATGCAGCCTCTCCCATGTCCATGGTAAATGTTCCTCCAACCGGCAGAAATGCTATGTCCACATCAGCAATCTTTCTCATTTCCGGAATAAAGTCAGTATCTCCGGCAAAATATATTCTCATGCCATCAAGGTCCAGTACATATCCGACGCATTCGCCTCTGTGATGAAATTTTTTCGTTGAATGCCCCTCGGGGGTATTGTAGGCATCTACCGCATGTACCATGACGCCTGCTCCTATTTCAATAACATCCCCCGGCTTTACCAGCACCGCGCCTTTTTCAAGCCTGTCCGCGCAGTTCAATGAAGCGATTATTTTCGTTTCCGGACCTGTTATTCTTTTCAACGCCTCGGGCTGAAGATGATCTTTATGGAAATGCGATATCAGTACAAGATCCGCCTTCTGCTCGAACTCTTTTTCCGAAATCTTCTGGTTTTCAAAATAACCTGCATAGCCTGGATCGAAATGAATGATCCGTCCGTGGTATTTTATTTCGAACCAGGAATATTTTGAAAGCCTGGTTATTTCGACTGTATCCATATTTCAACTCACCTCCATGTCGAAAGAACATCGTAAACCTCGGCTTCGTCAATTTGCACAGTCGCCAGCTGTAGAACAGTCATACAAAACATGAATTGATGAGCAACTTTATGAAGGCGTTGGTACTTGGGTCGCGTATTCTGCGGCCCTACGTACCACTACGTCTTCATCTAAGCGAGAGCGCGTTGCGAATCAACATGTTTTGTATGACGTCCTCCTTCTCGAAAGCTGTGCAAATTGACGAATACCATTGAGATAAAAAAAACGGAACCACAATGAAAGTTTCTTATTACTCTCATTGTAGTTCCGGCATATTTTATTGTCAACATGAACGGGATCGCTGCTGTATTCCGTTTGGATCGGCATTGCTGTTAAATGCCCTTATGATCAAAACATTGCAACCGACCCTCCCCCATGCCTGTCTATGTACATACTCCCCAGCATGTCATTCTCTGTGTGTAACTATTTAGGACTACGTCCTTCATAGTCACAGATGATGCACACAAATTGCAAAATCAGCAATTTGGCGCAGGCATGTCTCGGGTTTTTATGCAAATTCAGCATAAAAACACCTCGCGAGACTGGGGTTCTGAACAATTACCTCTGTGTTTCAATATCATCTATGCATACATACTCCCAAGCATGTCAGCTTCTGAATCTTCTTACAAGCTCGGCTGCAGCCTCTGCGATATCCACCTGGGCTACCACTGCCGAAACCACTGCCAGTCCGTCAAGTCCGAACCCTTTGAACACTTCTATGTTTTCCCTGTGTATGCCTCCGATTGCCACGATCGGAACGTCAACGGCCTCCCTGATCCGTTTCAGTTCATCAATTCCTACGACCGCAGCATCCTTTTTCGTCGATGTCGAAAATATGGCTCCGACGCCAAGGTAGTCGGCCCCTGCCCGGCATGCTTCAACGGCCTCCGCGATATTGTGAGCTGAAACGCCCAGTATCTTATCCCTGCCGATCATTTTCCTGACCAGCCCCATCGGCAGGTCGCTCTGCCCCACATGGACTCCTTCAGCATCCACAGCCATTGCGATGTCGACCCTGTCGTTTATGATCAGCGGAACCCCGTATCTGTCGGTAATTTCCTTGACTCTCCCGGCCAGCAGGTAGAAATCAAGGGACGAACAGTCCTTTTCCCGTAACTGCACCACGGTACACCCTCCTGCGATGGCCTGCTCCACGGACTCCTCAATCGTTTCGACAGACATGAGTTCCCTGTCCGTGCAGAGGTATAATGTGTAGTCTATGTTTTCTTTCTGCATTTTCTCACCTCCCGGTTATCGTTGAACCTGCCCTTTAGCCATTCAGGACTATGTCCTTCATCGTCACAGATTATGAACACAACTTGCAAAATCAGCAGGCCTGCTCTTCCCTGAGCAGCTCTTCCTCCAGCTGCTCTTCCTCAAACTCCGCCTGCGCCATGACTGAATCTGCATCCAGCCTGCTGAGTGCATCGATGATTCCCATATGGAAGCTGCCAGTTCCGGTCTGTCCTGCCTTTTCAAAGGACGTCTCCCCAGCCATTGCCATTGCCGAAACCCCTCCAGCTGCGGCAACCAGGAAGTCTTCACCGGTTCCTGCAAATGCTCCAATCAGGGCTGTTGATACGCATCCCGTTCCCGTTACTTTGGAAAGCATCCTGTTCCCGTTTTTGATTCTGACCAGCCTGCTGCCGTCAGTTATGATGTCCACTACACCTGTGATTGCCGCCACGCATCCCAGTCTTTTAGCAACTGCCTTTGCGACCTCTGCTGCATCATTTTTCTCATCCGCTTCGGAAGAATCGACGCCCTTTGTTGAAACCTCAAGCCCTGCCACAAAGGAAATCTCGGACAGGTTTCCGCGGATTACGGAAATCTTCACTTCATCGAGAATGGCTTTTACAGTTTCATTCCTCAGCCTCGAGGCGCCTGCCCCCACCGGATCGAAAACCACCGGGATTCCAAGCTCATTCGCTTTTTTCCCCGATGCTGTCATGGATGCGATGGTGCGCTTGTTCAGGGTTCCGATATTGATGACAAGAGCCGAGGAAATTGCTGTAATATCTGCTGTTTCTTCAATATCATCCGCCATGATTGGCGATGCCCCGATTGCCAGCAGGGCGTTTGCCACGTCGTTGACTGTCACGTAGTTTGTGATGCAGTGCACAAGGGGCACCCTGTTCCTTAATTCGGTCAGCATAGCTGCCACTTCTCCGGTTATTGCATTTGCTGGTTTTGCATCATTTTCTGCTTTTACTGGTTTTTCTGTACTTTCTGCTTTTGCCGCTTTTACTGTTTTTGCTGCACTTTCTGCTTTTACTGCTTTTTCATTTTCCATAATCATGCCCTTTTATTTCCCTTCCCTTGAAATGCTCTCTGTCACCATCAGTCACGATTCGAGACTATTTCTTACTGCGCTGCGTAGAGTTCCACTTTCTTCCCTTCAAGTATCATCTTCGTCGTTCTCATGGCGCACATTTTTCCGCACATGGAACAGGTATGCTTGTCTTCAGGAGGCATGCTTTCGAAGTAGTCCCTCGCCTTTTCTCCATCGATCGCAAGGTCGAACATTCTATCCCAGTCAACATCGTTGCGGGCCTCTGCCATCCTGTCGTCGATATCCCTTGCGTTCGGAATTCCCTTTGCAATATCTGCCGCATGGGCAGCTATTTTGCTTGCCACAATCCCTTCCCTTACGTCATTAATGTCCGGAAGACGCAGATGTTCAGCAGGCGTCACATAGCAGAGGAAATCAGCGCCGCTTGCAGCCGCGATTGCTCCTCCGATTGCCGAAGTGATATGGTCATATCCCGGTGCGATGTCTGTCACAAGAGGTCCCAGTACATAGAACGGTGCGTTGTGGCAGAGGCGTTTCTGGAGCGCCATGTTTGCCGCGATTTCGTTGAGCGCCATATGACCCGGGCCTTCAACGATTACCTGGACATCCTTTTCCCATGCGCGTTTTGTAAGGTGACCCAGTTCGATCAGCTCGCCTATCTGGCCTGCATCGGTGCTGTCGCTGATGCATCCCGGACGAAGGGCATCCCCCAGGCTGATGGTAACGTCGTATTCGCGGAGTATTTCCAGGACGTCGTCATAGAATTCGAAAAATGGATTTTCATTTCCTGTCATCTCCATCCATGCAAAAAGAAGGGATCCGCCACGGGAAACGATGTTCATCTTTCTGCCGCTGCGGCGGAATGCTTCCACTGCCCTGCGGTTGATTCCCGCATGTATGGTCATGAAATCCACCCCCTCCTCAGCATGGGCACGGACTACCCTCATGAAATCCTGGGGCGTGATCTCCATAAGGTCTTTCTCCAGATATCCGATTGCGTCGTACATAGGAACCGTTCCGATCATTGCCGTGGATTTTTCAAGGAGCTGCCTGCGGAAGGTGTTGGTCTTTCCGTAATTGCTCAGGTCCATAATTGCCTCCGCCCCGAACTTCAGAGCCATGTCAACTTTCTGCATTTCCATCGTGTAATCCCTGCAGTCCCCTGAAACTCCCAGGTTTACGTTGATTTTTGTCTTCAGGCCTGTCCCCACGCCTTCCGGGGAAAGTGATTTGTGGTTGATGTTAGCCGGTATCGCAACCTGGCCGCATGCCACAAGCTCCATAAGGCGGCTGATATCCATGTTCTCCTTATCTGCAACAGTCTCCATTTCCGGAGTAACGATTCCTTTCTTTGCTGCCTCCATCTGTGTTTTGTAATTCCTCGTTCTGCAATTCTTCATTTTCTTCTTCCTTCCCTTTCTCTGCTATTCTGATTATCTTGTCAAAGGTAACTATTCATGACTACGTCCTTCATCCAAGCTTCAAAAGCCCTCTTCTAACATTCGACTTCGTCGATTTTGCACATTCGCCTGCCAACACGCAGTGATGCAAAACATGATTCAATGAGCAGCTTTATGAAGATGTTGGTACTTAGGCCGCGTACTTTGCGGCCTTACGTACCACTACGTCTTCATCTAAGCGAGAGCGCGCTGCGAATGAACATGTTTTGCATCACGTCCCCGTTAATTCATCCTGTAAAATTCGTGAAAATGGTTTGTCGGCCCGTGTCCTTTTCCGATTGCAAGTCCATGCCTGATTGCCTCGGTCAGATATCTTTTTGCCTCAGCCACCGCCGACGGCATATCCATCCCTTTTGCAAGGTTCGCCGTAATTGCAGACGAAAGGGTGCAGCCGGTCCCGTGGGTATTTTTCGTATCGATTCGTTCTGCGGAAAATGAATAAAAATTCACTCCGTCATATAGCAGGTCATATGCCTCTCCCTCAAGATGCCCCCCTTTGATCAGTACGTTTTGCGCCCCCATCCGATGGATCTCGACTGCTGCCGCCTTCATATCCTCCTGTGTTCTGATGCCTGTCCCTGCGATGATTTCAACCTCAGGAATGTTAGGTGTCAGAAGCGTCACAACCGGAATGAGTTCCTTTTTCAGCGTCCCAAGTGCCTCTGGATTCATCAGGTTTCCTCCGCCTGTTGCCACCATAACGGGATCCATCACAATGACAGGCGGCCTGTATTCCCTTAGTTTTGCTGCCACAGCCCGCATGGATTCAATTCCCGGCAGCATCCCCACCTTCACGGCCGCCACCTCGATGTCTTCAAACACGGCATCGATCTGGTCCTCAAGGATCTTCACATCAATATCCTGGATTGAGATGACCCGGCTGGTATTCTCCGCGACAACGGCAGATACGACGCTCATGCCGAATGTCCCCAGTGCCGAAAACGTCTTCAGATCAGCCTGTATCCCGGCCCCTCCGCTGCAGTCGGAACCGGCAATTGTTAAACAGTTTTTCATTTTGCTTCCTTTCCAGTTTCTTGTCTGGGGCTCAAAAAAACGGCACCCTGCTATGCATAGGGTGCCGTTTCAGTTTCAAAACAATCTTGCTTCCCTACGCTAGTATGAACTAACAGGTTCTAAGGGTCAGGTTTTACCTTCTCAACTGCGAACAGTCCCCCCGCAAACAATAACGCTATTCTATTTGTACAAAAAAAGGATGCTTCCCGTCAGGAAAAGCATCCAAAAAACATCTAAAATCATAATGTTCCTCAATCGCTTCCCTACGCCGGTCTTAACCGCCAGGTTCTAAGGGTCAGGTTTTACCTTCTCAACTGTGGAACAGTCCCCCCGCTAACAACTTGATTCTATAACACTATGCATAAAAAGTCAATTGTGAATCTCATTTATGTGCTGCAAGATCCGTTTCCGGTATTAACGGCCGGCCGCACTGTCTTTTATAAGCCTGCAAATGCTTTCGCATGTCCTTGCAATATTCTCTTTGCCTGTTTTCAGCAGGGTCTCTATGTCGCTTGCTGTAGGAATGATGCCGAATATGGACGTGAATCCTTCTTCATACAGGCTCTCGATATCTTTTCCAAGGCATCCTGCAACCGCTACCACCTTGATATCAGGATCCACTTCCTTTGCAGCCTTCATAACGCCATATGGCGTTTTCCCGAATTTTGTCTGGAAGTCTATCTGGCCTTCACCAGTAAAGCAGTAATCGGCTCCTTGCAGCTTTTCCTTCAGATTTGAATAACGGATTACGATATCGATGCCTTTTGACATTTTGCAGTTCGTGAAGGCAATCAGGCCTGCACCAAGTCCGCCTGCCGCTCCGCCTCCTGCTGCACACAGGATATCCCTTCCGATATCACGCCTTACGATATTGGCATAATGTTCCAGGTTCCTGTCCAGGGTGCTGACCATTTCGGGCGTCGCTCCCTTTTGAGGGCCGAATACTGCTGAAGCACCTTCTTTTCCGCACAGCACATTCGTCACGTCGGATGCTATTTCAATCATGCATTCTGCCAGTTTCGGGTGCATCTGTGTGATATCGATTTTTGACAGCTGTGACAGATATCCTCCTCCCTGGGGAATCTCATTTCCATCCTCATCCAGGAACAGGGCACCCAGGGCTCTTGCCATCCCGCTTCCGCCATCATTGGTCGCGCTTCCTCCAATGCCGAGAATTATTTTCTTGCATCCTCTGTCCAGGCACTCTTTTATGAGTTCTCCGGTTCCGTATGTGGTTGTAATCAATGGATTCTTCGTTTCTTTATTGACATACTGAATGCCGCTTGCACTGGCCATCTCAATCACAGCCGTGGTCCCGTCACCCAGGATTCCATAAACTGCCTGCACCTGGCTGCCCAAAGGGCCGGTGACCATCATTTCTGCAATGGTTCCTACTGTTGCGTCGACCAGGGCCTGCACAGTTCCTTCTCCGCCATCGGCCATGGGAACATGTACAATATCTGCATCAGGAAAAACTTTACGAATGCCATACTCCATGGATTCACAGACTTCTTTAGCTGTCATGCTTTCTTTAAATGAATCTGGCGCTAAAACAAACTTCATACTGTCACCTCTTTCTTATCTTGACCAGTCAGGCTCAGCCGAGCCCGATCACTCCGAATACAATTGTTGATGCTGCCGCAAGAACAAGACCAATTGCTGATTCAAAAGGAATCAATTTTAACCTTTCTTTGAATTCCATGTTTACGCTTCCGCCTGTCGCATGGAAGAATGAGCCGTGTGGCAGGTGGTCAAGTACTGTTGCGCCAGCATGAACCATGGCTGATCCTCCGATAGGAGAAACTCCTGCATCAATAAGAGAAGTGGCAAATACGCTGCCCGCTACCGCACATCCCGAAGTGGTGGATGCAGTTGCCGCCGACATGAGAATTCCGGCCAATGGCGCCAGTAAGAAAGGCGGTAAGCCAAGATATTCGATTGCTCCGATCAAAACGGAACCCAGTGTCGAATTCGTGATGATGCCTGCAATCAGACCTGTTCCCAATAAAATAATGGCAACATTGATCATTTTTCCAAGGCCATATTCGATATATTCCACGAAATGCTTCGACTTGCCAAGTACAATGATTTCAACGATTCCGCCGACCGGAAGTGCAATCATAGGATCAACGGTAATTCCAAACAACGGCCTTAACGCCAGTATCACGATTGCCACAATCGGCCCTACCAATGATTTTCCAAATGACGGCAAGCCTGTCTGGCTATTGTCTTCTACGATTTCCCCTTCTGCAATCATGCTTCCCTTTCCACTTAGTTTTGTCGCAATGAAATAGGTCACGATAATTCCAAAAATCGCTGAAACGGTACCTGCTAACATAACGTTTGTAAGCGGTACGCCAAAGGCATCAGATACTGCAATCGCATTCGGGTTCGGTGACATGATATTGCCGGCCTTTCCGCCGCCTATCATGGCAATCAGTACGGATGATCTGCTATATCCTGAAGTTTTTGCAATCTCTATTGCAATGGCCGAAACCGTAATGACTGCGATGTCGATAAATACGCCAACCATTGTCAAAATCATGGTTGCCAGCGCCAATGCCAGAAGTGCCCTCTTTGCGCCCAGCTTTTTCGTGATGGCATAGGCAATGGATGCTGCCGCTCCAGACTTGATCAGCACTCCCGCCAGAATTCCGGCTGAAAGGATCCTTAATATCGATGTAGCCATACCTTTGGCTCCGTTGGTCATCAATACGACTGTATCGGTAAGGCTTGCTCCTCCGATAAGCCCTCCTATCAAAGCTCCTGCCAGCAAAGCATAAAATGGCGGGATTTTTTTGAAGATCAATGCAATTGCCAGCACCAATCCTAATAACGCTCCTATGGCGGTAACTGTTACTGTTGGTTCCATAATGTGTTCCTCCTTCATTACTTTGGTTGTTTTCTCAAAAACGTTTGTACAATTCGTTATACCTATTGTAATTTAATTATATATGCAATACAATGTTACGTATAACATTCACATTTAGCTATTTTATATATTTTTTAGTACGTAAACCAAGGAGGCTTTATGATAATCTCTAAAAACCTGGCTCAGAGCATTGTAGATAATATCAAGGAAATCATTCATCATGAAATAAACTTTATTGAAACTGACGGAACCATAATCGCATCCACTGACGAAAACCGAATCGGAAAGATACATGAAGGTGCTAAAAAAGTAATTGCAACCGGACAGGATCTCATCATCCGGTTTGATGATGAATTTCCCGGTACAAGAAGCGGATTCAATACAGCTGTTTATTTCCAGAATCAGATAATCGGTATCATCGGAATAACAGGAGTTCCCGAAGTGGTCATCCAATATGCCAAAATCATCCGGAAATTGACGGAATTGATGATTACAGAAGCCCATGCAAAGAGCTCGGATTTCATGAGAAGGCAGAATGAAAAAGCCTTCATTGACAGCCTGATCTACAATGACTACCTGTCGGATTCCGATACCCTTTCCGCCGCACACTATAATATCAAACTGCCCCGCCGATGCATCGTGGGCGTCATCAGCAATGAATCGGATGTGGACTATGATGTCTATCATACCCTCCGCAGATACCTCAGCGATTCCGAGAATACGGTGATTTCGGCAGGCAGCAGTGTTTTCGTTGTTTTTTCCACGATCACATCCAAAGGAACTCTTGCCTTCCACCTGAACGAGATCAGCCAGCATATCAAACACTATCACCAGATGGATGTCAGCTTCGGGATAGGAAGAATATGCACCTCCTTTGAAGAATCCAAAATGTCCTATAAGCAAGCCTGCCAGTCCCTCAAGTGGGCCCAGAACTTTTCAAAGGAAATCATTCAGTTTTACAGCGAAATGGACATCGGGCTGCTGCTTGTGGATTTCAGCGAACCAAACTCAAAAAGCCTGCAGCTGAACACGCTTTCAAATCTGACAGGGGACGAAATCAAGGAATATATTGAAATACTCAGGGTATATGAAGCTAATAACGGATCCATAAGCAGATCCGCTGAGGACCTCTTCATTCATAAAAACACCCTTCAGTACCGGCTGAACAAGCTCCACGAAAAAACCGGATTCAATCCGAGGGAGCTGAAGGATTTCACCATACTGAAACTTGCCTTTATGTCATATGAGATGCATCCGCAGATATAAAAGCAGTAAAACATGTAAGCCAATTTCTCTTTAAGCCGAACATCTGTCTCGGCTTTTTCTTTTTGTCTGAAATCACACATATATATCCTCTGTTATATTTACAATTTATTTTTTCTGCGTTATTCTATAATCAATATTACTATTTCTGTAACATAATCATATTGTGAATATCCGTTTTGACAGGAGGGACAGCTTATGATCACACTGAACAATGTCTCCAAAATATACAGGACCGGCGACATAGAGACCCGTGCCCTGAAGGACATAAACCTCACCATTGACAGAGGGGAATTTATAGTCATCCTCGGTCCCAGCGGCAGCGGAAAGAGCACCCTGCTGAACGTAATCAGCGGCCTCGACTCCGTAACCTCCGGCAGGATCACCTTCAAGGGGCATGAGCTTACAGAACTTTCCGGCGAGGAACTCGTAGAATTCCGGCGGGACCACCTGGGCTTCATCTTCCAGCAGTACAACCTGCTGCAGGTCCTCACAGTCTTCGAGAACATACAGCTCGGATCGGACCTTTGCAGGCGGCCTCTCGACATCGATGAGCTGCTCGAGAAGGTCGGTCTTTCAAACGCAAGGAACAAATACCCCCACCAGCTTTCCGGCGGCGAGCAGCAGCGCGTTTCCGTCGCCAGAAGCCTGGCGAAGAATCCTGACGTCATTTTCTGTGACGAGCCCACAGGTGCCCTGGACGAAAAAAATTCCAAACAGATTCTTGAGATTCTACAAGAGCTGAACACCGAATACCAGACAACGGTCGTGGTTATTACGCATAACCTGGGGATTGCCGAAATGGCCGATAAGGTAATTAAAATGAATTCCGGTGAAATAACGGAGATCATCACAAACAAGACGAAAAAGGCTGCCCGGGACATCTCCTGGGGTTAGGGGGTGCTCTCCATGCTTTTCAAGAACGTAATCAGGACTTTAAGAAAAAAATGGATGCAGCTTACTGCCATCGGAATTATCATCATACTCAGTTCGCTAACCTATACGATGATGTTCTACGGCCTGAGCGGCATCGAGGAACCTACGGAAACCTACCTGTCAGACTACAGCCAGGAGGATTTCTCCGTCGAATTTCTCAATATGGTGACCGAAAGCGAGTCCTCCAATCCGAAGGTGCTTGCGCTCCTGCAGCAGGGTATATACTCCCTCAGCGACATCAAGCGTGCCGATTCTGCGCTTTTTTACACACTCATGAATGACCGGAAGACAGCCTTCGAAAAGGTCTATGAGGACTTCTCTCTGGAGCTGCGTGAATCCAAGATTGTGAATTTCGAATTTTACCCTGTGCAGGCTGATGAGGCCTCTGCCGATGATGCGACCGGATCCATTTCTTCTGACGGCAGCGACAGCCCGGGTGCTGCAGACGCAAAATCACACAAAGCGCTTCTGATCAAAGATTCCGAACGCATAAACAGGTCCTTTATCGAGGAAGGAAGAAAACCATCGGATGATGGCGAAATTGCCTTGAATAAGATTTACGCTGACAAGAACTCCATTAAAATCGGCGATTCCCTCAGCATCGGCGAAAAAAGCTACCAGATAACAGACTTCGTCCTGATGCCCGACTATACCCTGCCGATGTTTGGCTACTTCGCATATTCCCTGGTATCCTATCTGATCAGCATTCCCATTTCGGTAGTTGTCCTGAAAGGACTCATGGATGTCTTTGCGACGGAATACGGGGTGGTTCTCCCGCTGGAGTTCAAGCCTGTGCATATAGTCATCGGTCTGCTGATGCTCATACTCATTTTTTTCACCGGAACTATGGTAAGCAGGAGGAAAATCGGGAAAATCGAGCTGCAGGAGGCTCTGAAAACATATGGAGAATGAAAGGCGGTGCAATTGTCATGGAAAAAGTAGCAGTTGTGGAGTGCAGATCCTATGACTTTGAAGAAGTATACGAAGCCATCACTGAAGCTTTGAAAAGAATAGAGTTCACCATCCCCGAGAATATAACCGTGCTGATCAAACCTAATATCATGGCCCAGAACAGGCCCGACCAGCATACAGTGACCCTTTTTGCAGTCGTGGACGCCCTGTGCCGGATACTGAAGGAAAAGCACTGCCATATCCAGATTGGGGATTCCATTGCCTTCTATGAAAAAGGGCTTACAAGGAAGGCCTTCCAGATGACGAAAATCCAGGAGACTGCCTATAAATACGATGCCGAGCTGATAGCCTTCGACGAAGAGCCGCTTGTGGAAGTCAGATCAGGCCTTGTCGGGCTGGATGTCCTCTATATACCGAAGGTCCTGCTGGAGGCAGATCTTGTAATCAATGCCGGGAAACTCAAGACCCACGGCTCATTGCGTCTTGCCGGCGCCGTAAAGAATATGTTCGGCTGCCTTCCCGGCGGCTACAAGCAGAAGATCCATGGCTGGGTCGACAGCAAGCTCCAGCTTGCAGACGTTTTCCTCGATATCCACAATATCGTGAAGCCTTCCCTCTCCATTCTGGATGCGGTCATCAGCCTTGATGGCGGACCTACAGCCGTCATTGGCAAGCCTGTGCAGACATCCAGGATATTTGCTTCCAGGAATGCAGCCTCCCTGGATCTGGCCGTATGCAAAGTGATCGGATATGAGCCGGACGAGATCCCCATGCTCATCCGCGCACGGGACAGGCAGATGATTTCCGGCTATGACGACATCGAGATTCTCGGCAATATCGTCCCCGTAAAGTTCAAAAAGCTCGTCAAGGGACCCCTTCCAGCCACATATAGCAAGAAGGGATTTTTCTTCACCCACACCTATGTTGACCTGATGATTGACAATAGAAAATGCACTTCCTGCGGCGTCTGTACCAGAGCATGCCCGGTGGCCGCTATCAGCTCCCTGAAAGGCAAAATGACCCTTGATACCAAACGATGCATCAGCTGCTACTGCTGCATACCTGTATGCCCTCGAAAAGCCATAAAAATCAGACCGTCCCTCGCAAACCGTGTGATTTTTGCTGGCAGAAAGATTCTGAAGGCATAACACAGCAGCTTCACCTATTTTTCATTGAAATACATGCTTCCTCCGACAAATTCCCGCAGGATGGAATTGAATGGCACTTTTGTGATTTCCATAGGCTCGAAAAACGTGAGCAGGTTCAGCAGGCGGTCCCTTGCCTCCAGATAAGAGCTGTCATCGCCGATCTGCTTCAGGGCTGCCTCGGCAAATGGCCGCAGGGCATTCATCTCATAGAGCAGGCTTGAATTGAACATGACATCCGCCTCCTCCTGGAATGTGAAGATATTCTTATATTCTCCCCTCCTGACGCCCGGCCACTGGACCATGGTTTTCTCAGGTGCGGCTCCCCTGCATCTTTCATCGCGTACAATTCTCCTGATCAGCCTCATCTCCGTTGTTGGGAGCCTGCTCATCAGGTCTATATTGAGCCCTCCCAGGGCGCTTACATAGATCTTATAGATATAGCTCCTGTTGATGTTGGAAACCAGCTTTGGATTCAAGGCATGGATCCCTTCCATCAGAAGTATTTCCGACGGACCTACATTCAGGGTTTTTGTCTCCTTTTTGCGGGTTCCCGTAACAAAATCGAATATAGGGGTCTCAACGGTTTCTCCATCAATCAGCCTCAGAAGCTGGTCCTGAAGATATGGAAGATCAAGCGCTTCCAGGCAGTCGAAATCATAATTTCCCTCGGCATCAATGGGAGTATCTTCCCGGTTCACAAAATAATTATCCAGAGAAAGAAGTACCGGCTTCAGCCCGTTTACCTGAAGCTGGGTCGAAAGCCGCTGTGCGAATGAGGTCTTGCCGGACGAAGACGGCCCCGCAATAAGCAGGATTCGCAGTGCGCGCCGCTGCTGAAGAATGATATCAGCTATATCCGCAATTTCCTTCTCATGCAGAGCCTCGGCAATGCTCAGCAGTGCAAGGCTGTTGCCTTCCCTTATATAGGCGTTCACGTCACCTACCAGCTGGATTCCGATATTTTTCAGCCATATCTGGTTTTTTTCAAAGGCCGATGACAGTTTGTACGGAGGGACGAGAGGCTTTGTGGCGCCTTTGTCTATATCTCCGAAATCCACGATGAAGCCATACGAAAATGGGATGATTGTAAACGGCTCAACCAGGGATGTATCCGTATAGGCAGGATATATCGCCTTAACTATGACATCTCCGACCTGATACTGATAGTATCCGTCTTTTTTGCAAAGAAGCGCAATCGGACTGTCAGCTTTCACCCATTCGTTAAGCCTTAATTCAATCTGTTTTACCTCCCTGATAGAAAGGACCGATCCTGCAAGGTTGCAGAATACCCCTTCCTGTATGGAATAGGATGTTTTCAGCGTCTCTTCCGGAAAAAGATCATGAATGACTTTAATCAGACCAAGTTTCACAGTCTGGCGGCCCTGCCGCAAATGTGTCTCCCTCATAGTTTATCCACCCTTCACAGCATCCTGATGTTCATATTTATATGTTTCAACTCATAAGTAAATGCGAAAGAAGAACCTCGCAGAGATAAAGTTCTGTAGTGGTTCTTCTTTCGTTCGTTTTAAACATTCTGGATAATTTTTCTGCTAAAAAGTTATTCTTCCTCGGCCTCTGCATGGATGACAAGAACAGGACATGGCGCTTCTGAGATTACCCGCTGGGTTACAGATCCAACAAAAAAGCGTTTGATTTTTGAGAATCCTCTGTTCCCCATGACGATGAGATCGAATTTACCGTTCTTTGCCGTCTCAAGAATTTTTTCATACGGATCGCCGAAAAGCAGCTCCTTTTCAAGCTCAACGCCGGTGAAATCAAATTCCCGCGGGATTGATTCCAATAAATCGGCTGCCCTTTTCTTGAGCTGAATCGCTATTTCATCCTCCTCGGTCATCATCGTCTCTGGGAGGCCGCTGTCTACCTGTTGCCAGAGCTTTTCATTCCTTCTGTATCTGGGTACTTTGTCAAAGCTGACAGAAGAGATGATCTTCATTGAAAAACCGTACTTTTTCGCTATTTCAAGAGCCTTTTCCACTGCATTCATTGATGCAGGCGAACCATCTACAGGAACCAGTATTTTCATAGGAATTTCCTCCTTTATTCCTTCACATCACTGTGAACGACAAGAACCGGGCAGGTCGCCTCTGCAATTACCTTCTGGGTAACGGAACCGACAAAGAAACGTTTGATTTTTGAGAAACCGCGATTCCCCATTACGATCAGATCAAAGTTTTCTTTTTTTGCAGTCTCCAGAATCACCTCATAAGGTTCACCTGTCAGTACTTCTTTCTCCAGATCCACGCCAAAAAAGTCCAGTTCATCCGTAATCTCATCCAGTAAGCTGTTCGCTTCCGCCATAAGCTTCTTCGGAATTTCCTCCATTTCCAAAAGTGTCCTCGTGTCAAGTATCGAACCATCAACAGACCGCCACATGCTTGCATTTCTTCTGTAGCTTAAGATCTTGTCGATATCCACGACAGAAATGAGTTTAATCTGAAAGTCGTATTTTCTTGCAATTTCAAGTGCTTTCTTCACTGCATCTACAGATGCGGCAGAACCGTCAATCGGAACCAGTATTTTCATGAAATCCTCCTCCTTGTCCTTTACTGCTCACGGAGCGAACATTAATCCCTATCCATTGATACTTCTCCATCGTGACATCGTCGTGCATTTCCGTATACTGACTATGCAGTTCTGAATAGCTGCACCGAATCAGACCAGTGGATTCCAGTATCTCCGCCTTCTCTTTGTCATTTTTCCATACTGTATTGCCTCTTCCGGACAGCAGTTGATACAGGCGAGGCAATAGATGCACTGCTCCTTTACCCATTTCGGCTTTCCGTCCTCCATTGCAATCGCCATACTGGGGCATATTTTTTTGCATTTCCCGCATCCTGTGCAGCTGTCGTCTGCATGGAAGCTTTTTGTCTTCCTGCCTCTTACATAAAACGGATAGGCAGTCCTGGTAAGTGCGATGTCTTTTAAGCTTGCGGAAATCTTTGCTCCATTCCTCTCCTGGACATCCTGAATCATGTCCTCCAGCAGCGAATCCGTCACCTTCAGTATTTCCGCTGCCTGCTCCGGGGTTGCGGGATTGAAGAGGATCACGTAATTGTCCGGCATCAGAAGCGGAAATACCCGGTCAAGCCTGAAGAAATTCTTTTTGAATATCTCCTCAAGCATCAGTCCGGCCCCCGCAATGCTGCCTCCGCAGGTAAAGACTGCGAAAGTATAAGGCTCCTGATTGCCCCTTATATTCAAGTGGCTGATCAGATACCTGATGATTGTCGGAATTCCATAATAGTATACGGGGAATACAAACCCCAGATGCTCGTCCTCCCCAAGTTCTATATCGAGTTCCTTATTCCGGACCATACCGGCAATATCCATGAGCGTGTCACCGGTCTGCTCCGCTACCTGTTTTGCAGCATACAGCGAATTTCCCGTTCCCGAAAAATATAGAATCATAAATTTCGGAGTCCTGAATCACCCGACTTCTGTCATGGCTCAGACTCCTCTGTCCCCCTTTAATTAATCTCTCTGACTATTCAGGACTCTGTCCTTCCTAGTGTACTGACACACTAGTTACTAATCTCTGCTTTTTAAAAGGGTTCTGCTTCCCTGACCAGAATCCAGACAATCCCCTGACTGGCTAGAAAGATGCGTCACTGTGGATTACCAGAACGGGACAGGTTGCCTCCGAAATAACCTTCTGAGCAACAGATCCCACAAAAAAGCGTTTGATCTTGGAAAAGCCCCTGTTTCCCATGACGATCAGATCGAACTTTTCGTTTCGGGCTGTCTCCAGGATCTCTTCATAAGGCGCTCCCACGAGCACCCTCTTTTCCACCTTTACTCCTTGAAAATCCAGATCCGCCTCAACCGCATCCAGGATCTTGGCTGCATTTTCCTTAAACCCAATCAGAACTTCATCCATCTCCGGCATCCTTGCTCCGTGCCCGATAATCGAGCCATCCACCTGGCCCCAGAGCTTGTCATTTCTCCTATATTTCGGCATTGCGCTGACGTCGACAACCGAGATTAGTTTGATTGAAAAACCATACTTTTTAGCTATCTCAATCGCTTTTTTCACTGCATTGACAGATGCTGACGAACCGTCAACAGGCACAAGTATTTTCATGTATTTACCTCCTTGTTTTCTGAATATTCAGTCTGTTTCCAAGTTTTATCTTTTATATCTTATTATATCATGAATCTATATTTTCCGATATCGTGACTATTCGAAACAGTGCCTTTCACAACCACAAATCATGCATATCTATTCAAAGAGCGAAAGGTACTCTCCATAGCCCTGCTGTTCCATCTCTTCCTTCGGTATAAATTTCAGGGCTGCAGAATTGATGCAGTATCGATGTTTTGCCGGCCCTGGGCCGTCATGGAACAGATGGCCAAGGTGGGAGTCAGCGCTTTTACTCCGCACTTCAGTACGCTCCATTCCAAAACTGCGATCCTCTTTTTCTATTATAGAAGACCTGTCTACAGGCTTTGTGAAACTCGGCCATCCGCAACCGCTGTCAAACTTGTCCCGGGAACTGAAAAGCGGTTCCCCGGAGACAATATCCACATAGATGCCCTCCCGGCTGTCGTCCCAGTATTCATTTTCAAAAGGCGGTTCTGTTCCTTTTTCCTGGGTAACATAATACTGCATACCCGACAACCTCGACATAAGCTGCTCCCGCTTCTTCTCTTCCTGCTGCTTTACAAATGCCTCGCGTCCCGATCCCTTGCGGTATCTGTAATAATGCTCGGGGTTCTTTCTGTGGTAATCCTGATGATAGTCTTCCGCCGGGTAGAACTTTGCGGCAGGCAGAATTTTTGTTGCAATAGGCTCCTTGAATCTCCCGCTTTCCGTCAGAGCCTTTTTCGATTTCTCTGCCGCCTTCTGCTGCTCCTCATCGTGATAGAATATGGCTGTCCTATAGGAATTTCCGCGGTCTGCAAACTGCCCGCCCGGATCCGTCGGATCGATCTGCATCCAGTAGATTTCCAGAATCCTCTCATAAGGAATCAGGTCCGGATTGAATTCTATCTGGACTGCCTCCAAATGTCCCGTCCGTCCTTCGCAGACTTCCCTATAGGCCGGATTCTCCTTATGTCCGCCCGTGTAGCCTGAAACCACGCTGACAATTCCATCCATTTCTTCAAAGGGACTGACCATGCACCAGAAGCATCCGCCGGCAAATGTGGCCAGTTTCGTATTTGTTCTCTTTGACCCATTTAATCTGTTCATTTTATTTCACCTCGTCCATTCTGTTGCTGCACGCAGAGCATATGCAATCGATTTACTGTTTCGAAAACAGCTTCTTGTTTTAACAGATACATCTCGTTCGTTTTATATGTTTTCTGAATCAAATATTATTCATCGTCTTTTTTTATAATAACACAGGTTTTCAAAAATGTTAACTGTCATTTTGCTTTTGCATACTCTCGCGCATGCGCAAAAAGGTACCAGGTACTGTGAACAGCTGTTCACAGTACCTGGTACCTTTTTTGCCTTTTTTTCTTAATAAAATAAATCAACCAATCCTGTTGAAACAAATGGTACATAAGTGATAAGCATAAGCACAATTACCAGCATAATATAGAACGGTACTGCTTCCTTTATGAAATCCTTTGTCTTACATTTTGTGATGCCGCAGGTAACAAACATCAGGGTTCCCATTGGCGGTGAAAGTGCACCGATGGCATTATTGAATATATATACCATGGCAAAATGAATTTCATTGATCCCAAATGCTTTAGCAATTGGTGCCAGAAGCGGAACCAGGATAATCATGGAGGCATTTCCTTCTATGAACATGCCTACAATCAGCAGAAATACGTTTACTATCATTAAGAATATATACTTATTATCAATTGTTGCCACGATCCATTCTGTCAGCTGCTGCGGAATTCTTTCTTTGGTCAGTATCCAGGAGAATACCGTCGCGGCTGCAACGATAAGCATGATGGAAGATGTTGTGGTTATTGTTTCCTTTATGGAAACCAAAAAGTCTTTTCCTTTTAATTCTTTATAGACGATACCTAATACAAAAGCATAGATAATTGCCACTGCACCTGCTTCAGTCGCAGTGAAGATTCCCAAACGGATACCGCCAATGATAATGATTGGGAGCAAAAGTGGAAGAATAGCAGGCCTTGTTGCCTTTACAACCTCTGCCTTTGTAAGCTTTTCAGTTCTGATCGGCGCGTATCCACGTTTTTTTGAAATTGTCGATACGAGGATCATCAGGGCTGCCGTAAGGGTAGTTCCGATACCGATACCTGATACAAAAAGTTTACCGATGGATACGTTTGCGATGCATCCATAAAGTATCATTGCAATTCCTGGCGGAATCAGGGGTGTAATCATGGATGAGGTTGCTGTAACTACGGAAGAGAAGGATTTCGAAAATCCTTTCTTTTCCATTTCTGGTACCAGCATCTTAGACTGCATAGCAGCATCCGCAATATTTGAACCTGACAATCCGCCCATCAGTGCTGATAACAATACATTGACCTGCGCAAGGCCACCGTTCATTCTTCCAGTAACAACTTCGCAGAAATCCATAATCCTTTTTGTAACCCCGGTATAGTTCATAAGAACGCCTGCACATACAAAGAAAGGAATTGCAAGAAGGGAAATGCTTTCAGCACCGCCTACAGCCTGCTGTGCAAAAATAATAGCATTAACATCAGGATTCAGGAAAAAGTAAACTGCTGAACCTCCTAAAATTGCGATGTATACCGGCACCTTTAAAAACAGTAAGACCAGTAATACTACCGCAGTCAAAACAACAACGGAATTCATTATTCACCCTCCTTTTCAGAATCCAGACCTTTTATTTCTCTGTATTTTGCGTAGAAAAAGTTTACAAGCATCAGTACGCACGATATCGGAACAATTCCATATATCAGAGTGTATGGTACGCTGAGCATGTTCGTAGTCCTTCCGCTTCTTACAAACAGTTCCACAAACCCTATGCTTTGGATCAGCAGATAGCCAACAACAACGACAACGATAACTGAAATTATCACTTCGATAATATTCTGAGCAGCTTCCGGCAGCATATCTACCACCAGTTCGATTGCCACATGGCTTCCCGTACGGAAAGCAGCTCCGGCCGCAGCGTATACGATCCATACCATGCACCACAGCTGGACTTCCTCCAGCCAGGTGAACGGTGCTCCTAAAACATATCTCATGAAAACGCCTGAAAAGGTCAGTACAACTAATACAACTAAGGCCGTTCCTGCAATCACAATATCTAAATTCAATAAAGCACTTAATAATTTATTTTTCTTTTCCAAAAAAATCACCAACCATTTCATTAAGCTGTTATTATTTTGTTCCCATTGCTTCTTTTACAGTTTCATAAAGACCTTCAGACCATCCGAATTTATCTCCCATTTCATAGAAAGACTGAGCTGCTTCTTTAAATCCAGCCAGAACTTCTTCTGATGGTTCTGTAACCGTCACACCTTCATCTGTCATCTTCTGTAAATATTCTTTTTCTGATTCGTCTACTAATGTGTTGTTGTATAATCCAGCTTCTTCACCTGTAGAAATCAATAATTCCTGCTGTTCTTCAGTAAGCGTATCAAAGAATGCTGTACCGCATACCCATGTTGTAAAGTTCTTTACATGTCCATCTAAAAGCAGGTAAGGAGCAACTTCCTGAAGTTTTCTGCCATAAAGAGTTGCAAGTGGGTTCTCTGCGCCATCGATTGTTCCTGTCTGTAATGCCTGGTAAACTTCATCAAGAGCCATACCGGTTGCAGTTGCACCTAATGCATTGAAGCCTTCTGTCTGGATCTGGTTGCTAGGTACACGGATTTTCAATCCCTTTAAATCGCCAACGGTTTCAACAAGCTTGTTGGTCATGAGATGTCTTTCTCCATATTTCCAGTTAGAAGCAATCAGTTTTAAGCCTTTATCTTCTAATAATCCGCTCTGATCTGCATACCAGTCGCTGTCTGTTAATGTCCATGCCTGATCCCATGTATCAAATAAGAATGGTCCAAATAAGATTCCCATATCCGGGACACCATAGTCAGCATAGAATGCGCCATCTGCTAAAGTCACTACTGGTTCTCCAAGGAGCATGGAATCGATCAATTCGCTCTTTGAACCTAACTGGCTGTCTGGGAACAGTTCGATAACAACGCTTCCGTCTCCCTGCTCTTCAACAAGCTGCTGCCATTTCTCAAGTGCCTGTCCGATTGGTTCTGAAATTGAGTTTTCGAATCCGATCTGTACTTTAACCGCATCGGTGGATATTACTTCTTTATCTTCTGCAGTTTCTTCTGTAGCTGTCGTTTCTTCTTTTGTTTCTGTTTCTTTCTGTCCGCATGCTGCAAGTGAAAATACAAGTGTTAATGATAATCCTACCGCTAATAATCTTTTCATCATAATATTTCTCTCCTTGTTATTTTATTTTATAGGCGTTTGATAAACGCCGCAACCCATTGATTTTACTGGGTTTTATTGCTTCATTTATATAAATTTTCTCTCCGCAAGTGGTAAAATAGAGGTA
>NZ_FMKA01000033.1 GCF_900096945.1 Anaerobium acetethylicum | reverse complement strand
CCCCCTCAAGATGAGATATCTCATAGCATAAGCTAGTAAGACCCCTTGAAGACGACGAGGTGGATAGGACAGAGGTGGAAGCATGGCAACATGTGTAGCTGACTGTTACTAATAGGTCGAGGGCTTGACCATAAACACTTAGGTGTGCAGTGGTTCATAGGATAGAACAAAAATGGATGATTGAATAGTTTGAATGTGTGGTTTTGAAGGTACATAATAAATATTGAATTTGATAAAAATTTAAGAGTGACTATAATGTAGTCACTAGAATTTTATCTTAATATAATATTGACATAATATGTATATCATGATAAAATTATTGAGTGTCTAAAAGACACAAAATGAAGGGATATAGTTCAGTTGGTAGAACGTTGGTCTCCAAAACCAAATGTCGAGGGTTCGAGTCCTTCTGTCCCTGTTTTTTAAAAAGCCAGAAAACCTAGCAATTGCAAGGGTTTCGGGCTTTTTTTGCGTTCAAGAAAGTCCATGAATGGTGGCTTGAATCACTCCTTTTCACTTCATTTCACTTCCAAAAAGGTGTACAAATGGGTGTACGCATTTGAAGGTTATGTTATGTGAGACCATTATATGGATTTTCGTTAAAATCAAGCCCATCTTTCATACTATACAAGTAGAAAGAGCGAGCTAATTGTGCCGTTTCTATACTACAAAAAAATAGAGCGGAGGTCATTATTATGGCTAAAAGAGAAAAAAAACTACCAAGGTATAGTTATGGAACTGGGTCGATGAGCAGAACAAAAAGCGGAAAAATCATGTATAAAAAGTGGGTAGGTGAGGGAGACAATAAAATACGCTTAACGACTTATGGTGAAACCGATGAGGAAGCACTTGAGAAGATGCAATTAAAAGAAAAGGAACACTGTACGGGTATAGAAAAAGCGAAAAAACAGAATATATCCTTTACATTAGGAGATAGTATAGGAGAATGGATGAGCCTCTATAAGTATAATACAATCCGGAACAGTAGCTATGACCGGGAAGAGGCGACTTTGAAAAATCAGATTCAGGGTTATGGTATTGCCAAACTACAGGTCCAGGCGGTTAAAGACAAGGATATAATAGGGCATCTACAGAAGCTAAACTGCGAAGGATATTCTTATTCGACAATCAAAAAAACATACGAAATTTTCAAGCAGTATTTTGACCATGTCTATAAGAATGATCCGGCTAAAAATCCTATGCGTAACGTCAAAATGATTGGCAAAGAAAATGTCAATACAGAAGAAAAAGTTGTAGAGGCCTTCGACGAGGAAGAAATCAATAAACTGATAGACGCAGCAATGTCAAGGCATGGAAATGGTGAGTACGTCTATTATCATGGCTTAGGAATCATATTCCTCATGTTCATATTTGCACGAGTAGGAGAGGGCTTGGCACTGCAGTGGAAAGACATAGATTTTGAGGGCAAAACCGTAAATGTATCGGAAACTGTGGCAAGATGTCTGGATAGGAGCGGAAATGCATCAGTGAAATATACAATGGAAACCCATAAGCCAAAAACCAAAAATGGGACGAGAGTCGTTAGCATGTCGGAAGACGCATGTAAAATAGCTGTTTTGCTCAAAAATCAGAAGAAACCGCCATCAGATGAGGAATATGTATTTGCAACCCGGGAAGGTACGGTGGCTATCTATCGTAATTTATACAGGGCATTCAATAGCATTACAAAGAAGGCGGGAATAAATAAAAAGTGTGGCCTGCATACCCTGAGGCACACCGGTATTACTTTATATATTAATCAAGGGGTAAAATTAGAACCATTATCAAAGATGGCAGGGCACAGCAGTATACAGATCACTGCTGATATATATTACAATTTGACCGATACAGCAAAAAAAGAAATTACTGCGAAAATGAATAGTAAATCTTTTATTGCTCGCTAATGGTAATGGATTTATAAATTATTTCTGGATCTATGGAATTATGAATTGGACAGAACTCTCTGCTCTTTTTTTAAAAATTGAAATACATACGAAAATGACATACTAATTCCAGACGCAGATAAGAGGTTTGGAGTGTTGCGTAGCGTTATGTTAAAACGAATTTAAAATGACGAAAGGAGAGGTGGTTTGCTTTGCTGATACAGAAGGGGAATATTGTTCAAGTTTTGCACGGAACGTAAAGCGATTGTTTTAAGCAAAAGATCCTGGTCGGTTATTGAAAAAACAAATTAGAATATGGAGGATGTCGAAATGAAGAAAAACAACACAAAAGAAAATGAAATCACCGGAATAATTTACAAATTGACCAATAATATTACGGGAGCTATCTATATCGGTGAAACAAAAAAACGTATCGAGGAAAGGATAGGGATGCATAGATTTAATTCTCAAAATGAGAAAAATCCTAATAGCAAACTATATAACAATATCCGTCATTATGGGTGGGAAAATTTTAATTGGGAGATATTAGAGTATTTGGCTGGATCTGATGATGAAAGGAAAGAAAGAGAACGTTACTGGATAGAACATTACAACAGCTTTGAAGATGGGCTTAACAGTTCCCGTGGGGGAAGGGGCCTATCCGGGCATAGACATTCGGAAATTACGAAGCTCAAAATCGGAAAGAAGCATAGGGGTAAAACTGCAATCATTGATTCAGTTACTGCAGAAGACATCAAAAGGAGATTAACGGAAGGAGAAACGATGAAGGTCTTGAGTGACGAATATAGTATCAATATAACAACAGTGCGTGAGATTAAACTGCTGCATACATGGTGGTATATTTGTCCGGAACTCAATAAAAAACTCAAAGAGTTGACAAAGACGATTATCAGAGAAAGAGTCGATTACAGCGGAATAATGAAGTTGGATCCGACGACGAGAGAAATAATTGCGCTTTATGATAGTGTCACAGAAGCAGCAAAATCAGTAAAAGCCGAAAGCACAAATATAAGTGCATGCTGCAGAGGTAAGATTAAAACATGTAGAGGATATGTTTGGAAGTATTGGTTAAAATAAGCAATTGTGATAAAATGAAAAATCATTTAGGGTTCAAAAGTGAAAGAGTATCTGATAGGGCATTCTAAAGTAAAAGTCAAAGATGATATAATAACTGATACATATTAAAGAGACCCTTGAAAAAAGAGGAACTGTCGTTAAGATGACAGTTCCTCTTGCTTTATTGTCCAGCTGGAAAGCAGGATACGCCTACAGACCACATGACAACACGTATCGGGATTGTAAGGATGTGATAGTGGATTTAACTATCATCAAGATAGTTGAACAAAAAACAAAGCGCATTCTCTATACAGACTACGTATTGATAAGGAGTATGTGCTTTTTGTCGGTAGAACCTGCGCCAATTCGTTCTCAAAAAATCATATAAAAATTTGGTTTTCTCCGAAAGCATGCCAACTAGAGGTATAGCTTATTTCAAGAAAGGAAACCACATCGATAAAGGCAACAGCGTCGTAATAGGTAAAAATCAAACATTACAACACTATATTCTGGGACCCCATGAGGCCGTAGCCGAAAGCCATGCTACGCCATCGATGGTGCGACATCGAGCAGGACGCCTTGTCGAAGCTTGGTGCGAAGGTATGCAACAATGCTATGGAGCATAAGCGCCATCCAGACGATCCGGATTATTGTATCCTTTTATCGGTTAAGCCACGCTAGGTGGAGGAGTACAGTCCGCGCGGGGAATTCTCCAAGGCTCCAGTGCGAGAATACGAAAATACTCGTATTCTACCGGGACAATATGTTTCTGATAGCTGACAGACATGCAGAAAAGCTCAAGCGTTACCATAAGAGGGACTGGGGGGGATTGACATGGATCTAAAAAAGTACGATTTGGACTATTACATCCGGCGCTGCGGCATGAAGAAGGTGTCTGCGCCGTTGCTGATGCGGAAGTACAGGGAGTTGTTCCAGCTCATTTCCTTCACGGAGAGTGTCACGCTGTCTATGAAGCATCTAGAAGATAGCATCATCATCGCGGTGAAGCTCAGAAACAATAATAGCGTGGTTTGCAACACTATGAGGACAGACGAGACTGTCTTTGCCAGAAGGTTCATTGGCCTGGCAGGAGAAAAAGACTGACTCTACCATCAGCTGAACCGTATAAAGAAGGTTCAGCAGAACGGGAGCGCGATGATGCTGGTGCTGTGGGTGCTGGAGAACGTTACAAACCTGGAATCAGCCCGAAACCGGCATGGGCCATCGTGAACTACGCCATGGAGTGACATGCCAACACCAGCGCGTTCGAGTACCTGAACAACGTTTGAAGGGCATCCGCTTTGCAGAGTCTGCGGCTCGCAACACCAACCGGTTGGCCTGACAGGGTCACGAGAGATGTCGACAGCACAGCATATGCACGCTCCCAGGCGGCACAGTGTCCGGTAAGGGAGTCTATGTCTACCATTTTAGCATGATGGGGAGCAGTATCCGGTCATGCCTGTGACAGAACTTGAGTTGGCGGAATAGATACTGGTTTATAGAAATAAGTATCTTTTGTAGAATGTTGGAATCATGGCGCGAATGCACCAAAAGCATAGTGCCTTCATGATTCTGAGAGTCACAGATACCCAGTCCTAGAAACGTAACATAATGACATCTTTGCATTAACCGAGTATTCTGGTTTTAAGGAATAAGCAGATTCTAGGGTATTAGAGGTATTGATGGTATTGAGATTAGGGAGCAACCACCAGTTATATGGCATTTCATCAATATCTATCAATACTATAAATACCTTTAGGGGATAGTGTGATTCTATCAATACCTCGGTAGGAGACCAGTCAGTATCAGGCAATGGTTTGCATAGTAGGCGATATGGACTGCTGATATGAATATGTTTTTGAACCGCTCCCGTTGTTGATTACAGTGCAGGTAATGCCATCGTACTTTTCAAGGAGTACATTAAGCTTCCTGATATTCATGCCGAGTTTCGTGACGCTATCGGATATGGGCATTTTATAATGCGTGCTTGCATCAATGATGTCGGATACTTTACCCTTCCACGCCCCGTCGCCCGTATGCACGAGTAGCCTGATAATCTTTGCTGCCGGCAAAGCGTTGTATTGCTCCCTCGCTCTGAGCTCGTTGTACTCTTCCATGGTGCCAGCCGCGTGCCAAGTGCCGGTGTTTTTATCAAAGTCAAGCATGATATCGTTGGACTCGACGTCTCGGCCGCAGATGCTCATCTTAGTGTGACGATCGGATCTGTCCTCTTTGAACATCGTAATCATGCAGTCCATGGCTCCGTTTATTCCGTAGGTTCCACTGATGTTGGCAAATGGATCGTTCGGATTGCTTTCTTTCCGGCTGTGATGTACTAATAAGATGCAGAGATCATACTTTGTCGCAATCTCTTTGATTGCCTTCATATCGTTATAATCAGCCTGGTATGCGTTGTCATTTCGGCTCCGGCTTCCGCTCCTGATATACTGCAATGTGTCAAATACAATCAGCTTAATACCCGGACGCTCCTCTATTAGACTGGTTATCTGTTCTTCGAGGCCTTTCGTCATCGATCTGCATTCTGTGGTGAAGAGAAGCTCCTTTGGAAAGGGAGCTTCTCCTTTTATTTTCTTGAGACGGTCATTCAGCCTATTAGGGCTGTCCTCCAGTGCAAAATAAACAACCTCACATTTGCTGGTAGCATGGCCTAAAAAATTGCGTCCCTCTGCAACCGCAATGCAGAGATTCAGCACAAACCAAGATTTTCCAGCCTTGGGTGGTGATGCTATGATACTGAGTCCGTGAGGCAGCATGTCTTCTACGACGAATTGAACTGGCTGTAAATTCATATTCTGAAGATTCTGTGCGCTAAAAAACTGTAGCGGTTCAACCGTCTTTTCATTGGAGGGCACAACTTTCCCATTTTTTGCTGTCATCCGTGTTTTTTTTTCGAGCATTTCATCGACTTCGTTCTGTGTCATTCTACAATCCCTTTCTGGTCTTTCTGGTTCTAGTTTTAATTGCGCTTTTAAGTTTGTTTCTGACGATTCTCTCGCCTAATGGTGGTTGGCAGTTTTCTTTGTCTGCCTGGAGCATGATTAGCAATGCTTCATGCTCATTCACGCCTCGACCTAGCAAGGAACATGCAAATCGGAACATGGTGCCGTCTCGCTCGCCATCGTAGATTATTTCGGGCAAATAAAAACGCTTGCTCTCAGCATTTTCGAAATGGACTTTTTTGTACTGCATCCCGTCAACAACGAATTTCAAGACCCTTTCATCTGTGTTTGCAATGTTGCAGTCGTAGGATGCCACATCCCAGGTATATAGCCTGCCATTTGGATGTCTTGATGGCGGAGCTATTATACACCCTCCATCGGCGCGTATATCAACTCCGGACTGCCGCTCAAATAAATCAGTTGCGCTATCAATTTTATAATTGCACCGATACCAGAAATGTAGCCCGCCTGTCCCGCTGATTGCCATCCAAGTGTCTGGGAGCTCGCCGTTCTGCCGCTCGAACTTTCGGAGATAATCATAGCCGTATATTCCGAGGTCTTCCTTTATATCAAAATCCAGCACCAGTAGCCCGCCGCTTTTCTGCCCAGTAGCTACTGCGATATTGGCGTCGGGGTATCGGGTCCACCATCGTTCTATTTGTTCGATGTCTGTCGTCGCATCATTAAATCCATTTTTAGACAGAAATCTATTTTTGGTTCCAAACTTTAATGGTACGATGGCAAATCCATTTCGTGCATATGTCAAAGCATGATCTTTCATAGTTTTTTTCTGCATTCTTCTAATATCCTTTCTTGTTCTGATTAGTTTAGTAACGAAATCTTCTTTGTGAATGAATAAAAAAATTCATAGACAGTATGGTAAGATAGCTGGAAGTTTGCAGATTTATTTTTGGAAATCGACGTATTTTTTTTAGTACATAGATTTTGAGAGGTTTTTATTTGCAGAGTTGTTTAAAAGTGGTATAATATTAGGTTTTTCAAATGAAATGATATTGAAACAGAAAGTTATTACTAGCCAGAATAGGTTGGGTTATGGTAAGCGCTGTGATTCCTTGTGGGAGTGAGCCTAATAAGATTGGAGATACATTTCAGCTTATTCTTGACTTTTATGTGAGGAAAGAATGGTCTTCTAAAGGCAAGAATACTATAATATGGATAAAAGCCACTCTATGTCCCTGCCGGGCAAGAATACAGCAGGGACGAACAATGCGCACT
Organism: Anaerobium acetethylicum; assembly: GCF_900096945.1. Classification (GTDB taxonomy): domain Bacteria; phylum Bacillota; class Clostridia; order Lachnospirales; family Lachnospiraceae; genus Anaerobium; species Anaerobium acetethylicum. The sequence continues at coordinate 34,661 of NZ_FMKA01000033.1, read as the reverse complement.
ACCCATGAAGACCAGGAGGAATGAAAATGAAAGAGACAATCGATCGCTTTATCCGATCGACGACAGAACGCAATGGCCTGCTGTTGGCAGACCTGCCCACAGGGTATGGAAAGACATACAGAGCAGCAAGAAGCATTCATGAATATATTCGGGACACAGAAAGTCTCCAAAAGGTATTTTTTATTACGACGCTGATTAAGAACCTGCCCATCGATGAACTGAAGAAGGCATACAAAGACGCTGGAGATTCGGAAGGATACGACCGGGATGTGCTTGTAATCCGGTCTAATTTTGACTGCGTGCGCAAGAGTCTTCTGGGATTGAATGTACCGGAACAGCATCAGACGGAAGCGTACTGGCGTTTGCGGGAAAAACTTGAGACTCTCGAGAGGCTGGAAAAGAGAGGCGGAGAATTTTCCGTACTCAAGGGGGAGATCGCCAAAGAAATACAACAGAAGCTTGAGCCGGATTTTCGCACAGATATTAAACGGATTATCAAGAAAGAGCTGCCAAATCGCAGTAACGAAAGAAGGGAGGCCATCCGAGGGCAGAAGAACTATCGGTGGATTGGAGAATTATACCCAGCCGTGTTTACAAGCGATTATAAGGTATATCTGATGACGGTTGATAAGTTTCTTGTGAAAAATTCAACGCTTGTAGAACCGTCCTATGAGTTTATCCAGCATTCGATTTCTGACAATGCGATTATTTTTATTGATGAATTTGATGCCACGAAGGAGACCATTCAGAAGTCGATTATTCAGAAGGCAATCAATTCTCAGCAGGACTATATAAGCCTGTTCAAGCAGCTGCATGATGCAATGCTATTGCGCGAATGCCCGGATAATCTGCAAAGGCCATACCAGGAATACATGCGCAATCATAAGTCGGCATATGGTTACGAGGACCTGCAGAAAGAAGCTGAATCCATATACAAGGAATTTCATCTGAAACATAGTTATAAGACGGTATCAGGGGACATTGATCGTAGGCAGAACTTTTTATTTAACGATGGCTCATACCATACAATGCTGCGAAATAACCGAACCCATATAAGGGTGACGCCGAATGAAGAAGCCAGGCAGGTCAGCATTCATTTTGAGGGTAAAGATGAATATGATAGAAATAAAAGTGGACAGGATATCATCATTCATCAGCTGATTCGCAGCATCAACGGTTTTTTGAACAGGTTTCGGCTTATGGTGTTTGGTTGGTCCAGCGTGTATGCTGACTGCGTCAACCGGAGCCGGGAGGAAACGGAAGATCTGTTTAGTGCAGAAAATGCCATGAGAACTATTTGTAGGCATTTTGAACTGTCAGAAGGGCAGGCAGAACTGCTTATGGGAGGTCTTAACTGGAGCGGGGGAGTGCAAAAAGAGGAAGGAGAGTCAGTTCCAGATTTATCTTTTTATGCAAATGGGTTCCGATATTTCGAATTTACAGACAGCGATAGCCATCTGACACAGACGGCATTCAACTATATTCAGATACTCGACACACCCGAGAAGATTCTGCTGTATTTATGCAGGAAATCCAAGGTGGTCGGAATATCTGCCACGGCAACCTTGCCCACAGTAATCGCAAACTATGATACAGGATATCTGTCAGACATGCTGAAGGACCGGTATGTGCAGGCGGAAAATGAGGTTTATGAGAACATCAGGCAGGAGCTGGACCAGCAATGGATGGCATATTCCGAGGGACGGATATCTGTGAGGGTTGAAATCATTGACCACAATCTCGATCATCTGCTTCTGGAAGAACGGCTTAAGGATGTGGCTTCCGATCGGGACTTTGTGAAGGGATTTGCAAGCAAGATTCAGGCAAAGGTTGGCGACAACGAATATTTATGGAAGCGATATTGCAGCATAATCAAGGCCATGCGGGAGTTCGTCGCTCGGGATGACATCCAATCGTTTCTATGCCTTAACATGGTACTTCCGAAAAGTGGTGGAAACAGTCCTGCTTTCGACCGTGACCTGCTGGAGGAGGCAATGGATGATTTGCTCGAGATTCATGGAAAAGCGAAAGGCCTGTCTGCCAGCAGTTGCATCGTGGTTCTGAAGGGAGAGAACTTCGCGGCAGAGAGGGATGAGGTTTTGGACAGGCTAGGAAGGGGAGAGAAGATATTCATCTTCTCGTCCTACAAGACGATAGGAGCAGGCCAGAACCTGCAGTATGATGCCGTCGACGTCAGCCGTTTCGTGAAGACTGGTGTAGCAAAGGGATCGGACGACAGCAGGATATGGATGAAGGACATGGATGCCCTGTTCCTGGGTGATATCACGAATATTTCCGTTAATACATATGATGCAGAGAATTTTGGAAAGGAAGAGTTGGCGCGGTTCTTATTTCAGGCGGAATATCTGTACCAGAATGACGAAATCAGCCATAGTATCCTGAACAGGCTCATACGTCTCGGATTCCGTGCCTATGCTGGGAACCGTGAAGGGGATTCTGTAGCAGCAAAGAAACTATCGGACGCAAAAAGTATCCGTAGGCAGGCTACAAGGGATATCATGCAGGCAGTAGGCAGAATATGCAGAACATTCCTTAAGAATCCGGTTGTATATATCTATACCGTAGAATCAGTCATGACAAAGGTGGAATTCGACTGTCTGGAAGGGCAGCTTCTGTGCCCGGAAATGAAGGCACTGGTAGATGCAAAGAGGCAGTTCGGATATCGGCAGAGGGAAGAGGATGAAAGAGTGCTGAACCGGGCCGAACGCATCTCAACAAGAGGAAAAGAACTGATTATGAAGATGCTCTCTCGAGACTGGACGGAAGAAAGCATGCTCCTTTGGAAGAGGCTGCGGGAGACTGTGCTTGCAAAGCCGACAGCGACGCCAGAGGAATCCAGGCAGAACGAAATCATAGAAAAGCTTTATGTCACAGGAGGAGAAGCGCACAAGGCTTATCTCTATGCTCAGAAGGGGGATTTTTCCGACGTCGTCATAGAGTTTGAAAATGACCGACATGTGTTTGCAGCAGGTATTCGGTGTGAAGGAAAGATTGTGTCCTGCGTAAGCGAGGACGATGCAAGGCTGCAGGATATCCTACGATATCCAGGCATGCAAAGGCACTTTTGGGAAAAAGGATGGGCGACTTCCTTTATGCCAGAGGAATTCATCCTGAGTCCAGTTCTGTTCCATAACATCTATAAAGGCGCATTGGGAGAAGCGGCTGGAAGATACATTCTTCAGAGGGAATTGGGGATGGAACTTCATGAAATTGAGGATCCCTCAAGTTTTGAATTTTTTGATTATCAGATCAATGAAGGCGTGTACCTTGATTTTAAACACTGGAAGCAGCAATATATGGTGGATAGGGAAAAAACAAGGGAAGAAATCAGAAGGAAGCTGGATATAATAGGAGGACAGAGAGTGTACATAATCAACATTCTGGCTGTCGATAGTTTTGTGCCGCACAATGATGGGAGGATTGTCGAGATTCCCTGTCTGCTGAATACGGATGGAACTGCCAATGAAAAGGCACTGAGACTTTTGAAGGGGGAATGCATATGATATTAAGCAACAAGCTGAATGTAGAGTTCAAAAGAGAGAATATTGATAGGGATTTCGACATTTACCGTGTGACGAAGGAGGCGAAGGAAAACTACTATTCGTCAAATGTTCTGGACATTCCAAACATTATGTTTAAGGCAAAATCTGTCGTATATACATTTGGTAATGACTGCTTTGTTATGTTCGGAGAAGGAATGCTGGAAAAGGAGCGATTCAAAGAGGAACTTGCAAGGGAGCGTCCAGATGCGGTTATTCAGAAAATCGACCTGATGAAGGATAATGCAATCTATCCCAATGTGCTTGCCCAGCTGATATTCAATACCCTGGCCAGTCCTGACCGGCGGAGCCTGCAGTATAACAATATTACGGGAAAACTTCTGTACGAAAGGGCTGGATGGATGACGTCCAGAAAAGGCGTTCCAACTACATTTTACATGCTGAGATTCAGGCTGACGAAGGATTTTTATATTTCTATGGAAATAGAGACCTATTCCAATGTACATGATGTCATAAAGTACTATAAGAAGGCAAATACATCGCAATATGTCTTTGACAGGGAGTCTGGACGGTTTCGTAAGAAACTGCACAATGACGACTACGGACCGAAAGAAAGTTATGTGAAGAGGAGCCTCGGTTCCGAGCATAATACGGTCTATTTCCTTGATTTTACATCCTATAAGGCCTTTCAAAACTGCAAGGTCGGAATTTACGGTCAGTTTGTCCAGGATGTCCGCGATCATCTGGGTGAATATATAGAGATAGAGAACGCTGGTTATGAGGACTACGAAAGCTTCCAGCCAGATGCCGGGTTTGAGAACAGGGACTACTCATCTATGCTGGGAAGACATCCCATTCGTATTGATGATGTCGAAGGTACCGAGGAATCCGCGATATACTGCAAGGCTGCCGTAAACATTTTCCGAAAGCATTATGGACAAGAGGTATCCATCGGTGAAGCACAAAAAGGAGCATATAACATCAGGGTGCTTCGAAACCGCGAATACTATAAGAGTCTGGGCTTAGACGATCCTTATGGGAAAGTAGTTGAGGGGGCGGTTGTCCAGCATATGACAATAGATGACGTCCAGATTGAAAAGTTTGAAAAGAGCATAAAGGATGGCAGATTTGAAGTATCATCTGTGTTCGAGAAAATTATTCAGGAGATGCTTATTAAGGATGATATTCGAGAAGGAAGGATTGAGATAGCTGACTGGAAACGGCTTGGATACAAGCAGGCCTGGACCTTTGTAAGACCCTGGACTTATCGGGACGATACAAACAGAATGAAGGTGAAGTTTTACCGGATACGGATAGAATGCGATGGAAGATTTTTCATAGACAGGCATGAGAAAGGAGAAGGATTCCTGCTGGATGACGAGTGGGAGGCCATCGAGAATGCATATGACAGCCACAACAGGATGCAGGATCGGGCTGTCGATGGGCTTGCTTATACAGACTTCAGAAATATCTACGTTATCATGAGCACTGATCAGCGGACGATGCCTCACTTCGAGCAGCTCGAGGAAGCGTTGCGCTATAGTGACAAGGAGAAGAAAGTGCCTACCAGCATTATACTTGATTGTGCAGAACGGTTTATGGAGGATTGTGAGGAATTCAGGGATAAGACGGAAATCTTCATTGAAAGAATCAAGAGCCTTTCAAGTCCTGCTAGCATTAAAGATATCAACAAAATGCTGGATATGAGAGGAAACAAGAAATTCGGGAAAGTCATGAACCAGTATATATATGAGAACATTGGCGTGATGATTAATTCGTGTCTTAAAAGTAAGGAAAATATCTGGAAATTGACACCTATGTTAGATATTAAATATTTCCGCAAGTATGGTCGCTTCTATTATTTTATTGGAACAAAGAAAAAGAGCCTTAAGCAATCCATCCATAATGCATGCCTGTTACGGGAGATTGCCGCAACGGGTGGGCAGATGGACTTTGAATCTTTGATGCCGCTTATGGCAGTGGAATTCGTCCGAAACAGGCAGTATACGGTAGTGCCGTTTCCTTTTAAGTATTTGAATGAAGTCATTAATTCCGACAATATGTATTGTTAGGATGTATTCTACGATATTATGAAGCGTTTTGTCCGAGAGCTTTTTTTGAATAATGGAAGGTAAGGATTGAGTGATACAAAAATTGGAACCAATATGAGATATAAAATAAGAGGGGTTTTCAAAACTACGAGTTAGAATTCGTTGGTTTTGGGAACTCCTCTTTTTGGTAACGAGTGAAATACTTTTGAGCATTAATCACAATTTAGGACATGGAATCCGAAGAAAAAAAAAAGTTTGAAAAATAGCAAACCCGTTGTGCATAAGCGTATATTTTCTATCATACTAATAGGGCTGAGGTATTTAAATGGATATTTTATCAATTTCAGCAAAAAAATAAGGAGGAATACACATTTGTTACAGCGTAGAAAGTACAATGATACAAAACCAATAGAATCTGCAAATCGAGGACTGTGTAAAGGACACAGCCCACCAACAATAATAATTATAAATGGAGATTTTTTATGTAGCAATATCAAAATAAAAATAGAATAGGAGTAAAATAATGAAAAATTGGAAATGCGTAAACTGCAATACGACAATTTATAAATGCGAATATGATAAAGGGGATAATTATGAGGAGGATTTACGTTACTTTGCGGTTTATCATAATGACACAGATTTGTTGGGCAAAATTTATCCGGCAACAATAGAGGATACGCAAGAGTGCATATCAGCTTTGGACAACCACGAATGTCCAATATGCTCAGGATGGGAAGATGGTCTTGGCAATAAATGCAATCTGTTTGGTTGGGGAGATGAGCATATAAGGAAAATTGCAATGTTAACAGAAAAACCAAATTGGGAAGATGACACAAAAGAAGAATACTACATAAATTATAACACAGGAGGGGGGAATTTTTACTATGAAGGTACTTTGAAAGAAGCCATGGAAGCGGCTGAAGAAGGTATTGCCTTTACAGGGTGCTCTATTTCAGTGGAATTAAATGATTGGGAGGTGGCAACGCTACCGTGGTATAATGTGGCAGCTCGTGATGGGTCTATTGTGACAGCTGGTTATGGTGATTTTGGCCATTATGGAGAGTGGCAGTTAGATTAGGATTTAAAAAAATGTGAAAAAATAAATTTTCACAACTCAATAATAGGACTTATTAGGCCATGGAGGGGTAGAAGTCCCATTCATGCCTGATAAGCAAAAAGCATAAAAATTTTCAGAAAGGTCTTTGAAATGCAGCAGAAAAAAGCAAATCAAAAGATCAGGCTCGATTTATTATTTAAAAGAACCAGAATAAAGAGAATCGAAGAACACGCAAGGGTAAAACGATGTACCCTTGACATTACGTTACAGAAAGATATGAGGAAATCAATTATGAAATTAATTAAACCTAAGCGATCGAAATTAATCAAAAATAAGCTTCAAATGAAAGAAATCTTATTGATGATTATGCAGAAAAAGAATGTTAATATGAAGAAACATACGGGTATGATAGAGGAATCCGAAGGATTTGATGTTGATAATAAGTATACGCTTCAAAACATTACTTATCGAGGTACGCATACGGTGACAATGTATACGCTAATATATTGGTGGCATACGCAGGAGTTATTTTATTTTATGAGTCAAAATTTGCTTGGAGCAAATGGAAAAATCACAGAAATAGATACAGATTATGATGCATTTGATTTTAATATATTTTAATTGTAATGTGCAATTTAAGATTGCAACCGGGCATGATGATGCATTGCCAACAGGGCATGCTGGAGACCAAAAGCAGAAAAATGCACTAAATGCATGTTGGTGTGTGAGTTTAGATGTTCATTCTTGTGAACATCAAAAACACCAACTTTTTGTTGAAAGTAATGAAGTATGAAACCGAAAAATAGAAAATCTGAAAGCCATACCGTCTGCTGTATGGCTTTTTCGGCATGGTTGGGGAGCAAAAGACATGCTGTTATCGCAATAAATTCACTTAATGTGTGCAATTTGTAAACTGAAAAGGGATATGAATATTGAGCTTTTTTCATATAAAGAAAAGGGCTAAAAATCATGAGGAAGAAAATCGTATCATATGCAATGAAGAGACGGAGCTTGAAAGTATAACGAAGTTAAGATTATAGAGCTAGTAGAAGATTGTACTTAGAAGGTAAGTTATATCCTGCAGGCTTTTTTGTGTCGTGGATAGTACGCGCTGTTGCATCAATAAAGGAATAGTTGCATTAATAGTGCTAATTACAGTGAATGTTGCATGATGTAGAGATATGTTGCGAAAACAGTGCTTTATATTGAGAAAAAAGCAACAAATGTTATAATAGGAATATGTTGCCGAAGGTGTTTTGTATTTTAACATATATGAGAGGGGAATATATAATGGATAAAACAAATGATATTACGTTTCTTTGCACTAGATTAAAAGAGCTTCGCGAGAAGAATGGATGCACAATGGACGAAATGGCACAAAAGCTTGCTGAAAATGGTATAGCGCCAAATAAGTCTTCTATTTCACGAGTTGAATCGGGAAAAACTAGTGAGAAAACTGTCCTTGAAATGGCAGAAAAATATTGTAAAGTTTTTGGGATGTCTAAATTTCAGATAGAACAGTTTCTTCGTGGAGATAAAATTGCAGTTCCGGATACTTCTGCATTATTAAAGAATGTACAGCTTATTGATGAATTAAATAAGGAATATGGCAAAGTAGTAATTCCCAAGATAGTAATCGATGAATTGGATAGAATGAAAAATAATTTCAATCAAAAATATTCTTTAGGACTTTGTAAGCGAGCATGGGAAGTTATTCGTGGTATTAGTTATGGGGAAAGAACGATAACCATGGACTATACTGGTGATAGTTCAGAAGATAATGATGATTGTAAAATAATTTATATTGCTCAAGAGGCATCGGATAAATATTACTGTAAAGTGGATATTATAACTAATGATACAGACTATTCTGCATATCTTAAAGGTCACGAGGCAGTTTCTGCATTGCATTTAAGAGAATATATGGCAACAAGACAAGGTATTATAAATATGGAGCGATTGATGCGTGTAAATAAATATTATTCAGATTCATATGACGATGTGGAGATTCCTGGTTCAGAAGAAATGAATGCATATATGCCAGATGGAAATACATTGATTATTTCTTGCGTACGAAACTCAGATGTTCCAATTAATCAAAGAAAAGAAAAACTCAGATGGCTTATAGCTCATGGAGCAGATGTAAATAGACGAGATTGTGGGAGTAAGTATCTACCAGCACTTTCATATGCTATTCAGATGAAAGATCAATATGAAATGTTTATATTTTTGCTTAACGAGTGTAAGGCTGATCCAAATGCCGGTAGTAGAAATCCACATGGTGCGGGTAAAGTGCGCCAAAAGAATGAAGGAAATATGCCTTTGATGATTGCAGCATGGTGGGGAAAAGATAAATATGTAAAAAAGCTATGTTCAGATGAAAGAATAAGCATTAATCAGCAGGATGAGAATGGATTTACAGCACTAATTAAGGCATGTGCAAATGGAAAACTAGGGTGTAGAGATATTTTAATAAAAGCGGGAGCCGATACGAGAATAATAGATATAGACGGAAAGAATTACGAGGATCATTATAACGATTTCCTTGAAATGGGGCCATTAATGACTCGTTTCAAGAGAGACAAGCAAAACAAAAGAAGGAACGAGAGGAAATGGTAAAAAGAGCATGTATATCAATTAACAATAGATGTAATCTCAATTGCAAGTATTGCCATTTTCATTATAAACAGGAATACATCCAAGAGAATGAAATGGATGTGTTTAAGATTCTAGACAATATAATTAGTCATATTGATGAGCATAAACTTGAATTGTTTAAACTTGGATTTGTCGGCAATGGAGAACCTTTGATAGATTATCCAAAGCTAAAAGAATATATCCTTTATATATCAGAATATCTTAAGACCGGTAAAATTGCTGCTTATACAATAACGAATGGGCTACTTATTGATCGGGAGAAACTTGACTTCTTTAAGAGAAATAATATTAATGTCGGATTTTCAATTGATGGAATTCAGCCTATTCATGATATGTATCGATGTAATACCCATGCTAAGGTTATGGATAAAATCAAGTTGTTTAAAGAGGTGTTTGGAAAGTACCCATCCATGAATTGTACAGTTGGAAAAGAAGTAATAAAAAATGCGGAGGAAACAATAGCATTTTTCCAACAGTTTGAAAATCGTATTACCTTTTCGAGAATGATTGGAGAAAATGGTATTTCATTACAAGATTTTCATGGCTTTCTGAAACGTGCAATGGAAACTTTGAATGTTAGAACCGGTGGATATGACTGCACAATGTATGGTGGTTTATGCGGTGCAGGGATGGATAATGTATTCTATGCAAATGGAAGTGTTTATATTTGCGGTAATTGTATAGATTTACCCTATTTTATGTCGTCAGATACAGCATTGGATAATGTGAGTTTTGATGTAAAGGAATTTGATAGACATTGTTGTTTTAAGGAGGTATTGGCTAATTGAAAATAGCGTTATATGGAATGCCTTGTGCTGGAAAAACATTTATTATGGAGAAAATGTCTAATGTAAAGGTTGTTCATGGCAGTCAGGAATTAAATAGAATTAGTGGTGGATTTTTTTCTGAGCTGTCAGAAGATGAGAAACGAGATGTAAGGGTTAAGTACACGGAATATATCAAAAGTCTTAAAGATGAAATTATAATTTCAGATGGTCATTATTCTTTTATGGAGAAGATTGCATTCACAGAGGCTGACGGAGAGCTTTATGATGTATTTGTATATATTTATTGTAAACCGGAAACTTTATTGGGAAGATATAAAACATCAGAAAAGAATAAAAAATTTGCAAATAATTCAGTAGCAGTAATCGAGCAATGGCAGTTATTTGAAATGGGATCGCTGAGAGAGGAATGCCATAGTCGAAACAAGGATTTCTATGTTGTAAGTGACAATGAAACAGATAATTGCGGATTTGCAGATTTTCTTGAATTTGTAAAGAATGGATTTAGTTCATATAAACTTGCTGAGACTATTTGCCAAGAAATTAGAAAGATTTATCCCGTACCAGGAAAGTTATATATAGTGGATGGAGATAAGACCATCATTAAGCAAGATTCATTCAGATTTTGCTGCAATGGAACTACTTTTGTGTTTGATGGAAATTTCTACACTGGATATCAGTCATTCTTATTTAAGGGAGAACTGAAAGGATATGAAATACCTGATAATAAAATTTCTGCAATTGAAATTAATGAAGCTATTTGGAAAGAAATTAAAGACTTCAATTATGTGATTCTTTCATCAGGTATTTCGGATTTGTGGGCAAAGATTGGAGAACAAAAAGGACTACTAAATATCTTTGCAGATCCATTGATTTCTGCTGATACCAAATATTTTGTTGTTAAGTTATTGAAGGAACAAGGATACACAATTACTGCATATGGTGATAGTAAAATTGATGCTTTTATGCTTCGGGAGGCAGATGAGAGTATATTGTATATTGGTGAACGGATTAGTCGATCACTTAAAGGAGAAGATATTTGCGGAATCCATTTAATATATGATCATGCACCATATGTTCTTGCAAAGGAAAAGAAAGCAGAAATTTTAGCGGATATTGCTATATGCAAATCCGATTCTGGCATAAATGGAAGCTTTTTAGCTGGGGCACATTTAAGATTAGGAATACAGTTGGGAGAAAAGATGGCAACAATGATTCCAGAGCAGAATACAGCGCTTCTGGTTTTAGAGCGAGGAGGCAGATTCTTTGGAGATGGATTCTACATGGGATTCGGTGGAACTTTTTATTCAATAAATCCATCTAAGGAGAAATTGCCAAATATAAAGGAAGATAGAATTGTAATTGTCGATAGTGTGATTAATTCGGGAAAGTCAATTCATAAAATGATATCTGATATGAAGGCTGAGAATCCTACAATGGATATAATAATAGCAACCAATGTAATTCAAAAGAATACACTCTTGCTGTTTGAAGAATATAAGGTGTTTACAGTGAGAGTTTCAGAAAATTCTTTTGTTGGAAGAAATCAAGCTAAGCAGATTGGGAAAACTGGACCGGATACAGCTGATAGACTATTTAACTTGATTGAAAGGCGATTTTAATATTTTGTTTAGGAAATTACATATTTAAAAAGGAGATAAATGGTCATTTGGACATCGAAAGGTGTACTGAATGACTTTTTCATTATATGAATTGTTGCAAAATGACTCCAAAAGTTGCAGAAATTGATTTTATTAGATTTTTGTTGCGGACAACACAAACAAGTTGCATAAAATACAAAATAATAATTGCATGTTGCAACATTGTTGCATTAAGTTGCTATAACGCTTATGAATATTGAAATTTACGCAACAAAAGATATAATAAACTTACAAAGCAACGGAACCCAGCTATAAAGGAGGAAAAGCATATGAATACAAATAGAGTAAATGACCTGATGGAAATAATGAATTCTTTTAGAAAGGATAAGTACCACAAGAGTGAATTGCTTACCGAATTATTTTCGCTCCAGCATGAAATTGTAAATCTTACTTTCAATGTTGATCACGCATCAACCGCAAATTTTAAAATATGGGATGTTGAGAGACATCTGGAGCAACTCAATGCAGAATGCGGATATGTGGCAAATGAGGAACTTCAGAAATTTATCGAAGGCAGCAAGGTTCTTTGTAATCTGATTAAAGCTGAGATATCGGGAAACAGAGGAGAATTTAAAGCTTTTAGAGCTCTAGAGTATCTTTGTTCACAGAATAATGTTCTTAAGAATGTAGAGCTAAGTGACGGTAATCATCGTACTGAACTGGATGTAGTTGTTGTAACACCTAATTGCATTACTATCGTTGAAGTAAAAAACACAGCGAAAGATGTCTTTATTGATCAAAATGGCAATTACTACAGAACAGGAGAGTTCTTGAAATGGGATTGTAACATTGCTGAAAAGATGATGATTAAAGAAAATCTTTTGAGAAAATCTTTGGCTGATGTTGGAATAAGTAATTTGATAGTTCAGAGTATTGTGGTTTTTACAAATAATCGAATTGAAGTTCAGAATAAATATGATCAAATCACGACATGTTTTCTAAGTCAGTTGGCATATATCATTGATGGATTTAAAGGAGAGCAGCTTTATTCGACAGAGGAAATAAATATGATCAGCACAACTATTGAGGCAGCTGAATGCAAGGTATCATATCCCATAGAGTTTGATGTGCAACAATATAAATATAATTTTGCCACAGTGATGGCGACACTTGAGGGAGCATCCAATGTAAAGGAGGAGGTTGTAAGAGAAAGCACACTGGAAGCGGAGAAAGTAGTTGTTCACACGGAAAAAAAGACAAGCTTTGCCGATGAAATGAGAACAATCTTTACATCAAAATATGTGAGGTACATTGGAAGCGTAGCAGCAGCGGCAGCTATTTCACTGGTTTCGGTAACGATTACTGTTAATACAATTAACAAAAGGAGTTCTAAATATGAAGGATGATGAAGGAGGTAGAATACTATGACAATAGGGATTATGAAAAAAGGTGACCATGTTTTGAATGTTACATCTGAATTTGTTGCAATTCAGAGAAAAAATGGTGAGGTGGATATAGTTCCACTAATCAATGATAAGGCTGGTTTAAGAGTGGATGCCGAAAATATCGTGACCATTGGTTATGGAGACAATATTGTGCAGACAAGAACCGTTGATGATGTCGTTGTGACTACATTTTAAGGAGGTTTAACTATGGCAGGAAAGAAGGATAAATCAGTTGTTGCAGTTATTTCAGGTCTAACAAATAACCAGGCTGCTCAAATATCTAAAGATATTATGAAATCAAAACAGAAGAATGCACCATATGGCAGAGGCACAGTTGCATCGGGTTTTACATCAAGCGTTTGTTCCCTTCTTCAGAAGGGCAATAAAAGTATAGGAGGTTGATTATATGTCAAATAAAAGATCCTCAGCTCATACAAAAGTTCAGCAAATAGGAAGGGAGAGAGACGGAAATCAATGTCAGGTCTGCGGCTCAAAAGATCATGTTGAAGGACATCATATTTTAGATCATCAATTTGGTGGAGCTGCAAGTATAGATAATATCATTGCACTTTGTCATAAGCATCATAACGATGTACATAACGGAAGAATTGATATATTGAAAATCTAACTATGGCTAAATACATGAGTACGTTGTAAAATTGTAGACCAAATGTAGGAATGTTACCAACAAGACGGTTGTAGCTTGACATGATAAACATAAACACATTACAGGTGTCGCTGGGTGATGTCGAAAACAGGATACCAAAGCGTTACAAGGTTCTCGACAAGGACTGCATCCACAGTCTGCAATATGGATCTCGAGGCGGGCCTACATTTTGATATCGCCGTAAGGACGTGTGAGGATACAGAGCTTTCTTTGTCAACCAGAAACTGGATTGAGGTGCATGTCGCTAGCATCAGCAATATTTTAGACGAGTTCAAGGATGGCACATGCATCCAGGACAAATGGCATGTTAGTCAGCAACAAGCTGATGGGAGTACAGAACCAGTGTGAAAAGCTTGGCGTATGCTATGTAAGTGAGGATTAACCAGTTTCACAGACAGGAGAGCGTTAATGGCAAGAAGTAAACGTTACAAGGGGGCATGAAAGCTCCAAATTCATCGTCAATAGAAAAACTACCATTCCATCCGTGTCGAGGGCGTATACCCTCGTTGTGGGTCTTCGGTGATATTCGGTGTTTGCTAATATCAGATATGGCATTATTATCGTTCTGTCCGGATACAGCCAGTCTGTGAAGATGGCTGTGATGATATTGAGGTTCGACTTGTTAATCATAGCAGAGCGAAGGTTGTCGGTTTGTGAGATTGCTGAATCTGTTGTTGATTGTTTTGGAAGAAGAGGGTTGTTTAAACAGCCTTCTTTTTTTTGTGCTGTCAGGCAGGATATATCTTAAAACAGGAAGAACAGTCATTAAAAACAAACGTTGCTAAACGGAATTCCTGAAAAGCCACTGTCCAGGCTGGTTTCAGGGTTTTTGAGGCGGCGACGATTTACCAACAGGGCGGCGAAACAGCAAGATATGTGGATGAAATAATCTGCAGAAGCGACTAAATCTTGGAAGAGAACGGCAAATTCATTCCCGAAAAGGGCGAAAACTTTCCGTGGTTAAAGTTGATTTTATTGCCTATTGTTTAAATTGTGGAAAAAACATGGTGAAAATGTGGATAAATAGTTCTGGAGATGGCGAGATAAATTGAATAATTGGAATGTGAAGGCAGGAGAAAGAGACGGGACAGTGAAACAGATGTGAAATAAGAGGAAAATCCTGTTTTTGGGCACAAAAAGAAGACCAGTTAAGCCAACTGGCCATAACGATGCTGTATATAGGATCTGGTAAGAGCTCCGAGCAATCGGACTTTCTTCCCTTCTCTGAGTATGTATTCGCGGTAGACAAGGCTTAAAGCGTCGATGACAATCTGTTTCGAGTATTCCACACAGAGACCGGCAAGGTCAGCCAGGTCACCTGGTCGATACGGGAATAACTTAAAGCCGTCAAATGGATTTGAAGCAAAAAAAGACGCATACTGGGATTCGTTTTTGTCCATGACAAGAGTGTTGATTGCGCTGACGTGGTTCGTGAGTTCGCAGAAAAACTGAGCAAGATCCTCTTCGTAATGCGCTTTTTCAGCTTTTTTCACTTTTTTAGCGTTATACTCGTCTTTGATTGCCAAGCGGAGGGAGCTCGCATTGATTGTTACTTCAAACATGTTGAGCAATGACGCTACCTTGCGGATGACGTTTGGTTTGCAGTAATCAGGTAATGTGCGCTTAAGCTCCTTGTAGGTCTTTTCCTGAACGGTAAATCCCTGATTGTTGAGGATGTCAAATTCCATGAGCTGTCTTAAGGACAGACGGATGGGATTCAGCGACCTGGTCTCCACGATGGCAGAGAACACGTCTTCGGACAGCACAAGAAACCCGCGTCCGCCTGAGCCTGCAGGTTCAAAGTAGGATGCAAATTCAGGAAGATATATATTTATAGTATCTGCTGTAACATTGGAAAAATGGATATATCCATACTCCATCAGGATGCGGTTGTTGTTTTTGATTGTCTTGACATTGCAGCCTAAAAGCGTGGCGAGTTCCTTGATGCTCACGTTGCGGACGAAACCATTGTCATCAGCCTCAAGCATATGGTACGCCAAAAAGAGCTTGATGGCGTGAGTCTTCAGGCGTGGGAGGTATCCATATTGGTTCTTCTCATTGCGATACACCTTCTTGTAAGTGCATTCCATTTTAGTCTGTTTTGTTTTGCAGGATGCGCAATTGGATACCTGCTCTTCATAAAGGGCAGTTCCTTCTTTGGCAACGGAGGACACGTCTTTCCATTTGCAGGTCGTACAACCAGAAGCGACTTCATCGGTCACTTCTCTGCGGGATTCAATTTCTTCTGTATAGTTTTTCTGTAAGCCGAGCGCCCTTGCCAGGACCGCTTTCCCGATTTTTGCATACTTTCTCAATGGACTCCATCCTCCTTTCTGTTGTTTGATTACAATTATTTCAAGCATTTTTATACTTGCTTCTCTGGATATTATTAGTCTTCCATTTTACATCTAACAATTCAAAAAAAGCGGAAGAATAAATGCTATACATATTATGCTAGATTCTTGTTGGCTCTGGACACATTTTTCGTATGTTTTATGTATTTTTTTTGATACGTAGATTTTGGCGTCTTAATTGGACTTGAAATCCCTATATCCAGTATTTGTAATTGTTCGCACGTTGGTATATACTGTTTTTATATTGATTTTTCGATTGCTTCTATATGGAGGTGTTTTTGTGGGATATTTATCAGCAAGGGAAACTGCGGAAAAATGGGATATTTCAAGAAGGAGGGTGCAGCTACTTTGCGAACAAGGGAGAATAATCGGTGCTTTTAAACTGAGTGATGTCTGGGTCATACCTGACGACGTCGAAAAGCCAATGGATGGGCGAAAGATGCGAAGCAAAAAAGACGGTATAGGTACCGATTGATGTACCCATAGTTTGTATAATTTATAGGGGAGGGTGATTAAATAATGCCAGAGATATTGGATAACATTACGAAACTGGTAAGAGATGATCTGCAGGTAGAGATAAAAGAGGGTAGCAGGCTTTCGATTGCGGCTGCTTGCTTTTCGATTTATGCATATAAAGAATTAAAGAAGCAGTTGGATAATATAGAAGAGTTGCGGTTCATATTCACATCGCCTACTTTTGTGACAGAGAATGCCAAGAAAGAAAAGCGGGAGTTCTATATACCACGTATTAATAGGGAAATGAGCCTTCATGGAACGGAATTTGAGGTAAAGCTTCGGAATGAATTGACACAGAAGGCCATTGCCAAAGAATGCGCAGAATGGATCAAAAAGAAGGTCACTTTCAAATCCAACGTGACCAATGAGAATATGGCTGGATTTATCAATGTAGAGGCAGGTGAAAACAAGACTGCATATATGCCGATAAGTGGATTTACTACGGTCGATATTGGGTGCGAACGAGGAAACAACACCTATAACTACGTGAATAAGTTTGAAGCCCCTTTTGGGAATGCATATATTACCCTTTTTGATTCAATCTGGAGTGATAAGAACAAACTTCAGGACGTCACGGAAGAAGTAATTGATAATATCACGACGGCTTATAAGGAAAATTCACCGGATTTTATTTATTTTATTACTTTGTATAATATCTTCCATGAATTCCTCGATGACATTAATGAAGATGTGCTTCCGAACGAGGCCAATGGCTTTAAGGAGAGCAAGATTTGGAATATGCTTTATAATTTCCAGAAGGATGCAGTACTGGCGATTATCAATAAACTTGAGCAGTTCAATGGATGTATCCTTGCTGACAGCGTGGGGCTGGGAAAGACATTTACAGCGTTGGCGGTCATTAAATATTATGAGAACAGGAATAAATCGGTACTTGTTTTATGCCCGAAAAAGCTCAATGACAACTGGAATACATACAAGGACAATTATGTAAATAATCCGATTGCCGCAGATCGATTGAACTATGATATCCTGTACCATACGGATTTGTCACGTGAATATGGTAAATCAAATGGATTAGATCTTGGAAGGCTGAACTGGGGGAATTACGACCTGGTGGTAATCGATGAATCTCATAACTTCCGCAATGGAGGAGAGCTGTCAGGGGAATTCAAGGACAAAGAAAACCGCTATCTTAGGCTTCTGAATAAAGTCATACGGGCAGGAGTAAAAACGAAAGTGCTGATGCTTTCGGCTACGCCGGTGAACAACCGGTTCAATGATCTGAGGAATCAGCTGGCATTGGCATATGAAGGAGACAGCGGAATCCTTGATGAACGTCTGAACACGAAACGTCCTATCAATGAGATATTCAAACATGCACAGGGAGCATTTAATGCATGGAGCAAGCTGGAACCGGAGAACAGGACCACCGACAGGCTGCTGCGTATGCTGGACTTTGATTTCTTTGAAGTGCTGGACAGCGTTACGATTGCACGATCCAGAAAGCATATTGAGAAGTATTATGATACTGCTGACATCGGAAAGTTTCCAGAAAGGGAAAAGCCGGTTTCGGTAAGACCGAAACTGACTTCGCTTGACAATGCCATTAATTATAATGAAATTTATGAGCAGTTGATGCAGCTCAATCTGAGCATCTACACGCCGACCAATTATATTCTGCCTAGCCGGTTGGAAAGGTACAAAGATTCAATGAATATAAAAGGATCGGGACTTTCACAGACAGGACGAGAGCAGGGAATCCGTCGTTTAATGAGTATTAATCTTATGAAACGTATGGAAAGTTCTGTGTATTCCTTTAATCTCACGCTTTCAAGAATTCGAGATTATGTGTCGAAGACAATTGGCGAAATTGAATGCTATAAGTCGAGCAAGTCTGCTGATATTGATGTGGAAAACATTTATGACAGCGAGGAATTCGATTTTGACGATCAGAATATGGATCTGTTTTCAGTAGGAAGAAAGATCAAGATAAACCTGGCGGATATGGACTATGCATCATGGCAGTATGACCTGGAAAAAGATAGAGAAATACTGGATATCCTTACGGAAATGGTAAGCGACATCACTCCTGAATATGATTATAAACTACAGCAGTTAATTGATATCGTGTCATATAAAATAGAGCATCCAATCAATGACAACAATAAAAAGGTGATTATATTTACGGCATTTGCGGATACGGCATATTATCTCTATGAAAATATGAGCAAATCAATAAAAGATAAGTATGGCCTTGATACTGCGATGATAACGGGAGCAGTCGATGGAAGAAGCACAATCAAGAACCTCAGATGCGACCTTAACACAGTGCTTACCTGTTTTTCGCCTATATCGAAGGACAAAGACCTGCTGATGCCGGGCAGTAAAGCGGAAATAGACATCCTAATTGCAACAGACTGTATATCAGAAGGACAGAATCTGCAGGACTGCGATTATCTGATAAACTACGACATACATTGGAATCCGGTACGAATTATTCAGAGATTCGGACGAATAGACCGTATCGGAAGCAGGAATAAGACCATACAGTTAGTGAACTTCTGGCCCGACCTGACCCTGGATGAATACATCAATCTGAAGGCAAGAGTGGAAACGAGGATGAGGATTTCGGTCATGACTTCTACGGGTGATGATGACCTGGTAAATGCCGAAGAAAAGGGCGATCTTGAATATCGAAAGCAGCAGTTGAAGAGGCTCCAGGAAGAAGTCGTCGACATAGAGGATATGTCATCTGGAATATCGATTATGGATCTTGGACTGAATGAGTTCCGGCTAGATCTGCTCGAATATATAAAGGAGCACCATGATGTGGAGCGTGCGCCATTCGGCATGCATGCAGTCGTGCCGGCAAGTTTGGAATCTCCGCCGGGTGTGATTTATATACTCAAAAATATAAAGGACGGGATTAATATTGATAATCAGAACCGCCTGCATCCTTTCTATATGGTGTATATAACAGAGGATGGTGAAGTGGTAGTGGACCATCTGTCGCCAAAAGAAATGCTGGATAAATTGCGTTACTTATGCAGAGGGAAAAAGGAGCCGGTCAGGGAGTTGTACGCGGCATTCAACAAAGAGACTCGGGATGGAAGCAATATGAGGCAGTATTCGGAACTGTTGGGAGAGGCAATTACTTCTATTATCAATGTGAAGGAAGAAAGCGATATAGATAGTTTTCTAAGCGGAAAACAGATCAGCTTCCTGTCAAACAATATAACAGGACTTGATGATTTTGAACTTATATGCTTCATAGTCGTAAAGTGAGGGATGGACGATGCTAGGATTACCGGAATCGACGGAGATAAAAAAAACGATATATAAAAAAGTTATTTACAGCAAATTCGAAAAAGAGCTGAGCGATGATCGAAGAAAAAGCTTCGATACGGATATCAGCCGTATCACCATTATGAATGAAATTTCTCCTATATCAGTGAACATCAATGAAGGGGAAAAAGTGAAAGCCATTTTTGTCGTGCTTGTTAATGTAAAGAGCGAAAAAGTGGATGAGCGGAATCTTGCGCTGATTGCAAAGCTGTTCGGACAGTATATGCTGCTGGTAATGGAATATGAGGATAAGTATAGGTTGGTTGCTTATCAGACAAAGGTCCTGAGGACGGAATGGCTGGGAAAAGAGGCCTTTGAAATCAAATTGCATGGCTTGGATTTGGACAGCGTATGGGAAAATATAGTGGTCCAAATAGGAGGCATCAGGATAGAAGAAGGTAATACGCTTAACAGACAGATTGAGATTGATGGGGAAAAAGATAAACTGCGGAAACAGATAGATGTTCTTGAAAAACAGGCTAGAAATGAAAAACAGCCTAAGCGGAAATTCGAAATGTTTCAGAGAATAAAGGCCTATAAAGCAAAGATGGAGGAACTATGATGGATTTATACAAACATTTACAGGTGGAATATAATGGTATAAGAGATGTGATTACTAAATATACTTCAGAGGGGAATATTGTTAATTTTTTAGATGGTTTAAAAAAGGGAATTGAAGAAAAAGATTTGGAGATTATAAAATATACTGTTGGTGAAATATTCAACTGGTATCAAAAAAACATCTCAAAAATAAATACTAACAAATATGTCTTTAGTAAAGAGGAACATGCTAGAAATTTCAAACTAATTGACGAATTTCAAAAAGAGTTAGAAAATTATCATTTTCAAGATGAGCAGTCGGAGCCGAATATTGATATTAAGAATACGATACCCAAAATTTTTCTGAGTCATAAATCAGATGATATTAAATATGGAAATGCCATCGAAAAACTTATATGTGGGTTAGGTGTTAGGAATGATCAGTTGATTTATACATCACATCCTTTACATAAAATACCATTGGATACAGATATATACGAATACCTTCGAAATAATATCGATAGAAATATGTTTATGATTATTCTATGGTCCAACACATATTTAGAGAGTCCAGCCTGTTTAAATGAGATGGGGGCAGCATGGGTTGTTCAAAGCGATTATACAAATATTTATACACCAGATTTTGATTTTGGCAACCCTAAATATCATGAATGTTCTGTAGATACTAGAAAAATGGGTGCAGTACTAAATGGAACAGCGAATTGCAAAGCAAGTATTATTGAATTAAAAAATAAAATATTAAAGATATTCGATCTAACCATAGAGGAACAATATTGGACTTATTTGTTAGATCAGTTTCTGGATGATATTGCGGAGGATTAAAGTAATGGATAAATTGAAAATGCACAGCATAAATGAAGTTGATGGAAATATTGAAAGCATTGGGAAATTGTTTCCTAATACGATAACGGAAGTAATAAAAAATGGGAAGGTTGAATATGCGATTGATTTCGACATATTAAGACAGGAATTGTCTGATTTTATTGTTGAAGGAAAGGAAGAACGTTATCAGTTTACGTGGCCAGATAAAAGGAAATCAATTCTTTTGGCCAATGCGCCAATTGCAAAAACGCTTCGTCCATGTAGAGAGGAAAGTGTTGATTTTGATAATACAGAGAATCTTTATATTGAGGGGGATAATCTAGATGTATTAAAACTTTTAAAGGAAACTTATTTGGGAAAAATAAAAATGATTTATATTGATCCGCCATATAATACAGGGAATGATTTTGTTTATGAGGATAATTTTGCAATATCAGCAGATGAATATATAATAAATAGTGGACAGTATGATGAGAATGGTAATAGATTGTTTCAAAATACTGAGAGCAACGGTAGATTTCATACGGATTGGCTTAATATGCTGTATCCAAGACTTAGATTAGCCAAAGATTTATTGACTGTTGATGGCGTGATTTTTATTTCAATAGATGATAATGAAGTTCATAATTTGAGAAAAATTGCAGATGAGATTTTCGGTGAATCGAATTTTATTGGTTGCTTTTTGTGGAAAAAGAAAAGTACTTCAACCAATGTTTTAAATGCATTGGTAAGTCCGCAAGTTGATTATCAGTTATGTTATGGAAAAACATCGGAATTGTGCCTTAATAGAAGAGTAACTTCAACTGAGTTACGTAAATACCCATTTTCTGATTCGAATGGCAACTACAGAACAGCAATTATCGAAAAGAAAGATGCTGGTGATTATGCAAGAGCTTCAATGAAGTTTCCAATATTAGGAGTAACGCCACGTGACGGGAAGCGGTGGCAAATAGGGGAAAAAACAGCAAGAGATTTGGAAAAACGAAATAGATTTCTCAATGACAATGGAGTAATTAAATTGAAAATATATGATTATGATGACAAAGATACATATTCGGCAAATCCAAATCTTTTACTAGAATGTGGTTCTACGGATAGTGCAAATAAAGAGACAAATATAGAATTGTTTAAAATCCAAGAATTATTTTCGAATCCAAAACCAACTGAATTGCTAATACATCTATTGAAAATGGGTACACAAAAAGATTCAATTATTTTAGATTTTTTTTCGGGATCAGCTACAACAGCGCATGCTGTTATGAAGTTGAATTCTGAAGATAACGGAAAACGTAAATACATCATGGTTCAGCTACCGGAGAAAACAGAAGAGAAATCAGAAGCATTAAGAAATGGATATGTAAATATTTGTGAAATAGGAAAAGAACGCATTCGCCGAGCAGGGAAAAAAGTAAAAGGGCAGAATAAAAACATCGATACAGGATTTCGAACGTTTAAGTTAGATAGTTCGAATATGAAGGATGTATATTATAATCCGGCTGAGTATGAACCATCTCTATTCGATTCAGTAATGGATAACATTAAAAAAGATAGAACTCCTGAAGATTTATTGTTTCAAATTATGATTGATTTGGGAGTATTGCTTTCAAGTAAAATTATGGAAACAACAATCAATAACAAAAAAGTATTTGATGTAGATGATGGATTTCTTATTGCCTGCTTCGATGATGATGTGACTGATGATGTTGTCAAAGCGATAGCTCAGAAACAGCCTTACTATGCTGTTTTTCGTGATAGCAGCATGGCAACTGACAGCGTTGCAACGAACTTTGACCAGATATTTGCGACATATAGTCCGACTACGGTAAGGAAGGTGCTGTAATATGAAATTTAAATTTAAAGTGCAGCAGTACCAGACGGATGCTGTTGACAGTGTGGTCAATGTCTTTAAAGGACAGCAGTATCATGACCGGGTAAGTTATGTGCGGGATATGGGGAAAAAAGAGATGAAAACTTATTCCCAGATGTCGTTTTTAGCTGCGGAACAACTGGAACTGGATTTGCCGGATGATAGCGATGATATGGGATTCAGAAATGAACCTTTAAATCTAACGGATGACGCATTAATCGACAATATACATGGGATACAGAATGCAAATAACATCAGGCTATCTGATGGATTGGTCAAGCATCTGGGGCGTTGTTCTTTGGATGTGGAAATGGAGACGGGAACCGGAAAAACATATGTATATATCAAAACGATGTTTGAGTTGAATAAACGTTATGGCTGGAGCAAATTTATCGTCGTAGTGCCATCCATTGCAATCAGGGAAGGCGTACATAAATCATTCGAAATAACACGGGATCACTTCATGGAACATTATGGAAAGAAAGCCCGTTTCTTTATCTATAACAGCAGCAACCTTAATCAGCTGGACAGCTTTTCAAGCGATGCCGGAATAAACGTTATGATTATCAACATCCAGGCATTCAATACTTCTATGAAAGAGGGCGGAAGGAGCAAAGAGGCGCGAAAAATCTATGACAAGATAGATGCCTTTGGAAGCCGCAGGCCCATCGATGTAATCATGAAGAACAATCCGATTCTGATTCTGGACGAACCTCAGAAGATGGGCGGGGAGGCGACTCAGAATGCCTTGAAGAACTTTAATCCCCTGTTCAGCATCAACTATTCGGCAACGCATGCCAAAAAGAACAACCTTGTTCACGTCCTGGATGCCCTTGATGCATACAATGCGAAATTGGTTAAAAAAATAGAAGTCAAAGGCTTTGAGGTGAAAAACTTCAGAGGTACGGATAAATATTTGTATCTTGACAGCATCATCCTTTCTTCGAAAAAGCCGCCTATGGCAAAAATTGAACTTGAGATTTCATACAACAAATCAATCAACAGAGAATCGCGTATTCTGGGAGTTGGCGATAACTTATACTACATTTCTAACGAAATGGAGCAGTATAAAGGATACGCTGTGTCTGAGATTGATCCAGTAAATGGAAGAATAACATTCAGCAATGGAGAAGCAATATCAAAAGGAGAAGTTGTTGGAGATATTTCAGAAAAGGACATGCGCCGCATTCAGATCAGAGAAACCATACTTTCCCATTTTGAAAAAGAAGAAAAACTGTTTAATATGGGAATTAAGACACTATCCCTTTTCTTTATAGATGAGGTTGCCAAGTATAGGCAATATGATGAGAATAGCGAAGAGGTACTGGGGGAATATGGGGAGGTATTCGAAGAAGAATATACGAATATTCTCAATGAATACAGGTCCATTATTGAGTCTCCCTACCAGCAGTATCTAAATAGGATTGAAGTGGAAGATACGCACAAAGGATATTTCAGCATTGATAAAAAGACAGGACGATCTGTTGACAGCGAGCTGAAAAGAGGAACTGAATATAGCGACGATATATCAGCGTATGACCTGATTTTGAAGAACAAGGAGCGTCTGCTGAGTTTTGAAGAACCGACGCGCTTTATTTTTTCACATTCAGCATTGCGTGAGGGATGGGATAATCCGAATGTCTTTCAGATATGCACGTTGAAGCACAGCGATAGCGCAACATTGAAAAGACAGGAAGTTGGACGAGGTCTTCGTATCTGTGTAAATCAGGATGGTAACAGGATGGATGTAGAGACCTGCGGTAAGGAAAGAGTCCATGAAATCAACAAGCTCACGGTTATCGCAAGCGAAAGCTACAAACAGTTTGTTGGGGATCTGCAGAAGCAGATTAAAGAGGTCCTTTATGACAGGCCATCTAAGGCAACAGTCGAATATTTTGCTGGTAAGCACATTGAAGTCGATGGAAACAGGGTTAAAATTGATGATAGGCAGGCGAAGGAAATTTATCGATATCTACTGAAGAATGATTATATTGATTCGGACGATAACGTAACGAGTGGCTATCATGCAGATATGGAGAATGATTGCCTGGCTCCATTACCAGAAGTGCTGCTTCCTATTGCGGATGGCGTGCATATGCTGGTCCAGAGTATTTTTGATGACAGGGTTCTTGCTGATATGATTGAGAACGGAAATGAAACCAAGATACCGAGCAATGATCTGAATGAGAACTTTGCGAAAGAGCAGTTCCAGACACTGTGGAAGTATATCAATCATAAATATGCATATACCGTGGAGTTTGACAGTAATGAACTGATAGCGAAATCCATAAACCATATAGATGAGAATTTATTTGTATCTCAGCTGCAATATAAGACAACCTATGCAGAGCAAAAAGACAACTTGAATGCAGATCTGATAAAAGATGGTGATGGTTTTTACGGAGAAAGGACCAGAACAGAGACGCTTAAGCATGCCGAAACGAGCCAGATTAAATACGACCTCGTAGGTAAAGTTGCAGAAGGCACAATTTTGACGCGTAGAACGGTTGCAGCTATACTCAAGGGATTGAAGCCGCAGACATTTGCCATGTTTAAGAATAATCCAGAGGAATTCATCACAAAAGTCATTAGACTGATAAAAGAGCAGAAGGCAACTATGATTGTGGAGCATATCTCCTATGATCAGATCGAAGGGGAGTATGACAGCACAATCTTCACAGCGGAAAAACATTCCCAAACGCTGGATAAAGCTTTCAGGGCCAAAAAGCATATTCAGGATTATGTGTTTACAGATGGAACTGCGGAGAAAAGTGTGGAGAAAAAATTTGCTGAGGCTTTAGATGGTGCGGAGGAAGTCTGCGTTTATGCTAAATTACCAAAGGGATTTTCGATACCTACACCAGTCGGGAATTACTCGCCTGACTGGGCTATTGCATTTTTTGAAGGGACGGTTAAGCACATTTATTTTATTGCAGAAACGAAAGGAACAATGGAAAGCCTTAATCTGCGTCCGATAGAGAAGGCAAAGATATCTTGTGCGAGGAAACTGTTCAATGAGATTTCAACAGAAAAGGTGAAGTATCATGATGTGGATAGCTACCAGAATTTGCTGAATATTATGGAAAGTTTGTAAAATGGTTTGTCGATACTTGGAATGAATATATCTAGAATAATAAGGCAAGGGAGTTTAATAAGAATCAAAAAAGAGTATAGATAAGTTCCTGATGAAATATTTTAGCGTTTCGGCTATCGAAAGAAGGAAGTTTTTATGTACTTAAAAGATAATATCCAGTTGATGAGTGAATGGAATTGGGAAAAAAATCAAGATTTGAATCCTGCCGACTATACCAGTGGTTCAAACAAAAAGGTCTGGTGGAAATGTAAACTAGGGCATGAATGGGAGACATCCATAAGTAAAAGAGCTTTATATAAAACTGGGTGCCCTTATTGTGCCGGAAAGAAAGTGCTTGCAGAATATAACGATTTGGCAAGCCGTAAGCCTGAGATAGCTAAAGAATGGCATCCATCAAAAAACCAAGGACTGCATCCGACGGATGTAACGGTTGGGAGTAACAAAAAGGTGTGGTGGCTTGGAAAATGTGGACATGAGTGGCAGGAATACTTATCTTTTAGGGCTTTGAAAGGAACCAAGTGCCCATACTGTTCAGGACGAAGAGTTATCAAGGGTATCAATGATTTTGAAACATGGTGTAGGACCAATAATGAAGTATTGTTAAGCGAGTGGCATAATGTTAGAAATGGGGAATTGAAACCGTGTGACGTCAAATTTGGCTCTGGTAAAAAGGTGTGGTGGCTTGGAATCTGTGGGCATGAGTGGCAGGCAACAGTTGATAGCAGGAGAACAAGAGGATGTCCTTACTGCACTGGGAGAAAAGTCTTAGTGGGTTATAATGATTTGCAATCGAAAAGGCCGGATTTAGCTAAGGAATGGCATCCATCAAAAAATGATGGATTGAAACAAACAGATGTAACGGCTGGTAGCGATAAGAAAGTATGGTGGAAATGTCCTAATGGACATGAATGGCAGGCAAAAGTCAGCAATAGATCTCATGGTCAAGGATGCCCGGTGTGCGATAAAGAGTTTCATACGTCATTTCCAGAAAAAGCCATATGTTATTATATGAAAATGTTACCATATGAAGTGATTGAGAATTATCATGGTATCTGGCTGAAAAATATGGAAATAGACATATTTTTGCCTGGAGTCAATGTCGGGATCGAATACGATGGACAAAAGTGGCATGAAAGTAAGCAAAAAGACATTAATAAAAATGAAATATGTAGAGATAAAGGAATTAAACTGATTAGAATAAGGGAACCACTTTGTCCGCGAATAGAGGATGATTTCTGTGTGCAGTATATTTTGGAAAATATAAGCGATTTGGAATTGGAGAAAGCCATCGTTTTTATTTTGGACTATTTAAAAACTCAAGTAGATAACAAATGGGATATTAAGATTGATATTGCAAAGGACAGATACAAAATAGTCGAAATGCTTCAGATGCAATTAAAAGAGTTATCCTTATTGGTTGTAAATCCTTCGCTAGCAAGAGAATGGCATCCTACAAGAAATGAAGATATTGTACCAGAACAGGTATTTAGTAGCTCAGGAAGAAAATATTGGTGGTTAGGAATATGTGGACATGAATGGCAAGCAAAGGTAAGCGATCGGAATAGAGGGAACGGGTGCCCCTATTGTAGCAATCAAAAGGTATTGTTGGGGTTCAATGATTTGGCTTCGCAAAATCCAAAATTGGCATCGGAGTGGCATCCTATTCTAAATGGAAAATTAGAACCTAAGGATGTGATTGTTTCATCTGGGAGGGCAGCATGGTGGAAATGTCGAGTATGTGGGAATGAATGGAAAACGCGTATAGCAAATAGGAACGCGGGAATTGGATGTCCCTTTTGTGCTGGACAGAGGGTGATAGAAGGTGTCAATGATTTATGTACTGTCAACCCGGAAATAGCAAAACAGTGGGATTATGAAAATAATAAAGAGGTAAGACCAGAAAATATTGCGGCAAATGCAAACAGAAAATATTGGTGGATTTGTGAAAAAGGACATCATTGGATGGCATGCGTCCGGGATAGAAATAAGGGTTGTGGATGTCCGATATGTGCAAACCAAAAATTGCTTGTAGGGTATAATGATTTGGCAACTACCAATCCCAAAGTGGCAAGCCAATGGCATCCAAGCAAGAATGGAGATATATCACCGAATAGGGTACTGGCTGGGAGTGATAAAAAAGTATGGTGGAAATGTAGTGCCTGTAGCTATGAATGGGAAGCGCGGATTGCGAATATGAATTTTGGATACGGATGCCCAAAGTGTGGAAGAAAAAAGCAAAGTGAATCAGCAAAAATAAACCGAGTCAGAAAAAGAGGTTCATTGGCCAGCAATAATCCACATCTTGCTCAAGAATTACATCCAACAAAAAACGGAGAATTTGATTCTAATCAAATAACGGCAGGCAGTAATATGAAAGTCTGGTGGAAATGCCAGAAATGTGGGCATGAATGGGAAGCCACTATCCATAATCGAAATAAAGGACGTGGTTGTCCAGTTTGTGGAAGGAAACGAAATAAATTATAATAATGCATGCGGTATTTTGAACAGAGTAATAATACAAATGAAGGAGAAATCTGATGAGCGAAATAAAATATGATATCATAAGAGAAGTTGGAATACTTTCGGAAAATGCAAAAGGTTGGCGCAAGGAAATTAACCTTATCAGTTGGAATGGAGGATCACCAAAATATGATTTGCGTGACTGGTCTCCGGGACATGAGAAAATGGGTAAAGGAACTACTCTGACAGAAGATGAGATTAAGAAGTTAAAAGTGATTTTAAGTACCATTGAATAAGTGTTAAAAAACAATTATTTCTTATGGCCTGGATTTCAAGACTGAAAACATGCTTTCAAAATCAGATATGAGAAATGAAACTAGAAATATATTTAGCGATGCTTACATGCATTATTCAAGATATTTAATAAAATTTAAAGCACATTCTCTTTCAAAATCACTTATTGGAAGAAGTTGTCTTTTCAGAGATAGGTAGTAGATTTGACACTACCGCGAAAATAAAGGAGATTAAGAAATGATAGATGTTGGTTTGCCACCATATGCATATGAATATGATGGATATGCTATCGCAAAGTTTATGTCAACACCAGAATTCCAAACTGATTTCTTGGATGGCAAGCTGTTTTTTAATAAATCAGATTTCTTTATGATGGGAAATACAGTGGGAGTGAGTGATTTTACTGAAGGGCAATCAATCATTGCTCAGCCAACAGAAGAAAAATTGGTTACAGGGAAAATTGAAGTTTGTAATAGTGAAGCATTCATGGTATTCAGAGATTATACAAACATGCCGGACAAATATCCGGGTTTGCTGGTAGCTGACTATTCCTTTTCTGAAAATAGAAATCGAAAAATAATAAGTTTCTATTCGATGTTTGTAAGTAGTGAGAAGAATAGAATCTCTCCCTTTTCTGAGAGAATGCAACAAGAGTTCGGTCAGTATGCCGTTATAATACTCAACAGACAAGAATTTTTTAAGCGTGTAGAAAATGCGTTGAGACTGGAAGTTCAAGTTAGAGATGCCAAAATGGGATTTGTTACTTATAAACCCGAGGAGGAGATGTCAGGACTTGTGGAGTGGAATCCATTCCTTAAACCGGAAAATTATGATTATCAGAATGAATTTAGAATCTCTTTTCTGAATGATAATGATGCACCTTTGAAATTGAATTTGGGTAGTGATATTCGTGATATTGCGGTTCCGATAGTTGCTGAGGATTTGTATGAAAATACATTTATGGCAGATGGAAAGATATATTATTCGATTACGGACAGGGTAGCTGATAGGAAAGTTTTACTCGATGTTCCATCGGACGCCTGAGGATGCTGTGTTTAAGGTGTTGAGGGTGAGTAAAGATTATTTGATGTAAAAAGAAGATAAAAGTTGGGTTATTATATCAGTAATACAATGGTTACATGGTAGATAACAAGGGGGAACCAATTATGCATACATTCTATAAAGGAGTCCGCGCATACAGCGCTAATTATGCGAACGCAGACAATAATTTTGTAATACAAAATTTAAAAACTAATAACGAACAGAGGGATATCTATTATCCGTCTGTTTGTGTTCTGAAAAACATTATCATGCGTGGCTTGCCCACGCAATTTTCTTGTTACTTATCCGAAAAATTAGGATCAAATGGGGATCTTATCAAAATTGAGAATAAAATATTATTAGTCTCAGAAGAGGGCCAATATTGGAATACGACAATAAAGGGTTATGACGAAACGAATCGGTTTCCAGCAAAAATATTGTTTGATAAATATCTTCCGGAGAAGTTTGGAGAGAAATATGCATTCCT
This sequence comes from Anaerobium acetethylicum, assembly GCF_900096945.1. Lineage (GTDB taxonomy): Bacteria > Bacillota > Clostridia > Lachnospirales > Lachnospiraceae > Anaerobium > Anaerobium acetethylicum. The sequence continues at coordinate 4,074 of NZ_FMKA01000033.1, read as the reverse complement.
AAAACAGCTGATTATGCCGGAAGCATATATAAATGATATCGTGGGCATTTATAATGCAGAATACTTAAATCAGCAGGTTGATTTCTATATACCCACAGTAAAATTGATAATCGAAGTGGATGGAGCACAGCATTCGGGAAAACTGGACACGCTTAAAGACAAAGAAAGAGATCTATATCTGAGAGAACATGGCATTGAGGTTATCAGAATCCCCGCATCCGCAATCGATAACAATACAAAAGCCCTTCAAAATAAATTGTCGGCAATTGAAAATCATTTTGATAAACATCATGAAGTCTTGGATGGTTATGTGCAGCAAAAAGTAAATTATCAGAATGAGACAGCACAAAGAGTACTTAATGCAGTCGCCGTAATGCGGTTTCAAGTCACAATCTTAGAATTGATACTAAGCGGAAGATTGAAAATGGGCGAAAAAGTATGGAATATCCAAGTCAGAGAGAATGAAATTTCTGGAATTGAAGAGATAGCCATCAATGACCTGCTAATCTGGATGGAAAATCTTCTGGGTTTAAGAAATATAAATTTGGAAATACCAAGGGTTAACCTTACAGTAATTGGGAAAGAAGATGAGTTTGACTGCACGTTGAGGGAGTCTGTAAAAATCGATTTCAGTATTTTAAAGACCTGGACTGATGAGCATTTAAAAAACAGAGATATCATCTTTGTAAGAAACGCCTATTTTCAGGATGAAAATTATTTTACGGTTTCAACTGATGATCCAATTCACTATCCTATTAATGACAGCGAAAGAAAAGATTTTGGAGAAAAAACGTCATTTGAAACCCCAAAGGAATTACTATTTTTGTTGAAGAATCTATTTGGATTTGATGCATTTAATTCCGGGCAGGCTAGAATAATAGCGCATGCTTTGAGCTTGAGAAATACAATAGGGTTGCTTCCTACGGGCAGCGGTAAATCATTGTGCTATCAGATGGCAGCATTGCTACAGCCATGTATCAGCTTTTGCGTATGCCCCATTAAGGCATTGATGTACGACCAGGTAGATAATCTGAATGAACGGCATATTAATCGGACGAACTTTATTACATCGGATTTGTCTCCTGAGGAAAAGCAGAGGATTCAATATGAGTTTTCGCGTGGGAAGTATCATTGGGTGTTTGTTTCTCCTGAGAGGTTTCAGGATGCTAAGTTCAGAGAATATCTTGACCAGCTTAATAGGGAGCGAAATCTGCATATAGGAATGGCCGTTATTGATGAAGTGCATTGTTTGTCGGAATGGGGACATAGCTTTAGGACATCCTACTTGAATCTGGTAAAGACAATCATGAAGTACAGCCCCACAGCGACAATTCTGGGACTCACAGCAACAGCTTCCGTTAACACGTTGAAGAATATTATGGTTGAATTTGAAATGACAGACAGGTCAGATGTCATAACTACGGGCAAGTATACAAGAGATGAGTTGTCGTTTGAGATTGAAATATGCAATTCTGGAGAAGCACCACGTGCCCTGCTGTATCAACGGCTTTCAACATATCGAAGACATTTCCCCGATATATTTAAAGGAAACAACAAGAAGGCAAGGTGTGGTATTATCTTCACTCCATATAAAAATGGGAAAAATGGTTGTTATGAGTTAAGCGCAGACCTTAGCAAATATTTAGAAGCTGACGTTAAATGGTATTCCGGAGAGAAGCCGAAAAAAATAAAACATTATTCAGATGAGCTCTTTACAGGAATAAAAAACAAAACGCAAAAAGGCTTTAAAAAGAATGAATTCACGTTGCTAGTTGCGACAAAGGCATTTGGTATGGGAATTGACAAACCTAATATCAGATATACAATCCATTATGGAATTCCAAGTTCCCTGGAGGCGCTTTACCAGGAAGCAGGACGAGCAGGAAGGGACAGGGAGAAGGCGCAATGTACTGTTATATATGAACCTGAGCTGTATGATAATATTGAATGGCTAAGAGAAATGTTTGCTGTCGAAACGGATGTAAACCGTTTGAAAGAGATACAGAATACAGTGTGCCCACCATATGACAATAACAATGGCGCATACAATGAATGGACAGGTAAAGATATTTTTAAACAGTTTATGCTTCTGACTTCAGGCCTGAATTCCTATGATGAAGATATGGAATTAGCACGAGTAATCTATGAAAACTTTGCGGTGCCAGGGGAAAAGGGCGTAGTCATACAAGTAAATAATATTAGGAGATATAAACCGGAACATTCGTTCACATATGCAAATTTAGAAAAAACAATTTATCATTTGAGTATTATTGGAATAATTGATGATTGGACAGTGTCCGGATACAGAGACAATTCAGCAAAAATAATAGTCGATTTTTGTGATTATTCAGAAGAATCCATAAGTGAAAAATTGGTTAGCTATATAAGGAATTATGATGCACTTTTTTCATTGGATAAAAATTGCAGGCGTAACGAATATAAGCAATACATACAGGAATGGGGAGGCGAAGATTCCGCCGCTGTCAGAGCATTTTCGATATACTGGAAATGGTATTACAATAATGTCATTTATTCCAGAAGGGAAGCTTTAAAACACATAATGGAGCAATGTGACAAATTCAAGAAAGAAGATGCTGATAAATTCAAGAGAAATATAGAGGCCTTCTTCAGTTTCAATGATGTCACGGCTGCGTTTGAAAAAATCTCTGATGACCAAAAGAATTTTGTAAATTGGTTCGAAGTACTTAATATCCAGGTGATTAAAGAAAATGGTATTGAAAATATGATCATGAGTCTGAGCCGTTTTTTAGAAAGTTACAAGAACAATATCGGATTAAATTTTATCAGTGGATTTTTGCGTCTTGCTAATGGTGATTTTGAAGATGGTGACGGCAGGGAAAGATTAGTAAGTGCTCTTCATGATATAAGTACCTTCTCGGAAGATGAGAAATATGAATTAATTGGAAAAATATTACCATTAGCAGATGATCTGCTAGATGAAGAACAGAAAGAAATATTCAGTGAAACGGTAATTAACAACATTGAATACGATCACAGCAGTACTATGCTTTATAAAGGGATGCAGGACAATTACAGTATTCAGTATATATTGGATAGTGCGTTAAGTAGCATTGTAAAAAGTGGGAGGGACTTAGAAATATGGTAAATGTGGATGACTTGAATGAAAGTATTGTCAGGTTTGGAAATGCTGCGGAATCTTTACACGGCGTTAAGGACGTTTATAACAAACTGGATCAGATGACTGAGGCTACAATGGAACGATTCAATCAGATTGAAAAAGACTTTCTTGAAAAAAGTGCTGAAATAGCTGGCCGGCAGGAAAACACGGAAGTTGAAACACGGAATATATTGATGAATACGACTAATCTGTGTACTGAGCAGGAAAAGCATATCAAGGAAAATGAATTTTTTTTAAAGAATAGTTTTCGAGATATGGAATTAAGTATAAGAGAGCAATTGGATACGAATTCAAAAAACATCGGAAATGAAATCAAAATGTTTATTACTGAAGCAGAGAAAACTATAAGTAACAATCAGGTTCAGCAGCTGGAGACAATAAATAAGGGGATTAGATTGTTGAATATCTGGGGTGGTGTTATATTAGCGGGTGTTTTGGTTGTTGCGGTAGTGATGTTTATTAAATAGTAAAAAGGTAGTGTGGCTTTTTATTGAAAGACGCGAAAGAAATGGATACAGTCTGTTGCTGATTATAACTGTATGCTACAGATGCAGATAAACTGGAATCGGAATCATAGAGGAACTTAAACAATTTTATCCGTAGTGGATCATTAATAGACCAGGGGGTAACATATTGATTGACTGGAAAGATATTTCAAAGGCTAAAATTCAGAACGTTTACTTTGAAACATACGATGCAATTGAAGAAGATTATAAAGATGAGTCAAGGTCATATTTGATAGAGCATGAAAAGAAGGAACTTGAAAATATTTCTAAAAACCGCTCTCATGAATTAAGGGTTCTGGTTGGTCAATATTTTGGCTCAATCACAAATTTTGTGGGATAAAGGATTTCTGACATAAGTCTTCCTGCTGATATCAAACAGTTTAAGGAAGAAGTATTCATCATCACGAT
>NZ_FMKA01000085.1 GCF_900096945.1 Anaerobium acetethylicum | reverse complement strand
GTGTTTTGCGGATGATTTCAACAAAAAATATCAAATAATACAGTAAAATCAGTGCTTATAAGGTTTCCACGTTATAATTCTCACGGGAATGTAGGATATATAATGCCAAACACGGGAGATTTTTACATCGTTGAAATATTAGAACCACATCTAATGTGGGGAGAATATCATCCAAGCAGACACTCGCATAGTCGAAGAGAAATATACGGCGAAGGATATATAAAAATTCCAGCTGACGTAGCCTATGATTATCGAATATTTAATCGCAATAATCCTTTTCATGCTAATTGCTTATACCGTTGTACATCATTTGATAGTTATTATCAGGGAACATTATTAGCCCAGGGTAATCAATCAAATGATATTTATGCTAAACAATTTGCAGAAGAAGGAAACCTAAAAGGTATTGGTGATTGGTACGATTTTGTTGGAGCTGATGTTGGTGATTTTGTGAAAGTAGTATTCACATCTCCAACAGAATTACTTATAGAACACAGTATTAATTCATACGGATTCCACATCTAATCTATTAAACCTTGTGATGATATTAAAATCTTATTTACCATTACACATTTCAAATTTCTCCAAATGCAGATTTTTATATCTGCATTTGGAGAAATAAGATTTTATATTAATTTGTATGTGTTTCGAATATTCATTTTTTTCATGACTATTCGCGAATTCAACATCTCTACGCGCTTGTTATCTGGATTCCCGCCACACATCACTAGGCGGGTGGCAGGACATCCATTGCTTCATATAGTTTTTTCTGTTTCTCGAGAACCTCGCCTATGCATAGTTCATAACCAGGATTTTCGAAGCACTCGATTACATCCAATTTATCGAGAAACGACTGAAGAGTGTAATCAGAAAAGAGGGTTTTTTGTTGCATATGCAGTTTGATATAGGATAAAATCTCCAATCCGACAAACGCAGTAAACAGTTTTCCATCCAGACTCTTTTCAGATGAGACTAAGGTTCGTCGCATGTTAAGGCGCTCCTTAAGATTGCCAAAAGCCTTTTCGATCACATCTTTGTTGCGGTAAAGTTCGAGTGCTGTAATGGAATCCATCTTCTCGTTTGATAAGAATGCGAAGTATCCATAGTAACGCTTTGCTTGGTTGATGGCATCCTGCTTCACCTCAACCTGTATACCACGCTTTAGTGTTTCCTTTACTTCAAAGTATTTCTTGTAGAAGGATTCAGGTTCTTTGATGCGTTGTTCGCTCAACAGTTCCCGCTTGCAGGTCAGTAGTTTTCTGTCAAAGTTCCGCTGATCTTCAGCGGATTTATCTATATTATAGTACAAATGGATGTAAACCCGGCGCTTGTACCGGATGACATCACCTTTATATGGACGTTCCTGGACGTAATCCCATTCCCTCATGACAGTCTGTGAATATACATCATACTGCTCATTGAGATTTGGGAAGGTAGCCAGTTCATCATATATCTTATCAAGTTCCGCTCTTACTATGGAAAGGGATATCTTGGTAGCAACAATAAATTTGAGGTGTTCCTTAAGCAGTGCATTTATGTTTGCTTCGCTATAGAAACCTCTGTCCATGACAAGCTTTACTTTGTCGAAGCCTAATGTAGATAGATCACATAAAAGATTCTGTACGGTTTTCACATCAGGTATATTTCCAGCGAGCTTACGATAGTAGAATGGCAGTCCGCTTTTCTCACCAAAGACCAGTGCCAGGTTAATTTGTGGCAGTCGGTCATCTTCTTTGTTCTTGCCATACTGTGCCTGTTTTAGGACTTCTGAGTAACTGGAGATGCTGGTAGTGTCGTAAGCCCAATATTCATCTTAAGCATGACGCCTGCCTTGAAGTGAGAAGTATTTATTCTTTTGTTCTTCCGTGATAGAGGCAAAAAGTTCACTGCTTCTTTGGGAGGAAATATTCTTTCCGTAAGGATGTTTGTGTATATCATCCCAGCGTTCAAAACGGGATAATGGAGAATGATCTTCCAGAATCATGTAATATGCTACTGAAAGGATCTGCTTATATGTATCAGGAAAACAGGTCTTTAAATCCGTCGTAACACCTAGCTTATCGCTTATTTCATCGAACAGATAGGTTGCGCCGTAGAACCTGCGTTTTACTGATTCTATAGGAACAGGTCCCTGCTTAGACTTTTTGTCAGAAGCGACTTGGTTGCGCTTCTTTCCGCGACCATCTGTCGGAACTACCTTTCCGGTTTCCTTGTCTATCTTGCCGATGAGAGTCCTATTGGAACGAGGTTGCTGCTTTTCCTTGTCCCAATAGGAGATGGATTCATAAACATAAGTGTTCCCGCTTCTTTTATCAAAGTGGTTTATAATAGCCATTTCAAGCACCTCCTAGTGATGTAATTACAACACATCACTAGCTTGAATTCAATATGAAGTGGTTCGAAAGTACCGATTTCATGGGGTTTTTATGCTAACTTCCCAAAACCGTCATACTCATAGCACTCCAAAAAGTGTCTAAAACACGCATAAATACTGGATTTTACCACGATTTCCACTTGCCAAA
>NZ_FMKA01000039.1 GCF_900096945.1 Anaerobium acetethylicum | reverse complement strand
TACCAATGGCATGGCAGAGTAGCCAAGTTCGGCAGGGATAAACGCTGAAGGCATCTAAGCGTGAAGCCCCCCTCAAGATGAGATATCTCATAGCAAAAGCTAGTAAGACCCCTTGAAGACGACGAGGTGGATAGGACAGAGGTGGAAGCATGGCAACATGTGTAGCTGACTGTTACTAATAGGTCGAGGGCTTGACCATAAGCACTTAGGTGTGCAGTGGTTCATAGGATAGAACAAAAAAGGATGATTGAATAGTTTGAATGTGTGGTTTTGAAGGTATATAAGCCTTCGTGAAGAGCAATTCTTCGAGATAATCCTTGATAGCTCAGTCGGTAGAGCACGCGGCTGTTAACCGCGGTGTCGTAGGTTCAAGTCCTACTCAGGGAGTTGTGTTTATCTTTATGATAAATATAGACATCCGTAGTTAAATATGGTAAAATTTATATGTATCCGGCTCCATGGTCAAGCGGTTAAGACACCGCCCTTTCACGGCGGTAACAGGGGTTCAAATCCCCTTGGAGTCATTTGGCGACATAGCCAAGTGGTAAGGCGTGGGTCTGCAACACCCTGATCACCAGTTCAAATCTGGTTGTCGCCTTTGTTGCAAAGAGCTTCAAATTCTTATTAATTAAGAATTTGAAGCTCTTTTTTTGTAAAAACAGTGAAGGCCTGTTTCAATTGGAGTTAAAGCGCCTGCTGAACTACCACGAAGTGGTAATACAGTAAGAACAAGCAGCTTTAGAGGATTGTGAATAGCTGCTTTGACTAAAAAGGGAAAACTACAATAATAAAAAAAGCCGGATTTTCAAGAATTTACTACATGGTGATTGAATGTCTGGTATGCTAATATGGTCTGAGGTGATTGCGGAAGCAAGCAAAAAGAAATAATAATTGTTTTAGAAAGAAGATATTCATGTGGGATATCAATATTTACGATGACTTGGTTTAAGAAGGAGAGTTGCCTCATGAAAGAATATTTATACAAAGTACCAGATAGTAAAAAAATCAGAGTAATTATCGATACGGATGCCTGCGCAGAAGGGGATGATCAGTTTGCCATTGTCCACGCCCTGTTAACGCCAAAGTTTGAGGTGGTTGGGATTGTTGCTGAACAGTTTGGAAGCAGCGAAGGTCAGAATAGCATGGAGAAAAGCTATGAAGAAATTAAAAGGATTTTGCAGCTGACCGGGCTGGAAGGTAAGATACCTGTATTCAGAGGGGCGAAAAGCGCATTAAATGACGAGAAGACTGCCAACATTTCAGAAGGTGCAAGTTTTATTGTAGAGGAAGCTTTGAAAGATGATTACCGTCCCTTATTTGTACTTAATATGGGAGCCATAACAAATCTGGCATCGGCATATCTGATGAATCCCGAAATAGCGGATAAATTGCTTGCTGTCTGGATAGGAGGAGGCCCATATCCCACAGGCTACATGGATTTTAATTCCGCAAATGATATCAATGCAGTGAATGTGATCATGTCTTCCTCCATGGAATTATGGCAGATTCCGCTTACTGCATATACAATGATGCAGGTTTCTTTTCACGAATTGTTTGAACGGGTGAAGCCATGTGGTGAGATTGGAAATTATCTGGTCGAGAATTTAATGCGTGTCAATGAGTTGGAATGTGCAATGAGTTTTGATTTCCTTCCATTTGCACAGAATATCAGCAATGCAGCAAAAACGATGGTAATCCGTTCCGGAGAAGGCTGGTCACTGGGTGATAATCCGGCAGTTGGCGTGTTAATCACACCACAAACAAGGGACAGCGAAGAAAGACGTGCACAAAAAATGAATCCGGATGGCAGTTATGGAGAATATGTCAGTGAAAATCGTACAATTCGCGTTTACCATAGTATAGACAGCAGGGTCATTCTTGAAGATATGTTTGCGAAGATACGATATCATTTTGGAAACTGAAAATTCTAAGATAAGAAGGGGCGGTTGCAAGACAATGACTATAAATCAGTCATTGGTTTTGCAACGGCCCCTCAGCATTGCAACATATCTTCGCTCTCAAGATCGAGGGCTCCGGGAGTTGAAGTGGTGAAGATACTATGTTCTCATAGATGTTGGAATATTCTGTTCAAAAGAGGATGCATCATAATATGGAACATAATCAATGCATATGGATGGCCTGTTCTAAATTGGTCAAGGCCTGCTCAAGGATACTCCTGGGACATGCGATATTGATGCGTTCGAATAGAGCTGTTTCTTTTCCGAATATAATGCCACCGTCCAGCCAGAGTCCGGCCTTATCGGTAACAAGTGTTTCAAGTTCCTTATAGGAGAGTCCCAATCCGCTGCAGTCAAGCCAGATCAGGTAAGTGCCTTCCGGCTCGATGAGCTTGATTTCAGGCAGCTGTTCATGGATAAATGCTCTGGCATAATCCAGGTTCCCTTTTAAATATGTTTTGAGCTCATTCAGCCAGTTCGCTCCGTGTGAGTAGGCTGCCTGGCATGCAACGAGCCCGATGGTATTCAACTGGCTGTATCCGCTGGCATTGAGCTGATGGAGGAATTTTTTTCGCAGAGTTTCGTCAGGAATGAAGATATTGGAAATCTGCAGCCCGGCCATATTGAATGTTTTGCCTGGAGAGGTGCATATGATGGAATTTCTTGCGAAGTCTTCCCTGATTGAAGCAAATACGGTATGGGTGTGTCCTGGGTAGGTGAAGTCGCAATGGATTTCATCAGATAAGACAATGACATTGTGCTTCAGACAGATGCTTCCGATTCGTGTAAGCTCATCCTTTGTCCATACGCGTCCGACTGGATTGTGGGGACTGCAGAACAGGAACAGTTTCACGTTTTTATTTATGATTTTTGATTCGAAATCCTCAAAGTCAATCGTATAGCGCCCGTTTTCATAAGCAAGCTGATTGTTGATCAGCCTGCGGTTATTGTCCAGAATACATTCAGAGAATGGATAATAGACAGGCTGCTGCAGCATGACGGCATCCCCTTCTTTTGTGAACGCTTTGATTGCCAGGGCAATGGCGTAGACCACGCCTGGCGTTTTGACCAGCCAGTCTTTTTTTACGTCCCAGTTGAAATGGTCTGCAAACCAGTCATGCAGTGGATTAAAGTAGTTGTCTTTGGCTTCGCTGTAGCCGTAAATGCCGTGAGACACCGCTTTCCTGATATCATCCAGAATTTCTTCGGGGAGACGGAAGTCCATGTCGGCAATCCAGAGCGGCAGTAAATCGTCTCGGCCCTTGCGTTCCATTCCAAAATCATATTTCAGGCTGTTGGTGTTCCTGCGCTCGATAATTTCATCAAAATCTGTAATCATAGTATTCCTCCAATCTACTGCAATGCCTGTGATAAGTCATCAATCAGATCATCAATATCTTCAATTCCGATAGAAAGCCGTAAGATCGTATCCGTTATCCCATTTCGCTCTCGTTCTGCCTGGGGGACATCGGCATGTGTCTGGGTCATTGGATATGTAATTAAAGTTTCCACGCCGCCGAGGCTTTCGGCAAAACGGATCAGTTTTACCCGGCTGAGAATGAGACTGGCTGTTTCGGCATCCTCAACTTCAAAGGTGAGCATGCTGCCGAAGCCGCGGGACTGGGATTTGCTGATTTCATATCCAGGATGGGTAGGAAGGCCTGGAAAATAGATATTTCTGACTTTTGGATTGTGCTGAAGCCATCTGGCGATCTCAATGGCATTCTGTTCCTGCCTCTCCATGCGGATGGATAAAGTCTTGATTCCTCGCAGAATCAGCCAGCTGTCAAATGGAGCTAATCCGGAACCGATGGTCTTTATGATAAATCTGAGCTTTTCAGATAATGCTTCGCTGTTGACGACAAGGAATCCGGCCAGAGTATCGTTGTGGCCGCCAAGGAATTTTGTTCCGCTGTGAATAACGATATCCGCACCTAAGTCAAGAGGATTTTGAAAATAGGGAGAAAGAAAAGTGTTGTCCACGATAAGGAGCAAACCATATTCTTTCGCGATGGCGGCGGTTTTGCGGATGTCGGTGACATTCATCATGGGATTGGTAGGGGTCTCGACATAGATTGCCTTTGTGGAAGGCTTTATATACGAAGTAATGTCATCCCTGCCAGTATCGGCATAGTCAAATTCGATCAGGTTTTTCCTGTTTATATTGTCGAACAACCGGATGGAACCGCCGTATAAATCATTTCCGGATATGATATGGTCTCCTGGCTTAAAAAGCTCCATAAGAGCGGCAATAGCGGCCATTCCGCTTGAGAAGGCAAGGGCGTCATATCCATTTTCAAGGGAACAGACGACTTTTTCGAGATGTTCTCTTGTGGGATTCTGCAATCTGCTGTAGTCATAACCGGTGCTGTTTCCCAAACCCGGATGCGCGAAGGTCGCTGACTGATAGATGGGAAAGCTGATGGCGCCTGTATTGTCACAGGACGAAGTGATCTGATTGCCATAGAGGCACTTTGTTGGAAAGCCATAATTTACAGGTTTATTCATTTGGAAACTCCTCCTTCATCTTCTTTCAAATTCGCATTCCATATTCAACATCCGAAAAAATTCGGAGGATCGTCAGATAGCAGTATAAATCATATTAAATATATAGGAATACTATAAATATATAACAGGCAAGAGCGAGAGTCAATAAATTTTTTCGCTGTATTACAACAAGGGGGGGCGATTATTTATGGAAGGCGGTAAATTCTGGAATTTTATATTTGTGAAAACAAGTTGAAATGACAGGGCAGAAGTTGTATAAATAAAGTATAGAACAGATAGGGAAATATCAGAAAATATAACTGGATAAAGGAGAAGGACCTATGAAGAAATTTGTGAAGGATGTTTTGATCGGGATTCTGGTTGTTATTGTTGTCATTATTTTTGAATTTATCGTAACGATTCCTTTTGGATTGCCGTCGGAGGGCATAGACAGAGAGAGCTGGAGGAAGATCATGAGCAGAGAGTTTCTGGTGACGGCAGTTCCGGCAGGCCTTACTACATTCGTATTCGCGCTGCTGCTGAAGACCGGAACCCGAGCGGATGCGATCAGAAGGGCTGTTATCTGGACGCTGCTCCTTGGGCTGAACTATTTCCTGATGGGAATAGGAAACGATAATCTGGATCTGATTTATGGAAATATAGGCATAGTTGCATTGCTGGCATGTGCATTTCTGGGTCCGGTTGCGGTGATTGTTATTAAGAAATTGAAGTAGTTTTCATACAAAATAAGCATGAAGGAAATACCTTGATTGGAGGGTTTCTTTCATGCTTATTTTTTTCCTCATAAGAGTGGAGAGTCAAAAGCTCATTTACAAAATAGTGTTCGTCAATTTGCACAAGTTTAACCAATGAGGACGTGAATCAAAACATGTTCATTCGCAGCGCGCTCTCGCTTAGATGAAGACGTAGTGGTACATAGGGCCGCAGAATACGCGGCCCAAATACCAACGTCTTCATAAAGCTGCTCATTAAACAATGTTTTGTATCACTGGATGTCAGATGGCGTATGTGTAAATTGACGAAGCCGAGGGTTACGATGACCTTTTGACCCTGGTATCATTTCATAAGAAAGTTTTTTGGAACAGAAACGCTCCGTATAGAATACAAGCGCCTTTAATCAGAAATTTACGCAAAGTTTATATTACAAAAATATTTCGTTAACAGTCCGATGTTAAATTATTAAAGTAAGATAGATTAATAGAACCCAGCTATTGAGAGCTCCTGGAAGAACGTAGTTCTGAATAGCCGTAATAGAACGATAATTCCGGTGCCGTATGGAAACGGATAACGGTAATCGGACAAATAATAAGAAAGGTACCGAGGGAACAATGGAGAATGGGATTGTGAGCAGCAGTAGGACAGATGATAATAAGCTGAATATTGAAAAGTGGAAGGCGAAAAATCCTGGAAAACTGGATACAGATAGCAATGATTATGAAGGAAGCTGCCAGGAGGGAAGCGAGCCTGGTATTTCTTTGCAGTACATGAGGCGAAATGTAAAGAGGGATATCATGGAAAAAGTAGTGGAAGCGATTTTCCTTCTCTGCGCCCTGGTCGGAGTTGTGTCAGTAGCCGCGATTATTGTGTTTGTATTTGTCAAGGGAACACGTCCTTTTGTCGGAGCGGATGCATACAGCCTCAGGGACTTCCTGACGGGAACGGTATGGGCTCCAGGTAATGGTGTGTATGGCATTTTTTACATGATAACAGCCTCAATCCTGTCGACGGCAGGAGCAATACTGATTGGAGTCCCAGTCGGCGTGCTTACGGCAGTATTCATCGCGGAGGTGGCCCCGGAAGGCATTGTAAAGATTGTGAAGCCGGCCATTGAGATTCTGGCGGGAATTCCTTCTGTGTTATATGGTGCTTTCGGTCTCGGAGTCGTAGTGCCTATGATTATGAAGGTGACTCCTCAGGTACAGGGGCAGTCCCTGCTGGCGGTCATCATAGTACTTTCCATCATGATTCTTCCTACAATTGTGTCTCTTTCTGAATCGGCGATACGTGCTGTTCCAAAAGCATACAGGGAGGCTTCGCTGGGAATCGGAGCGTCAAAGGTGCAGACAATATTCAAGGTCGTCCTGCCTGCAGCGAAATCAGGCGTACTTTCGGCAACGGTACTCGGAATCGGAAGGGCAATCGGTGAAACCATGGCGGTTATGATGATAGCTGGAAATCCCACAGCAGGAATGCCCGAGAGCATATGGTCAATGGTAAGGCCTTTAACAACGAATATAGCAATGGAAATGAGCTATGCCTCCGGAAGGCAGTCAGAAATGCTTTTTGCAACAGGCGTGGTGCTCTTCCTATTCATAATGATGGTAAATATGACACTGATCAAATTAACTCAAAAAGCAGGAGAAAAATAATGTTATCAAGAAAAGTGAAAGACAATATAATAAAAGTTCTTATTTACCTTTCGGCTGCAGCAACGGTCGGAATACTGGCAATCATCATTGGATTCATATTTATCAAGGGTATACCGGGAATCAGTATTAATTTCCTGACCAGGGGGTATGAAGACAAAACAACCTATGTGACGACTGAGCTTCTTGAAGCTTCAGAGGATACCGGAAACGATGGAGAGGTTTATGTATCCAGGCTTGGCATCACGCTGGCATTTGATGGGGAAAATGCACTGGCCATTACTGAAATTGATAAAGATTCCCCTTTGAAAAAGGCAGTGGATGAAAATGGAAACACTTATGAAGTAAAAAAAGGCGATGCCATAACAAGAATTGGAAGGTATAAGGCAAGCAGCGAGCTGAAGGATATCGATGCAGAGGATGAGAAGGCGAAGGCAGAATTCCTGCAGAAAGCCGTGGATGAAGTCAATGGCCAGGAAGATCCGACAGTAAAGCTTAAGGTTGTCAGAATCGGCGGAGGTATCGTTCCCATGGCGGTAACGACCCTTTACATGATTGCCCTTTCGCTTCTGATTGCGGGACCGATCGGCATTCTGGCCGCGGTATATCTGAACGAGTATGCGAAGCCGGGAAAAATCATGTCAGTGATTCATTTTGCCATTCAGAACCTGGCAGGCATTCCGTCAATCATTTACGGCCTTTTCGGATCTCTATTTTTCGTACAGATCCTGAAGATGCAGTATTCCCTGCTTGCAGGTGCGCTGACAGTCAGCATTATACTTTTACCGACAATTATTACAACAACGGAGGAAACACTTAAGGCGATCCCGAATACCTATCGTGAATCTTCTCTGGGGCTTGGAGCGACACAGCTTCAGACTATAAGCCGGGTAGTCCTTCCGAATGCGCTGCCGGGAATCCTGGTTGCAATTCTGCTAAGCATAGGACGTATCGTTGGAGAGTCTGCAGCACTTCTTTTAACGGCGGGAACAGTAGCCCAGATTCCCCAGGCATTGTTTGGCAACTCGGCCAGCGGTGCGACCCTGACAATCAAGGCATACACCCTGATGAAAGAGGAAAACAATCTGACAAGTGCCTGTGCAATAGGTATTGTTCTGATCGTGATCATCGTATTGATCAATGTGGCTTCCAAGCTGATTACGAATAAGTTCCTGGCGAAGAAGGGATTGCAAAAATAACCGGCTGGTATGGAAATCTGGCAATCGGGAATTAAAAAAACAGCTTTATTACATATAAGAAGAACAGGGTGGGCAAATGGGTAAAAAGAAGATTTTGGCAATTGATGATGAAAAAAATGTGCTTGATCTGATTGAACATTATATGACCGAAGACGGATACGAAGTGGTACAGACAAATAAAGGAAGGCGTGCATTGGAAATCATTAAGGAAGAAAATCCGGATCTTGTTATTCTGGACTATAGGATGCCGGAAATGGATGGAATAGAAGTCCTGAAAGAAATCCGTTCGGACAAGGAATGCGGGAGGATTCCGGTCATTATGCTGGCATCCGTCAGTGACGAATACTCTAAAGTGACAGGGCTCGAACTCGGTGCGGACGATTATCTGACGAAGCCTTTCGGAGTCCATGAACTGATGGCCAGGGTAAAAGCCGTGCTGCGAAGATCAGGAAGAGTGGATCTGCTCATAGAAAATGGAGAAGAGGAAGCTGAAAAAATAAAGATTGACCGGATTACCATAGACAGGATGACAAGAGAGGTCATAGTGGGAGATAAGGTGGTTGAACTTTCAATGATGGAGTTTAATCTTCTCTATTTTCTGGCAAAAAACAGGGGGAGGGTGTTTTCCAGGGAGATTCTTCTGAGTAAAACTGGAGCCCATGAAGGCAGTGGAAAAGCCAGATCCATCGATGTTCACATGAGGAAACTGAGGCAGAAGATAGAGGAGGACGATACAAACCCGGTCTATTTAAAGACTGTGCGGGGAGTTGGATATAAATTCGCATAAACTGCATTGAATGAATTGCAGAATCAGCAATTTTGCGCATGCAGAACTCAGGTTTTCATGCAAAATCAGCATAAAAATGCCCCGCGAGATAAGGAATCTTAACAATTAAACTAGAATTAACATTCATTTACACAAACTTTAAAAGCGCAAAATATTCCATTAACAGAGGCATGATATATTGTTTCATGTAGGGGAAATACAAAATAATAAAATTCCAGGAGGAAATGAAAAATGAAATTGAGAAAATTAATTACAGTGGCGATGGCATGCATAATGGTATTCAGCCTTGCAGCATGTGGATCAGAAAACACACAGGAAGACGCAGCAGCAACTGAAACCACAACAGAAGAAAATAAAGCAGAAGAAGTAGAAGAAACAGCAGAAGCGCTCAGCGGAACAGTAGTGATCACCGGTTCAACATCAGTAGAAAAAATACTTACAGACATGATTGACGAGTTTACAGCTCTGAATCCGGATGTAACAATCGAATATACTGGAAACGGTTCATCAGCAGGCATCAAAGATACGAAAGCAGGCATAAACAACATCGGTGCTTCTTCAAGAGAAGTGAAGGATGAAGAAAAAGAAGATACCCTTGCAGAAGAAGTATTTGCTTATGATGGAATCGCAGCAATCGTAAATCCTGCAAACGAAGTGCAGGATATCACAATGCAGCAGTTATCTGACATCTATACAGGAAAAATCACGAACTGGAGTGAAATTGGCGGAGCAGATGCAGAAATATTCATCGTTTCCAGAGAAGAAAGTTCAGGAACAAGAAGCGCATTTGAAGAACTTACAGGAGTTGCAGAGGCAGGCGGACTTACCAGCAGCGCGGCAGTATCAGAAGGCAACGGACCGGTTCAGGCAGCAGTAGCAGGAAATGAAAATGCAATCGGATATGTATCATTCTCGTTCATCGATGACACGGTAAAAGCGTTGAAAGTAGATGGCGTTGAACCGACAGCTGAGCTTGCCAAAGCAGGAGAATACAAACTTTCAAGACCTTTCTTATTCGTTTACTACGAAGACAAAGCTACAGATGCAGGCCTTGCATTCCTTGAATTCGCACTTTCAGAAGAAGGACAGATCTGCGTGGAAGATCATGACGCAATCACAGTTGATTAATCAGACAGAACAAAAAACAGATTCGAAGTAAACTATAACAACCGGCCAGTTCCAAAAGTCAGATACATGACTTGGAGCTGGCCGGTATTTTTGTGTTTTGACAGTAACTGTTCAGAGCTCCGGTTCTGCAAGGTGTTTTCATGTTTTATTTACATGAAAACAAATAATCTTCCGTCCTGTACGATAGAGATTTTAAGAAGCAGGATAGATGAAAAAGAGCAGTTCTTATATTAAGAACTGCTAAAGAAATTATAGTGTAATTTTTAGAAACTCCGAATTTAAAAGGTGGATTTGAAAAGAAGTGTGTAAGAAACATGTTTAGGTGAACTGATCAAACGGCTTCGAATTCACACAGCATTTCTTTGATAGAGTCCTGGTTTTCGGAGCCGTTAAATTCGATTCTGACCGGCCGTGCCAGATTCAGGCTGAATATTCCAAGTATTGATTTGGCATCCACCATGCATCTTCCGGAAATCAGGTCGATGTTATCCTCAAACTTTGATATGACATTCACGAAATTTTTAACCTTGTCTACTGAATTCAGACTTAACTGCATACGTTCATCTCCTTTTATCTGTTGTGATCTGGTACGCATTTAATATAGCATGGAGAGGTAAAAAGCTAGTCCGGAGAAGGTAAAATGAATGTAAAAAATGGGAGGGTGTTTTTAACTTTTTGTTCTTTGGCTATTGGAGCAAGGATGACTTCGCCCTTGACACATCTTTATCCATAAAATATAATTAATAATAGTTGATAGATTTATATCGGTTTTTTTATAAAAGGGAGTAGTTTTAATGCATAATCCAACAGACGCGGGATACCACCTGGGTGTGCATGCCAATTTTTGGTTACAAGACTTTTAATGGAATTTGTGAGGAAGGCTTTTCTTTGCATTCATTAAGGGTCTTTTTTTGTAAAGCAGGAAATTGCGACCTATTATATGAAAGCATTCAGTACAGATTCTTTTTTAGAAAAACTGGTAGCCAGAGAATAAAAAGGAGGATACGAATGAAGCAATGGTATAAATTAACGGCGGAGGAAAGCCTCAGGGAAATGAATGTAACTACGGAGGGGCTGGCGCCAGATCGGGTTCTGGAAATCCGAAAAGAAAAAGGTGAGAACAGCCTTCTGGAATCGAAAAAGAAGAGCGTGCTGCAGGTGTTTTTAGAGCAGTTTAAGGATTTTCTTGTAGTGATTCTTGTAGCTGCAGCTGTGATTTCAAGCCTTTCCGGCAATATGGAAAGTACGATTGTAATTCTTGCAGTCATTATTCTGAATGCGGTTCTTGGAACGGTTCAGCATGAAAAGGCCCAGAAATCCCTGGAGAGCCTCAAATCGCTTTCGGCACCGAATGCAAAGGTGATCAGAGATGGAAAAAAAGTTGAAATTCCTTCAAAGGAAGTGGTGCCGGGAGATATCCTCATGCTTGAAGCGGGGGATATGGTCGTGGCTGACGGAAGGATTATCAGCAATTATTCCCTGCAGGTAAATGAAAGCTCCCTGACAGGCGAATCCACCAATGTTGATAAAAGCGATATTACACTGGACGAAGAAATGCCTCTCGGAGACCGCATCAACATGGTGTTTTCGGGAAGCCTTGTCACTTACGGAAGGGCTTTGGTCCTCATAACGGAAACCGGTATGGAAACGGAAATCGGCAAGATCGCATCGCTCATGAATGAGACAAAGGAGAAAAAGACTCCGCTTCAGGTAAGCCTTGATGAGTTCAGCAGCAAGCTGGCCATGGTCATTCTGGTAATCTGCGCCATTGTTTTTGCGCTGAGCATGTTCCGTAAGATGCCCATTCTGGATTCTCTTATGTTCGCAGTAGCACTCGCAGTAGCTGCGATACCAGAAGCCCTCAGTTCTATCGTTACGATCGTACAGGCCATGGGAACGCAGAAAATGGCAAGGGAAAATGCAATCATTAAAGAACTGAAAGCGGTAGAGAGCCTCGGTTCGGTATCTGTTATCTGTTCGGATAAGACAGGAACCCTGACCCAGAATAAAATGACGGTGCAGCAGGTATATGTCGGTGAAGAGACGCTTGAAATCGATGATATTGATCTGAAAAACCAGCTTCACAGATACCTTCTCTATGATGCAATCCTTGCCAATGATGCGTCCATTCACAATGGCGTGGCTGTTGGGGATCCGACAGAATATGCGCTTCTTGAAATGGCCAGAAAAATTGAGCTTTTAGATGACGAAATCCGCAACATGATGCCCAGAATCGATGAAATCCCATTTGATTCTGACAGGAAGCTTATGAGCACAAAGTATGGGCTTCGCGGAATTCCGACAATCCTTACAAAAGGCGCTTTGGATGTGCTTCTCGACAGAACGGTTCAAATCAGGACAAATGAAGGAATCAGAGAAATTACAGATGCTGATAAAAACCAGATTCTCCATAAGAACCAGGAATTCTCGGAAAAAGGACTTCGTGTTCTTGCATTTGCTTATAAGGAAGTGGAAGAAGATCATGTCCTGAAATTAGAGAGTGAAAACGACTATATCTTTCTTGGCCTGATTTCCATGGTAGATCCTCCAAGGGAAGAGTCGAAAAAGGCAGTCGCAGACGCAAAAAGAGCCGGTATCCGGCCGGTAATGATCACAGGCGACCATAAAGTGACGGCAGTCGCGATTGCCAGACAGATCGGCATTTTTGAAGACGGAGACCTTGCGCTTACAGGCGTTGAACTTGATGCTTTGTCAGAGGAAGAGCTCGATCAGAAGATTGCATCCATTTCCGTATATGCCAGAGTTTCCCCGGAAAATAAGATCAGAATCGTAAATGCATGGCAGAAACGCGGCAATATCGTTGCGATGACAGGGGACGGCGTCAATGACGCTCCGGCATTGAAAAAAGCAGATGTCGGCGTAGCCATGGGAATCACGGGAACAGAGGTTTCGAAAGATGCGGCATCAATGATTCTTTCGGATGATAATTTTGCTACAATTATCAAAGCGGTTGCCAATGGACGTAATGTATACAAAAATATCAAGAATGCAATCCATTTCCTTCTTTCGGGAAATATGGCAGGTATTTTGAGCGTGCTCTACACAAGCATTCTTGGGCTTCCGGTGCCGTTCCATGCAGTGCATCTTCTGTTCATCAACCTTTTGACAGACTCCCTTCCTGCAATTGCAATTGGTATGGAGCCGGCCGAAGCGAACCTTCTCGATGAGAAGCCGCGAGATCCTAAAACGGGGATACTTACAAAGGAGTTTATGGCTCTTCTGGCAGTCCAGGGCGGCCTGATCGCGATCTGTACGATGATTGCATTCCATATCGGTCTTGCAGACGGCGGCAAGGCAGTCGCAAGCACGATGGCGTTTTCAACCCTTACCCTTGCAAGGCTGTTCCATGGATTCAACTGCAGAAGCAAAAATTCCATATTTGCGATTGGATTCCGTAACAACATGTACAGCTTGTATGCGTTTGCTTTAGGTGTAGTTCTTCTGACACTTGTGCTGTTTGTTCCGGTTTTACAAAGACTGTTCGAAATTGCGGAACTGACCGGCGGACAGCTGGCGATGATTTTTGCGCTTGCAGTAATGCCTACTGTACTGATCCAGCTTGGGAAAATGATCCAGATAAAGAGAAGATAATGATCAAGTTGTAAAAAAGAACTCAGAAATCACTTTTTGCAGATATTCAGGAAGCCGTCCTGGGTACCTGCAAGACAGGAGGTTATTATGAGAAAAAATCAATTAGTTGCCTGGATTCTGGTGCTGGCGCTGATGGGCACAGCCACGTCATGCACATCAAAAGAGAGTGATGGAAAGCTTGCGGATTCCGAAGAAACCCAGACGGAAGAGGAAGCAACCGCAGAAACGGGTACAGAAGAAACGGGTACAGAAGAAACTGGTACGGAAGAAACAGAACCAGAGGAAACGGATCAGGAAGAACCGGGAGAATCCGGGGAGGCAGACAAGGAACGCATCATGGCGGAGTTCAATGGAATGGTTTCAGCAGAGGATGTGGAGCTGAGCAAAGTGATCCTGTTCATGCAGGAAAATATGAAGTCTGTTGGCGAAGAACAAGGAACTGCCATGGTGCTCAGGCTGGAAGAGCTGCAGACAGCCAAACAGGCGGAACTGGAAGAAAAATTCTATGGAGGGACAATCCAGGAGGCTTTTCAGCAGTCTGGTCTTGGCCTGGAGGAAGTGAACCTTCCGGAACTGATCCAAAACAGCGAGCTCAAGGCGCTTGTAACTTTAGCTAAGGAGAGCGGCTATAAGATCGAGATGGCAGAAGGCTCCTGCTTCCCTGTCATCGATTATTCGATCTATCAGCAGTTTGGGTCCTATACAGCAATGGATATCAGGGATTATATCGATATCATGGCAGTTGAATCCGGAAAAAGGTTCGCAAGGGATGCGGCTCTGGGCATCGGATGGGACGAGGTCGTCGAGCGTGCAGTCCTGCAGGAAGCGTTTTTAAAAAGCTACCCGGATTCAGGGAAGACGGCGACGGTAAAGGAACTATATGAGCGTTACGAGCATATCACCATGAATGGGCTGGACAACACGCCTTTATTTGATTATGGAAGCCGGAAGATGTCGGAGGAGGCAAAGAATGCCTATTCGGCAGCCCTGTCACTGGACAGAGGCAGCGAATATCTGGATAAGCTTGGAGCATTTATGAAGATTGCGTCAGAGAATGGCTATGTGCTGACGGCTGAAGTGAAGGCTTTTATTCAGGCGAATTAGGTCACAGGGGATAATTGAATTTGGATTATGCGGCCTGTCCATAACCTTATTATCATATCGAGGTATTTCGGTGGGAGCATGGATCCTGCTGAAATAAGTAAGCCCCTCCGTTTGAAGATGCGGAGGGGCTTATTGACGATGTTTAAGTCGGGGTTCAGATTCAGCAGATGCAGTGCCATATAGACTCATATGTTTTTGCGGTTTTGTTCAAAAAACGAATAGTACATTTTTGACAAACGCAACTATCATATTTTGATGTTACCTTCTGAACATATATAATGGTAGACATTTGATTAATAGTGTAATAAAATGTAAAAAGTGGGGACATAATAATAAAAATAGGAGAAAAATAAAAAAATGGGAAAAGTACAAAAAGTACTGTGTCAATTTATGTTTTGTCAAGAAAATGCAAAGCAGATATTTAATAGTTTAGAGAAAGAGAGAATTGTGAAGAGATGCATATCATTCAGGGATTGATACATTTAATCAGGGCGATACCTTTGGCAGCTGCGATTTATGCTGCGTTGTTAGCAATTTCATGGCTAAGAAAAAAAAGAAGTTTAATACAAAGAAGAAAAATGATTTTTGAATTTTTCTTTGTTGTTTACATAATAGCAATTTTAGATATAACGGGTATTATAGGTATGCAATTTAATATCGATTGGTTCATTCATTCATTAAGTTCAATTGGCTTTCATACACAGATAGATAAAGGCACGCTGTGGATGATGATGTTAAATATGGCTTTATTTGTTCCGTTAGGTATTTTGATTCCTATGGTTATAAGCAATATGAAATGGAATGGGATAAAAGTTTTTGTTTTAGGGTTTTGCTTCTCCATCGCAATAGAATTTTTACAGATGTTCGGTGGCAGAATGTCAGAAATAAACGATGTGCTTATGAATGCATTTGGAACACTTATGGGATATTTTATCTTTTCGATATTGATTCGTATAAATGAATTGAAAAAAGAAAAGGATGTATGATTGATCAGTCATGGAATATATGATGGTGGAATATAACTATTCAGAACCCCTGTCTCGCGAGGTGTTTTTATGCTGAATTTGCATAAAAACACGAGACATGCGTGCGCCAAATTGCTGATTTTGCAATTTGTGTGCATCATCTGTGACTATGAAGGATGTAGTCTTGAATAGTTACGGCGGAACTATATAATTCGCTGTCATATTAATGCCATGGCAACGGGTTTTGCTCAAGAAAACGAATACCAGGTTGACACATGGGAAAAATAGTAATATACTAAGCAAGTAAGAAACAAACGGAGTAAGAATGTCCGGAGTTGCTTAAATGAATATTGGCGCGGGGTGGAGCAGTCTGGAAGCTCGTCGGGCTCATAACCCGAAGGTCACAGGTTCAAATCCTGTCCCCGCAATTTTAACACCATTTCTTAGAAGGCGTGAGGGCCTTGAGGAAATGGTCGTTTTTATATCCATATAAAAATAATTCTGGAAAAAATCACGAGGGGAGATAAGGGTATGAAAAAAGAAGATCTGATGGACGAAGAACCGGTCCTCAAAGGGAAAGGCGGCGGCGGATGGCGCAACAGCCTGCGCGTCGTCATCATGATGGTGGCTCTCTGCGTATTTTTATATTCGGCTTATAATCTTTTTTATATTTTTATGGAGTACCGGGATGGGGAAAAGGAATATGAAGATCTTCAGAAGTATGCGGTGGCTGTAGAAGAACCGGAAGCGGGTTCTGAGACGGGCGGAGCTGATGGAACCGGGACTGAGGAAGATAAAGCTGATGATGCGAATGACGGATATGTAGAAGTCGATTTCGCAAAGCTGCAGGCTATTAATCCAGAGATTGTCGGCTGGATCTATTTTCCGGGAGTCGGCATAAATTATCCCGTGACGAAGACGACGGATAACAGCTATTATCTTACACACACGTTTGAAGGGACCGAAAACAGCGCAGGAAGCATTTTTATGGATTTTGCCAATGACGGTGGCTTTGCCGACACGAACACGTTCCTGTACGGCCATAACATGAAGAATGGCTCCATGTTTGGTCTGCTTGGGAGATATAAGAAGGAAGCGTATTTTAGGGAACATCCGTATTTCTGGATCTGTACGCCGACAGGAAAATATAAATACCAGATATTTTCCTGTTATGTGACGGATGCAGCAAGCAAGAGCTATACCAGGACCTTTGCAGCAGAGGCCGAGTATGCAGAATATCTCGACATGCTCAGGGAGCTGTCGGGTTACGATACGGGTGTTGATGTGACCACGGCGGACAGGATGGTCTCGCTTTCGACCTGCACCTCCATATCCGAGGACAGCAGGTTCCTGGTCCATGGAAAGCTTGTTGAGAGTGTGACGGATCAGGCCGTACAGAAATAGCAATTCTTTGCATGCGAAACTCGGGTTTTTATGCAGAACCAGCATAAAATGCCTCGCAGGGCGGGGGCTAAAACAGTTGCCAAATAGTAAACAAATAACAGGAGGTAGAGTCAATGTATCGTGCAGATGAAAACAGATATGAAAAAATGAAATATTTAAGGTGTGGAAGAAGCGGAGTCCTTCTTCCGAGGGTAGCCCTCGGCCTTTGGCATAATTTTGGATCGGTGGATCCGCTTGAGAACCAGAAGAAGATCCTGTTCAAGGCATTTGACAGCGGGATTACGCATTTTGACCTGGCCAATAACTACGGGCCGGTTCCGGGATCGGCAGAAGAAAATTTTGGTCGGATATTGAAAAGCGATCTGCAGTCCTACAGGGATGAGATGATCATTTCAACAAAGGCAGGATATACCATGTGGGACGGCCCTTACGGCGACTGGGGATCAAGGAAATATCTTGTTTCAAGCCTGGACCAGAGCCTGAAGAGAATGGGATTGGAATATGTAGACATTTTTTACCACCACAGGCCGGATCCGAACACCCCTCTTGAAGAGACCATGGGAGCGCTTTCAGATATGGTCAAGCAGGGAAAAGCCCTTTACGTGGGGCTGTCCAACTACCGTTCTGAAGATACCAGGAAGGCGGCGGAAATCCTCAGGAAAAACGGAACTCCATGCCTGATCCACCAGCCAAGATATAATATGTTCGACCGCTGGGTAGAGGAAGACGGACTCCTGGATACTCTGAAAGAAGAGGGAATCGGCTGCATCACGTTCAGTCCGCTGGCCCAGGGCGTGCTTACAGACAGATACCTGAACGGCATTCCGGCAGGCTCAAGAGCAACAAAGAATGTATTCCTGAAGGAATCCGACATTACGGAAATGAAAATGGAAAAGGTTAAAAAACTGAATGAGGTTGCAATCGGAAGAGGCCAGACGCTGGCAGAGATGGCCCTTAGCTGGGTGCTGAGAAAGGACAGGGTCACCACAGTTCTGATTGGCGCAAGCAAAGAGAGCCAGATAGAGGACAATATTAAGATTGTGGAAAAACTGGATTTTTCAGAGGACGAACTCGATGCCATCGAAACAATATTGGGATAAGCTTTAAAGATTCGGTCACGGGTTTCGCGCGAAAGGAAGCAGCAATGGAATACAATGTAGGAGATATCGTAAAACTGAAGAAAAAGCATCCCTGCGGCAGCTTTGAGTGGGAGATCATGCGCGTCGGAGCAGACTTCCGCCTGAAATGTACAGGATGCGGCCATCAGATCATGATAGCCAGAAAATTGGTTGAAAAAAATACGAAAGAATTAAAGAAAAAAGCTTGATAATAATATCCGGGTATGGTAAAATTGTACTTCGTGATATATTAAGATTATCCTTGTTCCCAGCTCGACTGGGAGCCAGAGACCAAAAGGAGGTAAAACGCATGAACAAATATGAATTAGCAATCGTTGTTAATGCAAAGATCGAAGATGAAGAAAGATTAGCTACTGTAGAAAAAGTTAAAGAATACATCGCACGTTTCGGTGGTACAGTAACTAAAGTAGATGACTGGGGTAAGAGAAGATTAGCTTACGAAATCCAGAAAATGAAAGAAGGATTCTACTACTTCATCCAGTTCGAATCTGATTCAAATTGTCCAAACGAAGTTGAAAAAAACATTCGTATTATGGAATCCGTAATCAGATATTTATGCATTAGACAGGACGCATAATATAAGAAAGAGGAGATTGTATGAACAAAGTAATATTAATGGGGCGCTTAACTAGAGATCCTGAAATGAGATATTCACAGGGTGAACAAAGTACTGCAATTGCAAGGTTTTCATTGGCGGTAGATCGTAGATTTAAACGTCAGGGAGATCCTGATGCAGACTTTTTTAACTGTACAGCATTTGGCAAACAAGCTGAATTCGCTGAGAAATATTTACGACAGGGCACTAAGATGCTTGTTAGTGGCAGAGTTCAGAACGACAACTATACGAACAAGGAAGGTCAGAAGGTTTATAGTGTCCAAATCATGGTAGATGAATTGGAGTTTGCTGAGAGCAAGAATGCAAGCAGTGAAAACAACTATCAGCCTGCATCGAGACCATCACCGAGTATGGCTTCGGGGGATGGATTTATGAATATACCTGACGGTATTGATGAAGAATTACCATTCAATTAAAATTATCTAATACGGAATTAGATAGAAGGAGGTTGTGTTATGGCTTATAACAGAAATGAAAGAAGCGATTCTCCAATGAAGAGAAGAGGCGGACGTAGAAGAAAGAAAGTTTGTGTATTCTGTGGAAAAGAAAATAATGAAATAGATTACAAAGACGTTAATAAATTAAAAAGATATGTATCTGAAAGAGGAAAAATTCTTCCTAGAAGAATCACAGGAAACTGTGCAAAACATCAGAGAGCTCTTACAGTAGCGATCAAGAGAGCAAGACATATCGCTTTAATGCCTTACACTTTAGATTAATTTCTGAGTTTACAAGGGATTGAACGACCAGGCCGAAGGCCAGGTACAAAATTTATAAATCGAAACACCCGATACGATTAATTGTATCGGGTGTTTTTTATATATAGCATTCTAAAGAAAAGGCCCTGAATACGTCAATAATAACCGTCAGCCCTTTTGCCTGTCTTGCTCCGTCCAGCAATTGCAGGATTTCTATTTTTATGGTTTTTTTCATGGTTGCCTCCGTTTCAATATTCTGCAGGTGCAGGTTCCTGATGTTCTACATTCCCTTTGTTGCGGTATTGGGAAGGGGTCATGTCTGTGCGCTTCCTGAAAGCCCGGATAAAGGCTTCGGGATTTTCATAGCCTATAGTTCGGCTGATCTGTGAAATCGGCATGTTGGTCGACTGAAGCATGATTTCGGCGCGCTTTAAGCGGATATCCCTAAGCAGATTCGAAAAACTCTGTCCGGTAATGGATTTTATAAGCCGGGAGCAGTAGGCTGTATCGTAGCTGAATTCCCTTGCCACGTCTGACAGGGTGACGCCTTGATAATGATTCTGTATGTAACTCAGCAGGTTGGTATTTCCCAGTGGCAGCTTTTTGACAGTAGGAGAAAAATCCACGGTTTTCCTATGGTTTCTGGTTAATTGTGCGAAGAGAATGATGAGCATGCTGTTTAATATGCTGCTGGAATAGAAATCTTTTCTGATTTCTTCCACATACATATCCAAAACCAGGTTTCGGATATCGCAGTCGTCATTGGTGTGAAAAATCATGTATTCCAAGTGCTTTTTTGCATATATATTATCTAAAAAGAATGCCGAGATAATGCTCTGATCACGCAGCACGTTGAAAAGAATATCTTCCAGGGTGCTGTGGCGTATCAGTATGTTGATGACCATGCTGTCATCGAAAACGGAAACGCTGTGCATTGTTGCTGGAGAAAGCATGCAAAGATCGCCTTTTGACAAGGTTATGGAATCGTTTCCGATAGTCATACTGCAGGTTCCTCTTAGGACGTATTTCATTTCGAAAAAGACATTCAGGTGATTGAATGCGGGGGTATAACGATAATGTTTTCTTACAAGGATGCTTTTGGAATCGTTTTTGTCGAAAAACAAATCGTCGCTCCACTCTTCGGGAACCTGGTCGGGAAACAGGTCAAATACTAAAATATGCTGGGAAAGGACATAATCTTTATCCACGGAATCAAGAAAAGCCTTTAATGTGTCAGGAGATTTGGCGGCTTCATGATAATTCATGTAAAACTGTTCGTGTTCATTATATTCATTCAAATAGTTTAAAATCATTTTTCTGTTCATGGTTTTTCCTTTCATTCTTAGTGTTTCCCTGAACATTTACCAATTTATCATAACAATTATGTCATGTGAAATCAATTAAATTAATCATGCAGGACAATTGTGGCACTTTGGCATATGAGATAAAATGATAGCAAGATATAAAGTGAAAACAGCGATACTGGTAACGGTTCAGTTAAAGCTATATTTGATCTGGAGGGATAAAATGGATAGAATACGTATAAAAAAGGATGACAATGCAGCGATCATCAGTTCAAAACTGCATGGACAATTTATTGAGTTTTTAGGTGAATGCCTGCAGGACGGAATCTGGGTAGGAGAGGACTCTGTAATTCCCAATTATAATGGCTTCAGGAAGGATGCTGTTGATGCGCTTAAGAAACTGGGGGTGCCGGTTCTCAGGTGGCCGGGAGGCTGCTATGCAGACAAGTACCATTGGCGGGATGGGATTGGTCCGAGAAAAGACAGGCCGGTAACCTATAATGAAAATTTCAATACGTTCGAGATGGAAAAAAACCAGTTTGGCACTCATGAATTCATGGAACTCTGTCAGATGGTCGGTGCGGAACCGTGGCTGAATATCAATATGCTCACTGGAACTGTTGCGGAAGCGGCTGAATGGTTCGGGTACTGCAACCGCAAAGAAGATACTTCCCTTACGAAGGAACGTGCTGCGAACGGCAGCAATGCCCCGTTCGATGTGAAATACTGGGGAATCGGGAACGAATCCTGGGGCGGGGGCGGAATGTACACACCTCAAAGCTATATGGCAGATTATCGTAAATTTGCCACAGGCATGCCAACCTTCAAGAAGGCCGGTCCGGATGGCCTTGAAGGACCTGAGATGAAATTCATCGCCGTCGGTCCGGATGGAAACAAACCAGAGGAAAGAGTGCAGTGGACAAAACAGCTGTTTGATTCTTTTGGTGAGTTCAGACAGCCCAAATTAGATGCCCTGGATCTTCATTTTTACAATTGGAATATCAAAAATCCAAAGGATAAAGTCCTGTCTTTTGATGAAGATGGCTGGTACGGTGTTTTGCATGGTTCCATGGAAATAGAGGAAGTGATTAAGGAACAGTATCAGCTTATCCAGGAAGGGCTAAACAAAATTGCAAGGCCTACTGAAGATTATTTTTATCAGGAACCACAGTGTGAGCTGTATATTGGCGAATGGGGAAACTGGCATATGGAAGCTTTTTTTGCAAAGCCGGCACTTTATCAGCAGTGCACCCTTCGCGACGCACTGACAACTGCGATAACCCTGGATATTTTTCATAGAAACTGTGATATTTTAAAATTAGCCTGTGTGGCGCAGACTATCAATGTGCTTAATTCCATTATTTTGACAGAGGGAGAAACGACGATTCTGACGCCAAACTATTATGTGTTCGAGATGTATAAGGTACACAGAGACGCAGCCAGAATGCTTTGTGAAACAGAGACCTCGCCTGCTTATGAAAAGGATGGAATCGCGGTAGATGGCATTTACAGTTTTGCATCTGAAAAAGAGGGGATTATCAGTTTGAATATAATTAATGCGGACATGGAAAAAGCCAGAGATATTGAGCTGTCTTTTGAGGAGGCTTTGATTTATCGAGAGGGAACTGTGCTGAACGGTGATTCTGTTATGGAGTACAATTCAAAAGAGCATCCATTCAGTGTTTTGCCTAAGAAAGCGGACAGCCCGTCAGGGTCAGGAAATACCTGGAAGGCAACAGTTCCACCGGCATCCATAAGCGTGTATCATTTTGAGAAATAAAGATCATTCATAAGAGAATATAAAAAGCGGAAGCCAGGGGGCATATCAATGATGCCCCGGCTTCCGCGTTTTTGTAATGAAATTCGCTTGATTATCTTTTTGGAGGAAAATGGATCGCCAGCTTCGCATAAAAATCCTCCATCGTAAACCGGGAATCCAGCGTATGGTATACACGGATCGGGCGATTGTCCTGGTTGTGGATATAATACATCTCCTTGGAGAACTGAGGGGCGGGTCTTGATTCCCAGTTGCCTCTGTTGTGTTCTTCCAGAAGAACGGTGACGGTTCCCTGGTCTCCAAGTCCCCAGCTCTCGCCGTGGGGCCATGGAACATACTGGGTCATCCGGCTGTTGAAGTCAGCCATCTGCGTGAAGAGATAATCGCCAAGTTCACCGCATGGTTTTACCCGGTACTGAAGTTCAGCAAGGGATACTTCTATCTGCTTATACACATTTTCCGGAACCTGCCAGAGGGGAAGGTCGGAACCAAAGACCACATTGGCAGCGGGAATGTCCTGAAGCAGGTTGAACTCAAAACCGCCTGCAGGCCATGGTCCGCCGCCGATCCATACAACCGTCATCTTTTCTGCTATCCGCGGTTCCTTTAGGTAGGCGGAGGCCAGATCCGTGAGGCACCCCTGGAATACTGCATACAGCGGGCGTTCGTCGTCGCGGAGTGCCTCCTCAATAAGAAAATCGGCTCCTTCGGAAGGCATGGGGATCGTCTCATCAGTCATGGGGAGGGAGGAGCCTTTGTATACAGGATACTCGTCTTTTACTCCCATCAGCTCCAATACTTTCAAGACCTCAAGATAGCTGGCCTCTGTGGTATTGCCGCTTCCATAGTCCTGAGGGTTGGCCTCGAAATGGCCAGCGATGATGCCTTTCACAATGAACTGAGGTGTGAGGAGGTGATGTGCCAGGGCAAACTGGTCATCGGCTTCATTTTTACAATCCGTATGGACGATGACTCGTATTTTCTTGTTTTCGGGAACCTTGTAAGCATATTCAAACATCTGTAATACCTGTTACTGCAGAATGCAGTGTCCTTTCTTTGAAATTCGGTAACTATGCAGTCCAGAGTCCTGCCTGGTCACAAGTGATTATAATGATTCATGCAGATAGTGCTCTTTTTCTGAATTATAGCAAGACAGAAATGGAAACGCAATAAGACAGATGGAAGAGGTCCCCTTTTTGCTATAAATCAGTCCGGATAGTGATAGAAGGAGGGCAGGGGATTTCCCTATAATGAGGACGTGATGCAAAACATGTTCATTCGCAGCGCGCTCTCGCTTAGATGAAGACGTAGTGGTACGTAGGGCCGCACAATACGCGACCCAAGTACCAACGTCTTCATAAAGCTGCTCATTGAATCATGTTTTGTATCACTGTGTGTTAGATGGCGGATGTGCAAATTAACGAAGTCGAACAGACAGGAAAGTCAGTATATTGTTAGTATCAGGTCCGTTTATTTATAGAATTCAGATGCAGGGACATATTATAATGGGAACATCTTAAAGGACGGTTTGCAAATAAAGGAGGAAAGAAAATGATCAGCAAGGCAAAAAAAATGAAACGCTATCTGCCATTGTATCTTATGTTTTTACCGGGAGCGATTTACCTGCTTATTAATAACTATATCCCGATGGCGGGGCTGGTGGTTGCTTTTAAAAAGTATAATATCAGACAGGGGATCTTTGGAAGCGCATGGGCCGGGCTGAAGAATTTCGAGTTCCTGTTTGCGACGCCGGATGCATGGGTCGTCACACGAAACACGATTCTGTATAACCTGGTATTTATTGTTCTGAATACGGTGTTGGGCATCCTGTTTGCAATTTTTATCTGTGATACGCTTAACAAGAAACTAAGGAAAATGTACCAGAGTGCGATCCTGTTTCCATTTTTGATGTCAGCCGTTATTCTAAGCTACATTGTTTATGCGTTCTTAAGCCAGAGCACCGGTATCGCAAATAACAGCATTCTTCCGGCACTGGGACTGGATCCGGTCAAGTGGTATTCGGAGGCAAAATACTGGCCATTCATCCTGGTCTTCGTGAATACATGGAAAGGCATCGGATATGGATGTCTGATCTATATAGCAGGCATCAACGGAATCGATCTTGCTTATTATGAAGCCGCGAAGCTGGATGGCGCAACAAAGTGGCAGCAGATCAAATGCATCACGATCCCTTCGCTGGCACCGACTGTTATCACCCTGACGCTGATGAGTGTCGGAAGGATTTTCTATTCAGATTTCGGACTCTTCTATCAGGTGCCGCGTAACTCAGGCATGATCTATTCCACTACAAACGTTATTGATACGTATGTGTATCGTGGATTGATGGAACAGTCAAATGTAGGGATGTCCGCAGCAGCAGGCTTTTACCAGTCAGTCGTAGGTTTTGCGCTTGTATTGACTGCAAATTTCATTGTTAAAAAATTCAGTAAAGAGAATGCATTATTCTAAGGAGGCAGCTATGAGAGAGAAACCATTTTCAAGATTTCAGATTTTGGCGAATACTTCCATGATTGTATGGACAATCATAGTGATTCTGCCGTTTATACTTTTATTCATGTCATCCATAACCGATGAAAATACCCTGGTAGCAAACGGATATTCTTTCATACCGGGAAAAATTGCAGCAGATGCCTATGTATATATCATCAAGGCGGGAGATAAAATCCTGAAAGCATACGGGGTCAGTATTCTGGTCACATTCGTGGGTACGATATTGAATGTGCTGCTTTCAGCGCTGATGGCCTACCCGCTGTCGATTAAAAACCTGCCAGGCAGAAAATTCCTGAACTTCTTCGTGTTTTTTACAATGCTGTTCAATGGCGGAATTGTTCCATCCTATCTGATGTGGACAGGCGTTTTCCATATTAAGGATACGCTATTCGCACAGTTGCTGCCTAATCTGCTGTTAAGTGCATGGAATGTCATGATGATCCGTACTTATTTTACGACGAGCATTCCTGACAGCCTTTATGAGGCGGCTGAAATTGACGGGGCTTCCCAGACAAAGATTTTTCTCAGCATCGTAATGCCGCTTGGAAAACCGATTCTGGTGACGATGGGAACTTTTGCAGGTCTTTCCTACTGGAATGACTGGACAAATGGCCTTTACTATATCGTAAGAAACAGGGATCTTTACAATGTACAGAATCTCCTGAACCAGATGGTGAGCAACATCCAGTATCTTTCCACGAGCACGAGCTCCAATGTAACATCGGCGGCATCCAATATTCCGTCGACGGCGATCCAGATGGCAATTGCCTTTGTGGCCATTCTGCCGATAATGCTGATCTTCCCGACATTCCAGAAATACTATTCAAAAGGACTTACCATGGGCGGGGTAAAAGGCTGATACAGGAAATGGGAATGTGATTCCAAATGCATTTTCACATATAAAAGGAGGACGAATTATGAAAAAGAAAGTAGTATCACTGTTACTTGTTGCTGCCATGATCATGACTATGCTGGCTGGATGTGGAAAAGATTCCGGATCGACAGATACCGGTTCGTCAGATGATGGGGATGGTTCAGTAACCAAAACCGAAATCGGCGAGTATACGGAAGAAGATCCTTATCATCTGGTGTTTTCTTATGTTGAGTTCTATGAACAGGATGACGATGCCCGTGCTGCTGTGCAGGATGCCATCAATGCAAAGATGATTCCGGAATATCATATTGAGGTTGAGCTGCTGCCTTTACAGTATGCAGATTATCAGTCGACCATCCAGCTGATGTTATCCGGCGGGGATGATCTTGATGTTATGCCGATCTTCTACACATTTGCTTCCAGCTGGATCAACATGGGCGGCATATATGATATGGCTGAATTCATGGATACAGAAGAAGGAAAGGCTATCGTAGAAGCGCTTGGTGAAGAAAACGCAAATGTTGGCAGCATGAACGGTGTTCTTTACGGATTCCCTGCGAATAAGGAATCAGTTGAATTAGGCGGTCTCTGCATGAGAGCTGATGTATGTGATGAATTAGGACTTACAGAAAAATATGGTTTAGAAGCAAATAAAGATGCATATGACGGAACCTACTATGACTGGTCTGTGGCAGAGGAAATCTTCGCAGCGGTAAAAGCGGCACGTCCGGAAATGACGCCTCTGTATATGTACAACTCCGACCAGTTAGTGCGTTTCAAATTCTTTGACGAACTGGTAGACGGATTCGGCGTTCTCGACTGGGAAGCAGACCATGCCTCAACAAAAGTTGTAAATAAATTCGAAACAGAGACATACAAAGAAGCAGTTACCATGCTTGCTGACTGGTATGACAAAGGATATATCTTTGAAGATGCAGCTACGGATACACAGGGTACGGCAAGCATGATGAAAGCCGGCAACACATTCAGCTACCTGACTGCAATCAAACCTGGATTCCTTGCAGAAGCAGAAGCTGCAAACGGAGGAAAGTGCTATGCAATGTACTTCGGAGACCACAAGGAAGGCGGTCTTTCTACAACGAACGTAAGCTTCTTCAATACAGGAATCTCGGCAAACAGCCAGGATCCTGAGATGGCATTCAAATTCGTTTCTGCTTTATATGCTGATGCAGAGCTTATGAACCTGTGGCAGAACGGTATCGAAGATACGAACTACAAGGTATTAGAGGATGGTACAGCATTTTTTGTTGAAGGCGAAGACGGATCAAACTATGCATATCACCAGAACACAGGATGGTTCATGGGAAATCAGTTCAACAGCTATGTATGGAATGATGGCTCCAAATCAGCGGATTACTGGACCTTATTACAGTCGCACAATGACTGGGCTGAATACTCACCTGCATTTGGGTTTATGTGGGACAGCACAGACTATTCAACGGAAGTCACAGCTTTGCAGAATGCGCTTGAAACCTACCGCGCAGCACTTCATACAGGAAGCGTGGGCCTGGACAAAGTAGATGAGACCATTCAGAAGCTGAATGATGCACTTTACGCAGCAGGTCTCCAGGATGTTATGGATGCGAAGCAGGAACAGCTCGATAAGTGGCTTGCTGAGCAGAAGTAAGCAGCAGCACAAATCAAGGAATCACAGTGACTGAATAGTCGCGAAACAGGAAACTAAACGGGGTTTCCGGAAGACAGAAAAAAAGCTGTTTTCCGGAAAACCCTTTTTGCGTAGACAGATAGAAGATGTAAAAATATAGAAATAAAAGAGTTGTCCTGCAGCGCGGAGATAGAAGCAGCAGAGAAGGCATCTGTTAATAACGCTTGACTTTGGTTAAAGACAGATACTACTATAGTAATACAGAGGGCAACATATCAAGATGCATTTTGAAGGAGCGGAAATGATGTTTAAAAAAGGAAAGCAGTATGATTTTTTAAAACAGGTCAAATGGATGGGCATTCTTCTGGCGGCAGTAATGCTGACGAATCTGGGAGTCTGCCTCTATGCCATTTCCGCAATATCCGATGAGACTTCGAAATATGCAGACAGCGTGGTACTTTCTTATGTCAGGGAAGTACAGCAGATGCTTGACAACATTGACAATACAATTGCCACGGAAATCCTGTATGATACGAAACTGGATACCATCCAGGATGGAAAGGACATCATAGAGGTCATCCAGGCTAACCTGACTGTGAAAAACCTGCTGGCCTCATGGGCCCATCAGTATGCGCTGCCGGTCAACCATATGATCTATTTTCCTGGCACGGAAACAACCATTACCGGAAGCAGGGAAGAGAAGGAATATGCAGAATGGAGAAGAATTGAAAAAGAACTGATTTCCATGCTGGTGGAAAAGAAGGGCTCTTCGGAGGATTCTGAGGTCGGAGAGTGGAATGTCGTAAACCTGCAGGGAAAAAACTATATTCTGAAGTATTATTATTATAAAGGGCGTTATATCGGCAGCTGGATCGAGATCGATAAGCTGATCGATACCATGGTTGCGGAAGGACTTGGAAAAGAGTGCCTGTTTGTGGTATCCAGTGCCTCGGGAAAAGCATATAACAGCCAGGAGAGACTGGAGGAGAAAGGCCTTTCAATCCCTGCAAGCATCGGAGAGAAGCTGGTTGTCAGGGATTTCCTTTCCCCGGACATGATTGTCAATGAGCCCGTGAAAGGGACCACCTTCAGCCTGAATGCGGTAATACTGGGGTACAGCCAGGTTGCCGGGGCGCTCAGTGTCCAGATTGCCCTTACGCTGATCGTGGTCATGATTGCGGCAGCCTGTCTGGTATTTATGCTGTATATCCGGAGAACGCTGATCAAGCCCATTCAGGATTTCTCGAACAACATCCGAAAGTTCAGGGAGGACAACACATACACGGTCGAGACCCATTATCAGATTGCTGAGCTGGCGAATGCCAGCGAGATTCTGGCCGACCTGGTAAAGCAGATCAACGGCCTGAAGATCGATATTTACGAAAGGACCCTGGAGCAGCAGAAGGTGAAAATGGATTTCCTGACTTTGCAGATAGAGCCGCATTTTTATCTTAACTGCTTAAACATTATCTATCACATGACAGAGATCAAAAAATATAAAGAAGTGCAGAATCTGAGCCAGTGCGTTTCTGACTATCTGCGTTATATTTTCAAGACTGGCAATAACATGGTGCTTTTGGGTGAAGAGCTTGAACACACCAAAAAATATCTGGAAATCCAGAAAATCAGGTACAGGGACGGATTTGAAGCAGTCATCGAGGTGGAGGAAGAGGTGCTCGGCGTCAAGGTACCGCCTTTGCTGCTGCAGACATTTGTGGAAAATGCCCTGAAGCATACCATCGACTGGGAGGAAGAGATTACCATAAGCCTCCGGGGAAGGAAAATGTCCAGGGGTAAGGAAGATTATATACAGATTGAGGTTGAAGACAGCGGGGAAGGTTTTGAGGAAGAGATACTTCGAAAACTGCAGCACGGAATTGATATTTCGGAGGGGGAAAAAAGGATTGGAATTATGAATGCGGTCCAGAGGCTTCATCTGCAGTACGGCGACAGGGCAAAAGTTTGTTTTTATAATCGCCCTGAAGGGGGAGCCGGAGTCAGGATACAGATTCCGATAAAGGAAAGGAAAGAAGGGGGGGAATAGGATGAATATTCTGATTGTTGATGACGATTCTTATGTGATTGAAGCCCTGCAGGAGGGCATCGAATGGCCTGCGCTTGGGATAGAAAATGTATACACTGCCTATAATGTTAAGAAAGCCAAAAAGATACTGGAAGAGGTACCTATCCACATTCTGCTGTGCGATATTGAAATGCCAAAGGAAAGCGGGCTTTCCCTTTTGAAGTGGGTCAGAGAAAAGAATCTGCTGTTGCAGAATATTTTTCTGACAAGCTACGGGGATTTTGAATATGCAAGCCAGGCGATCGAGCTGCAGACCTTCAGCTATGCCCTGAAGCCGATTGCCTATGACAAGCTGAAGGAAGTAATAAAAAATGCCATCGAAAAAGAAAAGCAGGCATTGAAAGTCCGGGATTATCAGAAAGGCTATGAATCCTGGATCGACACAGAGAAAAACAGGGCGGAGGAATTCTGGAAAAAGCTGCTGGTTGAAAAATCTATATCAAGTATGGTTGACATAAAAAAGTTCTGCCAGGTCATGGATCTGGGATACAGTCCGGACAGCCAGTTCATCTGCATGACGGTCGAGCTGTTTCATTATAAGGCTGTATTTGAGAGTCTGGGTGACGGAATGACAAACTGGACCCTGAAAA
Organism: Anaerobium acetethylicum; assembly: GCF_900096945.1. Classification (GTDB taxonomy): domain Bacteria; phylum Bacillota; class Clostridia; order Lachnospirales; family Lachnospiraceae; genus Anaerobium; species Anaerobium acetethylicum. The sequence goes on along the minus strand of NZ_FMKA01000039.1, from coordinate 1,171 downwards.
ACATTGCGGAAGAGCTGTTTCAAAAAGAAAATATAAAAATAGAGGGCATCGTAAAAAAAGAGACGGCTGTATGGATTTTTGTATTCTCTGCTAATGAGGGCACGACGCCGGAAAAAGTGAAAGAGGTGTCGGATTCCTTTATACAGAAAATTGAAAAGCATTTTCACTGCACAGTCAGCTGCGGAATTGGGAATGTCTGCATCCTGAACCAGCTGGGTGAAGACCTCGTATATATTGAAACTATGTGCAGGGATAATGTGGTTAAGGAAAACAAGGCGCTTATCCTCAGCGAATATGAATTTAAGAATATCGCTTATGAGCCGCCGAACTTTGCCATATGGGAGGCATTGATTGCGGAAGGAAAAGAGAACGACATCATCAGGGTGATTGGCGAATATCTGGATCGTCTGGTAAACAGGAAAAAAGTGAATAAAGAAATTCTGTATCAGTTTATGATGGATTTCCTGCAGATGGTCTTCTCGGTACTCAGGCAGAACCATATTATGCTGCATGTCTGGGAATATGAACGGTTCCAGGGAGAAGAAACTGAAGAAGCGACGCTCTCAGTCGACCATATGAGAACCTATCTGGAAAAGCTGATCAGGGATACGATCAGCGTAATGCAGGGAGTCAACAAGACGAAATCAGTGATTGAGACCATTACGGAATATATGGAGCATAATATAGAAAAGGAGATTTCCAGGGAAAGCCTAGCGGAGATGGTCTATCTGAATCCGGATTATCTGGCGCGGCTTTTCAAGAAGGAGAAGGGGGAATCGATTGGAAATTACCTGATCAACAGGAGAATCAGCATTGCAAAGGAATATTTTGAAAACACCAGCGAGCCTGTAAATGCGGTGGCGGTCAAGGTGGGCTATGACAACTTTTCCTATTTTTCAAAGGTGTTCAAGGACGTGACAGGTCTTACGCCTAAAGAATATAAAAAGAAGGTGGAAGATGCAAAAACAAGTTAGTGCACTGATAAAAGTGAAGCATAAGGAATTAAAAAACGTGTCAAAACATCCAACGTGATGTTTTTGATGCGTTTTTTTAATTTATTGGAGTGGAGTGTCAAATGTTGAGCGGCGCTCTCTGTTCCGGTCAAACTGCACGTTGTTTTCTCGGAATTTCAGTAGCTTAGTGGCATAGTCTTTTCTGGAAAGCGCTCTGT
>NZ_FMKA01000070.1 GCF_900096945.1 Anaerobium acetethylicum | reverse complement strand
CTACGCATAGGCGAAGTTCTCGAGAAACAGAAAAAACTATATGAAGCAATGGATGTCCTGCCACCTGCCTAGTGATGTGTGGCGGGAATCCAGGTAGCAATGATGGTTCCGGTTCAAGTAACCATAGTTGCGTTATATAAAATCATGAATCTTTTGGGAATCATTAATACATCGCTGGCAGTTACCTTGCCATCTCTAGTGGGGGCAACTTGTCCGGGATTAGCGGGAGCGTTCGGAGTTTTCATGATGAGACAATTTTTCATGAGCGTGCCGAGGGAATTAAATGAAGCAGCAGCGCTTGATGGAGCCGGCCCCATTCGTTCGTTTGTTTCAGTGATGCTGCCCATGGCAAAATCGACATTGACATCATTGGCAATTATTGTTTTTACCTTTTCATGGAATGACTATTTTACAACATTTATTATGATAAATGACACGGAAAAATTGTCATTACCAGTAGGGATATTGTCCATACGACAACCATTTGCAACAGGAGACAATGTAGAATTTGCAGCTGTTGTGCTTTCTGTCATTCCCGTTCTTCTGGTATTTATTATTGGACAAAAATGGATTGTAAAGAGTATGACACATGTAGGCGTAAAAGGATAAATAATTGGAGGAGAGAAAGATGGATAAGAAATCATTATATTCAAAAGATGATTTATTAAAAACAGGGGGTGAGATTTCCTACAAAGGAGATGCTTCTGTCGCTAAGTTTTTACTTGGAGGTTTAGGAACAGGTAATATTGCAGTGGGTCCTAGAGGAGAACTGAGAGATTGGGAAATCTTTAATTGGCCGGGAAAAGGACAGTTTGTTCCATTTTCGTTTTTTGCACTTTGGGCAAAAGAAGAAGGAAAAGAACCTGTTTCGAAAATTCTGGAAGGAAAGATTAAACCACCATTTTATAAATCTCATGGATTTTTAAATGGAGAATTAGCAGGAATTCCTAGATTTGAAAAAAGTAAAATGGTAGGAAAGCAGCCATTTGTATATTTAGATCTTGAGGATTGTGCGATTCCAGTCACAGTGCAAATGGAAGCATATACTCCATTTATTCCACTCAATGCAGATGATTCAGGTATACCAACGGCAATTATTAAATATAAGGTGACGAATCCGACGAATAAACCAGTCGATGTATCTGTTGTAGGTACAATGGCTAACGTGGTAGGATTTGACGGTTATGATGTATTTAACAATGTGAAACTTGTTGATGAGGTTCAGAATGAATACCGCGAAGAAAATGGTGTGAGAGGATGGTATTATACTGCAAAGAACTTAAAAGAAACTGACATGAAGTATGGCAGTATGTCAATCGCAACAACAAATCAGAACAATATTTCTAAGAAAAAATGGCTTCACGGTCAGTGGACAGATAATGCACAAGATTTCTGGGATGATTTTTCATCTGACGGAAAATTGAATGAGGAAGAAGAAATCGAAGCAAAAGGATGTGATTTGTTAGATCATTATGATTTCAGTTTCTTAAATTTGAAGGAGAGAATTAGTTCAATCAGCAGCTATGAGACGATTGAACCAAATGAGACAAAAGAATTTGAATTTGTTATTTCTTGGTATTTCCCTAATCGTCCTAAGGGCTGGATTGAGTATGACACAGATTTGGAAAGATATCATCAGGGTGGATATGACACAATAAAAAATTATTATGCAACAAAATTTAAGGATGCTTGGAATGTTATTCAATATGTAAACGAGAAGAAAGATTATCTGGAATCTTCCTCACGTGCATTTGAAGATGCGTTATTTGGGACAACGTTACCGATTTATGTAATTGATGCAGTAGCTTCCAATATTATGTCTATGAAGAGTCACTGCTGTTTTAGAATTGAAGACGGAAATTTCCTTGGATGGGAAGGGATTCGTGACTATGTTGGCTGCGGACAAGGTAATGTAAACCACGTATGGAATTATGCGACTGCAGTTGCAGGTTTATTTCCGGAATTAGAAATCACAATGCGAAATGTTGAGTTTAATGTTGAGTTAGATGAAGATGGATGTATGCCATTCCGTGCGAGAAAATGTTTGGGCGAGAGCAGATGGGATATGATTCCTGCATGTGATGGAGAGTTTGGTTCTATCCTTAGAATTTATCGTGAGTGGAAATATACGGGCGATAATGAATTCCTGAATAGAATATGGGATAGTATGATGAAGGCTTTGGAATATTCAATAAAAGAATGGGATACAGATGACGATGGTATGCTTGATGGAAAACAGCATGTTACATATGATATTGAATTTTATGGTCCAAATACAATGACGAATACAATTTATCTTGGAGCAATCAAAGGGGTAGCTGAGATGGCGGAACATCTTGGAAAGACAGATATTGCAAAGAAATACAAAGACTTGTATGAAAAGGCAGCTTCGCTCGTAGACGAAAAACTATTTAATGGAGAATATTATATTCAAAAACTCGATGATGTAGATGAATATCGTTATCAGTATGGAGAAGGTTGTTTGACCGATCAGTTGTTAGGTCAGTTTATGGCACAGGCAGCAGGTCTTGGATACGTTCTCCCTAAAGAACATGTAAAGAAAACACTGGAATCTATTTATAAATATAACTTTAGAGATTGCATGGAAGATGTTCCGAATGTACAGCGTACCTATGCTTTAAATGATGAAGCGGGATTAGTTCTGTGTTCATGGCCAAATGGAGGAAGACCAAGATTCCCATTTGCATATTGTGATGAGGTATGGACAGGTGTTGAATACCAGGTTGCTTGTACAATGGTTGAGGAAGGTATGATTGAAGAAGCATTTACAATTATCAAAGCCATCAGAGACCGATATGATGGATACAAGAGATGTCCTTGGAGTGAGACAGAAGCTGGTCATCATTATATTCGTCCAATGTCTAGCTTTACACTGATTTCAGCATTAGCAGGATATAAGTGTGATATGATAAAGAAAACAATGTCATTTGCTCCAGCTATTAATCAAAAAGATTATACAACTTTTTGGATTAATGGAAAAGCATGGGGTACATTCCATCAGACAATTGATGAGAAAGGAAGGGTTGAAAAGGATATTCAAGTGCTCTATGGAAATATTGATGATGTAAAGATTAATTAATATAGGGAGCAAAATGATAGATTTGAAAAGTTTTGGAAGAAAAAGAAAACGCTGGAGATTACAATATCATTTTGTTGCTCAAAACGATTGGATGAATGATTTAAATAGGTTGATTATCGTTTGTTCTATCAGTATAGTTCATATGGGTATGACTGGGGTGCTATGCACTGGGATCACGCAATAAGTGAAGACATGAAAAACTGGAGAAATATGCCAATCGCTCTTTTCCCAAATCAGTGGAACGATAATCACGGAGAAGGTAGATGATTTTTAGGAAGTACTGTAGAAAAGGAATGAAGGCTGTATCTTTATAGAGTGTGAGAATAAAAGGGGATGGAAAAACAAAGCAGACACAATGCATGTTTATATCGGAAGACGGAATTCATTTTGAAAAAGACAAAGAAAATCCGATAATTATATATCCATCAGTTGGTGCTTCGAAGACTTTCGGATCCCGAAAGTCTTCGAAGAAAATGGAAAGTGGCATATGGTTGGTGGACTATCCATTGGCGTAGAGAATTATGGTGGCAGGGGCAGAGTTTTTTTAATGAGTCTGATACGTTATTTAGTTGGAATTATTGCGGATAAGCGTTGAAATTTCATGGTAAAATGGGAAGTATGTTTGAATGTCCTGATACTTTCAAATTAAATAACTTAAACTTCACACATAGATTTCAGCTATACATCTTGAAAATTCAATACCTGGCAGTTATTAAATTATCAAAGTTTAGTTACTATGACGATTACAGCTGTGATTTTAATGAAGACAGAGGAGGTCCTAAAAAGTATCAAACCATATGGCTAATAAAAATGAATATAATAATCAGAAGAGTTCTTTTGAAAGAGCTCTTTTTTTTTTTCTATAAATCCAGAGGGCTAGTGGATAGGGTGTTGCAGGAATAGTGATGGAGACCAGGGTTATTTAAGAACAATTTGCAAAAACATATTGGCATGGATTAAGTCATGTGTCTGCATCATTATAGTCATATAGTGATGCAAAATCAAATATCAAGTGTATTTCTGAAATACCATGTAATGGTAAGAATAATTAAATTTAAACCATCCCGCGCAATGTTCCTATCCACCAGATTGAGGTATTCTATATTCAACAACGGTAGCAATACCAAAGCTTCTTGCAGAGGCTTTTATATTCAGTTACAGCATGGAGAATTCCGGTATATTTCCAAGACAGTAAATCAGCCGAGGCTTGCCACGAGAGTCGATGAATCGAGAGATGAAGATGAAGCGAGCTATGGAGCGATCTAATATGGCGGAAGGATAATAACCCACAAAGGGACTATAGAAGTTCCTTATCCTCGAAATTGGCATCAGAGGAGATCGTATCTAGCAATAGATGTGTCGTGAACACGAAAGTGTCATGCGGCGGACAAAGAGCGCCAGTAACTCCCCTGTGTACGGGGCGATATAGGAGATTGAATAATCACGTACACTTACATAACAATTTTTATGTTATGAATGAAAAACAGGATTATGAATCTGTAAAGGAAGTGAGAAGAATCAACAAAAAAGCAACATTACGTTCTTCTTGGAAGGAAGATCTTAATGCAGAAAGTGAGAAGGCGAATGACAAGCAGGAGCAGGAAATCAAGACAATACAGCTTAATCAGCTGAGAAGTTTCAAGAATCATCCATTTAAGGTCGAAATTAATACGGAATTGTATGAGCTGATGCAGAGTATTGAAAATGACGGAATCTTAGTTCCATTACTGGCAAGACCGAGCCTGGGTGGAAATGGATATGAACTGATATCTGGGCACAGAAGAAAAGCAGCATGTGAATGGGCAGGTATAAATGAAGTTCCCGTTATGATCTGCAATTTGGATGACAATCAGGCAACTATCGCCTTGGTAAATTCCAATCTTCACAGGGAGCATATAAAACCCAGTGAGAAAGCCTTCGCCTATAAGATGAGATTAGAAGCAATGAAGAGGCAGGGCGAGAGAAGTGATCTGACTTCGGACCAAGTTGGGCCGAAGTCAGCGAATCCTATATTAACAACATTTCAATTAACAACAGTTTATAACCAACAAGGATTATGGAAAGAGGTTAATGACGAACAAATTAATCAAAAAGGATATCGAAGTAATACGGCATTGGCTAAGCAGGCAGGTGAAAGCGTAAATCAGATAAAGAGATACATCCGCCTGACCAATCTGATCCCCAAGCTATTAGATATGGTAGATGAAGGGAAAATTGCCTTCACTGTTGCAGTAGAACTTTCCTACCTAAAGGAAGAAGAGCAATATGAGCTGCACGCTGTAATGGATCTGGAGCAATGTACTCCGTCCTTATCACAGGCAAATCGAATGAAACGGATGAGCCAGTCGGACAAATTGAATATGGATGCCATTTATGAAATCCTTGATGAGGAGAAACCGAATCAGAAGCTGCAGATAAAGATCAAGGCTGAAACCCTGGAACCATATTTTCCGTGTGATTTTACAGAAAGACAGAAGGTGGAACTGATAGAAAATCTTGTAAAAGAGTGGCACAGCAGGCAAGCAGAGAAAAGAGCAAGATGAACATGAAATCATTGAATTTCAGGAGGAAACCAAGAATGGATTATAACAATATTGAAGTCATCGGAATTGATCACGGCTGGGCGATGATGAAGACTTTTAGCCAGGTATTCACGACAGGCCTGGGAGAGATAAAAACAGAACCAGCCATTCATGAAAATCTTCTGGAGTATGAGGGAAGGTTTTTCAGAGTCGGTGGGGAAAGGCTTACGGTCAAGTCGACCAAGGTCACCGATGAGAATTATTATCTTCTGACTTTGGCAGCGGTTGCCATGGAATTGGAAAGGAGAGGAAAAAGGAGTGCCAACGTATATCTTGCGGTCGGCCTTCCGCTCACGAGGTTTGGCGCAGAAAAGCAGGAATTTATCGATTATCTGTCGAAGCAGGAGGCTGTCCATTTCAAATACGAGCAGAAAACCTATGATATCAAGATTGTAAAGGTATCGGTATTTCCTCAATGCTATTCCGCGGTGGTGGATCGAATACCTGCTTACACGAAGAAAGTGCTGGTCGTGGATATTGGTTCCTGGACGCTCGACATCATGCCGATCATCAATAAATCTCCGGATGAATCACAGTGCATTACAGCACCGCAGGGGCTGATCTCCTGCATGAGGGAGATTAATAAGCAGTGCGTGCGGATGTTTGGAGGTGAGATTGATGAAAGTGAGATCCAGCAGGTAATGAGATATGGGAACAGCGATATGGATGAAAAGTATTTGGAGGTGATCAAGAGCAGCCTTGT
>NZ_FMKA01000050.1 GCF_900096945.1 Anaerobium acetethylicum | reverse complement strand
TCTGCATTTTGATCACCTCACGGATATTTATTATTAGTATAACACAATCTACCAGTTATTTGCATACGTATATACGAAGATGTGAGGAAGAACCAATTTTCCTTGACATTCAACACGCCGCAAGGATTTCCTCTTTCTTTACAGAATCTCTTTTATCCATAAGCCTTTTAAGTTCCTCAATTGCAGCATCATATTTTTCTTTGGCTTTAACTACTTTCTGCTGTGCAGCTTCAATTTTCTGTTCCAATGGAATTGCTATTCTCGCCATTGTATTCTCCACCTCACGTTTGCTATATTTTCAATTCGTTGCTGATTTCTGTTGCCCTGTATTTTATATACGCAGCATCCAAGCTGAATGCCTTCAGTATTGTTTTTTGTGTTGCGGTTATTGCATGATCTAACCGGTACACATTGTCAAGCTGTCTTACCATTTCGATTTTTTCCAGTTCCCTCATTGCAGCTGGAACAGTCATGTAATTAGGCTTTTTATCAAGATTTTTCATTTCCTCTTTCAGGCATGTATATATCTTATTTCTTATAATAAGCGCAATGAATTCAATAAATATCTTAGCTGAAGCCGATTCGTCCGAATGAACCCTTAAGCTCTTGTTTCCAAGGTATGATTTATCTCCCCTAAATAGCTTTTCTGATACATCTCGGCTCTTGTACAAATTTATGGCTTCTTTTGCTGTCATTTTACGGGATGTAATGATAATAAAATATCCACACAAGTCTATTTCCCTTTCTATGACACTGATCTGCTCAGTGGCGAAAAGAAATCTTTCTTTGTTGTCATCATAGTATAATTCGAAGTATTTATTAAAAGCGGTGCCAAATTCCTTGATTTCATTTGTGTGCTGGTTCAGATATCTGGTCATCTGCTGGAGCTTTGCTTCCATAACCATTCTCTCAGAACTTTCTTTCGATATGCTGTGATATATATGAAAATATCTTTCCGTTTCATCTGTCACGTACAGCTTTTTCTTTACGGTCATCCCATATACATTATAGTCCGGAATATTGCATATCCGCTTGCTTTCAAACTTCCCCTTATTATCAAGGACTAGCTGATTCACAAATGACGCCATTCCCTTAACCATTATCACGAACTCATATCCGCACCGGTCCATGAACTCAATATTTCCCTTGCTGAAATAACCTCTGTCCAATATAAATCCTATTTTCTTGTAACCATAACCCTGTGCCTTATCGAGCATGAACTGTAGCTGCGAAACATCATTTATGCTGCCAGGATATTTTTCATAAAAGAGAGGCTCATTATTATGTGTGTCGTAGGCGATTGCATAATTGAAGATTGGAAGGCCCTTATCATCCTTTGCATGCCCGTATTCCGCCATTTCGATTTCACCCGCCTGGCAGTTCTTGTTAGTAGAATCATAAGAAATATATATCTTTTCCCGGTGGTCTTTCGTTTCATTCCAGTCATTTAAAAAATCAACACTTTGATCTTCAGAAATGGAATTCAGAAAATCCGAGACCTTGGAGTCGCTGTAGATACGCATGCCTTTTGTTAATAGAGGATGATTGTATGCATAGTCTGGATAGTACTGCCCAGCATTGTTCTCTGAAATGATAGAGTAGGAAGCCAGATCGAGAAACAATCCAAGTTCCTTTTCGTTGAAGTATCTTCCGAGGATTTCAGGGAGACCACAATCTCTCATGATCTTTTTGATGACAATATAGGTTCCGACCCTAAGACAGCTGCTTCTGCAAGTTCTGTCTTTTTCCTCGGGCAGTTCTGCCTCTGGAAAAAACTTAAGAAAGTTCTGGTTTGGCTGCATCATTGTGTTATCAGCTTTTGAAAGTTTTCCAATCGTCGACCGTTTGGGTGTGGTGTATTTTTTGTCGCTATCATAAGTGCGGTCGTATTCATAGTCAATATAGGTGGTATTCCCTTTTTTTACCCTGACTAGTTTACCAGGTGCTTCTGGTATTTTAACAAGAAAATCTAAGTACATAACGCCTCCTGTGTTTAGATGGAATTCTATCTAGAAACAGTGTAGCATAAAACCCAAACCAACGCAACATAATGTCGCATAGATTCGGGCTTTTTCTATGTTTTTTCAGTTCGGAAGCCTTTTAGATGGAAAAATCATAGGAAGTTAACATAAAACGTGTTGATAAGAGTCTGGCAGCAATGGAAGCAAAACGAAAGAAATTGACCGATATGTTACTTGATGATAAAATCTTAAAAGAGGCTTATGATGAGAGATATGATGAATATACACAGAAAATCAATCATATTAGGCAGGAACAAAAAATTCTAACATCAAATGTTGATGCAAAGAAAGATATCGGCAAGAGAATGAAAGATTTAAGATCACGAATTTCAGAAGTTAAGGTATTGGATAAATTCGATCGTTCTGTATTTGAGAGTGTTGTAAAAAAAGTACTTATTGGTGAAATAAATGAAGATGGAATATCAGATCCATATAAGATTACTTTTGTATTAAAAGGACTTGCTGATTATTCGGTATCAGATGCAAAAAAGAGATACAAGAATTTACGCAAGCAGGTAGGTTAGTAACAAGTTGACTTCAATAAGTAGAAAGGGCTGTTTAAAATGAGCACTCAAAACGACTTATTGAATGGTAACAATAACAAAAATGAGAGTTTTGCTAGTGAGGGATTAGAGCATACAAAAATGTGTTCCAATTGGCAAGACGACTCGGATAATATGTTCCCTTATTACGAAGACGACACACGTGGAAACCGTCGCTCTTTTGTCAAAGAAATAGTGTATTTACTGGCTTCGTAGGCATTTTTGCCTGATTATGTACCTGTACTTTTGTAGGTATAAAATGTAATAATTGAAGAAAGTTCAATGGGGGTGACAATTTTTCGTGGCAGATTAGTGCTGTGTGCGAATAGTTGTCACCCTTATGTAGTGGAACATTTTGATTTTTATTTTGATTGAGGTAGTATATGCTTATTAGAAGATATAGAGTAGAAGACTAGGGCATGCTGGCACCTTTGGGATATTCTCGGTGGATGCGTTTTACAACTTCTGTTTCTTTTGGAATAATGAGCAGTTTTTTGTATTTATAGTTCGCGAGTAAGTATGAAGCGGCTGTAACCATGAATAATTATTGTGCATTCAGCAAAGATCACAACTGCCTGAAAGGGATACCTGCCAGCCGGTATTTATTGCACTTTTTTACCGGATAGGGGTGCACTAAAATAGTGACTTGTATTCAAACAAATTATAAGTTAAAATATATTCATTAACAAAGCGTTATGTTTTTGAAAATATAATGATGAATAAAATTATATGGAGGAATTTATGAAAAAGAGAGTTTTACTACTATTATTTACAATCTTAACAATGATATTAATCGGGGCATGTGCAAAAACATCCGGTGACGAACCACAATCAACACAAAATGTAGTTGCGGAAGAGGAGACAAAAGAAACAGACGTTCAAGAAACGAATGAATTGACGACTACAGAAAATGAACAAGAAGTCACGGTAACAGATCACCTTGGACGAACAGTAACTATCAAGAATCAGCCGGAAAGAATAGTGAGCGGATATTATATTTCTACATCTGCATTAATTGCATTAGGCTTAACAGACAAACTGGTTGGTATAGAGGCAAAAGCGGATTCAAGACCTATTTATAAACTTTCGGCCCCAAAATTATTAGAGCTGCCAAATGTAGGAACAGCGAAAGAATTTGATTTAGAAGGGTGTGTTTCTTTAGCTCCAGATCTGGTTATACTGCCAATAAAATTAAAAGATCAGATAAGTACTCTTGAAAAAATGGGAGTAACAGTTATTGGTGTAAATCCAGAAAGTGAAGAGTTATTAGTTGAAATGATAACAATGATTGCAAAGCTTACAGGGGTTGAAGATTATGATCAATTACTAACTTATTATACAGAAAAAGGGGAAGCATTAGAAGGTGTATATGCTGACACTACAGATAAGCCAAAGGTTTACTTAGCGGGTAACAGCAGTATGCTTTCAACAGCTACAGCGAATATGTATCAAAACGACTTTATTGAAGCTGCCGGCGGAACTAATGTTGCAAACAATATTGAAGACTCCTATTGGGCAAATATTTCATACGAACAGCTTGTTGAATATAACCCGGATTATATTATAATAGCTCCTGAAGCAGAATATACCAAAGAAGATGTAATGAAGGACAGTAATTTATCTGAACTTTCTGCAATTAGGAATAATAAAGTTTTTCAGATGCCAACTGAATTTGAAGCCTGGGATTCACCAGTACCATCTAGTATATTAGGCAAAATGTGGCTGACAAGTATTCTTTATAGTGATGACTATACCAATGACAGTTTTGCGGAAGATGTATATGATTTTTACAATAAATTCTATAATTTTGATGCAGATAAAGAGGTTCTGGCAATAAATGAATAATGCCAGGAAACATTATAGTATGAAATCAAATAGAACAAATGTTATTACATTTGCAGTCCTTATTTTTGCCTTTGTATTATCAATTGGTGTAGGAAAGTATAGCCTGTCAATTGAAGATATTACAAAGGTTTTAAAGGGAACCCATGAAAACCAAATGACTATAAATGTTTTCTATATGCTAAGACTACCAAGAAGTATAATGGTAGTCCTAGCTGGAATTGGCTTAAGTATGGCGGGCAGTGTCTATCAGACATTATTTAAGAATCCACTCGCTTCCCCTGATATAATTGGAGTTACTTCTGGTGCAAATGTAGGTGCTGCCTTTAGTATTGTGTTTATCTCAGGTAATGTATTGTCCGTGGTTTTTGGTGCCTTTTTAGGTGGACTTCTTGCATTATCATTTGTAATAGGTATTGTAAAATTCTCAAGAACTGATAATGTACTGACCTATGTGCTGGCGGGTATTGTTATCAATGCAATCAGCAATGGTATTCTAATGACTATAAAGTATTTTTCGGATCCATTAAATGAAATGGGAGCGATTGAATACTGGACCATGGGAAGCTTTGGAAGCATTACAGGGGAGAAACTAAAGATTATATTGCCATTTTTTATTATAGGAATGGTGGGTATATTTTTAATGCGCTGGAAGATTCATGTACTTTCGGTTAGTGACGAGGAAGTTAAGACTTTGGGTATTTCAGTAGAACAGAGCAGATACTTGATTTTGCTATGTTCTACTTTGGTAGTTGCAAGTGTCGTTTGTGTTACTGGATTAATTAGTTTTGTTGGTTTAGTACCGCCCCATATTGCAAGATCAATTTTAAAGAGAAATGATTTTAATACCATTGTATTCAGTGGGTTATTGGGAGCAATTTTAATGATACTATCTGATTGTATTGCAAGAACAATTCTTCCTTCAGAGCTGCCAATTAGTATTATTACATCATTTATTGGAGCACCATATCTGGCATTCTTAGTTTGTACGAAGAAGAAAATTTAGATTGGAGAATTCATATGAGAATTAATGGAATTTCAGGAGGGTACTCTGATGGATTTTTTATATCTGATATAAGCTTTAATATAGAAGAAGGTAAAATATACGCACTGTTAGGTTTGAATGGTTCAGGGAAGACGACCATTATTAAGATGATCTGTGGATTGATAAAGCTTAAGTCGGGTAATATTACGATTGGAGAGAAAGATCTATTTACATTAAAAGAAAAAGAGAGAGCAAAGTTAATAAGCTATGTTCCACAGTCTGGTACTATTGTATATTATACAACTGTTGTTGATGTTGTTTTAATGGGAGCAACACCATATTTGAATATGTTTCAAACTCCAGCGCAGGAACATAGAGAGCAAGCATTAGAATGTTTGGAAATATTGGGAATTTCTGAGCTTGCTGATAGAAACTATTTGGACTTAAGTGAAGGTCAAAAACAGATTGTAGTTATAGCACGGGCGCTGATGCAAAAGGGTACATACATGTTAATGGATGAACCTGAGAGCAGTTTGGATTTGATAAATAAGAACAAGCTTATGAAAAAAATAAGAGAGATCATAATAAATATGAATAAAAGCTGTGTGATATCCATGCATAACCCAGAATACGCTTTGAATTATTGCGATAGGATTTTATTATTAAAAGATAAGAAGATTACGGAGATAGACTTAAAAACGGAAGATATCAATATGGTAGAAAAAAAACTGTCGGAAATCTATGGACAAGTTAAAATTTTAGAATATAATCAAAAATATATGCTGTATTATAGTGACTAAGCATTAGCGGGACCAGATTTGGAACAGTTACAGATATTCTATATAATAAGGATGGATCATTATGAATTATAATTACAAAGTTTGGCTTGTAAATGATGATAATGTTAAGTTTTTTGGAACAGGGCCTATGAATCTTCTTAAAAAAACGAATGAATTAGGTTCCTTAAATAAGGCGGCTCAAGAAATGAATATGTCTTATAGTAAGGCTTTTGCTTTAATAAAAAAGTGTGAAAATGAATTATCAACCAAACTGCTAATCCGACAAGTAGGCGGAAGAGATGGTGGTGGTTCATATATTACAGAAGAAGCAAAGGAGTTTATTCAAAAATATGATGATTTTAACAGACGATCGAATGATGCAATTAAAAAAATATATAATGAAATCTTTTAGAGAAAGCGGGAAAAAACATCTTTTGATTACGGGCAGTAAAAAAAGTGGTAAAACATCAGTATTAAATGAAATTCTTAAGGATGAGATTTCTATTGGAGGAATTATAACTTATGCAATCAGGGATGATAAAATTGCTCCAAAGTATGTTGTTCTTAGAGACTTTAATGACCAGCATATTAATGGAGTAATAGCAAAAAGAAGCAATTCAGGTACCGCTTTAATACCTGTCACGGAGACATTTGAGAGTTTAGGAGCAGGTATTTTGAGAAACTATAATAATGATGATGAGATTGATTTAATTGTTATTGATGAAATAGGATTTTTAGAAAATAACGCCATTCATTATCAAAATGAAATAATAAAAATTTTTGATAAAAGAGTAATTGCTGTACTTAGAAAAGAGTCAACTCCATTTATCGAAAAACTAACACAAAGACATGATATATATTTGATTGATATTGATGAATTTATAATTCCTTAATAGACGAAAATCACCACCTGGTTGTATCATCTTATGATTATAAAAGCAGCAAAATATCCGGGGATTTAGATGTTTTTTTGTTATCCGAGGTTGTGTGGTCAGGTTAGATACGCAAATTATTACTGCGCAAAGCGTGAATGGTAAGAATTGTACAGAGTATTAGGGGAGGAGCCATATCATGTCAATTAGGGAAATCGGTTGTTGTGGTGCTTATTGTGGCACTTGTTCCGCATTTAAAGAGCAGGCATGTAAAGGGTGTAAAGTTGGTTATGAAAGCGGGAAAAGAGATATTTTAAAGGCAAAATGCAAGATTAAAATTTGCTGCATTTGTAAAAAACTACAGTCTTGCGCTGATTGTAGTGAATATAGCACTTGCAGTGTTCTTAATGACTTCTATAATAAAAATGGCTACAAATATAAAAAATACAAACAAGCGACAGATTACATCAGAACGTATGGATATGATGCGTTTCTTGAAATAGCAGACAAGTGGAAGAATGCACATGGGAAATATGGAAAAGAAGGCTGGTGGTGAAAATGGAATATCAAAAGTTACTCGATCTAAGCGATGACTGGCTGAAATATGCGGTCCGACTTCATCTGTGCCGCGAACCAAAGGATAAGCTTGTCCATATCAGAAATGCAGCGCTGGCTGATAGCCGTATGAAAAGTTACTTTATGGATGTTGAAAAGTTTCATGGCACGCTGGTAACAAATCATAAGAATCCTGATTTGCCGATACACAAACTTCTGTTTCTGTTGGACCTTGGATTTGATACGGAAGTTCCGGAAATAAAAATCGCTGTCAGTGAAATTCTTAAGCATCGGGACGAGCACGGCATCTATCAGTCTATGACCAATGTGCCAAAGCATTATGGCGGCGCGGGTGTGGATGTTTTCAGCTGGTGCCTGTGCGATGCACCGCTGCTTTTGCTTGCGCTGCTAAAGGCAGGGGTAGATTACCATGAATACATCAAGCCGGGTGTTGACCATCTGGTATCCTTATACCGTGATAACGGGTTCCCTTGTGCCGTGTCTCCTGAACTCGGCAAATTTCGCGGACCCGGGAAAAAGGATGATTGCTGTCCGTATGCAACGCTGATAATGGCTGATTTACTGTCCTATATACCTGAGTATCGGGAATCCCAGGTTGCAGTTTCCACCGTCAAAGCATTGCTTAGGCTCTGGGAAAACAGCCTTGATCAGCATCCCTATATGTTCTATATGGGGACGGACTTCCGAAAGCTGAAGGCACCATCATGCTGGTATGATATTATCAGTGTGGCTGGTGTGCTGAGTAAATATGAGTTTGTGCAGGATGATCCACGCTTCCTTGAAATGATTGCGCATATAAGAGCAAGACAAGACAAGGATGGTTTTTTTACGCCCGAGTCAGTATACCAGAAATTAAAGGACTGGGATTTTGGGCAGAAAAAAGTGTCATCTCCATATTTGACCTACCTGTGCTATCGAATATTTGAACGATTGAAATAATGACCATAAATAGGCACTCTGCGTTTAATTTCGTAGAGTGCCTTGCTTGTTTATCGTTTGTTCTTCAACATCCACCGTTACTCCGGTCCTGAAATGTACTGTAAAAATTATCCTCGTAGACGGTGAGGTTCCCTTCGGTTTGAACACGTTTGATTTGGTAATGTTTTCTATTAAGCATTCTGAGGTTCAGTGGCCAATTTTTTAAATTTCAACATCAACAGTGTGACAAATACAACCCAGGGAATGAGGGACAGGAAAGAAAAAATCATCCCTAACATACCCGCCGATGAGGGTACAATCATAAAAAATCCGGAAGCTAACCCCCACAGACCAACCGACTTATTGAACCTGGTGCTTTATATTATTGCCCATGAAAACAGCAAAAGGCATATGGTACTTAAAACATAGTATACATCAAAGGAGGTACCTGTATAGCCAGCCATCACGGCTTCTCCAGCTGCCAAATAGATTGTTTGCTGTTCAGGCAACGCCTGAAAATACTGATTACTTAGCGTCAGCATTTCAAATGCAGGATTGGACGGATAATAGCACGCAATGCCGATTAAGCCAAGTATTAAGGCCAAGAGTACAGTAACGGGCTTTTCCTGGTACAAGACGACAAAGAGGGCTAAATAGACTATTATAATGATCATATTGTTAAATAGGTAAAGAAAATCCAGGCTCAGCAATCCTAAGAACGGATTTTGATGATATAGCTCAAAGAATCCTTTAACAGTATCTGGTGGCGGTGAAATCACATAAACAACGATTTGTAATGGAATAATAATGAGCATTGTTAAAGCCAGAAACCGGGCAATGCGGTAGAGTGGCTGAAAGTTGACTTTGAAACATTGTGTCATATCATATAACCTCCTTTAAAAGTCCCTGATTCTTAGTAACCTCCAATAGTTTAACTAAGTTAAACGCTACGGCATGTGAATTGATATGTCAAGAGTAAATGCTAATTCTTATTTAAAAAGCACCCTGCGGAAATCCTCTGTGTTTAGCTTAGTTGTCCGTGAATAAAATAATCATTTGTGGTAGTATTAGAAGTACCACAAGGAAGCAGGTGATCTATTGGAACATAAAAAGATAAAACGAAAAAGATGGATTATCTCCGGGATAGTTTTACTTGTGCTGATTATCTTCGTATGGTATGAAAATCACCACCTGGTTGTATCATCTTATGATTATAAAAGCAGCAAAATATCCGGGGATTTAGAAGGCTATCGCATTGTTCAGATCTCTGATCTGCATAATGCGGAATTTGGAAAGAACAACAAAAATCTGATCACGAAGATAGCAGAATTATCTCCGGATCTGATCGTTGTAACAGGAGATTTGGTGGATTCTAATCATATGGATATTGACGTTGCTGTTAATTTTATTGAAGATATTTCGGGTATATGCCCCATATATTATGTCATGGGAAATCATGAGCATTGGTTAAGTGATGCAGACAGACAGGATTTGTTTGAAGGTATAAAAAACACGGATACAACTGTCTTAGACAATGAGGGAACGACAATAAATGCTGGGAAGGCATCATTTGAGTTAATCGGACTGGATGATAAAAGCCTTGGAGATGATACTCTTAAAAATTTGATGAATGGATGCAGCAATGATGATCTGACTATTGTTTTAGCTCATGAACCGCAGTATATAAACAACTTTAGTGCGGCGAAAGCTGATATTGTGCTGAGTGGTCACGCACATGGCGGCCAGTTTATTTTACCATTCGTAGGAGCAGTAGTCGCACCCGGACAGGGATTCTTCCCCAAATATACATCAGGTGCTTATCAAATGAAGGATACGACAATGTACGTAAGCAGAGGATTGGGAAATAGCGTAATTCCTGTACGATTGTTCAATGATCCTGAGGTGGTATGCATAGATTTAAGGAAGTAAGTAAAATGAATTTCGGCTTCGGCTGTTTAGTAGAATATGATAGAGGTGGAATTTGAGCAGAGCATTTAATTTAAGGATGAGAAATAATGAGAAAGTATGGGATGAATTAATCAAGGTAAAAACCACAGGCAGAGATGATTCCAGATCAGATCAGTACCGCTATCCGTATGAACCGACGCCTTACCTTGTGTTAGAACGATTGGCTAATAGTGGTTTATTGAGAAAAAAAGATGTGATTTTAGACTATGGCTGTGGAAAGGGACGAGTAGATTTTTTCTTTTCCTATCAGACAAGAGCAAAAACAATAGGTCTGGAGTATGATGAAAGAATCTATGCTGCGGCAATAGATAATCAAAAAACAGCTATGTCAGGCGGTCGTGTCAGCTTTTTAATGCAGAATGCTGAAGATTATGCAGTTCCCTCAGAGGTGAACAGATTTTATTTCTTTAATCCATTTTCAATAGAAATTCTTCGAAAGGTTATGGCAAGAATAATTGATTCTTATTACCTTGAACCTAGAAAGATGCTATTGTTTTTTTACTATCCTTCAGATGAATATATATCTTATCTTATGTCGATAGATGAATTGGAGTTTATGGATGAAATTGATTGTAGAGATTTGTTCAACGAGGATAATCAGAGAGAACGGATTATGATATTTCAGATTCTATTCTATGAATAAACAGTATATCTACTAACTATGGTGCATATATGTTGATTTTCGAGATATAAAAAGTTGTACGTAGCATAGGAAAAGAATAGCATTACTGTTCACTCTGTGACCAGTAACGAATACACGGTTTCTTGTTGCGAGTACAGCTTGTTAAAAGATATAGCAGGTGTTAGAATAAGTCTAAAGAGTTAGTGTTCAGATAATTCTTTGTGTATATGCGAATTGATGATAAAAATGAGATTGTCTGTTGAACAAATCAAAATCCAGGAATTTAAAGAGATGAAACGAATGGTAAGAGTTTATCAAATTAAAAAAAATAGCCAGGGGAGGACATGCTGATGAAACAAACAATTACGATCAATAACCAGACGCACCTCGGGGAACTTGTAACATTTTTCCCTGCAATTACTTCTCGTCTCAATGAACTGCATATAGATTACTGCTGCCAGGGGGATCGAACGCTTGAGGCTGCCATAAAGGACGCAGGTCTTTCATCAGATTTCGTTACTGAAGTACAGAATGCCTACAGTGATTATCTGGCAAGACCGGATAAGGAACAGCCTGTGAATGAATTGTCAGACGAACAGCTGATTGACCTCATCCTTGAAATCCATCATCAGCCTGAGCGCGCTCTGTGGAAGGAACTGGATCAACTTGTGAATAAGATTCTGCTCGTCCATTACGAGCATGGAAAGGAACAGCTTCTGAAGCTTCATCGAAATTTCAGTGAATTGAAAATGGAGCTGGAGGAGCATTTTGCCAAGGAGGAAGAGGAGCTTTTCCCCGCAATGCGTAAGCTTGATAAGACTCCTGGGGATATAGCAGGAATGCGATCGCTCATTCGTCAATTAGAGGATGAACATGAAGCTGCCGGTCTGATTATTAAGCGCATAATCAAAGAGACAGACGATTTCACGCCTCCGGAGTATGCGTGTCCTACTATGAAGGCTGTATATCAGAAACTGCATGAATTGGTGGATGACATATTCCTTCATATTGCAAAGGAAAACAGCGTCCTGTTCAAGCGTTATGAATAATAATTGCCAATGGGGATGTCCTGCAGCAGTTTAGGCTGTTGCTTATTTACATAAAAAGACTGATCAGAATCTTTAACGATTCTGATCAGTCTTTTTATGATTTTTATGAATACTTTTTAGGTTTGATCTGGTAAATTGATAACCGTAGCTTTCGGACGAGACATGGACTCGATGGAATAGCGGATGCCCTGAGTGCCTAATCCGGAGGCTTTTACACCTAGGAAGGGGAAGTGGTCCGGACCTCTCTCTGTCTTATTATTGATCTGCACGGTCCCTACTTCCAGACGATCTGCGATGTAGAAAGCATCATTGATATTTTGTGTAAATACTGCACTTTGAAGCCCATATACCGAGCTGTTGGCAATCTCAATCGCTTCCTGCTTGCTCTTTACTCTTATAATGGGAAGTACTGGTCCGAATGGCTCTTCCCATGCAAGCCGCATATCAGTAGTAACATGATCGAACAAGGTCGGCTCAATTAAATTACCTTGCCTGTTGCCGCCTGCAATCAGCTTGCCGCCTTTTGATTTTGCATCTTCGATCAATTCCATAACAAAATCAGCTGCTTTCGTATTGATCAGCGGCACGATGTCCACATCACCATCGGTAAGTGGATTTCCAACCTTCAGCTTTTTTATTTTTTCTTTGATTTTCTCAACCAACTGATTCGCAACCGGCTCCATTACCAGGATACGCTTCACCGCTGTGCATCGCTGACCAGAGTACGAATAGCCGCCTGCCACGATATTGTTGGCGGTCAGTTCCAGGTCTGCATCCTCCAATACGATGGCTGCATCTTTACCACCAAGTTCCATTAACAGAGGTACCATACTGGTCAATTTTGAAATGCGGGCTCCTACTTCGGTGCTTCCCGTAAAATTAATGAAATTAATCTCGGGATGTGTGGTTACATAATCACCAATCTCACCGCCTCGACCTGTTATTGTATTCAGTACTCCGGCCGGAACTCCGGCAGCTTCAAATACTTTTGCCAGATAAAGTCCGCACAGGCTCCCCTGAGTTGCCGGCTTTAGCAGGATTGAGTTGCCTGCCATCAATCCGGGTGCAATCTTAGATGCTGCCAGGTTGATTGGATAATTGAACGGGGATATGGCAAGCACAACACCCAATGGTTCACGACGAACGATGGAAATCTTATTACTTTTAAATCCAGGGAAACTGTCTCCCGGTATGCTTTCACCCGATAAATTCTTAGCGGTATCTGCTGTAAACTTGATAAAATCTGCGGTCCTGGAAACTTCTGACCGCGAGCTTTTCATATCCTTCGCAATCTCTCTCATCATGAGCGTCGCCAGTTCTTCGGTCTGCTCCAGCAAGATTTCTGCGGCCCGGTACAGGATTTCTCCACGCTCATCGATGGTTGTCAATTTCCACTTTCGTTGGGCCGCCTTCGCAGCGTGCACCGCAAGATCTACTTCCTCTCTGGTCATCGCCGGTATGCTGCCGATCAGAGATTCATCCAGCGGCGAATATATATCGATATAAGTATCCTCTTTGCTGGCAACCCATTCTCCGTCGACCAGGTTTTTGTATCTGTTCTTGCTATCCTTGATGAACTCAAACATTTTAACGACCTCCTTCTTTTATCACGCTTAGCTACTCTTTGACTTTAGCTTGTTTGTAAAACAACTTATGTTGCGCACGCAACATTAAAATTTCGTGCATTTATGTAATGCACGGATGGCGTTGATAAGTGATCAGGAACAGGAATTCTTTCTTTTATATACTGATTTCAGTATATCAGATTTATGAAAAATCGTCCAAAAAAGTGCGAATGGAAAATATGATGATAATTAATACATTTATTGGTAAAGTATTATCAGAAAAACGTATTCTAATGAAGTTTGCTCTTAGTGAGTGGATGAAGCGGGAATATTGGCTGGATTTTTGGGATTTGCAGCTATCTTATTTGTATCGTTAAAATAAGGAAAAATTTTAATAAAATATAAAATGTGGTTGAATATGGCATGAGTTTTCTTTATAATAATATTAAGTTTAAGAAAGTCAAAAACATACTAGAATAAGGAGAAACATATGTTTAACATTAAGTTTATCAAGTTTTTACCAAGTGAATATGTTCTGAGATATAAAAAGGGAAAAATAGTTGAAGAGGGTGCAGGCATTTCATTTTTTTATTATGCCCCTGTTACTTCGGCAGTGGTTATCCCAATTGCAAGTGCCGATGTGCCATTTGTATTTGAGGAAGTAACTAACGATTATCAGACCGTTACAGTACAGGGACAGATAACCTACAGAATCACTGATTACAGAAAAATTGCTGAAGTCATGGATTTTACATATGATATGAGAAATAAAAAGTATGTGAATGATAATTCTCAGAAAATCGCGCAGAGGCTTGTCAATATCTCCAAGGTACTGACTAAAAAGCATATTGAAAATATTCAGCTTCGTGATGCAATCCGTTCAAGCGAAAAACTGGCTAATCATATCATGAATGAACTTTGTGAGATCAATGAAATTAAAAACCTGGGTATTGAGGTAATGGGTTTTTCAGTACTTGCCATTCTTCCGAATAAGGAAACAGCGCGTGCGCTTGAAGCCCAGGCGAGGGAAGAAATTTTACGAAAAGCGGATGAGGCACTCTATGAAAGAAGAAATGCCTCGATTGAACAAGAGCGCAAAGTCAAAGAGAATGAACTGAATACGGAAATTGCCGTTGAAGAAAAGAAAAAACAGATTAAGGAAACCCAGCTGGAAGCAAAGCGTCTGGTGATGCAGAAAGAGAATCAGATCAAGGAAGAAGAGCTGGGGTTTGAAACTGAACTAGAGGAAAAGAAGAAGCAACTGGTAGGGCTTTCTGTGGAAAATGCTAAAGCGCAGGCGGATGCAAAAGCCTATGAACTTTCTGTCATGATGAAGGCATTTTCTGGAATCGATGCCACGGTGATGCAATCCCTGGCGAACATGGGTATGAAACCTGATAAACTGATTGCTATCGCATTCCAGGAACTTGCTGATAAAGCGGACAAAATCGGTCAGTTGAACATAACTCCTGACCTACTTCAGGGATTGCTTGAAAGAAGAGACAAATAATGAACAGACTGACGGATAGAAAAATTATTCTGATTACGAGAAAAACTCGCCTCGAAAACCTGATTGTTAGATATAACACCATCCAGCAGGCCCAGTTTGTGATTGAACATTCGGGCAATGATTTCTCCGACTATTTGGAAGAGAACCGCCAGTATAAAAATGTTCTGACGCAGATCGTTTCAGTCCTGGAAAGCCTGGGAAATCTTCTTGTTTTGGATCGTGAGTATGTGTCGAATTACATTTTTGGAAAAGAAGATATGGTGATTGTTGTAGGACAGGATGGATTAGTTGCAAATACGTTGAAATATCTTGACAGTCAGCCTCTGATTGGTGTTAACCCTGATCCCCGTCGTTGGGACGGGGTTCTGTTGCCATTCAAGCCAACAGATATTGAGAAGGTTGTCACGGATGTTTTCCGTAATCAGCGAAGATGTAGGGAAATTACATTGGCACAGGCTGATTTGAATGATGGACAACGATTATATGCTGTAAATGATTTGTTTATCGGACAGCGAACTCATGTTTCTGCAAGATATACCATTGAGTATAACGGACAATTGGAACAGCAATCATCTAGCGGAATTATTGTATCCACAGGTCCCTGTGTGTTAGCATAGTTGTCAGTGAATGAAATAATCATTTGTGGTAGTATTAGAAGTACCACAAGGAAGGAGCTGACTGCTATGCAATATAG
>NZ_FMKA01000098.1 GCF_900096945.1 Anaerobium acetethylicum | reverse complement strand
TCTAGCAGCATAAACTCTGAGCTTTGATAACTGAATAACTGCCAGGTATTGAATTTTCAAGGTGCATAGTCAAAATCTATGTGCGAAGTTTGAGTATATAATCCATGCTTTAGGGCGGTTGTCTACACGATGACCGCCTTTCTTTTACATAGGTCGCCCGCCCTCGCTGAGCGTGACAACGACCTGAGTGTTATTTACAAAAGTATATGACACCTTCGGCAGGATGACAAGCGTCGTGGATGCATGCGGTAATGTGACCTTCTTTACTTACGATCTTGCAGGTAACAAGCTTTCCCAGACCGATGGAAAAAGAAATACCACAGGTTATCAGTATAACGTGGCAGGACTTATCATTAAAGAAATCAAACCCGGAACTGCCCCTGAGTCAGCAAGAACCACTTCCTGCACCTATTATGCAGATGGTAAGCTCAGAACAAAAACAGACAGGAATGGTGCAACCGCCACATATACCTACGACATTCATGGAAGAAGGATTTCAGAAATCATAACGCCGGCAGGAAGTACAACACCGGCTGAGCAATCCCGTATCACCTATACCTACGACAAGGCAGGCAATCTTCTGACCATGGAAGATTCCACTGGCGTGACCATACGTACCTATGACGAATTAGGCAGGGTACTCACAAAGACAGTGCCGAATATAGGAACCATACTTTTCGATTATGACATTAAAGATTCCATAATGGGTAAAGTCATCGAAAAGTCTTTAGACCCTAAGGGAAATGTAACAGTTAAGACATTTGACAGTTCCGGGCGACTTGAAAAAGTGGTTTCAGGCAATGATGTTACAATATATTCCTATTATCTGGATGGAAGCAAAAAAAGCATAACTTATTATAAGCTTTTACGTGAACCGAGCAGCAAAGGATATTCACAGGAATACAGCTATAACAAAGATGGAACGATCAGCTACCTTACAAACAGAAAACCTGATGGGACACAAATGGATGTTACCTATTATGATTATGAAAAAGGGAATATGAAGACCAGGAGGGGAACTCAAAAACGGAGCATACAGCTACACGGAGTACACCTATGATGCCTTGAACAGACTGACGCAGGTAACAGAACCGGATGGAAAATCGACATATTATGAGTATGATGCAGCTGGCAACCGTACGAAAGAAAATGTAATGATTATTTATGGTGGCATGGATAGCTTTTATTCCAAGGAAACGAATTATTGCTACAACAGCCAGAACTGGTTGACAAATACCACAACATGGGAATATGATTACATAAATTATACAAACAAGTCAAAGTATGTATATTATTCATATGACAATAACGGAAATCAGCTCAGTACATTTGTTGAGGAATATAGCGGCGATGGAAGTTCAAATCTCTATGATTCCATGTATCCTAAATACCCAAGAAATTATAACGTGTTCGGCGGTGTAACACCCATTGCCTTATATAATTCTGACTGTTTCTTTGTAACCTCACCAACTCGC
>NZ_FMKA01000003.1 GCF_900096945.1 Anaerobium acetethylicum | reverse complement strand
GAAGACGTTGGTACTTAGGCCGCGTACTTTGCGGCCTTACGTACCACTACGTCTTCATCTAAGCGAGAGCGCGCTGCGAATGAACATGTTTTGCAGCACGTCCTCATTCTGGGAAACTGTGAAAATTGACGAATTCTATCTTATTCCTCTATATTGGTGGATACAAGGCAGTAGGTCTGCCTGTATTCCTTTGGCGTCATCCCCCTGTGCTTCCGGAAGCATCTTCTGAAATAGTCCGTGTCCGAATATCCGCACTGGTAGGCGATTTCGTTGCCATTCAGGCTGGTTTCGATCAGCATCTTGGAGGCTTTGTTCAGGCGGTGCTCGTGTATGGCATCGGTAAGGGTCTTTCCGTAAATCTGATTGAAGATCCTCCCGAGATAATCCGTATTGCAGTCCAGGGCTTCCGCGATAATGGATGACGAGAGCGGCTCTTCGATATGGAGCCGGATATACTGGTCGGCATTGTTTGCAAGCACCAGCTTCGGGCTGCTGATCTTCATCGGACAGCTGGAATCCGATAATTCACATAGAATCTCAAGAAGTATCAGGTTCAGGACAGTCTTGTTTTCGAAATCGTATTCCTGCCGCTTAATGAACCTGCGCATGAGTTCTACATACTGTTCGGGATTGGACAGGTTGATCAGCTGCGGAAGAGACATGATGCCTTTTCCGAGAGCGTCCGCCTCTTCGTCAATCCTGAAATGGATCCAATAGAAGGAAAGGTTCTTGTCGAACTGCCGGGTACCGCCATGGTGCCTGTTAGGAAACAGGATGATGGCCTGTCCCTGCTCGACATTATAAGTCACATCCTCTTCAAACATCCCAAGGACACCGGAATTCACATAGATGATTTCAAAGGAATCGATTGTACGCTCGACATGCCTGCCGAGCCCCCTGGAGATAAAATACCCTGCATTCAGGGCACTTACGGGAAGAACTGCTTTTAAATGCAACAGGCTTTTCATATTTTCTCCTTTCTCAAAAGTCGGAATTGTACTGTTTTTATAGACCATTCTCATCTTGTAACAGAACAGGATAGATGTCAAGATATAGCTGTATATATTTTTTAAGGGAAGGGATTTAACATGGCATATTTAACAGCAACTATTAGGAAACATTTTACAGATACTTATTTTTCAAGGCGTCCGCTCAGCGAAGCCGACTACTCAAGGAGCAGAAATCTGTTCATTTTAGAGGGTGTCTGCGCCAACGGAATCTTCACACTGACTTCGGGAGCTTTTCTGTCGGGCTACGTGGCTTCCCTCGGTGCGGATGAGTCACTGAACGGAATTATCGGTTCCATCCCGACGCTTTTATGTGCCACACAGCTGTTTTCATCGGTAGTGATCGAGAACCTGAAACAGAAAAAATTTCTGATCGCGATTATGGCGCTGATCCATCGTCTTCTGCTTGCAGGTATGTTTTTCATACCGTTTTTCGTACAGGGAATAGCGGCAAGAATTACAGCTATGATTATCATGTTTTCGGTTTCCCATTTCTGTGGGACTTTCATAGGTACAGGTGCCGGGAACTGGATTCTGCAGCTGCTGGCAAACAATAATGTAGGCAGCTACCTTGGAAAAAAAGACGCATACGCATTGGGTGCGGCAACGCTTATTTCACTGGTCATGGGCAAGGTGCTTGACAATTACCGGTCTTCCGGGGCTGAGCTGTTCGGATTTGCAGTCATCGGGATAGCAGCATTGGCAATCGCCTTCACCAACTTCTATTGCCTTTCTTCCATAAAAGAACCGGCATCGGAAATCAGGAGAGAAAAGGTGAACCTGAAGGATGTCCTGACAAAACCCCTGGCCCATAAAGGGTTCAGAAAGATAATCCTGTTCTATGTATTCTGGAATCTGGCCCTTCAGATAGCCGGCCCGTTTTTTTCCATTTATATGGTGACCGGCCTGAAGCTGGATTATTTTTATATTACTACTGTCGGGCTGCTATCATCAGCAGCGAGGGTAGGGGCCGCCATCATATGGGGGCAGATGGCGGACAAAAAATCCTGGCTCTGGGTAACCAAAGCGTCCATAGCATTGCTTGGAGTAATCCATTTCTGCTGGTTTTTCCTGACGCAGGAATCCTATGTGGTGCTGATGCCTGTTCTGCAGGTATTTTCGGGAATCGCCTGGGGAGGAATCGCCATTGCGATGTTCAACATACAGTATGCATTCGCACCGCTGGAAAACCGGGTGATTTATGTAAGCGCTAACACGTCTTATGCCGGAATATGCGGATTTGCGGCATCCTTATGCGGAGCATTGCTGCTGAAGCTTCTGCCGGATATGGCAATAGGAGGTTTCACGGGAACGGGCATGCAGATGCTGTTTGCCATATCGGGAATATTGATGATCGGATGTGTGCTGTTTATCAGGATCGTCCTTGAAAAAAATAGGTAATAATAAGCACAGCTTATTGACAGATGCAGGTTCATGCTGTAGACTGTAAAAACAATAAAAGTAAATAGAAACCTCACTTCTGTGAGGTAGAGGTTGCGATATTTAACAGTCTTTAGTGGAGTTTGAGAAACGTGGAAACTATTGAGAAGGAAATGTCGCCGAAGCAGATGGCAGGCTCGATGCTGTCTGCTGGGCCTGCAGTTAAGAGCTGCAGGACTGTCTCAATGGAGATCCGGTCTGTTGAGTTGTGCTATCTCGGTTGGGAAGAAAGAGGAATTCAGGGCGTAGTGCCCATTTTGACCCGAGCAGAACTCGGGTCTTTTCTTATCTCGCGGGAGTGTCAAAAGCCCATCTACAAATGGTAGTCGTCAATTTGCACAGTTTTCGTAATGAGGACGTGATGCAAAACATGTTGATTCGCAGCGCGCTCTCGCTTAGATGAAGACGTAGTGGTACGTAAGGCCGCAAAGTACGCGGCCTAAGTACCAACGTCTTCATAAAGCTGCTCATCAATTCATGTTTTGTATCACTGTTTGATAGGTGGCCACTGTGCAAATTGACGAAGCTAAATTTCAGAAGGGCTTTTGACACACGATTCCGTATAGGAAATAGCGCCTTGTGAGATAAAAAAACTTTCTGCATGGAAAAATATCAGACAAATTGATCAGGAGGATTGAATATGAAAAGAAAGTTATGGATGAAGATTTTTACAATCTTGATGGCCATGTCCCTGCTGCTAGGATTGGGTGCAGGAAGCGCTAGGTATGCGCAGGCTGCGGAAGTGAGCAGCGATATTGTTGTTGAGAGTGCAGACGGATCGGCATCAGGAAGTGAAGATGAATTCAGGGTAGGCATGGAAGCGGGATATCCGCCGTTTAACTGGACGCAGACGGATGACAGCAACGGTGCGGTCAGGATTGACGGAAACAAAGAGTATGCAGGAGGATATGATGTCCAGATTGCAAAAAAGGTTGCCGAAGGATTAGGAAAGAAATTGGTAATTGTAAAGACGGAATGGGACGGTCTGGTTCCGGCCCTGGTTTCTGGAAAAATCGATGCTATCATCGCCGGCATGTCGCCGACTGCAGAGCGTAAGGAAACAATCGACTTCTCGGACATTTACTACAAGTCAGACCTGATCATCGTCGTGAAGAAAGGGGAAGCATATGAGGATGCCACCTCCATTGCGGACTTTAAGGGAGCGAAGATAACCGCACAGCTGAATACCTTTCATTATGGAGTCATAGATCAGATTGAAGGCGTAATCAGGCAGACGGCAATGGATAATTTTACTGCCATGCGCGTGGCGCTTGAAGCGGGAATGATAGACGGCTATGTGTCTGAAAAGCCGGAAGGCGTAAGTGCGTCAATGGCGAACAGCAACTTTGCGATGGTGGAATTCGATAAAGGAAAGGGTTTTGCCACCGCTGAGGAGGATACGGCGATTTCAGTCGGAATCGCAAAGGACAGCGAACTGACAGGACAAATCAATGAGATTTTGTCAGGCATTTCAGAAGAGGAACGTACGGAACTCATGGATGAGGCGATTTTGGAACAGCCAGCTTCCGGAGGAAATAAGACCAGCTTCCAGTGGTTTATCGATATCATGAAAGAAAACGGCCCTATGTTTCTGCGCGGCGCCGGAATGACCCTTCTGATTTCACTGACGGGCACGATTCTGGGATTCCTGATCGGACTCCTGGTTGGTGTAATCAAGACCATACCGATGCCGTTGAAAGGAGCCGGAAGAACAGCGCAGAAGATAATTAACGGGCTGCTGTCTGTCTATGTTGAATTTTTCAGGGGAACACCGATGATTGTACAGGCGATGGTAATCTACTACGGATCTGCGCTTGCCTTTGACATTCACATGAACCGTCTGGCTGCAGCCATCTTCATTGTTTCGATCAATACGGGTGCATATATGTCGGAGATCATCCGCGGCGGTATCGTATCCATCGACAAGGGCCAGTTTGAGGCTGCACAGGCTGTCGGCATGAACCATGTGCAGACAATGACCAACGTCGTGCTGCCCCAGGTAATCAGAAATATTCTGCCTGCAACAGGTAATGAGTTTGTCATCAATATCAAGGATACTTCCGTACTGAACGTAATTGCCGTAACGGAGCTGTTTTTCCAGACAAAATCAGTAGCGGGCAACAACTTCAGATATTTCGAGTCCTTCTTTGTTGCATGTATTCTGTATTTTATTATGACATTTACCGTAACAAGAATATTGCGTCATATCGAGAAACGTCTGGACGGTCCGGCCAACTATAATATGATTACGAATCAGGCGCCGGACGAAGATACTGACAGCACTGCAGGACAGGCATAGAGAGGAGGAAAAAATATGGAAAAAGTAATAGAGATACAGCACTTAAGCAAGTCCTTCGGAACCCATGAGGTTTTGAAGGATATAGATTTTACTGTAAACAAGGGCGAAGTCGTCTGCATCATTGGCTCTTCAGGCTCAGGAAAGTCAACGCTTCTCCGATGCATAAACCTTCTTGAAAGGCCGAGCGGCGGTATGATCATCTATAATGGTGAAAACATACTGGACGAAAAGCATGATATCCACCAGTACCGTACAAAACTGGGGATGGTGTTCCAGCAGTTCAATCTATTCAATAACCATAATGTCCTGAACAACTGTATTGTGGGACAGGTCAAGGTTTTAGGACGTTCGAAAGAAGATGCTAAAAAAGTTGCCATGAAATATTTAAAGAATGTCGGGATGGAAAAGTATGTAAATGCGAAACCGAGCCAGCTCTCAGGCGGACAGAAACAGAGGGTAGCCATTGCAAGAGCCTTGTCTATGGAACCCGATGTGCTGCTCTTTGATGAGCCGACATCAGCCCTCGATCCGGAAATGGTAGGGGAAGTGCTCAAGGTCATGAAGGATCTTGCCCACACAGGGCTTACCATGCTTGTCGTAACCCATGAGATGGCGTTTGCAAAGGAAGTTTCTGACAGGGTCGTATTCATGGACAAAGGAGTAATCGCAGAAGAGGGTACTCCGGAACTGATCTTTAATAATCCAACCCAGGATAGGACGAGAGAATTCTTAAAACGAACACTTTAATGATATAAGAGAAACCCCGCTTTCCATCAGGAAATGCGGGGTTTCTTTGATATTCTGTTAAGCGCGGTTCTGGGCAGCGACAAGATTTTCGCTGCAGTAGATCTTGCGGAGCTTCGGTTTTTCAATCTTGCCGGTAGGATTCCTTGGGATATCAGCAAAGATTATTTTGTGGGGCCTTTTATATCTCGGCAGCTCATGGCAGAAGCTGTTGATCTCTTCTTCTGTGCAGGTATAGCCGTCTTTGATCTCTATGATGGCAGCTGTGACTTCGCCGAGACGTTTGTCAGGAAGCCCGATCACAGCGACATCCTTGACTGCGTTGTGTGCCCTCAGGAAGTCTTCAATCTGTACAGGATAGATATTTTCACCGCCGCTGATGACCACATCTTTTTTTCGGTCGACAAGGAAGATAAATCCGTCTTCGTCTTCCTGTGCCATGTCGCCGGTATAAAGCCAGCCGTCCTGAAGGACTTCCGCGGTAGCTGCAGGGTCGTTGAAATAGCAGGTCATGACGCCGGGGCCTTTTACAGCCAGCTCGCCTACTTCACCACGAGCGACCGTGTTCCGTTTTTCGTCAACGATTTTTACTTCCCAGCCATATCCGGCTTTGCCGATGGCACCTACTTTGTGGATGTTCTCAACGCCCAGATGGACGCATCCGGGTCCGATGGACTCACTGAGGCCGTAATTCGTATCATATTCATGATGAGGAAATTTTTCCTTCCAGCGTGCAATCAGGCTTGGCGGCACAGGCTGTGCACCGATGTGCATAAGCCTCCATTGGGACAGTTCATAGTCGTCCAGGTTGATATCGCCCCGGTCGATGGCATCCAGTATATCCTGCGCCCATGGAACAAGGAGCCATACGATCGTACATTTTTCTTTGGATACTACGTCCAGGATATATTCCGGCTTCGTGCCTGTGAGCAGGATGGCTTTGCCGCCAACTAAAAAGCTTCCGAACCAGTGCATCTTTGCACCTGTGTGATAGAGCGGCGGAATGCAGAGGAATATGTCATCCTTAGTCTGGCCGTGATGCGCCTGTTCTACCCTGCAGGCATGCATGAGGCTCATATGGCTATGCAGGATGGCCTTAGGGAATCCGGTAGTCCCTGAAGAGAAATAGATTGCCGCATCGTCTTCGTCCGTTATTTCAATTTGCTGGAACTGGCTTGAACAGTTTGCGGTAAGTCCGTAATAATCCTCTGCAAAACTTGGCGCATTATCACCGACGAAAAAGAGAAGGCGGTTTTTGCTGATTTCATCGGCAATTTCTTCAACCCTGCCGATGAATGCAGGTCCGAATATAAGCACATCTGCTTCAGCCAGTTTTACGCAATACTCGATCTCATCCGAGGTGTATCTGAAATTCAAAGGCACTGCCAGTGCTCCGGTCTTTAGAATACCAAAATAGATCGGAAGCCACTCCAGGCAGTTCATCAGAAGAATGGCGACCTTGTCCCCTTTTTTGATCCCTCTGCTGGTAAGGAGATTGGCAAATCTGTTTGCTTTTTCATTGAACACATTCCAGGTGATTTCCCTGCGGTAGTTGGACATCTGAGTCGGTTCAATCAGTTCATATTCTTTCCAGGTTACGCGTCTTGTCTCCTGGATGTCGGGGTTGATTTCTACGAGGCAGGTGTCATCTCCGTATAATTGACAATTGCGCTCCAATATATCCGTTATAGGCATAATCTAACTTCCTTTCAATAATAACAATATTAATAAATATTTTGCCACATTAAAGTGAAAAAGTAAACCGTTTTTGAGATATTTCTTTGTAACTTTTAGATATCCTGTGCCTATGGCAGAGTCGGACACAGGATTACTTTTAATAAGAAATTCGGCAATGGACGACAGCTGTATTGACATTGATGAAAGCCATATGATATGATGCTTTAGTGCCATGATTTTACTGTGGCAGATTGATAAAGAGATAGACAAGTAATGGAGGAAAGTATGAGAAAAAAAATAAGCTTATTATTAGCATTGGCATTAGCAGTAGGTTCGTTAGCGGGCTGTGGCGGAACAGATAAAAAAGAAGACACATCAGCAGCGGAGACAAAGGAAACGGGAACGACAGCGGAAGCATCTGAAAGAACATCTCTGGTTGTTGGATTTGATGCTGAGTTTGAACCATACGGCTTCATGGACGAGAACGGCGAATATGTCGGCTTCGACCTTGATCTGGCGCAGGAAGTCTGCGAACGCAACGACTGGGAACTGGTAAAGCAGCCGATCGACTGGGATGCGAAAGACATGGAGCTGAATTCAGGATCCATCGACTGTATCTGGAACGGATTTACAATCAACGGACGTGAGAAGGACTATACATGGAGCTCTGCTTATGTTAACAACAGCCAGGTATTCGTTGTCGGCGCTGCTTCAGGAATCAAAGACCAGGCAGGTCTTGCAGGAAAAGTGGTTGCAGTCCAGAAGGATTCTTCAGCCCTTGCAGCCCTTGACAGCGAAGACAATGCTGATTTGAAAGCATCCTTTACTGAAATGGTTGAATTTGGCGATTACAACACAGCCTTCATGGAACTTGAAATGGGAAGCGTTGATGCAATCGCAATGGATATCGGTGTTGCAAAAGCGCAGATGTCTTCACGTGACAAAGATACCTTCCTTATCCTTGACGAATACCTTTCAGCTGAACAGTATGGCATCGGATTCAAATTAGGAAACGAAGAGCTCAGAGATCAGGTCGAAGCGACAATGATGGAAATGCTTGAGGATGGAACGTTCCTGGAAATTGCAACAAAATGGGATTTACAGGACAGCGTTTGTCTGGGTGAATAAAAAATTATAAAGGGCAGATGCATCTGCCCTTTTTCGTTTGGAGGGACTTATATGGAATTTTCATTTATGCTGATGCAGTTGGGGAAGGGATTTCTTGCTACTGTCCAGGTTTTTGCTCTTACCCTTATTTTTTCGCTGCCCCTGGGACTGCTGATATCTTTCGGAAGGATGTCGAAAATTTTTCCGGTGCGCCTTATAACCAAGTTCTACATATCGGTTATGCGAGGTACACCTTTGATGCTGCAGCTGATTGTGGTCTACTTTGCGCCATTTTACGTATTCGGGCTTCAGCTGCCGCGTTCATACCGCTTTACGGCTGTCATAGTCGCTTTCGTACTGAACTATGCGGCATATTTCGCAGAGATCTACCGCTCGGGAATCGAATCCATGCCGGTCGGCCAGTATGAAGCAGCGAAGGTACTGGGATATAATAAAGGGCAGACATTTTTCAAGATCATCCTGCCTCAGGTAATCAAGCGCGTTCTGCCGCCTGTAACAAACGAGACGATCACGCTGGTTAAGGATACTTCCCTTGCTTTTGTGCTTTCCGTTGTTGAAATGTTTACCGCTGCCAAACAGATAGCGGCTTCTGAAACGACGATCATGCCGCTTATGGTTGCAGGCCTGTTCTATTACATATTCAATCTTGTGGTTGCATTAGGGATGGAGCAGCTCGAAAAGAAACTAAACTATTACAGATAGAGGGAAAACGATGAAAATATTAGAAATCAACCATATGAAAAAATCATTTGATGACCTTGAAGTAATCAAAGACATTTCGTTATCAGTAAATGAAGGTGAAGTTTTATCCATCATTGGCCCTTCAGGTTCGGGAAAATCCACGGTGCTCCGCTGCGCGACCATGCTCGAGAAAATGGATGGCGGCGAGCTTATTTATCTTGGAGAGCATGCGGCAGAGATGAATAACGAAGGCAGGAGCGTCTATGCTTCAAAAAAGGATCTGAAGAGAATCCACAAACACTTCGGTCTGGTTTTCCAGAGCTTCAATCTCTTTCCCCATTACAGCGTGTTGAAAAACATCATCGACGCGCCAATGAGCGTAGATAAGATCAGCAGAAAAGAAGCGGAAGAGCGTGCGATGGCTCTTCTGAAAAAACTGGGTCTTGAAGATAAAAAGGACGCTTATCCATTCCAGCTTTCGGGCGGACAGCAGCAGCGTGTTTCCATTGCAAGGGCTCTGGCGCTTCAGCCCAAAATACTGTTCTTTGATGAACCGACTTCGGCTCTTGATCCTGAGCTTACAGGGGAAGTGCTGAAAGTAATCAAAGAACTTGCCCAGGATAATATGACAATGATAATCGTGACCCATGAAATGCAGTTTGCAAAAGAGCTTTCTGACAGGATCATCTTCATGGAAGATGGCGTGATTCAGGGTGAGGGAACTCCGGAGGACATCTTCAATACGGAGAATGAACGTATTAAGGATTTCATTGGAAAGTTTGCCGGATAAGGCCTGAACAGTCATTGGAAAGCCAGCCGACCGGAACTGATTAAACAGTTCCGGTCGGTTTTTTTCCGCTATCAGGACGTGATGGCTGGCGTCTGTGTAATCAGGACGTGATGCAAAACATGTTCATTCGCAGCGCGCTCTCGCTTAGATGAAGACGTAGTGGTACGTAGGGCCGCAGAATACGCGGCCCAAGTACCAACGTCTTCATAAAGCTGCTCATTGAATCATGTTTTGCATCACTGCGTGATAGCTGGTGACTGGGCAAATTGACGAAGCTGAACGTTTTAGGAGGGATTTGACACTTTGATCATATCAGGATTTTAATGAATTTTGCGCATGAAAGTGGTATAATCGCATCTGAGACATTTATCGAAGGAGATAAAAAATGAAAGAAATACTGAAAATTCCACCGAAGTTCTGGAGCCTTTTCCATTCCGGAAACCGGTATATATACATGGAATCCCTGATGGCTGTCTATGACGAGTATCTGTATAATGACTATTTCCTTACCAGGGAAACCTGCATAACGATTATCGCTGAGCATTTCGCCGACAGGACCGTTGATATATCGGCCGACGATGATGACCTTGACAAAGATGTCATGGAGCCCATGGCTACTAAAATCATCAGCAAGCTGCTGCGGTTCGCATGGCTGAAGAAGGTAGAGGATTACAGCTCGTTTAAGACAAATATCGTGATACCGGACTATGCATCCATGTTTATCGAGGTTTTCAAGAAGCTGGCAAACCCGGATTCTAATGATACGGATCTTTACATACAGAATGTGTATACCAATATCTATTCCTTCTATTATGACGGAAAGGCCGGAATCGAGCTGCTGAAGGCTGCCATGGCAAATACCACAAGGCTGAACAGGGCGCTTCAGGATATGCTCCACAATATGGACCGGTTTTTTGCGGCCCTCCTTGAGAAGGAGAATTACGAAGACCTGCTCAGCGAGCATCTGAATGTCTATGTAGAAGCGATCATAAACCGCAAGTACAGTATCCTGAAGACAAGCGATAACTTCTATATCTACAAGAATGACATCAAGAAGCTGCTCCGTACCATACAGGAGGATGAAAACAGGCTGTACATGCTGAAGCAGAGGCATGAAGCCGAGGGGAAAAAAGAGGAAGCCATCGAAACTGAATTCGAGGAGATCATCTATGAAATAGAGCGGGGAATCATGAATATGGAAGAACGGATATCCCATATCGATACTGAGCATAACAAGTATGTCAGGGCTACTGTAAGCC
Organism: Anaerobium acetethylicum; assembly: GCF_900096945.1. GTDB lineage: Bacteria > Bacillota > Clostridia > Lachnospirales > Lachnospiraceae > Anaerobium > Anaerobium acetethylicum. Next base: position 234,814 of record NZ_FMKA01000003.1, on the reverse strand, counting down.
GCCTGGAATACCTGCTTGGCAATGATGACGGACTGAAGGGGAATGTGGTGACGCTTCTCAACCTGCTGTCAGGGGGAACCGGAAGCGGACTGCTATCCAGGATATCAGGGGCCCTTCAGATCAATGACCACACTGTCGTTTCACCGGAATCCCTTTATAAAAAGCGTGGAAAAAGAAGGGTTTTCGAGGATACAGTAGAGGTGGAAGAGGAACTGGAGGAAGAACTTTCCAGAGACGATATACTCAGGATCAACAGGAATAAGAACCGCTACAGCCAGAGCCAGATTGAGGCGTTTGTACTTGACCGGATGGAGAACGGCAGGTACCGCACAAAAGATCACCCTGTATGCACGGAGGAGGAATTCGACCTTCTCGTCCTGGCTTATGATTACAGCATCAGAAAGAAGAGTCCGTTCCGGGTGGAAGTTTCAGACCAGATGTCCGGAACCATTGAAAATGAAAAATACGTCTATCCGGACGTAGTATTTGTAAGGAAGGAAAAGACAGAACATGTTCCAATACTATAACGAGCTGCTGGACGAGGAGAAGGGCGAACTGACGGATGCCCTGAAACTCCTTTTCAGCCAGACCTATATATTAGAAAGAAAGTATGACGGCAGGACGGAACGTTACCTGCCGAACAGGATGTACAGGGTATGCGAAAGACACCTGGATTTCCTGAAAGGGTATTTCAAAATAGCGGATATCGATCTGATTGAGAACAGGCAGTTCGGCATCATTTTCATCAGGACAAAGAACCAGCAGGGAGACAAACTGAGCAGGCTGACAACCATATTCATCCTGCTGCTTAAGCTCATATTCGACGAACAGATGAATATGGCTTCGAATTCTGTCTATGTCTATTCGACCCTTGACGAGGTTTACAGCAAAATACAGCTGTTCCGCCTTTGGAACAACAAATCCATCTCGATTACAGAAGTAAGGAAGACTATGGCGGCACTGAAGAAATACCAGGTCATCGAGATCATGGATGAGATGGGCGGGCTGGACAAAGACACGAGATTTATCATTTATCCTACGGTAAACCTGCTTTTCGACACCCAGACCATAGCAGGAATCATAGAACAGTATCAGGAAGAGGAGGACATCGAAAATGGGCAGATATCAGGTGATGACGAAGATGAGTCTGAACAACTGGCATTATATCAATGAGAAACTTCTGATTTTCAACGATGAAATCAATTTCTTTACGGGACATTCTGGAAGCGGAAAGTCAACGGTCCTGGATGCACTGCAGATCGTACTCTATGCCGACAGCAATGGAAGGGGCTTCTTCAACAAGGCTGCCAAGGAGGATTCAGACCGTACCCTCATCGAATATCTCAGGGGCATGAAGGTCGTGCAGGAAAACAATGTGGCCAGCTATCTGAGGAACAGGAATTTTTCAACCACTATAGTGCTTGAATTCCGGGACACAGAAACAGGGAAGCATCAGAGCATCGGGGTGATTTTCGATGTGGACGTTGCGGTAAATGACGTGAGCAGAATGTTTTTCCAGCATGCGGGAGAACTGCTGGAAAATGGATACAGGGATGGAGACAAAGTCCTTTCCATAAGCGGACTCAGGGAATACATGAAGGAGAACTTCAACAAAGAGGATTACTACTTCAGCAGGACAAATGAAAAGTTCCGGAATGAGCTGTACAGCAACTATTTCGGCGGACTTCATCAAAAACATTTCCCGGCTTTGTTCAAGAAAGCGATTCCCTTTAAGATGGACATGAAGCTTGAGGATTTTGTGAAAAATTATATCTGTACGGAAAATGACATCCATATGGAAGACATGCAGGACAGCGTGGCCCAGTACACGAGGCTGAAAAGGAAACTCGAGGATACGAAGAGGGAAATAGAAGCCCTCAGCCGTATACATGAACAGTATGGAAAATATCACGGATGCTGTGAGAAGGCGGCCCAGTACCAGTACAGCATCGATAAATTTGAAATCAGGACCCTGGAATCAAAATTGGAAAGAATAGAAATCCAGCGGGAGGCATATGGAAACGATATCCTCATCCTCGAAAATACGGTTTCAGATCTCGAAAAGGAAATTGAAAACCACCAGAAGCAGAGGGATGAGATCATCATCGCCATTCAGGAAAGCGGCTACGGCCACCTGGAATCGGAACTGGCGTCCATCAACCAGATGCTGGAAATCTTGAAGGGACGAAAAGCTGCCTATGATCAGATAGCCGGCCGGCTTGGAAAATGGGCAGAGTCAGAGTTTCTGAATCCATCCGTGAAGGAAGCTATAGAAAGGTTCCAGAGATATGAGGCTGACCGCTTCGATATGGAAGCAATCAAGTCGGCAGTTGCTGAGGCAAAAGAGGGGATCGAAAGGGAGAAGGAAGAGCTTTCGGCAAAGATCAGGGAGCTCAGAAACAGGCTCAATGAGAGTTCAGGTCAGATCAGAACCCTGAAGAGCGGCCAGAAGGCATATCCTGCCTATCTGCTTGAAGCAAAGGAGTTTCTTGCAGAGGAACTTGAAAAGGCCTGTAAAATGCCGGTTCAGGTGGATATCCTGGCAGACATCATTGAAGTCAGGGATGAGAACTGGCTGAATGCCGTGGAAGGCTATATGGGGAACAACAAGCTGGGCCTTATGGTGCATCCGGATTATGTCGGGGAGGCAATGAAGATATACAGAAGGCTTGACCCGAAGAAATACTACAGGGCAGCAGTCATAGACACGGAAAGGGTATTGAAGGACAGAAGGCCGGTAATGGAAGGGGCGCTTGCAGAGGAGGTCACGGCTTCGGTGGATTATGCAGGGGCTTATGTGGACTATCTGATGGGGAGCGTCATTAAATGTAGCACAAGGGATGAGCTGCGCCTGAACAGGAGCGGGATCACTCAGGACTGCGTTCTTTACCAGGGCTATAAAATCCAGCATATCAATCCGCGCAATTACACGGAGCAGGCATTCATCGGGCAGGAAGCAATAGAGAGGCGCCTTGCAAGGCTGGAACGTGAGCAGTCAGAACTGGAAACAGAGAAGAAGCCGCTGGACAGGCAGATGGACAGGCTGGGTGAAATCCTCAGGTATGAAAGCTTTTCCGATGACATCGACAGCTATGAAAGGCTGCTTAAGGATGTCCTGGACATCGAACAGAAGGAAAATCAGAAACTGGATTACGAACAGAGCATTGAAGAACTGAAGAAGAAGGATATTGACGGGCTGATAGAGAAGAGGGATTCCCTCCTGCAGAAAATCAATAGAAAAAGCAGCCAGAAAGCGGCTTCAGCAGGAGAATTGAAATCCAAAATGGAAAAACTGGAAGAGTTCAGGGAAGAGCAGATTTCGCTGAGCGAGGAACTGACTGGCAGACAGGCATCATTCTTCCGGGAGGAAGCAAAGGATGAGGAGTATGAGAAATTCATCCTTGAAAACGAAAGGAAGAAGCCGGAGGCTGTAAAAGCGATCCTGCTGGAAGGCAGGGCGGAAGCAGAAAAGGCAGCAGAGACGGAATTCGATTACCTGATCCGCAGGCGGGAGTCCTATCGTGATTCCTACGGGTACAGGGGATTCTCAATTGTCAGCAGGGACAACAGGGAATACGACCAGCTTTTTGAAATCCTGAGCAGCGACAAGCTGGCGGAATTCACTACGAAGGCTGACGAACAGGCGAAGCAGGCCGTGTACCATTTCAAGACTGATTTCATCTACAAAATCAGGGATGCAGTCAAGGAAGTCATGCAGCAGAAGGACGACCTGAACAGAATCCTTTCCCGGCTTGACTTCGGAAAGGACAGGTATAGATTCATTATCACGAGGAACAAGGGCGCGGACGGGAAATTCTATGATATGTTCATGGACGAAAACCTGGAAATAAATCCGCAGCAGCTCGTTGGGAATATGGACAACCAGATGGACCTGTTCAGCATGCAGCATGAGAAGGACTACAGCAGCCTGATAAACGAGCTGATCGAACTTTTCATGCCCCCTGAAAACAGTGACCAGAAATCCCTTGAAGAAGCCAGGGCAAACATGGAGAAATATGCGGACTACCGCACCTATCTCTCCTTTGACATGGAGCAGCTGGTTGAGGGGATGCCTCCTATGCGCCTGAGCAGGATGCTTTCAAAGAATTCCGGAGGCGAGGGCCAGAACCCGCTGTATGTAGCACTTCTGGCAAGCTTTGCCCAGGTATACAGGATAAACCTGAAGTCAAACATCAGGAGGAGGCCGACGCCGAGGCTTGTAGTCCTCGACGAGGCATTTTCAAAAATGGATGCGGAAAAGGTAGGAAGCTGCATCGGCCTGATCAGGAAGCTGGGGTTCCAGGCAATCATAAGCGCGACTAATGACAAAATCCAGAATTACGTGGACAACGTAGACAAGACCTTCGTTTTTGCAAACCCGAATAAAAACAGGATTTCCATACAGGAATTCGAGAAGAAGGAATTCAGGGAGCTGATGCTCTCGGAAGGCAATGGGGAAGCCGGGGCGAATTGAGTGCCAATATATTCAGGCCAGTAAGACTGTAATTATGGATGAAAAGGATGCTTATTTTCGAAAATTCTGTTATGATGTAGAAATGGCTTACGCATTTAAGGAGAGAAAGATGGATAATAATGATATACTGATCAGACTGAGATACGCTTTGGATATAAAGGATACGGATCTTGTGGAAATATTCAGGCTTGGCGGAATTGAAATGACGAAAGAAGAGGTGTTCGACCTGTTCAGGAAGCCGAAGTACGATTCTGACGAGGAAACTGAGAGTGATATTGATGAAGCAGAAGATACGGAAGCGGCTGTAAAATGCAGCAATTTCATGCTGGAGTCATTTTTGAACGGATTTATCATTTTCAAAAGAGGGATCAGGGAGACTGCGGCAGATTCATCTGAAAAGCCGGCTCTGGCTATCAGGAACAACAAGAGCGTGAATAATGTGCTTCTGAAGAAACTGAAGATAGCCCTGGCATTATCAAGCGAGGATATGCTTGAGATACTGGCGCTGGCAGGAGTCGTGATTACAAAGGGAGAACTGAGTGCCGTGTTCAGAAAAGAAGGACATAAAAATTATAAAGAGTGCGGCGACAGATATGCCAGGAATTTCCTGAAGGGACTGGCAATCAGATACAGAAAATAAGTTATAAAACGGCTTTGGACAGTTTACAGACTGACCAAAGCCGTTTTTTTCACAGAAAAAATCATCCTATGAGATAAAAACGCTTCGCGTGGAGGCACACTCAAACCTATTCCGTGACTGTTTCGTAAGTCCAGTCTGCAATTCCGCCAAAATCGTATACCTTTGAATAGCCCAGATCAGTCAGTGCCTGTGCGGCAATGGCGCTTCGTCTGCCGGAACGGCAGTATACCAGAATCGGTGCGGATTTATCCTTCAGCATGCTTTCAGCCTTCACATTTATTTCATCATATGGAATCAGCAGGGCACCTTTAATATGGCCCGATTGGAATTCACTGGCAGTCCTGACATCCAGAATCGTGATGCCGGGATTTTTATCCATCATGTCTTTGGCTTCGGCAGCAGTGATTACTACTGGCGCACTGGTAGTTTTTTTTTCAGCACAACCCATAAGGGAGCCTGTGGTGATCACAAGCAACAGGAGGACCAAACTTTTCTTTTTCATAGAAATCACCTTTCTTTCAGATGGCAAACAGGAGCCTGCAGTTTTGCGAAAATATAAAAACCTCCGCATAAGGCAGCAACTCTGAATAGTTACCATTATTATAGCATATTATAGATCAAATAAAAGAATTCAAAAGATATTTCATATAAAAACAAAGATAATTAGATGTGATTAAATAAGTTGACACAAAAATAGGGTGATGATACATTAAAAGTAGGAAAAAATGAGGAGGGATGACAGATGGAATTCAAGCAGGTTTATACGGCAGGACTGGCCCACTGTTCTTATGTCATAGGAGGCAGAAATGCATGCATCGTAGTCGATCCGGCAAGGGAGGTTGATCAGTACATAGAAATCGCAGCATCTTTTGGGCTGCCCATTAAGGGGATAATTGAAACCCATCTCCATGCCGATTTTGTATCAGGCCATATAGAGCTGGCGGAGAAGACTGGCGCAACGATCTATATATCAGCGAAGGCGGGCGCGGAATATGAACATTATGCCATGGCTGACGAGGAGGAAATCATCCTGGACACATTGCTTGTAAGGATGATCGAGACGCCTGGCCATACACCGGAAGGAGCAGTTTTTCTGGTATCAGATCTGGAAAGAGGCAAGGTGCCGGCGCTGGCGTTCACGGGTGATACACTTCTGGTGGGGGATGCTGGAAGGCCTGATCTTTTTCCGGATAGAAAGGAAGAGCTTGCCCTGAGCCTGTATAAAAGCCTTCGGCGGATAGAACAGATAGGCGGCCATGTGGAGATGTACCCGGCACATGGAGCAGGCTCCCTGTGTGGAAAGGCTCTCTCGTCAAAGCTTTCATCCACCATAGGGACTGAAAAAATGTATAACTATGCAATGCAGATCAATACAGAGGAGGAATTTGCCAGTACATTTCTGGAAAACATGATGGAGGCTCCGGACCATTTTTCAAGGTGTTCTGAGATTAACAGGAAAGGACCGGCCAGAACTGACGAGATGCCTAAACCTGTCCCATATAAGCCGAAAGAATTCCTTGAGCTTGCCGAGTCGGGATATCTTGTAGTGGATGCCAGGGATCAGCTTCCGTTTGCGGGGGCACACGTTCCGGGCGCATACGGGCTTAGCCTGAAGGGAAACTTTGCCACATTTGCGGGCTGGGTGCTGCCTCCTGACAAGCCGATACTTCTGGTAGCGGATTCATCAGGTGACCTGGATACGGCTGTAAAAATGCTTCGGAGAGTCGGCCTTGATCAGATAGCAGGCTATCTGAACGGGGGGATGCCGGAGTATGCGGCATCGGGACTGAAGACAGCTTATTTTTCAGGTATTTCAGTAACGGAGCTGAAGGAAAGGCTGGAGAGGAATGAACTGGTTCTGATTGATACCAGGCTGAAAAGTGAATGGGATGCGGGACATATAGAAGGGGCGGTTCATGCGCCGGCACCGGATGTGCGCAACAGATATGAGGAGTGGATTGGAGATAAGCCGGTTGCCTTCATATGCAGCACAGGAAACCGGTCGCTTCTGGCAACCAGCCTGATGATGAAACTGAGTGGAAAGAAAGATGTGATCAATGTAATAGGCGGAGTAAAAGCATGGATGAAGGCAGGTTTTCCTATCGTTTAGAACGACCGGGTTTATGCCGGTTTTGTATGAGAACCTGCAAAGACAGAACACGAACAGAATATGGCTTAAGGAGGCTGATTGGATGAAAAAGATAGTGATTCCCATTGATGGGTCGGAATTTTCTGAAAGAGCGATGAAAAAAGGTAAGGAATTTGCGGAGAATCAGGATTATAATATTGTGCTTGTTACTGTTGTAAACTACACGTTCCCAATATTTCCGGTCGAAACTACGGATTATGCAAAAAAAATATATAATTACAAATATTCACTTTCAGCAAAAATGAAAGAAAGTGCGGAGGAATATCTGAAAAAGGGAAAAGAATCATTCGGAGAACTTTCAGGAAAGGTCGAAACAGTCCTGCTTGAGGGAAATCCTGCAGAGAAGATACTCGAATACCTGGATACGGATGACATTGAGACGGATGCCGGCGATCAGGATGAAATTGCAATGATTATTATGGGCTCCAGCGGTATAAGTTCCTCAAGGGTCCAGCGTTTCATATTAGGAAGCGTGACGCTTAAAGTGCTGCAGTATGCGAAGCAGCCTGTTTTAGTAGTGAAATAGGTAACTGTTCAGAACCCCTGTCTCGCGAGGTGTTTTATGCTGATTTTGCATAAAAACCCGAGACATTCGTGCGCCAAATTGCAGATTTTGCAATTTGTGTGCATCATATGTGACTATGAAGGACGTAGTCCTGAATAGTTACTAAAATAGGATGATAGACAGCATGAAGGAGCGGATGATACCGCTCCTTCATGCTGTCAAAACGTTTGTTTGGTCATAGATTGCGTTTTTTGTTTCTGATGGACTTGAATCCTGAAATAACGTCATTGATTTCTTCTGTAGTATTTGTCTGACGTTCCTTGTTATACATGGAATGAAGCAGTTGAAGCCTCTCTTCAATATTCTTTTTTGCAGAATCCATAGATGTTATGCGGCTGGTATTTTCCGAAACAAGAGAGTAGCAGAAGCTTCGATAAATTGTCAGGAAAAAATACTGTTTAAGCAGATCTGAAAAGAGTGTGTCCCGGTCCATGAGATAAGTCGGGATAGTATTTGATTCCCAAGCTGTTTTCTTTCTGGAAAAAGAATCTATATCAATTGGGAACAGGATCCCAATCTCTTCTTCTAATGCATAATTATCTAATGGTTTGCAATAATAAAGAAGTATCCTGCTGATTGGAACTGTATCCCGGAGCTGATCTATTTTCAGTAGCAGCCTTTGAACGATTGGAATAATACCGGCTTCGGTCTGCGGGACAGAAAAAGAACCGGAAATAGTGTAATCATCCTCAAGTCGGTTCAGGATTTTCTGGCCTATCACTATCACTAAATGCTTTTCATCCTTTGGGATGCTTTTTTTTGCAAATGAAATCATTCTTTCGTTAAAATTGCCGGCAAGCCCGTAATCGGAGCCGAATACAATATGGAGCGTGAATCCGTCTCCGTCTTCTGATACAGATATATATTCGCTGTCTTCGGATAATACGATATAAAGGGCCATATCAAGGATTGATCTGTATTTCATTGAGGCCTTTGCGGCATGCTCGTATTGTAGTATATTTGATGAGGCATGAGCCTTCATTATGCCAACAATTGACTGCAGGCTTTCGGCTGAGGAAATACTTTTTCTTAGAGATTGAAGATTCTGCATAATTAGAAACCCAACTCCTTTTTAAGCCGGTCTTCCACCATTTGGAGAAAGCCGTTTTTTGTGTCGTTGTCAAGTGTCCCGCGATTCATGAGCAGTGTACGGAAAGCTTCATTTTCCCAGACGATTTTCCCTATGATTTGCTCGGACTCTTCAATTTTATCGAGATCGACAGAATCTAAAACTCCGTTCAATACAGCTAAAAAGATTCCTATCTGTTCGGTAACATCAATTGGAGAATACTTGGGCTGGTTCAGTGCCTTTCGTATACGTTTGCCTTTTTCTAATGTTTTTAAGGTATCCTCGTCAAGTTTTGCACTGAATCCAGAGAATATTTCCAATTCCTCGAACTGGGAGTAGGAAAGCTTAAGCATTCCGGTAATCTGCCTGTAGGCAGGAAGCTGGGTCTTTCCGCCGACACGCGATACCGAGGTTCCGATGTTCACTGCTGGAAAATTTCCCATTTGAAAAATTTTGGGAGACAGGTAGATTTGCCCGTCTGTTATGGAAATCAGGTTAGTTGGAATGTAGGCGGATAGGTTCTCGGCCTGGGTCTCAATGATCGGCAGGGCTGTAAGGCTCCCCCCGCCATACTTCTCTTTTAAGTGAGTCGATCTTTCAAGAAGCCTCGAATGTATATAAAAAATATCGCCAGGATAAGCTTCTCTCCCAGGAGGCCGTTCGAGAAGAAGAGATAGTTCCCTGTAAGAACGGGCATGCTTTGTAAGATCGTCATATACAATCAGAACATCCCTGCCGCTTTCCATGAAAAACTCTCCAAGTGAGGTTGCCGCATAGGGGGCTATATATGCCAGACCTGGAGGATCTTCTGCCCCTGCGACCATAATAATCGTATGCTTCAGGGCGTTGTATCTTTTCAGGATCTCGATTATTTTTGTTACGGAAGAAATCTGCTGCCCGATAGAACAGTAGATACATATTACGTTCTTGTCTCTCTGGTTGATAATCGTGTCGATTGCAATAGTCGTTTTTCCTGTCTGGCGGTCGCCGAGTATAAGTTCCCTCTGCCCTTTCCCAATGGGAACTACTGAATCGATTGCCTTGATTCCTGTCTGGAGAGGGTCGTGAATAGGAGCGCGGTGCATGATAGGAGGGGCTTCCCTTTCAATCGGAAGTCTTCTTTGTGCATCTACAGGCCCCTTTTCATCTAATGGATTGCCAAGGGGATTTATCACCCGGCCAAGAAAACTGTCGGATACGGGAATGTCGGCTACCATAAATGTTCTTTTTACGCAATCGCCGGCTTTGATATGTTCAAAACCGCCCAGAAGTATAATTCCCACGTAATGAGGATCCAGATTGTAGACCATGCCCATTACGCCTCCGGGAAACTGTACAAGCTCCTGGTTTTTTACGGCGGAAAGGCCTCTTACCATGGCAATGCCCCTGTCAAGGGCGATAACGGTCCCGATTTCCTCCAGATCGTGTGCTTCAAGGGGTTCGGCGACTGTCAGTTCAATTGCTTCATCAAACAGCGAAAGTTGTTCTTTTAGCATAGGCATAACCGGCTCCTTTACTAAGACATATGATCAAGGGTTTTCATTATGATTTTTTCGGATTCCTCGATATATCTCCTGATATTGGCATGCAGGACCAGGGTTTCGAATTTCAGTTCGTAACCGATTACCAGAGAGGTGTCTGTTTTATAAGTAATGCTTTTGTAGTTTCCGAGGACGGATTTCAATGTCTGCTCCAGTATGTTTTTTTGTTCTTCGGAAACAGGTTCGGAACTTGTTAGTGTCAGCGATTCGCCATCGGAAGGGTTAGCTCTGCCGATTGATTGCGTGTCAAGGAGCAGAATCTTATCAATAAAGGCTCGGAATATGCTGTCAGAAAGGTTTTGTGTGCTTGCAGCGGACAGAATATTCGATGCGATTCTGACCGAATTTTGTGCAAGGCTCTTTCTCAGTGATTCAGAAAAGTTCCTTTTTTCCTCTTCAACTTCTTTTAAATAAGCGTGTCGTTTTTCTTCTGCCTGGTTACGGTAGGTATTTGTCAGCTTTTCTTTTGCCAATAAGGCATCTTTTTTAGCCTGTTCCAGAATCTCTCTTTCAGTATTTTTTATAGCTGCTATTTTTTCTTCGTATTCAGTTCTGATTGAATCTGCATCTGCCATTTTTTGATCTGCTTCGTTCAGGGCTTTTGCTATCCGTTCCTGTCTCTTCTCCATTGCATTGAGTACCGGTTTATAGAAAAATTTTTGGAGAAGCAGAAGAAGGATAATAAAATTGAAGATCTGTGCTACGATTTCAAACCAATTGATATTCATGGCTTTAACCTGTTACTGCATTCCAGAACGGGTTGGCAAACAGAAGTATCATTGATAAAACGAAGCAGTATATGGCAGTAGATTCGATCATGGCGAGACCAACAAAGAGAGTTCTGGAAATCGTATTTGCTTCATCAGGCTGCTGGGCGATGGATTTTAATGCCTGGGTTACGGCATTGGCTTCACCTATTGCGGGAGCGATAGAACCTATTGCCATTGTGAGTCCGGCCATAATAATGGATATCATTCCTATTACTGTAACAGAATCCATATAAAAACCTCCTTTGATTCAGTATTGTTGTTGTATGGCTGCTATTTGCCCCGGGTTGCAGCAGCAATGTATACGGTTGCAAGGACTGCGAATATATATGCCTGGATTGTACCGGTAAGCAAGCCAAGCAGCTGCATGATGATCGGAAAGAACAGAGGGATGATTCCAAGCAGTATAGCAATTATAATGGATGAACTCATCACATTGCCATAAAGTCGGATTGCCATTGAAATAGTCCTTGAAAACTCTCCGATGATGTTAAATGGAAGCATGATGATCGATGGCTTTGTATATTCCTTAAGGTATTTGCGGATTCCCTGTACCCTTATCCCGTAAGCCGGTGCCGCAAAGAAAACGCAGAGAGAAAGAGCGATGGTGGTATTCAGCGAACCTGTCGGCGAGACGAATCCTGGAACAATCGACAGTATGGTTGCCGTAAATATGAAAATAAAAAGTGTTCCCACAAAAGGGAAGTAGCGCTTGAATTCCTGCTGGCTGATTTTAGCAATCTGTCCGCTGATGGTTTCTATCAGAGTCTCCACGATATTCTGGCTCAGGCTTATTTTTTTTCCACTTTTAAGGTTCCTGGTCAGCAGAAAAGAAGCAATTACAAGTATGAGCATCGTAATCCAGGTATAGACAAGGGTCGCGGTAATTCTTATGAAATGCCATTCAAAAAACAGCGTATTGCTAGGATCGATTGCCATCTGATCCCTCCTTTTCTTTACTGCAGCTGTTCAGAACTTCTGCTTTCTTGCGAGCAGCTGAAACAAACAGGGTCCTCACCAACAGCACGGCAAGCAGGGAGGCCAAAAGATGATTCCAGCCCCGGTTTCTCAGGAGGAAGAATCCGGTTAACACAACTGCCATGCGCAGGAGCATACTTGACAGCATAAGAAACGCCGGGTACTTAGATTTTTCAAGCTGTGTCAGTGTAAGCTGAAGTCCGCCGAAAAAAAGTATTCCCAAGAAAATGCCAATTAAAAATGAAATCCCAATCATATGCCACCTCCTAATTCTCCAGGCTTTTTTTCTTTATCCATCGCCATGCATTGATACAGCCTATGATGACGCCACTGAAAATGAGGGTCAGGGTCCAGGAAAAGCCCGGGTTGAATTTATTGTCGAGATACATTCCTAATGCGGCGCCGATCAAAGCCGGAACGGCAATAGACCAGCCTATCATTCCGAAGGTTCCGAAACCGAATATGATTTCGCTCCCCCTTTTTTTTGCCTGCAGTTTTTTTTCTGCATCTGATTCTATTTTGTCCACTAATTTGCGCTCGGGTGAATGGTTGTTTTCATCCATGGGCTCCTCCTTGTTAGTCATAAAACTATTCAGCACTACGTCCTTCATAGTCACACAGAGTGAAAGAAAAACACTTTCACTCTTAGCGTTTGTGATTTCACCTTTGCAAGCAAGTGAAACCACGGCACTTAATGATGCACACAAATTGTAAAATCGGCAATTTGGCACATGTAGAACTCAGGTTTTTATGCAAAGCCAGCATAAAAACACCTCGCGGTACTGAACTGCTGAATAATTACTCATTTTCTATGATCATCCTTAACATATCGGCTTCCAGTTTGACGAGAATTTCATTAGTCCGACGTTCTTTCTCGTCAAGCTGCCTGAAACTGTCAGCGACGGTTTTGCTGAGAGTCTCAAGAGTTTCTCCTTTTATCGCCTGCAGACAGGATATATAGACGACGTCGCCTTTTTTAACCAGAAAGCCCTGGTTTATTGCAAAATAATTTACTATGTCACCTGAGAATACGGTTAAGATTCCTGGCTGAAGGCTGCTAACAAAATCTATGTGTTTGGGAAGGATTTGAAAGAACCCTTCTTTTCCAGGAGCTGAAATTTTGTCTGCATCCTGGCTGAAAATGGTTTTGCTTGGAATTATAATTTTCAGATTCATTATTTTTCACCCTGTTTTCTCTTAAAGTCAGCTTCAGAGATATTTCCTATCATATAAAGGTCGCTTTCTCTGTATCCCATATATTCATTATTTAAAATCCGTTCGAAGCCATCCAGAGAATCCTCCAGTTCTACTATTCTGCCGCTGGTTCCTGAAAAATGCTCGGTTGTAAAGAATGGCTGTGTCAGGAATCTTTCCAGACGCCTTGCCCGGTAGACAGTATCCCTGTCATCCTTGGAAAGCTCTTCTATGCCAAGCATGGCTATGATGTCCTTAAGTTCCTCATAGGTGGCCAGGGTTTTTCGGATATCTTTGGCAATGCGGTAATGCCTGTCTCCGATTATATGCCTGTCCAGCATTTTCGACGAGGAATGGAGGGGGTCGATTGCCGGATAAAGCCCCTCGCTTGCTCTTTTTCTCGACAGCACAACAGAGGCTGACAGGTGTGAGAAAGTATGGGTAGCCGAAGGGTCGGTAAAATCATCCGCAGGCACATATACTGCCTGAATGGAAGTGATTGATCCGGAAGCCGTATTGGAAATCCTCTCTTCAAGCTCAGAGAGCTCGCTTGCCAGAGACGGCTGGTAGCCTACCCGGGAAGGCATTTTTCCAATCAGTCCGGATACTTCGGATCCAGCCTGAATGAACCTGAAAATATTATCAATCAGCAGGAGGATATCTTTTTTCTCGACATCCCGGAAATGTTCCGCCATGGTAAGCGCTGCATGACCGACGCGGAAACGGGCGCCCGGTGGTTCATTCATCTGCGCAAAAATCAGGGTTGCATTCTCAAGGACGCCGGCATCCTTTATTTCCCGGTATAATTCTTCGGCTTCTCTGGAACGTTCACCAATACCGCAGAAAATACTGTATCCCTTTGTCCTGCTGGCAGTATTGTTTATCAGTTCGGTAATCAACACTGACTTGCCGACGCCAGCGCCTCCGAACAGACCTGCCTTCTCACCTTTCGCAAGCGGAGTCAGGACATCGATTGCCTTGATTCCTGTAAGAAAGATTTCATCAGAAGTGCTGCGCCTGGAGAAAGGAATCGGTTTTTGATGGATGGATTTGAATTGGGGATTTTTCATAGGGGGACTTTCGTCCAGCTGGTTTCCGAATACGTCAAACATCTTCCCCAGAATTTCAGTGCCAACCGGGACCTGAATATCCGTCCCTGTGTCTGTGATGGGATCGCCGCGTGCAATACCGGCAGTAAAAGTCAGTGCTATGGCTTGAACGGTCTGCTCATTTAAATAGGAAATGACTTCAAAGACAATCTGACCATTGTCGCCTGTAATCAGTTTGTTGTTTATGGATGGAAGCTCTTGGCTGAACACGGCCTCAATGACACTGCCATGTATGGATTTTATGTATCCTTTATTAATAGTTTCCATAAAATAGGCCTCCTTTAGGATTTCAAAATCTGATGCATTCATATATCGCTGCAGTAGATTGCTTTTCAGGAGCAGGTTGATTTGGAAACGGCTAAAATGGACAGGCAATACGAAAAACTGTTAACAATACAAAAGAAAAACAATTATCTGCTATTAAGCAAATTATAAGCTATAAACGAGAAAGTGTAAATAAAACGTTGAAAGTATCAGGCGAAAAACTGGTGAATTGATGTTTTGGTGGATAAATAGCGAAAATACGGATTTTTTGGTGCGTTTCAGAAAAGAATGTGCTATAATTTTCGTAAAGAATTAAAAAAAGAGATAATATGCGTAAAATTCAATAAAACCTGTAAAGAAAAACAATGTAATGCAAATCTGAAATAGCATTATCTTTCTTCAAAGAAATCAATGAATAAGCAGCAGCCAGCAGGGTGATTTTAAAATAAATGATTTTAGCCCTGCCATATGTTATGAGTTAGAAGCGAAGCGGAGTGTCTGAATCCGTTTTCGCTGATATACAGCAGTGTGTCTGAAACAAACATTCATAAACGCTTAACTTTAACACAACGATGGGAGGAAATGATATGACTGGAAAGAGGAAAAGGATTTTCAAAGGAAAATCAGCAAGGGCTGTATTGGCACTGTTAATTGTTCTTTCAATGCTGTTTGCGGAGGTGCTTCCATTTATGGATGCAGCAGAATCATATGCAGCGGGAAGCCAGGAAGGGCTGTTTGCCGGAAAATACGGTAAGGATCAGATATTTGACTGCGTCCGGGTTCCGATGTATCCGGTAGGCGGTACCCCGCTTACGCTGGGATTCTTCGGTGATATCTATGACGCAAATGAGGGCACACTTGTTGACTGGGGACCGGGCGGTGACAGGTATGTCCAGTTTGATGACACGGCAGTTCAGGATGATCCGGATGCGTATCCGGATGCATACAATGTGAAGCTGAATCTGTATGAGGCGGACGGTACATTTGTAAAGACCATCTCAGACTGGGGAACTGTCTGGGCCCTCAATGAATTGGGATTTTTATATATCGGCCTTGATTACTATGGCTACTACATCGCCAATAATGATGCATGCGAATGCGGGGAAAGCACGACCTATATTCCTGATGAAGGGCTTGTGGTGGATGTGGCTGACCTGAACAGCTACCCGGCGTCTGCCTACGTCATCCGTAACGGTTCTCCGGGAGCACCGACAGGAGTCAGCGCCGTTCCTGGCAATGGACAGGCTGTTGTCAGCTTCACCGCTCCGGTCGATACGGGAACAAGCCCTATTACCGGCTATGTGGTTACTGCTTATCCGGGGGGAATCACAGCGAGCGGAGATTCAGGTCCGGTTACGGTAGAGGGGCTTACAAACGGCACTGCTTATACGTTTACAGTAAAGGCCGTGAACGCAGCAGGTCCCGGCTCGGAATCCCTGGCTTCGGGACCCGTTACGCCAATGGCTGATCCGACGATTTCTGTAAGTTCGGATGCAAGCCCTGCAGCAGTCGGCAATGAAATGACGCTGACGGCAGTGTTATCAGGAGCCGACAGCCCGACAGGAACGGTGGTGTTCAAAAATGACGGAACAGTGATCGGTTCGGCGGCGGTAAGCAGCGGAACGGCAGAATTCCTCTACACGCCGACAGCGTTGGGAAGCCTTTCGATAACAGCTGAATATGCCGGTGACAGCAAAAACACAGGTGCAGCCAGCGGTGTCCTGAGCATAGAGGTGGGCAAGAATACCCCTGCTCTTTCTGTTCCGGCAGCAGTACCTGTTTCGCCACAGACTTATCCGGTGTCAAAAATAACCGTGACAGCCGCACTGAGCAGCTATTTCGGTACATTAGGCGGACAGACTGTCAGATTCTATAATGGAGAAGTTCTTCTGGGAACAGCTGCAACTGACAGCAGCGGAACAGCCAGCCTGGAACTGGCCAATATGGTGGCTGGCACCTATAGTCTGACAGCGGAAGTGTCAAGTGATGGTTTCAATAACAGCGTATCAAGCGCAGCAGCAGCTTTTGAAATCAGCAAAGGAACCCAGACGGAACTGACAGTGGGCGGAGTTCCCGCAACGGTCGTGTATGGCGATTCCGGCTTTAAACTTATACCAGCGGGAGGCAGCGGAACTGGAACTGCATATTCGTTCGTTTCAGATAATGCTGACGTGCTCACAGTGGACTCCTTGGGAAATGTCACGGTAAAAGGTGCAGGAACTGCAAAAATAACGGTGACAAAAGCCGGTGACAGCAATTACAATCCTATGAGCCGGGAAGTCAGCATTACGGTCGCACCTAAGCCTCTGGCTGTAAGCGTAAGCCCCGTAACCATAACAAGCGGCCAGGCCATTCCGGCTCTCGTTGTAAATGTGACAGGATTCGTCGGCAGCGATACGGAATCCAATATCGCAGGTTTTCAGAAACCATTGGCAGGACAGAATTACGGAAGCACAGCAGCTCCCGTAACCAGCGCAGTGCTTGCCGTCACATACAGCGGTGGAAATGCTGCTAAAAATTATACATTCAGCTATACGACTACGACTACCATAACCATAAATCCTGTAACGGCGATACTTGTTAAGTCAACGGTGAATGCGAATTCCAGCACTGCGCCAAACACGCGGGATAGTGCACCTGTTGCCGGATATCTGATGCTTCAGGCAGCAGTGGTGATCATGGCAGCAGTCACCCTGAAAAAACGCAGGCCGATTGGAAATGACATGAAATAGAGCTTGTAAAAAGCACAAAAAAAACAATCCGGGCACAGCAGGGAGGATCGCCGTGTCCGGATTGTTTTAGGAATTTATTCGTTTTTATCCTTTGGGGGTTCGGCGTTCATGCTGCCTTCAAATTTCTTCAGAAGTTTTGCAGCTGATTCCCGTCCGCCAATACCGAAGGCTACGGCAAAGGCAACAGCAAATGCGCTCAGAACAATGATGAAAGCCGCATTTACGATGTATGTTGCAATACCGAGCTGGTTAAGGGTCATAAAGGAAGCAAGAACGATTATGATGCATTTTGCTGCCAGGGCTGAGAACCCCGCATGTGGAAAGTGCTTTCGGATGAGGCCTTCAACCCAGGTGGCAAGGAGAAGGGCGGCTCCTATAATGATGACGGCACTGACTGCAAACGGCAGATAGGAGATGATTGCTTCGCCTGCAAACTCCAGCACTTCCAGGTTCAGGACATTTATGGCTTCAACGGCAAAAAGAAGTATGATAATATATTTTACGATTCCGCCGACCGCTTTGGAGAGGGAAAACTGCTGAAGCTTTGAGCTTTCATCTGTTACTATCTTTTTTATGATTCCGTCAGCGCCAACACCTGACAGGATTTCCGTTAACAGCTTTCCAACAAGCTTTGCAATAAACACTCCAATGATGACAATCGCGATAGCCACGAATATATTTGGCAGGAACAGAAGAATCTTATTAAGCATGGCAACTGCAGGCAGTGAGATTGCGGAAATATTCAGGACCTGTAAAGCTGCAATGATGACCATGATCAGGATCAGGACGTATACGACATAGGAAATCAGTGATGAGAGTTTTGTGCCTTCGGAAGCTGCAAGACCGCTTTTCTCCTGGAGTTTGTCGACATTAAGCCGTTTCAGGACAGGCGTCAGCAGCTGCCTGATGATTTTGGCAACAAAAATGCCTACAACCAGGATAATGCCTGCAGCAATGAGGTTTGGAATGAAATTGAGGAACCGGGAAGCCAGCAGGGCAATCGGAGCTGAAACATTCTGCATGCCAAGCTTATCAAGGACGCCGGGCAGGAATAAAATGAAAACAACGATGAAAACCAGTTTGCCTATAAAGTCGACCGAACTGCCCGTCGTTTCGTCAACAATCCCCACCTTATTCGTATACTTCTCTGCTTTTGATTTTTTCAGGAGTTTCACTACCAGGTTTCTGGCAATGGTAGCGACAACCCATGCAAGCAGCAGCAGGAGTATTGCGGTAATCAGGCCGGGAATTGCCTCGAAAAAGGAATACCACAGACTTTTCAAGTAACTCATAACAAAACCTCCTTCTTGAAATTGAAACACAGACTATGTGTTTTTGACAGGATAATTATAGCACAAATCACACAAAATAAAAATATAAACTGAAAATTAATAGAATTGCATCACGAATTGTACGATTGTTTAAAGCATTGTCAGCTAGGAGAGATGATTATGATAGAAATACCAGAAAGCAACAATATCGCAAGGCAGCTTAACGAAAAAATCAAAGGGAAGACAATCGGGAATGTCTATTTTTGCCCTGTGTGTCAGCCCGTTCCGGAAAAGTGACAGACATAGAGAAGCGTGTTAGAATTAGATAATAAGGAAAGCGCGGGAGGCGATTGCCATGAATTATGATGAATTGCTTGCTTTTTTTAAGAAACTCGACAGGTCGGCGTTTATAGATAACGAATACAAACCATATTCGGGAGTAGACGAAGCTCTGCCGATCGGCTACGGACAGACGATTTCGCAGCCAAGCCTGGTAGTTGAGATGACAAGGCTTCTGGGACCGGAGAAGGACAGCAGGGTTCTGGAAATCGGAACAGGTTCCGGGTATCAGACGGCGCTCCTTGCAGAATTTTCCGGCCAGGTATTCACGGTCGAACGGATTCAGGAGCTGTCCGTAAAAGCCCAGGACAGGCTTGAGGAGATGGGATATAAGAACATCGTGTTCAAGGTCGGAGACGGCAGCGAGGGATGGGAGGAAAACGCACCCTATGACAGGATCATGGTCACAGCTGCGGCAAGCGAACTGCCCCAGGAACTCATCGATCAGCTGAAGCCGGGTGGCAGGATGGTAATTCCGGTGGGACCGCCGGATATGCAGGAACTGGTTCTCGTTACCAAAGATATGAAGGATGAAGTCGACAGCGAGGTTATTGAACACGTCAGATTTGTGGAGCTACATGGCAAGTATGGATGGCGTGAGCCGAACTTCTGATAGCGCATTTTATAGAAAAGGCCCTCCGGGACGGTTGAAGCATAGCCGTCCCGGAGGGCCTTTTAGGCAATAAAGAATCATGTCTTTTTTGGAGACTGGAGGAGTATTGATGTGCTGTCGAAGTCTATGATCCAAGCATCCTTTATGTAGTCGCCTATGATTTTAAGAGAAAGGTTGAACCAGCTTAAGCATCGGTCCAGGACGATGGAATCGCCGCTGACGACCCGTTCCATTCCGTAAAACATCACATCTGCATTAGGTACGAGCACTACCTGGACAGGCATTTCCCAGTTCTTGGCATGTTCAAGAATGCTCTTTTTCAGACGGCCGGAGTTCGATACGGGCGAATCCAGATAGAAGACAGCCTCCGGCACGGAAAGTTCCCGCAAGCATCTGCCGATAAGATCCAGAGCCTTGTCTGTCTGCGCAATCAGACTGTAGGTTCCCCTCAGTCCGGCAAGATCCCTTAAAACCCCGTCACTTCCTTTGATGATGGGACTTCCGGATAAAGCGACTTCAAGGGTAATAATCAGGTTGAATCCGTCGACATAGAGGCATCCATGTTTTGCGGCCTCGAAAGGCAGCATAGCGGATTTTCGCCTTTTGTTCTGGATACTTGAGGAGGCTGCTCTTTTCAGGGCATTTCTCTGTCTGGCAGATAACTGGTACCGGTTCCCTGTAAATTCGATTATGGAGTCTGTTTTATAGCCGCGGTCAAGGAGCCAGCTGACATCCTTATGGGCAGCTGCGAGCCTGGCAAGAGCTTCACCGGTAAACCATGCGGAATCATTTGGGTTGGAGCCTCTTTTTCCTGCGTTAGATGGCATTTCGGACACCCCTTTCGGAATAGAACAGATGCTTTGTCTTTGGATTTGTGCTGTAGCACATATTTATTATAACATTTTCTGATGTGAAACAGGAATTAAAGTGTTATAATTATGTCAAAGTAAGGGCTGAGGATATTACTGTTCACACGTCGTTTTTACATCGCGAAGCGTGTTATTGTTCACGGAGTGAATGGTAACCGGAGAATACAGGCGGAATACTTACAAATATAGGTACAAACATACTTCGATATAAGAAAGGGGATTTAAAATGAAGAAGTTAATGTCAGTTTTGATAGTCATCATGTTAAGCGTTACCATGATAGGAGGGTGCAGTGGTTCGGAAGGCGGAAACGGTGATACCGCAAGTGAAAAGACCACAGCAGAAACAGGAAACGAAGAAACCGGAGAGGAAGAAACCGGGCAGGCAGAAAAAATGGATATCAGCATCGCCGGGCTTAAAGGAGCAACCTCAATCGGCATGGTGAAGATGATGGAGGTTGCTGCAAATGGAGAGGCTGCCAACAATTATAAGTTCAAGGTGGCAGGCACAGCGGATGAAATCAGTGCGGCACTCGTGAAGGGCGAAATCGATATAGCTGCTGTTCCATGCAACCTTGCATCTGTGCTTTATAACAAGACTGAGGGTGGGATCATGCTTGCCGGAATCAATACGCTGAACGTCCTTTATGTAATTGAGACAGGCATGTCAGTCAGTTCAGTGGAGGACTTGAAAGGCAGGACAGTCTACTCAACAGGAAAAGGAACGACTCCGGAATATACCCTCAATTATCTGCTTCAGTCGAACGGGATAGATCCGGCTTCAGATTTGACAATTGAATACAAGGCAGAGGCCACTGAGGTGGCGTCCATACTCAGCAGCTCAGAGGATGCCATAGCGGTGCTTCCACAGCCTTATGTCACCACAGTCATGATGAGCAACGATAAGGTAAGGATTGCGATTGACATTCAGGAGGAATGGGATAAAATCAGTAACGACGGAAGCGGTATCGTAACAGGCGTAGTTGTTGTCAGGAAGGACTTTCTTGAGGAAAACCAGGAAGCAGTAGATGCATTTCTGGAGGAATACAAGGATTCAGCAGCTTACGTAAATGAGAATGCTGGCGACGCGGCTGCCCTTGTTGAGAAGTTTGAGATTTTCAAGGCAGATGTCACAGAAAAGGCGATCCCGCTGTGCAATATCACGTTCATTGGCGGGGATGAGATGAAGGAAAAGGTAAGCGGATACCTGGAAGTTCTGTTTGGACAGAATCCGAATTCGGTCGGGGGGAAAATGCCGGGTGATGATTTCTATTATCTGAAGAAATAAAAGCAGTGGAGGAACGGATGATGGGTAAACTGAAAAGGGATATTACAGACAACAGATATAAAATAGCAGCAGTCCTTTTCTGGATTACGGTATGGCAGGTCCTCAGCATGGCTGTAGGCAGGGAGATGCTTCTGGCATCTCCTTTTGCAGTCATGGGAGCACTGTGGGGGCTGTTTCGGGAGGCAGAGTTCTGGCAGTCGGTCATGTATTCGTTTTCGAGAATTGTTCTGGGATTTTTCATGGCGATTGCAGCCGGCATCGTGCTGGGCGCATGTTCACATAGGAGCAGGCTGGTCAGGGAAATCCTTGCACCGCCTATGGTTATTATAAAGACGACACCGGTAGCTTCATTTATCATAATCGCATTGATCTGGGTGCATTCAAAGAACCTTTCGGTCCTGATTTCATTTCTGATGGTGCTGCCTGTTGTCTACAGCAACATGCTCCAGGGGATACAGAGCACGGATCAGAAGCTTCTTGAGATGGCAAAGGTATTCCGGGTTCCGCGTATGAAAAAAATGATCTACATCTATATTCCTGCCGTTATGCCGTATTTTATCTCAGCCTGTTCGGTAGGCCTTGGTTTCTGCTGGAAGTCAGGGATTGCAGCAGAGGTAATCGGCCTTCCATCCCGTTCGATAGGAGCGAGACTTTATGAGGCCAAGCTTTACCTTATGACAAAGGAGCTTTTTGCATGGACCATAGTCATTATTATAATCAGCGTGTTTTTTGAAAAAACAGTCATGAGAGCGATACATTTCGTGGAAAGACGGGTAAAGAGATATGGCAGTTGAAATCATTGATTTAAAGAAGAAATTCGAACAGCAGACAGTGCTTGAGGGCTTCAGCGCTAAATTCGGAGACAACTCCATAACCTGCATCATGGGTGCCTCGGGAGCGGGCAAGACCACGCTGCTGAACATCCTGCTGGGGCTGATGGATCCAGACAGTGGGACTGTTTCAGGAATAAGCGGGAAGAGGTTGTCCGCGGTATTTCAGGAGGACCGTCTCTGCGAGGGGCTTGATGCAATTGGAAATATAAAGCTGGTCGTGGATAAAAAGATAACAAGGAAGGATATTGAGGAGGAATTCTCCAAGGTGGGACTTGAGGATTACCGGGGAAAACCGGTGTCAGAGCTCAGCGGAGGCATGAAACGCAGAATAGCTCTCGTGCGTGCCCTTATTACAGATCCGGACATCGTTATCATGGACGAACCGCTGAAAGGCCTGGACGCCAAACTCAAACACAAGGCAACAGAGTATATTAAGGAAAAAGTAAAAAATAAGATTACAATCATCGTGACCCATGACAAAGCAGAGGCAGAAGCATTCGGTGCTGAAATCATAATGCTGAAGAAAAAATCCAGCAGGGCGGATGAAAGCGCCTGTTAAGTCGGAGACTTATCCTGCGCTTTTACGATCTGCCGGTATTTCAGAGGCGACATGCCCAGCTGCTTTTTGAATAGCTTAGAAAAATAACTGAGGTCATCCAGCCCGATTTTATCGGCAATCTCCTGAATCGGAAGTTCAGTGGAATTCAGCAGTTTTATGGCTGCCTGTATCCTCTGTGCATGGATGAAGTCCGTCAGTGTGGTGCCGTATTCCTTCCTGAACTGTGCGGACAGATAGGTCGGATTCAGATTCAGCGCCTCGGCTATTACACTGAGGGACAGGGGAGAACTCAGGTTCAGATTGATGTAGTTGATCATCTTCCTTACGGTATGGGAGTAGCCGGCAAGGGAATAGTTCTTTACAAGCATGCAATACTTGCGTGTGATATCGCTTGTCATTGGATAAAGCAGAGTCGAATCCGTAATGGCTTCAATCTGTACTGCGATTTTTTCGGAAAGTTTGTCAATATAGAAGGGATGCACCATTCCTGCTTCTGTAGCTTTCCTGCAAAGCGTATTTAGTATGAGCAGTGTGTTTTTTAGATTTCTCAAGGGATTTTCAAATCGCCTGGGCACGTATTTCTGTGTGAATTTCTGAATATAGTAGAGCGCTGAATCGGAGTCGCCGGCCTTGACTGCCTCAAGCAGATCGTTTTCAATTGCATACCGTTGCTCCAGGATTTCCATCGAAAAATTCAATGCCGCATCTGGTTCTTCGGAATAATCAAATCCTGCAGATGCCTGGAATATTTTGATGTTTTTTGGATCGTATGAAGGGAAGAGGTACGAGGCTATCGTATGCACGGATGCAATAATTGAGCACTCTATGGTCACGGGTATGGTCTGGAAATAGTTTTTGATCGTAGGCAGGAGAGAGGCAGGAAACTGGTTTTTGTCCATAATCCTTTTATAAAAGGCATCGTCGGGGATTTCGAAAATATAGGGACCGATAGTCAGAAATTCGTATTCGGAAGTGTCGGGAATCAGCAGGAAAGCATAGTTCAGATCAAGGCTGTTCTGTATAAAATGTATGTAGTTTTTCTGGGCGTTCTGAAAGATGTCAAGTTCCAGTATGGTTCTGTAATCAAAATCCCGGTTAAGAGCCTTGTAAAGCCCCCTGTCCATGAGCTCCATATCATCATAGGGGGGCTGAAAATGGTGCACGTCTATGCCGAGGGTTGACTGGATCAGGTCTTGTATGAGATTGATCGGGAAATCGTTCATTGCGAATCTCCTTTCTGAGCGGCATGGTATTGTGGAAATTGTCACAGTACAAGTACAATATTTGTTTTGAGATTATAATACCAAAAAATAGTACAAATGTAAATGAAATAGTCATAACGGTTATTTCATGAGAGTGGTATTCTGTTATTGTTAACACATCATCCGGTGCATCGCGAAGCGTGTTACTGGTCACGGAGTGAATAGTAACGGTATTCTAATAACATAATATTTGGAAGGAGACATCGACATGTCAGGTAATAATCAGAAAAACAATCAGGTCAGACCATTCGGTCTCAAGGATAAGCTTGGATATATGTTCGGAGATTTCGGAAATGATTTCAGCTTTATCTTTGCAAGCAGCTATTTAATGGTATTTTATACAAAAGTACTGGGGGTAAGCGGAGCAATAGTGGGGACACTCTTCCTGGCTGCACGTTTTGTGGATGCATTTACTGACGTCGGGATGGGACGTATCTGTGACACCATGAAACCAGCAAAAGACGGCCGTTTCAGATCATGGATCAGAAGAATGGCTGTTCCGGTTGCGATTGCAAGTATGCTCATGTATATGTATTTTGTAAAGGACTGGTCGTATACAGCTAAGATTATCTATATGTCGGTTACCTACCTGTTATGGGGCAGCATCTGCTATACAGGAATCAACATTCCTTACGGGTCAATGGCTTCTGTGGTCAGCGCAGATGCAGGAGACAGGTCGGCTCTTTCCACATTCAGAAGCATGGGCAGTACACTGGCATCGCTTGCAATCAATGTAATCGCTCCATTGATCATCTATACGACTGACGAAGCAGGAAACCAGGTAGTCGTACCGGAGAACTTTACGATTATAGCGGTGGTATTCGGAATATTGGCTATAGTATGCTATACAATCTGCTATAAATTTGTGATTGAACGTGTGCAGGTTACACCTAAGAAAGAAGAGCAGGTAAGCTTACTTCAGTCATTCAAAGGAATATTTAAGAATCGTGCCTTGTTGTCATTGATCGGAGCTGCCTTGATGCTCCTGTTGGCAATGATTTTATCCCAGAGTATGAATACATACCTTTTCATGGATTACTTCAAAAACACGAAACTGCTGGCAGTAACAAGCTTTTTCAGTGTTGGAGCAATGCTTGCAGCAGCACCGTTTGCATCCATCCTCTCCAAAAAATTCGGTAAAAAGGAATCAGGAAGTGTAAGCATACTGATAGCGGCAGCGGCCTACATGCTCATGTTCTTCCTGAAGATAGAATCACCTGTCGTATTTATTGTTTTAATGATGGTGGGATACTTTGGAATGGGATTCTTCAACATGATCATCTGGGCATTTGTAACAGATGTCATTGATTACCAGGAAGTAAGGACATACAAAAGAGAAGATGGAACCGTATATGCAATCTATTCATTCTCACGTAAAGTCGGACAGGCACTTGCAGGCGGCTTAGGCGGTTTTGTCCTCACGGCAATCGGATATGCATCGGGAGCAGCTTCCCAGACAGCGGAAGTCTCCAATAAGGTTTACTCAGTTGCAACGTTGGCTCCGGGCTTATGCTACCTCGGCGTATTCCTTGTCATGACATTCGCTTATCCGCTGACAAAAGCGAAAGTCCAGGAGAATTCTGCCGAACTGATCAGACGTCGTGGCGCTCAGAAATAATAAACAGGTCATCAGAAACTGAAATGAAGCCAGGCGGAATGATTCATATTCCGCCTGATCTTTTACCGGACTGTAAGAGTAAAAGAAAGTTGAAGAGCAAGAAAGGAAGAATATCCAACTATGAGAATTATAAAAAATGTAAATGAAAACTGGGCATTCCTTAAGGATTGCGGTAAAGTACCTGTAGCAGTACCGGAAGACAGCGAAATCGTAAATCTTCCTCATACATGGAATGGGGCAGACGGACAGGATGGCGGAAACAACTACCTGAAAGGCGCCTTCTATTATGTGAAAAATATCGTTAAGCCGGCAGCGGAAAAAGTGTTTATTGAAGTAGAAGCAGCTGCGAATGCTTCGAAAATCTTCGTAAACGGAATCGAAATGGTTTACCATGAAGGCGGATATTCGGCTTTCAGGGCTGACATCACTGAAACCCTGCAGGACGGGGACAATACGGTTGCAATCCTTGTTGACAATACTCCTAAAGACAATATTTATCCTCAGATGGCCGACTTTACCTTCTACGGCGGATTATACAGAAATGTAAACCTCATTACCGTTATGGAAAGCCATTTTGACCTTGAATATTTCGGCGGAAACGGATTCGAAATCGCTTCGACAGTAGAAGAAGGAAATGCCATCGTGAATTTCAAGGCTTACGTTAAGAATCCTTCGGAAAACCAGACTGTGGAATTCCTTCTTTTAGATGCAGAAGGAAAGGTGGCAGCAAGTGCAAGCTGTCCTGCAAAAGAAGTGGCTGAAACAAAAGTAATGCTTTTGAACCCGCATCTGTGGCAGGGTGTAGAGGATCCGTATCTTTACGCTGCAAAAGCAATGCTGGTAGTGCATAACGAAGTGATCGACGAAGTATCGGCAAGACACGGAATCAGGACCTACAGCGTAGACCCTCAGAAAGGGTTCTTTCTGAACGGCACTCTTACACCACTTCGTGGCGTATCGCGTCATCAGGACCTTCTCGGTGCAGGAAATGCCCTCACAAAAGAGGAGCACTACAGGGATATGGAATTCATCAGGGAGATCGGTGCAAATACAATCCGCCTTGCGCATTACCAGCACAGCCAGTACTTCTTCGACGCGTGTGATGAAGCGGGTATGGTGGTATGGGCTGAAATCCCATTTATCTCAGTCATGAATAAGGTTCCGGCGGCACATGACAACTGCATCAGCCAAATGAAAGAACTTATCGTCCAGAACTACAACCATTCTTCGATCTGCTTCTGGGGAATCGCAAACGAAATTACAATCGGAGGCGAAAGCCCGCAGCTTATCGAAAACCTGAAAGAGCTTGACAGGCTCACCCGGGAAATGGATCCTTCAAGGCTTACAACAATCGCGCAGGTTTCGATGGTTCCGGTTATAAGCGAAATGAACAGGATTACCCAGACGGTAAGCTACAATCATTATTTCGGATGGTATGGCGGAACGCTGGAACAGAATGAGTCATGGCTGGATGATTTCCACCAGAGATATCCTGAAATTCCATTAGGACTTTCAGAATATGGTGCTGAAGGCATCATTACTTACCACAATGATAATCCGAAGGTCAAGGATTATTCGGAAGAATACCAGGCTCTTTACCATGAACATATGGCTAAAATCATTGAAGAAAGGCCATGGCTCTGGGCAACCCATGTGTGGAACATGTTCGACTTCGGCTGTGATGCAAGGGATGAAGGCGGCGTAAAGGGAAGAAACAACAAAGGCCTCATGACGCTTGACAGAAAGATCAAAAAAGATTCCTTTTATGTGTATAAGGCATTCTGGAGCAAAGAGGGGTTCGTACATATCTGCGGACACAGATATGCGCAGCGTAAAGGCAGCACGACAACCATAAAGGTATACAGCAACCAGCCTTCAGTTGAGCTTTTCGTAAACGGAAAATCATTTGAAGTCAAAGAAGGATACCGCATCTTCATCTTTGAAAATGTTCCCTTAGAGGGACTTACCATGATCAATGCAAAAGCAGGTGAATTCTTTGATGCAATGTCGATCGAAAAGGTTGCAGAAGCCAACCAGCAATACATCCTTGTTGAAGAAGATGACGGATCAGAGGGCGCAGCAAACTGGTTCAACCCGGATGACTTCAATGATGTTAAGTCACTTGAATTCAAGGAAGGGTACTTCTCAATTAAGGATTCTGTAGGGGATGTCCTTGCTCATGAAGAAGCAGGAACTGCGCTGATCCAGCTTTTCAATGCGACATCAGGAATGAAGATCAAGAAATCAACCCTTGGCATGTTTCAGGATGTAGCTGTAGAAGGTATCCTCAATCTCCAGGGCAGCGACGGAAGCATCGAGGCAGAAGCGAAGAAGGAAAGACTGCTGATCATGCTGAATGAAGTGCTGGGCAGGTTTAAAAAGTAAAATTGCAGGTAACTGTTCAGCCCCCCTGTCCCGCAAGGCGTTTTCATGCTGATCTTGCATAAAAACCCGAGTTCTGCATGCGCCAAATTGCTGTTTCTGCAATTTGTGTGCATGAGGTGTAACTATGAAGGACATAGTCCTGAATAGTTACAATTGCAGGAAGCCAGGTTTCTGGCACGGCCTTTATAAAGGGAGTTCCGCTGAATCGGATTGTTATAGTCCGGTTCGCGGGGCTTTTTTGCTTTACAGGAGTGGTGTGTCAAAAGCCCATTTACGAAATAGTATTCGTCAATTTGCACAAGTTTTAATAATGAGGACGTGATGCAAAACATGTTGATTCGCAGCGCGCTCTCGCTTAGATGAAGACGTAGTGGTACGTAAGGCCGCAAAATACGCGGCCTAAGTGCCAACGTCTTCATAAAGCTGCTCATCAATTCATGTTTTGCATCACTGCGTGATAGATGGCGAATGTGCAAATTGACGAAGGCGAACGTTACGAGAGGGCTTTTGTGGTGGGGTATGGAGGATTTGACATGCTGATTTTTACAGGCAATTTTTCGAATCGC
This sequence comes from Anaerobium acetethylicum, assembly GCF_900096945.1. Classification (GTDB taxonomy): domain Bacteria; phylum Bacillota; class Clostridia; order Lachnospirales; family Lachnospiraceae; genus Anaerobium; species Anaerobium acetethylicum. The sequence goes on along the minus strand of NZ_FMKA01000003.1, from coordinate 205,732 downwards.
CTGTAAAGCAAAAATGCATCGCCAGGATATGAAGCGAACGGACTGCACATGCAAAGTGGGTTAAAATCATACTTTCGAGGATTTGGAGTTGTATGATACAATGTATATTGTTTGTTTGAAAAAATAGCTGTTCAGAGCCATCTGTTCATGGAAGGTATCGGCTATAGAAAATGGAGTTGAAGAAATGGAAGAATTAAAAAGAAATGAACTGGCAACAAAGGGTATCGGGAAGCTGCTGTTTTCAATGGCGCTGCCTGCAGTAACGGCCCAGATCATAAATGTTCTCTACAACATGGTCGACAGGATGTATATCGGACATATTCCGGACATAGGTGCTGCGGCGCTGACGGGCGTCGGCATAACAATGCCGCTGATAACCGTGATCTCGGCCTTTGCCGCACTGGTCAGCATGGGCGGTGCTCCCCGTGCTTCCATCATGATGGGGAAAGGCGAAAAGGATACGGCAGAGAAAATTCTTGGAAACTGTGCAGGTGCCCTTGTCGTTATTTCTCTGATACTGACGGCCCTTGTGCTTCTGTATGGAAAAAGGATTATGATGCTGTTCGGAGCCAGCGGAAATACCATCGGCTATGCAATGGATTATATCAATATATATGCATGCGGAACAATATTCGTGCAGCTTGCGCTTGGTCTGAATGCCTTTATAACGGCTCAGGGTTTTGCAAAGGTGAGCATGCTGACAGTAACAATAGGCGCAATTTCAAATATTATTCTGGATCCAGTCTTCATATTCGGCTTCGGCATGGGTGTCAAAGGAGCCGCTCTCGCCACGATTATATCCCAGGCCATTTCGGCGATATGGGTTGTCAGATTCTTAACGGGCAAAAGGACGATGCTGAAGATCAGGAAGAAATATCTGAGAACTGATTTTAAGGTATTCCTGCCCTGCCTGCTTCTCGGACTTTCACCTTTTATCATGCAGTCGACAGAGAGCCTTATAGCAATCGTGTTCAATACATCGCTCCAGAGATATGGCGGCGATCTGGCTGTCGGGGCTATGACGATCCTGACAAGCATTATGCAGTTTTCGATGCTTCCATTGATCGGACTTGCGCAGGGAGCCCAGCCTATTGTCAGCTTCAATTACGGAGCAGGCAATGGGGACAGGGTAAAGAAGACATTTTTGATTCTTGTGAAAGCATCGATTGCATATTCTGGTTTTATTTGGATGTTCGCAATGCTATTCCCCCAGGTACTGGCAGGGATATTCACGAGCAGCCCGGAACTGATAAAAGAAACTGTCATAGCTCTTAGAATTTATATGGCAGTATCATTTCTGTTTGGAATACAGATCAGCTGCCAGCAGACATTCGTTGCCCTTGGAAACGCAAAAGCATCCGTATTCCTGGCACTTCTGCGAAAAATCATACTGCTGATTCCTCTGATCTATATACTGCCTCTTTTTATGGAAGACAGGGTCAGGGCGGTATATCTGGCAGAGCCGGTGGCAGATTTCATTGCGGTGACAGTTACTGCAACGATGTTTTCATATCAGTTCGCAAAAATCATGAGGGGAATAAAAAAAAGGCAGGCATACAGAGAGTCGACGGATATAGCCGACTGAACATATTCGCTATATGAATCCACTTGGACCAGAAGCGGGGATAAAAAAACAAATCAGATATTGGAGTGAACTGAAATGAAGAATAATTATAAGATACTGACTGATGACAATTACGGAAAGATAGCACTTATTTTTAAGAGCCTGCTTGTGGGTATGGCTGCAGGAGGGGTGGTTGTAATGTACAGGATTACACTTACCTATGCTGAAGAATTTGCTTTCGGGATGTATGGATTTATGAGGGAAAACCTGCATATGATTCCGGTTTTGTTGGCCGGACTATGCCTTGCGGCTTATTTTGTCGGATTTCTGGTTTCAAAGAATAACATGATTTCAGGAAGTGGTATACCACAATTAAAGGGAATACTTGGGGGATATTTTGCTAAAAGAAAAAACTGGCTGCATATACTCTGTAGTAAATTTGTCGGAGGAGCCATAGCGATATCCGCCGGCCTGTCGCTTGGAAGGGAGGGCCCATCCATACAACTGGGGGCTAGTATTGCAGAAGGAATCGGAAAGAAAGTTGGGAAAAGCCGTCTGGAAAGAAAGATACTTATGGCGAGCGGCGCAAGTGCAGGACTGGCTGCAGCTTTCAATGCTCCTATGGCAGGTGTTGTGTTTGCGCTGGAAGAGATTTTTAAATATTTTTCTCCAGTAATCCTGCTTTCAACGATGTCAGCAGCTGTTGCAGCAGATTTCCTTTCAAAGGAAGTGTTCGGGATAGCGCCGGTTTTTGAATTTGAGGTGACCAGAGCCATTCCACTGAGAGATTACTGGATGCTCATACTACTTGGAATAATTATGGGGATCATGGGTGCGTTTTATAATTATGCGTTGCTGAAGACCCAGAAGCTTTATGGAAAAATGAAGTTTCTGAACGAACGTACCAGGCCAATCATACCTTTCATGATGGCTGGAATATTGGGCCTCGCTTTTCCTGTGGTTCTTGGAGGAGGTCACAGGATCATTGAGGAGCTGACTCTTCAGAACGGAATCTGGTTCATTAGTATCATATTTATTTTGAAATTCATATTTTCAGCAGTGAGCTTTGGTTCAGGAACACCGGGAGGCATATTCTTTCCGCTTCTGGTACTGGGAGCATCAGTGGGCGCTATTTTCGCAGGAATATCTATCAATTATTTTGGAATCGAAAGTGATTTTTTTTACAATTTTGTCATCCTTGCCATGGCGGGATATTTTACGGCGATAGTCAGAGCTCCGATAACGGGAATTGTCCTCATCATGGAGATGACAGGATCCTTTACCCACATGCTGTCCCTTACCGTTGTGGCAGTGACTGCATATGTTGCAGCTGATCTTTTGAAGAGTCCTCCAATATATGATGCACTTCTGGAGAACCTGATTAAAAAAGAGCATGTTGATTCAGAAAGGGAACACAGCAGGAAAATTCTGATAGAAATTGTTGTACAGCATGGATCGGAATTTGAGGATTGCCATGTCAGGGCGATAGAATGGCCGGAAAAGATCCTTCTTGTAGGCGTAAAACGCGGAGAAAGGGAAATTATTCCAAAAGGTGGAACGGAAATTAAAGCAGGGGATTATCTTTTCATACTTGCAGATGTTAGCGGTGAAGCCAGGACCAGGGAAATGCTGAATGCAATGAATGAACAGATTTAAAATATCTAGAGGGAAGGGAACAGAAATCTGATGTTATTGAAAAAACTTTCAACAGGCGACGAGGCGTTCCGCGAGGGAGACGTCATAAAAATTGAATTTTCAGGCAGGAGGAATGTGCTGTCGACCTGCGCCTGGAACGGCGGATACAGGGAAGACCTGGATTCTGTATTCAACTATGATTCAAGCCATGGCAAGACGGTCATGAGCAGCATGAAAGCCCCTACGCTGAAAGAACATATGCGGCTGACTGCATCGGAACTAGGCTTTGATGCCCAAAAGACCACGGGCATGTGTACAGCTGCCCAGATGAAGAACGTCTCCATCAGGGAAATATCCCATGAAGGGGTGACCGTTACAGCCATCGTAACGGGAGGAATAGATGTGAACGGGGGCAGGGCCGGGGATCCGGCGGCATGGTATGAGAAGGATGGAGGGTTTGAAACCATCCTGCGGAATCAGAAAATGCCGGGCCAGACAGACGGAACCATCAACATCATGCTGGTAATTGACGCAAAAGTTTCTCAATCTGTACTGGCATCGGCCCTGATGACTGTAACAGAAGCGAAGACGGCTGCGATACAGGAACTTCTGCTGCCAAGCAGATATTCTAATGGGATTGCAACTGGTTCAGGAACGGACAAAGCCATTCTGATCGGAAACCCATCGTCAGATGTGAAGCTTACCGATGCAGGCAAGCACAGCATGCTGGGCGAAATGATAGGGAAGACCGTCATGTCGGCCGTCAGGGAGGCTCTCGATAAACAGACAGATGCCAATCCGAAAAGCCAGCATAGCGTATTCAGCAGGATGGAGAGATTCGGCATGACCAGGGCGGGCGTTCTGGAGCTGTTGGAAAAGAACGGGGATTCCGGCTGCCCTTCACGGGAATGCCTGGAGGAAAAGGTGGAGGAGGCGGCAGGAGAATCAGGGATGGTAGTTGGGGCATCACTGTATGCGCACCTTCTTGACCAGCTGGACTGGGGCCTTCTGGATTGCAGTGAGGTAACAAAAGCCTGCAGACTGCTGATCGAGGGTACCTTGTCCAAAGCCGGATTTGACTGCATCGATCTGGATCGCAGCCCTGAAGCGCATGATGACAAAACAGATATAATCAGGGAGCTGGCCCGCAGATTTGAGAAGGCATTCGCGGCAAGTCTGTAAAAAGCATCAGGAAAGCATTAGAAAGGCATTAAGAAACCAGGAGCCACTTGTGGGTGTCAATCAGGTATCTTATCTTGATGCATTTCATGCAGTCCCCCATATCCACGTTGCAGACGAATAGTAGGGATTGGACCCCGGAGTAGTTTTCGTCCTTTGTAAACTCTATATTTGCAATTTTATAGGTGTGGAGCCTGTGGGCTTCATCCTCCATCCGTATATAGGCCGGCTTAATGCCGCCGACGGTATTAAAGGCAGCGATGGCATCTAACGGTATATTCATAATCACATGGGGCCTTTAGCCTGCCTGGAACCTGCCGGACAAATAAAAACCCGTCTGCCCTGCCTTTCTGTAGTTCTATAGTTGAGACATCGTATGATACTTATTCGCAAAGTGACTATTCAGGACTACGTCCTTCATAGCCACTGCTCTGAAGAGCTGCTTTATTTCAAGTTCAGATTGTTGTAATCGGGAGTCTTCTTTTCTCGTGAAATCCCCCCGGACATATGGTCTGTGGGACTTTCCAGGAAAGAGGCTCTTTTTATGGAGTCTATGCCGTATTTTCCGCGAATCTTATCTATGGCGGCATCCACTTTCTGGAGCTTTTCGTAATTGCAGTCTTCAAAAAGGGTGAGCTGCCTCGCATCGTCCTCATCGACGATCCGGCTGGTCTGGATTCCGAGAAGCCTTATGGGCGCACCTTCCCAAAGCTCGTCAAACAGTCTGCATGCAGCCTGGTGTATCTCGCGGGTTATGTTGGTGGAAGAGTAGAGGCTGACCTGGTGCGAGCATGAACGGAATTCACAGTCCTTAATACTCACAGATATGACCCCGGCTTTTTTGAAGTCCTTCCTTAGCCTGGTGGATACGGTCTCTGCCAGGGCAAGGAGCACCATCTTTGCTGCAGATTCATCCGAGATGTCGGCTGCAATCGTAGTGCTGTTCCCATAGCCTTTATTAGAACGCTGGTCCTTTTCTACAAGGGACACGTCCATCCCATTTGCAAAGTTCCAGATGAGTTCCCCGTGTTTGTTGAAGTGAGCCCTGAGCATGGCGGGATCCGCTTTTGCAAGGTCGCCTATGGTTATGATTCCCAATGAAAAAAGCTTTCTGGTGGTTGCCCGTCCGACAAAAAACAGCTCGGAAACAGGGAGAGGCCACATTTTTTCGGCAATCTCTTCAGGAAAGAGGGTATGCACGAGGTTGGGCTTTTTGAAATCTCCGGCCATCTTTGCAAGCAGTTTGTTGGTCGAGACCCCGATGTTGACGGTAAAACCAAGTTCGGTAAAAATTCTGTCCTTGATGTGGGTGGCTGCCACGACAGGGGAGCCGAAAAGCCCTTGGGTGCCGGTCATGTCCATGAAGGCTTCGTCGATGGAGTACTGTTCGACATCAGGGGTATATTCCTGCAGGATGCTCAAAAAGGCTTTGGATGAAGTCTCGTACAGGTTGTAGTGAGGAGGTACGAGGATAAGGCCCGGACATTTTTTCTGGGCATCGGAGATGGTTTCCCCTGTCTGGATATGGAATTTCTTTGCGGGATGGGATTTGGCCAGAATAATCCCATGCCTTTTTTTGATGTCGCCGCAGACTGCGGAGGGGATATCCCGGAGATCTTCAGTGCAGCCCAGATGTCTGATCCGGTATACGGCTTCCCAGCTTAAAAAGGCGCTGTTGACGTCAATATGGAAAATAATACGGTCCATCCGAAAACCTCCTTTCTGAACAGTTACTGAACTGTTACTATTATAACAGAACACATGTTCTGTTTGTAGTGGCAATAATCAACAAAAAACAGGCTAGAATTCCAGCCTGTTTTGAACATAATCATAACTGCTCAGAACCACTGTCTCGCGAGGTGTTTTTATGCTGAATTTGCATAAAAACCCGAGAACTGCATGCGCCAGATTGCTGATTTTGCAATTTGTGTGCATCATCAGTGACTATGAAGGACGTAGTCCTGAATAGTTACACATAATCAAATGAACGGGCAAGGACAGGCGGTTCAGAACGGAGTATGCGGTCTGTGCCGGAACTGTCCAGAAGCCAGGATTCCATAGCATCTTCCGTAAGAACAAGGGGCATTCGGTCGTGGACATCCGCGATGGAGCTGTTTGCTTCCGTGGTCAGAATGACGAAGCGGTTCTCGCCTTTGAAGTTGTTGTAAAGGCCGGCCATATACAGGATGCCGGAATTTTTAACAGAAAAGAAAATTTTGTTTTTTGAGGAATCCCATTCATAGAATCCGCTGGCCGGGATGATGCATCTGCGGCTCAGGAGGCTTTCGCGGAACATGGGCTTTTCAAAGGCAGTCTCCGAGCGGGCATTGATGATCACGCTTTTGCCCTTGAACCCGGGGAAGCCCCATTTGAAAATGTCAGGTGCTATTTTCCGGTCCGGGGCTGCCAGGATGGGAGCGGGCATGGAAGGGAAGATTTCACCGGTCAGTTTTGGAAAGTCCTTTACTTTTGCATCCAGCTGCTCTAGAATCTTCCGGATTTCTTTTGAGGTCGAATCGTCGACGTAGTATCTGCCACACATAAAATACCTTCTTTCTTATTTAAAGAGGCTGTTGAATTTGTCCTGTATCCTTTTCCTTTGCAGCCGGGTGCCGGCTTCGTCCAGGGAAATAGAGCCGTCTGCGTCCAAGAAGAGAAAGCTGCCTTCGGCCGCTCCACGGGGGAGTCTTTCAACGGGAATGTCTATAAAGGATAAGTCATCTTTTTCACATACAGCAAAGCCGCCTTCGAACCTGTCGATAATCAATTTTTCTATCATGGAGAACCTCCTTATTAGTTTGTTATCTGTTTTACCGGCGGGCTGCACTCAGAGCAGGGCTCAAGCCCTCTTGTAAGGGCCTCATCGAGGGTTGCAGCGATATCGCTCTTCAAATAAATGCAGCCGGCAGAGTGATATTTTTTTCCGGTTTTCGTAGTATGGACAATTACATTACCATCAATGGGTTCAGATCCAGCCATAACGGCATCAGAAGCTGAAGCGTCAGCCGGCGCGGAACCGGAATCCGAAACAGGGCCGGATGAAGTGGAAGGATCTGAGGAATTCGTGCTTGAGGCGCCTAAGACAGTGCTTACGGTCAGGGAATTCCCGTCTGAGGTGAAGATGATAGTACCCTGCCTGTCGGTTCTGAAAATCTGGATATCTCTTTCGCTGACGCTGGCAAGAATTTCAGAAGAAGGGTGGCCGTACTGGTTTCCCGTACCGACTGAAATCACTGCATAAGATGGATCCACGGCATCGAGAAAATCGTCGGAACTGCTGTAGGACGAGCCGTGGTGGCCGAGTTTTAAGACATCGGCCGACAGGCTGGTTCCGCTTTCGAGCATTTCCCTTTCAGACAGGGCTTCGGCATCTCCCGCAAGCAGAAAGGAATTGCTGCCATTCGTAAGCCTTATTCCTACGCTGTAATCGTTAATATCGTCATATCCGCTGCCATTGGGGGCGATGATTCTAAAGCTGCCAGAGCCGAGGGCATAAGAAGTTCCGACGGCTGCTTTCGTAATCGTAAGTCCTTTTGCTGAGATGGCATCGAGGACAGCTTCAAAAGTCCGGGTGGTTTCGATTACGTCAGGCATGATTATTATTCCGGCATCAAAGGAACTGATGACTGTATCCATCCCGCCGATGTGGTCGCTGTGTGGATGGGTGCATATGATATAGTCGAGCCTTGAAACGCCCAGGCTGCGGAGGTACCTGCATACGGCATCCCCCTGGGTGTTTTCGCCGGCATCGATCAGCAGATATTGTCCGCCTGATTCAGCCAGTATAGCATCTCCCTGGCCCACATCTATGAAGTGGACTTTCATGATTCCGGATGAAGCTGCGGGGGATTCTGAGGCTGAGCCGTTTCCGGGAATGCTGCCAGGGGTGTCGGAATCCGTCTCTTCGGTTCCGGTATCGGCAGTCGGTAGGTTAGTTTCTGTGCCGGTGCCCGTTCCGCTGTTTGAATCGGTTCTTTTGGAACAGCCGGCGGCAGATAAGATGATGAAAAATGAAAGCAATAATATGGCTGTAATCGCTGAAAAGCGTCTGTTTTGTATTCTTTTTCCTGAAATCATGTTTTTCTCCTAAATCAAATAGTTTGCTTCTGATACCCACGGATTGTTCCGCACGATGTGCTCCCACAATCCTAAAAACATTCGAAATCCGCCCTGTTCGGGCTACTTTCTCATGTTTTTGCGGGTCCCAAAGTCATGTTTTTTCATGCAAGCATGAACAACATGACCTTTTGACTTTTTTGATGTGCCTGATACCCACGGATTGTTCCGCACGATGTGCTCCCACAATCCTAAAAACATTCGAAATCCGCCCTGTTCGGGCTACTTTCTCATGTTTTTACGGGTCCCAAAGTCATGTTTTTTCATGCAAGCATGAACAACATGACCTTTTGACCCTGGTATCATATATAGCATTATAGCACAGAAAGGGCTTTGGACCAAAGTCAGATTCAGTCAGGCGAAGCGCATTGCTGGATACAGAGTGAACTATTACAAACTGTGAAAGTGGCGCAAAAACAAGGCGTAAAACAAATTGTTTTCTGTCAACTTCCATGGTAAAATTAGCATATAAACAGAGTAACTATTCAGGACTACGTCCTTCATAGTCCCATATGAGGCACACAAATTGCAAAACCAGCAATTTGGCGCACGAATGTCTCAGGTTTTTATGCAAAATCAGCATAAAAACACCTCGCGAGACAGGGGTTCTGAACAGTTACGAAACAAAAACAGCCGACAGAATAATTTCGCAGGGATGAGGAGGGTGGTGGATATGCCGGAAACTGATTATAGGAAGCTCCGTAACCGGAAAGTTGAAAACAGGGTAATCCTGGTGATTGGTCTGATTTACGGAATCGTTTTTTCAGCTGTTTTTATGATGGGACCCTACAGGGCAGTGGAATCTTATCAGATGAAGGCGCTGCTCATCATTCTTCAGCTGGCGCTCCCCTTCATGCTTGGCATAATTGGAGCGAAGCTGATCATCATGCTTAAGATGTCTCCTTTCATCAGGATCATCACGGGAATCGCTGCAGGGATTCTGGCAGGAACCATAAGCCCTGGAATCAACCTGGCTGTAAGGGAAATCATACAGGGAAGGGCCGAAAAAATTGGGACGGGGTTCCTTCTGGGCATAGCCTATGGCTTTATACCGGCGCTTTTTACCAGTATCGCAGGCTTTATTGTCATCATGTTCATCAGACATCGGACAAAATGACCCACACACGTGTACAAAAATATGGACAAATGTTCATTTTATCTGCTATAATTATTTGTCAGCAAAGGGGAATTAACTTGGGAAACCTAAGATTATTCCTCTTTTTTGGCGGAACAACGAAAAAACAACCGGAAAGTCAGGAGGCATGGACGTGTTTACAATAAAAAATTATGTCAAAGTAAAGGATTTGGAAGAAGCATACGAGCTTAACCAGAAAAGGAACAATGTGGTTCTGGGAGGCATCATGTGGCTGAAGATGGGAAGCCGTAATATACAGAATGCAATCGACCTGTCAGCCCTTGGTCTTGAAAAGATTGAGGAGACGGAAGATTCTTTTGAGATAGGCTGCATGGCGACCCTGCGTCAGCTTGAGACTGACAGCAGACTGAACAGCTATTTTGACGGTGCAATTGCAGAATCAGTAAAAAGTATTGTGGGCGTACAGTTCAGGAATACTGCGACAATAGGCGGAAGCATTTACGGAAGGTTTGGATTTTCAGATCCGCTGACCTGCCTGCTTGTTTTAGACACTTATGTCGAGCTTTATAAAAAGGGAATCATTCCATTGTCGGAATTCGTAGATATGCCTCGTGACAATGATATTCTGGTAAAAATAATCATCAAAAAAGATACGAGAAAAGTATCCTATCTTTCCTATAGAAAGACGGCTACCGACCTGCCTGTGCTGACCTGTGCAGTTGCAAGGACGGAAGACGGATGGCTGGCTGCAATCGGAGCAAGGCCTGCACGCGCAAAACTGATTCGGGATGAAAGAAAGATGCTTGGCAGGGAGCCCGAGGAAGACGAGATTGCTGTTTTCCAATCTTTTGTTGAAGAAAATACCGTTTTCAAAAGCAATATGAGAGGCAGCGGAGAATACCGCAGACATCTGGCAGGCGTTTTGTTGAGACGTGGAATCAGAGCCGTTTCTGAAAGAGGGGAGTAATCGATTATGAAAATCAGTTTATGGATCAATGATAAATTAATAGAAGATGATATCCCGGCAGACACGATTCTGCTGGAGTTTTTAAGGGAAAAGGGATGCTACAGCGTAAAAAGAGGTTGTGAAACTTCAAACTGCGGCCTTTGCACTGTCCTTATGGAAGGAAAACCCATTCTTTCCTGTTCAACACTTGCCCTTCGTGCTGAAGGAAAGCACATAACCACCATGGAAGGCCTTCAGGAAGAAGCAAAGGAATTCGGTGAATTTCTGGCGGATCAGGGCGGCGAGCAGTGCGGCTTCTGCAGTCCGGGATTCATCATGAATGTTATTGCAATGACAAGGGAACTGGAAGACCCCACGGAACAGGAAATAAAAGAATATCTGGCAGGCAATCTCTGCAGGTGCACAGGCTATCAGAGCCAGCTTCGTGCCATCAGGAATTATCTGGAAATGAAAAAGGGGGCAAAGTAAGTGATGAAGATGAAAGCAGTAAATACACCGGTACGTAAAAAGGATGCCATGGCCCTTGTTACCGGAAAACCGGTATACACGGATGATATTGCACCGAAGGACTGCCTGGTGTTAAAAATACTCCGCAGCCCCCATGCGCATGCCCTGGTAAAAGAAGTGAAAAAAGATGCGGCCCTTAAAGTGCCGGGCGTTGAATATGTATTTACCCATGAAGATGTTCCTGGTACCAGATTTACCATTGCAGGACAGACGTTTCCGGAGCTGAGCCCGTACGACAGGCTCATTCTTGACCAGAGGGTCCGTTTCGTTGGAGACGCCGTTGCGATTGTAGCAGGAAAAGACGAGGCTTCCGTCAACAAGGCGATGAAGCTGATCAAGGTAACCTATGAGGTACTGGAGCCGGTGCTTGATTTCACCAGGTCAAAAGACAACAGGGTAATCATCCATCCGGAATCTGACTGGAGCATCCCTGTCGGACTGGAACCGGACAAGGACAGGAATGTGGTCTGTCACGGAATAGAGGAAAGAGGAAATGCAGAAGAAGAGCTTGCAAAGTGCAGCTATGTAGTGGATGAAACCTATCATACAAAAGCAAACCAGCAGGCGATGATGGAAACCTTCAGGGCATACACCCATATTGATGTAAACGGAAGGCTCAATGTCGTTTCATCCACCCAGGTTCCTTTTCACGTCAGAAAGACCCTGGCTACCGCCCTTGAAATTCCCAAATCCCAGATACGCATAGTAAAGCCCCGCATCGGCGGAGGCTTCGGGGCAAAACAGACAGTCGTGTGCGAAATGTATCCCGCATTCGTCTCATGGAAGACAAAGCGCCCTGCAAAAATCGTGTACACAAGGGAGGAATCCCAGATAGCCGCTTCGCCAAGGCATGAAATGCAGGTAAGGGTAAGGGCGGGAGCAGACGAAAACGGAAAAATCCAGGCAATGATCGTAGAGACCCTGTCTAATGCTGGTGCATACGGTGAACATACTCCCACGACCATCGGACTCACAGGAGCAAAGACCCTGCCCCTTTATACAAGTAATGCCAAGGCTTATAAGTTCGAGTTTGAGGGCGTTTATACAAATACCCAGGCTGCAGGCGCATACCGCGGCTACGGGGCTACCCAGGGTACTTTTGCCGTGGAATCAGCAGTAAGCCAGCTGGCGGAAAAAATGAACATAGACCCGATCAGATTCAGGGAAATGAATATGGTCCGTGAAGGCGATATCATGCATGCATACCATGGAGAGACAGCGAACGCGTGCGCCCTTGACAGATGCCTTGAACGGGCAAAGCAGATGATTGGCTGGGACAGCAAATACCCGTGCAGGGATATGGGCAACGGCAAAGTCCGTTCAGTAGGGGTTGCCATGACCATGCAGGGCTCCAGCATCCAGCAGGTCGATGTTGCCAGCGTATCGATCAAGACAGGTGATGACGGATTCTACAATATGCAGATCGGTGCTACGGATATGGGGACCGGCTGCGATACCATACTTGCGCAGATGGCCGCCGACTGCCTCCATACAGAGGTGGACAACATCGTGGTTTCGGGCGTGGATACGGATGTTTCTCCTTATGACTCCGGCTCCTATGCTTCAAGCACGACCTACCTTACGGGGCAGGCGACAATAAAGACCTGTGAAACCCTCAAGAAAAAAATAATCGAAGCAGGAGCGCAGATGATCGGATGCAGCAGCGAGGATGCCGAATTCAACGGCAGGGAAGTATTCGTTCCAGGAACCGATCAGAAGGTAAGCCTGAAGGATGTGGCAAATGCGGCAATGTGCGGGTCAGTCCATACACTGGAAGCCTGTGAAAAGTCCACTTCCCCGGTTTCACCCCCTCCTTTTATGGCAGCAACGGTGGAAATCGAAATCGACAAGGAAACGGGACATATCGAACTGATCGACTACTGTGCAGCTGTCGACTGCGGTACGGTAATCAATACAAATCTCGCAAGGGTACAGGCGGAAGGCGGCATTGCCCAGGGAATCGGCATGGCCCTTTATGAAGACGTGGTCCACAGCAAAGCGGGAAAATGTTATACAGACTCTTTCCTTCAGTACAAAATTCCTTCAAGACTGGATACCGGAAAAATCAGGGTTGAATTTGAAAGCAGCTACGAGCCTACGGGGCCTTTCGGTGCAAAATCAATCGGCGAGGTGGTAATCAATACTCCGAGCCCGGCTATTGCACATGCGGTCTACAACGGGACAGGCCTCCGTTTCAGAGAGCTTCCCATCACAGGAGAAAAGATTGTAATGGGTCTTAAGGAACTGGAAAAGGACACTGGAAAGTAGGAAGACAAGAGTGGGCATGATATGAAAAGGAATGAATGCAGGCTGTCGGTTATACTTCTGGCAGCCGGAGACAGCAGGAGATTCAATGGAAACAAGATGCTATCACTTATCGACGGGATTCCCATGTACCGCCATATTCTTGGCAGGATAATGGGAATTCCTGCATATAAGCGGGTAATCGTGACCCAGTACCAGGAAATTATCGATTATGTCAGGGAACAGGCAGCGGAAAACATGATTACGCCAGTCAGAAATGAACACAGCGAGTGGGGGATTTCCTACTCGCTGAAACTGGGGATCCTCAGCTGCGATGGTGAAGAAGATCAGGAAAGGCCTGGAGCAGTACAGGCAGAACCAGACACAGGAAAGCTTCCGGAACAGGCCTATCTGTTTGCCGTATGCGACCAGCCCTGGCTTACCGCCGAAAGTATCCTGAAGCTGGTGGATGCTTTTTATAGAAGTGAAAAGGGAATCGCATGCCTCTCATATGGCGGAAAAAGCGGAAATCCTGTCATTTTCCATGAAAGGTACAGAAAGGAGCTCCTTGGACTTGAAGGCGACACCGGAGGGAAAGCTGTAATGAAGAAACATATGGATGACGTGGAACTGGTTGAAGCAGGAGATGCCATGGAATTATTCGATATTGACAGAAGGTAACTGTTTAGCAGCCTTCCCTGTTACTGTTCACTCAGTGAACAGCAACCCTATCCTGCAGTTTGTATGCCTGTTTTGCAAAAAAACTTGCACAAACAGCAGGCCGAATAGTACAATGGAGGCATTAAAGTCTAGGGAACAGAATTGGAGAGAAATGATATGAAGTTATTACAGGACAGGATATTAAAGGACGGTGTTTTTAAAGAAGGCGGAATTCTGAAGGTTGACAGCTTTTTAAATCATCAGATGGACATAGAACTGCTTAATGAAATTGGAAAAGAATTTGCAAGGCTTTTTAAGGATAAAAAGGTAAGTAAAATCCTTACGATAGAGGCATCGGGTATCGGTATTGCATGTATAGCGGCCCAGTATTTCGGAGTACCTGTAGTTTTTGCGAAAAAGGCACAGTCAAAGAATCTGGATGGAGAGATCTACACTTCAACAGTGCATTCCTACACCCACGATAAGGAGTATATCATACGCGTATCAAAGAAATTCATTACAAAGGATGACTGCGTGCTGGTAATCGATGATTTCCTTGCGAATGGGAAAGCGCTGATCGGACTTATGGAAATCATCGAGCAGTCGGGAGCAGAGCTGGCAGGATGTGGAATCTGTATCGAAAAAGGTTTTCAGGACGGCGGAAAATACATCAGGAGCCTTGGCGTTGATCTGCAGTCTCTGGCTATCATTGATTACGATGAAAACGGGAACGTATTGTTTCGCTGATGGATAAAAAAGAGCCAGTTGTGTAAGCAGCTGGCTTTTGTATCTCCCAGGAAAGAACGTCCTGTGAGATACAAAACGCTCCGCGAGGAAGCGCACTCGTGCGATTGGAATTATGTCGCTGAAGCGACCGCACTCGGCGCGGGAGTCTGCCAAGGGCAGACTCTTTTAATCTCCCAGGAAAGAACGTCCTGTGAGATACAAAACGCTCCGCGAGGAAGCGCACTCGTGCGATTGGAATTATGTCGCTGAAGCGGCCGCCCAGAGAAGCAGGAATTTTGTGGGATTTTCATATAATTTGTAAAAATAGAAAGGCTTTAAAAAAAATCAAGGTGGTAGTATGACGCATTCATTTTCAGGAGAAACAATAGGATACAATTTAATATATAAAAAAAGAAAGACCATGGGCATATATATAGACTGTTACGGGAACATCGAAGTAAGGGTCCCGAAAGATACATCAGCGGAATCAGTTGAAAAGATGATAGAAGCCAAGTGGAACTGGATCGTGAAGACGTCTTCTGAAATGAAGGAGAGAACGAAGGGATTCAGGGAAAAGACTTATGAGCACGGAGAGAATTTTCTGTATCTGGGGAAGACCTATCCGATACGGATACTTCCGGATGAGGCTGCAGAACGGGATTTTGTGGTGCTCAGGGAAGAAGTGCTTCATGTCCATGTCCGGGAGCATGAAGACGAGAAGATCAGGCAGGCTCTGAAGCGCTTCTACTACCAGCAGTGCAAGTCGCTGGTCGAAGGGCGCATCAGAACCTACCAGTCCCATTTCAAGACAAAGCCGAAGGGGATAAAGATCTCCGACAATAAGGCGAACTGGGGTACCTGCGATTCAAAATATCAGATGACATTCAACTGGAAGCTGGCAATGGCACCCATGGAGGTCATTGACTATGTTGTGGTCCATGAAATGTGCCATATGGTACATCTGAACCATGAAAGATCCTTCTGGAGGCTGGTGGGAAAGATTATGCCCGACTACGAGGAACGCCAGAAATGGCTTGCGATGTCCAGCTGGAAGATGGTCGTATAGATGTACACAGATTATAGGATGATCAGATACTGAAGTGGCATACTCTGGGAAAGAAAAAGCTGCAATATATTGAAAGAATGGAAAAAAGACAGACCAGAAGTCCGAAAAGATAAATTTTATGTGCAAAAAAGCAGTGGAATATAAGTTTTAATCCGATATAATATAAAAAGCAGCAGAATAAAGTTTAAATCCGAAATCACAAAAAGCAGGGGGTAAAACATGGATTATTCTAATTATGACAGGAATCAGCTTCTTGAAAGGATAGCTGAACTTGAAACGCTGAATAAGGAGCTTCTGGAAGAAAAAGAGCAGGAGTGGGAAACGGGACCTGATGCTGCGGTGCCGGGAAATATGGGACACTGGTACTGGAATCTCAAGACAAACAGGGTCGAGTGCAGTCCGTTTATAATTGAAGCGCTGGGCTATAGCAGGGAAGAGCTGCCGGAAAGCATCAACTATCAGTTCTTTTCTGACAGGTTCCATTCGGAAGATTATTATAACAATAAAGAAGCGATGCGCCTTATGCTACAGGGGAAATCGGGTCTTTATGAAGTGGAATACAGGATACAGACGAAGGATGGGGAATGGAAATGGGTCTATGACCGAGCAAGAATCACCAACCGTGACAGCAATGGAAATCCGGAGATGGTGGCAGGAAGCGTTTTCGACATCACCGAACGAAAAGAAATGGAAATAGAGATAGAAAAACAGAATGAGCTTCAGAAGCTCAGGGCACTGACGGATCCGCTCACGGGCATCCTTAACAGGGCGGCACTGATGGATGAACTTGAAAACAGGATGAACCAGTCGTTGATTTATAAAACCCCTCTTTCTATATGTAAATTTGAAATAACCAGTCTGACAGAAGAAGGCCATCCAAAAGATCATGAGTCTGTGGATGTGGTGCTGAAGGGCATTGCTGGCATACTTACCAAAACCCTGAGAGGACAGGATGCTGTCGGCAGGTATGACAAAGAAGAATTCATGGCGATTTTTTCGAATACGGAGATGGTAAATGTTGAAAGGGTTGTTGAAAGAATTAGAAGCCAGGCAGGGCAATGGGGCCTGGAGCATGGAATCAGCATAAGGATCAGCGGGGGTATTGCCGAATACCACGGGGAGAGCATGGAGGAATTCATGTGCGAGGCAGACAGAAGCCTTGAAGAAGCAAGAAAGACCAGGAAGAGGCTGGCTGCAACCCATAAGAAAAAATGAAGCAAGTGTTTGGGACGTAGTCCTGAATAGTAACAAAACGAATAGCATATGTTTAAAAATTCAAAAAGCACTGCGGGGGACAGAATAATCTCCGCAGTGCTTTTTGACACTCGGCTTTTCTTAGAAAACAAGAACAATCCAGGGAAAAACAGATAAAAGCATAAAAAGTACAAATAAAAATGTGGGATAGTGTAAAGCAATTGAAATTGGTACCGGCTATAATGAAACGGAGTGACGCTTGTCATCTAACATAATAACAGGTAAAAGGGGAAAAGGCTTATGAAAAAAAGGTTTTTACGCACCACAGCCGCGGGGCTTGCGCTGTTAATGACAGTCGGCAGCCTTGACATTTCGGCGTTTGCTGCCTCGGCAGGAACACCGGACACAGGTACCACAGCAACGGAGATGGTAAAGGAAACGACAACCACAGTAACTGAACCGGCAGATTACGGTCCGGTTCCAAACCAGCAGCAGCTTGACTACTATGAGCAGGAGCTTGCAGCGTTTATGCATTTTGGACCAAATACTTATACAAATCTGGAATGGGGGAATGACACATATACTGTGGACAATTTTCAGTGTACGGAATTCCATGCGGACGATATGGTGACTGTCCTTCAGAATGCGGGGTTCAAGAGGCTCATCATTACTGCAAAACACCATGACGGATTCTGCTTATGGAACAGTGCGTATACTGATTTTGACGTTGACAGCAGTTCCTATGATGGAGACATACTGGCAGAACTTTCAGCGGCATGTACAAAATATGATATGGACATGGGACTATACCTGTCCCCATGGGATATTCATGAACCAAGTTATGGATACGGCTCAGGCGGATCCGCATCGAACGATAAGAATGGCGACTATAATCAGTACTACATCAACCAGATAAAGGAAATCTGCGATAATGATGCATACGGAAATAACGGCGAGTTCATTGAATGGTGGATGGATGGTGCCAAGGGTTCAGGAGAAGATGCCCAGGATTACAGGATGCAGTCATTCGTGGATACCATCCGAAATGGAAATGAAGGCGTTCAGATTTTCGGCGCAACAGAGTATGGCGGCGGAGTCCACTGGATCGGTAACGAAAGAGGAATTGCAGGCGACAATGAATGGCACCAGAAAAAGATTACTGCGACAGGAGAATCCTACTGGAGCGTTCCGGAATGTGATGTGTCGCTTACTCCGGGATGGTTTTATCATGACGGCCAGTCGCCAAAGACCATGGAACAGCTCGCAACCATCTATTTCAGTTCAGTCGGACGCGGATGTCCGCTTCTCCTGAATGTTGCTCCGAACAAGCAGGGAACTTACACGCCGGCAGTAATCACGAGACTGCAGGAATTTTCAACTGCTATTACAGAAACGTTCGATGAAGACCTTACTGAAAAAGAAGGCGTGACAGCGCAGGCAAGCGCAGTACGAGGAAATGCAGACCAGTTTTCGGCGGACCAGGCCATCGATAAAGATGCAGATGCCCAGGATACATACTGGACAATGGAAGACGGGCAGACCACGGGCAGCCTTACGATCGACCTTGGCGCAACACAGGCCTTCGATGTTGTTTCAATTGAGGAATATATCGAAAAAGGACAGAGGATCCAGAACTTCACTGTTGAATACAGGAATGGCGATTCTGCAGACTGGAAATTATTCGGAAGCGGAAGCACGATCGCGGCAAAACGCCTTGTAAGGGGAAGTACTGTAAAGGCAGACCAGATCAGAATCAACATAACGGGTTCCAAGGCAGTTCCGCTTATCAATAATGTGGGCGTTTATAAAGCTGCCAAGGACTTCGCGCTGGGAGCAGCTTATCCCGACACCCTGAAACTCATTGATGACAGGGAATTTACGACAACTGGAACCTGGACCCAGGAAACAATCGACGGAATCAACACGACAGGAATCTGGTCGAGGGGAGCAGGTGCTACAGCGTCTTTCACATTTACGGGAACAAAGGCATGGATTATGGGAACCATGGATCCGAACCACGGAGCTATGACCATCACCATCGACGGGGCAGCAGCAGGAACGGCAAACACCTATGCAACAAGCCGCTCCCTTAAGAAACTCCTCTATACCACGCCAGACCTTGCATACGGTACCCATACAGTCACCATGACGTCTACAACCAGTGCGGCACTGGGGCTTGATGTTGCATACTACAATTCAAATCCTGCCGGAATGTTTGAAATTGAAAACAGCAGCTATGCTGTAGACGAAGCAGGTTCATTTGATGTGAAAATCAAACGTATGGCAGGAAGCACAGGAGAAGCGACCGTCAAGGTGCTGACACCTCCTGGAACGGCTGTTCAGGGACAATACTATTATGACATAGACAGGACGCTTACCTTTGCGGAAGGCGAAACGGAAAAGACAATTACGGTTACGACAATTGACAACGATGCGATCACCGGAGATCTTGAATTTTACATTGAAATCCAGAATCCGGCAAATGCGGATCTTGGGTTCCTGACCACGGCGGAAGTCGTAATCAACGACAATGACGGAACAGAAGAGCTTCAGGCTGCTGTTACAGCAGTTGAAGGCTATAAAGAAAGCTCTTACATGGCAGCTGGATGGCCTGCTTTTGCAGACGCCCTTGCGACGGCAAAGGCAATACTGGCAGCGCCGCAGAATTTTACGCAGACTGCAGTCAACAATGCAAAAGCAGCTTTAATAGCGGCAAAAGACGCCCTGGTTGCAAGAACCGGCTTCACTGCCGAAGATCCATTCATAATGCCGGCAGATACAGCGGCTGGAAAAGATGTAGAAGCAGAACTGTTCACCCTCGTGCCGAGAGTTGCGGGAGCAGTTCCGGATTCGATAAATAAAAACGTGCGTGTAGCCATTGATTCAGCAGCAAGCGGCGGAAGCAAAATCAGCTGGTTTGAAAATGAAAATGCTATCAGACTTCCTTTTTTTGCAGCGAAAGCCGGCACTTATACGGTAACAATGCGTTACCAGTCAGGCCGTTCGGGTACGAACCTTAATACCATGAACTGGAGCGGAACGAATGTTGCTGCGGGCTCCTATGCGGTACCTGCCAACGGGAATCCAAACGAGCAGCTGACCACAGCTTTCGATATCACAGTTACGGCAGCGGGGGCAGGCGAACTTGTCTTCACTGCGGACTCCCACTGTTCTCCAAATATCGATAAACTGACATTTATTGGGAAAGAACTGGTAACGGCAAATCACAACGTGACAGCAGAAGCGGTGGCGAATGGAACAATCACGCCAGGCGGAATCACATCTCTTGAAGCGGGAAGAAGTCAGGTATTCACAATCATCCCGGATGAAGGATATGTCGTTGATGATGTTGTAGTAGACGGCGTCTCAGTCGGAGCAGTTACAAGCTACACCATTGAAAATATAGAAAAAGACACAACTATTTCAGTAACCTTCAGGGCAAAGACAGAAGCGGAAATTTCCGCTGAAAAGATAACAGGATTTGTTACGAGGCTTTATGAGAAAGTACTCGGAAGGACTGCAGCTGCGGAAGAAATCGGCTACTATACGGATTCGCTGACTGACAGAACGAAAAACGGAGCTGGTGTTGGAAAGGGATTTGTATTCAGCCCTGAGTTTGCAGATCGAGGACTCAGCAATGAAGATTATGTTGAAGTGCTATACGAGACATTCATGGGAAGAGCTTCAGATGCAGAGGGAAAAGCATACTGGATAAACTTTTTGAATAATGGAATATCAAGGATGTACGTATTCAAAGGATTTGTGGAGTCTGAAGAATACACAGGAATCTGCAGCGACAGCGGAATAGACAGAGGGAATGTGGAAGTTGAAGAGTCAAGGGATATGAGACCACAGCTTACTATGTACGTATACCGTCTATATGAAAAGGCACTTGGAAGAGAAGCAGAGACAGATGGACTGAACTACTATACCAAAGAAATCATGGCTGGCAATGTGACATCTGTCAGGGCTGCGCAGAATTTCTTCAGTTCAGAGGAGTTCCAGGATAAGAAGCTTTCTGACGAGGATTATGTAAAAGTGCTCTACAGGACATTCATGGGAAGGGAATTTGAGCAGGAGGGTCTTGCATACCATACAGACAGGCTTGCGGCAGGAACAGCCAGGGAAGATATCCTGCTGGGATTTGCAAATTCACCTGAGTTTGCTGGAATCATGGAAAGTTTTGGAGTTAAGTAGCATATAGAAAGATTCCGAGTAACTGTTCAGAACCCCTGTCTCGCGAGGTGTTTTATGCTGAATTTGCATAAAAACCCGAGACATGCGTGCACCAAATTGCTGATTATGCAATTTGTGTGCATCATCTGTGACTATGAAGGACGTAGTCCTGAATAGTTACGATTCCGGAATAACTGACAACAGAATAGGGTCAATCAGAAAATAAAGACATCGGCACCTGCTTTTAAACAGCAGTGCCGATGTTTTTTTAAATATGTAGGATTAGAGTGTCAAATTGATTTGGCTTCCTGGGTTTGCACCACAAATTGTCCAGTTCTCTTGAATTAAAGGACGTATAATAAAATAAATATTTTAGTAGAAAGCTAGTTGTATAATTTCATGAATGCCTTCGCTTAGTCAATTTGCACATCCGCCAGCCGTAGCACAGTGATACAAAACATGAATTGATGAGCAGCTTTATGAAGACGTTGGTACTTAGGCCGCGTACTTTGCGGCCTAAGTACCACTACGTCTTCATCTAAGCGAGAGCGCGCTGCGAATGAACATGTTTTGCATCACGTCCTAAAAAAAGCCAAAGGCAAAAGCCTTTGGCATGGGATTTCAGGAAGGACCGTTTCCGGCCTGTGTTGGGCAGGGCAGAAACGGTTTGAAAAAATATGTATATAAATAAGAATTTCTGGCAAATTCAATATATCAAATTTCAAAAGGATTTTCAATATGCATATATTCAAAAATGCAAAATGTACAAAAAAAAGGCACGATAGTGCCAGTGCCTTAAAAAGTACTGTAAGCCAGGTGTCTTGCGGGTTTGGATAGCTGGCGGCAGAATTTTTGGAATAAATTAAAGGATTGTAAATAATGTAAAAAATTAGTACAATATTAGCAACGGGAAAGAGATGTGTCTATCAATAAAGATATCGGAACATGTTTTGAGGGACAGCAGATCTGGACAGATAACGATATTATGATAAGAAAGAGGGATGGGGATGAACGAACAGTACACAGATTTTAAACACCTTAATGCAGGAGGACGCTGGTGCATGACGCTGAAAGCGCTGACATCAAGCATGATTATGATTATCATACTGACTGCAGTCAGGGCTTTTCTTGTAAAAATCGAGATGGATCCTGAATACAGAAACCTGATAAACATCATATATGCATTCATTACAGCAGTATTGGTAATCATGGTGATATTGAAGCCGACTTTCAGCTATGCGCGCTACCGGTACCGCATTGATCATGAAAGTGTTGAGATCGTGGAGGGGTGGCTCTGGACTGAGCATGAGATTATTCCATTGAACCGCCTTCATCAGGTCAGCATCGAAGAAGGACCTGTTGACCGCCTGTTCAAGCTTTCCGATGTGAAGATTGTGACTGCGGGCGGAAATGCGAACCTGAGATTCCTGCCCCGGGAAGAGGCGCAAATCATAGCGGAATCACTGAAGAAAAAGATAAACGAGCTGGCGGTCATGAAAGCATCGCCAGTATCTGACGATTTAGCTGAGCATGAAGATGGTTCAGAAGCCGGCGCAGCAGGTGAAGCCTATGACCAGTGAAAATAATGGAAACGGAATATTCAGGAACCATCCGTTCATGATACTGAAAAACATGGGAGGTGCAGTCTGGATTGTAATATGGATACTGGTGTCTTCCTTCGATGACATCAAAAAACTGGCTGCATATGTATCCGGAGAAGGGAACAGAAGCCTTTTTACGGTGCTGATTGCTGCCAGCGTCATTCTGCTGCTGGCAGGTCTGACAGGGGGATTTTCCTGGTTCAGATGGTATCGGATCACCATGAGCATTGACGATATGAACTTTTACTGGAAAAAAGGAGGGATATTCAGACGCGATATCAGTATCCCTTTGAATACAATTTCAAACTGCAATCTCAACCAAAACCTGATCGAGAAGATCTTCGGCCTGTATGCTTTGAAGATTGATGTGAATTCTTCGGAGATGTCGAAAGGGGCTGACCTGAAACTGATCCTTGCAAAAGACAAGGCAGTTGAAGTCAGAGACAGAATCTTCTCGTCTACCCAGAACACAGAGATGTCAGGAGGAAAAACGGCAGAAACGATTGAAGCAGGATTTATTGATGAAGAGGCGGCAATCGCAGAAATGCAGACGGGAAAAAGAGTCAGCGGAATCTACAGGTTTGATATAAAGGACATCATAAGGCATTCGGTCATGCAGTTTTCGGTAGTTACGCTGATTGTCCTGATCGGCGGAATTGCAGGATTCTCTGCAGGAGTCATGTCAGGTGCCGAAAGAGGGACGGAAGGCAGCATCCTGTTCGCGGCGATGGCCATTGTCCCGGTCTTCTATCAGGGGCTTCAAGGTATAACGCGTCTGTTCAACTTCAAGGTGCAGAGGATAGACAGCCGCCTGCTCTTGAGCTACGGCCTTCTGAACACGAGGGAGTACACCGTTCCGGTCGATAAGATCAATGCCATACAGATAACAGAATCCCTGTTTGCCAGGATGGCTGGCTATGCAATGGTCAGCGTTAATAATATCGGCATGGGAGATGAGAAGCAGGAAAAGACGAACATCTGCCTTTATATGAAAAAGGATGAATGCATGAAGCTGATCGGTGAGCTTCTGCCCGAATATGATATAAATTTCAGCGTTGAGAAGCAGGAAAAGCAGGCAATTACCTATTATGCCATCAGTTATCTGGTATATATTGCAGTGCCCGGAGCAGTAGCGGCAGGCGTGCTGAAAATATGGCAGCTGGGAATAGCAGTCCTTGCAGTTGCAGTCCTTGCAATGCTCTGGAGCAGCTTTGCGCCAGGCATCAGCATAGGAGAAAACATTCTGATTATCAGACGCGGATTGTTCACCTCTGTGAAATGGGTCATCCCTTACAGACAGATAGAGATGATGAAGATACACGAAAATCCTCTTGGACGCAGGCTTGGAATCGCCAAAATCCTTATCCATATACGCGGCCCTCTGATTGCTGGCATAGTGGAAAGCGGCATGTTCAGAAAGGAAATGATAGAGAGGAATGCAGAATGCTTCAGGGCGCAAACAACGTGTGAACAGTGACCTATGAAGGACATAGTCCTGAATATCTACAAATAGATATGTAAAAATGCCGGCTATTATGGTAAACTGATAGAAATACATAATGATTCAGGACTATGAAGGGCATAGTCCTGAATCATTACAGAAAACAAATTCAGGAGTGCCAGGATGCAGGAAAAGATTCATACAGATAAAAATAAAGTGAACACGGGCAGTACCACGGAGATTGCCCTGACCGGCCTGCTGCTTGCAGCGGCAATTGTGCTTTCCGTTTTCGAGAGCAGCCTGCCGCCGGTCATGGCAGCAGTTCCAGGCGTGAAATTCGGCCTGTCCAATGTGGCGGTTATGTACGCCCTGTTCTTCCTGAACAGGAGGCAGGCTGTCTCGGTAGCTGTGCTCAAGTCCCTGTTCGTGCTGTTTACCAGGGGCCCCATGTCGGGGGTTCTGAGCCTTGCAGGCGGACTCCTGTCAATCTTTGTGATGCTGCTTTTGATGAGGCTGTTTAAGGATAGGATATCCTATCTGATGCTGAGCATCGCAGGTGCGGTATTCCATAATATCGGACAGCTGGCAGCCGTGGCTGCGATGTTTTCAGGCATCTATATGATGGCTTACCTTCCGGTGCTTCTGGTTTCCGGAGTAGCTGCCGGGGCCGCAACGGCGACCCTTCTGAAGTTCATAATGCCGGCGTTTCAAAGGATGAGGTGACATAAAGTGAAGAAAAGAATAACAGCGCTTATGCTTGCAGCCATGGTCTGTTGTGGACTGGCAGGATGCAGCGGCGGATCGGCTGAAGAGAAGGCTGAGGGCGAAAAAGTCAGATACCAGGCGGAATTTCTGGATCTTTTTGATACAGCGACACAGATCATCTTCTATGCAGAATCAGAAGAAGCGTTCAATGAATTCAAGGAGCTTGTCTATGACAATCTGAAAGAATATCATGAACTGTACGATATCTATAATGATTATGAAGGCATCAGCAACATAAAGACAATCAACGATAATGCTGGAATCGGGCCGGTCATGGTCGACGGCAAAATCATGGAACTGCTTCTTTTTTCGAAGGAAGCCAGCGGGATTTCCGGCGGGAAGGTAAACGTGGCTTTTGGTCCTGTCCTTGAATTATGGCATGACTGCCGGCAGACGGGAATCAATGATCCTGAAAATGCTGAACTGCCGTCCATGGAGGCGCTTCAGGCGGCGTCAGAGCATACGGATATCAACAGCGTAATCATAGACAAAGAGGCATCGACTGTATTTCTGGAGAGCCCGGAGATGAGCCTGGATGTAGGCGCTGTTGCAAAAGGCTATGCGGTGGAAAAGGTCTGTGACCTCCTGGCCGAAAAAGGTTATGACAACTGTCTCATAAGCGTCGGCGGTAATGTTAAAGCAATTGGAGGCAAAGGGGAGGAAGGCCTGCCATGGAATGTGGGCATACAGAATCCGGATACCGATGCGGAGGAAGCTTCCCTGTATACCCTGGAGCTGAAAGACCAGGCACTCGTTACGAGCGGAGACTACCAGCGCTATTATACAGTCGACGGGAAGAAGTACCATCATATCATAGATCCTGAGACCCTGATGCCATCGGATTATTTCAGGGCAGTCACAATCGTATGTGAGGATTCGGGAATGGCGGATGCCCTTTCGACAGCAGTATTTAACCTTCCATATGAGGAGGGGAATACCCTGGTGGGATTAATTGACGGTGCTGAAGCCGTGTGGATTTTGAAAGATGGAAGCGTCCGGTTCTCTGAAAACTTCCAGTCTCTGATACATGAATAAAAAAAATCAAGTGATGTAATACTAAGCATAAAGTTTAGTATTGCTATTATTACGTTTTTATAGTATTATGATGGTCGGATTAATGAAAAATAGAATGCGGGAATAAACCCTTTTGGCTTATTCGCACATAAAACGGACAATCGGTCCGGAACATAAACTCAGCAGAAAGGTCGTGATGTTAGGGTTGGCAAATAAGCTAAAATTGTATGGCTTTAACAACCTCACCAAAACATTAAGCTTTAACATTTATGATGTTTGCTATGCAAAAAGTGAGAGGGAACAAAAAGATTATATTGCATATATTGATGAGCAGTATAACTCAGACAGATTAACAAATATTCTTTGTGATGTAACTGAAATGATAGGTGCCCACGTACTGAATATTTCAAAGCAGGATTACGAACCCCAGGGGGCAAGCGTAACCATATTAATAACTGAAAAGTCAATGGCGCTTAACAGGGTCGAAGAGCCTGTCTCCATAAGCGAGGCTGAGATCATGAAGACAAGGGATACGGTTGTTGCCCATCTGGACAAGAGCCATGTTACGGTGCACACATATCCGGAGTATCATCCGGACAATTCAATTGCGACCTTCCGCGTGGATATAGATGTTTCCACATGTGGAGAGGTTTCTCCTTTGAATGCCCTTGATTATCTCATTAAGAGTTTTGATTCAGACATCATTACAATAGATTACAGAGTAAGAGGATTTACGAGAAATGTTGATGGAAAGAAATTATTCTTAGACCACGATATTACTTCGATCCAGGATTACATAGATGATAAGACGCTTCTTAGATACGATGCCATCGACGTGAACGTGTATCAGTCCAATATTTTCCATACAAAAATGCTGATCAAGGAGATAGACCTGCAGAACTACCTGTTTAACAGGGATGTTTATGAAATTCCTCCGAGAACGCGTCTGGCAATAACGGACAACCTGCGCAAGGAAATGATAGAAATCTTCAGCGGAAGCAATATTTATTCCCAATAGCTGTAAATCATGTGAAATAGCTGCTGAAAGTGAGGATTTGAAAATGGATGTGAAAAGACAACGCAGGGCTCCTATTCTGGAGGCCCTGGAAGAATATAAGGAAATGAGGATAGTTCCCTTTGACGTGCCTGGACATAAGCGTGGGAAAGGGAACAGAGAGCTGACTGAATTTCTGGGAGAAAAATGTCTTACGATAGATGTAAATTCCATGAAACCTTTAGACAATCTCTGTCATCCGATTTCAGTAATCAAGGAAGCGGAGGCCTTGGCGGCCGACGCTTTCGGTGCGAAACACGCATTTTTAATGGTAGGCGGAACTACTTCTGCAGTGCAGTCCATGATTATGGTTGCCTGCAAAAGGGGGGACAAGATCATTATGCCGAGGAACGTGCACAAGAGTGCAATCAACGCCCTCGTAGTCTGCGGAGCAGTGCCGGTATATGTAAATCCGGGAATCAACAAGGAAGTGGGAATCCCTCTCGGAATGTCCTATGAAGACGTGAAGAAGGCAATTCTCGAAAACCCTGATGCCAAGGCCGTGATGGTAAACAATCCGACCTACTATGGCATATGTTCCCCTCTCAAAGCCATTACGGAGCTTGCCCATGAGCATGGGATGCTGGTTCTTGCCGATGAGGCACATGGGACCCATTTCTATTTCAATGACAATCTTCCGGCCTCGGCAATGAGCGTCGGCGCAGATATGGCATCCGTAAGCATGCATAAGACGGGCGGATCCCTGACCCAGAGCTCTCTGCTTCTCATAAACAATGATGTGAGCAAGGGATATGTAAGGCAGATCATTAACCTTACCCAGACAACAAGCGCATCCTACCTTCTGATGTCATCACTTGATATTTCAAGAAGGAACCTGGCGCTTCACGGCAAGGAGATATTTGACAACGTCATCAGAATGGTTGAATATGCCAGAGATGAAATCAACAAAATCGGCGGCTACTATGCTTTTGGCAGGGAACTCATAAACGGGGACACGGTTTTCGATTTTGATGTCACAAAGCTTTCAGTCCATACCAGGGAAGTAGGTCTGGCGGGAATTGAAGTATATGATCTGCTAAGGGATGAATACGGAATCCAGATTGAATTCGGAGATATCGGAAATATTCTGGCCATCGTTTCGGTAGGCGACAATCTGCTTGCCATCGACAGGCTGGTTTCTTCTATTTCGGAAATCAAACGCCTGTATGCAAAAGAGGACATCACCATGATGCTTGATCATGAATACATCGATCCGGAGGTTGTAATGACCCCGCAGGATGCATTCTATGCCCCTAAGACATCAGTTCCGATTAAGGAAAGCTGCGGCGCAGTAAGCAGTGAATTCGTAATGTGCTATCCTCCGGGAATACCGATTTTAGCACCGGGAGAAAGAATCACCCAGGACATTCTTGATTACATCGAATATGCGAAGGATAAGGGCTGTTCGCTGACAGGAACCCAGGATATAGATATAAAGAACATAAACATAGTAACACAACTGTAGGAAGGGGAGTGATTTCAAATGGAATTATGGTATACGGAAGAACACAGCGACAATGTGAGGTTTTCAATAAGGGTAGACAAGCAGCTTTATTCGGGAAAAAGCGAATTCCAGCGCATCGACATCCTGTATTCCAATGAATTCGGTACATTTTTAACCCTGGACAGCCTCATGATGCTCACGGAAAAAGACGAGTTCATCTATCACGACATGATTGTCCACGTTCCAATGGCAGTCAATCCGGCCATCAAAAAAGTCCTTGTTATAGGCGGCGGTGACGGCGGAACCGTAAGGGAGCTCGCAAGGTATAAGACGATCGAGCAGATCGACCTTGTTGAAATCGACGAGATGGTAGTGGAAGCATGCAGAAAATATCTTCCGACAACAACCTGCAGCCTGGATGATGAAAGGGTAAACATCTATTATGAGGACGGACTCCGGTTCGTAAGGCATATCGAGAACGAATATGACCTGATTATAGTGGATTCGACGGACTCCTTCGGACCAGGAGAATCCCTTTTTACAAAAGCCTTTTACGGTAACTGCTATAAGGCCCTCAAAGAGGACGGGATCCTTGTGAACCAGCATGAAAGCCCTTACTATGCGGCTTATGCGAATTCCTTCAAAAGGGCCCATTCGAGGATTGTGGAATTTTTCCCAATTACGAAAGTATACGAGGCCCACATACCGACTTATCCGTCAGGATACTGGATGTTTGGATTTGCCTCAAAGAAATATGATCCGGTTGAGGATCTGAAGGCAGACGAATGGAATGCGCTGAAACTTGAAACAGGGTATTACAATACGGACCTTCACAGGAACTGTTTTTCTCTGCCGAATTATGTGAAAAGAATACTGGAGGATTCAGATGAATAGAAATATCGAGACATTTCTCGGATGCGACAATGAATACGAAGAATCTAAAATCGTCATTTTTGGAGCACCTTTTGATTCGACGACTTCATTCCGTCCAGGAACAAGGTTTGCAAGCAAGACCATGAGGGGAGATTCCTTCGGAGTCGAAACATACAGTCCTTACCAGGACAGGGATCTTGAGGATTATTTTATTTTTGACGGCGGGGATCTTGAGATTCCCTTTGGAAATACCGAGAGGGCTTTGGGACAGATCGAGGAAATGACAGCAGAGATACTGGAAGACGGAAAGATTCCGGGAATGATAGGCGGCGAGCATCTTGTGACGCTGGGAGCCGTAAGGGCTGCAGTCAGTAAATATCCGGATCTCCATATCATCCATTTTGATGCACACTCTGATTTGCGGGATGACTATCTTGGTGAGAAGCTTTCGCATGCGACTGTCATGCACAGATGCCATGACCTTGTGGGAGATGGTAAAATATTTCAGTTTGGAATCCGTTCCGGAGACAGAAGCGAATTCGTATGGGGCAAAGAGCATGTGACTACCCAGAAATTCAATTTTGCCGGACTGGAGCAGGTTGTAGAATCGCTCAAGGGGAAACCTGTGTATTTCACCATCGATCTGGATGTCCTTGATCCTTCGGTCTTCCCGGGGACAGGAACACCTGAAGCAGGCGGAGTGACGTTCATGGAGCTTCTGGGTGCAATCCTGAAAGTAAGCAGGCTTAACATCGTCGGTTTTGACGTAAATGAATTATCACCGGTATATGACGCAAGCGGAGCATCCACTGCAGTAGCATGCAAGGTGCTGCGGGAGCTTATTCTGGCAATCAGTAAATAGAAAAGAAAAAACAGGAGGAATGAACAATGGGAAGAGCGTTAATCATAGGAGCAGGCGGCGTTGCAAGTGTTGTAGTACACAAATGCTGCCAGAATTCAGACGTATTTGAAGAAATTTGTATTGCAAGCAGGACGAAGTCCAAATGCGATGCATTAAAGGCAAAGTTAGACGGAGGAAAGACAAAGATTCAGACAGCACAGGTAGATGCCGACAATACGGAAATGCTGATCGATCTGATCAATGAGTTCAAGCCAGACATCGTTATCAATGTTGCCCTTCCATACCAGGATCTTACAATCATGGATGCGTGTCTTGCCACAGGGGTCGACTATGTGGATACAGCGAATTACGAACCTCTCGATACTGCAAAATTCGAATATAAATGGCAGTGGGACTACAGGGAAAGATTTGAAAAGGCAGGAATCACAGCACTTCTCGGATCAGGATTCGACCCTGGCGTAACAGGCGTATTCTGCGCATATGCACAGAAGCATTATTTTGATGAAATCCATTACATCGATATTCTGGATGCAAATGCTGGCGATCACGGATATCCGTTTGCAACCAACTTCAACCCTGAAATAAACATTCGTGAAATCACAGCAAAGGGAAGCTACATCGAAAACGGAGAATGGGTTGAAACCGAACCATTGGAAATCAAGAAGGTTTATGATTTCCCGGAAATCGGACAGAAGGACATCTATCTTCTTCACCATGAAGAGCTTGAATCACTGGCGCTTAATATTAAGGGAATCAAGAAAATCCGTTTCTGGATGACCTTCTCTGAAAAATACCTGACACACCTTAAGGTGCTTGAAAATGTCGGAATGACTTCTATCGAACCAATCGAATTCGAAGGAAAACAGATCGTTCCGCTTCAGTTTCTGAAGGCAGTCCTTCCGGATCCTGCTTCGTTAGGACCAAGGACGAAAGGCAAGACAAACATCGGCTGCATCATGCAGGGAGTCAAGGACGGAAAAGAACTGACTTACTATGTATACAACGTATGCGACCACGAAGAATGCTACAAGGAAGTAGGCTCACAGGCCATCTCCTACACGACAGGCGTGCCTGCAATGATTGGCGCCATGATGGTGATGACCGGAAAATGGAAAAAACCAGGCGTTTTCAATGTCGAGGAATTTGATCCGGATCCATTCATGGAAGCATTAAATAAATGGGGATTACCTTGGAAAGAAAGCTTCGCTCCGACATTGTTGGAGGATTAGCAGATCCTTTCCAAAAGAAAGCGAAAGGACGTGCAGTCAAAATGAATTATAACGAATTTCCTTCGCCATGCTATGTTGTGGATGAAGACCTTCTTAGAAAGAACCTGGAGATATTAAAATCAGTCGAGGACCGGACAGGATGCCACATCCTGCTGGCCCAGAAGGCTTTCTCCATGTATGCGACATTCCCGCTGATCGGGCAGTATCTGGACGGGGTCACTTCAAGCTCGCTTTTCGAGGCCAGATTAGGATGCGAGGAAATGGGCAAAGAAGTGCACATCTACGCCCCTGCGTACAGGGAAGACGAGTTCGATGAAATACTGAAGTACAGCGGCCACATTGTATTCAATTCCTATACCCAGTGGATAAAGTACCGGGATAAGGTAAAGGCGTGTGGAAAACATGTCGAATGCGGAATAAGGATCAACCCTGAATATTCCGAAATAGAGACGGATATCTATAATCCGTGTTTTACCAATTCAAGGATGGGGATGACACTTAAGAACTTTGAAGCCCATGACTTCGAGGGAATCGACGGGCTGCATTTCCATACCATGTGCGAGCAGAATTCCGATACCCTCTGGAGGACGGTCCAGGTTGTTGATGAAAAATTCGGAAAATATCTGAAGAACCTGAAATGGATTAATTTTGGAGGCGGACATCACATCACCAGGGATGATTACGACATTGAAACCCTTGTGAAGTCCATCCTGTTCATCAAGGAAAAATACGGAATTGAAGTATACCTGGAACCGGGTGAGGCGGTTGCTCTGAATACCGGCTTCCTGATATCCACGGTGCTTGATGTCATGGAAAATGGAATGGAGATTGCGATACTGGACACATCAGCAGCCTGCCATATGCCTGACGTGCTGGAGATGCCTTACAGGCCGAACGTAATCGGGGCAGGGCAGCCGGGCGAATATCAGCATACCTATCGTTTCGGAGGACCTACCTGCCTTGCAGGCGATATCATAGGGGACTATTCCTTCAGGGATCCCCTCAGGCCTGGCGACAAGGTGGTTTTCTGCGACATGGCAATCTACTCCATGGTAAAGAACAATACCTTCAACGGAGTCAATCTTCCTTCCATAGCCTTGTTCAGCGAGGCGGAGGGCGCCAGGGTGCTGAAGACTTTCGGGTACGAGGATTTCAAGTCCCGTCTGTAGAGGGAATGAGAAAACCGCAAAGAGAGCTGGCCGTAGTGCCGGCTTTCTTTGCGTTATAGAAAATTGTTCGTTTCTGTAACGCAGAACCCATCGTGTAGGAAGATAAAACTGCTCTGCCGAATAAAAATGATGATAATATCGGTAGTTTATTTATTATAACTATTGAATAAATATTGTCAATCATTTAAAATATTAGTAACTAATTATGTAATTCAAAGCCGTTTTGGCTGAAAATTGCAGAAGATGAAGAAGGTCATTCAAGCGACCGCGCCCTCGGGCACCAAAGCCTTCCAGGGCAGGCTCTTTGTCATATCAGTTGATTAAACCGTCTTTTGAGAGATGGAAAATACAAAAGAAAGAGGTAATGAGTATGAGCGATTTAAAAGGCACAAAAACAGAAGCAAATCTTTTGGCTGCGTTTGCAGGAGAATCACAGGCAAGGAACAAATATACCTACTATGCTTCCAAAGCGAAGAAAGATGGTTACGAACAGATCGCGGAATTATTCCTCGAAACAGCAGAGAATGAAAAGGAACATGCTAAAATATGGTTCAAACTGCTGCATGACGGAATCGCAGACACCGCAGTAAATCTTGCAGATGCTGCGGCTGGCGAGAATTATGAATGGACAGATATGTATGCAAATTTTGCAAAAGATGCGAGAGCAGAAGGCTTTGAACTGATTGCAGATCTTTTTGAAGGCGTAGCCCTGATCGAAAAGGAACATGAGGAAAGATATAGAAAACTGCTGGCAAATCTCGAAGGCGGACTTGTATTCTCAAGAGACGGAGATGCTATATGGCAGTGCGGAAACTGCGGACATATATTTGTCGGTCCAAAGGCTCCGGATAAATGCTCTGTATGCGATCATCCACAGGCATACTTCAGGCTTCAGGCAAAAAACTATTAATACAGGATAATTACTCTGAACGTATAATGAAGGAGGAAGACGAATGAAGAAGGAAGCAAAATTTTTTATCTGTAAACACTGCGGAAATCTGGTTACTTTCATTGCAGAATCAGGCGTACCTATGATATGCTGTGGTGAAGAGATGACAGAAATCGTGCCAAATACACAGGAAGCAGCAACAGAAAAGCATATACCTGTAATAACCAGGACCGGCCTTGAGTATAAGGTGAAGGTCGGAAGTGTCGAACATCCGATGATTCCTGAACACTATATTGAATGGATTTATATGGAAACCAAAAAAGGGTTTTCTTTGAAATACCTTAATCCTGGCGAAATGCCTGAAGTTGTCTTTAAGGCAGATGAAGATGAGCCGGTAGCTTTTTATGCTTATTGCAATATCCATGGCTTATGGAAGGCTGAAAAATAAGATTCCGTCCGTCACCTTAATGCCGGATGACGGCAGAACAGAACCTCTGAACAGATGTAATTTTTGACATCGTTTCAGGGGTTTTGTGATTTTATCACAGAATCTTTTGTAGCCCGCTGATATAATGTGATTGTAGAAACATTAACAATGATTTCCGGGAATAAAAAATCAGACCGGGAATGATATATATATGAGAGGATGGGTCATTATTATGGGTAAAAAGGTAGTAATTATAGGTGGAGTTGCCGGAGGTGCTTCTGCAGCGGCAAGGCTGAGAAGGCTGGACGAGCAGGCTGAAATTATCATGATGGAAAAAGGGGAATACATTTCATTTGCCAACTGCGGGCTCCCTTATTACATAGGCGGGGAAATTACCGAAAAGTCGGCGCTTACTCTTCAGACACCAAACAGCTTCCATGCAAGGTTCAATGTGGACGTAAGGATAAACAATGAAGTGGTTGCAATAGACAAAGAAGCAAAAAAAGTAAAAGTAAAAAAGACGGATACAGGAGAAGTTTACGAAGAAAGCTACGACAAGCTGATCCTCTCGCCAGGTGCGGAACCGATCAGGCCGACAGTAAACGGATTTGACAATCCAAAGGTATTCACTCTCAGGAACATTCCTGATACATATAAAATCAAAGATTACACAAAAAAAGCAAACGTGCATAGTGCCATTGTTGTAGGCGGCGGATATATCGGAATCGAAATGGCTGAAAACCTTTTCAGGGCAGGCCTGGATGTAACCATCGTAGAAGGAGCTGACCATATCATAGCTCCCCTTGATGCTGAAATGGCATGCGACGTACAGAATCATATCAGGGACAAGGGCATTGAGCTGATTCTGAATGACAAGGTCCTTTCCATAGAAGACAGCGGAGAAGGACTTAATGTGAAGCTTGCCAGCGGTGACAGATATGCCGATATGGTAATCCTTTCAATCGGCGTAAGGCCGGAAAGCAAAATTGCAAAAGAAGCAGGCCTTGCAGTGAATGACAGGGGAGCAGTACTTGTAAATGAGAACATGCTCACATCAGATGAAGACATATATGCAGCAGGTGACGTAGTTGCCATTCAGGATTTCGTGACAGGAGGAGAAGGGTATATCCCTCTTGCAGGCCCGGCAAATAAGCAGGGACGAATCGTTGCGGATAATATTACGGGCATCAAAAGCGTTTACAAAGGAACCCAGGGAACAGGGGTGTTGAAAGCATTCGATATGACCGTTGCGACCACTGGAATCAAGGAAGAGGCAGCGAAAAAATCAGGTCTCGATTACGAGAAATCCTA
Organism: Anaerobium acetethylicum; assembly: GCF_900096945.1. Lineage (GTDB taxonomy): Bacteria > Bacillota > Clostridia > Lachnospirales > Lachnospiraceae > Anaerobium > Anaerobium acetethylicum. Next base: position 170,523 of record NZ_FMKA01000003.1, on the reverse strand, counting down.
CACCTATTCTGCATCCCACGCAACTTACTATCCGGGAGCCGTAAATATGTCGGTCAAGCTGATTTTTGAAAAAGTAAGCGGAAAAATCCTTGGTGCCCAGATCGTCGGATATGACGGGGTTGAGAAACGTCTTGATGTGATTGCGACTGCCATGAGGGCAGGCATGACCATATTCGATCTTACCGAACTTGAACTTTCCTATGCACCGCCATTCTCATCAGCAAAGGATCCTGTAAACATGGCGGGCTTTGTTGCCGAAAATATCATGACAGGGAAAACAAAAGTCTTCCATTGGAATGAAGTGGATAAGCTTCCAAGAGATGGCAGCGTAAATCTCCTTGACATCAGGACAAGAATGGAATACGACAATGGAACGCTTGATGGATTCATGAACATACCTGTAGACGAGCTTCGCCAGAACCTTGACAGGCTGGATAAGACAAAACCTGTATACGTGACATGCCAGATAGGGTTAAGGGGCCATGTAGCATGCAGGATACTCAGCCAGAACGGCTTCGACTGCTATAACCTTTCAGGAGGCTACAGGCTTTATGCTTCAATCAAGAGGAGCAAAGACTACAAGCCGGGACAGTTCGTTAAAAAGATTGACAACAATATTGGGAATATAGAGACTTTCGGTCCAAGTGACGAGCAGAAGGAAAAGGAGATACCTGATGCCGGAAAAAAGCTGATTAAGGTAAATGCATGCGGGCTGCAGTGCCCGGGACCTATCATGAAGCTTGCGGATGCAATGGCGCAGGCTGACAGCGGCGACGTGGTGGAAATCGAAACTACCGATCCTGCATTCGGGTGCGATGTGGAAGCATGGTGCAGAAGGACAGGCAATACGTTTCAGGGTATCGAAAGCAGCAAGGGAATGTCAAAAGCAACCATACAAAAAGGAGGAACATGTCCGGTATCGTCGCCCTGCGCAGGGAACGCCAAGAACCTGATCGTCTTTTCCCAGGATCTTGACAAGGCCATAGCCGCATTCATCATTGCCAACGGCGCAGCCTCAATGGGCAGAAAAGTAAGCATGTTCTTCACGTTCTGGGGACTGAATATCCTGAGGAAGCATGAAGCTGTCCCAGTCAGGAAAGACCCTGTCAGCAGCATGTTCGGCGCAATGATGCCGAGGGGAAGCAAAAAGCTTCCAATCTCCAATATGAACATGGGTGGAATGGGAGCAAAGATGATACGTGCCGTCATGAATAACAAGAACATCGACAGCCTTGAAAGCCTGATTGAAGCATCCCTCAAAAATGGCGTAGAACTGGTTGCATGCAGCATGAGCATGGATGTCATGGGCATCAAGAAGGAAGAACTGATCGACGGCGTTAAGCTGGGAGGCGTTGCGGCAATGCTCGGAAATGCCGAGGAATCCGATATGTCCCTTTTTATATAACAGAAAAAGTTACTGTTCACAGAGCGAGCAGTTACTTCCGGTATCAGGCAAATCATGTCCTGAGAAAAAAATGTTGAATAAAACAGACCAAATCAGTATACTATAGGTATCAGCACATTGGTGAGCGTTGCACTCAGGTGTAGCGCTCATTTTTTGATTTATGAGGGCGGAGTGTCAAAAGCCCATTTACAATACATCATTCGTCAATTTGCACGGTTTTTTGAATGAGGACGTGATGCAAAACATGTTGATTCGCAGCGCGCTCTCGCTTAGATGAAGACGTAGTGGTACGTAAGGCCGGGCTTTCGGCGGTCTTACGTACCAATGGTTGGACTGTTTAGTAGTCCAGTGATGCGAGGTGTTTTTATGCTGCTTTTGCATAAAAACCCGAGTTCTGCGTGCGCCAAATTGCAGTTTCTGCAATTTGTGTGCATCATATGTGACTATGAAGGACGTAGTCCGGAATAGTTACCAACGTCTTCATAAAGCTGCTCATCAATACATGTTTTGTATCACTGTGCTGCAGCTGGCGAATGTGCAAATTGACGAAGCCGGACGTTACAAGGGGCTTTTGACCTGCTAATCTTTATAGGAAATTCCTCGAATTGCCTATAAATCAAAAACGCTCCGCATGGCGGCGCACCCGCGCGATGGTAATTATGCCGCAAAAGCGGTTGCGCACCTGATTTGAAGGAAGAGCATGATGGAAAAGAATTTTGAAAAATCAATGAAGATTACGGATTTTAATATAGAGATAAATAAAGAGAATGTCATGGCGCTTGCGGGCTGCCGCAGGGGGGATCCTGTCTGCAGCGAAATAGAGGAGGAGCTGCCGGAGCTTGCCAGGGAGATGGTCAAGGCGGCAGCTCCCCGGGCATATATCAGGTTCGGAATGATGCGGAGGGAGGAACATGACGACACAGTGATTCCCGCAGTCTATGTGCTGGTGACAGCTGGATGCGGAATGGAGCAGATTTCAGACGGCTATTTTAAGGCGGGAGAGTATCTTTCGGGACTGCTTGCTGATGCCATAGCGGATGATTATCTGTTTCAGGTGGACGGACAGGTTATGGAAGCGGTAAAGGCGGAATGTGCATTGAGACATCTTGGGGTGGCAGGCAGGCTGGAGGCTCCCGCGGATATTCCCCCGGAATTCCAGCAGACAATTATGGAAGAGTCAGGAGCAGCTGAAGATGAAATGATCAGCATGACCAGAGGTTTTATGTTCTGTCCGGTCAAGACCATGGCCTATGTGCTGGTTCTGACGGATGACGAGAAGACTTTCAATGCGCAGCACGACTGTAAAAAATGCGGGGCAAAGGATTGCAGAATGAGAAAAGACAAAACAATCATGATAAAAACAGTAAACAGCGAAAGCGGCGAGGAGACCTGGATCGAATGTGCCGAGGGCCAGAATCTCCTGGAGGCGATGACAGGGGCAGGCGTCTATATCAGCGCACCCTGCGGCGGAAAAGGAACCTGCGGGAAATGCAGAGTACGTATTACAGAAGGACGGCTGGATGCATCACCTTTTGAAAGGATGCAGTTTTCCAGACTGGAAATAAAAGACGGTTTGAGGCTCGCATGCAGGGCATACCCGAAATCAGAGTGTACAGTGGTTTATGGAGGCGGGGAAGACAGCTTCAGGGCCGTGGCGGAATTTGCAGGAACTGACCTGTCAAAAAGCCCGGACCATGGCACTGGGGATGCTGTCCTGGTAATTGCAGCAGATATCGGAACAACGACCATAGCCATATCCCTTGTGGAAAAGGAAAGCAGAAGGGTCGTCCATACTGTGGCTATGATCAACCGTCAGCGTGCATACGGGGCTGATGTCATAGCCAGGATGCAGGCCTCCAATGAAGGGCGCAGGAATGAGCTGCAGTCCAGCATCAGGAGAGATCTGAAGCAAGGGATTGACAGGGTGCTGTCGGAGACGGCGGCCGACAGGAGACTTGTTGAAAAGATGGCGATAGGCTGCAATATGACAATGACTCACCTGCTTCTGGGATATCCATGCAGTACCCTCGGGGTCTATCCTTTTACACCCGTAAATACGGGAACTGTTGAAATGTCCCTGGAGGAGATTCTTGGCACCAGGATGCCGGGCCTTGAGAAGGTAATGGCAGTGGTGCTTCCTGGAATCTCTGCATTCGTAGGAGGAGATATAGTTGCCGGACTTCTGGCATGCGGATTTGCCGAAAATCAGGAAACAGGACTTCTGATAGATCTGGGCACCAATGGAGAAATGGCAATCGGAAATTCAGACAGGATACTTGTAAGCTCGGCGGCGGCAGGACCGGCTTTTGAAGGCGGGAATATATCCTGCGGCGTAGGCAGTGTAGACGGGGCCGTATGCAGCGCCGAAATCAGGAGAGGCACCGGAACCGGCAATGCTTCAATAGGAGAAAGACTTCAGGATGAACCCGGAGGCGGGGAGCAATATGAACTTAATTATGAGACTATCGGCCGAAAACCTCCTGTTGGAATCTGCGGGACAGGCGTCATAGAAATAGCATCTGAACTGATCAGCAGCAAAATCGCAGACGAAACAGGTCTGATGGATGAGAAATACCTTGATGATGGCTATAAAATCGCAGATGGGGCAAACGGAACGCCAATCGTGTTCACCCAGAAGGATCTCAGGGAACTGCAGCTTGCAAAATCGGCAATCCGGGCGGGTGTTGAAACACTGATTCTGAAGTACGGCATATCCTACGGGGATATCGGTACGGTATACCTGGCCGGAGGGTTCGGCTTCAGGATGAATATTGAAAAAGCCCTCCGTATAGGGCTGCTTCCGGTACAGCTGAAGGGAAAGATCAAGGCTGTCGGAAACAGTTCCCTGGGAGGAGCGATCAGGTATCTGACAGACGAGCATGCAGAACGTGATGTTGAAAAAATTCTTCATGCCGCTGAGGAAGTAAGTCTTTCCAACCAGAAGGAATTTCAGGAATTGTATCTGGAGCATATGTTTTTTTAGCACGATGAAGGAAGGGGATTTGTATGGACGATTTTGAAGCACGTTTTTTTGAAAAAATGCCTGAGGCCATTCCGCTGTATGAAGCGGTAAAAGACAGGATATTCAGCAGCATGAAGGACGTAAATATCAAAATTGGAAAGTCGCAGATATCTTTTTATTACGAGAAGAGTTTCGCATTCGTCTGGCTGCCGGTACGCAAGATCAAGAACCGTCCAGATACGTATATCATACTTTCCTTCGGACTAGGACATCAGGTAGAAAGCCCGAGGATTGCAGAGGCGGTAGAGCCTTATCCGGGCAGATGGACCCATCATGTCATTATACAGGATGAAGAAGAGATAGATGAGGAGATTATGGACTGGCTCAGGCAGGCTTATGAATTTTCGACGAACAGGAAATCGCATCCCGGCGATGTTTAGAAGTGAAAGGAAGTGAAAATACGGCAGGGCAGGATAACGGAATCAGGGCCTGCGCCGGAATAAGATGCAGAATACGGGAATTATAGAAATCGACGTACATGAAATGAACTGCTTTCAGGCGAAGGCAATGATCGACAGCAGATTAAAAAAGGCGAAAGCAGATGTCTATGTCCTCAGGGTCGTGCATGGCTACCGCAGCGGTACAGCCATCAGGGACATGGTACGCAGGGAATACAGGAAGCATCCCAAAATAAAAAGGCTTGAGATTTCATCAAACCAGGGGATAACTGATCTTGTGCTGAGGGATCTTTTTTGAAAAATTGGCAGCGAACACTCGGCATGATAGTGAAAAATGCCGGATAAAAGAGTCGGAGGCTGCGTATATATAAGATAGGAGGAAGGTTCAGACAGCATTGAAAAGCGGGACTGAAACCTGACAGAATATGGATTTATTTGATTACATGAGAGATAAAAATTCAAAAAGCGAGTCGCCGCTCGCATCAAGGATACGCCCCACTACCCTTGAAGAGGTAGTGGGACAGCAGCATATTATCGGCGAAGGAAAGCTTCTTTACCGTGCCATAAAGGCAGACAAGCTTGGATCCCTGATTTTTTACGGGCCTCCGGGAACGGGGAAGACGACCCTGGCTAAGGTGATCGCCAATACGACAAGCGCTGAATTCATGCAGCTGAATGCAACTGTGGCAGGGAAAAAGGATATGGAGGAAGTGGTGAAGGCGGCCAAGGACAACCTTGGCATGTACGGTAAGAAAACCATACTTTTCGTGGATGAAATACACCGTTTCAACAAGAGCCAGCAGGACTACCTTCTGCCTTTTGTCGAAGACGGCACGCTGATTCTGATCGGTGCAACCACGGAAAACCCCTACTTTGAGGTAAATAGCGCCCTTCTTTCCCGTTCCGTGATATTCGAGCTGACGGCCCTGGAAAAGACCGATATCCGGCAGCTGATTGAGAGAGCCGTTTATGACCGGGACAAGGGAATGGGAACCTATGATGCCGTTATCGAAGAGGAGGCAGTTGAATTCCTTTCAGATGCGGCAAACGGAGATGCCCGGGCTGCCCTGAACGCAGTAGAACTTGGGATCCTGACCACGAAAAGGTCGGATGACGGAAAAATCCATCTGACTATGAAAGTAGCCGAAGAGTGCATACAGAAAAGAGCCATCAGGTATGACAAGGACGGAGACAATCATTATGATACGATTTCTGCCTTTATCAAGAGCATGCGGGGATCGGATCCCGATGCGGCGGTCTATTATCTTGCAAGGATGCTCTATGCAGGTGAAAGCGTCACGTTCATTGCAAGGAGGATTATGATATGCGCATCGGAAGATGTAGGGAATGCCGACCCGAACGCACTTGTGGTGGCTGTATCTGCAGCACAGGCCGTTGAGCGCCTTGGCATGCCTGAGGCGAGGATCGTGCTGTCCCAGGCTGCATCCTATGTGGCATCCGCACCGAAGAGCAATGCCGCATATCTGGCAATCGACAGCGCCCTTGAGGTTGTGCGGAATACGAAGACAGCTCCGATACCGCCTCACCTTCAGGATGCGCATTACAAAGGCGCAAGCAAGCTGGGACACGGAAAGGGCTATCAATATGCCCACGATTATCCGAACCACTATGTGGAGCAGCAGTACCTGCCTTACGAGCTGAAGGGAACAGTTTTCTACGAACCGGCAGACAGCGGTTATGAAAAAAAGATAAAGGAACATATGGCATTCATTAAAAAAGAGGCGGCACGCAAGAATAAAGAATAAAGAATAAAGAATAAAGAATGGGAACCCTTATTTCATAAGGGTTCCCATTAAGTATGCATATATTTCCTGGCTTTCTTTTCTCCAGTTGTTTGCAATCACTACAGCCTGCTCCTCGACAGGAACAGTAAGAGTAAGGTCGATAAGGTCGGAATTTTTTTCCTTTACAACGCATCTGACCGCATATTCGTTGTTGGTGGTCTTATAGTAATCTGAAATGACGGATACTTCGTTCCTTAAATCATATTCTTTTTCCTTAAGGAATGCATCGATCTCTTCCTTGATCGTATCGGAAATCTTATTCCCGAAATATTCAAGGGTGTTGCGTCCGTCGTCGGTGATCCTGTAGTAGGTGCTGTTCCGAACTGTTTCCAGATTGATAAGATCAGAGTCGATAAGGTCGGAAAACACCTGCTGCAGAGTGAAATACGTCGTATATTCCTTATCCAGAATAAATTCGGAAATCTGGGAATTAGTCAGCGGAAATGAGACCTTATCCAGCATATATAATATGATGAGCTTATATAAAGTTAATGATTCTGACATGCATGTTCCTCCTTAAATTTTCCCTGCCAGGAATTTCTTGTTTTTAATTCGCGGTGTATGGTATTCAGCACAAGCTTCTTATTGGAACTCCATTGAGGAGCTATAAGCAGATTTTTCGGACCGTCCCCTGTGATGCGGTGGATAATGATCTCTTCAGGCAGATGTTCTATGCAACGAATGAGGGTATCTATATAGCCTTCGAAGGTCAGCACGTCGAATTCTCCACGGCTGAAGCATTCTGCTAAAACCGTATTCTTCAGTACGTGGAGCAGCTGCAGCTTGATTCCCTGAATTCCGGCAGAAGCCAGATAGTCTGTCGTTTTCAGCATATCCTCTTCCGTTTCGCCCGGCAGCCCGAGAATGACATGTACCACGACCGGGATTCCCCTGAGCTTCAGTTCTGATAACGCACTGTCGAAACAGGAAAGCGGATAGCCCCTGTTTATGAATTCAGCAGAATCAGGATGGATCGTCTGAAGCCCGAGCTCAATCCATACGGGTTTGATGCGGTTGAGTTCAGCAAGGAGATCGAGAATCTCGCCGCTCAGACAGTCGGGTCTGGTGGCAATTGACAAGATGACGACATCTGGATGAGATATGGCTTCTGTAAATATTTTGCGAAGGTACTCCACCGGAGCGTATGTGTTTGTATACGCCTGGAAATAAGCAATGAATTTATGGCCTGCGGATTTCCGGCTCAACAGACTGATACCAGCCCCAATCTGCCTGCTGACAGATAACGTTCTTGAAGAAGCAAAGTCGCCGGAGCCGCCTTCGCTGCAGAATATGCATCCGGCAGTTCCGATGGTTCCGTCTCTGTTGGGACAGGTCATTCCACCGTCCAGGGATACTTTGTAGATCTTTTCGCCATATGTTTCTTTCAGATAATGATTAAGGGAATAATAAGACTTATCCCCCCAAATACGGGGATTCATATATAAAACACTCCTCTGACGCCAGGGAATAATCTGGCGTAATCTGCTGTTTTTACAATTTGTGTGCAACCTCTGTGACTTTGCAGGATGCAGTCCTGAATAGTTACAATTTATCATAATATTTGGATAAAATCAAATTAATATTATTTTGGCTTTCAAAGCATCCGGTGAATTTAGGGGTTCCATTTTTGGGAAAAAGGAGTATAATGAACAGATAAAAGTCATTAATTTGAGTCGATTGTCGTTTCTGATAGGAATCCCGGATAATTTTTGTTTTTACAGTCAGTCAATAATAAATAATGGTAAAATAAAGTAAGAAACAGGCTGATTTTGGGCTGGCTTGGTTTGAATGGAGGAATAACTATGCGTGAGAAATATGAGTCTTTATCGTTAACAGCATTAAAAGATATTGCGAAAGCCAGGGGAATCAAGCATATTTCGACTATGAAAAAGAGCGAAATTGTGGAAGTCATGCTTTTAGAGGATGAGAAAGCAGCGGCAGGCCAGGAAAATAAAGAAGAGACAACGAACACAGAAACAGAAAGTGCTTCTAAAGAATCAGACGCAAAAACGGAAAGTGTTTCTAAGGAATCAGACGCGAAATCGGAAAGTGCTCCGACTGAACAGGCCAAACCGCAAGAGACCAGAAGCGAATCCCCGCGGGATGCCGAAAGGCCTGAGGCAAAGCCGGCCGTCAGCGACCTGGAGCAGCTTGACAGCGGTCTTATTGCCAATGGCATACTGGAAGTCCTGCCGGACGGATACGGGTTTATCCGCTGTGCAAACTACCTTCCGGGAGAAAATGACGTATACGTTTCACCGTCCCAGATCAGAAGGTTCAATCTGAAGACTGGGGATATACTCAGCGGAAATACAAGGATCAAGACTTCAACGGAAAAGTTCAGTGCGCTTTTATATGTAAAGACAGTGAACGGTCTGCATCCTGCAGAGGCGATGAAGCGAAGGAACTTCGAGGATATGACGCCGATATTCCCCAACAGCAGGCTCAGGCTTGAACGCAGCAACACTGGTAAAAGCGATATTTCCATGAGGATCATGGACATCATTTCCCCAGTGGGCAAGGGACAGAGGGGAATGATCGTTTCCCCGCCGAAAGCCGGCAAGACAACACTTCTGAAAGAGGTTGCGAGGTCCATCAAAGCCAACAGCCCGGATATGCATCTGATTATACTTCTGATAGACGAACGTCCTGAAGAGGTTACGGATATCAAGGAATCGATTGAAGGTGAAAATGTCGAGGTAATCTATTCAACATTCGATGAACTCCCGGATCATCACAAACGCGTCTCGGAAATGGTTCTAGAAAGAGCAAAAAGGCTCGTAGAGCATAAAAAGGATGTTACGATCCTGCTCGACAGCATCACCCGACTGGCAAGGGCTTATAACCTTACTGTTCCGCCAAGCGGCAGGACGCTTTCAGGCGGACTTGATCCTGCAGCGCTGCACATGCCTAAGAAATTTTTCGGCGCCGCACGAAATATGAGAGAGGGCGGCAGCCTTACAATCCTTGCGACAGCACTTGTTGAAACAGGAAGCAAGATGGATGACGTCGTATATGAAGAATTCAAGGGGACGGGAAACATGGAACTTGTACTTGACAGGAAGCTTTCCGAAAAAAGGGTGTTTCCAGCCATTGATATTCCGAAATCGGGAACCAGGCGTGAGGATCTGCTTCTCAGCCCTGAGGAGCTTGAGGCTGTCTATATCATGAGAAAGGCACTCAATGGAATGAAAGCAGATGAAGCTGTTGAGAGAATCATCGATCTTTTTGTAAAAACAAAAAACAATGATGAGTTTGTACAGATGGTCAAAAAAATGAGAATCGTGTAAAACATCATGTTTCCATACAGTTGAAATAGAATGTTACTATTCAAATGCATCCAGCGCAAGGTGTTTTTGTGAGTGTAGCGAAGCGAAAGTCACATAAAACCCGGGGATTGCAGCACGAAATGGTGCATTTCAACCATTTCTGTGCATCGCGAAGCGTGTTACTGGTCACGGAGTGAACAGTAACAATAGGATTGAATGTCTGAAAGAAGAAAAATGTGGCATAAAGAACTTGCAATAGTAAAGTTTATATGCTAAAATAATCAAGATGTTTATAAAAAGACGAGATTGGTTAATGTCAATTTTTATAGGACTAATTTGTAAAGAGGTGAAATTAATGAGAGAAGGAATCCATCCAGAATACCATCAGGCAACAGTTACCTGTAACTGTGGTAACACATTCGTAACTGGTTCAACTAACAAAGAAATTCACGTTGAAATTTGCTCAAAATGCCATTCATTCTACACTGGTCAGCAGAAAGCTGCAGCAGCTCGTGGACGTATTGATAAGTTTAACCGTAAATACGGCGTAAACGCTTAACAATTAGATGCTTAAAGATTAGGTTGAGGTTGAATAATCTCAACCTATTTTTAAATCTCATAGGAAAGTTCACCCTATGAGATTTAAAACGCTCCGCGTGGAAGCGCACTCGCGCAATGTGAATTGTGTCGCAAAAGCGACCGCGCTCGGCGCGAGAGTCTGCCAGGGCAGACTCTCTGTTTATCCAAGCTGGTGAATTTGGAATTGAAAAATATGCTGGACAGCCGGTGCAAAAGCGGCTGTCCTTTTAAAAAGAGGTAAAGAATTATATGAAAACATCAGGAATTGGCGGCCAGGCAGTAATCGAAGGAATCATGATGAAGAACAAGGACAGGTATGCTGTTGCTGTCAGAAAGCCGGACCAGGAAATAGACGTCATGGTCAGTGAGCACAAGAGTATTATTAAGAACGGAAAAATCCAGAAGATGCCGGTTGTAAGAGGTGTTGTTAATTTTATAGATTCCATGGTACTGGGTATGAAGACGCTTACGTATTCAGGAAGCTTTTACGAAGAAGAAGAGCAGCCGACTAAAGCCGACAGGCTTTTTGAGAAGGTGTTTAAGGATAAAGCTGAAAAAGTGGTTATGGGAATCACCGTAGCTGTATCAATTGCAATTGCAGTAGGAATATTTATGATACTGCCTTTTTTTCTATCGGATTTTTTAAGGAGATTCATAGTTTCCGATACCCTGATTGCGCTTGCTGAAGGGGTGATCAGGATTGCTCTGTTCCTTGGATATATCGTGGCAATTTCATTCCTGAAGGATATACAGAGGGTGTTCATGTACCATGGTTCAGAGCACAAATGCATCAACTGCATCGAGCACGGGCTTGAACTTACTGTGGAAAATGTAAGGGCAAGTTCAAAGGAGCATAAAAGATGCGGAACAAGCTTCCTTCTTATTGTAATGGTAATAAGCGTTATATTCTTTATGCTGATCAGGGTCGATTCGACGGTTTTAAGGCTTGTTTTAAGGCTCGTTCTGGTGCCGGTGATAGCGGGAATTGCTTATGAATTCATTAAACTGGCCGGGAATACCGAAAACAGGCTGGTCGATATCCTCAGCAGACCCGGAATGTGGCTTCAGGGACTTACAACAAAAGAACCGGATGACAGCATGATTGAGGTGGCGATTGCAGCAGTTGAGGCTGTCTTTGACTGGAGAGCCTATCAGGCGGAAAACGCAGCAGGAGCAAGTGCGGCACCGGATGCCGGCGCAGGAAGTGCTGCGGATGAGGCAGCTGCACAAAACGCAGTGGCAGCTGACGTAAAAACAACAGTCTGAATAAAGCAGTCTGAATAAAGCAGTCTGAATAAAGCAGTCTAAATGAAGTGGTTTAAATAAAGCAGAAAAAACTGAAAAAGCGGCCGGCAAAATGCAGGGCTGCTTTTTGGGGGGCATTGAAAAATGACGATTGAAGAGACCTTGAAATATGGAAGGGAACAATTGAATAAGGCTGCCGTTGAAAATGGCGATCTGGATGCCTGGTTGCTGCTGGCACATGTTTTGAAGATTGACAGGAATTATTATTTTCTTCACGGAAAAGACAGCATGGGCGATGGGGAGTTCGGCGAATACGAAAGACTCATAGCGGAAAGGTCGAAGCGGATACCGCTTCAGTATCTGACGGGAGAACAGGAATTCATGGGTCTGCTCTTTAAGGTGAATCCGGAAGTTCTGATACCCAGGCAGGATACAGAGATTCTCGTGGAGGAAGCTTTAAAAAGGCTTGAACACGGAATGTCGGTCCTGGATATGTGTACGGGATCAGGCTGCATTCTGATCAGTCTGCTGCATTACCGGAAAGGAATCAGGGGAACTGGTTCGGATATTTCCAAAGGTGCAATCAGAACGGCAGAGGAAAATGCCAGAAACTGTGGCGTGGATGTTGAATTTTGCCTGAGTGACCTGTTTGATCATGTGAGCGGAAAATTCGATATGATAGTTTCAAATCCTCCCTATATAAGATCCGACGTCATTCCGACTCTGATGGAGGAAGTCAGGAGCCATGAACCGATGTCTGCTCTGGATGGTTTTGAAGACGGGCTGTACTTTTACAGAAGGATAATAGACGAAGGCAGAGAATATCTGAATCCCGGCGGATGGATCTATTTTGAAATCGGCCATGACCAGGGAAGAGATGTCATGGAATTGTTTGAAAATATGGGGTACAGAGACATACAGACCGTAAAGGATCTGGCAGGACTTGACCGGGTCGTATATGGGAGATACATGGAAGCGGAATCGTAGCTGTGCAGGAGTGAGTCAGTACGTGTAACCCGCAGTTCATATAAAGTGAGTTAGTAAATTTTGGAGGAAATACAATGTTTGATAGATTAGAGGATTTAATAATCAGATTTGAAGAGATAATGGGAGAACTGAACGAACCAACAGTCACAAATGACCAGACGAGGTTCAGAAAACTCATGAAGGAGCAGAACGATCTTGCCCCTATCGTTGACGCATACAAGGAATACAAAAGCCAGAAACAGAATGTGGAAGACAGCGTCTCGATGCTTGAGGAAGAAAGCGATGAAGAGATGAGAGAGCTTTTAAAAGAAGAGCTCAACAGTTCAAAGGCCCGCATAACAGAACTTGAACAGGAATTGAAAATACTTCTTCTTCCTACGGACCCTAACGATGATAAGAACATTGTCGTTGAAATCCGTGGTGGAGCCGGCGGGGATGAAGCGGCACTTTTTGCGGCGGAGATCTACAGGATGTATGCCAGATACGCTGAAAGAAACCGGTGGAAGGTTGAAATGATAAGCCTTAATGAAAATGGAATCGGCGGATTCAAGGAAGCTGTTTTCATGATCAACGGCCAGGGAGCTTTTTCGAAGCTCAAATACGAAAGCGGTGTCCACAGGGTTCAGCGAGTTCCAGAGACGGAATCAGGCGGCCGAATCCACACCTCTACCATTACCGTCGCAGTGATGCCGGAAGCAGAGGAAGTAGATGTGGAACTGGACATGAACGACTGTAAATTCGACGTGTTCCGTGCATCGGGCAACGGCGGACAGTGTGTCAATACGACGGATTCAGCAGTTCGTCTTACCCATATCCCTACGGGAATCGTTATTTCATGCCAGGATGAAAAATCCCAGCTTAAGAATAAGGATAAAGCTCTCAGGGTATTGCGTGCAAAACTTTATGAACTTGAATGTGCGAAACAGCACGATGCAGAAGCTGAGGCGAGAAGGAGCCAGGTAGGAACAGGAGACCGTTCCGAAAAGATCAGGACGTACAACTTCCCACAGGGGCGTGTTACGGACCACAGGATCAAGCTGACCCTTCATAAACTCGACTCCATCATGGATGGAGAAATCCAGGAACTGATCGACAGCCTGATTGCGGCTGACCAGGCTGCGAAATTAAGCAATTTGCAGGAACAGTATTAATAGAGCAGAGACGGCCGCAGTGTAAATCTGCGGCCTTTTGTTATCGCCCCGGGATTCTCCTGTGGGATAACAAACGCTCCGGGCAGGATGCGCAGTCGGGCTTGTGGTATTTGACTGGCTGACGTCAATCAGCCCTCAGTACTGCAAAGACGGGAAGGCGGACATGGTTTATATGGAACAAAACATCGGAAATAAATATCGCAGCGCATGGATCTGGCTGTTTCTGTCTTTGGAAACGGTTTTCTATCTGGCGTTCCTGTGGATGGATGTCTTTGAGCCTGGCTTGTTCCGGTATTCGAAGGCCCTGAAGTTCGCAGGAATCCTGCTGTGCTTTCTGGCAGCAGCTGCGGGGGCGTCAGGCCCTGTAATAAGGAAAGAGAGAACGGAATCAGGCATAAGAACGGCAGCCAGTCCGGAAACATTAACTGCATCAGCCCTGCTACTTACGGTGTTTGCGGATTTCTGCCTGCTCCTTAAAGAGTTCTATCTGACAGGCCTGCTCCTGTTTATTGCTGTTCAGGCCCTGTACTGCTACAGGCTTTATCTGACTGCCGGTTTCCGCATATGGATATATATCCTTGCTTTTGCAGGGGCTCTTGCTTTGGTGGCGGCTGGCGGCAGGGGAATCACATTCATGATGGCTGCCGCTGTGGTTTATACGGCAGGGATAACGGGTAATGCGGTGACTGGAGCAGTATATCTTGCAGGAAGGGGATTGCATGAAAAGAAAAGCTTTTTTTTCTGCACCGGGCTTATTCTTTTTTTCTTATGTGATATGAATGTGGCTCTGTTCAATATAAATGAAGGCGCAGCCGCAGGGACGGCTGCAGCTGCCGTATACGAAATCTCTGCCGTGGCGATATGGTTTTTTTATCTTCCGTCCCAGGTGCTGATAGCCCTGAGCGCTGCCCTGCCTGGGGAAAACAGACCAGGCAATTAAACAGACCAGGCAATTAAACAGACCAGGCAACAGGCTGCCCGTACAACAGACTGAATAAACAACAGACTAAACAGATGACAGTATAGCGGATTGCGCATATCCGCTTTGACGTGTGAAAGGATGTGCAAAAAAATGACAAACAGAAATAAATGGAAGAAATTTTTCTCTTACTATAGACCTTACAGAGGGCTGTTCTTTTCGGATATGTTCTTTGCGATACTGGGAGCCGGGATAACGCTGGCGATCCCTCTGATTGTCCGGTATATCACCAACTATGTGGTAAATATGGAGACAGATGAAGCCTTCAGGACCATAATCAGGCTTGGAATCATGATGTTTGGCCTGGTACTCATAGAATGCTTCTGCAATTTCTACATTACCTTTTTCGGGCACATGATGGGTGCAAAGATGGAATTTGATATGAGAAATGAGATATTTGCACATTATCAGAAGCTGTCATTCACGTTCTACGACAACCAGAAGGTCGGACAGCTTATGTCGAGGGTAACGAACGATCTCTTTGATATAAGCGAGCTGTTCCATCACGGACCGGAGGATGTGGTGATTTCCCTGATCAAATTCACAGGGTCTTTTATTATTCTCGCTGGCGTCAACATAAAGCTTACTGCAGTGGCGTTCCTGTTCGTCCCTGTGATGGCCATATACGCATTTTATTTCAATGGCAGGATGAAGTCTGCCTTCCGGCAGAACAGGGCTAAAATAGCCGAAATAAACGCGCAGATAGAAGATAACCTTTCAGGAATCCGGGTCGTGAAGTCATTTGCCAATGAGGATATCGAGCTGGCAAAATTCAATGAAGGAAACAGCCGGTTCGTGGAAAGCAAGAGGAACAGCTACAGATATCTGGGTGCTTTTCATTCGGGCCTCGGCGGCATGACCACAATGGTGACCATAGGGGTGCTGATTTCAGGTGCATTATTTATTACGCAGGGTTCCATGCGGATTACGGACCTGATCACCTTCCTGCTCTATATAAACAATTTTACGGAGCCGGTGAAGAAACTCATGACGTTTACAGAACAGTTCCAGAACGGATATTCGGGATTTGAACGGTTTCTGGAAATCATAGCTGTCGAGCCTGATATAAAGGATTCGGAAAATGCAGCAGAGGTAGAACATGTGAACGGCGAAATAGAGTTCAGGGGCGTGTCCTTCAGTTATGAGGACAATGCGGAAAAGGTTCTTGACGGTATAGACCTTCATGTCAATGCCGGGGAGTACATTGCCCTGGTCGGTTCGTCGGGAGCGGGAAAGACCACCCTCTGCAGCCTGATCCCCCGGTTTTATGACGTGTCGGGAGGAAGCATTTCTATAGATGGCATGGATATACGGGAGATGAAGCTGAAAAGCCTGAGAAATCTTGTAGGCATGGTCCAGCAGGATGTGTATCTCTTCGCAGGAACGGTCATAGACAATATCCTCTATGGTAAGCCGGGAGCAACAAGGGAAGAAGCTGTTGAGGCAGCGAAAAACGCCAATGCCCACGATTTTATAATGGGTCTGCCAAAGGGATATGACACAGACATCGGGCAGCGGGGAATCAAGCTTTCCGGAGGGCAGAAGCAGAGGCTTTCGATTGCCAGGGTATTCCTGAAAAATCCTCCGATCCTGATCTTTGATGAGGCTACGTCAGCTTTGGATAATGAAAGTGAAAAGGTCGTTCAGGATTCCCTTGAAAAGCTCGCAAAGAACAGGACAACCCTGGTGATCGCCCACAGGCTTTCAACCATAAGAAATGCCCAGAAGATCCTTGTGCTCACGGATGAAGGCATTGCGGAGCAGGGAACCCATGATGAACTGATCAGGAAAAAGGGCGTATATGAGGGGCTGTACCATATGCAGTTCGAACGGAATCAGAGCCTGGCTGAATAAGCCAGGCTCTGTGTTATATGCTATATGGTAAGATCCCGCAGCTTCTTTTTGTCTGCAAGGGTTATGGAGCCTCTTGAAAGGGAAACCATGTCTTCATTCTCGAAATATTTCAGCATTCTGGATACCACTTCCCTTGCACTTCCCAGGTGTCTTGCGATTTCGTCGTGGGTGAAATGGAGGGTGTCTGATTTTTCGGCTACGGACTGGTCAAGGAGGAATATGGCCAGGCGCTTGTCAAAACTCATGAAAAGGATCTGCTCGATGATCCACATGCTGTCGGAAAAACGTTCATTCATGACAGCATTTATGAAATTGCTGACATGGATGTTGGATTTCTTGAGCTGGTCGAAGGCATTTGGCCGGATGATATAGATTTCGCTGTCCTTTTCAGCATCGAGGCGGATGTCGAAGCTTATGTTGTGCAGAATGCAGGAGGCTGAAAGGATGCATACATCGCCGGGAGAGAGCCTGTTTATGGTGATCTCTTTCCCTTCGCTTGAAAATATGTAGGTGCGCAGCCTTCCTGACCTGACTAAGATGATGCCGGTGCAGTCGCCGATGCCTCCGTGGATATTGTCTTTTGCCTTGAAGGAGTAGAGTCTGGAATTTTCGTTTATAAGTTCTTTTTCTGAATCGGAAAGGCTGCTCCAGAAGGGGAGAAGGTTTTCCATGTCTGAGTGTCTGATGTCTGTATTTTCCAAAATATATACCTGCATGAGGCCGGGTCAGAGCCTGCATACGTATCCTTTCTTTTTGATTGAACAGTTACTGTTTCGTGTTTTTATGCAAAACAGGCCTTAACAGGCCTAAACATGCCTCACGGAACAGGAATTCTGAACAGTTAATAATATTTTACCATAAAACTGACGTTGGGGGGAAGTTTAATAGAGGAAGCAATCCACGGGTTTTTCGTGATTTCCGCTTCGCTACACTCACAATATACACTTTACGCCAGATGATGTGTAAACAGTAACGAGCAATTTCATATGAGCAGACGAACCTCTCTATTGTACAAAAAGCCCCGGCCGTGAGAAAAACGCGGCGCAGGGCTCTTTTTTTGAGGATTATTCGATTATGCTTCCGTCGATGGAGATTGTAGTGACGCTCCATGGAATCATCTTTCCGCAAGCCTTGAGGGCATTGGTTACCGCATTCACGATCCCGCCGCAGCATGGAACTTCCATACGGACCACGGACACGCTTTTGATATTGTTGTTGGCGAGGATTGCAGTCAGTTTTTCGGAATAGTCCCCTTCGTCAAGTTTCGGGCATCCGATCAAAGTGACCTTGTTCTTCATGAACTGGTTATGGAAATTGCCGTAAGCGAATGCTGTACAGTCGGCAGCAATCAGGAGATTCGCATTGTTGAAGTATGCAGCATTCGGAGCAACAAGTTTCAGCTGTACTGGCCACTGTTCAAGCTGGGAAGCCGGCGCAGCTGCAGATGCTGCAGGAGCCTCCTGGACAGGAGCAGAGGATTCTTTTTTGAGGGCGGCTGATCTGGTTCCAGGGCATCCGGCAAATACAGGTTCAGGGGTGGATTTTTCCATGTGTTTTTTTACGGCTTCCTCGTCGAAGGCGGCCGCTTCCCTTTCAATGAAGGTTATGGCATTTGTAGGGCAGGCGGGAAGACAGTTCCCAAGGCCGTCGCAGTAGTCGTCCCTTAAAAGCTCGGCTTTTCCGTCAACAAGTCCTATGGCGCCTTCATGGCATGCGGAAATGCAGAGCCCGCAGCCGTTACATTTTTCTTTATCGATGGTAATGATTTTTCTGATCATATTGATATCCTCTTTTCTTTATAGTTGTATGATTGCAGCAGCATTTCATTTTCGTTTTGTATGAGGTAAGTATAGACGATAAATGAATAAAAGTATGTATCTCAGGCTACATTTTCGTGTAGAAAGATAAATTGGTTGACATAGTATAGAGGGCAATGATATATTTATTGTAGAAAGATTAACAAATTGAATAGGCGGAAACGGATTGTTACTGTTTTGGACAGGCAAAACCCAGATTCATTGCACCCCCCATAACGGTGCCTTGTTTTTGGGCTTTTTTTGCGGATAGACAGCAGCAGGCGGCTGTCAGATGCAGCCGATCTATGAAGATTCTGCCGTGCGGGAGGAGTAATAGAAATGATTACATTGTCAGGGAAAAGTGCTGTTGGCGGAGTTGCCTTCGGAAAAATGAGCTTTTATGAAAAGAAGGAAGAACAGGTAAGGCGCTATACGGTCGAAGATGTGGCTGGGGAAATTGCAAGATATCAGGCAGGTAAGGTGATAGCAATAGGACAGCTTGGCAGCCTTTATGAAAAGGCTGTTGAGGAAGTCGGCGAAGAGAATGCCGCAATATTCCAGGTGCATCAGATGATGCTTGAAGATCTGGATTATCATGAATCGATTGAAAACATCATAACTTCACAGGAAGTAAATGCTGAATATGCCGTGGCCGTGACAGCCGATAATTTTTATGAGATGTTCAAATCCATGGATGACGAATACATGAAGGAAAGGGCGGCAGACGTAAAAGACGTTTCTGAGCGTCTGATCAAGGTGCTTGAAGGCAGGGAAACAGTGGATATGACTTCAAATGAACCAAGCATCATTGCGGCTCAGGATCTGGCGCCAAGCGAAACCATACAGCTTGACAAGTCAATGGTTCTTGCATTCCTCACGAGGGAAGGCTCTGCAAATTCGCATACGGCAATTCTTGCAAGGACAATGAACATACCTGCAATCATCAGCATGGGAGATGCACTGAAGAATGAATATAGCGGACGTGAAGCCATCGTAGACGGATTTACGGGAACTGTCTATATAGATCCGGATGCAGAGACAATTGCCTTGATGAAGGAAAAACAGAATGCAGATTTAGAAAAAAGACAGCTTCTGCAGCAGCTCAAGGGAAAAGAGAATGTCACCCTGGACGGAAAGAAAATAAAGATATATGCAAATATCGGAAATACTTCGGATGTAGGCCTTGTGCTTAAGAACGATGCCGGCGGAATCGGACTTTTCAGAAGCGAATTCCTCTATCTTGAAAACAACAATTTCCCGACTGAAGACCAGCAGTTCCAGGTATATAAGACGGTTGCGCAGAATATGGGCGGTAAAAAGGTGATCGTGAGAACCCTGGATATCGGAGCTGACAAACAGGCTGACTATTTCGATCTTCCAAAAGAAGAGAATCCGGCACTTGGCTACAGGGCAATCAGAATCTGCCTTACCCAGAAGGATATCTTCAGGACACAGCTCAGGGCGCTCTTCAGGGCATCCGTATTCGGAAAAATCGCGATTATGTTCCCGATGATCATCTCTGTCGAGGAAGTAAAGGAAATCAAGGAATTCATGGAAGAGATCAAGAATGAACTGAGGCAGGAAGGGATTCCTTTTGCTGACAACATAGAGACAGGAATCATGATAGAAACGCCTGCAGCAGCCATGATCAGCGATCTTCTTGCAAAAGAGGTGGATTTCTTCAGTATCGGAACAAACGATCTTACCCAGTACACGCTGGCGATTGACAGGCAGAATCCAAAACTTGACAAGTTCTACAATGCCCATCATGAAGCGATTGTAAGGATGATCAAGATGGTTGTAGATAACGGCCATGCAGAAGGAATCTGGGTAGGCATATGCGGAGAGCTCGGCGCAGACCTGGATATGACTGAAACATTCCTGAAGCTCGGCGTTGACGAACTTTCAGTGTCACCATCCATGGTCCTTTCTGTAAGGAAAAAAGTAAGGGAAACAGACGTATCAAAATTATAAGAATGAAGAAGCCCCGCGGGATTTGAAGCCGCGGGGCTTTCATGATATTCAGGGAAATTCATTCTATTTTTCTGTCTTTATTTTGATAAAATCCTTTATGATTTCAACGCATTTTTCGTAGCTGAGATCGTCCGTATTGAGGCAGAGGTCATAGTTTCCGGCGTTGTCCCAGTCCCTGCCTGTGTAATACTTGTAATACTCGCTGCGGTGCTTGTCTGTGGTCAGAATCTTCTTTTCAGCTTCCTTCCTGGTGATGCCGAACATGTCGATTACGGTATTCACGCAGCTTTCGAAAGGAGCATGCACGAAGATTTTGATTACATGTTTGTAGTCCTTGAGAACAAAATCTGCACACCTTCCTACGATGACGCAGGATTCGTTTTCGGCGAGTTCCTTGATTACCTTTGCCTGATAGTTGAAAAGGTTGTCGTTAGAGACGAAATCATCGCTGTCAGGGGAGATAAGTTCTCCGCTGTAAACCTTTCGGGCTATCTTGAAAAGCAGGGTGCTCTTCAGCTTTTCATCAGCCTTGTTGAACAGATTTTCGTTTATTCCGCTTTCATCCGAAGCCATTTTCAGAAGTTCCCTGTCATAATAATCTATGCCTAATTCTGCGGCAAGCATCTTTCCGATTGTCTTTCCGCCGCTGCCGTAGCCTCTTGCTATCGTGATCACAACGTTATCCATGTGTAAAGCCTCCTATTCGCCTAAATAAGCCTTCTTGACAGAATCATCATCCATAAGTTCTTTTGCATCGCCAGAAAGGACTATTTTGCCTGTTTCAAGAACATATGCCCTGTCTGCAATGGAAAGGGCCTTTTTAGCGTTCTGTTCAACGAGCAGCACAGTGGTTCCGCTGGCGCTTACTTCTTTGATGATGTCGAATATTTCGTTTACGAAGAGAGGAGAGAGGCCCATTGACGGTTCGTCCATCAGTATGATTTTAGGATGGGACATAAGGGCTCTGCCCATTGCAAGCATCTGCTGCTCGCCGCCGCTCAGCGTTCCCGCTATCTGGCTCTTCCTTTCTTCAAGTCGTGGAAATCTTTTAAATACCATCTGCAGGGTATCGGCTATTTCCTTTTTGTCTTTTCTGGTATAGGCTCCGAGCTTCAGATTGTCGAGGACTGTAAGGTCCGCGAAAATCCTTCTTCCTTCAGGAACATGAGCCATTCCAAGGGAAACGATCTCATGTGCCGGGGTTTTTAAAAGGTCATGGCCTTCAAAAGTGATGCTTCCGCCTTTTGCAGGAACAAGTCCTGTAATGGTATGGAGGATCGTTGTTTTTCCGGCACCGTTGGCACCGATCAGAGCGATAACCTCGCCCTGGTTTACGTCAAAAGAAATGCTTTTTAAAGCCTGAATGACGCCGTAATATACCTGTAAATCTTTGATTTCTAACATTGCCATGGTTATCCCTCCTATTCTCCTAAGTATGCTGTAATAACCTTTGGATCGTTCAACACTTCTTCAGGCGTTCCGCTGGCAAGTTCTGTTCCGAAATTCAGAACCGTAATCTTTTCACAGATTCCTGCCACCAGTTTCATGTCATGCTCAATGAGCAGGATTGTAATCTCGAATTTGTCGCGGATCAGACGAATGGTATCCATGAGCTCCGCAGTTTCATTCGGGTTCATTCCAGCAGCAGGTTCATCAAGGAGGAGCAGTTTTGGATTAGTCGCAAGTGCCCTCGCAATTTCCAGCTTCCTCTGCTTGCCGTAGGGCAGGTTGGAAGCCTGAAATCCAGCTTCCTTGTCAAGGCCGAAGACGGCAAGGAGTTCCATGGCTTTTTCGTCCATCAGCTTTTCTGCTTTGAAATAGGACGGAAGTCTCAGGATTCCTGCGATTGCGGAACATTTAAACTGGTGATGGAGTCCGACCTTTACATTGTCGAGGACGGACATGTTTTTGAAAAGACGTATATTCTGGAAGGTTCTTCCTATTCCGATCTGGTTGATCTGAGCCGGGTTTTTGCCAGCAAGGTTCTCGCCATCCAGGTGGATGGAACCATTGGTCGGCTTGTAAACGCCAGTCAGAAGATTAAATGCGGTAGTCTTGCCGGCACCGTTAGGTCCGATGAGGCCGTATAGCTGGCCTTTTTCTATTTTAATATTGAAATTATCAACTGCCCTGAGGCCGCCGAAAGAAATTCCAAGGTTTTTAACTTCAAGTAGAGCCATTTTTATTCTCCTTTCTTCTGGAGTTTTTTGAATTTAGGAAGCCTGCTGAGCAGCCTGTTCTTAAACAGTACAAATTTTTCGGATGAGTTTGCAATCATCAATACGATCAGTACTACAGCATAAAGAAGCTGTCTGAAATCAGCCGCATCACGGAGAAGTTCCGGCAGTATGGTAAGGATTACAGCTGCGATGATCGAGCCTTTGATGCTTCCCATTCCACCCAGGACTACGATTACCAGGATGTCGATGGATCTGTTGTAGCCCGCTTCCATAGGGAAGATGCTGCCCTGGTTATGTGCATGGATTACGCCTGCGATTCCTGCGAAGAATGCTCCGAGGACAAATGCAAGCAGTTTGAAGCGGGAAAGCGGGATACCCATTGACTGGGCTGCAATATGGTTATCGCGTACGGAAAGTATTGCACGTCCATGCTTTGATTTAATAAGGTTTGAAATTACAAGAATGGATAGGATCATCAGCACGAAAGCGAAAGTGAAATGCTTGTAATTTGTGAGCTTTTCAATTCCGCTGAGACCGCCTGCACCGTTGGTGATCTTCAGGTTTTCGCATACTGAACGGATAATCTCGCCGAATGCCAGGGTTACGATTGCCAGGTAGTCGCCCTGCAGTCTCAAAACCGGAATCCCGATGATGACGCCTGAGATGGCGGCGCAGGTTCCGCCAATCAGTACAGCAGCCACAACCAGTAAAACTGGTGACATGTCTGGATTTGAAGCAAGCACTGCATTCGTAAAGATGGCACTTGCATAGGCACCGACCATCATGAATCCGGCATGCCCTAAGGAAAGCTCACCGAGGAACCCGGTAACAAGGTTAAGGGATACGGCAAGTATGATGTTTACAGCTGTCAGCACAAGTATGCTCCGGTACTGGCGAAGGAGAAGATCCTGGCTTACTACGGTGTATATGCAGACATAGGCAAGTATGATTCCGATCAGTCTGATCAGGTTCGCTTTATTAAGCAGCGTATATTTGTTTGATGTGTTTTTTCTTCCCATGATGGCACCTACACTTTCTCAGGCCTGCTCTTGCCAAGAAGCCCTGACGGTTTAACAAGCAGTACAATGATAAGGATTCCAAAAACGATTGCATTTGACATCTGGTTGGAAATATAGGTCTTTGAAAGACTTTCAACTAATCCAAGAAGGATTCCGCCGAGCATGGCTCCCGGAACGCTGCCGATGCCGCCAAGCACAGCCGCAACAAAGGCCTTGATTCCGACCAGTGAGCCCATGGTCGGGTAGACATAAACATAGGAGCTTGAAAACAGGATTCCCGCTACTGCTGCAAGTGCAGAGCCGATTGCAAAAGTCATTGAAATTGTTTTGTTGACGTTAACACCCATAAGCTGGGCTGCATCCTTGTCCTCGGAAACGGCGAGCATTGCGCTTCCTGCTTTTGTCCTGTTGATGAAGAAGGTAAGCGCAGCCATGCAGACAGCAGTAACGATAAGGATCAGGAGCGTCTGTCCCGGTATGACCAGTTCGCCTAAGGTTATGGACGGAAGGGCCAGGGTAACGGGGAAGGTCTGCTTTTCTGATGAGAAGATCAGCAGGCTGGCACTCTGAAGAAAATAGCTGACACCGATTGCAGTGATAAGTACGGCAAGGGGAGGGGCTTTCCTCAGTGGCTTGTATGCGATTTTTTCAATCAGAATTCCGAGCAGTGCACATGCTGCAACTCCTATTAAAAGGCCAAGCGGAACAGGAAGGCCTAAAACAGCTATGGCAAGCCATACAATGTAAGCGCCTACCATGATGATATCGCCGTGAGCAAAGTTGATCATCTTGGCAATACCGTAAACCATCGTATATCCGATGGCAATCAGAGCATAAATGCTTCCAGCATTAAGCCCGTTAAGTAGCTGTGATAATAATTTCATAAATCCACCTCTTTTCTTTTTACTAAAAGAGTACAGTTGAGGCAACGGCCCCAACTGTACTAAAATTTTAAATTTCGCTATTCAGATAATGTGACATGATCTGGTTCTACTATTTGTTTAATGTATATTCTCCGCCAAGGATTTTGATCATCTTTGCTGCCTTGTTCGGTTCGCCCTCAGGAGTGAAAGTCATGTTGCCGGTCACGCCGTCAACTTCAATTTCGGTCATGGCAGCAATAAGATCTTCGCTGTCTGTAGAACCGGCTTTTTCGATTGCAGCTTTGATTACGTAAACGCCGTCATAAGCATCTGCAGCAAACTGATCAGGTGTTGCATCAAATTCTGCTTTGTATTTTTCTACGAAAGCCTGTACATTTTCAGCTGGATCATTTGCAGTGAATGGGCTTAAGAAGATAGCGCCTTCAGCAACTGAAGCATCCTGAAGCTGTCCGAGCACGCCGTCCCATCCGTCACCGCCTAAGTAAGGAAGTTCAAGTCCCTGCTGTTTAGCCTGTGTAAGGATGTAAGCCACGTCCTGGTAGTATGCAGGGATGAATAATACTTCTGCATCTGTAGCTTTGATATTTGTCAGCTGCGTGTTGAAATCAACATCGCCAGTTGTGAAGGTTTCTTCAGCAACGATTTTGCCACCTTTTTTTTCTGCTTCAGTCATGAATGCATCTGCCATTCCTTTGCTGTAGTCGTCAGCGATGTTATAAAGGATGGCAATGTTATTGTAGCCAGCTGTTGCTGTTGCATAGTCAGCCATCGTGATACCCTGAAGAGGGTCTGTAAAGCAGATCCTGAATGCATTGTCATATTTTGTGCAGTCCTGTGCAGAACCTGAAGGAGTGATCTGCAGGATTCCGTCTTCATTTGTAAGATCGGTGATTGCAATTGTTGAACCGCTTGTAACAGCGCCTAAAATCGCGTCAGCACCTTCATCCATTAATTTTTCGTATGCAGCGATTGCAGGCTGTGCTTCCGCTTCATCGTCAAGGAAATTAAGTTCGAACTTCATTCCGTCGATACCGCCGGCTTCGTTGATTTCGTCCACTGCGAGCTGTGCACCGTTCTTTACAGAGATGCCGTAAGAAGCTGCATCACCGGTCAGAGGGCCTGATCCGCCTATTACAAATACGTCTTCGCTGTCAGCTGATCCTTTAGAACCGCATCCTGCTGCCATGGTCACTGCCATAGTAACAATAAGACCAAGACTTAAAAATTTTGATACTTTTCTCATTAGTTGTCCTCCTGTGTATTGCCGTAATTTTTTATACTTATTATTAAACAAGGCTTCTTTATCCGTTCAGCGCAAAGAAGCCTTTATTCTTATGTTATAATACTCCGACACCTTGCGGCATGTCAATAAAAATCGGCATAAATTGGTGTAAGAGCGCTTGTTTTAGAAGAGTCTGGATATTTGCCATTTTGAGAAATAAGCCTGTTAATTGACAAATTGACACGGTTTTGTCTGAATGGTACTATTTATATAACTGTTCGGAATCCATATCTCGCATTTCGAAGGGAACAGGAGGAGAGGGAAAAGAATGAAAATACTAAAGCGTTTATTCAGCAGGGCATTTATTTTTGGCCTGTGCCTGATTGTCCAGATCGTCTGGGGACTGATACTGGTCATGCGGCTCAGCAGCTATTCGATCCAGATCAGTGTTGCACTGAATGTTCTGAGTATCCTTGCAGTGCTGTGGATCGTAAAGAAGAACGACAATCCTGCAATGAAGATCGCATGGATTATTCCGATCATGGCAGTGCCGCTGTTCGGGGGCCTGCTGTACCTTCTTTTCGGCGTCAAAAGAACCCCGAATGCCATGGTGAAGAATCTTGTGGATTTTGATGCCAGGAGAAGCGGCCTGCTAAGGCAGGATGAAACTGCAGTGGCCGAAATCAGGGCTATGGACCTGAACATTGCGGGACAGACTTCTTACATTTCAAATATCGCAGGATTTCCTATTTATAAGAACACGGATGCGGAGTACTATTCGTTTGGCGAAACAGCCTATCCAGTCATGCTGGAGGAGCTCAGGAAAGCCAGACATTTCATTTTCCTGGAATACTTTATCGTGGAAAATGGAGGCATGTGGAAGGGGATTCTTGAAATCCTGGAGCAGAAGGCAAAAGAGGGCGTAGACGTGAGGCTCATTTATGATGACGTGGGAAGCATAGGAGCCCTTCCTTTCCGGTACAGCAGGAAGATAGAAGCAAAAGGGATCAAGTGCATAGCCTTTAATCCCTTTGTTCCCTTTGTGTCAATGATCATGAACAACAGGGATCACAGGAAGATCATGATTATTGATGGCCATACGGCTTTCAGCGGCGGAATAAATATTGCAGACGAATATATAAATGAGAAGATGCGGTTCGGAATCTGGAAAGACAATTCTATCAGAATAAGGGGAGAGGCCGTATGGAATTTCACTGTCATGTTTCTGCAGATGTGGAATTCCCTGAGGCGGACGGACAGCGATTTTGAAAAATTCAGACCAGGGAAGTGGCATCCGGAGGAATTCCGGGCAGACGGCTATGTGCAGCCATATGGAGACTCGCCTCTTGATGCAGAGGTAGTAGGTGAAAACGTATATCTGAACATCCTCAACCAGGCGAAGCAGTATGTATATATCTTCACCCCCTACCTGATTATAGATAATGAGATGAAGACAGCCCTTGTACTTGCGGCGAAAAGAGGAGTGGATGTGAGGATCGTGGTTCCGGGGGTGCCTGATAAGAAGGCGGTGTTCCTGCTGACCCAGTCCTATTACGGAGCCCTTGTGGACGGCGGTGTGAAAATCTATGAATATGCACCGGGATTCGTGCATTCAAAGGTATTTGTCTGCGACGATGAGGTGGCAACAGTCGGCACCATAAACATGGATTACAGGAGCCTGTATCTCCACTTTGAATGCGGAATATACCTGTACGCTTCGGAAACGGTCATGAAGGTAAAAGAAGATTTTATGGAAACGATGGAATGCTCCCATCTGGTAACAGAGAAGGAATGCAGAAAAGGTGTTGTCAAAGGGCTTTTCCAGGCTGTCATGAGGGTTTTTGCACCCCTTATGTAGACTGCTTAGTTCCGGTCCTTTAGAAATTGTAAGGCGAAGTGGTGACAATCAGAAATTCCACATCTTCATCGGTATCATTTCTCCATCTGTGCCCTATGTAGTTGGGATAATAGAGGGTATCACGTTCTTCGAGCAGGTAAGTCTCGTTGCCTTCAAGATCGAAGGTGAGTGTGCCCTTCAGAATGAATACGAATTCTTCACCCCCATGACGGGAATAATTGCCTGAATCTGTTTTTGCCGGCACGTTGATGATTCCGCCCCACATTTCGTTTGTTCCTTTAGTGATCAGTGATTCGATGGATTCTTTGCCGTTCGAGACGTTGCGGACGAAGGTCTGCTGTTCGCTTTTTCTGACCAGCTTGATGCGGTCGGCGGCATCGTCAAGGAAGAGCGCCGATACTGGCAGTTTGAGCGAATCGCAGAGCGCCTTTAAGGACATGAGGTTCGGAGAAGTTTTCCCCGTCTCTATCTGGCTGATCGTGCTTGCCGCGATGTTCGATTTAGCGGACAAATCTCTGAGAGACAGGTTCTGCGCCAATCGCTGTGTTTTTAATATGTTTCCTATTTTTGTCAAGTCTAAATCAGACATATAAAAATCCCTCCATTTAACCCAATGCTTACAGTTTTTCTGTATTATAGCAAAAGAAGTATATGACGTCAAACTGAATTGACGAAGTTTTAGTTATTAGCTCTACTAATTTGAAATATTTTATATATTAGTGGAGCAGATGAATGCCAAATGGCAATGTGTTCATTAAAATAAACATGAAAGGAAGCGGTAATCGGGATATCATATAATTCTTGCAATATGAGGCGTCCGCCTATATAATGTTATTTGTCACACGCATATGGTGCTTTGCAAAAAGTTAAAAGGGAATGCGGAAAAAAGCCGCAACAGCCCCCGCTACTGTATATGGGATGAAAGCTGCGTTCAACAGTCATTGAATCGATACCGGGATTGCCGGTTTCTGTCGGGAACTTAAGTTCCGGCCGGAGGAGTGTTATGGATTTGAGAAGGCTGCAGCAAGTAAAACGACCATGAGTCAGGAAATCTGCCATATGTAATTTTTTTGGTTCGCTTCGGAGGGAAGAGGGAACAGAAGGAGAAAAACATGAAGAATATGAAGAAGCTTTTCATGATACTATGTATCATGGCAATGGTTGCAGGACTTGCCGCATGTGCAGGCAGTTCAAAAGAAACAAAGGCTGTACCGGCAGAGACGGCAGAGAATGAAAAAAACGAAACAGTAAAGACGGAGGCAGACGATTCTGCAGCCGCAACAGAATATCCTGTGACAATCCAGGATTCCAACGGAACGGAAGTAACGTTTGATACGGAACCTGTGAAGGTGGTTTCCATGGCTCCCAATATCACGGAGATGATTTACCAGCTGGGTCTTGAAGACAGGCTTATAGGAAGAACCACTTACTGCGACTACCCCGAAGAGGTTTCGGCTATAGAAGAAGTGGGAACCCTGAGGGAACCGAATATAGAAAAAATAATCAGTATGGAACCGGATGTTGTGATTGCATCAACCCATTTCAGCGAAGAGTCAGAAAAACAGCTGACTGACCTGGGGGTAAAGGTTGTCATTCTGTATGAAGAGAAAAAAATAGATGGCGTTTACACAATGATTGAGACCATGGGCAGGATGTTCAATGTAAATGAAGCTGCCACGGAAACCATCCAGGAGATGGAATCCTCAATCAATGAGACAAAGGCTGCTGTAGATGGCCTGGAAGCACCTTCGGTCTACTACGTGGTGGGCTTCGGTGAATATGGAGACTACACAGCAGGCGGGGATACGTTTGTCGGCGAGCTTATTGCTCTGACAGGTGGAGACAACATCGCCCTGGAGGTTTCGGGATGGTCCTATACATTGGAAAGCATTGTCGAGGCAGATCCGGAAATCATCATTATTTCAGAGGACATGAAAGAAAGCTTTATGGCGTCAGAGCACTATTGTGATCTGACAGCTGTAAAGAACGGAAATGTGTATGGAATAGATGCAAATCTGGTTGAACGCCAGGGCGCCAGAAATGCCGAGGGAGCAAGGATTCTTGCAGAAATATTCCATCCGGAAGCATTTAAATAATACAAATCAGACTTTGGAAATCGGAACAGGCGGCAGATGTTCCGGTTTTCAGGGTTTTCTTTGCGTTCAGGCATACCAGAAAATTGTTGTTGTTCCCTGATTTTATAGGAAAGGCAGAGGAAAGGCAGTTGATAGATATAAAAGAAAAGAATGGTAAGAGCAGGCTTCCGGGTCCGGAGATGCTGCTGATTATCCTGCTGTTCCTATGCATTGTTTTTTCAGCATCCGTAGGTTCATCAGATCTGACGGTGAAGGACAGCTTCAGAATCATAGCGGCGAAAATCCCGCTGGTAGGGAAGCATATAGATATTTCAGACCTTAAAGAAGTTTATATAAAAATAGTATGGGATATAAGGATGCCAAGGATCATCATGGCAGGACTGGTGGGCTGCGGACTCTCTGTGGTTGGAGCGGTGTTCCAGGGGCTGTTTAAAAATCCCCTTGCCGATCCGCATATTCTTGGAGTATCCTCAGGCGCCGCTGCAGGCGCAACGGTAGTCATGATAACGGGAATCGGAATGGGCATGTCAGGTTTGGGGGCCATAGGCGCCGCCGCATTTATCGGGGCTGTTATTACCGTGTTTTTTGTATACCGCATATCATGCGTGGGGAACCGGGTATCGACCATTAATATAGTCCTTACGGGGACGGCTGTAAGCACCATGCTTTCCTCATTCATATCCCTTATGATGGCATTCAACCATGAGCAGATTGAGAAAGTCTATATGTGGACCCTGGGAAGCTTTTCGTCTTCATCCTGGACAAAGGTTATTTTTCTTGCGTGCATGTCCTTCGTCTGCATTGCCGTGATTCTCTTTTTTTCAAGGGAACTGGATGTAGTCGCTACGGGAAACGATACGGCGGAGAGCCTGGGAATAGACACTGCAAAAGTCAAAAAGATACTGATTGTCATGGCCTCCTTCCTGGTGGCGGCATGCGTGTCCGTCAGCGGAATCATAGGGTTTGTGGGGCTTGTGGTACCACACTCCATCCGTATCATGAGCGGTCCAAAGCACAGACGGCTGCTTCCGCTTTCCTGCATAGGCGGCGCAGTATTCGTAATAATCTGCGATACCATTGCAAGGAATGCGGCTTCGCCTTCTGAGATACCGGTTGGTGTTGTGACGGCAGTACTGGGAACTCCGTACTTCCTGTTTCTGCTGCAGCGGAGCAGAAGAAAGCTGGTGGCATGATGATGAAGAATTTATGGAGAACCATGATAGGAAAAGCAGCAGCTGGTGAGCGCACGAAGAACGGAAGGGAAACGGGAATCGAAGTCAGCGGACTTTCCTGGCAGCCCGAGCAGGGAAGCGGATACATTCTAAATGACGTCAGCTGCATGTTTGAAAACGGGAAAATTTACGGAATCATAGGCCCGAACGGATCGGGAAAGACTTCGCTTATAAGGAACATACTGAGGTTCGTCGAGGCTGAGGAGGGCAGGATCACCCTGGATTCGCTGGAATTGAAAGGATACAGCCGGAAGGAGCTTGCAAGGGAAATGGCGCTGGTACCACAGAATACCAATATGGAGACATCCTTCAGCGCATTCGACATCGTCATGATGGGCAGGGTGCCTTACCAGGAGCGTTTTGCTGAAAACAGCGACCGGGACAGGGAGATTGCAGAGGAGGCCATGAGGCTGACGGACTGCTATGCATTCAGGGACAAGGCAGTATCCATGCTGAGCGGCGGAGAAGCGCAGCGGGTAGTCGCGGCAAGGGCAATCGCTCAGGATACAGGATGGCTGATTCTGGACGAACCTACATCAAGCCTGGATGTCAGGCACCAGGTCGAGATTATGGAGGCTCTTACAAAACTGAACAGGGAAAAGGGCAGAACAATCATTGCTGTCCTCCATGACATCAACATGGCATCCCAATACTGCAGCAACATCGTCATGATGAAAAATGGCAGGATACACAGCGTGGGAGAGGCCGGGGAGGTCCTGACCGCGGAGAATCTTGCGGATGTCTATGAAATCAATTTCGATATGATAGAAAATCCGGGAACAGGAAGAAAATATTACATACCATACTTCTGATGGTCTGGTCTGGGATAGAGGGGAAACATGAAAAGTAAAAATGCAGAAAAATCGAGAGAATATGCAGAGGATCTGACACCGGATATAAACGGGGAGAAGGCAGGAAGCCTGCCCAGGGTCATGATTGCGGCAGCTTCCAGCGGCAGCGGAAAGACACTGATCACATGCGGCATCCTTCAGGCTTTCGTCAACAGGGGGCTGAAAACAGCATCCTTTAAATGCGGACCGGACTATATCGATCCCATGTTCCATACAAAAATCATCGGGACGGAATCCAGGAATCTGGATACTTTTTTCACGGATGGGGATACGACCCGTTATCTTTTCGCGAGGACAGCCACAGGAGCTGACCTGTCGGTCATGGAGGGCGTAATGGGCTACTATGACGGAATGGGCATGGATTCTTTTGAAGCCTCCTCATATGAACTGGCAAAAACGACAGGAACGCCTGTCGTGCTTGTTGTCAACTGCAGGGGGATGAGCAGGTCGGTGCTGCCTGTGATTGCAGGATTCGTAAATTACAGAGCGGACAGCGGCATAAAGGGAGTCATACTGAACCAGGCTCCGGACAGCCTCTACCCACAGATGAAGAAACAGATTGAGGAAGAAATTGATGTAAAGGTGCTGGGGTATGTTCCCTATGTGAAGAATCTGATAATCGAAAGCAGGCATCTGGGGCTTGTGAGTCCTGATGAAATCGAAGATTATGAAAGGAAGCTCAATGGCCTGGCAGAGATATTCGAGACGACCATCGACCTGGACGGGATACTGGAACTTGCAGGGGATGTGGAAAGCCTTGCGTACAGGGCACCGGTAATCCGAAAAGTGTCCGGGAAGCCGGTCATTGCAGTCGCAAGGGATGAAGCCTTCTGCTTCTATTATAAAGACAATCTTGAGATGCTGAAGGAAACAGGCGCCGAGCTCATTGATTTTTCCCCGCTCCGGGATGAACAGCTGCCTGAGGGGATTGACGGCCTGTTACTGGGTGGCGGCTATCCGGAACTTTTTGCATCCGGACTCAGCGGCAATGGGAGCATGAGGGAAAGCATAAGGGATGCCATAGCAGGAGGGCTCCCATGCATGGCCGAATGCGGCGGATTTATGTATCTGCATGATACCATGGAGGACATGGAGGGCAGGCAGTTTCCTATGGCAGGCGTCATTAAGGGGACGGCTTACAGGACGTCCCGGCTGAAAAGGTTCGGCTATATCAGACTGCGATCAAACAGGGACCAGATGGTCCTGGATAAAGGCGGGATGGCAGCCGGACATGAATTCCATTATTTCGACAGCACCTCC
This sequence comes from Anaerobium acetethylicum, assembly GCF_900096945.1. GTDB lineage: Bacteria > Bacillota > Clostridia > Lachnospirales > Lachnospiraceae > Anaerobium > Anaerobium acetethylicum. The sequence continues at coordinate 137,457 of NZ_FMKA01000003.1, read as the reverse complement.
AACGGGGACTCCTTTACCGCCATGAAACCGGACAGGGATAAATCCTGGGACTGCATCCATGGTGACGCAGACCTTGCAGCAGGATTCCCGCATCTTTACTACTATTCGAATCCGGATGTACCCTTCAGGTTCCTGCAGAGGTGCCTGGAGGCCCGGAACACCAGGAGGGAGAAATGAGATGAAGCTTGAAGAAGCATTGAACATAATAAAGCCAGCGGACGAAACAGCCATGAACCAGTGCAGGGCAAGGTGGGACAGCATCGCAAAGCCGCTGCACAGTCTGGGAAGGCTTGAGGATGGAATCGTCCAGATTGCCGGAATAGCGGGGACTCATGAGGTGAACCTTGACAAGAAGGCTCTGGTAATCATGTGCGCGGACAACGGCGTCGTAGAGGAAGGCGTGACCCAGTCGGGCAGCGAAATAACTGCCATTGTATCGGAAAATTTTCTTGAACTGAATTCCTGTGCGTGCATCATGGCCAGGACAAACGGGGTTGACGTGTTCCCTATCGATATCGGAATCATGAGGGACACGAGGGTACCGAGCAAAAAGATCGCCTATGGGACAAAGAACATGCGCAGGGAGCCTGCAATGACAAGGGATGAGGCAGTGCTTGCCATTGAGGTCGGAATTGAGACCGCCTTCGAATTGAAGGAAAAAGGGTACAGGATCATAGCGACGGGGGAAATGGGAATCGGAAACACGACTACGAGCAGTGCCATTTCGTCGGTGCTCCTTGACCTTCCAGTCGAGACCGTGACCGGAAAGGGAGCGGGGCTTTCGAAGAAAGGCCTTGAAAGGAAGATTACAGTAATCAGGGAGTCGATTGCCAGGCACCAGCCGGACAGGGAGGATCCCATCGATGTGCTCTCCAAGGTCGGGGGATTCGATATTGCCGGACTTGCCGGCGTATTTATAGGAGGTGCGGCGGCCGGGATTCCCGTGGTGATGGATGGTTTCATTTCAACGGTAGCTGCCCTTGTGGCAATGAGGATAGAACCGAAGGTTGCTGAATATGCAATTGCGTCCCATGTTTCCAATGAAGCTGCAGGCAGGCTGCTTCTGGATTCGGTAGGAGCAAAACCTTTTATCACATGTGAAATGTGCCTCGGGGAAGGAACCGGTGCGGTCGCAGTTTTCCCTCTGCTTGACATGGCGCTGGCGGTCTACAGGCAGATGAGCACTTTTGAGCAGAACGACATAGAGGCGTACAAGCCCCTTTGATGTATCAGCATCAGGATTTTTAGCACAGAGCCGGAAACGGCAGACAGGAGTAAGGATGATAGCAGTAATCTTAGGAGGAAGCGGAAGCGGAAAATCAGAGCTGGCTGAAGCCACTGCGGTGGCATACGGGCAGGGAAATCTGGTATACATAGCGACCATGCAGCCCTTTGACGACGAAAGCCACAGAAAGATTGAAAGGCACCGCGTCATGCGGAAGGACAAAAACTTTGAAACCATAGAATGCTATACGGGGCTTGACAATGTAATCCTGCAGGAGAATACTACCGTACTGCTGGAATGCATGTCAAACCTGACGGCGAATGAAATGTTCTCCAGCCAGGGTGCAGGCAGCAATGCCATGGATGCAGTCAGAAGGGGCGTGGAGAACCTGATGGAGCAGGCGGATAATCTGGTGATCGTCACCAATAATGTGTTTGAAGACGGTACCGAATATGATGCTGCAACGAAGGAATACATGCAGCTGCTGGGGGACGCTAACCGCTGGATATGCACAATCGCAGACATGGTAATCGAGTCGGTCCACGGAATTCCCGTTGAGGCCGGACAGGAAGCGGTGTTATAAGGAGATGATTGTAGAACGCAGGAGAAGACGAGATATGAAATCAATAATCAACAGCTTTATCATAGCAATATCCATGTATTCGAAAATCCCCATGCCCAGGACTGAATGGAACAGGGAGAACATGAAGTATGTCATGTGCTTCTTCCCTCTTGCCGGCGTGGCAGTAGGAGCAGCAGTATATCTCTGGTGGATGCTTTCCGGGAGGATTCCCATGAGCGGGGTGTTCAATACCGCAGTCATGATCCTGATTCCGATCGCAGTTACCGGAGGAATCCATATGGATGGGCTGCTGGACACGGCGGATGCGCTGAGCTCATGCCAGCCGCCGGAGCGGAAGCTTGAGATACTGAAGGATTCCAATGCGGGAGCCTTTGCGGTGATCGTATGCGCCGGATATCTCCTGCTGGACTACGGAGTCTGGTATGATCTGACGGCAGATGCGGTTCCGGTGGTTGCGGCCGGTTTTGTCCTTTCGAGGGCATTGAGCGGCCTTGCCATAGTGACTTTTCCGCTTGCAAAGAACAGCGGCCTTGCGGCCATGTTTTCCAATGAAGCAAAGAAAAAGACGACGGGAATCGTCATGGTTGTCTATATCGCGGCCAGCGGGGCATTTATGATTGCAGCCAACTGGAAGCTGGGCCTTGCGGGCCTTGCAGCGGCGGCAGCTGTCTTTGCCTATTACAGGCATATGGCGGTTAAGGAATTCGGCGGCATAACCGGCGACCTGGCAGGCTTTTTCCTTCAGGTCTGCGAACTCGCCATGGCTGCGGCCGTGATTATAGGAGGTAGAATATGAAGCTGATTACAGGAGGAGCATACCAGGGGAAACTTGCGTATGCGCTTGCAGAGACGGGCCTGTCCGCAGAACATGCAGCGGATGGCGGAACCTGTACAAAAGAAGAGATGTTCCACAGCCCGGTCGTGGATCATTTCCACCTGTTCATAAAAAGGATGCTGCAAGAAGGAATGAGTCCGGAAGATCTTGCAGCGCTTGCCGGGGATCTCATGAGGGACAACCCGGATGCGGTGATTATAACGGATGAGCTCGGATGCGGCCTTGTGCCCGTGGATGCTTTCGACCGCAGCTACCGGGAGGTGACGGGCAGGATATGCTGCCTGCTGGCCCGGGAAGCAGAAGAAGTACACCGGGTAATCTGCGGAATCGGGACGGTAATCAAGCATGGTTAAGATCATACTGATCCGCCATTTCCCGACACCGGGAAATCTGCAGAAAAAATATATCGGCTCGACGGACGAATCCATTTCCGAAGAAGGGGCAGGCCCGTTCAGAGAGAGGGAGTACCCGGAAGCGGATGTGTTATTTGCCAGCCCCATGAAGAGGTGTCTTGAAACTGCGGCGCTTGCATATCCACGCCTGACACCGCGGCTGCGGGAGGATTTCCGGGAATGCAGCTTCGGGGATTTTGAGAATCTCAGTTACCAGGAGCTGTCCGGGAATGGGGATTACCAGGCCTGGGTAGACAGCGGTGGGACCATGTCCTTCCCAAACGGCGAGGACCCTGCAGAATTCAGGGAAAGGTGCGTGCAGGCTTTTATGAAGGCTGCCAGAGAAGGATATGCCGAGGGATGCAGCGCAATTGCATTTGTTGTCCATGGAGGAACGATTATGAGCATCCTGGACAGGTTTTCCCATCCCCGCAAGGAGTATTACCACTGGCAGGCTCCGAACGGAACGGGATACACGGCAGAATTTGATGAAACAGAAGGAAGGTTGATAAATATATGCAGTATTCTTTAGGAGCCCTGTTTACAGGGTTCATACTCGATCTGATCATAGGGGATCCCCATTGGCTCTGGCATCCCGTACGCGGAATAGGAGCAGTGATTTCCGGTACTGAAAAAGTTCTACGCAGGGTGTTCCCGGAGACAGAAAAGGGGGAACTGGCGGCAGGCTTTTTTCTTGTGGCCATAACGGTAACGGTTTCGACAGCGGTTCCGGCAGCGGTGCTTTTTGCCGCATACGGCTGGAACCCATGGGCAGGAATGGCACTTGAGAGCATCCTGTGCTACCAGCTGCTGGCAACAAAATCACTGAAGACAGAAAGCATGAGGGTCTGCAGCGCACTGAAAAAAGGCGGCCTTGGAGACGGGCGCAAAGCCGTTTCCATGATCGTAGGCAGGGATACGGAGAGCCTGGATGAAGCGGGAGTGATCAGGGCGGCAGTTGAGACAGTTGCGGAAAATACATCCGACGGAATCATTGCACCTCTGCTTTTCATGGCAGCCGGAGGCGCTGCGGCGGGATTTTTTTATAAGGCAGTGAATACCATGGATTCCATGGTCGGATATAAAAACGACAGATACCTTTATTTTGGAAGAGCTGCGGCAAAGCTGGATGACATCTTGAATTATGTGCCGGCAAGGCTTTCCGCCTGGCTGATGATCCTGGCATCCGGAATGAGAGGATATAACATGCATAATGCCCTGAAGATATACCGAAGGGACCGTTTTAATCATGCAAGCCCCAATTCAGCCCATACGGAGGCAGTGGCAGCAGGTGCGCTGGAGGTCAGGCTGGCAGGAGATGCCTGGTATTTCGGGAAGCTTCATAGTAAAAAGCATATCGGCGACGATATCAGGAATGTGGAGCGTGATGACATCAGGAGGGCGAATGTCCTTCTTTATGCAACGGCAGTCCTGGGGCTGCTCTTTCTGGGGGGAGTAAAACTGGCGGTTCTCATGATGATCTGACAGGGAAGAAAAAAGAAGCAGGAAAGGAATGTGGAATATGCATCAGCACGGAGGAGACATCTATCGCAATAAAGCAATATCGGATTTTTCCGTAAATATAAACCTGTCCGGAACTCCGGAGAGCGTTATGGAGGCAGCCTGCCGGGGAGTACGGTCCTCATTCCGGTATCCGGATACAAGATGCCAGGATCTGCGGAAGGCGATTTCAGAATCAGCAGGCATCCCTGCCGAAGAGATAATCTGTGGGAACGGTGCAGCCGATCTGATCTATTCGCTGGTCCTGGCAGCCAGACCTGAAAAAGCACTTGTTCCGGCTCCGTCATTTTTCGAGTACGGACAGGCTCTGCGCGCAATGGGCTGCACGGTGGTCTGTCATTATATGAAAGAGGAAAATGGATTTGCGCTGGGAGAGGATTTCCTCCAGGCAATCACCCCGGATATCGGCATTGTTTTTCTCTGTAACCCGAATAACCCTACGGGAACGCTCATCGATAAGGGGCTCATGGAACGGATCATAAAAAGGTGCGAAGAGCATCATGTCCTTCTGGCAGTCGACGAATGCTTCATGGATTTTGCAGAGGATGCGGTTGAGTATTCCGTAATGGATATTTACGGCAGGACTGAAACGCTTTTTGTGCTAAAGGCTTTTACGAAACTCTATGCGATGCCGGGCCTCAGGCTTGGTTACGGGTTCTGCCGGGACATGCAGCTTCTTGAAAAAATGAAGGAGGTCTCACAGCCCTGGAGCGTGTCGATACCGGCCCAGGAAGCAGGAATCGCAGCGCTGAAAGAAACGGAATATGTGAAAAGATCCCTTGAAATCCTGAAAAAGGAGAAAGCGTTTCTTCTTGAGGGACTGGACAGGCTGGGTCTCAAGGTGTACGGATCGGCAGCGAACTATCTTTTTTTCCGTGCCGGTGAAGGGCTTTTTGAAAAATGCCTGGAAAAGGGATTCCTGATCAGAGACTGTGGAAATTATGAAGGCCTTTCCGAAGGCTATTACAGGATAGCGGTGAAGACCCATGAAGAGAACGAGCTGTTTTTAAAGGCGCTCGGGGAGGTTGTTTAGATGGCGAAATCGATTATGATACAGGGAACCATGTCGAATGCAGGCAAAAGCCTGATAGCGGCAGGGCTGTGCAGGATTTTCATGCAGGACGGTTACAGGACGGCTCCCTTCAAATCCCAGAACATGGCTCTGAATTCCTACATCACAGAGGAAGGGCTTGAGATGGGGAGGGCCCAGGTCATGCAGGCGGAGGCGGCGGGGATAAAACCTTCGGTGCTGATGAATCCCATACTCTTAAAGCCAACCAACGACACTGGCTCCCAGGTAATCGTAAACGGGGAAGTGCGCGGGAATATGAGCGCGAGGGAGTATTTTGCATATAAGAAGCAGCTGGTGCCGGATATCATGAAAGCCTACAGCCGCCTTGAAGAGGAATATGACATTATTGTCATCGAAGGCGCCGGAAGCCCGGCGGAGATCAATCTGAAGTCGGAGGATATCGTCAATATGGGAATGGCGAAGATGGCAAAGGCGCCGGTCCTCCTTGTAGGCGATATCGACAGGGGCGGGGTGTTTGCCCAGCTCATAGGAACAATGATGCTCCTTGAGGAGGATGAAAAATCCATGGTCAGGGGGCTTGTCATAAACAAATTCCGCGGAGACAAGTCGATTCTGGATTCCGGAGTTGAAATGCTCGCGGAGAAGGCCGGGGTTCCTGTGGTGGGGGTCGCCCCTTATATGTATGTTGACATAGAGGACGAAGACAGCCTTTCGGAACGGTTTGAAGGACGTGGCGGAGACAGCGGGGAGGCCTGCCTGATTGACATTGCGGTCATACGACTTCCTAAAATCTCGAATTTCACTGATTTCAACGTGCTCGAGACCATAGGCGGTGTATCCCTGCGGTATGTCAGAACTGCGGCGGAACTGAAGGATCCGGATATGATTATCATACCCGGAACGAAAAACACCATGAAAGACCTGCTGTGGATGAGGGAGAACGGACTCGAGGCATCCATACTGAAAGCAGCCGGCAGGGGCAGGGTGATATTCGGCATCTGCGGAGGCTTCCAGATGCTTGGGGAAACCATTTCCGATCCGGACAATGCGGAGGAGGGAGGCTCCATCCAGGGCATGGGTCTTTTTGCCATGGACACCGTATTCCGGGGCACAAAGACAAGGACCAGGGTCAGGGGAAACTTCGGCAGGGTGGAAGGAATCCTGAACGGGCTTTCCGGAGCAGAACTGGAAGGGTATGAAATCCACATGGGCGTTTCCAGCCTGCGGGGAGGACTTGAACCTATGACGTCGGTGACCAGCATCATTGAAAAACAGGCCGGCAGCCCGGAAGGGGTGACAGCGGACGGGGCCTTTTCAGGAAACGTCTACGGCACCTACATCCATGGAATCTTTGACAGCGAGCAGGTGGCTGCGAGGCTGGTCTCCTCCCTGGCAAGGGAAAAGGGCATAGAGATGGCGGAACTTCCGGCCCTGGATTATGCCGGATATAAAGAAAAGCAGTATGATCTGCTGGCGGATACGCTGAGGCAGCATCTGGATATGAAAAAAATATATGAAATACTGGAGATGGGAATATGAGAGGCCTGATACATATCTATACGGGAGAAGGAAAAGGGAAGTCGACAGCTGCAGTTGGCCTGAGCATACGCTGTGCGGGAAGGGGCAAAAAAGTATTGTATACGCAGTTCCTGAAGGACAACAGCTCAGGGGAACTGGCTGTCCTCAGCAGAACGGAGAACATCCGAGTGCTTCCCTGTCCTGAAAGCTACGGATTCTACTGGAAGATGACGGACAGCCAGAAGGAGGAGGCCACAAAAACCTATAGCAGCCTTCTCGAAGCTGCCGCACACGAGGCGGTTGCCGGCGAATACCGCATGCTTGTGCTTGATGAAATCATAGCAGCCTACAACTGCAATCTGATAGACAGGGCGTATCTGCTGGAGTTTCTGAAAAACAGGCCGGAAGGGCTGGAGGTCGTCCTGACAGGGCGGAATCCGTCTGAGGAGCTTCTGGAACTGGCAGATTATGTGTCGGAGATCAGAAAGATAAAGCATCCCTATGACAGGGGAATCGGTGCCAGGGACGGGATCGAGAAATAATCTGAAGGATCCGGTCAAAACGGCAAAAGAGGCCGGCACACCACTAACTGAGTTAGCGGTATGCCGGCCTCTTCATTCTGCCAGGCGAAACTCTTTGTTTCAATTTACCGGATGAAATCCAGCAGCCTTGGAAGCACTGCGCCGCTGTAATAATCCATCGGGGCAGTATCCGGAAAATAAAGGATCATGCGCACGGCATAGACAGCCAGCATGAGAACGACAGATACGATCCAGATAACTACCGGGATTCTGGCTTTTCTACGAAATTCATAGATTAGCAGGATCAAAATTACAGCCGGAAGCAGAAAAAGCGGATGGTAATAGAAAGCACCCGCCAGGTCGCCCCTGAACAGATGCAGGAAAGCCCTTGTCATACCGCATCCGGGGCAGGGAATTCCGAACGTGCCCTTGATATAGCATCCGGTTCCAATTCCAGCCATCCTTGCAAGAATATAGAAAATCAGAATGGCAAGAACAGGAATCAGAAACTGGCCTTTAAGCCTCGATTTCATTGATCGTGCTCTGCATAATGAGCGCAGTGACAACCCACAATCCAAAGATTCCCAGGATAACGTAAAGCACGCTGTTATCAACGGGAGCGAATTTTCCGGCTTTGTTCTGGGCTTCTGCTATCTGCTTAGCCATCTTATACATCCAGTAGATTCCGTAAGGTGCACAGAAGAGAGAGAGCAGTAAGTCTAAAACCGGGTTGTTGTCATTCTGCAGATACATTCCTAATTCCTTTGTTACCTGATAAACCCAGTAATAATAGTAGATGCCGCAGGTGATGATTGAGAGAAGAAGCACCACTACAGGTTCGCGTTTTGTAAAATTCATAAAATACCTCCTTTTATATAGTTCCATTCATTATATAATTATTGGGGTATATCTTCAAGAAAATTATTGTAAAAACGTAAAATATATGAAATGAACATGAAAAAGCAAGAATTGCAGAGAAAAATTGATACTATATTAAAACATGAAACTTTGCTATAATATCTGCTATAGCGAAAAAAAGCTGTCAGTGGAAAACGGGACAGCTGCTCTGAACCCTTGCAGCAATTTCATGGCATGGAGGGGAAGCAGAAAACACCGAAAGGATTTGAATATTAATGAGGAAAATCAGCAGAATACTTCTTCTGTCCGCAGTCGCAGGCATCGCAATCACCGGCTGCAGAGGCGGCGCAGAAGAGAAGAGCCATATTGAAAAAGGGATGGCATATATAGATGCCCTGGCTTATGAAGATGCGATGGACGAATTTTCAAAAGCAGAAAAGGCGGAGGAAAGTCCCGAACTTATATACAGGGGCGAGGGGATCGCTTTTCTTGCACAGTGCGAATATGAAAAAGCCGCAGAGTCATTTTCAGAGGCGCTCAGGCAGTCGGACGGAAGAATTGACGATACGGAGAAGGACATATCCTATTATCTGGCACTGGCAGAATTCAAAAGCGGGGATGCAGAAGGTGCAATCGAAACCTATACCCGCATAATCGATTTTGACGCAGACGAAAAAGATGCGTACTACCTGAGGGGGACGGTATACCTTGCAGAAGATGAATTGAAGAAGGCCCAGGCAGATTTTAAAAAGGCAGCCGGGCTTGCAGACAGGGATTATGATCTGTATATTCTGATCGGCCAGAACCTTCTTGACAGGGGATATGAAACAGAAGGCGGGGAGTATCTTGAAAAGGCGGCCGGCATCAAGGGCAGCCGGGAGACTGACTATTATGTAAGGGGAAGAGCTTACTACTACCTTGGAAACAAAGACAAAGCCCTTAAGGAGCTTAAAAAGGCAAATGAGGAAGGAAGCATGGAGGCCCTTCTGTTCCTGGGGATGACTTATGAAAAACTTGAGGATATGGATTCGGCAATAGAAAGCTATGAGAAATATCTCAAGGAGGACAGCACCAGCGGAAATGCCTACAATAGGATAGGCCTCTGCAGAATGGCTGAAAAAGACTTCGCAGGAGCTCTTGAAAGCATACAAAAAGGAATCGAAACGGGAGATGCCGATGCGATGGAAGAACTTCTTTATAACGAGATAGCCGCCTATGAGTACATGGGAGATTTTTCGACCGCCAGGGAAAAGATGGCTTCCTACATCGGGAACTATCCTGGAAACGAGAAGGCAGCAAGGGAATATGAATTCCTGAAGACAAGGTAAGCCGCTGCAGGAGAAACAAGGCAGCAGGATAGGAGAGATTTATATGGCAGATACAATTGAAATGAAAGATATACTCGAAAAAGTAATACTGGTAGGAGTCAGCACGCAGAATGACGATGACACGGAGGAATCGGTAGAAGAACTGGAGGATCTTGTTAAGACAGCAGGCGCAGTGACAGTCGGCACGGTGATTCAGAACCGTGAAAGCGTACATCCCGGCACTTATGTCGGAAAAGGAAAAATTGAAGAAATCAGGCTGCTGGCAGACGAACTCGGCGCTACGGGAATCGTGTGCGATGACGAGCTTTCGCCGGTACAGCTGAGGAATCTGGAAGATGCCCTGGGAATCAAGGTGATGGACAGGACCCTCATAATCCTGGATATATTTGCGGCAAGGGCATCCACAAACGAGGGCAAGATACAGGTAGAACTGGCGCAGCTGAAGTACCGTCTGGGAAGGCTGGTAGGCCTGCGAAGCTCCCTTTCGAGGCTCGGCGGCGGAATAGGAACCAGGGGGCCTGGTGAGAAAAAGCTGGAGATGGACAGGCGTCTTGTAAAAGACAGGATTGCCCAGCTCAACAGGGAACTGGACGATGTGAAGAGGCACAGGGAGATAACCAGGGGACAGAGAAGCAAGAACCAGACGCCCGTTGCGGCCATCGTAGGCTATACGAATGCTGGAAAATCAACCCTCCTGAACAGTCTGACGGCAGCAGGCGTGCTGGAGGAGGACAAGCTTTTCGCGACCCTTGACCCGACGACAAGAACCCTCGAACTGCCAAGCAAACAGCAGATCCTCCTTACGGATACGGTAGGGTTCATAAGGAAGCTGCCCCATCATCTGATTGAGGCCTTCAGAAGCACCCTTGAAGAGGCGAAATATGCCGACATGATTATCCATGTGGTGGATGCCTCGAATCCACAGATGGAGAAGCAGATGCATATCGTTTACGAAACCCTCGAGAAGCTCGGCGTCAGGGAGAAGACGATCATAACCCTGTTCAACAAAGTCGATAAGGTAACGAATGAGCAGATACTGAGAGATTTTAAGGCCGACAGGACCCTCAGGATTTCTGCAAAGACAGGAACTGGCCTTGATGAGCTCAAGGATATTCTGGAGGATATACTGCGGGGGAAGAAGATCCTGATTGAAAAAGTATACGGCTACAACGATGCGGGAAGAATCCAGCTGATCAGGAAATATGGAGAACTTCTGGAAGAGGAATACCGCCCGGAAGGCATCTACGTGAAGGCATATGTACCATTGGAAATCTATGAGAACGTGACAAAATAAGAAGAGTGGAACCGATACATACCATATATTGTGCGACGAACAAAAACAGCACCCATATATAGTGTTATACTGTTGACTTGCACTTGCCAAAGTGATAAACTCTATAGTACAGCGGGCGGCGGTACATATCAGGCGTTTTCTGCAATATGGGATATAAAAGCATTTGAATATACGATAAAAGATCAGCTGGAAAGGGGAAAGAAAAATGTTTAATGTAGTTAAAAGAGATGGTGAGGTTGCTGAATTTAATCTTGCGAAGATAAATGCAGCTATTACAAAGGCATTTGTAGCTACCGAAAAGGAGTACAACAACGAGATTGTCGATCTTATCGCATTAAGGGTAACGGCAGATTTTCAGATGAAGATCGCAGATTCCAAAATAAGCGTTGAGGATATACAGGACAGCGTGGAGAAGGTTCTGGAACAGACAGGGTATACGGATGTGGCGAAAGCCTATATCCTTTACCGCAAGCAGAGGGAAAAGGTCCGTAACATGCATGCTACGATCCTGGATTACAAGGATATCGTAAACAGCTATGTCAAGGTGGAGGACTGGCGCGTCAAGGAAAATTCAACCGTTACTTATTCGGTCGGCGGCCTTATCTTAAGCAATTCAGGTGCAGTAACGGCAAATTACTGGCTTTCTGAAATATATGACCAGGAAATCGCGGAGGCCCACAGAAATGCGGATATCCACCTTCATGACCTGTCTATGCTGACAGGCTATTGCGCAGGATGGTCCCTGAAGCAGCTGATCAAGGAAGGTCTTGGAGGCATTCCGGGAAAAATCACTTCTTCTCCTGCAAGCCACCTTTCGACTTTGTGCAACCAGATGGTCAATTTCCTTGGAATTATGCAGAACGAATGGGCCGGCGCACAGGCGTTTTCCTCATTCGACACCTACCTGGCGCCATTTGTCAAAGCTGACAATCTTGACTACAGGGAAGTGAAACAGTGCATCCAGTCATTCATATACGGCGTGAATACGCCAAGCAGATGGGGCACGCAGGCTCCCTTTTCAAACATCACTCTTGACTGGACAGTGCCGAATGACCTTGCAGAATTAAATGCAATCGTAGGCGGCAGGGAAATGGACTTCAAATACAAGGACTGCAAGAAGGAAATGGATATGGTAAACAAGGCCTTCATCCAGATCATGATTGAAGGCGATGCAAACGGCAGGGGATTCCAGTACCCGATACCGACCTACTCCATTACAAAGGATTTCGACTGGTCAGATACTGAAAACAACAGGCTGCTGTTTGAAATGACTGCAAAATACGGAACGCCTTATTTTTCAAACTATATCAACAGCGACATGGAGCCGAGCGATGTGCGGAGCATGTGCTGCAGGCTGAGGCTTGACCTGAGGGAACTGCGCAAAAAGACAGGCGGGTTCTTCGGATCAGGGGAAAGCACAGGTTCAGTAGGCGTTGTTACGATCAACATGCCAAGGATTGCTTACCAGTCAAAGACAAAGGAAGAATTCTACAAGAGGCTCGACAGGATGATGGATATATCCGCAAGATCCCTGAAGATCAAGAGGACCGTAATCACGAAACTTCTGAACGAGGGGCTTTATCCATACACAAAAAGGTATCTGGGAGGATTTCAGAATCATTTCTCCACAATCGGCCTGATTGGAATGAATGAAGTCGGCCTGAATGCATGCTGGCTGAATGCGGATCTTACTGATGAGAAGACACAGGAATTCACCAAAGAAGTCCTGAACCATATGAGGGAAAGGCTTGCGGACTACCAGGAAGAGTTCGGAGACCTGTATAACCTCGAAGCGACACCGGCAGAATCTACCACATACAGACTTGCAAAACATGACAGGAAACGCTGGCCGGACATCAGGACTGCCGGCAGGGAAGGGGACACCCCGTATTACACCAACAGCTCCCATCTTCCTGTTGAATACACGGCAGATATTTTCGATGCCCTCGACATACAGGATGAACTCCAGACGCTCTATACTTCAGGTACAGTATTCCATGCGTTCCTGGGCGAGAAGCTTCCTGACTGGGCAGCAGCTGCAAAACTGGTAAGGAAGATTTCGGAGAACTATAAGCTCCCATATTATACGATGTCACCGACATACTCCATCTGCAAGGAGCACGGATATCTGAACGGCGAACATTTTGAGTGTCCTGAATGCGGTGCAAAAGCCGAAGTCTACAGTCGAATCACTGGCTACTACAGACCGGTGCAGAACTGGAATGAAGGAAAGACACAGGAATACAAGAACAGAACATTGTATGATGTTGACAATTCGGTACTGAAGAAGGCAAGCGTAAATTGCGTGACTGTTTCAAAGGACGACGTGAAAGTGGAAGCGGCGCCGGCCAAATATCTGTTTACAACAAAGACATGTCCAAACTGCAGGATTGCGAAGGAATATCTCTCAAATGAAGAATATCTGACAATCGATGCAGAGGAGAATGCGGAAATGGCCGCAAAATTCGGTATCATGCAGGCTCCGACCCTCGTCGTCATTGAAGAGGGAGAACTGCAAAAATATGTAAATGCATCTAATATAAAAAAATATGCAGAAGCCAGCAATCAGACAGCAGTGATGGTCTGATAAAAAGCAGGAAACCATGAAAGGAACTGCCGGATTTGATCCGGCAGTTCCTTTTGTCCGGCTTGGCAAACTCTTTATTTGTTGGTTGATACAGGGAAATTATTATGTTAGAATTAGTATGATATTTTGAGGGTGAATGGGAAAAAGCGGGATGTTAAGCCTGAAAAGGCTGCAATAATGGAATGCATTTGCCCTGCCGTGAGTTTGAAGGAATAATCGGGAAAGGAATAAGGCTATGAAAATACTGATTAAGAACGGAAGAATAATAGATCCCGCTACGAAGCTGGATGGAATGTATGATCTGTTGATTAACAATAGAAAAATCGAAAAGGTGGAAACCGGCATCGAGGACAAGGCAGACAAGATCATTGATGCATCAGGATGTTATGTAATGCCGGGGCTGATTGACCTTCATGTACATCTGCGCGAGCCGGGGCTGGAGCATAAGGAGACAATCGAAACAGGAATGAAGGCGGCGGCAAGAGGAGGATTTACCACAATCTGCCCAATGCCCAATACAAAGCCGGTAATCGACAATGCAGACAGGGTCAGGTTTGTGACGAACAAGGCAAAACAGCTCGGTGAGGTAAACGTTCTGCAGATAGGGGCGGTTACGAAAGGCCAGATGGGAGCAGAACTTGCGGACATTGAAGAGATGGTTGATGCAGGCGCATGCGCCATCAGTGAGGATGGAAAATCGGTAATGGATGCAGGCCTCTACAAGGAAGCCATGAAGATTGCCAAAAAGAAGAACATACCTGTATTTGCCCACTGCGAGGATCAGAATATGGTCGGCGGCGGCGTAATCAATGCGGGAGTAAAATCAGAGGAATTAGACCTTCCGGGAATCAGCAATGCTGTCGAAGACGTAATCGTGGCAAGGGATATTCTTCTGGCAAAGGAAACAGGAGTGCAGCTTCATATCTGCCACTGTTCCACAAAAGACAGCGTCAGCCTGGTGAGGTTTGCAAAGGAAGCAGGACTTCCTGTCACAGCGGAAGTATGCCCCCACCATTTTGCAATGACAGTGGACGACATCAGGGAAAAGGATGCGAATTATAAAATGAATCCGCCGCTCCGTACAAAGGAAGACGTTGAGGCTTTAAAAGAAGGCTTAAGGGATGGCATCATGGATGTGATCGCGACAGACCATGCTCCTCACTCGAAGGAAGAAAAGATGCTTCCAATGGAAAAGGCTCCTTTTGGAATTGTAGGACTTGAGACAGCAGTGGCACTCACAATGACGGTACTTGTGGATAAGGGCTATCTGACGCCGATGCAGATGGCAGAAAAGATGAGCTATAATCCCGCAAAGATTCTCGGAATCGACAGGGGAAGCCTGGAACCGGGAAAAATAGCGGATATCGTAATTATAGATCCGAATGAAGTATATCAGATCGATGTTGAAAAATTCGCATCAAAAGGAAAGAACACGCCATTCAATGGCTGGACTGTAAAAGGCAGTGTGACTGCAACAATTGCAAACGGAAAAATCATATATATGCAGGAGGAAGAACATGATAAATAAATTGGTCAGCAAAATCCAGAAAACAAACGCACCTATAGTGGTAGGCCTTGATCCTACACTTGACTTCGTTCCGGAACACATTCAGAAAAAGGCATTTGCAGAATTCGGAGAAACCCTTGAAGGGGCAGCCGAAGCCCTCTGGCTTTTTAATAAGGAAATTATCGATGCAACTTACAATCTCATCCCTGCTGTAAAACCGCAGATAGCCATGTATGAAACCTTCGGTGTTGAAGGCATGCAGGCATATAAAAGAACGCTTGATTATGCAAGGTCAAAAGACCTCGTAATCATCGGCGACATCAAAAGAGGGGACATTGGATCCACTTCGGAAGCCTATGCGATCGGGCATCTGGGAAAAGTGAAAGTAGGATCAAACGTGCTTTCAGGATTCAACGAAGACTTTGCTACAATCAACCCTTACATGGGATCAGACAGCGTCAATCCTTTCATAAAGGTATGTAAAGAAGAGAACAAGGGCCTTTTCGTTCTGGTGAAGACTTCAAATCCTTCAAGCGGGGAATTCCAGGACAGGCTTATTGATGGAAGGCCTCTTTACGAACATGTTGGAGAAAAAGTGGCTGAATGGGGGGCAACCCATATGGGCGACAGCTACAGCTACGTAGGTGCAGTTGTTGGAGCAACCTATCCGGAAATGGGAAAGACATTGAGAAAGCTCATGCCGAAGACATTCATCCTTGTTCCAGGCTACGGAGCGCAGGGCGGAAAAGGCGCAGATCTTGTTCATTATTTCAATGAAGACGGCCTGGGCGCAATTGTCAATTCTTCAAGAGGAATCATTGCAGCATACAAGATGGAACAGTACGCAAAATTCGGAGCTGAAAATTTCGCAGAGGCGTCAAGGCAGGCAGTTATCGATATGATTTCCGATATCGACGGAGCTTTAAAATCAGCGAAGTAGTAGAAACAGGTCGGTTTATTTACCTGGATAGTAGGAGAAAAAGATGAAAGACAAATTTAAAGAGACTGCCATTGTAATTGCGCAGGAAGAGATAGCAACAGGGGTCTTCAGCATGTGGCTGAAGACAGACAGGATAGCTGCAGAAGCCAAGGCTGGCCAGTTCATTTCCGTATACTGCAGGGAGGGAAGCCGTCTGCTTCCAAGACCGATCAGCATCTGTGAAATCGATACGGCTGACAGCGCCCTGAGGATCGTATACCGCGTAGTCGGACAAGGAACAGAAGAATTTTCGAAAATGAATACAGGTTCGCAGATTGAAATACTGGGCCCGCTGGGAAATGGGTTCCCGCTCAAGGAAAGGAAAGCATTCCTGATCGGCGGCGGAATCGGTATTCCGCCTATGCTTGCGCTTGCAAAAGAGCTTGACTGTGAAAAGAATATCATTCTCGGATATAAGGACGAGCTTTTTCTCCAGGACGAGCTTGCTGAACACGGAAACATCTATATAGCTACTGAAGACGGAAGCTGTGGAACAAAAGGAAATGTACTGGATGCCATCAGGGAAAATGCCCTGGAGGCAGATATCATATATGCCTGCGGACCGACCCCTATGCTCAGGGCAATCAAGGAATACGCGGCAGAAAAGGACATAGAGACCTGGCTTTCCCTGGAAGAGAAGATGGCCTGCGGAATAGGAGCATGCCTTGCATGCGTATGCAAATCCAAGGAGACAGACAGCCATACGAATGTTCATAACAAGAGAATCTGCAAGGACGGTCCTGTATTTTTGGCTGAGGAGGTAGAGATATAATGAATACCAGAATAAATCTGGCAGGTGTCGAACTCAAGAACCCTGTCACTACAGCCTCCGGAACATTCGGATCCGGCGAGGAATACAGCGAATTCGTGAACCTCAGCAGATTAGGCGGAGTCGTCACAAAAGGCGTCGCGAATATCCCATGGGAAGGAAACCCGACTCCGAGGATTGCTGAAACCTATGGCGGAATGATCAATGCAATCGGACTGCAGAACCCGGGCATCGAGGTTTTCGTGCAGAGGGATATCCCTTTTCTGAAGCAGTTTGATACGAAAATCATTGTAAATGTATGCGGAAAGACAACGGAAGATTACTGTGAGGTTGTGGAAAGGCTTGCAGACCAGCCTGTCGACCTGCTGGAAATCAATGTTTCCTGCCCGAACGTAAAGGAAGGCGGAATCGCATTCGGACAGGATCCGAAATGCCTGGAAGCAATTACAAAGGAAATAAAAAAACGTGCAAAACAACCTATTATAATGAAGCTCAGCCCAAACGTCACGGATATCACTGAAATGGCAAGGGCAGCCGAAGCAGGCGGAGCCGACGTCCTTTCTCTGATCAACACGCTTACGGGAATGAAGATCGACATCAACAAAAGGGCTTTCGCAGTTGCCAATAAGACAGGCGGACTGTCCGGCCCTGCAATCAAGCCGGTAGCAGTAAGAATGGTATACCAGGTAGCAAATGCGGTCAGCCTTCCAATCATCGGAATGGGCGGTATCATGAATGCCGAGGATGCAATCGAATTTATCCTTGCAGGAGCTACAGCGATTTCAGTGGGAACAGCAAACTTTGTGAACCCGGGCGTTACAGAAGAAATTGTCAACGGCATTGAGGAATACATGAGAAAATACAATGTAAAAGATATCAACGAGCTTATCGGAGCTGTAAGGTAACAGAATAAAAAATGAAAAGGCCAGGTGTAGAAATGGAACAGTACAAAAAAGAGTTTATAGAATTTATGGTTGACTGCGGAGTTTTGAAATTCGGAGATTTCGTTACGAAAAGCGGAAGAAAGACCCCTTTCTTCGTTAATACAGGTTTTTACAGAACCGGAGCACAGCTCAGAAAATTAGGCGAATACTATGCGAAAGCCATTGAAGGAAAATTCGGATTTGATTTCGACGTTTTATTCGGACCAGCCTACAAAGGAATTCCGCTGACAGTAGCGACTACCATGGCAATCAGCGAGTTTTACGGCAAAGACATCAAATACTGCTCAAACAGAAAAGAAGTCAAAGACCACGGCGATACAGGAATCCTTTTGGGAAGTCCGATTGCTGACGGAGACAAGGTTATCATTATTGAAGACGTTACTACAGCGGGAACTTCAATCCAGGAAACCCTTCCGATCATCAAGGCTCAGGGAAATGTCACGGTAGAAGGACTTGTGGTCTCTGTAGACAGGATGGAAAGAGGTCAGGGCGAAAAAAGCGCGCTTGCAGAAATCGAAGAAAATTACGGACTCAGGACAACCGCAATCGTTACCATGGCTGAGGTTGTTGAACATTTACATAACAGGCCATATAACGGAAAAATCATCATCGATGACGGTCTTAAGGCTGCAATCGATGCTTACTATGAACAGTACGGTGTAAAATAGTCTGTATCAAGGGAGGGACTTTTATGAATGAAAAGACTTATAAAGTGATGGCAGGGGCTGGAGCAGGAAACATAGCTCTCGGCATTATCGTTTTGGCTACCGGAGTAGTCGCAGG
This sequence comes from Anaerobium acetethylicum, assembly GCF_900096945.1. Classification (GTDB taxonomy): domain Bacteria; phylum Bacillota; class Clostridia; order Lachnospirales; family Lachnospiraceae; genus Anaerobium; species Anaerobium acetethylicum. The sequence continues at coordinate 118,780 of NZ_FMKA01000003.1, read as the reverse complement.
AGTTATTCTAATTATAAACGGGGCAAGGCTGTTGAAAGGCAAATCAGAACTGCTGTTTTAACATTATAAGGAATTCCCGGATCTGAAAAATTTTTAAAGATGGAACCTGAGAAAAAGTCACATTCATTTGTGGCTTTTTTATCTCATAGGAGCATTTTCCCTGTGAGATAAGGTTACTGTTCACTCCGTGACCAGTAACACGCTTCGCGATGCACAGAAATGGTTGAAATGCACCATTTCGCGCTGCAATCCCCGGGTTTTATGTGACTTTCGCTTCGCTACACTCACAAAAACACCTCGCGTTGGATAACGTGTGAACAGTAACGAGATAAGAGCTCTGCGTTCTGATGGCAAAAAAACGGCTTGCATAGAAATTTAGGAGAAACGAAAAATTGAAAAAAAATCAAAAGAATAAAACAAAGCCCTATAAGGTTCTAAGCCTTATACTTTTTGTAGTATATATAATTGCACTGTTTTATTTCTTGTTTTTTTCAGAAGGCTTCGGAAGGACAATCACGGACAGGGGCTATAGCTATAACCTGACACCTTTTAAGGAGATCAGGAGATATATCGTGTACAGGGAAAAGCTAGGAACCTTTGCGGTGGTTGCAAATCTGGCGGGCAATATAATCGGATTCATGCCCTTCGGTTTTATGATGCCTGTGATCAGCGTCAGGAGAAGAAATATATTCACCATGGCATTCTTAAGCTTTCTGCTGAGCCTGATCATTGAAAGCATACAGCTGGTGCTCAGGGTGGGGAGCTTTGATGTTGACGATATGATACTGAACACGATAGGCGGAATCCTAGGATACGTCCTGTTCATAGCCGGCAGCAAATACAGGAGAAAAAATAATGGCAAAAAGAAGAAATGTTAGATTTACAGACAAAAGCCATGCTGTGAAAGGCATGGCATCAACTATACTAGGGACGTGCTCGATACTGATATTTATCATACTCGTGTATGTGTCCTACAGACAGAGAGGAAATGCAGGCTCATATCTTGGGGCTTTTGGCCTGATGGGCATGCTGCTTTCTGTGGGTGGAATCATTTTGGGAATCATGAGCTTTCAGGAAAGAGAAGTATATTATCTTTTTTCGAAAATAGGAACGATTATGAACAGCATATTGCTGATTCTCTGGATTTCAATTTACGGTACGGGATTGTAGGAGAAAGGTGGGTTTCAAATGGAAAGACTGAAAAATCAGATGGAGTTCATACTGGAGGTTGACAAGCTGAAGAAAATCACAAGGCAGAGCTATATAACCGACGGGAGCAGGAAGGAAAACGATACGGAACATTCATGGCATCTGGCACTGATGTGCCTGCTGCTGAGCGAATATTCCAATGAGGATATAGATGTTTTAAAGGTGATGAGCATGGTGCTCATCCACGATATCGTAGAGATTGATGCAGGCGACACTTATGCATATGACGATGCAGGAAATGAGACAAAAAGGGAACGGGAGCTGAAGGCGGCTGAAAGGATTTTTGGGATCCTGCCCGAAGATCAGAGATGCAGCATGATGGATCTCTGGGAAGAATTTGAAACCGGAGAGACCAGAGAGGCAAAATTCGCAGCAGTCCTGGACCGGGTCCAGCCAATACTTCTGAACCATACGACCGGCGGCAGGGCCTGGCGCGAGCATGAGGTAAGGGAAGAACAGATCCTGAAAAGAAATGAGCGGACATCTGAGGGCTCGGAAAAACTCTGGGAGTTCTGCAGGGGAATGATAAGCGAGAACGTGGCGCGGGGCAGCATCATAGCCGGAAACGGCGGACAGGCCGGCAACTGAGCCGGGAGTCGCACTCGCGCGATGGGAATTATGTCGCAAAAGCGGCCGCGCTCGGCGCGAGAGTCTGCCAAGGCAGACTCTTTGTTCGTCGCGGATAATGAGATGGAACAGGAAAGGATGGACAGGATGATGGACAGCAGAGAAACAGCAGGAACAGATCAGGATATAAAAGTATGGAATATGCAGGCTGAAGCCGAGGAAAAGGAAGAAGACATGGAAGAATTGAAAGAACGGTATATCCTGTCTCTTGAAAGAATTAAGGATATCATAACAGAGGAAAACGTCAGGGAGCCCTATAGGGATTATTTCAGGAGGACAGCATCCTTTATCATCATGGTAAATGAAACTGTCAGCCAGGGAAATGGAAACCATGCAGAGACACCGGACATGGAAACATTGCGCATGCAGAATGACAGGCTCTATGAGGATATCATAGGAGACAATTACGAATCAAGCTATGCCAATCCGGCTTATGCAGTAAAGATGCTGGGAAAGGAATACGGAAAGCTCCTGTCCTTCCTGTATGCGGAGATAAGGGGAATGATCGTGTATGCCTGCGAAGGAAGGCTCCATGATATTGTGATACATAACGAGCTCTTCATCGAAATCTATAACCTTTTCGAATATGAGGAGGAGAATACGGCTGAAGAGATCCAGAAGGCCATATACTGGTTCGTCAGCGATTACAGTGATGTGACGGTGGAGTACAGGGTGCGGGAGCAGCTTGACCCGACCCTTTCATTTGCAACGGACATCATCATGCATGCAGACCTGAATGACCTGAGATACCTGTATCGTTTCGGAGAATACATTTCTGAAAACGAGCTTAAGACGGCAGAGCATTTAAACAGCCTTCCCCAGGAAAAGATCGATGCAATGGCATTCACGTTCACGGAAGGATACAGGATCGGGTTTGTAAAAGGAAACAAGGATTTTTCGAAGAAGGAAATCGTAAACATACGCTATTCACTGGGATTCGAAAGGATCGTCAGGGCGGCAGTGATTCAGTTCGCAAAGCTGGGTCTGAAGCCCACAATATACAGGGCGGCAGTGAACACCATCAATAAGAAGCAGCACTACAAAATCGGATACTGCGGCACATCAGCCAATAAGCAGTATGACTATGACCACAAAGCAGACAATGCCATCTATCTGGACAAGGCGTTTGCTGAGAGGAAGCTCGGGGTCCTCAGGGTAGCCTATGAAAAATACAGGGATCTGGCAGGAAAATTTGCCGGACCGGCAGTCATGGAAATCTTCGGCGAGACTCCGTTTGTACCAAAAAACAAGGAAGAAGCATACACATTAAGCGAAAAGCAGCAGAAGATATCGGTAAACTATGACAGTGAAGCAGGGCAGATCGTGAATGAATATATCAAGGGCGAGGAGAGAAGCTTCACGATAATCGCCTATCCGGTTCCGGAAATCGGGGAAAATTTCAAGGAAATCTTTGACGAGGTCGTCAAGATCAATACACTTGACTACAATCTTTACGAGAACATACAGCAGACGATCATCGATGCCCTGGACCAGGGAGATTATGTGCATATCCGCGGAAAGGGAAGCAATCAGACTGATTTGAAGGTCCGCCTTTATAAGCTTGACGATCCAGAGAAGCAGACGAAATTTGAAAACTGCGTGGCAGATGTCAATATCCCTGTAGGGGAAGTGTTCACATCGCCACAACTGGAAGGAACAGAGGGAAGGCTCCATGTAAGCCAGGTATATCTGAATGAACTCAAATATACGGATCTGTTCGTCGATTTCAAGGATGGTATGGTTTCGGATTACGGATGCAGCAATTTCGATACGGAAGAGGAAAACAGGAAGTATATCAGGGAAAATGTCCTCTATCACCATGAAACCCTTCCCCTTGGCGAGTTCGCCATCGGCACAAACACCACAGCCTATGTGATGGCTGAAAAATACCAGATTGCAGACAAGATGCCGATCCTCATTGCTGAAAAGATGGGCCCTCACTTTGCGGTAGGAGATACCTGCTACAGCTGGGCAGAAGAAAACAAAGTCTGCAACCCTGACGGCAAGGAAATCGTGGCGAAGGACAATGAAGTTTCGATCTTGAGGAAAGAGGATGTAAGCAGGGCTTATGTGAACTGCCATACAGACATTACCATTCCATACAACGAATTAGGGGAGATTTCCGTGGTAAAATCGGACGGAACACGGATTACGATCATCCTTGACGGGCGTTTTGTGCTTGAAGGTACGGAAGAATTAAACAAACCTTTAAAAAATATGGTTGACTAGAGCTTCAAGACCTAGTAAAATTACTTATAAATGAAGAATGATTTAGTAATTCTACTAATAAGGAGATAGAAATGAGAAAGATAGGTATCATTGGCGGAGGCCAGCTGGGAAAAATGATGATTTTGGATGCCAAACGTCTTGATTATTATTTTGTAATTCTTGACCCGGCAGAGAAGTGCCCGGCACACAGCATAGCAGACGAACACATTGTTGCAGGGTTTGACGACAGGGAAGCCATTTTAGCAATGGCTGAAAAAGTCGACATTGTGACATATGAATTTGAACATATAAGCCTCAGGGCCCTTCAGGATCTGGAGCAGGCAGGGCACAAGGTCTATCCGTCGAGCGAGACCCTTTCCAGAATACAGAATAAGGCGGTGCAGAAGGAGTGGCTCAGCCAGTCCGGCATCCCGGTTCCGGCATTTGTCAGGACGGATTCCTACGAGGAGCTTGAAGCAGCCTGCGAGAGATTCGGATATCCTCTTATTTTGAAGACATGTACAGGCGGATATGATGGAAAAGGCAATGCAGTCATTATGGATCCGGATGGAATCAGCATAGCTTATGAAGCTTTAGGAGGCGGAAAACTCCCGCTTATGGCAGAGGAATGGGTTCCATTCGAAAAAGAGGTATCCATTCTGGCATGCAGAAGTACGAATGATGAAGTAGTTGTTTTTCCGGTTGCAGAAAACGTCCACAGGAACAGCATCCTGGACGAGACTACGGTACCGGCAGTCATAAGCGAAAGCAGCAGGCAGCAGGCCTTCGAGATTGCGAAAGACTGCATAAAGGCTACCGATGCATATGGAATGATATGCATCGAGCTTTTCGTGACAAAAGACGGAAGGGTGCTTGTAAATGAGCTGGCGCCGAGACCGCATAACTCAGGCCATTACACCATAGAAGGGTGCTATACCTCACAGTATGAACAGCACATCAGGGCAATCCTTGGACTTCCGCTTGGAAATCCGGACCTGGTCAGACCTGCGGCAATGAAGAATCTGATCGGGGACAGGAACGGAACCGTAGATCTTCAGGGGATTGCAGAGGCTTACAAATTTCCGAACGTAAAGATACATATCTACGGCAAGGAGACGGTTTCGAAGGGAAGAAAGATGGGCCATATAACGGCGACAGCAGAGAGCCCGGAGGAAGCACTGAGACAGGTGCGCAGAGCGTATGAGTGCATCCGTTTTTAGGGAACCCTTGAAAATCAGAACGTTAATATAACAGGAGGTAGGAGTATGAAACCAGTGATTGGCATTATTATGGGAAGCGACTCGGATCTGCCGGTGATGTCTAAGGCGGCAGAAATCCTTGATGAGCTTGAAGTCGGATATGAACTTACAATCGTATCGGCACACAGGACGCCGGACAAGCTGTACAATTATGCAAAAAGCGCAAGCGGGAGAGGCATAAAGGTAATAATAGCCGGTGCAGGGGGAGCGGCGCACCTGCCTGGAATGGTAGCCTCGATGACGGTTCTGCCCGTAGTCGGAGTGCCGGTACAGACAAAAGCACTAGGCGGTGTGGATTCGCTTTACTCAATCGTCCAGATGCCTCCTGGAATCCCGGTTGCAACGGTCGCAATAAACGGTGCGCTGAACGCCGGACTTCTGGCTGCAAAGATCGTGGCAGTGGGTGACGAATGCCTCAGCCAGAGAATTTATGATTACAGTAAATCCTTAGAAGCGATGGTTGAAAACAAAGCGTCTAAGTTGGAACATATAAAATACAAAGAATATCTGAAACAGATGTAGCTCCTGCAGCTATCCCGCCGGAGGGCGCATGGCTGCAGTTATCAAAACAAGTCAAGTGAAATTTCATCATTCTAGGAGGAAAATAGTATGGATTACAAAAAAGCAGGCGTAGATATTGAAGCAGGATATAAATCAGTCGAATTAATGAAGGAACACATCAAAAAGACAATGAGGCCGGAAGTGCTTACGAATATTGGCGGATTTTCAGGCGCATTTTCAATGGGAGCTTTCAAGAACATGGAAAAGCCTACCCTTGTTTCAGGAACTGACGGAGTTGGAACAAAGCTGAAACTGGCGTTCATTTTAGACAAGCATGACACGATCGGAATCGACTGCGTGGCAATGTGCGTGAACGATATCGCATGCGCCGGCGGAGAGCCTTTATTCTTCCTTGACTATATTGCATGCGGAAAGAACGAACCTGAAAAAATCGCGACAATCGTAAGCGGAGTTGCGGAAGGATGCTTCCAGTCAGGAGCTGCCCTGATCGGCGGAGAAACAGCAGAAATGCCTGGATTCTATCCGATAGAAGAATATGACCTTGCTGGCTTTGCAGTAGGTGTTGTAGATGAAAAAGACCTGATCACAGGAAAAGAATTAAAGGACGGAGACGTTTTAATCGGAATCGCTTCTTCAGGCGTGCACAGCAACGGATTCTCCCTTGTAAGGAAAGTATTCAGCATGAACAGGGAAGCCCTTGACACATACTATGATGCTCTCGGAAAGACCCTTGGAGAAGCCCTGATTGCACCTACAAAGATTTATGTGAAGGCATTAAGGTCTGTAAAGGAAGCCGGCGTTAAAATCAAAGCCTGCAGCCATATCACAGGCGGCGGATTCTATGAAAATATTCCGAGAATGCTTCCAGAAGGTATCAGGGCAGTCGTGAAAAAAGACAGCTATGAAGTTCCTGCAATCTTCAAGATGTTATCACAGGACGGGGATATTGCCGAAGAAATGATGTACAACACCTTCAATATGGGTGTCGGCATGGTAATCGCAGTTGATCCTGCCAATGTTGACGCGGCTTTAGCAGCCCTCAAATCAGTCGGAGAAGATGCATTCGTGATCGGACATGCTGAAAACGGCGAAACAGGAGTAACATTATGCTAAGAATTGCAGTCCTTGTCTCTGGCGGCGGAACAAACCTCCAGGCCATCATTGACAGCATTGAAAACAATAAAATCACCAATGCTTCCATTGAAGTCGTGGTGAGCAACAATAAGAATGCCCACGCCCTTGAACGGGCAAAAAAGCATGGGATAAAGGCCGAATGCATATCACCGAAGGATTTTCAGACCAGGGAGGAATTCAATGAAGCCCTCATAAAATCCATGGATGATAACAGGATAGACCTGATTGTCCTTGCGGGATTCCTGGTCGTGATTCCTGCAAAGATGATCGAAAAATACAGGAACAGGATCATAAACGTGCATCCTTCGCTGATTCCTTCCTTCTGCGGAACAGGCAACTACGGTCTGAAGGTCCATGAGGGCGTCCTCTCCAGAGGCGTCAAGGTGACGGGAGCGACTGTCCATTTTGTTGATGAAGGAACCGATACAGGCCCAATCATCCTGCAGAAGGCTGTCAGCGTTCTTGACGGCGACACCCCTGAAATCCTTCAGAGAAGAGTGATGGAAGAGGCTGAATGGGTCATCATGCCGGAAGCGATTGATCTGATTGCCAACGGCAGGGTTGCAATCGAAGGAAACAGGACGGTTATTAAACAGGCATAATGAAGTGAAACGTGATAATGTACGAGGAGGATTAAAATGAAGATATTAATCGTAGGCGGCGGCGGCAGGGAACATGCCATCGCATATAAAGTAGCCCAGAGCCCTAAGGCAGATAAGATTTACTGCGCACCGGGAAACGCAGGAATTGCGGAATACGCGGAATGCGTTGACATTGCGGCAACGGATATCCCGAACCTGGTTGAATTTGCAAAAAAAGAAGCGATCGACCTTACAATCATCGGAATGGATGATCCGTTGGTGGCTGGTATCGTGGATGCTTTCGAAGCGGAAGGACTCAGGGTATTCGGACCCAGAAAAAATGCGGCACTCCTTGAAGGATCAAAGGCATTTTCAAAGGACCTGATGAAGAAATACAACATTCCTACAGCAGCTTACGAAAATTTCGATACTCCTGAAGCAGCCCTTGCATACCTTGAAACTTCCAAATTTCCGATCGTCCTCAAAGCAGACGGACTTGCTCTCGGAAAAGGCGTGCTGATCTGCAATACCCTTGAAGAGGCAAAAGACGGGGTCAGATCCATCATGCTCGACAAGCAGTTCGGATCCGCAGGGAACCGCCTTGTTGTGGAAGAGTTCATGACTGGAAGGGAAGTTTCAGTGCTTTCGTTCTGTGATGGGGAAACGGTTAAAATCATGACCTCTGCCCAGGACCACAAGCGTGCGAAAGACGGAGACCAGGGCCTCAATACAGGCGGAATGGGAACATTTTCACCAAGCCCGTTCTATACTGACGAAGTGGATGAATTCTGTAAAAAGTACGTTTATCAGGCAACCATGGATGCCATGAAAGCGGAAGGAAGACCGTTTAAAGGAATTATTTTCTTCGGCCTCATGCTTACAACAGAGGGTCCTAAGGTTCTTGAATACAATGCAAGGTTCGGCGATCCGGAGACGCAGGTAGTCCTTCCAAGGATGAAAAACGATATCGTCGAAGTTTTTGAAGCATGCGTCGACGGCAAGCTGGGCGACATAGAGCTTGAATTTGAAGACAATGCTGCGGTATGCGTGGTTCTGGCATCTGCGGGATATCCGGAACATTATGAAAAGGGATTTGTAATCTCAGGCCTTGATGCGTTTAAGGACAAAGAAGGATACTACGTGTTCCATGCGGGTACGAAAAAGACAGAGGAAGGCATCATTACCAACGGAGGCCGTGTTCTCGGAGTTACAGCCAAGGGAGCGAACCTTGTGGAAGCAAGGGCAAATGCTTACGAAGCAGTAAAATGGATTGATTTTGATAACAAATATATGAGAACGGATATCGGCAAGGCAATAGACGAAGCCTAAACCGATTATGAATTTTCATCACCCTGAAGCAGCGGATTGCGCCAGGGGGATTGTGTGGATTATAAACGGCGGACTTTTTTTGTCTGGGAAAAATCGAGAACAAGGATTCTGAAGGCTTGCTGTCAGCAGCCCGCAGAATCCTTGTTTTTTATCCTATATGTCACTTAAGTATTTTGGGGATTTCAGTAATGGAAAAAATGATATAAAATAGAGACAGGAAGACAGGCAAAACAAGGTTACTGGTAACGGAGTGAACAGTAACAAAACAAGACGTGGGGAGGAGATATCTTGAGGCTTTTTATTGCAATTAACTTTGAGGATGAGATGAAGGGCAGCCTTTCCAGGACCATAGCGGAGCTGAAGCAACAGTCAGTGGAGGGGAGATTCCCAAAGGAAGAGCATATGCATCTGACTCTCGTCTTTTTAGGCGATGTACCTCCGGAACGGCTGGACGAGGTGAAGACGGTAATGGACGGAATATACAGGATTCCCATCAGCCTGGAAATTGCAGGGCTTGGCAAATTCATCAGAAGGGGCGAGGTACTGTACTGGTGCGGGGTGAAGGAAAACCAGGAGCTGCACAGGATGCAGGGAATTCTGGCATCAGGCCTCAGGGAAAAAGGGCTTCCGGCTGACGATAAGCCTTTCAGCCCCCATATTACCATGGGAAGAAAATGTGTCATGAAGAAAGGCTTTTCAGAAGAGGAATTCCAGAAAAAAATGCCGGCGATGCATATGCCTGTCAGGGCGATCAGCCTGATGAAATCGGAACAGGCAGGGGGAAAGCTGAAGCATACGGAGATATACAGGGTTGAACTTGAGAATCGGGACGAATGAAGAAAAACGCCTTGCGGACAGGAGGAAGATGCTATGTATGATTACATGAAAAAATATAAGGATTGGATTGCAGAAGAGGGACTGGATTCTGATCTGAGGAAAGAGCTGGAAACCCTCCGTGATGACGAAGGGGAAATCAAGGACAGGTTCTATCAGGACCTGGGCTTTGGAACTGCGGGGCTCAGAGGAAAGCTTGGAGCAGGCACAAACAGGATGAACCGGTACGTGGTAGGAAGGGCGACCAGGGCTTTGGGAAGGGTCATTCAGAAACACCGGAGCGAACTTGAGGGCGAAGGTGTTGCAATCGCCTATGACTGCCGGATCATGTCGCCGGAGTTTGCAGAGGAGTGCGCACTGATCCTGGCTGGGATGGGCATAAAGGCCTTTCTTTTCGAGTCATTGCGGCCAACCCCCGAACTGTCTTTTGCAGTGAGATATCTGAAATGTGCGGCAGGAATCAATATAACCGCAAGCCATAATCCTAAGATATACAACGGTTACAAGGTTTATTGGGAGAGCGGGGCACAGATAAAATCTGACATCGCAGACCAGATTCTGGAGGAGATTTCCCATATCGGCCTTTTTGAACAATTCAGCAATCCGACTATGGAGGATGCTGTCGCAAGCGGGCTGGTGGAAATAATCGGCGATGAAATAGACGAAGCATTTTACGAGAAGACCATGTCGGTATCCCTGAGGGATGAAGAGGTGGATAAAGACATAAAAATCATATATACGCCTTTTAACGGGGCTGGCAATATACCAGTCAGGACGGTGCTTAAGAGGATGGGATACGCGAATGTTTTTGTTGTCAGGGAGCAGGAGGAGCCGGACGGAACATTTCCGACAATCGATTATCCAAATCCGGAAGACCATGCGGCATTCGCACTGGCAGAGGAACTTGCACTCAGGGTTGGCGGCGACATCCTGATTGCGACCGATCCGGACTGCGACAGAGTGGCGGCAGAGATCGTGCATAAGGGCGAAATTGTGGCGCTGAACGGCAACCAGGTAGGTGTGCTGCTGATGCACTACATGCTGAGTTCCATGAAGGAAAAGAATCTCATTCCGGAAAAGGCGGCAGTCGTCAAATCCATAGTGACAAGCGAAATGGGAACTGCAATTGCAGAATCCTATGGAGTCAGAATGTTCAATGTCCTTACAGGATTCAAGAATATCTGCGCCCTTCCTAACGAATGGGACAAGACGAAGGAATGGAATTATATTTTCGGATATGAAGAAAGCATAGGATACAATATTGGCAGCTACCTGAGGGACAAGGACGGGGTGGCGTCGGTGCTCATGCTTTCCGAAGCTGCCGGCTATTATAAAAAGCAGGGGAAAACCCTCATCGATGCCATGGAGGATCTGTATGTCAGGTACGGCTATTATCTTGACAATACTGTTTCCCTGGTGCTTGAAGGCATAGAGGGGCAGGCCAGGATAAAGAGGATGATGGAGTCATACAGGAAGGGGTATCCGCTGCATATCGGAGATTCCAGCCTTGTTGAAGTCACGGACTACCGGAATTCTTCTGTGCTGGATGTGAAGACGGGCGAGACTACAGCATGTACCATTGAAAAGACTGATGCCGTCAGATTTTCATTTGACGACGGATGCTGGTATGCGCTCAGGCCTTCAGGGACGGAGCCGAAGATAAAGCTCTATGTCTATTCAAAGGCGGCTGCCAGGGAGAATGCGGAAAAGAAGGTTAAGGAAATAGAGAGAGAAGTGCTGGAGCTTCTCGACAGGATAGAATAGGAGACGGAAAGAAGTATGGAAATCAGAAATGTTTCAATTATAGGCCTTGGCGCCCTTGGCGTCATGTATGCCGATTTTTTTACAAACAGGCTTGGAAAAGAGAAAGTAAGGGTCCTTGCGGACAGGGACAGGATCAAGCGGTACAGCGAAAGCAGGATAACCTGCAACGGAAGGGAATGCGATTTCCAGTATGCGGATATTGCAGACCCCATGGAGCCGGCCGACCTGCTTATATTCGCAGTCAAATACGGAGGGCTTCAGCAGGCCATTCGGGGTGCGGCACCTGCCGTAGGCGAAAACACCCTGATTCTGTCGGTGCTGAACGGAGTAAGCAGCGAGGAGGACCTGATCGAGGCTTTCGGTGAGGACAAGGTGGTTTTCTGCGTCGCGCAGAAGATGGATGCCCTGAAAGATGGAAGCAGCGTCACATACGCGCATCTGGGAGAACTTGCCGTGGGAGAGCTGGACGGGAGAAGGAGCGAAAGGCTCAGGCGCCTTACGGATTTCTTTGATCAGGCAGAGTTTCCATATGAGCTGCCAGATGACATGAAAAAGCATGAGTGGGGCAAGCTCTTATGCAATACGGGCCTGAACCAGACACTTATGGTGTACGAGGGAACCTTCGAATTGGTTCAGAAGGAAGGCGAAGCAAGGGAGCTGATGAAAGGGGCAATGCGGGAGGTTGTAGCAGTTGCAAACTCCCTGGGGATTGAGCTTGGTGAAGCAGACATCGACCACTGGCTGGAGATCATAAACGGACTGAACCCCAAAGGGGAGCCCTCCATGAGGCAGGACGCCAGGGCACGCCGCAAATCGGAAGTCGAGCTGTTCGGAGGAACCATATGCAGGCTTGGAAGAGAGAATAACGTACCGACGCCGGTGAATGACTTCCTTTATGGGAGAATTCTTGAGATTGAGGCATCCTATTGACGCGGAAGCTGTTTTGGCTATCATGAAAAATCATCCTCGTTTTTCTTGCAATGATGGTGTATAATCTTATTGTTTGGGCGTTGATATGACGCCTTCGGACTAAAAAATATACAGGAGGCAGTAAAAATGTACATCATATTTCTGGCGATAAGTTTTTTTGCATCGGTAATCGGAGCGATCTGCGGCATTGGCGGAGGCGTCATCATCAAGCCGGTCCTTGACGCAACCGGGGTGATGGGAGTCAGCTCCATCAGCTTCCTGTCGGGATGCACGGTTCTTTCCATGTCTTTGATTTCCGTGTTCAGGAACAGGAAAAACGTAGGAGAAAGTGCAGTTGACTTTAAGACTGCGACCCCAATGGCAATCGGAGCAGCCATAGGAGGAGTTGCAGGCAAGGAGATTTTCCAGTATGCATACGTTCTGCTTCCGGATGAAAATAAAGTCGGCGCGATACAGGCGGCAGTGCTGGTCCTGATTACGGCAGGAACACTTATTTATGTATTGAGGTCGGCAACAATCAGGACCCGTCATGTCAGGAACGCTGCGGCATGTGCGATAATCGGCCTTCTGCTGGGACTGATTTCGGCATTCCTTGGAATTGGCGGAGGCCCGATCAACCTTGTCGTTCTGGCTTATTTCTTTTCCATGGAAACTAAAATGGCTGCAGCCTGCTCTCTCTACATCATCATGTTCTCCCAGCTTACGAGCTTTGCGAGCACCCTGATAGGCGGAAAGGTTCCGGAGTTTGAAGTCCTAATCCTCGTACTGATGGTATTTGGCGGAGTTGCAGGAGGAATGGCAGGCGGAAAGATCAATAAGAAGATTTCTTCAGAGCATGTGAACAAGCTGTTCATCGGCCTTATGATTGTGATCATCCTGATCAACATATACAATGTGATAAAGTTTTTGGGATAATCCGGAACTACGTCTTTCACGGTGTAAATCTCACAGGACATAGCGTACCAAACAAGAGTGTTTTAATTTCATAGGAGAAAATTTCCCATGAGATAAAGAAGGAGCTGCCTCAGGCAGCTCCTTCAATTTATGCGATGGCATCGTCCATTCGCGTCTTTATAGATTCAGGTCATTCGATTGCGATATATTTCTTCTCTTCGGCAATAGCGGCAGTTTCCTTTTTCGGTATTGTAAGATTCAGGATGCCATCCTTATAGGAAGCTTTGATATCTTCTTCCTTGACGTCGGGGCCGACATAGTATGAACGGCGGCAGCTGCCGGTAAAACGTTCGCGGCGTATGTAGTTCCCTTTTTCATCCTTTTCATCCTTTTTCTCGTCCTTCGTTGCTGAAACATTGAGATATCCGTTTCTTAATTCAGCTTTGATATCTTCTTTTGCATAGCCCGGAAGATTGATGTCAATGATATAATTATCATTCTCTTCCTTGATATCGGTAAGCATGGACAGGTTGCGGTCTACGTCTGTAAAAAACGGATCCTTGAAGACGTCGTCAAATAAGTCGAGACCGAAACGGCTTCTTTTAGGTAACAATAACATAATGATTCCTCCTTTGAGATTACGGGTATGGCAGTACAAAACAAAGAATTCTGTTCAGGCTGCCATGCTCAAAACATGGAAATTACGGGTTCCTGCGAACCTGGCCCCGGGCAGGAGCCTGTATCTGTTACATGTATATTTTATTCCTTACGGCCTGTTATGTCAACGGGTACATCGCTCAGCATGTTACTGATCACTCCATGAATAGTAACGCCTCAGGAGCGCTGTAGAAGCGGAGTCGGGATAGCGGATTGCCCGTTTGGGGAAATCCTGTTATAATGTATATCATATTGGGCAAAATTTCTGATTGAAAATCGAGCAGGAGGTTTCTGTATTGTTTAAAGAAGTACCAAATGGAAAAAACGATGAACAGCGCCGATTCATCTGGCGGATCGCTTTTATTGTTATATTTGTGGCAGGGATGACGCTGGCCGTATCTCTCATGTTCATCAGAGACTGTGGCCAGGTGAAAAACGGAATCCTGGATCTGACGGATTCTGGATTTGAAGCTGATGATATCATCAGGCTCGACGGATTCTGGGAATTCTACTGGGACAGCCTTTATATGCCATCGGACTTTGCTGATGAAAATATGCGGCTGCCCGATTCCTACATGAAGGTGCCGGCATCCTGGAGCGATGGCTGGGCTGCGGATCAAACATATCCGGAAAAAGGTGTGGCGACGTACCGCATGGTGCTCAAATATCCCAGGGAATTGAAAGATCCTGCTGTCAGCATGAAAATCGTATCTGCCTCCTACAGGCTCTTTGCAGACGGTCAGCTGGTAGCAGAGGTCGGGACGGTCTCCGATGATCTGGCAAAATACCAGGGTGACTGCCGGCATGTCCTGGCAGTATTGCCGGAAAATGATGGAGAGACTGAGCTTGTCCTGCAGGTTGCGAATCTGAGCTATGTCAGGGGAGGAATCAGGGAAAGTGCTGAATTTGGATCCAGGGAAGCTTTGGAGAACAGCAGGAATGGAAAAATGACGGCGCAGTTAATCTTCATCGGATTCATTTTCGGCTTTGGCATCTTCAATCTGATCGTATTTTCATTGGACAGGAAAGCATTCAGGTCCCTGGTCTTCGGGCTTTTGTGCTTCACGGTGGCAATACGCGGAACAGTATGGGGCGTCATTCCCATCCAGCTGGTATTTCTGGATTTTCCTGTTAAGGCAGGACTCTTTATCAATTATCTGACCTTATACAATCAGACTTTTCTGATGCTTGTTTTTGTCATGTTCATGTTCAACCGGGACTTCAATATGAAAATCAGGCCTTTCCTGCTTCTGCCGATGCTGTTCTTCGAATTGCTTCTGTTTGCCCCTTCAGGGATCAGGCCATCATTCAACAGCCTTTATTATATATATCTGCTGTTCATGATGAGCGTGATGTTCGGAATACTCACGAAGGCCATTATAAGAAAAAGAGAATATGCCATATTGTTCATGGTGGTTGTGGGGATCTTCAACCTGACGATCATTCTGGATTTTATGGTATATCTGGGATTATCCGCAGGTACTGCAACAGATCTCTTCCTTTATGGAAACGTCATCGTTGCTTTTGCAGTGTCATACATCCAGGCCAAACAGAAGTCTGAATTTCAGAAGTATCTGAAGCTCTACTATGACAAGTCCGTTGAAATGGACAGGCTTAAGGAAAAGATCCAGGCTACAGAAATGGCTTTCCTGCAGGCCCAGATTAAGCCTCACTTCTTATACAATGCTCTGGACGCGATCGCAAATGCCTGTGAAAAGGATGGAAAAAAAGGCAGCGAACTGATTCTGGATCTGGCAGTATATCTGAGAGGAAGCTTTGAATTCAACAATATGGATAAGACCCAGACACTGGAAAAGGAAATTGAATTTATCGATACCTACTTCAATATAGAAAAGGAAAGGTTCGGGGAAAAGATCAGACTTGTGAAGGAGATAGAGGTTCCGCTTGGCGTTCATGTGCCGATACTGGTGCTCCAGCCGATTGTTGAGAATGCAGTACGACACGGGATTTCTAAAAAAATCAGTGGCGGAACCGTTTGGATAACAATCAGAGAGGCGGACAGCAGGATCTTGATTGAAATCTGCGATGATGGCATGGGAATTGACGAAGAAAAACGGGAATCCCTTCTTGATGACGGTGGAGCCGATCAGAGAGTGGGTCTTATCAACATACACCACAGACTTTTAAAGCTTTACGGAAGGGGTCTGGAAATCACAGGGAGGCCGGGAGGCGGAACCTGTGTCAGAATAGCATTACCAAAGGGAGGTTCAAAAAATGATACTGATAGCGGCAGTCGACGATGAAAGGCACGTTCTTGAACGTTTTGAAAGAATGGTTTCGGAAATCGAGGGAGTAAAGCTTTGCGGCCTTTTTGAAACCGGGGAGGAGCTTATCGAGTATATGAAGTGCAATCCCCTTGATGCCGTTTTTCTTGATATAGAAATGCCGGGAGGCAATGGCATGGAGCTGGCAGTCAGGATCCAGGACCTGAACAGGAATATCGAGATTATCTTTATTACGGCATATGGCCAGTATGCCGTTGAAGCATTTGACATCAACGCTCTTGACTATATTCTGAAACCTTTAAAAAAGGAAAGGCTTGAAAAATCCATCGAGAGGATTATGGATTCGGCAAAAGAACATGAGAAAGAGGAGAATCCGGGAAAACCTTACATCAAGTGTTTTGGCGATTTTGAAGTCATCGTGGATGGAGAGGTGCTGACCTGGAAAAATTCAAAGGCAAGGGAGATACTTGCATTCCTTGTGTATAAAAAGGGGGTCCCTGTCAGCTGGGAAAAGATAGCTGATGCAGTATGGCCGGAATATGACAGCGAAAAGGCACAGTCCAATTTTCATGCAAATACTTATCTCCTGCGCAAGAGGCTCTCGGAAGCGGGAATAGCCGGAATCCTGGAAAATGCAAGAGGAAATTACAGGATAGTAGCAGACAAGATCTATTGTGATGCATACCAGCTTGAAGAACGGCTCAGGACCGGACATATGAAAAGGAAAGAGGATATGGAGCTCCTGGATCTGTTCCGGAACAGGGGATATATGGAAGCTGAGGGGTATGAGTGGGCCTATCAGAAATCTGCCGAGCTACATGAACTGGTCTCCAGACTTGACCTTTAGCAGCAATTATGTTCTGTTGAAAGGGTGCGAATGTCAAAACAGATGGTTTGGCCCTGAACAGGCGAAATACTATTTGGCAATAAGAGCAAAACAGATTATAATAGGATAATGTCTGAAAAATGAAAAGCAAACGGAGGTAATATAGATGTATGACAGCATTGTGATAGGTGCCGGTATTGGAGGCTCCGTAATTGCCAGAGAACTGGCAGAAAGAGGAAAAGAGAAGGTACTGGTCATTGAAAAGAAGGACCATATAGGCGGAAACTGCTATGATGAAAACGACGAATACGGAATCCTGATCCATAAATACGGACCGCATATTTTTCATACAAATAACGAAAGGGTATTCGAATACCTGTCGAGATATACAGAATGGTATGAATTCGGACATAAAGTGGTTGCCGATGTAAAGGGCCAGCTGATTCCCGTACCGTTCAATCTGAACACCCTGCATATGGTATATGACCAGGAGACTGCTGACCGTCTTGAAAAGAAGCTGGTTGAGGCCTACGGAATGGAATCAAGGGTTCCGATTCTTGAGCTTATGAACCATGAAGATAAGGACATACAGTCGATTGCGGACTATGTATACAAAAATATCTTTTTGGAGTACACAATGAAGCAGTGGGGACAGAAGCCAGAGGAAATAGATCCTTCAGTTACTGGCAGGGTTCCGGTGCTGATCTCCTATGATGACCGCTATTTCCAGGACAGGTATCAGGGCGTTCCGAAAGAGGGCTTTACTCCTATGTTCGACAAGATGCTGGATCATCCTGGAATCGACCTGGTCCTTAAAAAGGATGCAGGTGAACTGATTGAAATCAGGGACGGCCATATCTTCTATCTTGGAGAAGAGTTTAAGGGCAAAGTAATATATACCGGCCCGATCGATGAACTGTTCGGATGCAGGTTCGGACGTCAGCCTTACCGATCCCTCGATTTCGTTTTTGAAAACCACAAAACAGACGACTATCAGGGACACAGCGTTATCAACTATACAGTGAGCGAGGATTATACAAGGATAACGGAGTTCAAACATCTGACAGGGCAGACGCTGCCGGGTTCCACAACAATCGTCAAAGAATACCCGATGTCTTACAGCGGAGCCGAGGGGCAGATTCCCTATTATGCAATCATAAATGAGGAGAACCTTGCCCTTTACGAAAAATATAAGAATCTCACGGAGAATCTGGAAAAGTTCTATCTTTTAGGCAGGCTTGCCGAATACAAATACTATAATATCGATGCGATGGCAGACAGGGCTTTAACCCTTGCAGACAGCATGATAGGCTAGGAGGATCTGGAATGAAACTATTATCAATAGGAATACCATGTTACAATTCGGAAAATTATATGCGGAAATGTATCGAATCGCTGCTTCCGGGCGGCGAGGATGTGGAGATCATAGTGGTCAATGACGGGTCGTCAGATGGCACAGCAGCCATTGCGGACGAATATGCCCAAAAATACCCGACAATCGTAAAGGCTGTGCACCAGGAGAACGGCGGACACGGCGAAGCTGTAAATGCGGGCCTCAGGAATGCCACAGGCCTCTATTATAAGGTAGTGGACAGTGATGACTGGGTAAATGAAGAGGCATACATGGAAGTGCTTAAGACGCTGAAGGAGCTTCTGGGAGGAAGCCAGTCTCTGGACATGCTGATCTGCAATTTCGTATACGAAAAACAGGGAGCAAGACATAAAAAGGTCATGAGCTATAAAACCGCACTGCCCCAGGGGGAAATCTTTACCTGGAAGGATATCCGGTTCTTCCTGAAAGGCCAGTATATACTGATGCATTCCGTCATATACCGGACGAAGCTCCTGAAGGATTGCGGCCTGGAACTGCCGAAGCACACCTTCTACGTTGACAATATATTTGTCTACTATCCGCTGCCTTATGTCAAGACCATGTATTATCTGAACGTAAACTTTTACAGATATTTCATTGGAAGGGAAGACCAGTCTGTAAATGAAGAAGTGATGAAGAGGCGGGTTGACCAGCAGATACGTGTTACGAAGCTGATGATCGATTCCTTTGATATGAAAAAGATAGCCGACAATAAGCTGCGCAATTACATGATCAGCTATCTCGACATCATGATGACCGTATCTTCAATTATACTGATACGTTCAGGCACAGACGAAGATTTTGAAAAGAAGCAGGAGCTTTGGAGATACCTGAAGAAGAAAGATTTTGCTCTTTTTTATAAGATCAGGTGCGGACTTCTGGGAAGGACAATGAATATCCCGGGAAAAGGCGGAAGAAAGGTTTCTGTTGCTGCCTATAAGCTGACAAGAAAATTCTACGGATTCAATTAGAAACAAAAAAAGCTGTGCCCTCCTTACGGGAGGGGCACAGCTTTTTTAAAATTTATAGGATTAGCATCTCAAAAGCCCTCTGTAACGTTCGGCTTCGTCAATTTGCACATCCGCCACCTGTCACGCAGTGATACAAAACATGATTCAATGAGCAGCTTTATGAAGACGTTGGCACTTGGGCCGCGTATTCTGCGGCCCTACGTACCACTACGTCTTCATCTAAGCGAGAGCGCGCTGCGAATGAACATGTTTTGCATCACGTCCGCATTCACGAAACCTGTGCAAATTGACGAATACAATTTTGTAAATGGGCTTTTGACACTATATCGTATTGTGTTCGGGCTGTTCGCCAGACTCGGGTTTGAAACTTTTTGCTTTGATTTTTGAAATGACATACTCTGTCCGGTAAATCAGAGGATACAATACGGCAATCAGACCCAGGGCTGTAAAGACATCAAATATGGAGTGCTGTTTCAGGAATACAGTTGAACATACTATGGAGACCGTAAGGATCAAAGCGCCTGCCTGAACCCATTTTTTCATCTTCAGTTTTTCACTGTTTGCGATTGCGATGCAGGAAGCGACGGAGTTGAAAACATGTATACTTGGGAAAAGGTTTGTCGACGTGTCGGTAGCATAGAGTTTTTTGACTGCCATAGTGAAGATGTTTTCCTCTGCAAAGTAAGCAGGCCTCAAATTATGGCCGTTCGGATATACAGTTGAGATGATCAGGAAGATGGTCATTCCTGTAAACAAGAACAGGCACAGCTTTTTAAATTCTTTTACATCCGTGAAAAAGAAGTAGAGCACTGTTAAACCTATATATAGGAACCAGAGCATATAGGGAACAATGAAGATCTCATTAAATGGTATATAGTCATCCAGCTTCATGTGTATGACATGATACTCTGACACGACTGTCTTCTCAAGATACATGAACCATGGTATATAGATGAAAGCATATAGGAACAGAATCCCATGCTTGTATTTGCATATTAAAGATTTAAACATTCATACCACCCTCCAGACATAGACATGCCATACATAATTACTTAGCCGATTATATCATAGTAAATAATTGATAACAATATTCTATAATCTTTTTCACAAAAAAAACTTTTTTTTTATAAAAAAATCATGGAATTTATATAAAAGCCTAAGCTCGAAATCCTTCGAATATCAATGAATCAAACCTGCCGATGCAGCGCGCACAGGCCTCTTCGGAATTGACAGTCCAGGCCATTGTGGCTGCCCGGAAAAGGTATTTGTTCAGAAGGAAGCTGAGGTTCCCGGCATCCTGGTACCTGTAGGAAATGAAGTCGGGACGGGTTATGAAATTTGTCAGAAGATGCTTGACAAGAAAATACTGAAAGAACTTTCCTTTCGAAGGGGAGCTCGTAAGGTTTGCAGACAGCTGGCCCCTTATAATGTCAGGCCTGTTTCTTTTGTACCACCTGACTGCAAGGATGTTGAAGGATTCTATGCAGTATGGTCCTTTATAGTTCATAAGCGCTTCGTTCAGCAGGATGCAGGTACGTGTGCTTGCAACCTTCAGCTTGATTTCGATCAGCAGCGGCACTTTTCCATCCACGAGTTCCAGCACTTCTGTGAGCAGGGGGATCCGGTTTCCGGTCTCCAGAAGCTCCAGTTCGGACAGCTCCTGATAGGTTTTACTGCGAACCCTGGCATCTGTTTTGCACATGCGGCTGAGTGTGCTATCGTGGAACACCACGATTTTTCCATCCTTTGTAATCTGGACGTCAAGCTCAATTCCGTAGCCGGACTGGACGGCAGCGGCAAAGGCAGGCAGAGAATTTTCTGGAATACCATTCTCATGATCGAACAGCCCTCTGTGAGCATAGCAGCGGTTGCAGAAAGAGGCCGTTTCTTTCCGCCTTGGAATCCGTGGAGCAATCAGAAAAAGATACGCAGCGATGAAGGTGACGGCGAATATGATACAGAAATCAAAAACAGTACTGCCGGTGAATATCCTGTTTGTGAGAATACTGAAAAATTTAAACATTTTATAATGCCTTTCTGTGTCGTTGGAATGCCCCCATTGGGGGGAAGGAATATTGCTGCTGAACAGGTAACTATTCAGGAATGTGTCCTTCATAGTCACAGGGGTTCTGAACAGCTACCTGAAAAGATACTTATATTCTAACAGTTTGTGGTGCAGTTAACAAGGCTGCTTTCGCTTTAAAACTGGTCTGCCAGACAGAAATGAGGTAAAAAATGGCAAAAATGGGAATAAACAAAAAAGCATACTTGACTTAAAAACCATATATGATAAAATAAAACAAGATATTTGTTTTACTTAAAATGCAATGGGAAAGGCCGGGTGCGGTTAGGATGTATAAAAAAATGGATCTCAGTGATAAGAAAGAACTGGTTCTGACAGCAAAGGCGCTGGCATCAGAGACCAGAATAGACATTCTGAAGCTGCTTTGTGAAGAGCAGCTGAATGTAAATGAAATTGCAGAAAGGCTTAAGATTCCGGCATCCTCTGCAGCCGTCAATATCAAAGTGCTGGAAGAGGGAGGGCTGATCAGGACGGAGCTTCAGCCTGGCATCAGGGGCTCGATGAAGGTATGCTATAAAAACATGGATGAATGCAATATTTCCGTCAGCCTGCCCAAGAATGATCTGGATAAAACAGAGATTATCAATATGCCGATAGGAAACTATGTGGATTACCTTGTGACGCCAACTTGCGGAATGGTAAGCGAGAACGGGCCAATTGATGAAGAGGACCAGCCC
The DNA here is from genome assembly GCF_900096945.1 of Anaerobium acetethylicum. Classification (GTDB taxonomy): domain Bacteria; phylum Bacillota; class Clostridia; order Lachnospirales; family Lachnospiraceae; genus Anaerobium; species Anaerobium acetethylicum. Next base: position 96,657 of record NZ_FMKA01000003.1, on the reverse strand, counting down.
AGGTGCTTTTACAATCCGGACAGGACGAAAGCCAAGCTGATCTGGTTCCGGACAGGCTATGTGGAATACAGATTCCCGAATGCGGGCATGCAGGGGAAAATCGTCAAATCCATCGAAATATCAGCTGAATTGTGCTCGGAAGCGGCAGATTATGACCTCAACTGCAAATCAGACATTACCATGTGGATCAACGGAAGAGATGCGGGAACATGGACATCGCCTTCGGATTTCGGCGGCAGAAGGGGCAAGCTGAATCCAGACTGGTGGCCCGATAAGAACAGCCAGTACGGCATGCTCAAGAAATGGCGGCTGGATCAGACCGGTACGTATATTGATGGAGAAAAATTCCGCAGCATGACGATTGAAGATTACCATCTTGCGAAAAACCCCTTCATATCTGTCAGGATCGGAGTCAGGGAAGATGCCGTCTACAGGGGAGGGATCAACATTTTCGGAAAAAATTTCGGGGATTATCCGCAGGATATCAGGCTTGAAATTCAATACATGTAGATGAAAGGACGAAATGGTTTGATTCAGCTATTTCTGCTCATCGCAAAGCGTGTTGTTGACCGCAGAGTGAACAGTAATGAATTGCATGGCCAGATGTATAAAAACATGCTTTACAAATGACAGCAAAGTGATATAATGTAGAAATGAATATGAAATATGTTTTAAAACATAAAAAATAGTTTAAAACTTTACAGAGAATGAAGGAGAAGGGCTGTCTTATGAAAAAACAATTATTGGAAAAATTTACTGAAATCTTCGGAGAAGGCGGAGACATCAGAGCGTATTTTGCACCGGGAAGAGTGAATCTGATCGGAGAACATACGGATTACAATGGAGGCCATGTGTTTCCATGCGCACTCACAATTGGAACCTATGCAATCGCAAGGAAAAGGGATGACAGGGAATTAAGGTTCTATTCGCTGAATTTTGAAAAGCTGGGTGTCATCGAAACAAGCCTTGACGGACTTGCTTATAACAGGAATGCCGACTGGACGAACTATCCGAAAGGAGTCATGTGGGCTTTCGGGGAAAAAGGATATCAGATTCCGGTTGGAATGGACATCCTGCTTTTTGGAAATATTCCAAATGGCTCAGGCCTCTCATCCTCAGCTTCAGTTGAAGTTGTAACCGGCGTAGTCCTTAAGGATCTGTTCGGCTTTGATGTGAACATGATAGAGATCGCACTGATCGGGCAGTTCTCTGAAAATAAGTTCAATGGCGTAAATTGTGGAATCATGGACCAGTTCGCAATAGCAATGGGCAAGAAGGACCATGCCATTTTCCTTGATACTGCCGACCTGTCCTATGAGTATGCTCCAATCGTGCTGAAAGACGCAAAGATTGTAATTGCCTCCAGCAACAAGAAGAGGGGATTAGGGGATTCCAAATATAACGAGCGCAGAACCGAATGCGAAACAGCGCTTGCAGAAATCCAGAAGGTAAAAGATATAAAGGCTCTGGGAGAGCTCACAGAGGAAGAGTTTGAAGAGGTGAAGGGCGCAATTCAGAGTCCGGTACGCCAGAAGCGCGCAAAACATGCTGTTTATGAAAACCAGCGCACAATCAAGGCTGTAGAGGCTTTGAAAGCAAATAATATCCAGCTGTTCGGGGAACTCATGAACGCTTCCCATGTTTCCCTCAGGGACGATTATGAAGTTACCGGTATCGAACTGGATACGCTTGTAGAAGCGGCATGGAAACAGGAAGGCGTAATCGGATCAAGAATGACAGGAGCTGGATTTGGCGGATGTACGGTCAGCATAGTGAAGAACGGAAATGTAGAGGACTTCATAAAAGAAGTTGGTAAAGAATATGCAGAGAAAATTGGATACTATGCTGATTTTTATGTCGTTGAAGTGGGCGAAGGCGCCGGAAGAATTTAGAGGAGAAGGAAATCAGAATGATAAACAGCAGCATAAAGAAGTTAGTACAGTACGGCCTTCAGACAGGGCTGATCGGAAAAGAAGAAGAGTTCTATACAACAAACCTTTTACTTGATATCTTCAGACAGGATGATTATGAAGATGACAAGAAGGAATATACGGACATAGATCTGGAAGCAGTTCTCGGAGAACTTCTTGACTACGCCTTTGAAAACGGACTGATGGAAGAGAACGGCCCGGTCTACAGGGATCTTTTCGATACAAGAGTCATGAACTGTCTTGTACCAAGACCGGCAGAGGTGATCAGAAAATTCAACGAGCAGTATGCAGTCTCACCAGAGGCTGCCACGGAATTCTTCTATAAATTCAGTCAGGACACAGACTACATCAGAAGATACCGCATCAAGAAAGACCTTAAATGGGCAGTAGACAGCGAATATGGGAAGATCGATATCACAATCAATCTTTCAAAACCGGAAAAGGATCCAAAAGCGATTGCAGCGGCAAAACATGCAAAGCAGAGCGGATATCCAAAATGCCTGCTCTGCATGGAAAACGAGGGATATGCAGGAAGAATCAACCATCCGGCACGAGAGAACCACAGGATCATCCCCGTCACCATCAACGAGTCCCAGTGGGGCTTCCAGTACTCGCCATACGTTTACTATAACGAGCACTGCATCGTGTTCAACGGGCAGCATGTCCCGATGAAGATCGACAGGTCTGCAATGGTAAAGCTTTTTGATTTCATCAAGCTGTTCCCGCATTATTTTGTCGGTTCCAATGCGGATCTTCCAATCGTAGGAGGCTCGATTTTAAGCCACGACCATTTCCAGGGCGGAAACTACCAGTTTGCAATGGCTGATGCCAAAATGGAAAAAACATACATAATCAGCGGCTTCGAGGATGTAGAGGCCGGCATTGTGAAATGGCCTCTTTCTGTGATCAGGATAAGGTGCAGGGATGAAAAGCGCCTTATTGATCTTGGTGACTATATTCTTGGAAAATGGAGGGCATATACGGACGAAGAGGCATTCGTGCACGCATTCACGGGAGATGAGCCTCATAATACGATAACCCCTATAGCAAGGAAAAACGGGGAGTTCTACGAGCTCGACCTTACCTTAAGGAATAATATCACGACAGAGGAGCATCCTATGGGCGTCTACCATCCGCACGAGGAACTCCATCACATTAAAAAAGAAAACATCGGACTGATAGAAGTCATGGGTCTTGCAGTGCTTCCGGCAAGGCTTAAGGATGAAATGGAGGTCCTTTCGGAATATATCCTTTCCGGAAAGGATATCCGCTCAAACGAAATGATAGAAAAGCATGCGGAATGGGTGGACTCCTTCCTTCCGAAGTATGAAGAAGTGACGCCTGAAAAGGTGGAAGGAATACTGCAGCAGGAAATCGGAATCGTATTCACAAAGGTTCTTGAAGATGCCGGAGTCTACAAATGCAATGAAGAGGGAAGGGCTGCCTTCGAGCGCTTCGTGCTGTCGCTTTAGGCAGGATATCAGACGGCGAAGCTGCCTGAAAAATGGTTACAAGATGATAGAAAATGTGTTTTTATAATCAGAGATGAGTGATATAATATACCTATGCAGACCCGCGGTGGCATGCATAGGTATTTTTTGTTTCATACGAAAGTTCATCGTATGAGATAAAGCGCTCCGCGTGGGGGGAGTTTAAGTGGCGAAGCCGCTTTGTCTTCTTGGAGAAAGGGGAATCGATATGAAGAGGACTATCATAACAATTGCAAGGCAGTATGGATGCGGCGGAAGTGAAATTGGAAAAAGGCTGGCAGAAGAATTCGGCATTGATTTTTATGACCGGGAGATTTTGAAGATAGTCGCTGACGAAAGCGGCGTTAAGGAAAGTTATTTCCATCTGGCGGACGAGAAAGTTGCAAGCAGCCTGCTTTATAAGATTGTTAGCGGATTGACTCCGAAATCGGCAGCCCCTCTGTCAGAAGGGGGCCCTCTGGGTGATGAAAATCTCTTTAAAATACAGTCCGAAGTAATCAGGAATCTGGCTGAGAAGAGCTCTTTTGTAATTGTAGGGCGTCTGGCGGAATATGTCCTTAAGGACAGGAGCAATGTGGTGAGCGTATACCTCCATGCCGATGAAGAATTCCGGATCAGGAGAATGTCGGAGATAAACGCCATGGACGAAACAGAGACAGTCAAACTGCTTAAAAAGCGAGACAGGGAAAGGGCAGAGTACTGCAGGCATTATACAGGCAGAAACTGGGGCGATGCGAATTATTATACGCTGGCAATCGATACAGGCAGGGTAGGGATCAATCAAACGGTGGAGATTATCAGGAAACTGGCTGAAAGCATGGAAGCGGACGGATAAAGCGTCTGATCCCAAAGGGATTTTTTATCTCATAGGAGAATTCGTCCTATGAGATAAAAAACGCTCCGCATGGAAGCGCACTCGCACGATAAGAATTGTGTCGCAAAAGCGACCGCGCCTGGCGCGAGAGTCTGCCAAGGCAGACTCTTTGTTATGCCAAATAGAATGAAAGTGATGGAGAAGCAGGAAAATGAAGATATATGATTTGTCAAAAGGTCTGCTTTCGACGAAAGCATATCCGGGAGATCCGGAGCCTGAAGTGGAAAAGGTCTGCAAAATTGAGAATGGGGACGGGTGCAACCTGTCGCGTCTGTCTATGGGATCCCATAACGGTACCCATATGGATGCCCCGTCTCACTTCTATGAAAAAGGAAGGACAGTGGACAGGATCGATCTGGAGAAATGCATCGGAATATGCAGGGTCGTATCCGTCAACGGGCAGTTTGACGAGAAAGAAGCCGTGACGGCCATTCGGCCGGGAGACAGAAGGCTGCTCATAAAAGGAGATGTGATGATCATGCCGGGAGGGGCGAAGGAGCTCTGCAGGCAGGGGATCGTTCTTTTGGGAGTCGAAGGAATGACGGTCGGGAATGGGGAAACCCAGGCGGAAATCCATTTTGAACTGTTAGGCAGTGAAGTTGTGATCCTCGAAAATCTCGATCTGCAGGAGGTTCCGGATGGAGAATATTTTCTGGCAGCCCTCCCGTTAAAAATTGAGGGATGCGATGGTTCTCCGTGCCGGCCCGTGCTCATAAGCGGGAATCCGTTTTCGGAAGAAGGCCAGTGAAGGACGTAGTCCTGAATAGTTACTGGTCCTGAATAGTTACGCCTGTAATTCAAGGCATTCTCAGATGAAAAGAATTAGCCTGTGCTGCAGTCTGCCCGGTTTTGCGTGGTTTCCGGAGGGATTGCGGCAGAGGCTGTTTTCAGGCTATTTGTGCATCAGATCAATATTTTTCGAGAAAAAAGCTCTTTTTTAAAAAAAGTTGTTTACAAATTAACTCAAATTGTATATAGTAAAAACATCTTAAATATCTAATTCTTGGAAAACTCTTTCCAACATTTCACAAATTTTTAATTGAACAGGCAGCGGGAAAATTGACCTTTTTTTGCGTGCCAAAAACTCTGAAGGCAAGGAGGTGATTGATTGCAGGAAAAGAAAATCATCGGCATTTTCGGGGTCCGTAAGCATGATTTCTGCATTTATCTGGCTGGAATACTGAATAATCTCGGCAGCCGGGTACTTGTCATAGATAACTCTCCAGAAGAGGAGATCAGATGCTGCGTCCCAGGTTCTGAAGGGCACATTTCCACTGTTACCTATAAAAATGTCGATTACGAATTCGGGTCGTTTCCGAAAGGAGAGGCCTATGAAAAATACCAGTATATCCTGACGGATATGGGAAGCGGGCTTAAGTCTGAAGACATGGGAATCTATGATGAGATCATACTGGTTACCGATGCTTACAGGAGAAATATCGAAAGATACAGGGAGGCCCTGAAGCTTGCGGTATGCCCGGTAACGGTCATCATACGCAATGTATGCCAGTATAAGGCGACAGGACGGCAGCTCTTCGGGCTTCTGATAGAGGAGCCTTACAGGATTGTTGACAGGTATTATATTCAGCAGGACCCGGAAGATGAGGAGTACGCAGTACTCGCACAGTATGAACCGTATAGGGAGTTTGGCCGGATCTCTGCGGGATTCAAAAAGGCTCTGGCAGGTACGGCAGCAGGCATAACAGGCCTGGGGATGAACGAAATTATGAGGGCGCTGAAAAGTGCCGGGAAAGGGAGATGTATTTGAAGATAGCATTCTGGAGCAACACTCCGGGACAGGCGGGGACAACAAGCAATCTGGTGGGCGTTGCACTGATGGCGTCAATGTCATACCACTATAAGACCATGATCCTGCAGAGCCAGTATGGACTGTACAATCTGGATTCTGCCCTGATGGACAGAGGCAGGGATGATCTGATCAGGGAGGAGTTCTCTTACTATTATGAAAACGGAATCGACTACCTGTTAAGAAAGAGCATCATCAGCGGGATTACCACGGATGACGTAAAGCAGGGCTGTGTTGAAATTGTACGGGACAGGGCATATTATATCCCGGCAACCATAAAAAACAGCAGGGAAATATATCAGGAAAACATAAAGAAGCACCTGCAGTCCATATTGGAGGCAGCTGACGAATTTGCTGACCTGACGTTCATCGACGCAGGGTGCGGGGTAAACGAAATTTCTGCCAGGATATTCGAAGCGGCTGATATGATTGTGGTAAATTTCAATCAGAACTGCCGGGCGATGAACCAGTTCTTCCAGTCTTATCAGAAATTTTCTGAAAAGCTTGTCTTCCTGATCGGGAGTTATGATTACAATTCCACATACAATGCAAAGAATGTACAGAGAATGTACAGGATCGACAGGAAAAACCTGGGCGTCATTCCCTATAACGTAGGGTTTCAGGATGCCTTCGGTGAAGGTAAGGTTGTCAGATTCCTGAAGAGCAACTTCAATTGCCGTGAACATGATAAGAACTACTATTTCATAAAAGAACTGAAGGCTTCATCGAATATGATATTGAAAAGGGCGGGATTGGTTGATTAACAGGACTGGATACGGAAAGCGGGCGGGAATGCCCGGGATAAGCACGAAGAAATTTTTTGAAAGAAAGCAGAGGACTCCGGAGCCTCTGAGTCTGGACAGCATCACGAAGGAGACCGGAGAGCATTTTCACGGCATACTCAGAGCCAACCTGTATGAACTCAATATAAAAAAGAACAGATATGAGGAACTTGCGGAACAGAAGCGGCGGCTCAGAAAAGCTCTCAGGAACTGTGGAATTGGAGATATTCATGCAAAAGAATATGTAAAATATTCAATAACCGAAATGCTGGCAGAGAAGTATCAGATAGACAGCAGAAATATTGAAGAGCTTATTCCGTTTTCCGACAGGAAGAGGCTGAGCAGTCAGGATAAGTTTGAAATCCTATTATTTATCTATAAAAAAGAGTATCAGGGGAATGCGCTGGAGAAACTGATCGTCCTGAACGGAATCATGGAAAAAGAATCAGAAATCCGTGAAGATTCTGTCCAGGAAGAAGTCTATGAAATAACAGACGAGGACATCGATGAGGCTTACTGCAGGACGAATACCGGTCTGACATTTCTTGAAAAGCTGGAGATCGTGACCCAGAGAATTTACCAGGAATACAAAGGGCTTGGGGTGATCGACGAGATCAGGGATATGAAAATAGACGGTGTATCAGGAGGCGTATCCGGGCTGTCGGAAGATGAGAAAAGCGTATGGGTGTTTTACAAGGGGAAGTCCATATATCTTCCGTTCCTGGCGTTTGGATCCCGCAGGGAACTTGAGCGGGTATGCAGGAATATCTGCAGATACCAGCACCCCGGCCAGCTCTCAGAGACAAGGGGCTATATCGTAAACGAAATGGCCGATCATTCAAGGGTGGTCGTGGCGAGGCCGCCTTTCAGCGAAAACTGGGTTTTCTTTGTAAGGAAGTTCGACAGCATTGAGTTCAGGAGCATGGAGGACCTGCTTGTGGATAAAAACAGCCACATACCGGTTACCCTTATAAAATGGCTGATTAAGGGCTGCCGCGTTGTTGCGGTGACGGGGGCGCAGGGCAGCGGAAAGACCACGCTGCTTATGTCGATGATTGAATTTATATCACCCGTACATACCCTGAGGGTGCAGGAGCAGGCCTTCGAGCTGAATCTGAGGAGAACGTACCCGAAGCGGAACATTGTAAGTTTCCGGGAAACCGAGAGTATCAGCGGCCATGCAGGGCTTGATCTTCAGAAAAAGACGGATGGGGCTGTCAATATACTGGGCGAGGTCGTATCCCATGAAGTGGCAGGCTGGATGATCAGGATGGGACAGACAGGCTCTTTGTTTACGCTGTTCACCCATCATGCAACAACCTCCAGAAACCTCGTGCTCGCCCTAAGGAACAGCCTCCTCTATGCCGGGAACTTCAACAGGGAGGATGTTGCCGAGCAGCAGGTGGTGGATGTGGTTTCATTTGACGTGCACATGAACAGGGATAAAGACGGGCACCGTTATGTTGAGAGGATTACCGAAATAATTCCGCTGGAGACGCCGGACGAGAATGGGCACTATTTCAGGGAGGAGGATCTGCTTGTATTCCTTGAAGGCTCCTATTTCTTTAAGAATCCCATGTCAGAAAGAAGTGAATGGGAAATAAAGCGTTTTCTGACAAAAGAGGAAAGGAAGTGTTTTGATGAAGAGCTCTCTTTATCATTTTCTGGAATCTAATCCTCTGACTTCTGGGTATACGGTCAGAATCAGAAAAAGGATGGAGATATACCGTCCTAACGGAGGCAGGGAGAATCTCGACAGGACAGTCGATATCCTGCTGGCAGCCTGGGCAGGGAGCGGCGCCGCATTTGCTTTCCTTGTATATTTCGGAGGACTGTCTTTTGCCTATCTTTGCGGCGTGATATGCATACTATTTGCAGTTAACATGAATGAAGTTTACAGAAGGCTTGAGAAGGAGGAAATAAAGCTGCTGAAGCAGTTTGAAAAGTTTATTGCCGATGTCAGGTTCCATTTCGGCTTTCACGGCATTGCTGAGGAGTCGGTGCTGGAGGCGCTGGAAGATGCCGAAAGGGAGATTGGCCTGCATGCGGAAGTCATCTACAGGAGACTAACAGAGAGCAGAGAAGAGAAGGATAAGGAAAATGCTATGCAGAATGCACCGAACCACTATTTCGGAACTTTTTATCTGCTTTGTGAGACAGTGATGAAATATGGAGACAGGAAAGTGGATGGAAAATCCCTTTTCCTGACAAATCTGAGCTGCCTGAAGCAGGAGATCAACATGGAAGTTCTGAGGCGGCGGAAACTGGAACATCTGTTTTCAGGTCTGATCGGCATTTCGCTTATGCCTGTCTTTGCCATAAAGCCTCTGGAAAAATGGGCGGTAGGCAATATGGGAGAAATGAGCGCTTATTACGAAGGAAAAATGGGCATCATAACAACTCTGGCTATATGTGGTGCTTCGCTTGGGGTATGTTTCACAATACATAAGCTGAGGTATGAGACTAGACCCCTTTACAGGGAAAGCCGGACGCTGAACCGGATACTTGGGATCAGGAGCATCAATTCCTGGATCACGGGAAGGATAAACCGGAATTATGCAAGATACAAAAAATGGAGCGAAGACCTGAAGGAAGCAGGGCAGGTGGAAAATATCAAGGAATTCATGCTGAGGCAGGCACTGCTCGGCGCTGCGGCCTTTGTGCTTACAGTGCTGCTGATTGCTGACATACAGCAGACTGGCAGACATCAGAAAGCTCCGGAGATGGAGGTTCCTTATGAGGCTGCCGCTGCAGTTGAGGAAACTGCAATAGAGAGTTTTGCAGAAGACCGGGAGATAACATTCCGGTGGTACGACCTGCTGGCTGCTGCTGCGGCAGGAGCGGCTGCCTACTGGTGGCCCTGGTTCTGGGTACAGATAAGGAAGCGCATGCTGATGATGGAAAGGGAGCAGGAGGTAATCCGGTTCCAGGCAGTGATCATCGTCCTCATGCATATGGACGGGATGTCGGTGGAGGTCATGCTATCCCATCTGGAGGAGTTTGCCATGGCATTCAGAAACACAATAGCAAAGACGCTTGATGCCATGGATTACGAAGGGATGGCTGCCCTGGAAAAGATGAGGGAGAGGGAGAGCTTCATGCCTTTTATAAGGCTGGCCGATGCTTTTATAGCCTGCGACAGGCTTCCGGTGCATGAGGCTTTTGATGAGATTGCTTCGGACAGAAACTATTATCTGGAGAAATACCGCCAAGAGAGCGAGTCGCTTGCCATGGACAAAGCGGCTGTCGGAAGGGTGATCGGATTTATTCCGATGTACATCACGATCGGGTGCAAGCTGGTCATCCCTTTCGTATTGGAAGGGCTCAACAAGCTCTCGGTATATGCAGGCGGAATCCGATAAAATTTACTGATGAAAACAGGTATTGATCAGAAGGGAGAATAATATATGGAGAACAGTTTAAAGGGATTGGTTTTGGCAGCAGGAATTATCATAACATGTCTGATAGTGGGTCTTGGATTTTATATAGCAAGGGAGGCAAAGGATACGGCCGCCGGAGGTGTCGGTCAGATCAACAAGCTGAATTCGGAATTTGCAGACACTTCAAAAAGCATGTATGAAGGGACGGAGGTTTCAGGCAGCGAGGTCGTCAATGCAATAAGAAGATTCCAGAATGAAACGGTCGGACTGCAGGTAGTGACCAACAAAACAAGCAGCTTTTATACCTATAACTTTAACCCTGCTACAGGCGAGCTTGGAACCAGTTCTGCCCTGACCTTCAAGTCGGCCCAGAACGAACTGAATAATAACTATATCAATCCGAACGGAAGGTTTGAAGGTGACGTCGTAAGGGATAAAAACGGAACCATTACAGGACTGATGTTCACCCAGAAATAGTCGGTGAAAGACGGAGACGGGAGGAAAAAATGGAATCAGCGGCAGAAGCACTGGAAGCCGGAATGGGAGCGGCTTTTTTCATCATTGCAGTAATGCTTTTTATGTACCTTGCAGATTCATATGAAAGGACAGTTGAAACCGTATTCGTGAATCAGGTGCAGGAGCATTCGGTACAGGAAATGAAGTAGACGAAGGGAGAAGTGGAGAGTTGGAAGATGCATATAGCAGGGTGATGGCCATCCTGCTCGCTTCCGTTCTGATGTTTCTCCTGCCGATGCTGTATATCAGCGAGAGGCAGGAGACAATGGCACAGTCCTGGGTACTGACTGAAACAGCCTGCCTGGTGGATGCGGTCAGAAATACGGGAGTGCTGACGGAAGGGATGTTCCGGGAATATGAGAAGAGGCTTGCAGGACTTGAACAGCTTTATGAAATACAGGTGACTCATGTGGCATACGGCTTATATGAAAGCGAAGGAGAAATAGAGACAAGACAGGAGAGGCATTACACAGAAGAAATAAAGGAAGCTCTTCTGGAGCAGGGAGAGTATTGCTTTGCCATGGATGATTTTCTGAAGATAGAGGTGTCGGACAGGAATGGAAGTTTTGGGGAAAGGCTTCTCAACAGCTTTCTGGCTGAAGACCTGGAAACGGAGAAAATCATCGCTTATTACGGAGGGACCATTAAGTATGAAGCTTACTAATTTTGCGATACTCTTTGTTGGATTTGCTGCCACGGTGTGCACCGGTATGGATATAAGGACGAAGATGGTCAGTTCGACCATAATGGCAGACATAAACCTGAACCAGGTCATTGACAGGGCGGTACAGGATTCGATGGACGCAGCAGAGATTTATATTGATCAGGAGATGAATATACAGCCGGACCGGGAAAATATCATCAGGAATCTGCATGAGAAGCTTTTTATCAGCCTGAATGCCTATGGAGACTCCATAAGCCGGGAGAGAATAAAGGAGTGCATTCCGGCAGCTGTTCTGACGGAACAGGATGGATACTACTTATACGGCTATTCCGAAACAGAAGATAACAGCGGGTCAACCATCAGGAGGGCTGGATTTTCGGAAAAGAGATATTATGTGACCGAAGAAAAGGGATGGCGGGTGAGATTCAGCTTTTCGGATCTTCTGGAGCTTGAACATATAAAAACAGGAGCGGTTTATGAATGCACCTGGTACCAGGCGGCCGGCCGCACCGGGCTTGACATGTTCAAAAAACGTGAGAAATTTGAGGAGCGGCGCAGGAGAGCCATCATAGAGAATGTCAGGAATGATATGGAGGGAATGGTCAATAGGGATCCATCCATACGGGAAGACGGAGCCGGGTATCTGATATCGTTTCCTTATATTGAATATGAAGAATGGTACCAGACTGTGAAGGGAATCAGCCTTCTTGTATTCTTCAGGGGCCATCCTGTCGGTATGGCTGGTCGTGAATATAATTATGTTGTGTTTAGTGGAGCAAGAATTGAAAAACACTCAGGGGAATAGCTTTTGCATTCTTGGGGCATATGTGATATTCTATACCCTGTAAACTGGCGGCAGTAAAGGATGCAGTACTGCATAGCCGCTTCATATTATTTAAGTAGGAGTGAATACCGTATGCAGGATAGAATGGAATTCAGAGAGAAACTGGCACATGCTGAAGAGCTGGCGGAAACCAGAAATAAGCAACTGGATTTTGAAGATATACAGGAAATTTTTGAAGATATGGAACTGGAGGAGGGGCAGCTTAACCTCATCTGTGAATATCTGCAGTCGAGAAAAATAAAAGTAAAGGGATATCAGCCTTTAGAAAAAATAAATGATGAAGCAGGTCCGGAGATCCCGGCGGCGCAGGCCGGAGGGGAAGAGCTGTCTGAAACCGGCAATGCCGAAAGCGAATATGCAGCTGAAGATGACGGGATAGATTTTCTCGGCATCTATATGGAAGATATCAAGGGAGCTGACACGCTTTCACAGGAAGAAACGGCAGAGCTCTACAGCGCTGCAATGGCAGGCGACCATGCCGCAAAAAGCCGTTTGATAGAAGCAAATCTTATGACGGTTGTGGAGATTGCCAAAAAATATACAGGAAGCGGGCTTGCGGTCAGCGATCTGATACAGGAGGGCAACGTCGGGCTCATGCTGGGAATCGACGGGCTCCGGGACAGAGCTGCGGAAATAGCTTGCGGCGAGTTCACGCCGGAAGCATTTGTAAAGGCATCAATCAGCGAAGCGATCGAGACGGCCATAGCTGATAACGAATGCTTCAAGACTGACAGCGGCAGAGTGGTTGAGAAGATCAACTATATCAGCGAGGCAATCAGGAATGTTTCAGAAGAGACAGGGACGAAAGTATCAATTGAGGAATTGGCGGAATACCTTGAAATGAAGGAAGAGGAGATACGTGATATTCTTAAGCTTGCACCGGATGATTTTGATATAGACAATGGAGAAGCGCAGACAGGAATAACGGATATACTTCACGTAGCGCCTGACGAACTGAAACCTCATGACGATGGTGAGGAATCCGCAAGCAGCTGCGGCTGTGGCGGACACGGCCATCATGCGGAGCATGAATGCGGATGCGGAGATTCCCACCACGGCAAAGACCATGAATGTGACTGTGGCCACAAACATTAGGATTGAATAATAGCAAAGAATGAAATAACAGAGAGCGCACCGGCATCCGGATTCAGGATGGTATGGTGTGCTTTTCGTTATCTCATAGGAAAGTTCGTCCTATGACAGAAAAACTCAAAATACTATTGACAAAAGCGAATTCTGGTGATATGTTATTTACAGATGTTAGCACTCCTCACTAACGAGTGCTAACAAAAAAACAAGCCTGACTGAATTCAGGAATTATGCTTCAATAGTAGCAAGTTTGATCTGTAAAAAGCGGCTCCCCTGAGTGCCGTGAGGAAAAAGAGGTGAAGGGTTTGCAGGAACTTGATGAAAGAAAAATGAAAATACTGAAAGCCATTATTCAGAACTATCTTGAGACCGGCGAACCCGTAGGCTCCAGGACAATTTCCAAATATAGCGACCTGAAATTGAGCTCGGCAACCATCAGAAATGAAATGTCCGATCTTGAAGAACTGGGCTATATCATACAGCCCCACACTTCAGCCGGAAGAATTCCATCTGATGCCGGATACCGTCTTTATGTAGACGAACTGATGAAGTCCAAGGACAGGGAAGTAACAGAAATGAAGGAGTTCATGATCCAGAAAGTCGACAAGATGGAAATGCTCCTCAAGCAGGTTGCAAAAATCCTGGCCTCGAACACCAACTATGCCACAATGATAACGTCTCCAAGATTCAATCAGAACAAGCTGAAATTCATACAGCTGTCACAGATGGATGCAGCACATATTCTGGCGGTTATAGTCGTTGACGGAAACATAGTTAAGAATCGAATCATAAATACCGACGGGGAACTCGATAATGAGACAATGCTTAAGCTCAATATGCTGTTGAATACATGCCTTAACGGCCTGACGCTGGAAGATATAAACCTGGGTATCATTTCAAAACTGAAGTTTCAGGCAGGCGAGCACGGGGAAATCGTAGAGCATGTGCTTGATGCCGTGGCTGAAGCGATCCATATAGATGAAGATCTTGAAATATACACAAGTGGGGCCACTAATATTTTCAAATATCCGGAACTCAGCAGCGGCGGTACCGCAAGCGAGCTGATCAGTGCCCTGGAGGAAAAACAGCAGCTGATTGATTTTGTGACTGATACAGTATCTGATGAAGACAGCCACGGAATCCAGGTCTATATAGGAAATGAGACTTCGGTCAGGACAATGAAAGACTGCAGCGTGGTCACAGCGACATATGAGCTTGAAGAGGGCGTGCAGGGGACAATAGGAATCATCGGTCCGAAACGTATGGATTATGAGCATGTGGTAAATACCCTGAAGACGCTCAAGGCACAGCTGGATGCAATATATAAAAAAACATAATGAAAGGCGGTAGATATAAGTGTCAGATATAAATAACGAAATGCCGGAAAATGAAATCATAGATACGGCAGAAAATACGGAGACTGTTACAAACGAAGAAGTTCAGGAACAGACAGAAGAGGTCAGGGAAATAAAGGGAGCTGAAGAGGCATCTGCACAGGACCTGGAGGAAGCCAAAGCAAACGAAGATGAAAAGAAAAAACTTTTCGGAAAGAAAAAAGATAAGAAAGACAAAAAGGATACCCAGATTGAAGAACTGACAGACAGACTGAAACGAAGCATGGCAGAGTTCGATAATTTCCGAAAACGTACAGAAAAAGAAAAATCGCAGATGTATGAGGTTGGAGCAAAAAGCGTTGTTGAAAAAATCCTTCCGGTCGTTGACAACTTCGAAAGAGGACTTGCGATGGTACCAGAAGAAGAAAAAGAAAATCCTTTTGTAGACGGAATGGATAAGATATACAAGCAACTTATGGCAAATCTTGAAGAGATAGGCGTGAAGCCGATCGAAGCAGTCGGAAACCAGTTTGATCCGAATCTGCACAACGCAGTGATGCATATAGAGGATGAGGCGTTCGGTGAAAATACGGTTGCAGAAGAATTCCAAAAGGGATATATTTATAGAGAAACAGTAGTGCGTCACAGCATGGTAAAAGTAGCTAATTAACATTTATATAGAAGATACAAAGTTGTGAAGTATCAAAATCAAATTCAGGAGGAATAGACAATGGGAAAAATTATAGGAATTGACTTAGGAACAACAAACTCATGCGTAGCAGTTATGGAAGGTGGAAAACCTGTAGTTATCGCCAACACAGAAGGCGCAAGAACAACTCCGTCAGTAGTCGCATTTACAAAGACAGGAGAAAGACTTGTAGGTGAACCTGCAAAACGTCAGGCAGTAACCAACTCAGATAAAACAATTTCTTCAATCAAGAGGGAAATGGGAACTGACCACAGGGTAACAATCGACGACAAGAAATATTCCCCACAGGAAATTTCAGCAATGATCCTTCAGAAACTGAAAGCAGATGCGGAAGCATACCTTGGAGAAAAAGTTACAGAAGCGGTAATCACTGTACCTGCATATTTCAACGATGCACAGAGACAGGCAACAAAAGATGCCGGTAAGATTGCAGGCCTTGATGTAAAGAGAATCATCAACGAGCCTACAGCAGCAGCACTGGCTTACGGACTTGACAACGAACATGAACAGAAGATCATGGTATACGATTTAGGCGGCGGTACATTCGACGTTTCCATCATCGATATCGGTGACGGCGTAATCGAAGTACTTGCAACATCAGGCGACAACAGACTTGGTGGAGATGACTTCGATCAGAAAATTACAGATTATATGCTTGCGGAATTCAAGAAAAACGAAGGCGTAGACCTTTCAAATGATAAAATGGCTCTTCAGAGATTAAAAGAAGCAGCAGAAAAAGCAAAAAAAGAATTATCATCAGCTACAACAACAAACATCAACCTTCCATTCATTACAGCAACAAGCGAAGGACCAAAACATTTCGACATGACAATCACAAGAGCGAAATTCGAGGAGCTCACTCATGACCTGATCGAAAGGACTATAGCGCCTGTAACCAACGCTTTAAGAGATGCAGGAATCAGCGCTTCAGAACTTGGAAAAGTATTGTTAGTAGGCGGTTCAACACGTATCCCTGCCGTACAGGATAAAGTAAAACAGCTTACAGGACAGGAACCTTCAAAAACACTTAACCCTGATGAATGTGTTGCACTCGGCGCTTCAATCCAGGGCGGTAAATTAGCGGGCGACGCAGGTGCAGGCGAAATCTTATTATTAGACGTTACTCCGCTTTCATTAAGCATCGAAACCATGGGCGGCGTTGCAACCAGATTAATCGAAAGAAATACAACGATCCCTACTAAGAAGAGCCAGATCTTCTCAACTGCAGCAGACAACCAGAGCGCAGTAGACATCAACGTAGTTCAGGGTGAAAGACAGTTCGCAAGGGACAATAAGAGCCTTGGACAGTTCAGATTAGATGGAATTCCACCAGCAAGAAGAGGTGTTCCACAGATCGAAGTTACATTTGATATTGATGCCAATGGTATTGTAAACGTATCTGCTAAGGATTTAGGAACAGGAAAAGAACAGCATATCACAATCACTTCAGGAACTACCCTGTCTGATGACGATATCGAAAAAGCAGTTAAAGAAGCAGCTGAATTCGAAAGCCAGGACAAGAAACGCAAGGAAGCTGTAGAAGTACGCAACGATGCAGATTCAATGGTATTCCAGACAGAGAAAGCATTAGAAGAAGTAGGCGATAAAATTGCTGAAACTGATAAGACTGCAGTTCAGGCTGACCTTACAGCATTGAAAGAATTAATCGAAAAATCAAATCCAGAGGATATGTCAGATGCACAGGTAGAAGAAATCAAAGCTGCAAAAGAAAAATTAATGCAGAGTGCACAGGCTCTTTTTGCAAAAGTCTATGAAAATGCTCAGGGAGCAGGAGCTGGTGCAGATGCCGGTGAAGCATACCAGGCAGACGACGTAGTTGACGGCGATTATAAAGAAGTATAATATAGTAACTATTCAGAACCCGTGTCTCGCATAGTTACAATATAGTAACTATTCAGCCGGTATGACTGAAAGTCACGAATTAAATAATTGGCCGGCTCTGATCATGGCAATGGAATGTCCGCAATGCGTACATTCTTTTGCTATGTAAAGAGCCCCGGACCGTAAGAGACCTGCGCAGCGGGTATCTTACGGTTTGTTATTAGATAACTGTTCAGAATTTAGTGCACTGACACGTTGACATCTTGACAAATGACTTGCCTTAGTTTCCATCTGCGGCGTTGTCGTCAATCAGCGTAGCCACCGCTACGCTTCATTCCTCCGCCTTGCAGAATGAAAACTAATTCAGCGTCATTAGTTTAAGTGTCAATGTGTCAGCACACTAGTCCCGAATAGTTACGTTATTAGAAACCAGAAAGGTGAAGTAAATGGCAGATAAGAGAGATTTATACGAGATCCTCGGTGTAGACCGGGGAGCAGACGAGGCTACCATAAAAAAGGCATATAGGAAACTTGCCAAGAAATATCATCCTGACATGAATCCGGGAGACAAGGATGCTGAAGCAAAGTTCAAGGAAGCATCAGATGCATATACGATTCTCAGTGATGCAGAAAAGCGCAGACAGTATGATCAGTTTGGGCATGCGGCCTTTGACCAGAGCGCAGGAGCAGGACCGGGAGGTTTTGACTTTGGCGGCGATATGGGCGATATTTTCGGCGATATTTTCGGGGATATTTTCGGTGGCGGAAGAACTAGAAGAGCAAATACAGGACCTATGAAAGGTTCAAATATCATGGTAAGCGTGAGAGTTGCCTTCGAAGAGGCGGTATTCGGAACCGAGAAGGAAATCGAACTTACGCTTAAGGATGAATGCCATACCTGTCACGGAACAGGCGCAAAACCGGGAACCTCACCTCAGACCTGTTCAAAGTGCGGCGGCAAAGGCCAGATCGTATTCACCCAGCAGTCTTTGTTCGGCATGGTAAGAAACGTACAGACTTGTCCGGACTGCCAGGGAACAGGTAAAGTTGTCAAGGAAAAATGCCAGGATTGCTATGGAACCGGGTATATTGCAAATAAAAAGAAAATCAAGGTGTCAGTCCCAGCCGGAATCGACAACGGGCAGAGCATCCGTATCCGCGAAAAAGGAGAGCCTGGTGTGAACGGAGGCCCGAGAGGCGACCTTCTTGTAGAGGTGGTTGTTTCGAGACATCCGATTTTCCAGCGTCAGGAATACAATATCTTTTCAACTGCACCTATCACCTATGCACAGGCTGCTCTGGGCGGTGAAGTGAAAATAAGCACTGTTGACGGGGATGTCCTTTACGAGGTAAAACCGGGAACCCAGACTGATACGAAAGTGCGCCTGAAAGGCAAAGGCGTACCATCTCTGAGGAACAAGCAGGTGAGAGGCGACCACTATGTAACTCTGGTTGTCCAGATTCCTACAAAGCTCAACGAAGAACAGAAAGACCTCCTTCGCAAATTCGATGCAGCAACAGGAAACTCGCTCAACAGAAACCTTGAAGGCGAAGAATCCGGCAAGGATAAGTCTAAAAAAAAAGGATTCATAGATAAGATTAAAGAGACTTTGGAATAAACGAAGCAAACGAAAGATCCCTGTGCCCTTTGGAAATCTACAAAAGGCACAGGGGTTTTCTGCGTCAGCAAAAACAGCCTTCGCCGGCATGAAAGCAACTGACCATGGTGCGAGTTTCACTTGTAGGACCGTATCTTTTATGGTAATATGGGAGTCGTGAGAAACTGGCTATGAATAATTGATAGAATAATATAGAGGTGAATCAGTTGAAATGGAATAAATATACAATAAAGACAAGTACAGAAGCCGAGGACCTGGTCAGCGGCATGCTCCTGGAACTGGGGATTGAAGGAATTGAGATCGAGGATAACGTTCCGCTCTCCGAAGAAGACAAAAAGACCATGTTCATCGACATCCTCCCGATACTGCCGCCTGATGAAGGCGTAGGATATGTAAGCTTTTATCTGGATGACGGGGAAGATAATGAAGGGATGCTTGTAAAGGTCAGGGCAGAGCTCGATGAACTCAGAAGCTTTGCTGAAATCGGGGAAGGATCCATAACGGAATCCCAGACTGAGGATAAGGACTGGATCAATAATTGGAAAGAATTTTTCAAGACTTTCGAAGTTGATGATATCGTCATCAGACCCAGCTGGGAAAAGACAGATGAAAGCCACCAGGGGAAAATAGTCATACAGATCGACCCGGGAACCGCTTTCGGAACCGGCATGCACGAAACTACCCAGCTGTGTATCAGGCAACTGAAAAAATACGTGAATTCCGATACCAGACTTCTTGATGTAGGCTGCGGAAGCGGAATCCTTTCCATCATCGGACTGAAGCTGGGCGCAGCTGAGGCGCTTGGAACAGATATCGATCCCAATGCAATCACGGCAACCTATGAAAATATCGAAGTAAACCATGTGCCGGCAGACAGATTCAGGGTATTGACAGGAAATGTGATTGAGGATACAGCACTTCAGGAAGAGGTAGGGCTTGAAAAATACGATGTAGTAGTGGCAAACATTCTGGCTGACATTATTATCCCATTGTCAGAAGTCGTATCCAGGTTCCTGAAAAAGGGCGGAATATATATAACATCAGGAATAATCAATACAAAGGAAGAAGCTGTCGTAAAGGCAATTAAAGAGAACGGCCTTGAGATTCTTGAAATAACCCGCCAGGGCGAATGGGTCTCGGTGACGGCCAGAAAGAATTAGGTGGAACATGCATCATTTTTTTGTAGATAAAGAGCAGATTAGCCAGGATCATATAACCATAAATGGTTCTGACGTGAACCATATAAAAAATGTGCTCCGCATGAAGCAGGGGGAAGAAATACTCATCAGCAACAAGGAAGACAGGGACTACCTTTGCGTCATCAGGGATTTTCAGCAGGATGCGGTCATTGCAGGGATTACAGAGGTCAGGGAAGAGACAACGGAGCTTCCTTCAAAGGTATATCTGTTTCAGGGACTTCCAAAGAGCGACAAGATGGAGCTTATTATCCAGAAGGCAGTAGAACTTGGCGTATATGAGATCATTCCTGTTGCAACAAAGCGGGCGATTGTTAAGCTGGATGCGAAAAAGGAAGAAAGCAAGCTGAAAAGATGGCAGGGAATCAGCGAAAGCGCGGCAAAGCAGTCAAAACGTCTGGTGATTCCCAAAGTAACCGGAGTCATGACTTTCAAAGAAGCCATTGCCTTTGCATCGGATTTTGCATGCAGCATTATACCATATGAAAATGCAAAAGGAATGCAGCATACGAAAGAAATCATAGGAAAAATGAAGCCAGGGACATCCATAGGCGTATTTATTGGCCCGGAAGGCGGATTTGAGGATAAAGAGATAGAGCAGGCACTGGAAAACAATATAATTCCGGTCACGCTTGGAAAGCGGATACTGAGGACTGAAACCGCAGGGCTGACGGCCCTGTCTGTGATCATGTTCCAGCTTGAGAATGATTAAGGACGGAGAATGGAATTGGAAGTTTATTTAGATAATTCAGCAACCACAAAGTGTGCTGATCCGGTAAAGGATATTATGGTAAAGGTTCTGACGGAAGATTACGGGAATCCCTCATCCATGCACAAAAAAGGAGTGGACGCTGAACGGTATATCAGGACAGCAAAAGAAATCATAGCGAAAAACCTGAAGGTAAACGAGAAGGAGATCATCTTTACTTCAGGCGGAACGGAATCCGACAATCTGGCAATTATCGGGACAGCGCTGGCAAACAGAAGAAGCGGGATGCACATCATAACTTCCGCCATAGAGCATCCGGCAGTCTTGAACTCCATGAAGCATCTGGAGGAGGAAGGGTTCAAGATCACCTGCCTGCCAGTGGACAGGAACGGAATAGTCAGGATGGATAAGCTTGAAGCGGCAGTCTGCGAGGAGACTATTCTTGTTTCCATCATGCACGTCAATAATGAAATCGGTTCTGTCCAGCCGGTTGCAGAAATAGCTGAATTGATCAAGAAAAAGAACAGGAATGTGCTTTTCCATGTAGATGCAGTACAGGGATTTGGAAAGTACAGGATACTACCTAAAAAGATGGGAATTGACCTGCTTTCTGTGAGCGGGCATAAAATACACGGCCCGAAAGGGATCGGATTCCTTTATGTTAATGAAAAGGTGAAAATCAAGCCGCTCATGTTCGGCGGAGAACAGCAGAGGGGGATACGTTCAGGCACTGAGAATGTCCCCGGAATCGCGGGAATCGGTGAGGCTGTAAAATTCAGTTACGAGGATCACGAGAACCGCATGGAAAATCTTTATAAAATCAAGGAAGATTTTATCGGCAGCCTTCTGGAAATCGAGGATGTCCGTATAAACGGGCTTACCGGAAAAGACAGCGCACCTCATATTGTTAGCGCAAGCTTTGCGAAAATCAGGAGCGAGGTTCTCCTGCATTCACTGGAAGAAAAGGGCATATATGTGTCGTCGGGCTCAGCCTGCGCATCAAACAAGCCTGCCATAAGCGCAACGCTTAAGGGAATCGGAGTGCCTAAGGAACTTCTGGATTCCACAATACGTTTCAGCTTTTCGGCAGAAACAACAGCAGAAGAGCTGGCATTCTGTGCTGAGGCATTGAAAGAAATCGTACCAAGGCTCAGGAAGTATGCAAGGAGATAGATAATAAAAGTACAAGAAGGAAGGCGGGTCTTAATATGAAGAACATGTTTAAGGCGTTTTTAATAAAATACGGAGAAATAGGAATCAAAGGCAAGAACAGGTATCTGTTTGAAGATGCTCTGATCAGGCAGATCAGATATGCCCTCGCAGATGTAGAAGGCGAATTTGACGTAACAAAAGAACAGGGAAGAATATACATAGAATGCCTTAGCGACTATGACTACGATGAAACGGTGGATGCCCTTAAACGTGTTTTCGGTATCGTAGGGATCTGCCCGGTTGTTCATGTTGAAGACGAGGGGTTTGAAAAGCTGGTCGAAGAAGTGACGGCTTATATGGACTGGATGTATCCGGACAAGAATACGACCTTCAAGGTGAGCGCCAGGAGAGCAAGGAAGAATTATCCTCTTGATTCCATGGAGATCAACAGGGAACTCGGCGGAAGGCTCCTGGAGGCATTTCCTGAAATCAGAGTCGACGTGCACAAGCCGGCAATCATGCTCAATGTAGAAATCAGACAGAAGATCTATATCTATTCTGAAATCATACCGGGCGCAGGCGGAATGCCGGTAGGAACCAATGGAAAGGCAATGCTTCTTCTCTCAGGCGGAATCGACAGCCCTGTTGCCGGGTACATGATTGCAAAAAGAGGAGTAAAGATAGATGCTACTTACTTCCATGCCCCACCTTATACAAGCGAAAGGGCAAAGCAGAAGGTCATCGATCTTGCAAAGCTGGTGGCAAGATATTCCGGACCGATCAATCTGAATATCGTGAATTTTACGGATATCCAGCTGTACATCTATGAAAAATGCCCACATGACGAGCTTACCATTATAATGAGACGATACATGATGAAGATTTCAGAGCATTTGGCGAAGGAAAGCGGATGCCAGGCACTGATCACGGGGGAAAGCATCGGACAGGTTGCAAGCCAGACCATGCAGAGCCTTGCTGCGACTAATGAGGTATGCACAATTCCGGTATTCAGACCGGTAATCGGATTTGACAAACAGGAAATTGTTGATATCGCTCTCAGGATTGATACCTATGAAACGTCGATACAGCCTTACGAGGACTGCTGTACCATATTCGTGGCAAAACATCCGGTAACAAAACCGAACATCAACATTATCAAGAGATCTGAAAGAAACCTTGAAGAAAAGATTGACGAGATGATGGAAACCGCCATCGCGACCGTCGAAACCATCGTAGTCGAATAGAAAAGATTCGGTAACTGTTCAGAACCCCTGTTCCGCGAGATGTTTTTATGCTGGTTTTGCATGAAAACTCGAGTTCTGCATGCACATAATTGCTGGTTCTGCAATTTTTGTGTATCATATGTGACTATGAAGGACATAGTCCTGAATAGTTACAAGATTCGACTCCATCCCACAGGACGAATGTTTCTGTGAGATGAAAAAACGGGGGATGATAGAATCATCCCCCGTCAATATGGTACAATATTAAATTCAAAAGTGCTGAAACCACAATATTAGCAGTTCAAAGAATACTAGATAATATATGGTTTAAGGATATCAAGAACTGTGTCAATTCCTTCTTCAGCGTGGATGTTTAAATCGATTGGTTTTGAAAGATCAAGGCTGAAAATACCCATGATTGATTTTGCATCAATAACGTATCTTCCAGATACTAAATCAAAATCGTAATCGAATTTTGTAATGTCATTTACAAATGATTTTACTTTGTCGATTGAGTTTAAAGAAATCTGTACTGTTTTCATTTGGAAATACCTCCCTTACTTTTTATATGTTTATCTTACATTTTTGGGAGACAAAAGTCAATAGAAAAGGTGAATTGAACTGCAGATTCAGGTAAATATTATGTTAATACAAATAGATTGTAATGGTCGAGCCGTATCTGCGGAAAGTTGAGGCCGGTGCATACAAGTAATTTGAAAATCATGGAGGCAGGACGGCAGGACAACTGCACTGCTTTTTTGGGAAAAAGAAAGGAAATGAGTCGAAATTATGAAAAAAGTAGCACTGCATAATTTAGGATGCAAGGTAAACTCATATGAAACTGAGTCCATGCGTCACATGCTGGAGCAGAATGGATATGAGATAGTGCCATTTGCAGAAGGTGCAGATATCTATATTATCAATACATGCACAGTAACGAATATAGCGGACAGAAAATCGAGACAGATGCTGCATAAAGCGAAAAAAATGAATCCTGATGCCATTGTAGTGGCGGCAGGATGCTATGTACAGGCATCGAAAGAGGACCTGAAGGCGGATGAATGCATAGATATCATAATAGGGAACAACAGGAAAAAAGATCTCATAGCAGTTCTCAGGGAATATGAGGATAATCATGACAAGAGCGAGGCCTGGGTCGACATCGATGCAGAGAGCGAGTATGAAAATCTTGAAATCGAAAATACTGCTGATCATGTACGTGCCTACATCAAAGTGCAGGATGGCTGTAACCAGTTCTGCAGCTACTGCATAATCCCATACACGAGGGGAAGGGTCAGAAGCAGGAAGGCGGAGGATGTTGTGGCCGAAGTGCACAGCCTTGCAGTCCGAGGGTATAAGGAAGTCGTACTGACAGGGATCCATCTGAGTTCCTACGGCGTAGACCATGGAGAAGGGGAGAATCTCTTGACCCTGATCCAGGCAGTCCATGAAGTTGAGGGAATCGAAAGGATCCGTCTGGGATCCCTGGAGCCAAGAATCGTGACTGAGGAGTTTGCGAAGGCGCTCAGCAGCCTTCGCAAAATGTGTCCTCATTTTCATCTGTCGCTTCAGAGCGGATGCGATGCAACGCTAAAAAGGATGAACCGGCGTTATGACTCTGCAGAGTACTATGAAAAATGCCAGGTTCTCAGGAAGTATTTTGAAAATCCGGCAATCACAACGGATGTGATCGTTGGTTTCCCGGGTGAAACAGACGAGGAGTTTCAGACCACCAGAAACTTCCTGGAAAAAATAGATTTTTATGAAACACATGTGTTCAAATATTCAGTCCGTAAGGGAACCAGGGCTGCAGCTATGGAAAATCAGGTTGACGACAGGATCAAGACAGAAAGAAGCAGCATCCTTTTAGAAATGACAAAAAGAAATTCCCGTAGATACAGGGAAGCCTTCCTTGGAAGGGACCTGGAAATACTGGTGGAAGAGACTGTCGAGATCAATGGAAAGAAATACCAGTCAGGGCACACAAAGGAATATGTGAAGGCAGCATTTTCCGGAGAAGAAGACTGCATGAACCAGATCGTGAAAGGGAAAGCGACAGGATTCCTTTTAGAGGACATGCTGCTTTTGGAGAAATAATATTTCTAAAAGTCCTGTATTTATGGGCTTTTTCGGAGCGGCCCCCCTTATTGTGAAATATTGGATTGTATTTTTTGACTATTTATATTAGAATAGAAATAAAGTTTAATTAAGGACGTGATGCTATGCAGGATATAAATAATACGCAATATTTTAAAGTTCAGGCAGATACTGAAATCGGAGTCAAGGATGTTTTAAAGACGGTTTATGAAGCTATGGTTGAAAAAGGATACAATCCTGTCAACCAGATCGTCGGTTATATTATGTCGGGAGATCCTACCTATATAACAAGCCATAAAAATGCAAGAAGCCTTATTATGAAGGTAGAACGCGACGAACTTGTAGAGGAAATACTCAAGGATTATATAAAAAATAATTCATGGAAGTAAGGCAGGAGGAGCCAGATGAGAATTATGGGATTGGACTTTGGGTCCAAGACAGTAGGGGTTGCTATAAGCGATCCGCTTGGCATAACTGCGCAGGGAATTGAAATCATAAGAAGAAAAGAAGAAAACAAGCTCAGGCAGACACTTGCCCGTATTGAAGAGCTGATCGTGGAATTCGAGGTAGAGGCAATCGTTCTCGGATTTCCTAAAAACATGAACAACACCGTAGGCGAAAGAGGGGAAAAGTCCCTGGAATTCAAGGGAATGCTTGAAAGAAGGACTGGACTCGAAGTCATTATGTGGGATGAGCGGCTTACGACAGTTGAAGCAAACAGGACCCTTATGGAACACAGCGTCAGACGCGAAGACAGGAGCAAGTATGTCGACAAGCTCGCTGCCGTCTTCATATTGCAGGGTTACCTGGATTCCGTAAGATAGGAGACAGATAAAATGGAAAAAATAAAATTCATGCTCGCTGAAACAAACGAAGAAGTAGAATTCTTCATACTTGAAGAGACAAGGATTAATGGAATTAATTATATATTGGTAACAGATTCAGAAGATGACGATGCAGAGGCCCTGATCTTAAAGGATTTATCAGGAGAACAGGATGCTGACGCCCTTTACGAGATAGTCGAAGACGACGAAGAGCTTGATTACGTTGCCAAGATCTTTGAGGAAATTCTTGAAGATATCGATATCGAAAGAGAATGACAGACAGGCGGATTCTGCAGCTTTAGAGGATGCAGTTCTGAACAGTGGCAAAACAGGTATATTTCATCAGAGGAGGCAGTGATGACTGCAAAAAGAGATAAATTTAAAGCGCTTCTAAAGGAAAAAGGACTTAAAGTGACTACACAAAGAGTGATGGTCCTTGAAGTTTTATCTCAATGTCCGGACAGGCACCTGACAGCTGAGGAAATATATGAGTTGGTAAAGGCAGATTATCCGGAAATCGGACTGGCCACAGTCTATAGAACCATACAGCTTCTGCTGGAGTTAAACCTGGTTGACCGGATCAATCTTGATGACGGATATGTACGTTATGAAATTGGACAGGCGGATAACAGTGAGGTGAAGCACCACCATCATCATCTTATATGTCTGGAATGCGGAAAAGTATCTTCGTTTGAAGATGACCTTCTTGATGAGTTGGAAAAGAAAATCATTGACACCGCTTCTTTTCAGGTAACAGATCATGAAGTGAAGCTCTATGGCTATTGTAAGGAGTGTCTGAGTAAAAAGGGATAATGTGGGGGTGCATTGAATGAGTGTAAAGAAAGTGGTTAATGCAGTTTTAAGCATATCCTTTCATATAATTATAAGTGCTTTGGTCATTATCGGTATTTTTGTATGCGCAAAAGAAGCGTACAGTTTTGGAACGGCAATATTCAGCGACAGAGGTGTTGAGGAAGCGCCTGGGACTGATGTAAATATAACCGTAGCAGAGGGCGCATCGACAATATCGATTGGCAGGATGCTTCAGGAAAAGGGGCTTGTTGAAGATTTCAAGCTTTTCTATGTGCAAGCAAAGGTATCAAAGTACTCAGGAAAGATAAAGCCGGGGGATTATACATTAAATACTTCCATGTCTGCGGAGAAAATGCTGTCTGTCATGTCCGGAGAGATTCCAGAGGAGATCACGGATGAAGGCGGCACTGCAGATTAGAAAGTCTGAGACGGAGAGTAAAAAGTGATAGTAAATGAAAGACTGATAACTTATATAAATTCATTGGATACAGGCAACACGGCACTGCTTGACGAAATAGAAAAGCAGGCTGTCAAGGATTATGTGCCTATTATCCGTAAAGAGATGCAGAGCTTCCTGAAAGTCCTGACTGCCCTCAAGCAGCCGGAACGGATATTGGAGGTCGGCACGGCTGTCGGTTTTTCCAGTATTCTGATGGCGGAATATAGCCCGGGGAACTGCAGCATAACGACAATAGAAAAATATGAAAAAAGAATCCCTGTTGCAAGGGAAAATATAAAAAGAGCAGGATTCGAGGATAAGATTACTCTGATCGAGGGGGATGCCCTTGAAGTGATGGCGGGGCTCGAAGGAACCTTTGATTTCATTTTCATGGATGCTGCAAAAGGCCAGTATATCAATTTTCTTCCCCAGATCATGCGCCTGCTCAAAGTGGGCGGTGTCCTGATATCCGACAATGTCCTGCAGGACGGGGATATCATAGAATCCCGTTATGCCGTGACAAGGCGTAACAGGACAATATACAACCGGATGAGGGAATACCTGTATGAACTGAAACATATGGAAGAGCTTACCACAGCCATACTGCCCCTTGGTGACGGAGTGACGATCAGTACAAGAATTGGAAAGATGGATGAATTAAAATGAGAAATGTAGAATTATTAATACCTGCAAGCAGCCTCGAGGTCCTGAAGACAGCAGTTATCTTTGGCGCAGATGCAGTATATATAGGCGGCGAAGCCTTCGGTCTCCGTGCAAAGGCCAAAAACTTTTCCATGGAAGAGATGAAGGAAGGGATTGAATTCGCCCACGAACACAATGTTAAAGTTTATGTAACGGCGAATATACTGGCCCATAATGATGACCTGGCCGGAGCTGAGGAATATTTTAAGGAGCTGAAGGAGATTAAGCCTGATGCCCTTATTATTGCGGATCCCGGAATATTCGAAATCGCAAAGAGAATCCTGCCTGATATGGAGCTTCATATCAGTACCCAGGCAAACAATACAAATTACGGAACATACCTTTTCTGGCATAAGCTGGGCGCAAAAAGGGTAGTGTCCGCAAGGGAGCTTTCCCTTAAGGAAATCAAGGAAATCCGCCAGAGGATTCCTGAAGATATGGAAATTGAAACATTCGTCCATGGGGCAATGTGCATTTCCTATTCGGGAAGATGTCTTTTAAGCAACTACATGACCGGAAGGGATGCGAATCAGGGTGCCTGCACCCATCCCTGCCGTTGGAAATATTCGATCGTGGAAGAAAAGCGTCCAGGCGAATACATGCCTGTGTATGAAAATGAAAGAGGAACTTATATATTCAATTCAAAAGACCTCTGCATGATTGAGCATATACCGGATATGCTGGATGCCGGCATCGACAGCCTGAAGGTTGAAGGCAGGATGAAGACAGCACTCTATGTGGCGACTGTTGCCAGGACTTATCGAAAGGCCATAGATGATTATATGGAATCGCCTGACCTTTACAGAAAGAACATGCCATGGTATCACGAGGAGATATCAAAGTGCACGTACCGCCAGTTTACCACTGGATTCTTTTATGGAAAGGCTGACCAGAGCAGCCAGATCTATGACAACAATACCTATATTAAGGAATACACGTATCTCGGAATGGCTGGCCCCAAAAACGAACAAGGGCTTACCAGCATTGAACAGAGGAATAAATTCAGCGTCGGCGAGACGATAGAAGTGATGAAGCCTGACGGTTCAAATGTGGAAGTTCAGGTAAAGGCAATCTTTGATGAGGCGGGAAATCCGCAGGAGAGCGCTCCGCATCCAAAACAGATTCTGTATGTCGATCTGGGAACAGAGCTTGATCAGTATGATATCCTGAGGCGAAAAGAGAATCAGGAATAGAAATTCAGATGTCCGGAAGGAACAGGAAATCAGCCAGGCTGATTTCCTGTTCCTTCCGTTTTCGTGCATGATTAGACATGAATGTATGAAAAAGCAGGAATTCGTAGTAAATCATTGTAAAAAATGCATAATAAAAATCCGGATCAAATGATGAAAATAAAAATATTGACAAATTTGAGTTGTGGTGATATTATCATTTCAGTGGTATAGTATGTTACTGGAAAGCAGGCATTAACTATGCATAGATATTTTTGGATATTTATGTATGTTGGTGCTTTTTTTGTGCACAAAAGCACCGTAATACTCCAAAAAATCGTAATGATTCAGGAATGCCTCCTTCGGAAAGCCATTCTGAAAAGTTACAAAGATCCCAATCATGATAACACAGAAAAGATAAGGAGAAAAATCATGAAAGACAAAATTTTTGGTGTTTTACAGCGCGTTGGAAGATCCTTTATGCTTCCGATTGCAATACTTCCCGTAGCCGGTCTGCTGCTTGGAGTGGGAAGTTCATTTACGAATGAAACAATGCTTAAGGCATATGGCCTTATGGATATGATGGGTCCGGGAACCATACTCTATGCGATACTTTCCGTTATGAGTGCAGCCGGCAACATCGTATTCGCAAACCTGCCTCTGATATTTGCAATGGGAGTTGCAATAGGAATGGCCAAAAAAGAGAAAGAGGTAGCGGCACTGGCTGCAGCAATCGCCTTTTTCATCATGCATGCTTCGATCAATGCCATGATAAACATAAACGGCGGCACGGAAAGCATGCTCGCCGGCGCTACCACGTCTGTAGTAGGAATCACATCCCTGCAGATGGGTGTTTTCGGAGGTATCATAGTAGGTCTCGGAGTAGCGGCCCTTCACAACAGGTACTATAAAATTGAATTGCCGCAGGTACTGTCCTTCTTTGGAGGAACCAGATTCGTACCGATCGTAGGCGCACTTGCATATGTAATGGTCGGAATTGTGCTTTTCTATGCATGGCCTCCCGTACAGGCAGGAATCTATAAAGTAGGCGATATCGTACTTAAATCGGGATATGCAGGAACATGGGTGTACGGCCTTATGGAAAGGCTTCTGATACCTTTCGGACTCCATCACGTATTTTACCTTCCATTCTGGCAGACAGCAGTAGGCGGAACAGCAACGGTTGGCGGACAGCTGATAGAAGGTGCACAGAACATTTTCTTCGCGGAATTAGGAACACCGGGAATCGGACATTTCAGTGTATCTGCAACAAGATTCATGTCAGGAAAATTCCCGCTCATGATATTCGGTCTTCCGGGAGCGGCACTTGCAATGTACAGATGTGCAAAGCCTGAGAAGAAGAAACAGGTAGGAGGCCTCCTTCTGTCAGCAGCCCTGACATCAGTGCTGACGGGAATAACTGAACCGATAGAATTTACATTCCTCTTTGTGGCACCTTTGCTTTACGGTATCCACTGTGTCTTTGCAGGGCTTGCTTATATGTTCATGCATATACTTAACGTAGGCGTCGGTATGACATTCTCAGGCGGATTCATAGATCTGTTCCTGTTCGGAATCCTGCAGGGAAATGCCAAGACAAGCTGGGTTTGGGTTATAGTTGTAGGCGCGGTATATTTTGTGGTATACTATTTATTATTCTCATTCCTTATAAAGAAAATGAACTTAAAGACACCTGGAAGGGATGACGCAGAAGAAGTAAAACTTTACAGAAGAAGCGATATGGAAGCAAGAAAAAATGCTGACGGACAGATTGTGGAACAGGAGACAGATCCTGTATCAGCAATGATCTGCGAAGGACTCGGCGGCAAGAAAAATATTTCGGATGTAGACTGCTGTGCCACAAGGCTTCGCTGCACGGTATATAAATCAGAACTGGTAAACGATGCACTTTTGAAACAGTCCGGAGCGTCAGGAGTTATCCGTAAGGGACAGGGCGTGCAGATCATATATGGACCAAGGGTAACGGTAATCAAATCAAATCTTGAGGATTATCTTCTTACTGCACCGGATGAAGAAGTATTCATGGATGGAGCGGCAGCAGCTCAAAACACTGCAGCTGCAGCAACAGAAGAAAACAAGGATGGCAAGGTTGCAAGGACAATCATTCTCAGCAGTCCTCTTACCGGCATTGCTGCAGATATCACAGAAGCGCCAGACGCGGCATTTGCTGAGAAGATGATGGGTGACGGGGCAGTTGTAACTCCCACAGAGGGGGTTCTTACTTCGCCAGATGATGCTGAAGTATGTTTTGTTTTTGGAACAAAGCATGCGGTGGGATTGAAGACCAAGGATGGAATAGAGCTGCTGCTCCATATCGGAATCGATACGGTGAACCTTGAGGGAAAAGGCTTTGAGGCTTTCGTAAAAGAGGGAGACATGGTCAAAAAAGGAGACAGACTGTTGAGTTTTGACATGGAATTCCTGAAAAATAATGCCCCATCTTTAGCTTCTCCTGTCATCTGCACAAGCTTGAATAGCAGTCAGAGGGTAAGGCTTCTGAAATCGGGCGAAGTTAAGGCAGGCGAAGATCTGCTTGCAGTTGATGAATTAGAGTAGCTGTTCAGGGTCTCCGGCCCGGACCGCTATGAATTAGAATAGTCGGTGACGGGGGTAATCATATGTTCAGAGTCATAAAAGCATTAAACCATAACGGCGTTATGGCCGTGGATATGGATAATAATAAGGAGTACATACTGCTTGGAAAAGGCGTAGGGTTCGGCAGAAAAGTCAACGAACGAATGGAAGTACCGGCAGATGCAAAAGTATACCTGCTTCAGCAGGAGACTGACAGGGGCTCATCCAGGGAGATCGTCAGCAGCATCGAACCGGAATTTCTTGAGATTGCAAATGCAATTATAATCGAAGCCGAGAAACAGTTTGACAAAATAGACACAGGCATATTATTCCCCCTTGCCGACCATATTGCATTTGCCGTAAAAAGAATACGCAGCCACTCCCAGATCAGCAATCCGCTGACGCAGGATATAAAAGCCCTTTTTCCAGATGAATACAGGGTGGCGGCCAGTGGAAAGAAGATTTTCATGGAGATGCAGGGCATCGATATAAGTGATGATGAGGTCGGGTACATAGCTTTGCATATACACTCAGCAATCGAGGATGAAAAGGTATCCCAGGCAATGCAGACGGCAGCCGTTGTCAGGGAGTGCATCACCATGATTGAAAGTGAAATCGGCAGGGAGATCGATATCGAGTCTCTGTCCTACAACCGTCTGATGAGCCATATCAAGTACATGACGGCAAGAGCCCTGAAAGGCGAATCCATCAAACTGGATATGAACGAATATATCAGGGAGAGATTTCCAAAATCTTTTGCTTTAGCGGAGACTGTCTGCAAAAAGCTCGGGAGGGAATTGAAAAAGGAATTCAAACCGGTAGAAGTCGGCTATCTTGCGATGCACATTGAACGGGTATTTTCCGATGAGTCGGAGTAGAATAAGAAAGAAAATTTGAAAATCAAACATAGAATAAAACCATATGGAGGTATAAAATGAAATCATTTAACTATACAATCAAAGATGCTCTTGGAATACATGCAAGACCTGCAGGAATGATCGTGATGGAAACAAAAGCTTTCACATCAGCTATTACATTAAGTGCAAATGGCAAAAGTGCAGATCTCAGAAGGCTTATGGCGCTTATGGCCCTTGGTGTTAAACAGGGAACTGAAGTTACCGTGACTGCTGAAGGTCCTGATGAAGATGCTGCAATAGTAAAAATGGAAGAATTTTTCAAAGCTAATCTGTAGAGATAAAAAAGGGGAGATGCTATAAAAGCAGACTCTCCCTTTTTTATCTCATAGGAGTGGAGTGTCAAAAGCCCATTTACAAAATAGTGTTCGTCAATTTCTACGGTTTTTGTAATCAGGACGTGATGCAAAACATGTTCATTCGCAGCGCGCTCTCGCTTAGATGAAGACGTAGTGGTACGTAAGGCCGCAAAACACGCGGCCTAAGTGCCAACGTCTTCATAAAGCTGCTCATTGAATCATGTTTTGCATCACTGCGTTATAGAGGGCAAATGTGCAAATTAACGAAGCGAAGGTTATAAGAGGTCTTTTGACTTGTTAATCCTTATAGACAAGTTCTTCAAAAGACTGAATTTTTTGTATGTTTCTGTTTTTGTTTACAATATCCTGATTTCCTCTTCCAATGTCAGATAGTTTGTGTTATAGTTACTGCATATTCACTTCTATTAAAATGGCATTTCTGCCATGGATTTTCCAGTATGTAAGAAAGCAGATATTGGCTCCACAACAGGGGGAGCTGTTTGTGTGCTTGAAAATAATATAAGGGGGTCGTTTGATATGTATAGCAGAGTATATTCAGCGGCAGTAAGGGGTATAGAAAGCTGCCAGATTCAGGTTGAGGCTGATGTGAGCGACGGCATGCCGTCATTTGACATGGTTGGATACCTGGGAACAGAAGTCAGAGAAGCGCGGGAGAGGGTAAAGACGGCCCTGCGCAATTCGGGTATCGTGATTCCGGCAAAAAGGATCACCATAAATTTGTCCCCGTCGGACGTGAGAAAGGAGGGAGCATCCTTTGACCTTCCCATTGCAGCCGCCGTACTGGCCTCTCTGGGCTTCGTTCCCCAGAGCAGCCTGGATGACACCATGATTATAGGGGAATTGAGCCTTGACGGCAGCATACGGGCGGTAAACGGAATCCTTTCAATAGTCGATGCTGCTAAGAAACTTGGATTCAGATATTGTGCGGTTCCAAAGGAGAACGCAGGTGAGGGAGCGGTAATAAGCGGCATTGACGTAATCGGAGTCGGTACTGTTGATGACCTCATTGCATTTTTGAATGACAGAAACAGCATTCTTCCCGAGTTTATTAATATAGAAGAAATATTTCAGGACAGCTATAAAATCTATGAGAGCGACTTCGATGAAGTCAATGGCCAGCAGAGTGTAAAACGGGCAACCGAGGTGGCTGTTGCAGGACTTCACAATATCCTGTATATCGGGCCGCCCGGTTCCGGAAAAACAATGATTGCAAAAAGAATACCGACTATACTTCCGGACCTCACATTGGAGGAGAGTCTGGAAATATCTAAAATCTACAGCATCCAGGGGCTTCTCCCTAAAGAATCATCCCTTATTCTGAAGCGCCCTTTCAGGGCGCCGCATCATACAATTACGCCGATTGCGCTCTGCGGAGGAGGAAGGATACCCCATCCCGGTGAAATCAGCCTTGCAGACAGGGGAGTCCTTTTTCTTGATGAACTTCCGGAGTTTACAAAATCGACTCTTGAAATAATGAGGCAGCCTCTTGAGGAGCATGAAGTGAACATCTCAAGGCTGAGCGGAGTATATACATACCCTGCGAATTTCATGCTGGTTGCAGCCATGAATCCCTGCAGCTGCGGCTACTATCCTGACAGGGACAGGTGCAGCTGCAGCCAGCATGACGTGGGGAGGTATCTGAGCAGAATCAGCCAGCCGCTCATGGACAGGATAGACATCTGTGTCGAGGCTCCCAGGGTCGATTATGCAGAAATTGCAGGAGTGCGAAAAAATGAAAACTCCGCCGAAATCAGGAGAAGGGTTTCCAGGGCTCATGAGATACAGAAAATAAGGTATGAGGGGACAAGATTCAGATTCAATTCAGACCTGACTGCAGCCGGGGTTAAAAAATACTGCCCTCTCGGTGATGAAGAGGAAAAACTGATGGAGCAGATCTTTGGGAAAATGGGCCTCAGCGCAAGGGCCTATCATCGCATACTGAAGGTGGCAAGGACGATTGCAGATCTGGAAGGGATCGATAACATAACGGTCAGGAATCTTAGTGAGGCAGCATGCTACCGCAGCACCGACAGGAACTAGTGCACTGACACGTTGACATCTTGACAAATGGCTTGCTTTAGCTTCCATCTGCGGCGGGGAAGAGAATATGCAGCAGAGACGAAGAGAACAGGAAACGGAGGAGAAGGGCATGGAGAATGAAATCAGAAACCGGAATGAAGGCAGAAACAGGAGTGACAACAGTAACAGGAGTGACAGCAGTAACAGGAGTGACGACAGCGGCATGGCGATGTACTGGTATTGGATATGCAATCTGCCGAAGATTACAAACAGCAAGATCAAGAGGCTTCTGGACTGTTTTGGAAGTCCGGATGAGGTGTTCAGGGAAGACCTGAAGGATCTTGGAAAAATGGGTATACTAAAGGAAGAGGACATCCGGAGAATCGAGGATTCCAGGAGAGGGTGGGATCTGGCACAGGAATATGGAGAGTTCTGCAAATTGGGGATGGAATTTGTTCACATTGGTGACGACAGGTATCCGGAGAGGCTGAGGTCTCTTGCTGACAGGCCTTACTGTTTATATGTGAAGGGAAGACTCCCGGAAGATATAAAACCTGCAGTTTCCATTGTGGGCGCAAGGGCCTGCAGCGAATACGGGAGAAGAATGGCTGAGGAATACGGAAGGGAACTGGCAGCTTCAGGTGTGCAGATCATAAGCGGACTTGCCAGGGGGATTGACGGAGCATCCCACAAAGGTGCGCTGCTGGCTGGTGGAAGCACTTTTGCAGTACTTGGATGCGGAACCGATATCTGCTATCCGGAAGAACATAAACGGCTTTATGAAGATATACCCGAAAGAGGCGGGATTATTTCGGAATACCCGCCGGGTACCATGCCTCTTCCTTATCTGTTTCCAGCCAGGAACAGGATCATCAGCGGCCTTGCAGATATCGTCCTGGTAATCGAGGCACGTGAAAAAAGCGGATCGCTGATTACGGCCGACCAGGCGCTTGAGCAGGGACATGATGTATTTGCACTTCCTGGAAGGGTCACGGATAAGCTCAGCTGCGGTTGCAACAGACTCATAAAACAGGGAGCAGGAATAGCCACGTCGCCGGCTGATATTTTGGCAGAATTCAGTCTGGAATGTAAAAAAAATAATGAAAATTATATAAAAACCACGAATTCACTTGCAAAAGAAGAAAATTTGGTGTATAGTTGTCTCGGCTTGCAACCAAAAAATCTCGATGAAATATTGACCGAGGTTAAGGCCGATATTCAACAGGTTCTGCATGTTCTGCTGAATCTGGAATTAAAAGGATACATCGAAGAAATATCGAAAAATTATTATATTATAAAGAGATAAAATGACTAAGACCCTGAATAAGGGTCTTTAATGCTGACAAAGGAGTTAATGGAATGGCGAAATATCTTGTAATAGTGGAATCACCTGCAAAAGTCAAGACGATCAAGAAGTTTTTGGGAACAAATTATGAAGTTGCCGCTTCGAATGGTCATGTAAGGGATCTGCCGAAAAGTCAGTTGGGAATAGACGTGGAGAACGGCTATGAGCCGAAATACATAACGATCAGGGGCAAAGGAGACATCCTTGCCAAGCTTCGCAAAGAGGTGAAGAAGGCTGAAAAAGTATATCTTGCGACTGACCCTGACCGTGAAGGGGAGGCGATATCCTGGCATCTGTCGAAATCGCTGAAACTTGATGAGAGTAAGATGCATCGTATCAGCTTCAATGAAATCACAAAGAATGCTGTCAAGGACTCGATCAAGCAGGCAAGGGAGATTGATATGGATCTGGTAGACGCCCAGCAGGCAAGAAGGATGCTGGACAGGATGGTTGGCTACAGGATAAGTCCGCTTTTATGGGCTAAGGTAAAAAGAGGGTTAAGTGCCGGAAGGGTACAGTCTGTTGCGCTCCGTATCATATGCGACAGGGAAGATGAGATCAACGCATTTATTCCGGAAGAATACTGGTCCCTTGATGCGGATTTCAAAATTCCTGGTGAAAGACAGCCTCTGAAGGCTAAGTTTTATGGAACAAGCAAAGGAAAGCTTGATATCCATACGAAAGAAGAAATGGATAAGATACTGGAAGACCTTAAGGATGCACAATATCAGATCACTGAGGTGAAAAAAGGGGAAAGGATAAAAAAAGCCCCATTTCCGTTCACGACCAGTACGCTTCAGCAGGAAGCTTCAAAAACACTAAACTTTTCAACCCAGAAAACAATGCGTCTTGCACAGCAGCTTTATGAAGGAATTGACATCAAAGGCTCAGGAACGATCGGTATCATCACCTACCTTCGTACGGACTCCACAAGAATATCCGAGGAAGCTGACAAGTCAGCCAGGGAATTCATAGAAGCGAAATTTGGCGAGGAATATCTGGCAAAGCAAGAGCAGGTTAAGAAGGAAGGGAAAAAAGTACAGGATGCCCATGAGGCTATCAGGCCTACTGATATATCGAGAGATCCGCTGTCGATCAAAGAGTCTCTTTCAAGAGATCAGTTCAGGCTGTATCAGCTTATATGGAAGCGTTTCGCAGCCAGCAGGATGTCTTCTGCCAGGTATGAGACGACATCTGTAAAGATAGACGGAAATGGATACCGTTTCACGGTGTCAGCATCTAAAATAGCTTTTGACGGTTTCATGTCCGTATATGTTCAGGAGGATGAGGAGAAATCTGAAGGAAACCTTCTGGTCAAAGGACTGGATAAGGATACGGAAATTTCGCTTGGTGAATTTACAAGCAAACAGCATTTTACCCAGCCGCCGGCTCATTATACAGAAGCGGCCCTTGTCAAGACCATGGAAGAGCTTGGAATTGGAAGGCCGAGTACATATTCGCCTACAATAACGACAATAATCGCAAGAAGATATGTGGCAAAAGAGAATAAGAACCTTTATGTTACGGAACTTGGAGAAATCGTAAACAAGATAATGAAAAAAGCGTTTCCAAGCATCGTCGATGTAAACTTCACAGCTAATCTGGAATCGCTTCTGGATAAGGTGGAAGAGGGTGTTGTAAACTGGAAGACGGTAGTAAGCAATTTCTACCCCGATCTTAACGAAGCCGTTCAGGTAGCAGAAAAAGAGCTGGAAGAGATTAAGATTGAGGACGAGGTAACCGATGTAATATGTGAACTGTGTGGTAAGAACATGGTTGTCAAGTATGGTCCTCACGGCAGGTTCCTGGCCTGTCCGGGATTTCCGGATTGCCGCAACACCAAGCCGTATCTTGAAAAAATCGGTGTTCAGTGTCCGAAATGCGGAAAAGAAATTGTCATGAAGAAGACAAAAAAAGGCAGAAAATATTATGGCTGCGAAGCGAATCCGGAATGCGACTTCATGTCCTGGCAGAAACCTTCAAAAGAAAAATGTGAAAAATGCGGGGGAATCCTTCTGGAAAAAGGCAATAAACTTGTATGTGCCGATGAAAAATGCGGATATGTAGTTAATAATAAATCAAATAATTCCGGAAAATAAAAAAATACAGACAAAACTGGAAGTTTTATACATAATTGAGGGTGAATATGCATAGAATCCAGTAAAAACAGTATATTACTTGAGGTGAAAGTTCAATAACGGTTGATTTTTCGAAAAATGTATGATAAAATGTACAATATATAAAAAAATTTAGAATGTTTGAAAAGAATTAACTTATGATTATACATGTTTGTGTAATATAAATAATTTAAAACCCCGTTAATTGTTTTGGGGAAAGAAAACAGGAGGTAGGCCATGAGTGTACAGTTATTGGATAAGACCAGAAAAATCAACAAACTTCTGCACAATAACAGTTCCAGCAAAGTCGTATTCAACGATATCTGTGAAGTTCTTGTAGAAATATTAAACTCTAATATTTTGGTAATCAGCAAAAAAGGCAAGGTTCTCGGTGTCGGACAGTGTGACGATGTTGAAGAGATCAAGGAATTGATCAAAGATGAGGTAGGGGGATTTATCGATGTCCTCCTGAATGAAAGATTGCTGGGAATCCTTTCCACCAAGGAGAACGTAAATCTTTCGACTTTAGGTTTTGAAGCCGATGATGTGAAAAAGTACAGGGCAATCATTACACCAATCGATATCGCAGGTGAGCGTCTTGGAACATTATTCATCTACAAGAGCGACAGCCAGTATGAAATCGATGACATTATTTTGAGCGAGTATGGTACAACGGTCGTAGGGCTTGAGATGATGAGGTCTGTGAATGAAGAAAATGCAGAGGAAACA
Organism: Anaerobium acetethylicum; assembly: GCF_900096945.1. Taxonomy (GTDB): domain Bacteria; phylum Bacillota; class Clostridia; order Lachnospirales; family Lachnospiraceae; genus Anaerobium; species Anaerobium acetethylicum. Next base: position 57,413 of record NZ_FMKA01000003.1, on the reverse strand, counting down.
AGAAAGGTACAGATTGTCAAATCAGCAATCAGCACACTTTCATTTTCCGAACTTGAAGCGATTACGCATATATTTGATGAGCTTGAAGGAAGCGAGGGCATCCTTGTAGCGAGCAAGATCGCGGACCGTGTCGGGATAACAAGATCTGTTATCGTAAATGCACTTCGTAAATTTGAAAGTGCAGGCGTAATCGAATCACGTTCTTCAGGAATGAAGGGCACTTATATCAAGGTGCTTAATGATGTGATCTTTGATGAGCTTAAGGATATAAAAAAACACAGGAACAATAAATTATAAAATGAATGTCCGGTTATAACAACCCATGAGCCTCCACCGGCATCAGGGTTGAGGGGAGCCTTTAGAAAATCAGTATGATTTTCTAAAGGCTCTTTTTTTGATATATAGGAAATTCATCGAATTTCCTATATATCAAAAACGCTCCGCCAGGAGCTGCATGATGTGGGGGTAGAATGTGTCGCAGAAGCGAATTCTTTGGCCTTGCAGAAAATGAAAACAAAAAAGAGCATAACGTAAGCGACAAAGCATAAAAAATGCACAAAAATATAGACAGAAAACCTTGTTTTATACGGTCACATGTATTATAATCTGTAATGTGACCGTTTTGGGGCGTATGGTCGTCAAAACAGGACACCCATATAAGTTCTCAATATTACAATAGAATGAGGTGTTGAAAGTGATTAGTTCAGGTGTTTTTGACTATATTAATGTGCTGGACAAGGCGGCAGATGCAAGCTGGACCAGAAATCAGATAATCAGCAATAATATTGCAAATGTGGATACTCCGAATTATAAGAGGCAGGATGTTTCTTTCGAGGAAGCCTTACAGAGGGAACTGAGGACAGCCACAGAAAATTCTCTGGATGAAAAAGTTTCCCGCGTTTCGATTGACAGGCTTGCGGCTGATATCTACACGGATTCGGCTGGATATTCATACAGGATGGATGGCAACAACGTGGATATCGATACAGAAAATGTTGAACTTGCATCCAATCAGATCAAGTATGAGGCGCTTGTGGACAGTATGTCGCAGGAATTTGCAAGGATTAAATCGGTGCTCAAATAAATAGCTGCTTTTAGGCTGTGTTCTAGCGAAAAAAATCATGAAAGAGGGTATGAACTTATGTCAATATTCAATTCATTCAATATAAGTGCATCGGGAATGACGGCACAAAGATTCAGGACAGATATTATTTCCCAGAATATAGCAAATGTCAATACAACAAGGACGGAAGACGGGACACCATATGTACGCAAGATTGTGAGCTTTTCTGAAAAAACGGAAGGAACCTTCAGCACAGCACTTGGTCAGGCAAGAAGAGCATACAGCGGCAGCGGCGTAAAAGTAACATCAGTTACGGAGGATACCGCAACCGATATGATCAAGAGTTATGATCCGGCTCATCCGGATGCAGACGAAAACGGATATGTCACCTATCCCAATGTGAACGTCGTCACTGAAATGACAAATATGATTGATGCAAGCCGTTCTTATGAGGCAAACGTGACGGCATTCCAGTCAGGCAAATCGATGGCCATGAAAGGCCTCGAACTGGGCAAATAGGAGGATAGGAAATGTTAGATATTTCATCGCTATACAGTGTCGGATCGGGTTTGATACAGCAGGCATCGTCAGCCAGCACGGCGGCGGATACGGAAAAACCAGGTTTTGGAACAGTCCTGCAGTCAGCAATGGATATGATCAAAGAAACGAATCAGTTTCAGAATGTTGCTGAGACAGAGGAAATGAATTTTGCCATGGGATATTCGGACAATACCCATGACCTTGCGGTGGCTCAGCAGAAGGCGAATGTCAGCCTGCAGTATACTGTTGCCGTAAGAGACCGGCTGCTGGATGCATACAAAGAGATTATGAATATTCAGATATAAACGTCCGTAGACTAGGAGATTATGAATGAAGGACAGACTAAAACAGGTGCCCCAAAAATTACTTGATTTTTGGGATAAATATAATGGAAAACAGAAAACGCTGATGATCAGCATAGCGTGTGTGGTAATTCTGACCTTTACCATATTAGGAGTAGCTCTCAGCCAGCCAAAGATGGCAACTCTGGTTACCTGCGAGTCAGCCGCTGAGGCGGCTGAAGTCAAGGAGCTTCTTGAAGCAGAAGGAATACCCTTTGAGATATCAGATGACGGACTGATCATAGCTGTTGAAAAGGAATACCTGTCCGATGCCACGCTTCTGCTTGGCGCAAACAGCATACCTGCTGACGGATACAGCATAGACAATGTGTTTGACGGCGGCTTCAGCGCTACTGAAGCCGACAAAGAAAAAAAATACAAGCTTTATCTTGAAGAAAAGATCTCCGATGATCTTGAAACCATGGAGAGCGTAAAGACAGCAACTGTTCAGCTTTCGATACCGGAGAATGACGGAACTATCATTGCAAAAGAGCAGGATACGTATGCAAGCGTTCTGCTGGAACTGGACGGAAAGGTTGAAAACGAGGCAGCAAAAGGACTTGCAAAGTATATTGCGACCGCTGTTGGAAATAAGACTCCTGAAAGCATTCTGATCATCGATTCAAACGGAAACGTTCTCTTTTCGGGGGAGGAGCCTTCCAGCGTGTCAGGGAATGCCAGCAGCCAGCTCGCTGTAAAAAACGAGGCAGAAAACCTTGTCAAATCAGAAGTAAAAGATGTGCTTCTGGGTACGAACGTATATGACAATGTTGAAGTTGCACCAAACCTGGTTCTCAATTTTGATTTGATTAATGAGACAGAGCATACCTATACGCCTGCAGACGGGCAGAGCCAGGGGCTCTTAAGCCATGAAGAAACCTATGAGTCGGAAACTTCAGGAGGAACTTCTTCAGCGCCAGGAACTGATGCAAACGACGACACGACTTATGTGGTTGAAGATGGAAATCAATCTTCAGCCACAGTTGTTGAAGAGTCAAAGGATTATCTTCCAAATGAGAAGATCACAGATACCCAGTATGCTACCGGTGCAGTCAGATATAAGGAATCCTCTATCTCGATTGTTGCAACAACCTATAAGGTATATGATGAGCAGAAACTGAAGGCTCAGGGAGCCCTTGATGAGATGAGCTTTGACGAGTTCATGGCTGCAAACAAGGAAAAAATCAAGACGGAAGTCGATCCGGACTTCTACACAATGGTTTCCAAAGCAACCGGGATTGAAGAAGAGAATATTTCTATTGTAGCCTACGACATACCGTTCTTCCAGGCGTCAGAAGAAGAGGAAGGGACGATCTGGGACTATGCAGTTATTGCAATGATCATCCTGATACTGGCACTTCTCGGATTTGTGGTGTTCAAGAGCGCAAGGCCGCTGCATACAGGAGAAATCGAACCTGAGCTTTCGGTTGATGCCCTCCTGGCTGCAACGAAGGAAAACGTGGAACTTGAAAATATAGACTTTAAAGACAAATCGGAAACAAGGATTATGATCGAGAAATTTGTAGACGAAAATCCGGAAGCGGTTGCGCAGCTTCTGCGCAACTGGCTGAACGAGGAATGGGAGTGATAAGCAATGCCTAAGGAACAGGAAATAAGCGGAGTACAGAAGGCGGCGATACTGCTGATCGCCCTCGGCCCTGAGAAGGCAGCCAGCATATTCAAACATCTGAAAGAAGAAGAGATTGAGGAACTCACCCTGGAAATCGCGAATACGAGAAGCATTTCGCCTAAGACAAAGGACATGGTCATGAATGAGTTCTACGAAGTGTGCCTGGCGCAGCAGTATATCGCCGAGGGCGGTATCGGATATGCAAAGGATCTGCTTGAAAAAGCCCTTGGTTCTGACAAGGCGAGAGATGTAATCGGAAGGCTGACATCATCACTTCAGGTAAGGCCTTTCGAATTCATAAGGAAGACAGATGCATCGCAGCTTCTGAATTTCATACAGGATGAGCATCCACAGACGATTGCGCTTATTTTATCATATCTTTCACCGGCACAGTCTTCTGTAATCGTATCTGCCCTTCCGCCGGAAAAGCAGGCTGATGTTGCAAAACGTATTGCACAGATGGACAGGACATCTCCGGATGTGGTCAAAGAAGTTGAAAGAATACTTGAACGCAAGCTGTCTTCACTTGTCAACCAGGATTACACGATTATCGGAGGCGTGGATGCCATTGTCGATATCCTCAATACTGTCGACCGGGGAACTGAGAAGCATATTATGGAAAGCCTTGAAATCGACGAACCGGAACTTGCAGACGAAATCAGAAGGAAAATGTTTGTCTTCGAGGATATCCTTTCTCTGGACGACAGGGCAATTCAGAGAGTGCTCAGGGATGTGGACAATAACGACCTGGGAATCGCTCTGAAAGGTTCTACGGAAGAAGTACAGAATGTCATCTTCAACAATCTTTCCAAACGTCTTGCTGCCATGATCAAAGAAGATATGGAATTCATGGGGCCTGTACGTCTGAAGGATGTGGAAGAAGCGCAGCAGAAGATTGTCAACATTATAAGGAAGCTTGAAGATTCTGCCGAGATTGTTATATCAAGAGGCGGGGGAGATGAGATCGTTGTCTAATTTACTGAAATTCCATTCTGTTTACTGTGAAAACAGTGAAAAGAGAGTGATAGATTATAATGAACTGATTGCCAGCAGGATCGTGGAAAGGGCGTGGCAGGAAAAACATGCTGACGGTCAGGAGGCCTTTCCAGTATTTTGTGAAGGGCTTGTGGCTGGAGGCGTTGCCCCGGTGCCTGAACATGATGAAACAAAAGCCAGGGCAGAGGAAATCCTTGAAGATGCAAAGAAAGAGGCAGCCGGAATCCTGGAACATGCAAGGGAAGAGGCTGAAAGGATCAAGGAGCAGGGATTCAAACAGGGAAAGCAGCAGGGCTATGAGGAAGGCCATAGCGCTGCCATAGCAAGGGCCATGATTCTGCAGGATGAACTTCAGGATGAGCTGCTGAAAGCCAGACAGACACTGGAAGAGGAATATCAGAAAAAGGCAAAAGAACTGGAACCTATGCTGATGGATACCCTTGTGGACATATTTGAAAAGATTTTCATGATACAGTTCGGGGAAAGGAAAGAAATGATCATCAACATCATTCGCAATGCAGCAGGCAGGATAGAGACCAGTACGGAATTTGTCGTAAGGGTATCTCCTGAAGATTATGCAAGTGTTGTGAAAAAAAAGGATTTTATCATGAGGCATGCAGCAAACGTCTCCTCCATGGAAGTTGTTGAGGATCTGACACTTACAAAGAACAGGTGCATAATAGAAACGGCTGACGGCATCTATGACTGCAGTCTGGACACGCAGCTGGAGGGACTCGTAAGAGATCTGAAGACATTGTCATGCCTATAGAAAGCAGGATGTGATTTGGAAACGGCAGATTTAGAAAAATACAGAAAATTATCTGAAAGAATTTATTATAAAAAGCTTGGCCGTGTTGTGAAGATTGTCGGGCTTACGATTGAATCGGCAGGACCGGATGCAAAGCTCAATGATCTGTGCAGGATTGTGGCAGACGGGTATGAGAAGAAGTATGTTTTTGCAGAGGTCGTCGGCTTTAAGGATAAGAAGATTCTTCTTATGCCCTTTGACAGCGTTGAAGGAATCGGCCTCGGATGCGTGGTGGAGAACACCGGCCATACCCTTTCTGTACCGGTGGGAGATGACCTTCTTGGGAAGACCCTTGACGGGCTTGGCCGCCCACTGGATGGATCGGAGATTTCTGCGGCAGCATACTATCCTGTTGAAGCGATGCCGCCTGATCCCATGGAAAGGGCTATCATATCTGAGATTCTTCCGCTTGGGGTAAAGGCCGTCGATGCTCTGATCACCGTTGGAAAGGGCCAGAGGATCGGGATTTTTGCGGGGAGCGGTGTCGGCAAGAGCACCCTTCTCGGCATGTTTGCGAGAAACACCAAAGCTGAAATCAATGTGATCGCCCTGATCGGTGAAAGGGGCAGGGAAGTAAGGGAATTCATTGAACATGACCTTGGTCCGGAAGGAATGAAGCGCTCGGTCGTTGTTGTTGCAACTTCTGATAAACCAGCCCTTATCCGTAATAAGGCTGCAAAGACTGCAACGGCTATCGCGGAGTATTTCAGGGACCAGGGGAAAGATGTGCTTCTGATGATGGACTCCCTTACCAGGTTTTCCATGGCACAGAGGGAGATCGGACTTGCATCGGGGGAACCGCCTGTTACAAGGGGATATCCGCCGAGCGTATATGCTGAAATGCCAAAGCTCCTGGAGAGGGCTGGCAATTCAGACAAGGGATCCATAACAGGGCTCTATACGGTACTCGTAGACGGAGATGATTTCAATGAGCCCATAACGGACACGGCAAGGAGCATACTTGACGGTCATATCATGCTGTCCAGGAAGCTGGGCCATAAGAATCATTATCCGGCTATCGATGTGCTGCAGAGCATCTCCCGTGTTATGAGCAAGATTGCTGATAAACAGCATAAAACCGTATCGGGAAGGCTCAAGAATGTTCTGGCAACCTATAATGAGGCTGAAGATCTCATAAACATAGGGGCCTATAAAAAAGGATCGAATAAAAATATTGATTATGCAGTGGGAAAAATCGACCAGGTCAATGAATTCCTGAAGCAGGATGTGGATGATAAAGTCGAATTCAGGGAAGTCATAAGAATGCTAAACGAAATTTTTGATGAGTAGGTGGAGCGATGGCTAAATTTATCTATAAAATGCAGAATATACTTGATGTCAAATATAAACTTGAGGAACAGGCAAAAACCAGATATTCCGAAGCCAGGGTGAGGCTCGACGTCGAACAGGAAAAGCTGGAAGGCTTGAGAAACCGGAAGCTCATGTATGAGGATATGGCCAGGGAGCTCATGTGCGGTATCCTGAATCTTGCCCGTATAAGGCATGTCAGGCAGGAAATCGAGAGAATCAAAGAAGAGATAAAGAACCAGCTCATTCAGATCAGAGTGTCTGAAAAGAACCTGGAGCAGGCGAGGCTTACGCTGAACGAGGTCATCGTCGCCAGGAAGACCCATGAAAAACTGAAAGAGGATGCATTTGAAGAGTTTAGGAAAGAGCTCAACAGCCAGGAAAGCAGGGAAAACGACGAACTGGTAAGTTACAGCTATAGCAATAGGAACAGTTAGGCAGGTGGATGTATGGCGCAGGAGAGAAAAGGGTTGTTGGAGGAAACGACAGAGGAAAAGGGAACTGGCAGAAAGAAAAGGGAATCCCGCAAGCAGGAAGTGATAAGGCCTGCAGCGAGAAAGACGGACGGTGACGACGAAAGAGAAGAAAACAGGGGCGCAGTCTTTTTTGTGACCATGATCATCATAATCGTATGGCTCGCCATTTTCGCCTTGCTGATCAAATGGGATGTGGGGGGCTTCGGTTCCACGGTTCTTCGTCCGATTCTGAAGGATGTACCGGTAATAAACAGTATACTTCCGTCCCGGGAGGAAGAATATGCGGAGGAAGGTTATCCTTATGCAACGCTTGTGGAGGCTGTGGAGCAGATAAAATCTCTTGAATTGGAGCTTCAGGTTGTTCAGGAGGAAAAAAATGCCGATAAAGTAACTATAGAACAGCTTAATGCGGAGATAGACAGGCTGAAAGCCTTTGAAGGCAGTCAGGCTGAATTCGAGTCAGTAAAATCGGAATTCTATAATGAGGTGGTTTTTACCGAGAATGCCCCTGACATCAGTGAATATCAGAAATATTATGAATCGATCGATCCGGCAAATGCGGAAGTTCTTTATAAACAGATTGTGCAGCAGACAGCGTATTCTGCCCAGGTCAGGGAGTATGCAGGTGCATATGGGGCAATGAAGCCTGCACAGGCAGCAGGAATTCTCGAGGCGATGACGGATGACACAGACCTGGCAGCACAGATACTTGAGAATATCAGTACGGATGCCAGAGGTGAGATACTGGGAGCGATGGATCCAGACATAGCGGCCAAAATCACTAAAATCATGGCACCACAGAAAGGAGGATGAGGATGACAGGAGCAGTGATTGCGGGCATCGGTCCGACGGGCCGGGGAGGCCTGCAGGCAACAGCAAAAATGGAGCGTTCAGAAAGCCCGGTTTTCAAAAGCTTTATGGACGGGGCTTCGGCAGGAAATGTCGGAGAGGCTTCGTTGGAAAACAAAAAGGTCCTAAAACAGGAAACGGATTCCGAAGACTATGGAGTTTGTGAAGATGCGGATCGTGAGGAAGAAATATCAGGGTCAGACAGCATGATGAAAGAGGATGCTGCGGAGCCCGTGTCTGATAACGGCAGCAATATACAGAAGCTGTCTGAAACGGATTCCCCGGAGGCAGCACAAGAGATGCAGGATGCCACAAGGGAACTGGAGGCAGATATAAAAGCACTCATTATGGACAGATTCGGCATATCGGAGGAAGACCTCACGGAAATAATGGAGAATATGGGTATGGAGGCAATGGAGCTTCTTAATCCATCAAGTCTTGCAAAAATTGCTGTCGCTTTGTCGGGCGGCACTGACATGGCTTCCCTCATAACCGACAGCGGCCTGTATAAAGATTACATGGAGCTGGCGGGAGCAATGAATGAATTGAAGGAAGATGCAAGGAAGGATTCCGGCCTTTCCGAAGAAGAGTTTTCCTTGATGACGCAGATGTACAGCGAATCGAAAAGACAGGCGGATGTGACACCATCTGGAATTCAGGCGTCAGCCGTTGTGCAGAAGGAAGCTGAATCTCCACAGGGGACATCTGTAAGTGACGGGGCGGTAGAATTGAAAGTGGAGATCAGCAGCGAGATGAGCGTTACGGATAAAGGCAGCCAGAATGCAGGAACAGGAGAATCTGGAACCACCCAGAGCGATGGAGGCGGATTTGCAGGAACGCTTATGAACCGGATTTCCGAAGTGGCTGCAGCTTCAGGCCAGACCGCAGAGGATGTGCAGAATATCGTCAGACAGATCAGTGAAGAAATCAGGATAGCTGTCAGGCCTGACACTACCAGTATAGAAATGCAGCTGAATCCGGAAAATCTCGGAAAGGTGACTCTTCATCTGTCAAGCAGGGATGGAGCGGTATCAGCGCAGTTTGTTGCCCAGAACCAGGCGGTAAAAGAAGCAATCGAAGGCCAGCTGGTCCAGCTCAGGGAAACGTTGGGGAACCAGGGAGTAAAGGTTGAATCCATAGAAGTTACCGTGGAAAGCCATGAGACCGGCAGAGACCCGGGACAGGGTGGAAACAGTTCCGGACATCCGGAGCAGTCCGGGAACAGGGGCCGAAGGAGCATTGATCTCAGGGAACTGATTGGAAATGACAGGAGCATCATGTCTGAGGAAGAGGCGATTACGGCAAATATCATGATGAGAAACGGAAACAGTGTGGATTACACAGCTTAAAGGAGAGAAATCAATGAGTCTTGCAGCAGCAGTCAAAGATGGAATTATACAGGAAACAAAAACGACAGTAAAATCATCTGTAAAGCAGGTGAGCGGGGGAGCCCTTGATAAAGAAGCCTTTTTACAGCTTCTCGTGGCACAGATGAAGTATCAGGATCCGCTTGAACCTACTTCAAATACGGAATATATAGCACAGCTGGCAACGTTCTCGGAACTTGAGGAGATGCAGAACCTTTCCTCCAGCATGTCGGTCCAGCAGGCATCGGGCCTGGTCGGAGAGAATGTAATCGTCAGGTCGGTATCCGACACTACAGGGGAAACATCCTATGTATCGGGAAAGGTCGACTTCACAGTAATAGAAAACGGGAAAGCCTATCTCTCGATTGGCGGATCCCTGTATGCAATCGAAAATCTGGATACGGTAATCGATGAGGAGTATCTGGCCGGGCTGGAAGCAGAAGTATAGATAAGTAAATGGTAACTGTTCAGAACCCCCTTTAGTCCTGAATAGTTACAGTAAAGGAATGAAATAGACGGAAAATATCCCGATTGGCAGGAAGCCGTAAAAAACTTTAAAATTTCAGGAGGAAATTAATTATGATGAGATCACTTTATTCTGGCGTGTCAGGCTTAAAGACACATCAGACCAAGATGGATGTTATTGGTAATAACATCGCAAACGTCAATACTGTAGCATATAAATCCAGTTCTGTAACCTTCAGTGAAATCATGTATCAGACGACACAGGGCGCTTCAGGCGCGAATGCCCTTACAGGAACAGGCGGAACAAATGCAAAACAGATAGGTCTCGGCGTTACCACGGGCGCAATCAATACAAGCATTACCACAGCAGGTGCTTCCCAGACAACGGGAAATCCTTTTGATATCAAAATAACCGGTGACAGCTTTTTTATTGTCAACGATGGGACAACAAACTATTTCACCAGAGCCGGCGCTTTCTATGTTGACGGTGCAGGAAATCTGGCAATGACATCCACAGGATACAATGTAATGGGATGGCAGGTCGACAAGGCGACTGGCAGCATCAAGCAGGATACGGTTTCTGCTCTGAACATCATGTCGGAGGAAAACCAGACTGCGGCGCCGGCAGCTACTTCTGAAGCCATTGTAGGAGGAATCATTGACAAGAATAATACAAATGTATCCAGTGAAAACGGACAGGTCATCAATCTTTCCTTTTACGATAATCTGGGATATGCCTATACTTCAAAGTTATCTATCCATTCGACAGCTGATGACGGTGTTTACAGCGTAGAACTTGATGACATTCTGGATTCCAAAGGAAATTCAATTATCAAAGACGGCATGACGCTCCCAACACTCGGCGGGCAGGGGGCAGACGGGATTGCAGCTACTATGACCTTCGATACCTCAACAGGCGTGTTCAGCGGAATATCGACGGACGGAACGGCTTCAGGCAATACCATCAATCTCGGAATGGCCTCCCTGGGAGGAAACTTCTCGGATATCAATCTGGACTTCAGCACTACAAGGATGTTCAACAATGGAGGATCCTCAACAATCGGCGCATCCTCAGGCGATCTGAACGGCCTTGGGGCAGGAAAGAAGCTTGGAGCCATGATCGGAGTAAGCATATCCTCAAACGGCATGATTCATGGAACCTACGACAATGGCGATACGAAGACCCTTGGCCAGATAGCAGTTGCAAACTTTTCCAATGCCTCCGGCCTTTCAAAAGAAGGAGAAAATCTCTATGCTTCATCCCTGAATTCGGGAGAATTTGACGGAGTAGGGCAGGATATAACGGCCAACGGAGGAAGCATGGCTACAGGCGTGCTCGAAATGTCAAATGTCGACCTTTCATCGGAATTCACCGAAATGATTACGACGCAGCGAGGGTTCCAGGCAAATTCAAGGATTATAACGACATCAGATTCCATGCTTGAAGAGCTTATTAACCTGAAGAGATAAAATCAGGCCAGTGTTCGCTCTGTGACCAGTAACTCGCAGAGCGATGCACAGAACTGGTGCCCGGCTGAAAGGGGAATCTTATGATAGAAGTGACAAAACTGAATGGATCCAGAATCCTGGTTAATGCCGAGCTGATGGAAACGGTTGAGGAAACTCCGGATACAGTGATTACATTTGTAAACGGAAAAAAAATAATCGTAAAAGAAAGTAGACAGGAAGTCAGAAATTTAGTAATATCATATAAAAGAGAAGTTGTGACGATTTCTGAAAATAAAACAAAAGAAATAGATTAGGTAGGTGACGTTTGTGGATTTGGCATCAATTATCGGTTTGGCAGGCTGCATTTTAATTATCATATACGGAATTGTATCGGGTGTTGACGGTTTTTCCGCGCTGGGGAACTTCGTTGATCCCCCATCTGTATATATAACGGTTGGAGGCACGCTTTTTTCTGTTCTTGCAGCCTATAGTCTGAAGGATTTTTTAACGGGATTAAAAGGGTTTGTACTGGTCTTTAAGTCGGCAGAAGTCAATGAGGCGGAAACCATAAAGAGTATTATTGAACTTTCAAATGTAGCCCGTAAAGAAGGGCTTCTTTCTTTGGAAGAAGCTGCAAACAATCTGGAAGACGAGTTCCTAAGGAAAGGAATTCTGCTGATTGTTGACGGTACCGATCCGGAACTTGTCCGTGCGATTCTCGAAACAGAACTTACCTGCATCGAGAGCAGGCATAAGGTGGTAATCGGATTTTGGGAAAACATAGCGACGATGGGTCCGGCCTGGGGTATGATCGGAACGCTGATCGGACTGATCAACATGCTCAAGAGGCTGGATGATGCTGCATCGATAGGTCCGAACATGGGAATTGCCCTCATAACGACTTTATACGGCTCTATGCTGGCCAACTGGATAGGGACGCCAGTTGCAGCGAAGCTGAAGTATCAGAACGATGTAGAAATCATGATTAAGGAAGTGATGATCGAGGGGCTGCTTTCCATACAGGCGGGCGAAAATCCAAGAGTTATCGAAGAAAAGCTCAAATCCTTTATATCTCCTAAGCAGCGTCTGGAAATGCAGGAAGCTGTCGGAGGTGCGTAAGTATGGCTAGAAGAAAACTGGAAGACCCTCCAAAGGGCCTTGCCCCGTGGCTGGCAACATTCGGGGATCTGATGAATCTGCTCCTTTGCTTCTTCGTGCTTCTATTCTCCATGTCGAACATTGATGCGCAGAAGTACGCAGAAGTAGCGGCTTCCTTTGCGAGCAGTTTCAGCATCTTTCAGAGCGGAGGCACCGGAATCGGAGAGGGTGTACTGGTATCGAGCGGCACTACCCAGCTGAATCTTCTTGATGAATATTTCAGCACCATGGGCAGGTCTGAGGAAGGCGAAGAGACTGATGACAAAGAGGAATTCAAAAAGGCCCAGCTGGCTGAATCGGAAAAGATGTCGGAGGATATCACCAAAGCAGTTGAAAGCAGCGGGATTGCGGATAAGGTACGGATTGACTTTACAACCCAGTATGTCAGGCTGACGCTGAACGGGGCACTGCTCTTCGATTCGGGAAAAGCGGAGGTCAGGGAGGAGTCCCTGCATATTGTAGACCGGGTGGGGAACATTCTTCTGCAGTATGCGGACCATGTGATTGAAATAGAAGGCCATACTGACAACGTTCCGATCAGCAGCCCGCTATATAAAAATAACAATGTACTGTCTACGTTCCGTGCCCTTTCGGTCTCGGAATACCTGATCAATGAGAAGGGACTATCGCCGGAAAAACTGAAATATTCGGGCCGGGGAGAATATGTGCCGGTTGCGGATAACGCAACTGCCGATGGAAGAGCCAGAAACAGACGTGTCGAAATCAAGATCTACAATACATTGAGTGAATGATAAAGGAGTAACAGGATGAAAAAGAACCTATTGAGCATGATGATTCTTGCACTTGTTCTAATGAATACAGTCATGAATGCGGTTATTATTTTTGCCGTTCTTCCGGCAGCAAAAAAGACGGACACCCTTGTAACCAAAATATGCAGTCTGGTCGATCTCGAACTGGAGAGCGAGGAAGAAGCCACCGGCAAAGTTGATATAGCAAATATTGAAGTTTACGATATTGCAGACAAGCTGACAGTAAACCTTGCAAAAGGAGATGATGGTGCAGCACATTATGCGGTAGCCTCTGTTTCCATTTCGATGAACTCGAAAGATCCGGATTATGAGCAGTATAAAGACGCAGTCGCAACAAAGGAAAGTCTGATTAAGAGCAGAGTGATTGAAATTATTTCCAGCCGCACCATAGAAGAGGCTCAGGGGAACACGGAGGGGGTGCAGACTGAGATTCTGACAGCCCTTCAGGAGATGTTTGATTCCAAGTTCATTATCGATGTCGCTTTCAGGGATATTATATTCCAGTAATGTAGCAGATTGTCCAGATAGAAAAGCGATAAGGAGGTGGAAACAAATGGGAGAAGTGTTGTCCCAAAACGAGATTGACAGCCTGCTGCAGGCACTGAGCTCCGGTGAAATAGATGCGGATGAGATTAAGGAAACAGAAAAAAGACTGGTCAAGCCTTATGATTTTGCAAGACCGGCAAAATTTTCAAAAGAACATCTCAGGACGCTGGAAATCATATTTGAACATTATGGAAGACTGTTATCTACAAATCTGCCTGGATATTTAAGGTCAAACGTCCTGGCGGAAGTGGTGAATTCTGAAGCAGCAACCTATTCTGAATTTACAAATGCACTTTCAAATCCTGTACTGCTTGGAATTGTCAGTATGCCGCCGCTTCAGGGAAACATTATCATCGAACTGTCTGCCAACATGGGATATGCCATCGTAGACAGGATGCTGGGAGGCAAAGGCGTTATACTGGAAAAAAACAGGGAATTTACTGAAATCGAACTCTCAATCGTTGAACGTGTCATGAATATGGCAGTCAATCTTCTGAGGAACCCCTGGAAGAATGTTGTGGAAACAGAACCCAGACTGGAGAGGATAGAGACCAATTCTCAGTTTGCCCAGATCATCTCACCAAGCGAGATGATCGCCATAGTAACAATCAACCTGAAAATAGGCCCTGTGCAGGGACTGATAAACATCTGCCTTCCTTATATGGTACTGGAAGACGTCATGAATAAGCTCAATACGAAATTCTGGTTTTCCAATATGCAGACAAAAGATGAGAGCAGCCATGAGGAAGAGATTCAGGAGCGGATCGCTAATGCAGAGCTGCCGATTAAAGCAGTGCTTGGGAATAGCCGGATATCGGTAAGTGATTTCATGAACCTCCAGACCGGGGACATCATAAAAATAAATACGAAGGTCGAACAGGAATTAGATGTATACGTAGGAAATATCAGGAAATTCACGGCCCTGCCCGGTGCATCAGGAGATGCATATGCAGTAAGGATTACATCAGTTATTAGAGAGGAGCAGTAAAAGAATGGACGGTATGCTGTCGCAAGAAGAAATAAACGCATTACTGGGCAGTATGGCATTCGATGATGATGAAGCAGGCCAGGGGATAACTGAAGAGACCCTGACTCCTGAAGAACAGGATGCCATAGGAGAGATTTCAAACATTAACATGGGAACTGCAGCTACTACCCTTTATTCTCTTGTTAGCAGAAGGGTGACGATCACTACGCCGGTAGTGTCCTATGCTACCTGGGATGACGTTGTTGCAAATTATGACAGGCCATGTGTGTTCATACAGATTTCCTATAAACAGGGTCTGGATGGAAATAATATCCTGGTTTTGAAAGAAAAAGACGTAAAAGTCATAACCGACCTGATGATGGGAGGGGATGGAACAAATACAGATGTCGAACTTGGGGAACTACATCTGAGTGCAATAAGCGAGGCCATGAACCAGATGATGGGATCCTCGGCAACATCGCTTTCCTCGATGCTGAATAAAAAGATAGATATCAGCCCGCCAACTGCGTGTCTGATCAATCTTGAGGATGCCGCTGACGGTGCTGAAATATCAGAATTTCTGGCTGGAAGATTTGTAAAGATCGGGTTCAAGATGGAGATAGAGGGTCTGGTCGACAGCGAGATCATGCAGCTTTATCCCTTTGAGTTTGCCATAGAACTCTATAACAGGTTCAAGGAGACCATGAGCATGTCGTCAGGCGGAACCCAGGATGAACCGGCAGAGCCTCAGATGATGCCGACTCCCCAGCCACAGCCTGAAACAGTGCCGGAAATGGGAATGCAGATGCCGGAAATGGAGATGCAGATGCCAAACATGGGAGGGCAGATGCCGAACATGGGAATGCAGATGCCGAACATGGGAATGCAGATGCCGAATATGGGAATGCAGATGCCGAATATGGGAATGCAGATGCCGAATATGGGAATGCAGATGCCGAACATGGGAATGCAAACTCCGTACATGCAGCCGAATGTAAATGTTCAACAGGCCCAGTTCCAGTCTTTTTCCAATAATGTCAATATTCCAAACAACCCGGAAAACATAAACCTGATTATGGATGTACCGCTTGAAGTAACAGTCGAACTTGGAAGGACCACGAAGTCGATCCATGATATCCTTGAATTCTCGCCAGGAACCATTATAGAGCTGAACAAGATAGCAGGCGAGCCGGTAGATGTGCTGGTTAACGGCAAATTTGTCGCCAAAGGTGAAGTGGTTGTAATCGAAGAAAACTTCGGAATAAGAATAACGGAAATATTGTGAGTATGAAGGACATGGTCCTGAATAGTTGAGAATAAACCATAATAAATAGAAAGCAGGAGTGATAGTATGGCAAAGAATATTTTAATATGTGATGATGCGGCGTTTATGAGAATGATGATCAAGGACATACTTACGAAAAATGGATATAACATTGCCGGCGAGGCGGAAAACGGAATCAAGGCTGTTGAGAAATACAGCGAAACAAAGCCGGATCTGGTCTTGATGGATATTACAATGCCGGAAATGGATGGCATACAGGCTTTAAAGAAAATCAAGCAGGCTGATCCTGGTGCAGTTGTAATTATGTGTTCAGCAATGGGACAGCAGTCAATGGTAATCGAATCGATACAGTCAGGCGCAAAAGATTTTATTGTAAAGCCTTTTCAGGCAGACAGGGTCCTTGAAGCAGTAAAAAAGGTAGTCGGTTAACGAATGATGGTGGTGCTTATTACAGGAAGCTCCGGACTGGAGAGCTTCATTCAGCTTATAACAGTCCTGCTGATCTTCCTTTTTGTGCTGGCGGTGACTTATTTTACGACAAGATGGATTGGAAAATACCAGCAGGGACAGCAGCAGCATAAAAACATCCAGGTTCTGGAAACGACAAGGCTGACTAACAACAAATGCCTCCAGATCGTAAAAGCAGGAGATGCATATCTGCTCATAGCAGTATGCAAGGATTCTGTTACAATGCTCACAAAGCTGGAAGAAAGCAGTATAAAAGAGATGCAGGCGGAACATCCGGTACCGGGTGAAAGCTTCAGCGATGTGCTGAAAAAAATAAAATCCCAAAAAGCAGGTAGGAGTCAGCATGTTCAGAATAGCAAAAGGTAAACATCAGTTATTTTTAAATATCATAATCGGAATAGTTGCGGTTTTGCTCCTTGCATCAGGAGTGCATGAAACTGCATACGCAACTGCCGGAAATCCGGTTTCCGACAGCAGCGGGCCTGACGCGGTGACGGAAGACACAGGGCTGAACATATCCTACGACAGTGGGGGAACCACTTTGTCAGGAAGCCTGAAGATGCTGATCATCCTCACACTCATATCTCTTGCACCCTCTCTTCTGATTATGCTGACTTCGTTTACAAGGATACTGATTGTGCTGCATTTTACAAGATCCGCACTTTCCACGCAGTCAGCGCCGCCTAATCAGGTTCTGATCGGGCTGTCGCTGTTTCTGACTTTTTTCATCATGAGCCCCATACTCACACAGATAAACGAACAGGCAATCAAGCCTCTTGACAGGGGCGAAATCACCCAGGAACAGGCTTTGGAAGTGGGACTTAAACCCCTCCGCGAATTTATGTACGAGCAGACAAAGACAAAAGATCTGAAGCTTTTCCTCGATATCGCCGGCATCACAGAAGCAGAGGGAACGGAAGACATACCGACAACCGTACTCATCCCAAGCTTTATCATAAGCGAGCTGCGTACGGCTTTTATAATTGGATTTCTGATTTACATCCCTTTTATTATAATCGATATGGTTGTGGCTTCAACCCTCATGTCCATGGGAATGATGATGCTTCCGCCGACGACGATATCCATGCCGTTCAAGATTCTGCTGTTCATACTGGCAGATGGATGGAATCTGATAGTAGGAAGCCTTGTGAAAACATTTTACTGATATAAATGGTAACTGTTCAGAACCCCTGTCTCGCGAGGTGTTTTTTATGCTGAATTTGCATAAAAACCCGAGACATGCGTGTGCCAAATTGCCGATTTTGCAATTTGTGTGCATCATCTGTGACTATGAAGGACGTAGTCCTGAATAGTTACTATAATGAATGATGAAGGAGTGGTCATATGACACAGGAAGCTGTAATGGATTTAGCAAGGGAAACCTTGTACATAATGATTATCACGTCAGCGCCTCTGCTGCTGATCTCCCTTATAGTAGGGCTTGTGATCAGCATATTTCAGACTGTCACTTCGATACAGGAACAGACGCTGACTTTTGTCCCCAAGATTCTGGCGGTTTTTGTCGGGATCATGATATTCGGATCCTGGATCATGACGGTCATCAACAATTATGTTGTCAGGCTGTGGTCTGACTTCAGCATATACATAGGTTAGAATAATGGCGGATATAACATTCAATTTTGGGAATTTCGATTTTTTTCTGCTGATACTGGTGAGGATGGCCTCATTCGTATTTCTGGCACCTTTTTTCGGTTCTAGTGACACCCCACAGAGGATAAAAGCAGGTTTTTCGATATTTGTCTCTGTAGTGCTTTTTCAGGTGGTTCCCAAAAGCACCCTGGAATATGCATCGGCTACAGGCTTTGCTGTTATAGCTTTGAAAGAAGGAATTACGGGGCTGCTCATAGGGTTTGCAGCCAGCATCTGCAATTCCATCGTTTTGTTTGCGGGAAGGCTGATTGATATGGAAATCGGCCTGTCCATGGCGACGATGTTCGATCCGGTCAGCAGGCAGGAATCGAGCATTTCGGGCACCATGTATTCCTATTTCGTCATGCTGCTGCTGATCATAACCAATATGCATCATTACCTGATCCGTGTCCTGGCTGATTCCTTTACGCTGGTGCCGGTGGGAGGAGCCATATTCGATACCGGCAGCCTGTATTCCTCCATGATGGGATTCATGACGGATTTCACAGTAATCGGATTCCGCATTGCGCTGCCTGTATTTGCAGTGAATCTGATCATCAATGCAGTCCTTGGCATCCTTGCAAAAGTTGCACCCCAGATGAACATATTTGTGGTAGGAATGCAGCTGAAGATTCTTGCAGGGCTTGCAATATTGCTCCTGACTGTGGGGATGCTTCCTGGAATCTCGGATTTCATCTTCACCGCAATGAAGAAAATGATAGTTGCTTTTATTAAAGGAATGTACTGATTATGGAAATGAGAAACATGCACAGAGACGAGATGCCGAAAAATTTATTGCGCTATAATCTGCAGTACTTTGCGGCAGACGGAGGCGGCGGGGAAAAGACCGAGCCTGCCTCAGCAAAAAAAATGACGGATGCAAGAGAAGAAGGACAGGTCGCAAAAAGTAAGGAACTTGGGTCCGCCCTGGCCCTGATAGCCCTTTTCATGATTCTGAAATATTTTGGAGGCAGCATGGCTCAGGATTTTTTGGACGTGTTCAGATCCATATACGGAAAAATCCCTGAACTGGCCGGTGGCAGCGGAACGCTTACGGTAAAGGGTGCTGGGGCGCTGATGAATCTGATGGCGTTGAAAATACTCGCCATACTTGCCCCTGTACTCATAATAGCTACAGCAACGGCAATTGCGGCGGATATCGTACAGGTAGGCTGGAAAGTCACCAGCAAGCCCATGATGCCGAAGCTGAGCAAAATCAATCCGATTTCCGGATTTAAAAGAATGTTTTCAGTGCAGTCCCTGGCAGAGCTTGTAAAATCAATTCTCAAAATAGGGGTAATTTCCTATGTTGCCTATGACACGCTGAAGGATCAGATGGGGTTCATGTTCATTCTTTACGATATGCCTCTTCCTACGGCCATTGGAATGGTCTGCGATATGGTGATCAGTCTGGGGCTGAAGATCAGCTTCATATATCTGATCATCGGTTTCGGAGATTATGCATTCCAGAAGTTCAAATTAAAAAAAGATCTGAAAATGACGAAGCAGGAGGTCAGGGACGAGTACAAAAACTCAGAAGGAAATCCTGAAATAAAAGGGAAAATAAAGAGCAGGATGAGGGAGGCCTCACAGAAGAGGATGATGAAAGCTGTTCCCACAGCCGACGTAGTAATCACAAATCCGACTCATTTTGCAGTTGCCATAAAATACGACACGGAGGCATCAAAAGCACCGGTCGTCATAGCGAAGGGGGAAGACTACCTGGCTATGAAGATAAAAGAGACAGCGAAGGAAAACAAGATAGAAATAGTAGAAAACAAGCCGCTGGCAAGAATGCTTTATCATAATGTCGATGTTGATGCTGAAATTCCCCCTGAACTTTACCAGGCGGTAGCGGAAGTCCTGGCATATGTATACAGCTTGAAGAAGCAGTAGGATAAAATTTCATTTAGAAAAGAAAGGAGGAGTGGAGATGAAAAAATCAGAATTGGGAGTAGGCCTGTTTTTAATGGCGGCAATCGTATTCTTAATCATCCCCATCCCGTCACTGCTTCTGGACGTTATGCTTTCCGTCAATCTTTCCGTTTCCATGGTGATCATGTTTACGGCGCTTTTTTCGAAGGACATCCTTAGCATGTCGGCATTTCCGACAATCATCCTGTTCACGACAATGTTCAGGATTGCGCTTAATGTTTCAAGCACGAAGCTGATACTGACAAAAGGAGACGCAGGCAACGTGGTGGAGACTTTCGGCGAATTCGTAGGCGGCGGAGATATGATTCTTGGAGTAATTATATTCATCATACTGATCCTGGTGCAGTTTATCGTCATCAACAAGGGATCGGAGAGGGTTGCTGAAGTTTCAGCAAGATTTTCACTGGACGCCATGCCCGGAAAACAGATGGCCATAGATGCGGACCTGAATACCGGTGCCATAAGCGATGCGGAGGCAAGGGAGAGGCGTGAAAACCTGCAGAGGGAATCAAGCTTCTTTGGTGCCATGGATGGTGCGACAAAGTATGTGAAGGGGGATGCGGTAACAGGCCTCATCATCACGGTCATCAATATTGTCGGAGGACTTTCGATCGGCGTACTGAGGCAGGAACTGCCTGTGGCAGAGGCTCTTGCAAAATATTCTGTTCTGACGATCGGCGACGGTCTGATCAGTCAGATCCCGTCATTGATGATTTCCCTCTCAACAGGTATTATCGTCACGAAAGCAAGCAACAAAGCGGACTTCACCTCCGCAGTCATCGGGCAGCTCTTTTCTCTGCCAAAAGTGCTTTATATGGTTGGCGGAACGCTGATATTTCTTGGTATAGCAACGCCCCTGAGCACCTTCCTTTTTGTGGCAGAAGGAATCATGTTTATACTGGCAGGAAGATGGGCAGATAAGAAGCAGGGAATCGCAGCCATAGAGCAGGAGGCTGACGCTGACGAAAGCCAGGCAGAAGAAATCAGGAGGCCCGAAAACGTGGTTTCGCTGCTGCAGGTGGATCCGATAGAACTGGAATTCGGATACGGAATCATACCACTGGCTGACGTAAACCAGGGAGGCGACCTTCTTGACAGGGTGGTCATGATCAGGCGGCAGATAGCCATAGAACTTGGAACAATCGTACCGATCATACGCCTCAGGGATAACATTCAGCTGAACCCGAACCAGTATATCATAAAAATAAAAGGTGTACAGGTCAGCAGCGGGGAAATTCTTTTTGACCATTACATGGCCATGAATCCGGGGTTCGTGGAGGAGGAAATCACGGGAATCCCTACATTTGAGCCATCCTTCCATCTTCCGGCTATCTGGATTACAGAGGGACAGCGGGAACGGGCGGAAAGCCTGGGTTATACGGTAGTTGATCCGCCGTCCATTATAGCGACCCACCTGACGGAAATCATCAGGACACACATAGACGAGCTTCTTACAAGACAGGATGTCCAGAATCTCGTGAACAACCTGAAGGAGTCGAATCCGGCGCTGATCGAGGAACTTGTTCCAAAGGCACTCGGACTTGGCGAGATACAGAGGGTGCTGCAGAACCTCCTGAAAGAAGGCATTTCAATCAGAGATCTGCTGACGATTTTCGAAGCGCTTTCAAACAATGCGGGAATAACGAGGGATACGGACATACTGACGGAATATGCAAGGCAGGGTCTGAAGAGGGCTATTTCCCATAAATATTTTCCAGCTGGAGAGGCGACCAGCGTCATCACCCTGGATCCGAAGATTGAGCAGGATATCATGGGCTCTGTCAAGCAGACGGAACAGGGAGCATATCTTTCACTGGACCCGGAAAGGACGCAGGGCATCCTTGCATCCGTCGAGCAGGAAATCAAAAAGCTTGAAAATCTCGGAAGGAATGCAATTGTCATTACGTCCCCTATCGTAAGGATGTATTTTAAAAAGCTTACAGAGGATTATTTTAAAGACTTAATCGTAGTATCATACAACGAAATAGATTCCAACGTTGAATTACAGTCAGTAGGGATGGTGACCGAATCATGATCATAAAAAAATATCAGGGCAGGACGGAAGCGGAGGCTGTTCTAAAGGCAAAGGAAGAGCTGGGAAGCACCGCAATCGTCATGAATGTAAAAATAACAAGGCCGAAAGGAATATTCAGATTTTTCAGGTCAGGCACCACTGAGGTCACGGCAGCGCTTGAAGAACCGGAAGATGTTCTTAAAGAAACCTCTGCCATTGAAAAACGCCTGGACAGTCTCCAGAGCATGCTTGAACGCCAGACGGCAACCGGCAGCGAATTGAAAAGGGAAGTTGGTTCAGACGCAGTGAAAGAAGAGGCCGTGGAAAAGAGCGAAGCATTTCATTGCATGCAGCTGATCTACAGCACCATGATTGAAAATGAAGTAGACGAAAAATATGCAAACCAGATTATCGGAGAGATTGACCAGAATATGAGGAGCGAAGCTGAGCTTGGATCCATACTGGCAGGCATTTACCAGAAAATGATATTGAAATTCGGAGAGGCAAATCCGATCACCCTTTCGGACCAGAAGCCAAAAACCGTATTTTTCATCGGACCCACCGGGGTCGGAAAAACCACTACCATCGCAAAAATCGCTTCCAGATTCTGCGTTGAGGAAAAGAAGAAAGTGGTGCTTCTTACCGCAGATACCTATAGGATCGCTGCAGCGGAACAGCTCAGAACCTATGCAAATATCCTGGATATCCCTTTCAGGGTAATCTATACGCCTGAGGAGCTTCAGCAGGCCGAAGAGGATTACGCAGACTATGACCTTATCCTGGTCGATACGGCGGGTCATTTTTACAAGAACGAGGACCAGAAAGGCGAGATTAAAAATCTGCTGGATTCCATGGACCAGGAAGCTGAGACCGAGGTATTCCTGGTGGTCAGCGCAACAACAAAGTACGCCGATCTGATCGAGATTACCCAGGCATATGCGGGAATGGCTGATTACAAGCTGATTTTCACAAAAACCGATGAAACGGCGAAGCTGGGGAATCTGCTGAATATTAAGCTGCATTCGGGTGCGGAAATGTCATATATAACCTGTGGCCAGAATGTACCTGACGATATCGAGCAGTTCAATGGGCAGAGTATCGTCAAACGGCTTTTAGGAGGGAAGTAAGCAATGGATCAGGCAGAACGGCTTAGAACTATCATAAAAATGAACAGACAGGATAACAGCCAGAAGAAAATACAGAACCAGGATCATCCGAAACCGGCGAAGGTGATAGCTGTCACAAGCGGGAAGGGCGGAGTAGGAAAATCCAACGTATCGATAAATCTTGCCATACAGCTGACAAAGCTGCAGCACAGGGTGGTCATTTTCGATGCTGATTTCGGACTGGCCAACATAGAGGTCATGTTCGGGGCTGTTCCAAAGTATAATTTCAGCGATCTGATCTACGGAGGAAAAGGCATCAGGGACATCATAACCCAGGGGCCTATGGGCATTGGTTTTATATCAGGAGGATCCGGGATTCCCGGCATGGGGAACCTGACGAAGCCTCAGATCGAATATCTGGCAGGCTGCCTCTGTGAACTGGACGAGATAGCTGATATCATCATTATTGACACGGGTGCGGGAATATCGGATTCGGTCGTCAGTTTTCTGACGGCATGCGCTGAAATCCTGCTGGTAGTGACGCCGGAACCGACTTCGGTAACGGACGCCTACTCGCTCCTTAAGATATTGAACAGGACTCCGGGATTTGGCAATGAAAATACCAGCATACGTGTGGTAACGAACAGGGTCGGGTCTGAGCATGAAGGCGCAGTTCTTTACAGTAAGCTGAATGCAGTGGTCAAAAGGTTTCTTGATATCAGAATAGGATTCCTGGGTTATGTCCCGGAAGACAGGAATATATCGAGAGCTGTCATACAGCAGACCCCGATCAGCATCCAGAACCCCTGGGCAAAATCATCGAAGGCCTTCGAACGGCTGGCTTCTGTATTTGCAGAAAGTACCCAGAACCAGCCGCAGCAGCAGGGCTTCGTCCAGATCATTGCCGGGCTGATGAACAGAAAAATGTAGAATAAGGGGTTTGATTATGATTTCAGACATACTATCCATAGGGGACAAAGCAGAAGTCAAGGCAGTGCGAAGGGACGGAGACGTCAAAGAAATAAAAATCGATAACCGGAAATTAAAGAGCCAGGTAATAGATATCACAGGCGAAACAGATATAAAGGTCACCATGCCTATGGAAGGAGGCAGAATCATACTTCTGCCTTTAAACGGGATATTTGAAATGATTTTCTATACGGAAAAAGGCCTTTACAGATGCTTTGGAAGAGTCGTGGAGCGGAACAGGAGCGGCAATATTTATTATCTGGTTGTGAAACTTATATCAGCCCTTGTCAAGTTTCAGAGAAGGGAGCATTATAGATTCAGATGCACCATCAATACGTATTTCAGACCGCTGACGGAGGCGGAAAGCAGCAGGGAGGACCTGGAAAGCCTGCTGATGGGAATTGCCGAAGAAATGGAAGCTCCCGCAAAAAAATTCGAGCAGGGCACCATTGTGGATATAAGCGGAGGCGGTATGAATCTGGTCACCGACCGGCAGCTTGAAAAAGGAAGCCTCATGGCTATCTGCTTTCATATACAGCAGAATTTTATACTGAGGGAGTTTCATGTAATCGGCAGAGTGCTGCTTTCGGAAGAAACGGCCAACAGAAAGTCGTCCTTCGGAAACAGAATTGAGTTTGAACAGATCGTAAGTGATGAAAGAGAAGCGATTATCCGATATATATTTGAAGAAGAAAGAAAAATCCGCAAGAGTGAAAAGAGCTGAAAAATATGAAAAAAAATATTCTGATTGTTGATGACTCCGCGCTTATGAGAAGAGTCATGAGCGATATTGTGGAATCGGATAAACGGTTCCGGACTGCAGATATGGCAAAAGACGGGCTCGAGGCTTTTGAACTGCTGATTGAAAAGGAATACGATGCCGTCCTGCTTGACATCAATATGCCCAGGATGACAGGGCTTGAACTATTAGAACAGCTTCAGAAAAACAAGATGAAGGCCAGGATCGTAATGGTCAGTACACTGACCAGAGAAGGTGCGGCAGAAACAATCAGAGCCCTTGAACTTGGAGCTTTTGATTTCGTCACCAAGCCGGGAAATTACCTGGAAGCCAGAGGCATCGGCTTTAAGCAGGCACTGCTCGAGATGCTTGCGGCAGCAGTAATGCCCCGTTCTGGTGAGAAGTCTCAGGAGCCTGTCTGCAGAAAGACAGTGCGGGCCCTGAAGGATACGGAGGTCAGCAGAAACACCGCTGAAGCCGGAGGATCCAGGGTTGTGGCCCTTGCCTGTTCCACTGGAGGCCCAAGGTCTTTACAGTCGGTCCTGCCGCTGATTCCCGCTGATATAGATGCCGGCATACTGATTGTACAGCATATGCCCCCCGGATTTACCAATTCCCTTGCCCTGCGCCTTAACGAAATGAGCCGGATCAGGGTGAAGGAAGCAGAGGATGGGGAAATGATAGAAAATGGATGCGCATACATAGCACCCGGCGGAATGCATATGAAAATCGCCAGGGACGGTATGAAAAGGCACAGGGTCCTGCTCACGAAGGACGCTCCTGTCGGAGGACTCAGGCCATGCGCAAACCTGATGTACGAATCGCTTCTGGACTGCGGTTTCGATGAAATCATCTGTGTGGTGATGACAGGAATGGGCAGCGACGGAACTGAAGGCATACGCAGACTCAGCACGGGAAAAAGCACCTATGTCATAGCCCAGGACGAAGCGACAAGCGTTGTATATGGAATGCCCAAGGCAATAGCAGATGCCTGTCTTGCAGATGCAGTAGTGCCGCTCGACAAATTATCTGAATCAATTATGAAGAATGTGGGGGTACATGAAAATGGATGTTAGCCAGTATTTGGAAATTTTTATCGATGAAACAAAAGAACATTTACAGAGTCTGAACGAGCACCTGCTCATTATAGAGAAGGAGCCTGATAATAAGGATACGATAAACGAAATCTTCCGTGCTGCCCATTCCCTTAAAGGGATGGCAGGCACTATGGGCTATAAGAGGATGCAGCGGCTGACCCATGATATGGAAAATGTGCTGTCTGAAATCAGGAACGGAAAGATGAGCGTGACTGCAGAACTGGTCGATGTGCTTTTTCAGTGCCTGGATGCCCTTGAAGCATATCTGGAAAATATCCAGCAGACATCGGACGAGGGAACTGACGATAATGAAAAGATCGTCGGAGAACTGAACCGGCTGCTCGGCGGCGAAAGCACTGCGGCGGTTATAGCGAAAACAGCAGGAAAAACTGCAGCACCGGCTTCTGATGAAAACAAATACAGAAGCATCAAAATTGCGGATTATGAGATGCATGCATTCGATGAGGCTGTCAGCCAGGGAATGAATGTATACGGTCTGACTGTTTATGTACAGGAAAGCTGCGTGCTGAAAGCGGCCAGAGCGTTTCTTGTGTTTAAGGCAATAGAAGAACTTGGTGAAATTGTCAGAGCAGAGCCAGGCGTAGATGATATCGAAGATGAAAAATTCGATTTTGATTTCAGCCTGCTTGTGATTTCAGAGCATCCGGTTGAAAAAATAATCAAGGCTGTTGAAAACGTTTCGGAAATTGCAAAAGCAACAGGAGGCAAAATCGAACTCAAATCTGATTCTGTATCCGAAGCCGGAAGTGCCGAAACCAAGGAAAATGAAAAGGAACAGCCAGGGGAAGCAAAGGAACAGAAAAACCAGGCTGTTTCCACAAAAAAGCAGGGAAAACCTGTTTCAAACCGCACAGTGAGAGTCGACATAGAGAAACTGGATGAACTGATGAACCTGGTCAGCGAACTCATTATTGCAAAAAACAGCATCGTGTCGGCCGATTCCACTGATTCAGGCAGAGGCCGTAATGGTTTTCGTGATCAGATTGAATACCTGGAAAGGGTTACGACAAATCTCCATGAATCCGTGATGAAAGTCAGGATGGTTCCTATCGAGAGCGTTGTAAACCGCTTTCCGAGGATGATCAGGGATCTGAGCAAGAAGCTGGACAAAAAAATGGAACTGTATATGAGCGGTGAGGATACCGAACTGGACAGAACGGTAATAGATGAGATCGGCGATCCCCTCATGCATCTGCTGAGAAACTCAGCCGATCACGGACTGGAATCTGGAGAAAAACGTATCGCCCGGGGAAAGAATGAACAGGGAGCTATTTTTCTGGATGCCTATCAGGACGGAAACAACGTGGTGATAGAAGTAAGGGATGATGGAAATGGGATTGATGTTGAGAACGTAAGGGAAAAAGCTGTTGAAAGAGGAACCATTACCAGAGAACAGGCGGACACCATGAACGACAGGGATATCATAAACCTGCTGTTCCTGCCAAGCTTTTCAATGTCGAAAAAAGTTTCGGATATTTCAGGCAGAGGTGTCGGACTTGATGTGGTCAAGTCAAAAATAGAGAGCCTTGGGGGGGACGTCGAGGTCAGAAGCGTTCTTGGAGAAGGAAGTAAATTTATCATAAGGCTTCCACTTACCCTGGCGATCATACAGGCGCTTATGGTGGAGGTCGCAAAAGAAAAGTATGCGATTCCATTGGGAACGATCCAGACCATAGAAGATATACCGGTGTCTGATATCAGGCATGTACAGGGAAGGGAAGTAATCCATCTCAGGGGAGCTGTAATCCCGGTCGTACGGATGAACGGTATATTGGAAACCGGAGCTGTAGAAGAGGCGCAGGAAAATATGACTGTCGTCATCATCAAGAAGGGCGACAGATTCGCAGGGCTGGTTGTTGACAGCCTTATAGGACAGCAGGAAATCGTAATCAAGCCGATTGGAAAATATATCAGAAACAGCAAGCTGATCAGCGGAGCAACCATTCTCGGCGATGGAGAAGTAGCGCTGATCCTTGATGTCAATACTTTAGTATAGGGGGTGCCGGAATGGAAGAAAATAAAGCAGAATCAGGACCGATTCAGTACATCGTCGTCAGGATTGAAGATGAACAGTACGGTTTTGATATTAAATACGTGGATAACATTGTGCGCATGCAGAAAATCACCAGAGTCCCGAAGGCTCAGCATTATTTCAGAGGGGTGATCAATCTCAGAGGAGAAATCGTGCCGGTTATGAGCATCAGAACAAAAATGGGCCTTTCCGAAGATGAGTTTACAAATGAAACCAGGATCATTATTCTTGAACCTGAGCAGCAGGGAGCAGTTGGTGTCATTGTAGACGAGGTAAGGGAAGTAGTAACTCTCGAAGATGCCGATGTGGACAGACAGATGTGCGTTTCTGCTGAAGGCAGGAGCTCATTCATAAACGGAGTAGGGAAGCATAATGATGAACTGATTTCGCTATTTGACATCAGTGCCGTTATTTCAGACTAGATAAACAGGGAGGCGCGGCAAATGCCAAAAGTCGATTTGGATAACATGGATTCGGTTTATTTTGATGTGCTTAAGGAAATAGGCAATATCGGAGCCGGGAATGCAACCACGGCTCTTGCAAAGCTTCTGAACATGAGGATAGACATGAAGATTCCGAAGGTTGCAATGACAGGATTCGATCAGCTTACCTCTGTGGTCTGCAGCGAAGAAGAGATCGTTGTGGGAATCTATTTGCTGTTGGAGGGCGATGTGGCAGGAAGCATGATGTTCCTGTTAAAAGAGGCTTCGGCCCACCGCCTTGCAGACCAGCTTATGGGCAGGGAAAAACCAGCGGGGAACACATTTTCTGCAATGGATTTATCAGCACTGCAGGAGGCAGGGAATATAATTGCAGGTGCATATCTGTCATCCCTGTCGGCCCTTACCAATCTGACAATTACAGCATCGGTTCCCTATATCAGTATAGATATGGCCGGAGCAATTCTCAGCGTACCGGCAATTGAATTTGGAAAAACCGGCGACAAGGCACTGCTTATTGAGACCTGCATATCAGCAAAAATGATGATCAGCGGGTATTTCATTCTTATTCCGGAGCTGGCATCCTACGACAGGATTCTGGAAGCTCTGGGTCTATAACAGGGTGGTAAAGTGAAAATGAACGAGATGATCAAAGTAGGGATGGCAGATTACAAAGTCTGTCCTTATCCGGAAGCGATTACTACGCTGGGGCTGGGTTCGTGCGTAGGCATCGCACTTTATGATCCGGTATCAAGGGTTGCGGGCCTCGCCCATGTGATGCTGCCGGACAGCACAAAAATCAGTAACAACAGGAACAAGGCGAAATTTGCCGACACGGGAATTACCGGGCTGGTAGAGGCTATGGTGGAGTCGGGTGCGGTAAAAAGAAGACTCGTAGCAAAGATTGCGGGCGGAGCCCAGATGTTTGCTTTCAGCAGACAAAGCGATATGATGAAAATCGGCTTACGGAATGTAGAGGCTACAAAGATGAAGCTGCGGGAACTAGGCATAGCTGTTTTGGCTGAAGATATAGGGGATAACTATGGCAGGACGATAGAATTCCATTCCGCTTCGGGGGAATTGAAGGTCAAATCCGTTGGGAGACCGCCGAAATCAATATAAGGATATGTTGAGGAGGACAGGATGAATACAAGACAGATACCGGCCATAATCATGCTGATTGCAGGGCTTATTACATGTATTGTTACAGCATTTCAAAAAGTAAACACAATGACATTCCTGACAACGCTTTTTATGGTGCTGCTGGTTTTCTATGTATTGGGATGTATTGTAAAAATAGTGGTTGAGCGAACGATAAACACAGATAACAACAAAGACCAGGAAGAGACATCAGAGGAGGAGACGGAAAAATAAACAGGAAAGGCATCAGGCCGAATGGAGGAAAATATGGACGAAACGGGGAAACAGAAGTTATGGGAGGCTTATTCAAAAGGCAGAACGCCTGAATTAAGAGAAAAAATCATTATTGAATATGCCCCTCTTGTTAAACTGGTAGCAGGAAGGCTCAGCATGTATCTGGGCTATAATGTTGAGTATGACGACCTGGTTGGATATGGAATATTTGGCCTCATTGATGCAATAGACAAGTTTGATTATACAAAGGCTGTGAAATTTGAAACTTACGCAAGTCTCAGAATCAGGGGGGCTATACTGGATCAGATACGTAAGATGGACTGGATACCGAGGACGCTGAGACAGAAACAGAAGAAGATTGATGCAGCGAACAGAATGATCGAGGCTGAATCCGGAAAGTCCGCCACAAATGAAGAAGTGGCAGCAAAGCTGGAAATATCCCAGGATGAGCTGCTGAACTGGAAGTCCCAGATGAAAATAACAAATCTGGTATCACTGAACGAATATCTCGAGCAGGGTAGCGACATACCTTATGAAGGCGGAAAATCCTCGCATTTCGAACAGCCGGAAAAAATCGTGGAGAGCAGCGAATTGAAGGAAACCCTTGCCCAGTCCCTGGAACTTCTCACCGAGAAGGAAAAGAAGGTGATTCTTCTGTATTATTATGAAGATATGACGCTCAAGGAAATCAGCAAGGTGCTTGAAGTATCTGAATCGAGGATTTCACAGCTCCATACGAAGGCTCTGCAGAAGATGAAACAGAAAATGGGAAGCTATATGGGCATACTGAACAGCATATAAGGAGTGCAGAATATGGGGCAGACGAACGGAGATCTGGGACAGAATCAGGATGAAATGCTGAAAATAGAAGTTTCATCTGATAAAATGAAGGCTACGGCAAGATTTTACCCGCCATCTGAGCAGGGACAGAGGCTGACCCTGTCAGAAATAACGGACTATCTGGCTTCGAAAGAAATCAGGCATGGTATAGACATTCCGGCAATAGAAAGCTTTTTGAAGGAGAGGGACTACTCTGCAGAGTATATCGTGGCAAAAGGAACCGAACCGGTAAAAGGAAAGGATGCAGAAATAAGGTATCATTTCAATAGAGAACTGAAGGCAAGGCCAAAACTCAATGATGACGGTACTGTTGATTTCCACCAGCTCAATAATATCAGTCATGTTGAAAAGGGCGAGGTGCTTGCTGTTTTAATAAAGGAAACACCCGGGCAGCCAGGACAGAACATTTATGGGGAAATATTGAAGCCCAGGGAAGCGAAAAAGAAGATGCTCAGATTCGGAAGGAATATATCGCTTTCCGAAGATAAACTGTCGATCGTGTCAGATGTAAGCGGACATGTATCCCTGATAGATGGCAAGGTTCTTGTATCTGATGTCTATGAAGTGAAAGGCGATGTGGATACCTCCACCGGCGATATCATTTACGAAGGAAGCGTTGTGGTGTATGGAAATGTCAGAAGCGGATTCAAAGTCAGTGCAGCCGGAAACATTGAGGTCAGGGGATTTGTAGAGGCAGCAGCTCTTGAAGCAAAAGGACACATAGTACTCAGGCGCGGTATACAGGGCATGGGCAAAGGAAGCCTTTATGCAGGAGGAAATATCATAACGAAATTCATTGAGAGTGCCCAGGCAACAGCACAAGGCGACGTCATTGCAGAAGCAATACTCCACAGCAGGGTCTCTTCAAAGGGTGAAATCTGTGTAGAAGGACGGAAAGGCTATATCATCGGCGGAATGGTAAGGGCTGCAAATCTGGTAAAAGCGAATACGCTGGGTTCCCCGATGGGTTCGGATACAGTGATCGAAGTCGGTGCAGACCCACTGATGAAGGAACAGTATCAGGAGCTGAAGAAGGAAGTCCGAAATCAGGAGAAGGAACTTGCCAGGATGATGCCGATTTTATCGGCATTCAGAAAAAAACTTGGAATGGGAGAAAAAATTGCGTCTGACAAAATGCAGGATATACGTAAACTTGCAGAGGTCTTCCGTGGAATAGAAATCAGCTATGAGGAAAATAAAAACGAGATAGAGAAGATAAGCGGTATCCTGGCCAGGGATACAGATGCAAGAATAAAGGCCAGCGGTACCATATATCCGGGAACAAGGCTTGTGATTTCTGATTCCATGCTCTTTATAAGGGATGAAAGGAAATACAGCCAATTCGTAAGAGAAGGCGCAGAAATCAAAATGCTGCCGCTCTAGGCTGCTCTGGCAGCTGTCCAGTATAGAGATAGCAAGGAGAAACAGATGACAGTTTTAGAAATGTGTCTAATCATAATAGGCATTGCCCTGGTTGCGGGAAGTTACTTCATTTCCGAAAAAACATCTGATCAAAGCGGAGGACCCGTCGCTAAGGCAGATGTTTTTAAAACCATGATAGAGAAGGAAATCATAGAAGCAAAGCTGAAAATTGACAGCACTGTTGATGAGACCGCGGAAAATGTAGTAGAGAAGACAGAAAGGGAACTTGCAAAATTATCAAATGAAAAGATAATGGCTGTAAGCGAATATTCTGATACAGTACTTGCTGAGATCAACAGGAGCCACAAGGAAGTGATGTTTTTATACAGCATGCTCAACGATAAGGAAAAAGCCATAAAAAAAGACCTGGGAGGACCGGAAGCGAAGCCTTTGCAACCGGCAGAAGCGGCAGGTCCGGTTTCTCTGAAAGGGTTGGAAGAAGAGACTAAGCAAGAAACTAAGCAAGAAACTAAGCAAGAAACTAAGCAAGAGACTAAGCAAGAGACTAAACAAGAAACTAAGCAAGAGACTAAGCAAGAGACTAAACAAGAG
This sequence comes from Anaerobium acetethylicum, assembly GCF_900096945.1. Taxonomy (GTDB): domain Bacteria; phylum Bacillota; class Clostridia; order Lachnospirales; family Lachnospiraceae; genus Anaerobium; species Anaerobium acetethylicum. Next base: position 24,736 of record NZ_FMKA01000003.1, on the reverse strand, counting down.
ACAGAAGAAACAGAAGAAGAGACTAAAGAAGAGATCAAAGAAAAAATCAAAGAAGAAACCAAAGAAATCAGAAATACTGGCACAAACAGCAACAGCAAAATTATGGATTTGTACAAAAACGGAATGACGCATCTGAAAATTGCTAAGGAACTGGGAATAGGAGTCGGTGAAGTCCGGCTTGTGCTGGATCTATTTAAAGAGGAAAGAAAATGAAATCAAGCCATTATGTAAGAGGTCTGGGAACAGGAATAATCATAGCTGCGGCAGTGCTGTCCATCGCATTCAGCTTCCGGGACCAGACCATGAGCAACAAGGAAATTATGGAAAAAGCAGAGGCGCTCGGAATGGTAAGGGAGGAGAATGTCCTCTTCCTGAAGGCGGAAGGAAAAGCGGAAGACGAGGAGAAGGGGACATTGGAAACAGCCGGGAATCAGGCGGCTGAAATGGTTCAGGAGGAAGAGGCATCAGATCAGGCAGCAACGCTGCCACCAGCAGAGGAATCTGCAGAGGAAGGAGACCTTTCATCGGCAGAGATATCCGGAGGCAGAACAGAACCATACGGGGCGTCAGATGTGGCAATTACAATCACTCCCGGAATGTGTTCCGAAGACATTGCAGACCTTCTGGAAGCAGCCGGACTTGTCGGAAAAAGTGAAAACTTTATCTCCTACCTGGAAAAGTGCGGTTACCAGAATTCAATACAGACCGGAGACTATGTATTCGGGAGCGATTCCACATACGAAGAGATTGCAGAAACGATTTCAGGACATTAGCAGGATGCATATTTGGGATGGAAGCGTGTTACTAGTCACAGAGTGAACAGTAATGCCGGAGTGGATAGTTCGTTACTATTCAGAGCCGGATAAATGAATAAAAAAGAGCCTACTCGATTCATCATAAGAGTAGACTCTTTCTGTATTGATTATTTTGGTGCCAAAACGGAAAATTTCATTTCATCCCCATGAATTTTGGACCCCATGAACTGCTCTATAAAATCAAAATATCCATCAGCCCCGTTCTGTTTAACCCATGTATCTATCGATTCTTTTATTCTCAAAAGACAGCGGACGGGTTCAACATAGTAAGCATGAAGCTGGTCATGATCGGATAAATCAATAGTTGTCTGGCTAGTGATGACTTCTTTTACTTCTTGGTTTGTAAAGGGATCGAATGCCATAAGAAGTGCTCTTTCAAGGCGCTGATTGTCATCGTCTCGAAAAGAATCCGTATTAATGCTTTCTCCTGTACATTGTTCTTTTACATCGAAGAGAACTAATGCAATGGCCTCTCTGAGCCTTCTGCTATTAGAGGAAGGATATTTACGGTGGATTTTAAGCGCGTTACCTTCTAACGGCATCAGCATCATAGCATGATATTCTTCCTGGCCAGAGTTTACTTTCCCAAATTCTTTTTCCATCTGAGAAAAGATTTTTTCAAATTGATAGTATTGCATAGTGACCTCCTGTATGTTTATAACTTCAAATTATTATATAATAAGAATTATCGCCTTAATCGGGATGTGTTTATTGTATGATATGCCAATTACTAATGCAAGAAAAAATGCTGAAAAGTGCTCATTTTTCAAGGCGTTTTAACACAATGGAGTACAAAATAAATGGGTTATGTGTTGAGGAGAAGATGTTGAAAAATAACACAACACATTAAAATGGCTGTGAATAGTAACGACGGTTCAAAAGAGTTTCAAATAATAACTTGATTACCACAAATCTTTGTGATATAATCGTTACGTTAAAAAAACACGCATTCGGATTTTCAGGACGGTGCCTAAAAGGTAGCCTGGAGAAGGGAAGCATGCGGAAGAAAACAACCAAATGGAGGTAAATTATGAGCGTAATATCAATGAAACAGTTACTTGAAGCAGGTGTACATTTTGGACATCAGACAAGAAGATGGAACCCTAAAATGGCAGAGTACATCTACACAGAAAGAAACGGAATCTACATTATCGACTTACAGAAATCTGTAGGTAAAGTAGACGAAGCTTACAAAGCAATCTCAGACGTAGTTGCTGATGGAGGCACAGTTCTTTTCGTAGGTACTAAAAAGCAGGCTCAGGACGCTATCAAAGCAGAAGCTGAACGTTGCGGAATGTACTATATCAACGAAAGATGGTTAGGCGGAATGCTTACAAACTTCAAAACCATCCAGAGCAGAATCGCAAGATTAAAAGCGATCGAAACTATGCAGGAAGATGGAACTTTCGAAGTTCTTCCTAAAAAAGAAGTAATCGAATTAAAGAAAGAATTAGGAAAGCTCGAAAAGAACCTTGGCGGAATCAAGAACATGAAGAGAGTGCCAGACGCTATCTTTGTTGTAGATCCTAAGAAGGAAAGAATCTGTATCCAGGAAGCACATACACTCGGAATTCCGTTGGTTGGTATCGCTGATACTAACTGTGATCCAGAAGAATTAGATTTCGTTATCCCAGGAAACGATGACGCAATCAGAGCAGTTAAGCTTATCGTATCTAAGATGGCAGATGCAGTAATCGAAGCTAATCAGGGAAGTCAGATGACTGAAGAAGCAGCTGAAGTGGCAGTTGAAGCTTAAATTTTAGATTTCAATGCTTCAGCCTGTGTGACAGGTTGAAGCATTTTCATATGCAGAACAAAAATTTAAAAAATATACGGAGGTATTTAAGATGGCAGTTACAGCAGCAATGGTAAAAGAATTAAGAGAAATAAGCGGCGCAGGTATGATGGATTGCAAAAAAGCACTTTCAGAAACTGACGGAGATATGGACTTAGCAATTGAATACTTAAGAAAGAACGGTCAGGCAAAAGCTGAAAAGAAAGCTGGAAGAATCGCAGCTGAAGGTATGGTTCAGGCAATCATCAAAGACGATAAAGTAGCAGCGATCGTAGAAGTAAACAGCGAAACAGATTTCGTTGCAAAGAATGCTGAATTCCAGGGATTCGTAGCAGATGTTGTTGAACAGGTTGCAGCTGCAGATGTTGCAGATGTAGAAGCTTTATTAGCATCAGCATGGGCAAAAGACGCTACTAAGACTGTAAAAGATGTTCTTTCAGAAAAAATCGCAGTGATTGGTGAAAACCTCAACATCAGAAGATTTGCAAAAGTGACAGCTGAAAACGGATGTGTCGTATCCTATATCCATGGCGGCGGAAGAATCGGTGTTGTTGTTGAAGCTGAAACAGACGTTGTTAACGACACTGTGAAAGAAGCACTCAAGAATGTTGCAATGCAGGTTGCAGCAATCACTCCTAAGTATGTATCAAGAAATGAAGTTTCAGAAGATTATATCGCTCATGAAACAGAAATCTTAAAAGCACAGGCTATGAACGAAAATCCTGGAAAACCTGAAAACATCATTGAAAAAATGATCATCGGACGTTTAAACAAAGAACTCAAGGAAGTTTGTCTCTTAGATCAGGTTTATGTAAAAGACGGCGATCTTACAGTTGGAAAATACGTTGATCAGGTAGCTAAAGAAGCAGGAGCTAAAATTACTGTAAAACGTTTCATCCGTTTTGAAACAGGCGAAGGTATCGAAAAGAAAGAAGAAAACTTTGCAGAAGAAGTAGCAAGACAGTTAGGCCAGTAATTATTAATACAAGCTGTACAGAAGACGGCTTTGCGAAGTGTTTCGTGAAGCCGTTTTCTTTACATAAAAATATATGGCAGTCAAGTCAAAAGTTATTGTTCACTCCGTGACCGGTAACAGACAATAGTCCTTTCGGAAAAGCAGCAGAAATAAATTCTTATACTATTTTATGAAATTGTGATACAATGGATGTAATATGTACAATAAATTCTTTGAAGACGATAAAAAGCGATAAGAGGTAAAAATGATGAAAAGAGTTTTACTTAAATTAAGCGGGGAAGCCCTCGCAGGCGATAAGAAAACAGGTTTTGACGAAGCTACGGTGACTGAGGTCGCAAAGCAGGTCAAAACGATTACAGACAAAGGAATCCAGGTTGGCGTCGTAATAGGCGGCGGTAATTTCTGGAGAGGAAGGACCAGCGAAAACATAGACAGGACGAAGGCTGACCAGATCGGCATGCTCGCAACTGTCATGAACTGCCTTTATGTGTCTGAAATCTTCCGGACTGCAGGCATGTCGACAGAGATATTCACTCCATTCACATGTGGTGCGTTCACTGATCTTTTCTCAAAGGATAAGGCCGTCAGGAACCTGGAAGAAGGAAAGGTCGTATTTTTTGCAGGCGGAATCGGACACCCTTACTTTTCAACAGATACGACTACGGTATTAAGAGCAGTCGAGATAGAGGCGGATGCCATACTTCTTGCCAAAGCAGTCGACGGAGTCTATGACAGCGATCCTAAGATCAATCCGGAAGCGGTCAGATTCGATGAGATCCATATACAGGATGTAATCGACAACAAGCTTGCGGTAGTAGACCTTACGGCATCAATCATGTGCATGGAAAACAAGATGCCGATGCTTGTATTCAGTCTGAATGAAACAGACAGTATTATCAATACAATTGAAGGAAAACTCAATGGTACAAAAGTAACTGTATCATAAATGGATATATAATGATAAACGCATAGGAGGAGATTGAAATGGACGAGAGAATACAGTTGTATGAAAGCAAAATGCAGAAATCCTATATGTCATTAGAGGAAGAATATGCATCGATCAGAGCAGGAAGGGCAAATCCTCATCTGCTTGATAAACTGAAAGTAAATTATTACGGAACACCGACTGCAATCCAGCAGGTCGCAAATATATCGGTGCCCGAAGCAAGGATGATCCAGATACAGCCTTGGGAATCAAGCCTGATAAAGGAAATCGAAAAGACAATCATGCAGTCAGACCTGGGTCTTACACCGAACAACGACGGCAAAGTCATCCGCCTCGTTTTCCCTGAACTTACAGAAGAGAGAAGAAAAGAACTGGTTAAGGATATCAAGAAAAAAGGCGAAGCTGCCAAAGTTGCAGTGCGTAATATCAGACGTGATGCAAATGATGCCTTCAAGAAACTCATCAAATCAAGCGATGTTTCAGAAGACGAAGTAAAAATATTAGAAGAAAAAATCCAGAAATTAACAGATAAATATGTTGCAGATATCGATAAGGCAGTAGAAGCAAAATCAAAAGAAGTCCTTACTGTATAAAGTGTTTCTTTGAGAAGGCAGCATAAAGAGGGGCACCTTTTGCACCGGCCCGCAGTTTCGGACCGGTGTGGGAAGCAGCCCCTTTTTTTATCTAATAGGAGAAGAGTGTCAAAAGCCCATTTACAAAATAGTGTTCGTCAATTTGCACAGGTTTTCGAATGAGGACGTGATGCAAAACATGTTGATTCGCAGCGCGCTCTCGCTTAGATGAAGACGTAGTGGTACGTAAGGCCGTAAAGTACGCGGCCTAAGTACCAACGTCTTCATAAAGCTGCTCATCAATTCATGTTTTGTATCACTATGTGATAGATGGCGAATGTGCAAATTGACGAATCGGAACGTTACGAGAGGGCTTTTGACACTCTAATCCTCATAGGAAAGTTCGTCCTGTGAGATAAAAAGCTCTGCGTGGAAGCGGCGAAGCCGCTTTGGTCTCGATAATGACAGTACAATAGGAAGGGGGTCACGATTATGAAAATTCCTCAGCATGTTGCAATTATTCTGGATGGAAACGGCCGATGGGCAAAAAGCAAAGGAATGCCACGGAACTACGGACACGTCCAGGGGAGCAAAAATGTGGAGCGGATATGCGAAGAAGCATATAATATGGGGATAAAGTATCTTACGGTATATGCATTTTCAACAGAGAACTGGAAGCGGCAGACGGAAGAAGTTTCGGCGATCATGAAGCTGCTTAGGAACTATATGAAGACCTGCCTGAAGACGGCAGAAAAGAACAGAATGAAGGTCAGGGTCATAGGCGATAAAAACGGTCTGGATCAGGACATAAGGGAACGGATAGAAGAGCTGGAGGAGGCCACAAAGAATAATGAAGGCCTCAATTTTCAGATTGCGATAAATTATGGCAGCAGGGATGAGATGGTCCGTGCCATGAAAGCTATGATGGCGGACAAGGATGCAGGAAAAATATCGATGGAAGATATCGATGAAGCCACGTTTGCAGGCTATCTGGATACCAGGGGAATTCCGGATCCGGATCTGCTCATCAGGACAAGCGGTGAGCAGAGGCTTTCGAATTACCTTCTCTGGCAGCTTGCATATTCGGAATTCTATTTTACGGACGTGTTCTGGCCGGATTTTGACAAGGCGGAGCTTGTAAAGGCGATTGAAAAATATAACAGCAGAGACAGACGCTACGGAGGCGTAAAGGAGGAATAGCAATGTTCTGGACTCGATTGGCAAGTGGGATCGTACTGATTGCGATCGCTTTAATAACCATCATTGCAGGAGGCAATGTACTGCTTTTTACGCTTCTTGGGGTTTCCATGATAGGCTTAAGCGAATTGTATAATGTAGTAAAAATAAAAAAGACAGTGCTGGGAGCAGCGGGATACCTGGCTGCCCTGGCCTATTACCTGATACTCGGGTTCGGTTCCCGGGATTTTGTGTTTATATCGGTGGTCGGCGGCCTGATTCTGTTTATGGCGGTGTATGTGCTGACCTATCCGAAATACCATGCGGATCAGGCGATGGCTGGATTCTTCGGCATATTTTATGTGGCAGTGATGCTTTCTTATGTCTATCAGACAAGGATTCTGGAGGGAGGAGCCTATATCGTCTGGCTTATTTTCCTGTGCTCATGGGGATGCGACACCTGCGCATACTGTGTGGGAGTCCTTTTTGGAAAGCACAAGCTTGCACCGAAGCTGAGCCCTAAAAAATCAGTAGAGGGCGCCGTCGGCGGAGTCGCAGGCGCGGCGCTGCTCGGAGCAGCCTATGCACTGATTTTAGGAAAGCACCTTACAGTATTCGGGAATCCGGTGGCAGCATGCGTAGTGATCTGTGCCATCGGCGCAGTCATTTCCCAGATCGGCGATCTGGCAGCATCCGGCATTAAGAGAAATCATGAAATCAAGGATTACGGGAAGCTGATTCCGGGACACGGCGGGATACTGGACCGCTTTGACAGCGTGATTTTTACTGCTCCTGTAATCTATTTCTTAGCTGTGATTTTGATGTAGATTTTGACTATTCAGGACTGCGTCCTTCATAGTCGTATAACATGATGCAGGGGAAAAAAGGTGTTTTGCGGGTCAAAAAGTCATGTTTTTCATGCAGGCATAAAACACATGACTTTTTGACCCTGGTATCATAACGTAAGAAAGGAAGAAGGATATAATGAAGCATATATCTGTTTTGGGGTCTACAGGTTCCATCGGAACCCAGACCTTAGATGTAGTAAGGAACAATCCTGAACTGAAGATAGCAGCCCTTGCGGCTGGAGGAAATATAAAACTTCTGGAACAGCAGATACGTGAATTCAGACCTGAAAAGGCCTGCGTCTGGGCTGAAGAAAAGGCTTTAGAACTCAGGAGCGCAGTTTCCGACCTGAATGTTGAAATACTGTCCGGAATGGACGGGCTCATTGAAATTTCCACGATGGAAAGTGTTGAGGTCCTGGTGACGGCAATCGTAGGAATGATAGGCATCAGGCCCACGATTGAAGCCATAAAGGCTGGGAAGGATATAGCCCTTGCAAACAAAGAAACCCTTGTGACTGCGGGACATATTATTATGCCTCTGGCAAAAGAGCACGGCGTCAGGATACTTCCAGTAGACAGCGAGCACAGTGCGATTTTCCAGTCCCTGAAGGGTGAGGATCCGGAAAAGATAAGCAGGATCCTGCTTACGGCATCCGGAGGCCCGTTCCGGGGCAGGACAATGGACCAGCTGAAGGAAATTCAGGTAGAGGATGCCCTGAAGCATCCCAACTGGGTGATGGGACGCAAGATCACAATAGATTCAGCGACGCTTGTAAACAAGGGCCTGGAGGTAATGGAAGCCAAGTGGCTCTTTGATGTGGATCTGGACCGGATAGAAGTAGTCGTGCATCCGCAGAGCGTCATCCATTCCATGGTTGAGTTCGTGGACGGCGGAATCATTGCACAGCTGGGGACACCCGATATGAAGCTGCCGATACAGTATGCGCTTTTTTATCCGGAAAGGCGTTTCCTTGGAGGCGAAAGACTGGATTTTGCGAAACTTTCCCAGCTTACATTTGAACAGCCGGACAAGGTGAATTTTCCGGGACTCCAGCTTGCGTTTGAGGCTTCGGCGGCAGGCGGTTCCATGCCTACTGTTTATAATGCAGCCAATGAACTGGCGGTAAGCAAGTTCCTCGACAGGAAGATCAGATTTCTTGAGATCCCCGAGATTATCAGCTGCTGCATGTCAGAACATAAAATAGTGCAGAACCCTTCAGTTGAAGAGATACTTGAGACGGAAAAAACGACATACGAATTGATTGAAAGCAGGTGGTAACTTGGATATAGTAATAGCACTTCTGATATTCAGCCTTATTGTAATTATACACGAACTTGGCCATTTCCTACTGGCGAAGAAAAACGGCATCGGAGTTATTGAATTTTCTCTCGGCATGGGTCCAAGACTCTTAAGCTTCGTAAAGGGAGAAACCAGATATTCCGTAAAAATTCTCCCCTTCGGCGGTTCCTGCATGATGGTTGGGGAAGACGGCGAAAGTGATGACGAGAAGGCCTTCGGAAACAAGTCCGTATGGGCAAGGATCTCTGTCGTAGCGGCCGGTCCGGCCTTCAATTTTATCCTGGCTTTCGTACTCTCTCTGATCATAGTGGGAAATATCGGATATGACGCTCCTGTAATAGGAGGCATCATGGAGGGATACCCGGCTGAAACCGCCGGCCTGCAGGCAGGCGATGTGATTGTCAGGATGAACGGCGAAAAAATCAACCTTTACAGAGAGGTAAGCCTGTATGTGCAGCTGCACCAGGGCGAGACTGTAAAGATGGTTTACGAAAGAGACGGAAAAACGGAGACAGTGACAATAGAACCTAAACGCAGCGAGTCCGGCGCCTATCTGATGGGAATTTCCAGCAGCGGCGCACGGACAAAGGGGAATGCCCTTGATACAATCAGATACAGCGGCTATGAAGTAAGCTACTGGATCAAAACGACGGTCAAGAGCCTGGGCATGATGCTGCAGGGCCAGGTCAAGGCAGACGATGTATCGGGTCCCGTGGGAATCGTCAACATCATCGGCGATACTTATGAGGAAAGCAAACAGGATGGAATCCTTTATGTGATTCTGAACATGCTCAATATCTCCATCCTTCTGAGCGCCAACCTTGGCGTCATGAATCTGCTTCCAATTCCGGCACTTGACGGCGGCAGACTGGTATTCCTGGTCATCGAGGCTGTCAGGGGAAAACCGGTAGACCCTAAAAAGGAAGGACTCGTGCATTTTATCGGTTTCATCGCCCTGATGGCGCTGATGGTATTTGTACTGTTCAACGATATAAAGAATATATTCGGATAGGAAGATGAATATGTATAGAGATCATACGAAGGTAATAAAAATAGGAGACAGAGTGATCGGAGGAGGAAATCCGATTCTCATCCAGTCCATGACGAATACCAGGACGGAGGATGTGGAAGCGACCGTTGCACAGATAAACAGGCTGGCTGCGGCAGGCTGCGACATCATCCGGTGTGCGGTTCCTACCATGGATGCCGCCAAGGCTCTGGCAGATATCAAGAAACAGATCAGCATCCCCCTGGTTGCAGATATCCATTTTGACTACCGCCTTGCGATTGCGTCTATGGAAAACGGCGCTGATAAGATCCGTATCAATCCGGGCAATATCGGAAGCATAGACAGGGTCAGGGCTGTTGTAGACATGGCTAAGGAAAAAGGAATACCAATCCGTGTCGGGGTTAACAGCGGTTCCCTGGAAAAGGACATACTGGCAAAATACGGCGGCGTCACTGCAGAAGGCATCGTGGAAAGCGCCCTGGATAAGGTCAGGATGATTGAGGAACTGGGATATGACAACCTGGTAATCAGCATCAAGTCTTCTGACGTACTTATGTGCGTTGCGGCTCACGAACTGATTGCAAAGAAGACGGATTACCCCCTTCATGTAGGGATAACCGAATCAGGAACCATCATGTCGGGAAACATCAAGTCGGCGATAGGACTTGGCATCATTCTGAACCAGGGAATCGGAGATACCATCCGTGTATCTCTGACAGGAGATCCTGTAGAAGAGATCAAATCAGCAAAACTGATATTGAAGACATTGGGGTTAAGAAAAGGCGGAATCGAAGTGGTTTCCTGTCCGACCTGCGGAAGGACCCAGATTAACCTGATCGACTTGGCAAACAAAGTGGAAGCAATGGTCGCAGATATTCCCCTTGACATAAAAGTAGCGGTCATGGGGTGTGTCGTGAACGGGCCTGGAGAGGCAAAGGAAGCGGATATAGGGATTGCGGGCGGAAAAGGAGAAGGCCTTCTGATCAAGAAAGGCCAGATCATCAGGAAAGTACCGGAAGACCAGCTTATTGACGTATTAAGAGAAGAGCTGCTTCATTGGAGTGAATAGATAAAATGGGAAAAGTATTTTTTGAAGTATTTCCAAGCTTACAAGTGAATAATGAGATTGGCGATCTGTTGGCTGAGGCGGAGGTGACGAAGGTCACCACCACCAAAGCCAAAGATTTTCTCAGGATATATCTGATGAGCACCAGACTCATTCCAAAAAAGAATATATTCTACCTGGAAGGGGCTATTAAAGACCAGCTTTTTGAAAAGGCGCCGCTTACGATAAAAATCCTGGAAAAGTACCAGCTGTCAAGCCAGTACACACCTGAAAAATTTATGACGATCTACTATGAAAGCATTCTGGAGGAACTGAAAGCCTACAGCATGCTTGAGTATAATGTGTTCAGGATGGCGAAATGGGAATTCCCGGAAGAGCAGAAGCTTGTCCTCCATATGGAGGATACGGTGATTGCAAGGAGCAAGACTGACGAGCTTGTCAGGGTGCTGGACAAGATATTCAATGAGCGGTTCGGATTCAAAACAGAAATCCATGCGGAATATTTCGCTGCCGAGCCAAGCAGGGCAAGGAAGAACAGCGAGCTTAAGATTGCCCAGGAGGTTGCGTTTATAGTCGGAAATTCATCAATCAGCAGCGGTGGGGATGACGAGTATGAAGGTCAGACAGGCGGTGATCCGGCAGGCGGAGCAGAAGGAATGACCGTATCGGCAGGTGATGCCGGAGCAGGGACGGAAATACAGAAGGCCGGAGGAGCAGCCAACAGGGAAGGTGCGGAATCCGGAAAGCAGGCAAAGGATGGCGAAGCAAAGAAACAGGCCAAAGGCGGATTTTCCAGGAACAGCTATGGAAATTACAAGAAATCAGATAATCCGGATGTTATTTATGGCAGGGATTTTGAAGAGGACGACATGCCGATGAGCCAGATCATGGGCGAAATGGGTGAGATTGTCATCAGAGGAAAGATCATCAGCCTGGATACAAGGGAAATCAGGAACGAAAAGACCATCATCATGTTCAATATTACCGATTTCACGGACACCATGACTGTCAAGATGTTTGCTAAGAATGAACAGCTCGACGAGATCCTGGGAGGGCTGAAAAAAGGCGGCTTCTATAAAATCAAGGGTGTCACGACAATCGATAAGTTCGACAGCGAGCTGACGATCGGTTCGGTAACCGGCATCAGAAAAATCCAGGATTTCACATCCACCAGGATGGACACCAGCCCGGAAAAAAGGGTGGAGCTCCACTGCCATACGAAGATGAGCGATATGGACGGCGTAACGGACGTAAAGGATCTTATTTCCCGCGCAATAAAATGGGGACATAAGGCGATGGCGATCACCGACCACGGAGTGGTCCAGTCCTTCCCGGAAGCGAACCATGCGGTCCCGAAAGGCGTGGACTTCAAGGTTATTTACGGGGTGGAGGCATATCTGGTGGACGACCTGAAGGAGATCATCGTAAATTCCAAAGACCAGAGCCTTGACGACAGCTATGTGGTTTTTGACATAGAGACGACCGGGTTCAGTCCGACAAGCAACAGGATCATCGAAATCGGCGCCGTCAGGATTGAAAATGGTGTTATGACTGAACGCTACAGTGCCTTCGTCAACCCGGACGTGCCCATCCCATTTGAAATCGAAAAGCTTACGGGAATCAATGACCATATGGTTATGGATGCCCCTATGATAGATCAGGTACTGCCAGAATTCCTTGATTTTTGCAGAGATTCTGTCATGGTGGCCCACAATGCCTCCTTTGATATGAGCTTCATTGAAGAAAATGCGAGGCTGCTGGGAATTGAAACGGACTTTACGGTCATAGACACAGTTGCACTTGCAAGGGTACTGATGCCGAGCCTGAATAAATACAAGCTGGATGCAGTTGCAAAAGCGCTGGGAGTATCCCTTGAAAACCATCACAGGGCAGTGGATGATGCAGGCGCGACGGCGGAAATATTCATACGGTTCGGCGGGATGCTGCTTGAAAGAGGAATCCGCAGCCTTGGCGGCGTGAATGCCCTTGGAACCATGTCAAAAGATTCTGTGAAGAAGCTCCCGACCCATCACGCAATCATACTTGCGCAGAACGATGTGGGCAGGGTGAACCTTTACAGGCTCATATCCTATTCCCATATTGATTTTTACAGCAGGAGGCCCAGAATCCCAAAGAGCGAGTTCCTGAAATACAGGGAGGGACTGATCATCGGTTCGGCCTGTGAGGCCGGAGAACTCTACCAGGCCATCCTCAAGGGACATTCCAAACAGGAGATTGCAAGGCTTGTGGATTTCTATGATTATCTGGAAATACAGCCTCTTGGAAACAATGATTTCATGATCAGAAGCGAAAAAGTATCCATAAGCAGCAAAGAAGAGCTGATGGAGATAAACAGAAAGATTGTGGCTCTTGGCGACGAATTCAGCAAACCCGTGGTTGCGGCATGCGACGTGCATTTCATGGATCCGGAGGACGAGGTATACAGGAGAATCATAATGGCCGGCAAGGGCTTCAAGGATGCAGACGACCAGGCACCGCTGTATCTGAGGACTACGGAGGAAATGCTTGAGGAATTCGCATACCTTGGAAGCGCAAAGGCGGAAGAAGTAGTCATCACGAACACGAACATGATCGCTGAAAAAATCGAAAAGATTTCGCCGGTAAGGCCCGACAAATGTCCGCCTATAATCGAGGACTCGGATAAGACGCTCAGGACAATATGCTATGACAAGGCCCATTCGATTTACGGGGAAGAGCTTCCGGAAGTGGTTGTGGAGAGGCTCGAGAGAGAACTCAATTCAATCATATCAAATGGCTTTGCCGTTATGTATATCATCGCCCAGAAGCTGGTATGGAAGTCAAATGAAGACGGATACCTGGTAGGCTCCAGGGGTTCGGTAGGATCCTCTTTCGTTGCAACGATGGCAGGTATAACAGAGGTTAATCCTCTGTCGCCGCACTATTACTGCAAGGAATGCCATTACAGCGATTTTGAATCCGATGAAGTCAGGAAATTTGCGGGAGGGGCCGGCTGCGATATGCCTGACAAGGCATGTCCGGTCTGCGGAGCGCCCCTTGTAAAAGAGGGATTCGACATTCCTTTCGAGACCTTCCTTGGATTCAAGGGAAACAAAGAACCTGATATCGATCTTAACTTTTCAGGAGACTACCAGAGCAAGGCACATAAATATACGGAGGTCATCTTCGGGGAAGGCCAGACATTCAGGGCCGGAACCATAGGAACACTGGCTGATAAGACGGCCTTCGGATATGTAAAGAATTATTTCGAGGAAAGAGGAATCCACAAGAGGAACTGCGAGATAGGCAGGATCGTGGAGGGCTGCGTGGGAGTAAGGAGGACATCAGGACAGCATCCTGGCGGAATCATCGTATTGCCTCACGGCGAGGAGATCTATTCTTTTACACCTGTCCAGAGACCGGCAAACGATATGAATACGGATACGGTCACGACCCATTTCGACTACCATTCCATCGACCATAACCTGCTCAAACTCGATATACTTGGACACGACGATCCGACCATGATCAGGATGCTGGAGGATCTGACGGGCGTGGACGCCCAGAAAATAGAACTGGATAACCAGGAGGTCATGTCGCTTTTCCTGAACACCAAGGCCCTTGGGATAGCCCCTGAGGATATCGGAGGCTGCCAGCTTGGATCCCTTGGAATCCCGGAATTCGGAACGGACTTCGTTATGCAGATGCTTATGGATACTCGGCCAAAGTCATTTTCCGATCTGATCAGGATTTCAGGACTTTCACATGGTACCGACGTTTGGCTCGGAAATGCCCAGACCCTCATACAGGAGGGAAAGGCGACGATTTCGACAGCCATCTGTACACGAGATGATATCATGACCTATCTGATCAATACGGGTATGGACAAAGAGCTTTCATTTACAATCATGGAAAGCGTGCGTAAGGGAAAAGGATTGCGGCCGGAATGGGAAGAGGCCATGACAGAGGCAGGGGTTCCGGACTGGTATATCTGGTCCTGTAAAAAGATCAAGTACATGTTCCCGAAAGCCCATGCGGCAGCTTACGTTATGATGGCATTCCGAATCGCTTATTTCAAGGTCTACCATCCGCTTGCATATTATGCGGCTTTCTTCAGCATCCGTGCTTCAGGCTTCAGCTACGAGCTCATGTGCCTCGGCAGGGACAAGCTGGAATACCATATGGCAGATTACAAGAGGCGCAGCGACACCCTTTCAAAAAAAGAGCAGGATACCTACAAGGACATGAAGATCGTCCAGGAAATGTATGCGAGAGGGCTCGAGTTCCTGCAGATCGATATCTACAGGGCCCAGGCGAACCGCTTCCAGATAATTGACGGGAAGCTGATGCCAGCCCTCAGCACAATAGACGGCCTTGGAGACAAGGCGGCCGATGCAGTGGTGGAGGCAGCCAAGGATGGAAAATTCCTTTCCAAGGACGACTTCCGGCAGAGGACAAAGGTCAGCAAGACGGTAATCGACCTGATGTCGGACCTGGGGATATTTGAGGAAATGCCCGAAACGAACCAGTTTTCGTTATTTGATTTTTAGCTGGAAAATGAAGCCAGTCTCTCCCTGTTCCGGCGGTACCGCAGAGGGGAGGGGCTGTTTTTTGAGTATTATCTGTGACGATGAAGGACTCAGTCCTGTGAGGCTGCCTTTAATGTACAGCTGCTCCCTGCGGGGAGCCCCATGGAAAATGGAAACAGTTTCGCTTGTGCGGCGCACAGGGGGTAAAGATTACAGTTTATATATGGAGGAACAGAATGGAAAAATATACAGTGAAACTGACAGAAGGACTGGCTGAGAATCCGGATGCCAGATTGATCAGACAGGCAGTATTTGTCGAGGAGCAGGGATTCGTGAATGAATTTGACGACATAGACGGTTATGCCACCCATATCGTGATTTATGATGAAGGGATCCCGGCAGCCACAGGCCGCGTGTTTACGAAGGAATGCAATGATATATATACAATCGGACGGGTAGCCGTCATGAAGGCGTTCAGGGGGCGTTCACTGGGGGCTGAAGTGATCGGCCGCCTGGAGAAAGCGGCAGCGGACAAGGGGGCAAGAGAAATCGTGCTGTCAGCCCAGGAGAGAGTGAAGGGTTTTTATGAGAGGCTTGGCTACCAGGAAGTGGGCGAAGTGTATATGGATGAATCCTGTCCTCACATCAGGATGACCAAATCGTTATAATTGAACAAAATAATTACACAATTCGATTGACAAATATTCTGAAATTGTTATAATAATGCCAGAGTGTGAAAAAGGTCACACGAAGGGGTACACCACCGCGGGTGTATCTTTTCGTGTGGCCTTTTTTTGATTTATAGGAGTGGAGTGTCAATTTGCGCAGGTTTTCGACAATGAGGACGTGATGCAAAACATGTTCATTCGCAGCGCGCTCTCGCTTAGATGAAGACGTAGTGGTACGTAAGGCCGCAAAGTACGCGGCCTAAGTACCAACGTCTTCATAAAGCTGCTCATTGAATCATATTTTACATCACTGCGTGTTAGGTGGCGAATGTGCAAATTGACGAAGCCGGACGTTACAAGAGGGCTTTTATTATGAAAACGTCTATACCAGTTTTCATTCATAGTGGTGCGATGGGCGCATGGGGAATTTTACACGCTAATCTTTATAGGAAATTCCACGAATTTCCTATAAATCAAAAACACTCCACATAGGATAAGGAGCCGGGATTATGGTATTTGAGCGGTTTGCACCAGGAGGGAGGTGAGAGCATGATTAAGGTTAACGGCAAAAGCGCAGAGGAGGCCGAAGGAAGTATTCTGGCTGATTTTTTAGAAGTGGAAGGATATTCCATGACCCGGATAGCAGTAGAATGCAACGGGGAAATCATCCCGAAAGCTGCATATGGTGAGAGGATTCTGAAGGATGGCGACTGCCTGGAGGTTGTGAATTTTGTGGGAGGAGGCTGAAATGGAAATGAAAAAGGAACTGGAAATGAAAAAGGAACTGGAAGCAGAACGGAGGATTCCGTCCCGGGAGGAATTCAAGAAGGTAATGGATGAACGCTTCTCACCTGAGATACACGCAAGGCTCAGTAGTGGAAGGATAGGTATCGCAGGTCTTGGAGGCCTGGGCTCGAATATCGCTGTGATGCTGGCGCGTTCGGGAATAGGCTGCCTGCATCTTGTGGATTTTGACTATGTAGATCTCAGCAATCTGAACCGGCAGGCTTACCGGGTGGAGCATCTTGGAAGGGCTAAGACAGAAGCTCTTAAGGGGGAGCTGATGCAGATCAACCCTTACCTGGAAATAAAGACGGATATGGTGAAAATTACGGCTGAAAATGCTGTTGACATATTTTCGGAAGACCAGATTGTATGTGAAGCCTTCGATGTGCCGGAAAACAAGGCAATGCTCGTCAACGCCCTGCTGGGACATCGGCCGGATGTGGCGGTGATAGCGGGTTCGGGTATGGCAGGATACGGAAGCGGCAACTCCATACAGACCAGGCGGATTTGCAAGAATCTTTACCTGTGCGGGGACGGAATCACCGATGCCGGAGAGGGAACAGGCCTGATGTCTGGCAGGGTAAGCATATGCGCAGGCCATCAGGCAAATATGGCGGTAAGGCTGCTTCTTGGAGAAAATGAGATTTAGCGCATGTGCGGATAAACGTGATGGCAGATAGTTCAAGCCGTCAGAAGCACAAAGAATCTGTGCAATTTGTGTGCATCATCTGTGACTATGAAGGACATGGTCCTGAATAGTCACAAAATAATATGAATAAGGGAAACAGGAGAGAAGAACATGAGGAATGAGAATGACAAACTGATAATCGGAGGGCACGAATTCACCTCCAGATTCATACTTGGATCGGGGAAATACAGCATGGAGCTTATCAAGGCGGCAATCACCCATGCCGAAGCCCAGATCATAACGCTGGCTCTGCGCCGTGCAAATACAAATGCAGGAGAAAACATACTGGATTTCATACCGGAAGGAGTGACTTTGCTCCCGAATACCTCAGGAGCAAGAAATGCGGCCGAGGCTGTCAGGATTGCAAGACTGTCACGGGAAATGGGCTGCGGGGATTTTGTAAAAATCGAAGTCATAAGAGACAGCAGATATCTCATGCCGGACAACTATGAAACCATCAAAGCGACTGAAATACTTGCAAAGGAAGGCTTTATCGTCATGCCCTATATGTATCCGGACCTGAACACGGCAAGGGATCTTGTGAATGCAGGAGCCGCATCCATCATGCCGCTGGCTTCCCCAATCGGCTCCAATAAGGGGCTGTGCACCAAGGAGTTCATTAAGATGATTGTTGATGAAATTAGTCTGCCGGTCATTGTGGATGCCGGCATCGGAAGACCCTCACAGGCATGCGAGGCAATGGAGATGGGAGTGGCCGCTGTCATGGCAAATACGGCTATTGCCACGGCAGGAGATGTGGCAGTGATGGCAGGGGCATTCAAAAATGCGGTTGAGGCCGGCAGGATGGCATACCTTGCAGGACTTGGGCGCATCATGGATAAAGGGGCTTCTGCATCCTCGCCGCTGACTGGGTTTTTGGAAGATTAGGGGGAGAGAAAGATGGAACGGATCAATCATATGGAATACATGGAGGGAATGGAAACAATCCCGGAAGACATCATGGAAGAAGTCATAGCCAGGATGGAGGCATACGATTACGACAGGTATACAGAGGCTGACGTGCGGCGCGCTCTGGACAGCAACCCACTGGCTCCGGAAGGCTTTGCGGCACTGCTCTCACCGGCAGCGATGCCCTTCCTCGAGGACATGGCGAAGAGGGCACGGGAGGAGACCAGGAAGCATTTCGGAAATTCGGTCTACATTTTTACTCCGATCTACATATCCAATTACTGCGAAAACCATTGCGTATACTGCGGATTCAACTGCCATAACAGGATACGGAGGGTAAAGCTTGACCTGGACAGGATAGAGGCCGAAATGAAGGCGATATCGGAGACGGGCCTGGAAGAGATCCTGATTCTGACAGGGGAGAGCCCTGCCATGTCTGATGTGGCGTATATCGGGGAGGCCTGCAAAATTGCACGCAGATATTTCAGAATGGTGGGCCTGGAGATATACCCGGTGAATACGGAAGAATATGCTTATCTGCATGACTGCGGGGCGGATTTTGTCACCGTATTCCAGGAGACTTACAATTCGGAAAAATACGAAACCCTGCATCTGGCAGGCAGGAAGCGTATATTTCCGTACCGCTTCCATGCACAGGAGAGGGCTCTCAGGGGAGGGATGAGGGGCGTTGCCTTTGCAGCACTTCTCGGACTCGACGATTGCAGGAAGGACGCCTTTGCAACGGGCATGCATGCGCATCTCATCCAGAGGAAATATCCCCATGCCGAAATCTCCATATCATGTCCGAGACTTTGCCCCATCATCAACAATGACAGGATCAATCCAAAAGACGTCCACGAAGCCCAGCTTCTGCAGGTGATTACGGCGTACCGCATATTCCTGCCTTTTGCGAACATCACAATCTCAACAAGGGAGCGGGCCGCATTCAGGGACAATGTAATCGGCATGGCGGCAACAAAAATCTCTGCAGGCGTCAGCACAGGAATAGGGGGCCACGGCGGGGAGGAAGGAGAGCAGGGCGACGACCAGTTTGAAATTTCCGACAGAAGAACCGTGGATCAGGTATATGATGCCATCAGGGAAAAAGGCCTTCAGCCTGTCATGAATGAATATGTCTATGTATAATTGCAGGGTATTTGCAGTCACAAACAGGAAATTGTGCCGGATTCCCTTCCTGGATCAGGTTGAGAAGATAGCAGAAAAAAGACCCGCAGGAATCATACTGCGGGAGAAGGATCTGTCTGAATCCGAATACATGGAGCTTGCAGGGCAGGTTATGGGGATATGCAGAAGATACGGGGTGGAATGCATCCTCCATACATATATGGAAGCGGCTTTGCATCTTGGCTGTCCGAATATCCATCTTCCGATTGGACTGTTGAGAAATTCAGTGGTTGAAATGACCCGGTTTAAAAAAGTAGGAGTCTCTGTACATTCAGGCGAGGAAGCATTAGAGGCCCAGGGTCTCGGAGCCACCTGTCTGATCGCCGGCCATATATTTGAAACGGGATGCAAGAAGGGGCTTCCGCCCAGGGGCATCCCCTTCCTGGAGGAACTCTGCAGGAATGTAGACCTGCCCGTCTACGCCATCGGCGGAATTAATAGGGAAAACGCCGGCCTCGCTGTTAAAGCGGGGGCTGACGGAGTGTGCATCATGTCAGGATTTATGAATATGGATTGAATTATGAAACAGGAGTGCTTGTGAACCGAAGTGATTGATGAACTGGAGTGATTAATGAACTGGAGGGGCCAGGCAGAGCATCTGGAAAACTTGAAAAGATGCTCTGCTTTTTATTGTGCTTTTTTCAGAAAAACAGATGGAATTAGAAAAAATAGTATGGTATGGTTAATGTGAGAGGTATATAGGTCGTGCACTGTTTCCGTTGTAATAGCAAAGGCGGTGGTTTTATGAAGAAGCTGAAAAAGGCACTTAAATTTGTAGGAATCACAGTCCCCCTTCTTGTCGCAGCAGGAATGGTATTTCCGACCTGGACGCCGGCAATCAAGGGGAAAAACAGCATCAGTATACTTGAAGAAGTGGAACTGGGCGGAGCCAAACAGGAAATCATGATAAGGGGACGGGATAGTTCAAATCCTGTCATAATCTATGTCCATGGAGGTCCTGGAAGCCCTGAGGCACCATACCTTACAAAATACCAGGATCTGCTGGAGGAGGATTTTACCGTCGTCAATTATGACGAGAGAGGCAGCGGAAAATCATTTCATTTCTTTGAGGACTATTCAGAGCTCACAACAGAACTGCTGGTGGAGGACCTTCTGGAATTGACGGACTACATTTCCAGGCGTTTCGGCAAGGAGAAAGTCATCCTGATGGGCCATTCCTTCGGCACCTACATAGCCATGCAGGCTGTTGCCAGAGAACCCGAGAAATACGCGGCCTATATCGGCGTCGGGCAGATGGCCGACATCAGGACCAACAACCAGGAAAGCCTGGCCTATTGCCTTAAGATGGCTGAGCAGGCCGGAAATGCCCGGGATGTCGAGCAGATGAAGGAACTGAGCGACAGAATTTTATCAGGTGACATTCTGATGCCTGCGAAATACATCAGAAAATATAAAGGCTCCTCACGCCTTATAGATTACTACCGGGATTATCTTGTGGGATTCCTGAAAAACCCGGAATATAACCTCCTGGATACGGTGCGCTATTTTTCGGGAATGTATGTAACGATGAAGGCAATCCAGTATGACCCTCTTGAAAAGCCTCTGGCAGATCTTGTGACGAGCGCTGCGGTTCCCTGCTATTTTGTCATGGGCCAGTATGACTATATGACTTCTGTCCGGGCAGCCAGGGATTATTTCGACATGCTTGATGCAGAAGTCAAAGAGTTCATCTTGTATGAGGATTCGGCGCATTTTCCTCATTTTGAAGAAGAGGAGAGGTTTGCCCGGTGGATGGCAGAGAAATTCGCAGGTAAGACGGAGTGAAAATTCGCCGGTTCCTGAGCTGAATGAGGGTCAGGCTGAAAGGGAAAACAAAGCCCGGGCATACTTTTGCCAGGCAGCAAAACATACTTGAAAAAGGAGCATAAAAATGAAAATCGTTCAGATTTATTTTATTGCCGCAGTAATAGTACTGGTAGCGGCGGCAGTTTTTTCAATACGGGATATCAGTGCCTACATGAAAGACGACGCGGACAGGCAGGTCGAGGAAGTAAAAGCCGGCATGATGAAGAGATTGCTGGTAGTTCCGGCACTATGCGTGGTGCTGGTGGTGCTTGGGCTTATCCTGAGTGCTGTTTTCAAATAATTGATTCGGAGGAGGAAAAACAATGGCAAACACACCGACCCCCCATAACGGGGCAAGACCAGGCGAAATCGCAAAAACAGTCTTAATGCCCGGTGATCCCTTAAGGGCGCAGTTCATCGCAGAAAATTTTTTAGAGGATGTCAAATGCTTCAACACAGTACGCAACATGCTGGGATATACAGGCACCTATAACGGGAAACCGGTTTCTGTAATGGGAGGAGGCATGGGGATGCCCTCAATCGGCATCTACGCCTATGAGCTCTACCATTTCTATGATGTCGACAACATTATCCGGATCGGTTCCGCCGGCGGGATTGCTGACCAAATCAGGGTGCACGACATTGTAATCGGGATGGGGGCATCCACGAATTCCAACTACGCTGCCCAGTATCAGCTGCCGGGAACATTTGCGCCCATAGCGGATTTTGGTATGCTGCGCAAGGCTGTGGAAGCAGCTGAAAAGAACGGCATAAAAGCTGTGGTCGGCAACATACTGTCATCAGATACCTTTTACGATGACAACCAGAATGCGGCGTCATTATGGAAAAAAATGAATATACTGGCGGTCGAGATGGAGGCTGCGGCCTTATATATGAATGCCGCAAGGGCAGGGAAGAAGGCCCTGTGCATCCTGACCATTTCCGACCATCTGTTTACCGGCGAGTCCCTGTCTGCAGAAGACAGGCAGACAACCTTCACGGATATGATGAAGATTGCGCTGGAGATTGCTGAATAGCACTGTGGAACGGTATTGAGGAACGGGATTATGGAATGGGATTGTAGAACTGGATTTGTGAAACTTGATTTTAAGAAAAGAGGTTGTTTATGGACAGAAAGACGATTTTTGAAAAAGTTGACCATACCCTGCTTACCCAGACGGCAACCTGGGAAGAAATCAGGCAGATCTGCGATGATGCAATAGCATACAAAACAGCATCAGTGTGCATACCGCCTGCCTATGTACAGCGGGCCCGGGAATATGTAAAGGACCGGATGGCCGTGTGCACGGTCATCGGTTTCCCGAACGGATACAGCACGACTGCAGTTAAAATATTTGAAACAGAGGATGCCATCAGAAACGGCGCAGATGAAATAGACATGGTGATCAATATCGGCGATGTGAAAGACGGAAACTTCGAAAAGGTGGAATCGGAAATACAGGCCATCAAGGCGGTCTGTGGAAGCAGGATCCTCAAGGTCATCATCGAAACCTGCCTCTTGACTGAGGAAGAGAAAATCAGGATGTGTCAGGTGGTAAGCCGTGCAGGTGCGAATTTCATCAAGACATCTACCGGATTTTCGACGGCAGGAGCGACTTTTGAGGACGTAAAACTGTTTGCAGAACACGTAGGGGAAAATGTCAGGATCAAGGCAGCAGGCGGCGTGGCGTCATTTGATGACGCCGAGAAGTTTATAGAGCTTGGGGCGTCGCGCCTTGGGACAAGCCGTATCGTGAAGCTTGCCAAAAATGAGGCGGCATCAGGATACTGATTGATGGTTGAAGTGACATGATAGAAGTAACATGATAGAAGTAATATGATAACAATGTCGTGATAGTAGTCTACATGCTTCAAAGTTCGCATTGCGTTGCAGATGCTTCGTGTATATAACATTGTGTATGCACTGACGCAAAATGTATTTATACTGCGGCTATGTACAGTCGTTATATACCACTCAAGGAAAGGAATGCAAGAAAAATGGAAATCAAGGAACTGATACAGAGGGCAATCGACGCCCTGCCCAATTCCTATGCGCCGTATTCCAACTTCAAGGTTGCAGCGGCGCTGCTGACAAAAGGACAGAAGGTCTATACAGGCTGCAACATTGAGAATGCGGCTTTTTCCCCGACGAACTGTGCGGAACGGACTGCCTTTTTCAAGGCTGTCAGCGAAGGGGAGCGGGAATTTGATTCGATTGTGATTTTCGGCGGGAAGGAAGGAAAGATAACGGATTACTGCCCGCCCTGCGGCGTCTGCCGCCAGGTGATGATGGAATTCTGCAATCCCCGTACATTCTGGATCATTCTGGCAAAGTCGCCGGAGGATTATAAAGTATATACGCTGGAGAAACTCCTGCCCGAAGGGTTTGGGCCGGGGAATCTCCTGTAATAGATAGAATCAGGTAACTATTCAGGACTACGTCCTTCATAGTCACAGATGATGCACACAAATTGCAAAATCAGCAATTTGGCGCAGGCATGTCTCGGGTTTTTATGCAAATTCAGCATAAAAACGCCTCGTGAGACGGGGGTCTGAACAGTTACAGAATCAGCTCTTATTTCCGGATGTTCGGGGATAGGGGCTGATTTTCATTTTTGGTAATCAGGATAAGAGATGCATCAGATATCTGGTTGGAGTGAGATACTGTTCGGATTGAGCATCAGTTGTATATCCTGTGTAAATATTCCTTGAAAATGGCGGGTTTGTAACATTGAAGATGGTTGTAAAAATATAACTATTCAAAAGATAGTTAACATAAATAACACATAAAAACTGAATTGACAAAAAATAAAATAAATATACGCAAAAACATTGACAACATAAAGCAGCGGTGGTAGAATTCAGTTATACTTAAATATGACCGAAAAAAAACACAAAAGCACACATAATAAACATAAAATAAACTTCATGTTGACACAAAAGATTCGGACAGAAGGAACACTTGGTTGATACATAATTTTTGGCTTGGAATTAGTGAGCAGGATGGAAATGATAACCTGAGTTCATTTGAAATTTTCTATAGCCTTTTAATTGATTCATGGTATATGTTCGGAGTTCTATCCCAAAGAAAGTATAAAACAGTATATGGTAACACAGGGAACAACTTTGCTTTTAGCACTGTTCTCTTTTAACAATATAACTTTTTTATTTTGGCTGATGTAAATAGTTGCATTAGCTAGGGGGTATAGGAAGGAGAGTTTATTATGACATTATTAAGAAGATTAGTTAGGGAAGAAGAAGGACAGGGAATTGTAGAGTATGCGCTGGTAATAGCAGTTATTTCATTGTTAGCAATAGCGGCAGGTCCAACATTGGTAGCTGCAATACAAACTGCATTTACTAAAATTTCAGATAAAATTAATAACCCAGTCCCCGCAGCTCAACAGCCCCCAGCCTAGCAGATACTGTGATTTGAAAGCAAAGTAAAAAGTAAATGTTTTCCTTTGTGATGATAATTATACTCGTTATCTAAAAGCGTAGTTATCCTGTATGGTATTTATTATGAAAGATACCTAGTAAAAGTTGATAGGACGTGTTAACACAGGAATCAGTTTGATTTGACACTATTTGAACCAAATCACGCATGCTGCGTGATAGCCCTCTCTATTTTTTGCTGTTCCATATTGCCTTGGAGCAGCTTTTCTTTTACAATTAACTCATCT
>NZ_FMKA01000021.1 GCF_900096945.1 Anaerobium acetethylicum | reverse complement strand
TAAGCGGCAGGAATTAATCAGGTATTAAGAGGAAGAACAGAAAATAATTCGACGTGAAAGAGCGGGAGTAAGAGATTATATTTCGCAAGTCTACATAAAGCCCTTTCTGACGGGCATATTCGGCAAGCTCAATTTCGTTCATGCTTGCAGTTTCAACGACAATGAGGAACTTATCCTGTGTACTCCATTTATCTGAGAGAGTGTTATTTCCTGGTGCTGCAATACCATTCGCTCTGGCATTATCTCTCCAGTTGCGAAGTGTCTGCTCAGAAATTCCTTCCTCTTTGGATATTTTACTGATAGCTTCATTGCTCGGAGGAAGCATTCTCCGGATAATTGAATCTTTTAATTCTTTACTATATTGCATAGCAGTCAGCTCCTTCCTTGTGGTACTTCTAATACTACCACAAATGATTATTTCATTCACTGACAACTATGCTAACACACAGGGGATTCGGCACATGATGATATGTATACGTTGATGTTACGATCGGAACGGATCATATTTTCTCATGATACAGCTTTATTTTTAAATGGATTGTCTGAAAGAACGCCTTTCATTCATTCCATTACAATTCCAAGTAATACGGGATTACCTGGTTCATTGAAAGATGAGTGCATTTGCTATTATATTAAGCCGGAACTTCATAAAATAGGTATGGTTGAAAAAAATACGACTTTTGGAAACACAGTACGATGTTATAATGCAGAAAGAACAATATGTGATTTACTCCGTAGTCGAAATCGATGTGATGAAGAAACAGTAATCAGCGCAATAAAAAATTATGCTGTTTATCAAGATAAAAATTTGAATCTCCTAGCTGAATATGCACAGATATTTAGAGTCACTAAGGAGTTAAAACGATATATGGAGGTGCTGTTATGACTTCGAAAGCAATGAGTCTGAAAGGGAAAATTAAAAATTATGCAAAAAGAAATAACATAGCAGCTCAGGTTGTACTTCAAAACTATATGTTTGAACGTTTTCTAACCAGATTGTCCCTGTCTGATTTCAATGAGAAATTTGTGGTCAAAGGTGGTATGTTAATTGCGGCAATTGTTGGGCTGGATACCAGGGCTACCATGGATTTGGATACAACCCTTAGAAATCTTCCGCTAACACAAGAAAATATTATCGAAGCAGTAACGGAAATCTGCCAGATATCGTTGAATGACGATGTGATTTTTGAGGTCAAATCAATTTCATCAATTCGTAAAGATGATAGATATGGGGGATTTTGTGTGCGATTGGATGCGATATATGATTCGATTGTAACTCCGTTGTCGATTGATGTGTCTACGGGTGATATCATCACCCCATCCCCTGTACGTTATGAAGTAGGAGGAATTTTTGATGAAGACATCAGAATTCAGATATGGGGGTATAATATCGAAACCGTACTGGCAGAGAAGGTTGAAACAATTCTAAGTCGAAGCATATTTAATACCAGACTAAGAGATTTTTATGATGTCTATATACTTGGAACAACACAGAAGTACGATAAAAATGTGCTTTATAATGCACTAAAGGCAACAGCGCAGCATCGAGGAAGTTTAGAAAAAATAGCGGATACAGAACCTATTATGAAAGTGTTATTAAAGTATTAGAACACTTGCTGGACTGGGAAGAAAAACACGGCAGGGAATAATAGAGAGATATGGAGGTTTATAGATAGCAAACGCTTTGATGTGACTTCACGTCATTGTGTATCTAGGAAAGTTAGAGAACCCTTGCAGTTAGGAAAATGATTCCTTTCAGCAGGGCTTTTTGTTTGTGCAATGTGAGTTGGTACCTGCCACCATGAAGTCTCAGGCTCATCATTCTTTTGTTGATGTTATTCATGTTGAATCTGCGGAGGAACAGTATCTGAACTTGTTGTTTATAAAAGAAGATAAAATTTTGGCTTGAATTGTAAATGTTTATCAACTCTACAAAGCGTAGAATCTCCTATAAATCACCATATTCTACGTTACGTGGGTGTAAGTTTTTTTTTCATCAGGCTTAATGAATGCAGAAGGGGGAAGTTATGGATCAGATTAAAATTGGAAAATTTATTGCTGAAGAACGTAAGCGGAAAAGCTATACCCAGAAACAATTAGCAGAAATTTTGGGAATCAGTGATAAAACAATATCTAAATGGGAATGCGGAAATGGATTTCCGGAGATTTCGTTATTAATGCCTCTATGCAAAGAATTGGGTATGAGTGTAAACGAATTACTCTCTGGAGAGCGATTGTCGGAATATGATTACAAGAAGAAAGCGGAGGAAAATATGGTGAACTTTATTCGGGAAAAAGAAGACAACAAGAAAAAGATGCAGTTAACAGTTGTAACAGGCGTTATATCAACAGTTGCATTCTTTACATTGATTATAGTGGTTTCTGTGTATACAGATGTAATAAGTCTGCCTGCTAAGGTATTGTTGATTGTGATTGCCTGTGCAGTTTTTGTGGTGGGACTCTATGTTGCTATGCAGGGAGAGCGAACTATTGGATACTATAAGTGTAAACATTGCGGAGAGTATTTTATTCCTACGTTTACAGCGTATATAAAGGGTATTCATGTCTTCAAAACCAGAAGGTTGGAATGTCCAGGTTGTGGAAAATCAGGTTGGTGTAAAAAGGTTATGGCCAAGGAAAAAATAATTGAATTATAAGAGGAGTTCTTTTGGTGAAAGCTGAAAGTGCTCCTATTTTTTACGCTATATTCAAGTTCAAAAAAATTTCTGCTTTTATGGAAGAAGATAAATTGCTGGCACATAACCACGCATTGCGAAAATGTTGAATATATGTTATATTTATCAAAAAGCGATGCAAGGGAGCTATTTATTATGGAGATACCAAAGTTAATTAAAGATTTGAGAAAAGGCAGTGGAATGAATCGTAAAGAATTTTCCGAGCATACAGGAATTCCGGTTAGAACATTGGAAGATTGGGAAGCTGGCAGACGAACTCCTCCTGAATATATTCCAAGGCTGATTGCATTTCAGCTCAAATATGAGGAATTGATAAAGGAAAAAGGAGATACAGATGGCAAAAATAATTAAGGATACTATTCATGCGAATGGAATTGATATTGGCATTTATACATCAGATTTTGAGAATGAGTTTATTTCCCTCACAGATATTGCGAAATATAAAAGTGATGCACCTAACGATGTTATTAAAAATTGGATGAGAAACAGGGATACTATAGTTTTTCTGGGATTATGGGAGAGTTTGCATAATCTAGATTTTAAACCCGTCGAATTCGACGGGTTTAAAAATGAAGCCGGTTCAAATGCATTTACAATGTCACCAACAAGATGGATAGAAAGTGTAAACGCAATTGGGATTGTCAGTAAATCAGGTCGTTATGGTGGAACTTTTGCCCATTCTGATATTGCCTTCGAGTTTGCATCCTGGGTTTCTCCAGAGTTTAAGTTGTATATCATTAAGGACTATAAACGTCTTAAGACGGAGGAAAATAGTCGATTATCTTTAAATTGGAATCTTAACAGAGAAATTTCAAAGCTGAACTATAAAATTCACACAGATGCAATTAAGGATAATCTTATTCCACTAGAATTAACACCGCTTCAAGTGTCTTATACTTATGCGAGTGAAGCAGATATGCTTAATGTAGTGTTATTTGGTAAGACTGCCAAACAATGGAGAGATGAAAATTCTGACAAAAAGGGAAACATACGTGACCAGGCAACAATTTATCAGTTGCTTGTATTGTCAAATATGGAAAGCTATAATGCTATTTTGATCAAACAAGGAAAGACGCAGGCTGAACGCATGCAACTATTACATGAATTGGCTGTTCAACAGATGACGACATTAAATGCATTGGATTTGAAGAATATTCCGGGTATTAAATAAAAAGAATAGCCAATTATTAGAATACAGCCCGGTATGGCTATTGCATTCACGCAGGATTCACAACCTTCGCCCTCAATCTTGAGGGCCTTTTTCGTGGAAAGACAATGGCGCTGATGCTCTTTTGAAAAACAAGTTGACATGTCAACAAATCAGGGCTTATACTAATCTTGTTGACATGTCAACGAAAAGGAGGCAACAAATTGAGTGAAATTATGAATTTTTTAAAACTGAACGCTAAAATATTCCGGAACGCACAGGTTTATCTGGACAGAATATTGAAAAAATATGAACTGAGCAGCGGAACCTTCCGGTATCTGTTCATCCTTGAGATGAATGAAGGAATCAGCCAGAACAAGCTGAGCCGCGCTGTCGGCAATGACAAGGCGATGTCGTCCAGAACGGTTATGAAATTGATGGAATCAGGATATATCCGCAAAGAGGAAGATAAGAAGGATGCAAGGGGCTGCAACCTGTACCTGACTGACAAGGCGAGGGAGATTATTCCGAAGCTTCATGAGGAACTCGAAGCTTTTGAAAACCTGATCACCATCGATCTGACGGAAAGCGAAAAATCAATCGTCGTGAATTCCCTGTTTAAGGTTTTTCAGAATACCCAGAAGGCAATCGAGAAAGGAGGGGTGGAAATTGGAGAATAACAACAGAAAAGGAAGCAATAAATGGTTGGTTCTGGTCATTGTACTGATGTCATCATTTATGGCATCCCTCGATGGAAGCATTGTAAATGTGGCACTTCCGGTCATGGCTGACAGCCTGCATGTAACGACGGCAGGCATTCAGCTTGTGGCGACGAGCTACCTGATCACGATTGTCGGAGTCATACTGATATTTGGAAAACTGGGAGATACGCTTGGAAAGACGAGAATGTTCAGCATCGGTCTGGGCCTGTTCACTTTGGGTTCCCTTCTCTGTGGGATCACAGACTCGTTTACAGTGCTGATTCTTGCAAGGATTGTCCAGGCAATCGGAGCTGCAGGAACCATGGCAAACAGCCAGGGAATCATTACGGAAACTTTTCATCCGAGTGAAAGGGGCAAGGCTCTGGGGCTTGTGGGAACTTCTGTTGCCCTGGGATCCCTTGCAGGACCGGGGCTTGGCGGAATCATCATAGGAGGAGTCAGCTGGAAATACATTTTCCTTATTAACGTGCCGATCGGATTGCTGTCCCTGCTTGCGGCAGTCAGACTGCTTCCAAAGAGCCAGAAAAAGGCAGAGGAAAAGCTTGATGTGGTAGGAGCGTTACTGTTCATGCTGTCGGTCATCCCTTTATTCACAGCTTTGAATGAGGGGGTAACGGCAGGATTTACAGAGCCTCTGATTCTGACGGGATTCGCCGTGTCTGCAGTGGCTTTCATCCTGTTCCTTTCAGTAGAGAAGAAAAAGGAAAATCCGCTGCTGCAGCTGCAGATCTTTGAGAACAGGCTGTTTTCCCTAAGCATCCTATGCGGATTCATCAGCTTCGTGGCAATCTTCTGCAGCAACATGGTCCTGTCTTTCTATCTGCAGAAAGTAATGGGGTATACACCGCAGAACAGCGGGTTTATACTGATGGTATATCCGGTTGTCCTGATGGCGGTTGCTCCCCTGAGCGGCCATTTGTCAGACAAGACAGGGGCTGAGCGGCTGACCTTCATCGGCCTTGTCCTTGCAGGCGTGGGACTCTTTATGATGAGCTTCCTGAATGAGCAGTCGGCCCCTGCTGTCATGGTCCTGTTCATTGCGATCATGTCCCTGGGAATGGGGATTTTCCAGTCCCCTAACAATTCCCTTGTGATGTCCACTGTGTCAAAGGATAAGCTGGGAATTGCAGGAAGCATCAACGCTCTTGTAAGGAACCTGGGGATGACTTGCGGAATCGCCCTGTCCACCACTCTTTTGTATGGCACCATGAGCAGGAAAATTGGCCACAGGGTTACAGACTTTACAGCAGACAGCAGCGACGCTTTTTTATATGGGATGAAAACCGTGTATGTCACCGCAGGGCTGATCAGTCTCTTCGGTGCGGGGATTACGTTTGCGCGAATGGTAAATGGAAGACAGAAGGAAGCGGAACAGACGACCGAATAATGAAAAGCGGCTGTAACTGTTGATCTATTCAGTACAGGAAAAAAGCGATGAATGAATTTAACCTTATCAAGCAGCACAAGCGGATTGGAATATCCGATTTGAGAGAAAGTGAGGCAGGATATCATGAAAATCACATATATAGGTCATAGCGGGTTCCTGGTAGAATGGGAAACCTGCTACTGGCTGTTTGATTATTACAAAGGCGAAATACCGGAAATGGACCCGGAGAAAAAGTTGTTCGTTTTTGCCAGCCATAGCCACCACGACCATTTCAATCCTGAAATCTTCAAATTGGCGGACAGATATCCGGATGTGGAATATGTCCTCTCATCCGATATCAGGATGACGGAACGGGAATGCAGGAAGTTTGGAATTGCGGATGCGATATTAGAAAAGACAGTATCAGTCAAGCCGTCCATGGAATATGCACTGCAGGATAAGGATGGTGGCTGCATCGCACTGGAAACCCTCAGATCCACAGATGCAGGAGTCGCGTTCCTGCTCCGGTACAAGGGAAAGACAATCTATCATGCCGGCGACCTGAACCTGTGGGTGTGGAGGGGCGAGACGAAGCAGTACAACAACCATATGACAACCATGTTCGAGCAGGAAATGGAGCATCTGAAGGACGTGCAGATTGACGTGGCATTCGCACCGCTGGACCCGCGGCAGGAGGACTGGTATTATATGGGGCTTGAAAAGCTCATGGAAACCGCCAGGATCAAATATGTGTTTCCTATGCATTTCTGGGAAAATCCAGCCATTATCCAGCAGTTTAAACAGGAGCGAATGGTAAAGGATAGTGATACGGCAGTTATGGACATCTTCCGGGACGGACAGGATTGGGAAATTGATGTTTAGAAAGAATGACAGAGGAAAGCGATAACCATGCAAAACCAGAAAAAAAGAAAACTGAGAATTCGTTACGCCCTCGCATTTGTGATGCTGCTGGGGATAGAAGTACTCATTGCCCTGTTCGTACATGATGCATTCATCAGACCCTATGTAGGAGACGTGCTTGTTGTGGCTGTCTTATATGCGGCTGTCAGAATCGTGATTCCGGACAGGTGCAGGCTTTTACCCCTATATATTTTTCTGTTCGCAGCTATGGTGGAGTGCCTGCAGTATTTTGAGCTGGTGCGGCTTCTTGGAGTCGCAGACAATGCGTTTCTGCGGGTACTGATCGGTTCAGTATTTGATTGGAAAGATGTTTTGTGTTACGGTGCAGGCTGTATTCTGCTTGGCATCTACGAATGGAAACGGAAATGAGTGTGTTTCTAATAAGCCGTAAGGCTGTTATAGAGTGACTGGCGGTAATTATTTAGAACCCTGGTTATGCAAGGTGTTTTTATGCTAATTTGCATAAAACCCGAGTTCAGCATGCGCCAAATTGCTGGTTTTGCAATTTGTGTGCATCATATGTGACTATGAATGACATAGTCCTGAATAGTTACGACTGGTGAACCCATTGCGGTTTGCCAGTTTTTTTGATATATAGGAAAATCCTTGAATTTCCCATATGTTAAAACTGCTCCGCGAGGAGGCGCATGACGCGCAAGAAGAATATATCGCAGAAGCGACTGCGCATCAGCGTGAGAGTTTTGCAAGCAAAACTCTTTGTTATGTCATCTGCTTAGTGTGTCAAAAGCCCTCTTGAAATGTCCGGCTTCGTCAATTTGCACATCCGCCATCTGTCGCACAGTGATGCAAAACATGATTCAATGAGCAGCTTTATGAAGACGTTGGTACTTGGGCCGCGTACTTTGCGGCCTTACGTACCACTACGTCTTCATCGAAGCGAGAGCGCGCTTCGAATGAACATGTTTTGTATCACGTCCTCATTCGAAACCCCGTGCGAATTGACGAATTCCATCGCACAGTGATGCAAAACATGATTCAATGAGCAGCTTTATGAAGACGTTGGTACTTGGGCCGCGTATTTTGCGGCCTTACGTACCACTACGTCTTCATTTAAGCGAGAGCGCGCTGCGAATGAACATGTTTTGTATCACGTCCTCATTCGAAACCCCGTGCGAATTGACGAATTCCATCGCACAGTGATGCAAAACATGATTCAATGAGCAGCTTTATGAAGACGTTGGTACTTGGGCCGCGTATTTTGCGGCCTTACGTACCACTACGTCTTCATTTAAGCGAGAGCGCGCTGCGAATGAACATGTTTTGTATCACGTCCTCATTCGAAACCCCGTGCGAATTGACGAATTCCATCGCACAGTGATGCAAAACATGATTCAATGAGCAGCTTTATGAAGACGTTGGTACTTAGGCCGCGTACTTTGCGGCCTTACGTACCACTACGTCTTCATCTAAGCGAGAGCGCGCTGCGAATGAACATGTTTTACATCACGTCCTCATTCGAAAACCCGTGCAAATTGTCATAACACCCCCTGCAGAACAAAAAACCACCCATATTTTTTGTTCTGTTTCGGCTGAAAAAGAGGGAAAGCATAAAATAGCCCTATTATTGAAGCGATAAAGAGATAAAACATCCCTCGATAGAATGCGGAATCCGGCATAAGATATAGGTAACGATTCAGAGCAGCTGCCCTGTCGGTCAGAGACAGGCGGAATAATAAGAGAAGAGGAAAAATAAATGAGTAAAAAAGTATTAGGTTTATCTTTTGGAAGAAAATTCGGCAATACCGAAGTTATGGTAAAAACAGCGTTAATGGAGTGCGAAAAGGCGGGAGATGAAGTGCAGTTTATCCGCGTGGATGATCTGGACATTAAGATCTGTACCGGGTGCATATCCTGCGTAGTCGGCATGGTATCGGGAAGGGGAAAAGGCGGATGTCCGATTAAGGACGATTTTCATATCATAGATGAAGCGCTTATGGAGTGTGATGCTGTTATCGTAGGCTCGCCAACATATGTGCTTTCCCCGACAGGCAGATTCAAAACGGTATGCGACCGCATTGGGCCTTCCCATGACATTACATTCAGAAAAGCAGCTTTCCAGGAAGGAATTGCGAAAAACATGCCGCTTGATAAGCTGCCGGATGAGCGCACATTCAAGCCACGCGTCGGCGCCCTTGTTTCGGTTGGCGGCGCAATGACTCAGAACTGGCTTTCCTTTATGCTTCCGACCATGTATGAATTCACAATGTCTATGGGGATCGACGTCATAGACTTCCACGAATATTTTGGTGCAATGGCCCATGAGCATGTACTGGGCAATGAAAAAGAGATGGAGCGCATGAAGCAGCTGGGACAGAATATCGCAGCAGCCCTGGCATCCCAAAGTGACGCGGAGCGTACAAAATGGCGCGGAGAGCAGGATGGAGTCTGCCCTGTCTGCCACTGTAACATGCTGACAGTGTCGCAGGACAGGACATTTGTGGAATGCCCGGTCTGCGGAATCCGCGGCGAACTGTCCATAACGGATGGAAAGATTGACGCTGCATTCAGCGAAGAAGAGCAGAACCGTTCCAGACTGCGCTGGGAAGGCAAATTGGAGCATTCCACAGAAATCAAGACATGTGCAGTCGGACCAGGCCAGATCAAAGATCTGAAAGAACTGCTGGCACCATATAAGGAATATCTGAAATAAGGCAGTTGTGACTGTGAAGGGCATAGTCCTGTATCAGTGCTTGCCAGAATATGACGAGTGCACTGACACTTTGGCATCAATGTGTCAGCACACTAGAATATGGAATGGAGATCATGATGAAAAAATATGGATTTGGTGTAGATATAGGTGGAACCACATGCAAAATAGGGTTGTTTGAGACGACAGGGAAGCTTGTTGAAAAATGGGAAATAAAAACGAATACAGAAAACAACGGAAGTTCAATTCTGGATGATATCGCTGATGCGGTTCAGAATAAGTTATCTGAAAAGCAGATCAGCATGGATGATGTGCAGGGCGTGGGACTTGGCGTCCCCGGACCGGTAATGGGGGACGGGACGGTATCTAAGTGCGTAAACCTTGGCTGGGACGTATTCAATGTGGAAAAGGCCATGGCAGAAAAAACCGGTCTGCCCGTAAAAGCTGGGAATGATGCCAATGTGGCTGCCCTTGGCGAAATGTGGCAGGGTGGCGGAAAAGGCTATCAGAATGTTGTAATGGTAACGCTTGGGACAGGTGTCGGCGGTGGCATTATCATAGATGGTAAAATTGTTTCGGGTTCTCATGGAGCAGGTGGCGAAATAGGCCATATCAAAATGAAAAATGACGAAACGGACTCATGCGGATGCGGAAAAAAAGGATGCCTGGAGCAATATGCATCGGCGACAGGAATTGTCCGCATGGCAAAACAGAAACTGACATCTGATACGACGGCAACCCGGTTAAGAGATATAGAAGAGCTGACTGCAAAAGATATTTTTGATGCTGCAAAAGCCGGAG
Organism: Anaerobium acetethylicum; assembly: GCF_900096945.1. Taxonomy (GTDB): domain Bacteria; phylum Bacillota; class Clostridia; order Lachnospirales; family Lachnospiraceae; genus Anaerobium; species Anaerobium acetethylicum. The sequence goes on along the minus strand of NZ_FMKA01000021.1, from coordinate 50,436 downwards.
ATGCAGTTGCAGCGGAATTAGTCGATACCTTGGGAGAAATGCTTGGGATAGCCCTTGCCAACATATCCTGCATTGCAGACCCGCAGATCGTTGTAATCGGAGGCGGTGTATCCATGGCAGGTCAGATTCTGTTGGATGCGGTCCGTAAACATTATGTGGAGAGAGCATTTCATGCATGTGAAGATACAAAGTTTGAGGTGGCGTCTCTTGGAAATGATGCGGGCATGTACGGGTGTGCGCAGCTGTTATTAACAGTATAAGGATAATCATATACAACACCGGAAAGGGGTTATAAAAATGAGTGATATTAAGAGAGCAGTCAGTATGTACAGCTTGCAGGATCAGTACGCCAGAAAAAAAATGACTTTAAGTGATATATTTGAATATTTAAATGATCTGGACGCTGGTTTGGAGTTCATAAGCGATCAGATGCTGAAAGGAACACCGGAACCCTCAGAAGAAAGCCTGGCTGAATGGGACAGGCTTGTAGAACAGTATAAGCCGGATCTGGTATGTAACGATATTTTTATCAATACCTGTTTATATAAAAACCGCACGCTGACAAAAAAAGAATCAGTTGATCTGCTGATCAAGGAAATAAAATTAGCGCACCGACTGGGATTTAAAATGGTAAGGCTGGTATCGAATACACCGGCCAATATCATTGAACCGGCACTTCCGTATGCAGAAAAATACGATGTCGTGCTGACCTTGGAGATACATGCAGGCATGAGTTTTGACAGTCCTCTCACAATGGAATTTATCGAAGTGATGAAAAAGCTGAACTCGCCATATGTAGGATTAACAGTCGATACGGGCATTTTTTGCAGACGGCATCCAAGGGTATCCACAAATTATTTCAGAGATCTCGGAACAAATGAAGAAGTGATCAGCTATATCGATCATATTTTTGCAAGCGGAACAGATCCAAAGCAGTTTTTTGCAGGGGTTCGTTCCGAAGGAAAGCAATTTCCAGAGGAATTGAGCCTATTCTTGAAAACACAGAATGATTTTGAATATGCACTATTTGCAGACGGATATGAGATGAGTCCGTTTACCATACTTGATGAGTATATGCCGTATGTGAAACATATTCATGGCAAGATCTATGAAATGACAGAGGAAGGCGTTGAATATTCCATTCCATTTGACGAATTGATCAAGTATCTGCATAAGGCAGGTTACAATGGCTATATTGCTACAGAGTATGAAGGCAACCGGTTTACGCTTCCCGATATGCCGATACTGGACAAGGAAAATGTAACCGCGCATCAGAAAATGCTGAAAAAATATATTGATGAGTTATAAGGAAGGAGACGGCATATGTTTGATAATTATGTTTTTACTGAAGGAACGTGTAAAAATGTTGAAGACAAGGGGCAGATTACTGGATTCAGTTTACAGTCACTGATTACCTATTATCGCGGAATACCATGCTCCATGATTCATGATATAAAGGTGATGGTAGATGGACAGGAAATACCCAGAGAAAAAATACGGTTCAGCCCGGACGGGACAGATTACTTTACATTGGATGAACTGACAACGGTTACCACGTATAAATGGGAGTATGGCGAGCAGGGGACGATTTTTGTTGAACAGGCAGGAGGCCTTTCTGGCGGGGAACATGACGTCACTCTTTCAATCGCTGTGCGTGTGGCATATATTCCGGTTCCGTTTGGAGGAACAAAAACAAGACAGGTTATGATTACACAATAATGATATATGGAAAAGGTTGCAGGTGCTGTTATGTATAAGGTTTTGATTGCAGATGATGAAAAAAACGTATGCATGCTGATAAAGAAATTAATTGATTGGGAATCAATGGGCTTAGAAGTGATCGATATCGTCCATAATGCCGTTGCGGCCTATGAATGTATCAGGACCAGGAAGCCGGATATTGTGATCAGCGATATCCGTATGCCGGGATATGACGGACTTGAATTGATCAGGAAGTCCATCGAACTGGGCAATCCAATGGATTTCATCATTATCAGCGGTTATAAATATTTTGAGTATGCCCACAAAGCATTGGGAATGGGTATTGAACATTATTTATTGAAACCGATCAACCAGAGGGAATTAGAAGAAGCCCTGCAGAAGATCATTCACAAAAAAAGGACAGAAGAAGAGAAGCAGCAGGCAGAAGAAGAACTGCGTGAAGAAATATATGAAAGCCAGAAAAAGATGAAAAAGCATTTCCTGACCAGCGTAATGTCCCAGCAGAATAGTAATCTGGATCTGATTCAGATGAAGGAAGAGTTTTCAGGTGCCTTCAGCGAAAACTATTTCCAGGCTTTTTTTGTGAAGGTGGATTTCCCGGCAGAGGCAGGCTGTAATTTAGACAGCCTGCTGGTGATTATCGAGGGAATTATCGAAAAGATCCTGGCAGGAATGAAATGTGAATACATTAACAGCAGGATGAAAAGCGGCATTGTTACGGTCTTGAATTTCGATGCCAAGAATAAGGATGCTATACACAATATGTATGAATTTTTAATGCGCCAGCTGATCCGGGAAATGGATAAATTCAATATGTTTTCGGTAACAGTAGGCGTTGGGGGATATGTTGGAACGATCACGGACATCAGGGTATCCATCAATAGTGCTGTGGGCGCAGTAAAATGCAGACTGAAAAAAGGAGTAAACAGGCTCATTTTTGCCGAGGAGCTGAATTATGCAGGCGTTGATATTTCTGCCATTTTAAATGAGAGCGAAAAGAAGAAACTGGAAAATATGGTTGATACGCTAGATAGTTTTGCCTTTCATAATTTCCTTGAGGCGATCATGCAGAGCGTCCGAAAAGTGACATTCTACTCACCGGTAGCAGTCTATGATATGCTGGAGAATATCGGCCATATCATAATTGAGACCTTAAAAAAGAATGAAGCAGAGGAAGAGCAGATTACTCACCTGCAGGAAACGATCGATATTGCATTGGATCGGAATACGGACGAAGAAAATCTGGTCCGGGACTTTGAAAACCAGGTGGTCTCCTGCATGGACCAGTCCATTCAGATGAAAAAATCCAGGAGCCAGCTGCCGGTACGTATGGCAAAGCAGTATATCCAGGAGCATTACAGGGAACAGCTTTCTCTTGAAGATGTGGGGAATGCAATCAACCTGAGTCCCGCATACCTGAGCACCATATTTAAAAAAGAACTGGGAATCAATTTTACGGATTACATCATCTATTGCCGTATGGAAGAAGCAAAGGAACTGCTGAAAAATTCAGAGAAGAGCATTGCGGAAGTTGCTGAACAGGTGGGGTATTCAGACTCCAGGTATTTCAGCAAATTATTTGTCAAGGTGATCGGATTAAAGCCTTCGGTATACCGGAAGTTATATTCTTAAGGCCAGGTGGAGCCAGTATGAAAAAAACAAAAAGATTATTTCGGAAAAGGATTCTGTTCAGTGGATGGATTGTGTTTGGGATGCTTATCCTGTTGATGCTCCTGTTTTTGGCAGGCTCCCTGTTTCAGATCAACAGGGAATTTAACAGAACGTTTTATAATGCCACAATAATAGCAGGTATGATGATGATGGCTGCTTTGTTGTGGTTTTATAAGCATACGATCATCAATCCAATCAGTAAATTAGAGGATGCACTAAAATTATTAGAGGAAGTGAACGATGGAGAAATCCTGAAAATGGACGGGCGGACGGATTACCTGGCTGACAGCCTCTCGGAAGTGCTGAGGAAACTGATCGAGTCCCTGGAACGGGAGCATATGGAAGTGGTGCTGCGTCAGGAGTCGGAATATGCAGAACTGCAAAGTCAGATCAATCCTCATTTTCTGTATAATACACTGGAGACCATCCGGGGACAGGCGGTTATAGACGACAACTATAAAATCGCAGACATGACTGAAGCGCTGGCCAAATATTTTCGTTATAACATTGGAAAAGACAACGACCAGGCTACCGTGGCTGACGAAATAGAAAATATATACAATTATATCCATATCCAGCAGTACCGCTTTGATGACAGGTTCAGATTCAATGTCTATCCCCATGATGATTCCGGGGAATACCTGAACTGTATCATCCCTAAGATGACCTTGCAGCCGATTGTTGAAAATGCGATTTTCCATGGAGTTGAAAGCAAGATCGAACAGGGCCATATCAGCATCCATATTGAAACCACAGAGAATTGCCTGAGCATCACGGTAGCAGATGATGGTGTTGGAATGGATGAGGATGCCTTGCGTAAAATGAATGATAAGCTGAACAATCCGCAGGGGATCATAACCTACAATAAAAAGGATTCCCATAATGGAATTGCCATGGATAATGTCAACAAAAGACTGAAGCTGCTGTTCGGAAAAGAATATGGCATCCGTGTTTCCAGTACGCATATGTTCGGAACAGAGGTTGAAATCAGGATTCCCAAAATCATCAGAGAAGGCAGTTGAGAAAACCTGAATAATTAGCAGTTGAAGGTATAAAAGGGCGGGGAATACGGATGAAAAAAGAAATACTTAGGATGGAAACTGTTTATATCGGTGATGCAGAACCTTATTTGCTGAATAATTTCTGCCTGAGTATGTATGAGGGCGAAATCGTAAATCTGATCGGGCTCTCCGGATCCGGGAAAACGCTGCTGCTGCATTATTTTTACGGGAATGTCCCGATCGATAAGGGCCGTGTGGTCTGGAACGAAAAAGAATTTGGTCCTGGAAAATGCTTTGTCCCGGAGCAAAAACTGATCTGCATCGGACAGGAAAGCTCTCTGGTCAGTAAAATGACGGTTGCTGAAAATATATGTATTCTGTCCAGGAAGAAAAAAGGCAGTTTTTTTATAAAAGGCAATATTTCCTATCGCGCCAAGCTGCTGTTGAGCCAGTATGCGCCGGATATAAGACCTGACATGCTTGTGGAAGAACTGACCCCGTTTCAGCAGCATGTAGTTTCGCTGCTGCGTGCAATTGAAAATGAAGCTGCGCTGGTAGTCATAGATGATATCTTTCAGTCCTATGGATACCAGGAAGTGCTGAAGATAAAAACGCTGCTAACGGAACTGAAAAATCTGAAAATCTCGATTTTGTATGAGAGCCACCGGTCGGATTTCATGCTGAATCTGTCGGATCGGATCGTCGTTATGAGAAAGGGTATGAACGTCAGAACCTTTTATCAGGAAGATTACAACGAAGAGCTGTGTAAACAATTGCTGGTTGGAAATGAACTGCCAAAGGCTTATACCAGGAAGTCGCATATGCAGAAGGAGGAAATTCTCAGGCTGAGTGATTTTTCCTGTGGTGAAACCATGCGGGATGTCGACCTGCATATTAACAAAGGTGAAGTAGTGGGATTGTATGATCAGGAGAACTATGGGAATAAAGAGCTGGTCCTTTCCCTGATAGGAGAATGCGCCATTAATAAAGGGATGATCCAGTATCAGGGAAAACCATATGTCCCTAAAAATCTGGACTTTGCCATTCAGAACAACATCGGCTATCTCCCGCGAAACAGGAACGGTGTCAGTCTGGTGGAATCCATGAGCTTCATGGATAATCTGTTCCTTCCGGTGATGAAAAAGACAAGCAGATTCCATTTCATCAATGAGTACGCTGTCCTGAATTTTTTGTCAAACGAATACATGGAAGAATTGGGAATTACGGAAAAAGACAAAAACCGGAATGTAAGATGCTTTGATTCCTATATCCATAACAGCATTCTGCTGACCAGGTGGCTGCTCTTTCGGCCGTCCCTGATGATCTGCGTGGAACCCTGTGCCAATGCCGACATCCTGATGCAGAATATCATCTATGATTCCCTGGAAAAAATGTCGGAGCAGGGGAGCGGTGTCCTGATTTCCGCTTCGGACCTGAATGAACTGAAGCCCATATGCGACCGGATCTTCACCATACAGCAGGGAAAGCTGATGCTGCTGGACTAGCTGGTAAATCGTAACTATTCAGAACCCGGGTATAGCATGCGACAAATCAAAAGATATTGCACATATTCAAAAGATGGTCACATTGTTTGAGGCTTCACAAGCAGATATAATGAGCCTATCAAACAAATAAGCAAAGGAGAGAGCGTTTATGAAAAAGAAAATGATCAGTGTTCTTCTTGGATTAGCAATGGTTGCAGGGCTGCTTTCAGGATGTGGGGCAAAGGCAGAGGATGCTGCTAAAGAAGAGACTGCAGCAGAAGAAACAGCAAGGGCGGCGGAAGCTGATAAGAGCGACACCCTGGTAGGATTTGCGATTTCCTATACGGGAAATGGCTTTATGCAGCAGTTATCCAATGTTGTAAAAGAAGGATTCGAAAAAGAAGGTTACACCTGTGAAGTGGCTTCTGCTGACGGTGATGCAACGACCCAGATTGAGCAGATTGAAAACTTCGTAACCATGGGCGCCAAATTAGTGGTTGTTATGGGGGTTGATCCAACAGGACTTACCGATGTAGGCAAAAGGGCAATGGAACAGGGTACTGCAATTGTTGCCTTCACCACTAAAATTGAAGGCGGAGAAACGACTTACGTAGGTTCAGCCAGTGAAGCGGAAATCGGAGAGGGCATTGCACAGCTGGGTTCAGACTGGGTAGATAAAACTTTTGCAGATGCAGGCGATGGAGAAATCGAAGCTGTTATTTTCGGATATTCAGGAACACCGGAAGCGGCTGAAAGATCCGAAGCAATCAAGACTGCATTGGCTGACAATGCAAAACTGAAGATCACTTACATGGAACCGGAAAGCAATAGTCTCGATGCGGCGCAGCAGGCTGCTGAGAACTTATTCCAGACAAAACCGGATACAAAACTGATCCTCTGCTATAACTCCGGCATGTCAAACGGCGTAAATGCATACGTGATGTCAGGCGGATCGGCAGTTAAAGACAAGTCTCAGTTTGCAACGTTTGGTTCAGATATCAGCGAAGAAATCATCAATAATATCATGGCTTCCGAAAATAATGAAAGCGTTGTAAGGGGCTGCGTATCTCTTGGCGATTTCGATACGATCTGGGCAGATCTGTATGCACCATGCGCTCTTATTCTGGAAGGAAAAGAAGTAGAACCAGAATATTTAGGTGAGATCCAGCTGGTAACAGCAGAAGCATTCAAAAAATAGACTTAAGAATCCCAGAAGACCAGATTTCAGCAGGCAATCAAGAGGCTGTCATCTGGTCTTTTAATTTTAAATCAAGGGAAATTCCCTTGATTTCTCATGAATTGAAAATGCTCCGCGAGGAAGCGCATGACGCGCAAGAAGAATATGTCGCAGAATCGACTGCGCGTCAGCGCGAGAGTTTCGCAAGAGAAACTCTTTGTTCTAGGATTAGCGTAGTCAATTTGCACATTCGTCAGCTATCACGCAGTGATAAAAAACATGATTCAATGAGCAGCTTTATGAAGACGTTGGCACTTAGGCCGCGTACTTTGCGGCCTTACGTACCACTACGTCTTCATCTAAGCGAGAGCGCGCTGCGAATGAACATGTTTTGCATCACGTCCTCATTCGAAAACCTGTGCAAATTGACGAACGGTTTACTAAAAATGCAAATCGAAAGATTTTACACTTTTTCAAAAGGTGTCCGCATTGTTGAGGGCCAGGTGCTTTAGTAGAATAGGGTTATAAAGTAAAACAGGAGGTAAACCATGAGTGAAACAATACTATCAATGAAAGATATTACAAAACGTTATCCTGGCGTAGTAGCGTTAAATAAAGTTTCGGTGGATTTTCATAAAGGCGAGGTGCATGCGCTGCTTGGCGAAAATGGTGCAGGAAAATCCACTCTGATCAAAGTCCTTTCAGGTGCAATCGAAAACGATGAGGGAAGCATCGATATTGATGGCTGCACATATGAAAAGATGACGCCGAAGATCTCCCGCTCCCATGGGATCGAAGTGATCTATCAGGAGTACAACCTGATCAATTCCCTGACGGTGGCTGAGAACATCTGTCTGGGAGCCAAAAGCAAAGGTCTTGTTGATTACAAGGAAATGGAACAGATTACAAATGATATTTTCAAACCATACAACATCAATATCCATCCGAAGACGCTGGTAAGGGACCTGTCACCGGCACATCAGCAGCTTGTTGAGATTGCAAAGGCGATTTCAAAAAATGCAAAAATCATTGTAATGGATGAGCCGACAGCACAGCTTACTGTTTCAGAGGTAGAAAATCTATATGATATCATCCGTACGCTGCAGAAGAAGAATGTCACCATCATATACATCTCGCACCGCATGGAAGAATTGTTCACAATCACAGACAGGGTCACCATTATGCGGGACGGGCAATATGTGACGACTGTAAAGACGGACGAGACAGACCGCAAATCATTGATTTCATTAATGGTCGGGCGTGAACTGACAGAAACCTATCCGGGCAGGGACTGCATAAAAGACGAGATAGTCCTGGAAGTGAAAAACCTGACCGGATATAAAAACGAGGACGTGTCCTTCAAATTGAAAAAAGGCGAAATTTTAGGATTCTCAGGACTGATAGGCGCAGGCCGCACCGAATTGATGAGAGCCGTGTTCGGGGCGGATAAAAAGCACAGCGGACAGATCTTTATAAAAGGTAAAAATGTGGATATCAAGTCCCCGAAAATTGCCATTATGAACGGAATCGGACTGATACCGGAAGACAGGAAATGGCAGGGCTGCTTTTTGAATATGACAATAGAGTGGAATATTGCAATCACGAATATCAGAAAATTATCCAGACGCTTTGTGGTAAATGATGCAAGAGTAAAAGCGCAGGCTGAGGAATACGTAAATAAACTGAACATAAAGACCCCATCCATCTTACAGAAAGCCGGCAACCTAAGCGGAGGAAACCAGCAGAAAGTCGTGCTGGCAAAGGTACTGGCAGGGGATTCGGATATTATTATATTTGACGAACCCACAAGAGGGATTGACGTAGGCGCAAGACACGAAATCTACTTATTGATGTCAGAGCTTGTCAAACAAGGCAGATCGATCATCATGATCAGTTCCGATATGGAAGAGCTGCTTGGCATGTCAGACCGCATCATCGTCCTCCGGGAGGGGAAAGTATCAGGAGAACTGGCGAGAGAAGAATTTTCGCAAAATCAGATATTAGAATTAGCTTCATTAGAATAGGAGGATATAAAAATGGAAACAACAAAAGTTCAGTCATTTATAAGAAATAATGTTTTGGTATTTATATTAATCGGGATATGTGCACTGTTTTCGATACTGTCACCTAACTTTTTATCGGTTACGAATCTGCTGAATGTCGCAACTCAGAATGCGTACCTGATTATCGCATCGATCGGGGTTTCCCTGGTTATGATCAGCGGCGGAACCGACCTGTCGATCGGACAGCTTATCTCAGTGGTGGCGATCTGCACGGGAGCGGCTCTGGAATGGATGCAGCTGCCACTGCCCATCGTCCTGCTCTTTGGACTGACAGTCGGAGTCCTGCTTGGATTATTCAATGGTTTTGTTGCAAACCTGCTGAATATCCATCCCATGATCGTAACACTGGCTACCATGACCATGTTCCAGGGAATTTCCTTCCTGATATCCGGATCCAAGGCAATCTATGATCTGGATGCCAGTTTCAAATATATCGGACAGGGTTACGTGGGACCGATTCCGGTTCCGGTAATCATCGTAATCGTGATTGCGGTGATCGTGGATTTTGTCGCAAAGAAAACATATTTCGGACGTTTTATCTATGCAGCCGGAGGAAATCCGGAAGCGGCAAGGCTGGCCGGCGTCAGCGTAAAGACAATCAAACTGGCCGTATTTGCGATCTGCGGATTTTTAGGAGCAGTAGCCAGCATCGTGATGGTTGCAAGAGCAGGTTCTGCGAACTCGACCATGGGCCCCGGAACGGAGTTTAACGCAATCACAGCCTGCGTACTGGGCGGTATCAGCTTTATCGGCGGTGAGGGCAGGGTGAAAGGTGTTGTTGTCGGCGTCCTGATTCTTGGCGTACTGTCAAACGGCATGCAGCTGGTCGGGCTTGGGATCTACGTACAGTATGTGGTGAAAGGATTGATTCTTCTTCTTTCCATCGGATATGACACCTACCAGAAACAGGCAAAAGTGAAGAAAGTAGTGACTACGAAAACAGCGTAAAGAATGCAGAATTTTTTCTGGCACAGCCGGACCTATAGCAATTTCAGATATTTCATAATCTTATAGGACAGCCCAAAGGACAGGAATTCATCCCCGGATTCAATCCTGCAGTCCATGATGCCGCGGATCTTGTCCATGCGATACAACAGGGTGTTTTTGTGGATATGAAGACGTTTGGAAATCTGGGTCGGCTGGCCGGGCGATTCTAAATATTCATGAAGCGTAAGCAGAAAATCCGTTCCATGGTTCTGGTCATACTCCAATAATTTGAGCATGCCGGGATGAATGAAGAAATGAATGTTTTCCTGGCTTTCGCACATCTCAAAAATATGATAGAGATAATTATCCGAATAATAGTGAATAGGTGATTTAACCCCCAGCTTCTGGCCAAGTTCCACGGATTTCAAGGCTTGCTGATAGAATCGCCTTGCATCTTTTAAATCATAAAAAAAGTTGCTCATTCCGGAGGTCAGATTGTTTGTCTTCAGGAAATCGATCAAACGTTTATATTCCTGTTCCTTAATGCCGTCTTTACGGCTGCGGCTGATCAGAATTGCAATTGTATTCTCGTAAACGGCAAATATACTGCTGGGTAAAATCTGGTGCAGCTGGTCAACAATTACATCCAGCCTTACCTTGGAATTCCGGTAACTGCGTGCGGGTATCACTAATATGTACTGTTCTTCTTTTAAATCATAATCCAGTACAGAAAGGCGTTCCTTTACGGCAGCATAATTAATCTCAGGATTATCCAGCAAATCAGCTAAAAAGTAGGAATAGAGAAACCCTTTGTTGGCATTTAAAAAACTGTTTTTCTGCAGCTCCATGGAAATAATACGGCTTGTGCGGTGAAGCATAACGCTGTCAAACTCCTGAAAAGGCTGATCCAGTTCGTAGAGCATGACATGACCAACTTCGATGTTATGAATGGTAATGGCGTCTGCCAGCATTCCCTTTTCGTGCAGAGGATTTTTGAAATAGACAGGGGAATTCTGTTTTCTGATCTGTTCATCGATTTTAGCCTGCTTAATAAAGGCCAGGCCCTGCTGCCTGATGTATCCTTCCTTGTTTTCTTCAGAAGCGAAGACGCTGTCGGCCATAATACCAGACGAGATGGCAAGATATTTGTAATTATTGTCAATGATAAAAAGAGGGTTCCCAAATACCTGGTATGCAACATCAGCTAAATATTGCAGGCCCTGTTCTGTGAAAAAGGCATTGATCAGCATATGCAGGCCTGCATTAATCTGCTGGATATCCTGTAAGACATCCTGAATCTGATTAAATAATTTTAAAGGATCAAACTCTTTTCGTTCCCCGGAGGATAGTTCCGGTTCTACATACAAAATAGGAAAAGAACTATGTTCATAGACAGACCAGTCGCAGGGGGGACCATAACACAAAAATGCAAATTGCCCCGGCGTATCCGGACCAGGAATACATTCGGTTCCACCCATGTAAATAATCTTGTTATGGAACTGCTTCTGATTCTGGGTGAAAAATTTTATGGTGCTGATATCTATATTTAAATTTTTGTTACCATGCAAACTCAATTTATAGTCTGACAGATGATCTGTTACGGCAAATAATTCCACTGTGTTCCTCCTGATCTGATGCTTGAAATTGGTTACGGTGAAGGGAAGGACATAGTCCCAAATAGCTGCGAAAATTGTGTGGGGAAGGCTTTGTGCGTTCGCACAATAAATGTGTTTTTCGGGAAGGCAGATTTGTGCTCAACCCCATATAATATCTGTGTTTTATTATATATACTAATAGTATATAAAGCAATTGATTTTATAAACAAGGGGTTCATATACGTGAGCAGTTTGTAGAAGGTTAACAAAAAACGAATATCTCAAAATAGGAAAATAAGAAATCCAAAATAAGAAAGGGAACAAAATCATGATAAAAAGAACAATTGAGGACTTAAAAGCATATGATGCACCTGGCCACTTTGGAATGACAGCAATGCGTATTCACGGAAAAGAGGAAACCGGAGCGGAAAAGTTCTGGGTGGGATTGTCTACATTCTTACCTGGTGGTGGAGCGGAGTATGCATATGAGGATAATCCGCTTGAAAAAGTCTATTATGTGCTGGAAGGCGAAATGACTGTTACTGACAAAGAAGGCAACAAATTCGTCATTCATGCAGACGAAACGATTTCCTTCCCGCCAAATGAAGGACGCCATCTAATAAATGAATCCAACAAACCTGCCAGAATGTTAGTGATTATTAACTACCTTTCGTAATCAGGACGTGATGAAAAACATGTTCATTCGCAGCGCGCTCTCGCTTAGATGAAGACGTAGTGGTACGTAAGGCCGCAAAACACGCGGCCTAAGTACCAACGTCTTCATAAAGCTGCTCATTGAATCATGTTTTGCATCACTGCGTGATGGCTAGCACATGTGCAAATTGACGAAGCAGAGGTTTTCGAATGAGGACGTGATGGAAAACATGTTCATTCGCAGCGCGCTCTCGCTTAGATGAAGACGTAGTGGTACGTAGGGCCGCAAAACACGCGGCCTAAGTACCAACGTCTTCATAAAGCTGCTCATTGAATCATGTTTTGCATCACTGCGTATTGGCTAGCGCAGGTGCAAATTGACGAAACGAACGTTACCAGAGGGCTTTGACCCGCTAAATTAATATTTATATATAAAAACCGGAGGATGAAAATATGGCAGTTGAAAAACAATTTGTTAACAATCTATTTGACGTAAAAGGAAAAGTTGCACTTATAACAGGCGCTACGGGCGCATTGGGGAAAGCGGTTGCATTTGGGTATGGACATGCAGGAATGAAAGTTATGGTTACTGGCCGTGGAGATGCTAAATGTAAGGCACTTTGTGATGAATTGGAGGCAGCGGGAATTGAATGCGGCTACTCGGCAGGAGAACCTTCCGTGGAAGCAGACGTAATCAGGATCGTGAATGATACCGTAGCAAAATTCGGTGAAATTAATGTCCTGTTTACGGCAGCAGGATATAATCACGCACAGCCAATTATTGAACAGGAATTAGAAGAATGGAAGAAGATCATGGACTCTGATGTGCAGGCGACCTGGCTGTTCTGCAAATATGCAGGAAAGAAGATGATCGACCAGGGAAAGGGCGGAAAAGTAATCCTTGTTTCCTCGGCGCGCTCTAAGATGGGGATGGCTGGTTATACCGGCTACTGTACGGCAAAAGCCGGAATCGACCTTATGGCACAGTCCCTTGCATGCGAGTGGACCGCGAAATACAAGATCAATGTCAACACGATTAATCCGACTGTATTCCGTTCCGAACTGACAGAATGGATGTTTGATCCGGAAAGCAATGTATACCAGAACTTTTTAAGACGTCTCCCGGCAGGCCGTCTTGGTGAACCGGAAGATTTCGTTGGACCAAGCATCTTCCTTGCATCAGGTGCAAGTGATTTCATGACAGGAGCAAATGTGGCTACTGAAGGCGGATACTGGGCAAATTAATACATTTCTGCAGGAATGAGGTAACAAGAATGAGAGAAATAAAAAATGTTTTGATCTGCGGCGGCGGCATGATGGGAAAAGGAATTGCCCACATTCTGTCGGGAAGGGATGATTTGAACATTACCGTTTATGATATGTATGAGTCTCCTTTTATAGAAGGATTAAAAAGTACGTTTCAGCAGCTGGTTGACAACAACATCCTGTCCGAAGACGAGGTGGAAAAAAGGGTGGCAAGGGTCAGTTTTACGACTGATCTTGAGAGCCGTGAAATCAAAGCTGCCGATCTTGTGATTGAATGCGTATTCGAGAAGCTGGATGTCAAGCAGGAGATGTTTGCCAAATTAGAGGAAAGATGCTCTGCATATACAATCTTTTGTACCAATACATCTGTAATCAGTCCGACGGAGATATCTGCCAAACTAGTGCATAAAGAACGTCTGATAGGCACCCATTTCTGGAATCCGGCATTTTTAATTCCGCTTGTAGAAGTGGTGAAATCCGAATATACGAAGGCGGAAGTTGCGGATACTGTAATGGAATTTCTGCGCAAGGCAGGGAAAAAACCGGTACTCTGTCAGAAGGATGTACCAGGATTTATAGCGAACCGTATGCAGCATGCCCTCTGGAGAGAGGCGATTTATATAGTGGAGCAGGGGATTGCAGATGCGGCAACCGTGGATGAAGCGGTGAAAAACAGCTTCGGCCTCAGACTTCCGCAGTTAGGTCCTCTTGAGAATGTGGACATGGTAGGAACCGATCTTACCTACAACATCCACAGCTACATATTCAAAGATCTATGCAGAGATACGGAACCGTCTCCGCTGCTGATTGAGAAACTCGAAAAAGGCGATATCGGCTTCAAGACTGGAAGAGGATTCCAGGAATGGACGCAGGAAGAGACAGAAGAGTCAAAAAAAGCATTAAATGAATACCTGATTAAAATGTTATGATACCACAACGTGCGGAACAATCCGCAGGTATCAGGGGCAAAATACTTTTTGACCCCTACATCATGTTATACAACGAAAACATAAACTGGAGGAAATAAAAAAATGGGAAAAAAAGTAGTAGTAGATTTAACACATCCATTCCATGCGGATATTCCTGTATGGCCATATTTTGCAAAACCGAAAATTGATACCATGCATAACCTTTCAAAGAGCGGAGTTCTGACACAGAAAATCGATGTGGTAATGCATTGCGGAACCCACGCAGATGCGCCACGCCATGTCATGGAATATGAGTTTGACGGAAAACGTGCACGTTATACCCATGAAATGCCTGCTGATGCTTATTATGGCGATGCAGTTTGTCTGGATATCCAGGTAGAGCGTTGGGGCCTCATTAATGCAGCTCATCTGGAAGACGCCTGCAAACGCGCTGACATCAGACCGGAAGAATTAAAAGATATGGTCATCTGCTTAAGGACCGGCATGCACCTGAAATTCGATGATTCAAAGGAATACTATCACTATTCCTGCGGATGCGGAAGGGAAGCAGGGGAATGGTTTGAAAAATACCAGCCAAAATGCGTGGCAATGGATATGCAGGCTCTTGATCATCCGTTACATACGACCATGGGAAAGAACGCAGGACCTCTTGGCATGAATCTCAATGGATATTCCGGAAAACCAATTACAGAAGAATACATCGAGCAGTTCGGTGTGGAAGCATATGCGGAATTCAATAAAGAAACTTATATCAAAACATTTGGTATGGAAAAATATATGGAGGCCTATGGAAAACTGGAAAGACACGGTCTTGAAGGAACCTGGGAGCCTTGCCATAAGTACATGCTGGGCAACGGTATCGTGGGCGTGGAAAATCTGGGCGGAAACCTGGAAAAAGTGGTAAATAAGAGATTCAAATTTATGGCGTTCCCAATCCGCTGGTGGATGGGTGACGGATCCATGGTCCGTGCCGTAGCTGAAATTGATGAAGATGATTTAAATGATGTTCCGGACCGTGTTTATGGCTTCGGAGCAATATAATCCATAATTAAATGAAAGGCTGTTGCATTTACTAATTATGTGTGACAGCCTTTTTTTCAAAAAACAGAAAGGTGATTTTTAATATGAGTAATCCAAGCGACAAGGTAATATTAACCGTAGCCTGTACTGGCGCATGGCCAAAGAAAACAGATACTCCCTATGTACCGCTGACTCCACAGGAAGAAGCAGATGAGATTGTAGCATGCTGTGAAGCTGGTGCTTCTGTAGCTCATATCCACGTAAGGGATGATGAGTTCAATGCTTCCATGGATTTTGACAAGTTTGAAGAGACCGTAAAGCTGGTAAGGGAGCGTTGTGATATCGTCATAAACCTGACCACTTCCGGAGGAATCGGCCTGGAAGATGAAGTGAGAATCAGACCGTTTCGTGAACTAAGACCGGAAATGGCATCTTATGACTGCGGTTCCATGAACTGGCAGAATAACTGTGTGTTTGAAAATAGTCCGCAGTTTCTGGAAAAGCTGGCAGTGGAGATGAACCAGGTGGACGTAAAACCTGAGATTGAGATTTTTGATGCCGGCATGGTATATAATGCCCTGTATCTGCTGAAAAAAGGTTTCTTAAAGGCCCCGCTCCACTTCCAGTTTGTGCTTGGAGTACCAGGTGGAATGACTGCAACGGTGGAGAATCTGGTATTTCTCGTAAATCTGCTGCCGGAAGACTGTACCTGGGGTGCACTGGGGATTGGAAAAGGACATCTTCCAATCATGTATGCAGCCCTGGCCCTTGGCGGAAATGTCCGTGTCGGCATGGAAGATAATATTTTGTATGAAAAAGGGAAGCTGGCAAAATCCAATGTGGAATTTGTGGAACGGACAAAACGAATTGTAACGGAACTTGGCAAGACTATCGCGACACCTGACGAAACACGTTTGATTTTGGGGTTGAAAAACTGTAATACAAAATAAATATAACAACGACCGGTATCTCCGGTAATCAGAAATGGAGAATTACAGAATGAGAGATGTAGTAATCGTATCGGCGGCAAGAACGGCCATCGGCAGCTTCGGCGGTGCGCTGAAAGAGATCAGTGCCGTAGAGCTGGGTAAAATTGCTGCCCAGGAAGTAATTAAGAGGGCTGGAATAGACAGCAGCCTTATAGAAGAAGTGGTAATCGGAAATGTGCTGTCTGCCGGACATGGACAGAACCCGGCAAGACAGGTTGCCATCCAGGCAGGCATTCCGGAAACAACGCCAGCCATGACGATCAGTAAAGTCTGCGGTTCAGGGCTTCGTGCCATCAGTCTTGCAGCACAGATGATCAAGGCAGGGGACTGCGACGTGGTTCTGGCGGGCGGAACAGAAAGTATGAGCAATGCGGCTTATGTCATGAAAAAGGCACGATTTGGACTGAAGATGGGGCATGATACAATTCTGGACAGCATGATTCAGGACGGTTTATGGGATGCTTTTAACAATTATCACATGGGAATGACAGCAGAAAACATTGCAGAAAAATGGAACATTACCAGGGAAGAACAGGACGCTTTTGCGGCAGAAAGCCAGAAACGGGCAGAAGAAGCCATAAAAGCCGGAAAATTCAAAGATGAGATTGTGCCTGTTATCATCCCTCAGCGAAAAGGAGATCCGATCATATTTGATACAGACGAATTTCCACGCTACGGAACGACTGCAGAAAAACTTTCAAAGCTCGGGGCGGCATTTCAGAAAGATGGTACGGTAACCGCAGGCAATGCTTCCGGCATTAATGATGGGGCAGCCATGCTGCTTCTGATGTCCAGGGACAAAGCGGAAAGCCTGGGACTTCCGGTTATGGCAACGATTAAATCCTACGCCTCTGCCGGAGTGGATCCGTCCATTATGGGATATGGCGTGGTTCCATCCTGTGAAAAAGCCATGAAAATTGCCGGAATCAAGTCAGAAGACCTGGATCTTGTGGAAGCAAATGAGGCGTTCGCAGTACAGGCGCTGTGCGTGTGCAATGAGTTGGGCTTTGATGCAGAAAAGACAAATGTAAATGGCGGCGCCATTGCTCTGGGACACCCTATCGGATGTTCTGGTGCAAGAATTCTGACCACCCTGCTTTATGAGATGAAAAAGAGAGAGTCAAAACTTGGTCTTGCCTCACTGTGCATCGGCGGCGGAATGGGTACTGCCATGATTGTGGAAAGATAACTGTTCAGACCCCCTGTCTCGCGAGGTGTTTTTATGCTGATTTTGCATAAAAATCTGAGAAATTCGTGCGCCAAATTGCTGGTTTTGCAATTTGTGTGCCTCATATGTGACTATGAAGGACGTAGTCCTGAATAGTTACGTAGAAAGATAAGATATTCCCGGTTAAACTATATGCCTGCAGTTCCTGAGTGGCAGGCTGTTGCAGAATGGAGATAATTATGAAAAATAAGATTGTTACGGTGGAAGAAGCCATGAGCCATATCCACGACGGAGACACGGTGATGATCGGTGGATTTATGGCCTGCGGCACACCAGAAATCCTGGTGGATGGAATCGTGAAAAAAGAAATCAGAGAGTTACACGTGATTGCCAACGATTCCGGCATACCAGGACGGGGGATTGGAAAACTGATCAGTGCAAAAGCAATCAAAAGCATCACTGCTTCCCACATCGGGCTCAATCCGGAAACGGGAGCGCAGATGGTAAACGGGGAACTTGAGGTGGAACTGGTGCCACAGGGCTCTCTGGCGGAAAAAATCCGTGCCGGCGGAGCAGGACTTGGCGGGGTACTGACCCCTACAGGAGTTGGAACTGACGTGGAGAACGGAAAGCAGAAAATCACCCTGGCCGGAGTGGAATATCTGATCGAGATGCCCTTGAAAGCGGATGTAGCCCTGATTCGCGGCAGTATTGTGGACAAGGCAGGCAACGTATACTACAATGCCACGACCAAAAACTTCAACCCATGTATGGCCACGGCAGCAAAGACAGTGATTGTGGCGGCAGAAAAGATAGTGGAGGTTGGGGAACTGGATCCGAACCAGGTCATGACCCCGGCCATCTTTGTGGATTATATCGTAGGAGGTGAAGTCTGATGGCAACCGAAAAAGAGCTGATAGCCCGCCGTGTAGCACAGGAGCTGCAGGACGGAGATGTGGTAAACTTAGGAATCGGGCTTCCTACATTGGTATCCAATTATCTGCCTAAGGATGTGCACATTACCCTGCAGTCAGAGAACGGGATACTGGGTATGGGTGGATTATGCGAGTCTGGAACTGAGGATAAGGACTGCGTGAATTCTGGAAACCAGCATGTAAATGTCCTTCCGGGAGCGTGCTACTTTGACAGCTGTACTGCGTTTGGTATTATCCGTGGAGGCCATGTAGACGCAACGATTCTGGGTGCACTTCAGGTGGATGAAACGGGAACTCTGGCCAGCCACATCGTACCGGGAAAGATGGTGCCGGGAATGGGTGGAGCCATGGATCTGGTAGTCGGTGCAAAGAAAGTGATTATTGCCACCACCCATACAGTAAAAGGCGCACCGAAACTGCTAAAGAAGGTAACACTGCCACCAACGGCTGTGAACAAAGTAAATCTGATTGTGACGGAACTGGCCGTGATTGAAGTGACGGCTGAAGGATTCCTGCTAAAAGAGATTGCCGGAAATACCACAGTAGAAGAGGTGCAGAGACTCACGGAAGCAGAACTGATCGTGGATGCAGATTTAAAAACAATAGAGCTATAAAAGTGTAAAAAGAACATATCAAAAATCATACGTGGATTTTTGTTGTGTTCTTTTTTACAACATTCTGACAGACGAAAATGAACGGTATATAAGCGATAATACAGAAAGCGCAAACGAATGATTTGGTGTAAATTATAAGTACAGATTAAGAAAATATGTGGAGGACTAACATGAAAATTTTAGGAATATCGTTTGGAAGAATGAATCAACGTAGTGATGTGATGGTAAAAGAAGCTCTTTTTGCAGCAAAAGCTGCTGGTGCAGATGTACAGTTCATCAATGCAGTTCGTATGGACATAGGCCATTGCCGGGCATGTGATTACTGCAGCCGTTTGCGGGAAAAAGGAGAAGTTGAAATTCATTGCTGTTTTAAAGATGATTATCACATTTTGGAAGAAGCCTGTCTGGAGGCAGATGGCATTATTATAGCTGCTCCGGTATATGCGGTAGGTATTGTAGGACAATTCAAGAACTTTGTGGACCGTTTTGGACCGTCTCATGACAGAGCTGCCCTTATTGAAGAAAACAGGAAAAGGAAAGAAGAAGGAAAGCCTGAATTAGATGCGAGATATTTTAAGGATCGTTATACGGGGTATATCTCTGTTGGCGGAGCGGAAACGCACAATTGGGTGTCTCTGGGGCTTCCGATGCTTGATTTATTCGGTTTTTCGTTCTGCATGAAGTGTGTGGGGCATGTAGATGCCTATGACCAGGGAAGAACCGGGCATCCGCTTTTTGATTCGGCATTGATGGAAAAATGTGCTGAATTAGGAAAAACAGTTGCAGAATCGATTGGAAAACCATATGAAGAAGTAAATGAATGGTCAGGCGATGAAGGGATTTGTCCTGCATGCCATAATTCGCTGCTCTCCATGAACGGCACTACAAAAGTAGAATGTCCGATTTGCGGAATCTGGGGCGATATGTCAATTGATGATGGCAAGGTAAAAATAAACTGGCCAGAGGAAGAAATTGCCCGCGCACGAAATACGAAGATTGGTATTTATGAACACTATAATGAAATTCAAAATATGATCAAGGTATGCGTTCCTAAGCTGGTAGCAAACAAGGAAACCTTACCGAAGATGATGGAGAAATATATAAACTTCGAGGATACAATCGCAAATATGCAGTAAATTCGGAGAAGACTTATCAGCATTTTGCACCAGATCCGAATGTTTTTGGGAGGAGCAGTCAGGGCATTTTGGGAAATAAAATTTTAAATTATAAAAGGAGATGAATTTTATGACAAAAGTTTCAGTGGAATTAGGTGGGGTAGAGGAAGTGGCAGGCTTTATCAATATCCTGAATAAATATGAGTATGAATGTGATTTGCGTTGTGGCAGTTATTATGTGGATGCAAAATCTTTACTTGGAGTACTGACCCTGCATAACTCTTCTGATGTTGAACTGATTATACATGCTGATAAGCCGGACGAATTATTAAAAAATATAGAGCAGTATAGGATATAAGATGCAAGGAAGGGAGGAAGATGGATCCGCATCAGCTGATGCACACTGCGGATTCATCAGAAGCAATATGGAAACAATGAAAGCAATTGAACAAAGGCAGTCCTGCAGGTCTTACCTGGGAGAACAGATTTCAGACAAGGACCTGCAGACCATACTGGAAGCGGCGAATGCGGCTCCGATAGGAGGTGCCAAGTTTGAGACTGTGAAGCTTACCGTAATTCAGAATGCAGATATGCTTGCGAAAATAAATGCAGCTGCCGTGAAGGCAACTGGAAATCCGGACATACGCCCTACTTATGGGGCACCGACGGTAATCCTTATATCAGCACAGATTCCGGAGAACCAGAATCCGTCTCTCTACTGCAACGCTGCCTGTATCGTAGAAAACATGTCGCTGGCCGCAACAGACCTTGGGCTTGGAACTGTATATCTGCTGGGGGTTATGGCAGCCTTATCGGCGGATGAAGAACTTTGCAGAGAGCTGATGGTGCCGCAAGGCTTCGTACCTGTTTCAGCCATGGCATTGGGAAAAGCGGCCGCTCCGTTTAAAGAAAGGAAATTGACGCTGTCGAAGATTGCCACGGATTATGTAATATAAATTGCGGGCAGCGATTCCGTTCAGCATTTTACGTAGTCACCAGAAAAATCATACCTATTTTTAAACATAAGAAAGCAGTTTAGAACAAAATATAGAACAAAAAAGAAGGCCTGGCGCCTTCTTTTTGTTTGTGCGGAAACAAAAAGAAACATTTTAGACAAAAAGAACAAAAAACATGCTATAATATTTGTCTGGATATCAAAAAACACCATAGGAGAGTCAGGAAGTAGTCAAAAATCAACGTGATATTAACTAAAATGTTGAATGGAAGGAACGCTGTTTTCGATTATTATATATATGTAATCAAAAATACTGTTTCGGGAGGAATAATATGAATCAGAAAATGTCATTATTTACGAAAATATCCTATGGGCTTGGAGATTTCGCCAGCCAGCTGATCTGGACATTTGTGGGTACTTATCTCACAGTATATTATACGGACGTAGTAGGCCTTACACCATTGGCGGTCAGTATCATCATGCTGATTGCGAGAGCGTACGATGCAGTCGATGATCCGTTGACTGGAGCAATTGCGGAAAGGACCAGAACAAGATTCGGACGATTCAGACCATATATTTTATATGGAACGCCGCTGCTTGCGATTGTAAACGTGCTGGCATTTACATCTCCGGCTTTCGGAGGAAACCAGACAGCCAAAGTCATCTGGGCAGGAGCTACTTATCTCCTCCTGGGGATGCTGTATTCTATCGTTAATCTTTCTTATGGCGCATTGAGTACGGTCATGACTAACAAGCCGGAAGAAATCATCCAGCTGAATTCCGCCAGAATGATCGGTACGAATTTAGGCGCGGTACTGTTAAGCGGAGCTGCAATGCCCCTGCTTCTGAAGTTCAGCAACGGGGATGCGCCGACAGCCCAGGGCTACACCATGGCAGTTGCAGTCTTCTCGCTTCTGGCTATACCATTGTTCTACCTGCTGTTCTTCTCAAGCAAAGAAGTCATACAGCCTGTAAAAGAAGAAAAGATTCCATTCAGGACTACGTTCAAGGTAGTATTGACAAACAAGCCGCTGATCTGCATCTTCATGATTATGCTGTTTTCCCTGATAGCGATTTTTGGACGTCTTGGTACCGTAATCTACTATTACATCTATGTACTGAAACGCTTTGACCTGATCGCACCGCTAATGATGCTTCCGTCAATCTGCACCGCAGTTTCCATCCTGGTAACATCCAGATTCGTGGAAAAAGTCGGAAAGAAGAAGATGTGCACGATTTCCTATATCGGATCTGCAGCAGTACTGACAGCATTATTTTTTACAGATATCAGCAACATTACCATGCTGATGATCCTTACAGCTCTGTTCGGAATCTTCAGTTTCTCAGCTCCGATTCCAATGTCCATGATTGCAGAAGCAATCGATTATGCAGAGGATAAAACAGGCGTACGTGCAGATGGTACATCTTATGCAACAGTAAGCTTATCAACAAAAATGGCAAGCGCTATCGGCGGTTCTATCGGAATCATGATGATCGGTGCTTTCGGATATGTGGCTAATGCTGAACAGACCCTTCAGGCGATGAATGGAATCAACCTTGTTGTTAATCTGATCCCTGCGGCATTCATGCTCTTATCTCTGGTTCCCCTGTATTTATATCCGCTGAATCAGGAGAAAAATGAAGCCATCCGTAACAGGCTTCGTTCAAAAGAAGTGACAGCAAGAGAAGAGATCGCAAGAGAAGAGGTCGCAAGAGGTGTGGCGGCAAGAGAAGTGACAGAATAATACAGCCAGGAAGTAATGAATAAAATAGAAATAAGAAACTCAAATATAAAAAGTACAAAAAGATAAAAAACAACAAAAGCAAGAATCCCCTTACAGAGAAAGACACTTTCAGACAGGTGTCTTTCTTTTTCTCACAGGACAGGTGTTCTGAACAGTTACAATGAGCAAAAAAAAATACTCTGCGTGAGGCGAACGATTCGATCGTTAAAAGGAGCCGGGGGCAGAAAGAAGGTTAACAGGGAGGAAAACGATGGATAAATTATATGTACAGATGTACTCATTCGACAGCTTCAATCCGGCTGAGAATGAGAAGAACTTCAGGAGTGCTGCTGAATTGGGATTTGACGGGGTGGAGCTGTTCGGACCAAATCTGGCTATGGAGCCGGAGAAACTGGCGGATATGCTGAAAGAAACAGGCCTGGAGGCGGTTTCCCTGCATGCGGATGCAGACAAGATAGAAGGGATGATTCCTTATGCAGAAACGCTGGGGCTGAAGTTCATGGGGATCGGTATGCATTACCTTCCTGACGAGGCAGCGGCAATTGAATTTGCGGTGAAGCTGAACAGCATCGGGGCGGAATGTTCCAGGCACGGAATCATGCTGACCTACCACAACCATACGCAGGAGTTCCTTGACTGCGGCGGGAAAATGATTCTGGAAATCCTGATGGAGCATACGGATCCTGACAAGGTTGGATTTGAACTGGATGCGGGATGGTGTGCCGCAGCCGGAGTGGATCCGATTGCATTTATAAACAGGCACGCAGGCAGGATCAAGCTGGTCCATATCAAGGAGAGCGGGGAAGTCCTCGGGGTTCAGCCACCGTTCAATCCGGCAGATATCAGAACCGGGGAAGATGGGAAAGTCCAGTTTTCAGAGGAACAGAAGCAGGCCATGGAGCGCAGCAAGAAAATCAACTGCCCGGCAGGGGATGGACTTGTGGACTGGAAGAAACTGAAGGCGGCAGCAGATGCCCAGGGATGTGCAGCTTATATCGTGGAACGGGAATATACCTATGAAGGAACAAGATATGACTGCCTGAAAGCGGATATCGAATATTACAGGTAACTGTTCAGAACCCCTGTTCCGCGAGATGTTTTTATGCTGGTTTTGCATGAAAACTCGAGTTCTGCATGCGCAAAATTGCTGGTTCTGCAATTTTTGTGCATTATATGTGACTATGAAGGACATAGTCCTGAATAGTTACTATTACAGACAGATGTAGAACACGAAAAACAGAGGATGCCTGAAGCCAGAATAAGGAAAGGTTTCGGGCAGCCTCTGTTTTGTGTGTGAAAGTTATTTTGTTACGGGCTGCAGAACATCCCAGTGTTCAGCCAGCTGACCGTCCTGAATCCGGTAGATATCTACAACGCGGCATTTCGTATTGCCTTCCGGATCTACGTTCTTCAGATAGACGGCGACCATGTCGTCTTCAGCAATCATCATTTTGATTTCCAGTCTGAACGTAGGGTCGGATTCAAATTTTTTTGCGAAGCCCTCCTTTAATGCTTCCCTGCCATGGGTGAGGCCGGGATTGTGCTGGATGTAGTCTTCGCGTACATAGAGGTTCGCAGCTTCGATCTTGTGCATGTTAAAAAATTCATTGTAGAAATTCTGTATCAGTTCTTTATTTGTCATAAAAGTATCTCCTTTTCTGCACCTGCAGAAGTTAAATATTACAGGCAAATTTGCTTCTGCTACTATTCTATTATAAATGCGGAGGCAGGGATATATATGTATCGTCTGAATATAATTGGATTTTTGGTTAAAGTGTAAATGGGGATAATGGATATTGAAAAAAGGACAATTATTTACATAGAAAAAATGGTTTTCTTTTGTTTTTTGTAAAGCATCCGTCCCGATAAAATTATGAAAAGATTAAGGATATGAGGTAAAAATGGATAGAGAAAGAGAGTTGATGGAGTTCTATTTCATTACAAGCACGGAAGTAGATACGCATTACCATCAAAATTTAGAAATTTTATATGTGATAAAGGGTAAAATGGAAATTCAGATTGATGATGCAGTATACCATCTTAAAGAAGGAGATTTTATTTTGGTAAATGCAAATAAAAGGCATGCAATTTCCACAAAAGGGTTATTTGGTGCAAGATTTGTAATCGATTTTCATGTGCTCGCAGAATATATGGATACATTACAGCTGATGTTTTGGTGCAACACGGTTGCAGATAAGAATGATGCCTATGAGAGCATGAGAAAAATCCTGGACAGAATGTTAAGATGGTATTTCGAAAAAGGTGAAAAAGGTGGACAGTTATATTTAAATGCGCTTAGCTTCGAGGCCGTTTTTATTCTGGTAAGTAACTTCATGGTCAAGGCAGATGATACGCGTTTACATAAGGAAAATACGCAAGACCGCATACGTGTTGCGCAAATTCAAAATTACATTCAGGCAAACTTTCAAAATCAAATGAGTTTAAATGATCTTGCTGAAAAATTATTTCTTACAAATGCATATCTTTCGAAGTATATAAAGAAACATATGGGGCTGACATTTGGTGAATATATAAATAATGTCCGGCTATTTCATGCGGTAGACGAATTGCTTTACTCGAACAAGAATATTACACATATAGCAATGGATAATGGTTTTCCGAATCCAGCGGCATTTACAAAAGCGTTTCGGGATATTCATGGTCTGACACCAAGTGAATATCGAAAAGAAATGAAAAAACCAAAAGATTCAGGTGATGAAAAGTATTACAGAGAGGAAAAAAACCAACAGAAGATACTGGAATATTTAGAGTATATAGAACTGGAAGAAAAACAAAAGGCGGAAAACTACTGGGAGTGTTCTGCGGATGTGGAAAAATATAAAAGCAGAGAGCAGTTATGGAATAAAATGGCAAATGTGGGAGAAGCATATTCGCTTCTTCAATCGGATGTTCAAAGCCAGATCTTAGAAATCAAGCGTGAGACAGGCATGGTATATGCCAGGATTTGGAATCTGTTATCAGAACAAAACAGTTTTGATGAAAAAGAAGGTTATAATTTCCGAAAATTAGATTTGGTCTTAGATTTCATTGTGGATAATCATATGAAGCCATATATTGAGTTGGGGCATAAACCTGGTATATTTATGTATACGCCGGAGCGGACTCTTGTGGAAAAAGAACAGCAGGAACGTATTTATACATACGATGTGTTTACCACCATTGTGGAGAAGCTGTGCTTGCATCTGGTTAACAGGTATGGACTTGATGAAGTGGAAAGCTGGATTTTCGAATTTTGGAATAATCCTCAACTTCATATGGTGGAAGCGGATGGAGAGTATTATAAGTACTTTGAGATGATTTATCGCACGTTAAAGGAAATTTCGCCAAAAATAAAAGTTGGCGGCGCAGGATTTGTTTTGGGATATGAAACACCATTATATAAGAAAATTTTTGATATATGGTCAAAGAGAAACATACATCCGGATTTTTTGTCTTTCGGCTCCTTTCAATACGTTTCTTTTTTGGAATCGGGAAGAATGTATGGTCAGAAATCCATAGACGGGCATTATATCCAGAATCAAGTTGAGCTGCTGCATAAAGTTATGGATGAAACAGGATTCCAAATTTCGGAACTTCATATTAATGAATGGAATTTTACCGTGTCGAATCGAAATGTTTTAAATGACAGTTGTGGGCAAGGTGCATATATTATAAGGAATAGCATTAACATGGAAGGCAAAGTTGATTTTATGGCATATTGGCATGGGTTGGATGTATATTCAGAGTATTATGATACGGATTCTATTTTAAATGGAGATTCCGGCATTATTTCCAGAGATGGCATAAGAAAACCTTCTTTTTATGCATTTCAATTTCTCAATAAACTGCAGCCAAGCTTAATAATAAAAGATGAACACTGCATTGTGACTACGAATGGAAGAGACCGTTATACTCTGATATGCCATAATTATAAAAAGCTTTCTTCAAAATATGTCTTTACAGAAGAAGATAAAATCAAAATCGAGGAACAAGACTTGTTTGTGGAGGACACAGAGTCACTGGATTTAAAGTTCAGATTGAAAAACGTGAAGGATGGAAACTATTTGGTTAAAACCAGTTATATAAACAATGAAAATGGGGACATTCAGGAGCTATGGAAAAAGCTTGAATTTGAAAAAAAATTATCATCCGAAGAAATTGAATATTTGAAAAAGAAAGCGATACCAAGTGTAGAAATGAAAACGATTAAGGTGGCAAAAGAAGTTCTGGAAATAGAAAGTATTTTAAAAGCACAAGAAATAAGGCTAATAGAGATTCAATACCGTTATGGACAAGATTGATTTATCAAAGGAACAGAGCAAAAATCATGTGAGGATTTTTGCTCTGTTCCTTTTTTGCAACATTTTGACAGGCATAATTTAAGGGTATTTAAGCAATAATACACAAAGCGTAAAAGAATGAGTTGGTGTAAATTATAGGTATCGACAAAGAGAATAAGTGGAGGAAAGACATGAAAGTTTTAGGAATATCGTTTGGAAGGATTAATCAACGGAGTGATGTGATGGTAAAAGAAGCTCTGTTTGCAGCAAAGGCAGCTGGTGCCGACGTTCAGTTCATCAATGCAATTCGTATGGACATAGGCCATTGCAGGGCGTGTGATTACTGCAGCCGCCTGCGGGATAACGGAGAAGTTGAGATTCATTGCTGTTTTAAAGATGATTACCACATTTTAGAAGAGGCCTGCCTGGAAGCAGATGGCATTATTATAGCAGCACCGGTATATGCGGTAGGTATTGTAGGACAATTCAAGAATTTTATTGACCGCTTTGGACCGTCGCACGACAGAGCTGCACTTCTTGAAGAAAACAAGAAAAGAAAAGAAGAAGGAAAGCCTGAATTAGACGCCAGATATTTCAAGGATCGTTATACAGGGTATATCTCTGTTGGTGGAGCTGAAACTCACAATTGGGTGTCTCTGGGGCTTCCGATGTTAGATTTATTCAGTTTTTCGTTTTGCATGAAGTGTGTGGGGCATGTAGATGCTTATGACCAGGGAAGAACGGGACATCCGCTTTTTGATGCGGCATTGATGGAAAAATGTGCCGGGTTAGGAAAAACAGTTGCAGAATCGCTAGGAAAGCCATACGAGGAAGTAAATGAATGGTCAGGCGATGATGGGATTTGTCCTGTATGCCATAATTCATTACTCTCCATGAATGGAACTACAAAAGTAGAATGTCCGATTTGCGGAATCTGGGGCGATATGTCAATTGATGATGGAAAAGTAAAAATAAATTGGACAGAGGAAGAAATTGCCCGCGCACGCAATACCAATATCGGTATTTATGAACATTATAATGAGATTCAGAATATGATTGAGGTATGCGTTCCTAAGCTGGTAGCAAACAAGGAAACCTTACCGCAGATGATGGCGAAATATATTAAGTTCGAGGAAACAATAGCAACTATGCAGTAAATTCAAAGGAGACTATACGATAATGGAAAGAGAATTAGAAATAAGTGAAGTGGCTGATGTCAAAACGAATGCACTGAAATTAAATTCCGATGGAAAAGCGTGCTTGACTGGGAAAAACTATTTTGTATATGGAATGGGTAATTTTGCTTCTCAGCTGTCCTGGACAATGGTAAGTACCTATCTGTCAATATTTTATACGGATGTTTTTGGCCTGGGTGTTGGTGCGGTAGCGCTTTTAATGCTGATCGCTAAAATCTGGGATGGTATTAATGATCCTATGATGGGAACAATCATGGAACGTACACATACCAGGTGGGGCCGTTTCAGACCATATATTTTTCTGGGTGCTCCCCTTTTGGTGCTCTTTACAATCTTGACATTTACAGTTCCGGGATTCGGAAGTACCGGTAAATTGATCTATGCGTACATCACTTACATCGGATTGGGAATGGCATATACAATGACAAATGTGCCGTATGTTGCATTGCCGGTAGTTATGACACGCGATCCCAAAGAAGTAAACAGATTGAATGCCGCCCAGATGATGGGCATGACAATTGGGCAGATTGTACTGAATCTAAGTGTATTGCCATTGGTAACCTTTATCGGAAAAGGAGATCAGGCGCAGGGATATCAGAAAACAGCTGCATTGCTTGCGGTAATAGCATTGCCGATCTTCTGGGCTGTTGTTGCAATGTCAAAAGAAAAGATCACAGTAAGAAAAGAGAATCAGGGAAATGTAATCGATGGATTAAAAACGGTATTTAAAAACAAAAATCTATTGCTGGCGATGCTTTATACATTCTGCAATATGTTTGGTATATTAGGACGTATCTCCGTTGCAGTTTTCTTTTATATACACTGCGTGAAAAATTTTGCTCTTATTATGGTTTTTATGATGATGCAGATGATAGTAGGTACCTTTGTTCTTCCTTTTGCACCTAAGCTGATCGAAAAAATAGGGAAGCGAAATACTGCAGTTATTTCTATGATTCTTCAAGGTGGAGCATTAATCATGTTGTTTTTCGGACCATCCACAAATATACCGTTCAATTTTGTATGTATGATTATATATGGATTAGGCTATATTGCGGGACCGTCAGGAAGCGGCATGATGATTGATGCAATCAATGATTTTGATGATAAATATGGCATTAGAAATGATGGTATGGCTTTTTCTTTTAATGGCACAAGCATAAAAATAGCTACTGCGATTGCAAACGCTGCCTTTTTGCTTGTAATGGGAGCATTTGGATATGTAGGTGGCGGAGAAATTACTCCACATGTGCAGAGTGGTATTAACCTGGCGGCAAACTTATTACCTGGTATCGTATTTTTCGTTGGAATCATTCCTTTGATGTTTTATGAATTAGATAAACCGGGATATATGGATAGCGTAAGAGAACGTTTATCAGCCAGAGACAGAGCAGGAAAAGAATAGGTAGTAAAAAAATATTATAATGCAAAAAACCGAGTCAATAAAGCAGCCGGTCTGCTTTAGGGGCTCGGTTTTTTATTAGAAGCCTTTTTTCTTTTGGAGAGTCCTTTCTTCTGAAATAATGTATGCACATGGCAGGCTGCTTTCATTCCGCAGGAACATGAGACTTTCTTAACAAGGTAAATAATTGATTGGAATCAGAGTGAGGACAGATTTTCACGTTGGGAAATTGTTCTTTTGTTAAGGACGGGAAAAAAGAAGATATAATCATGCCAAAAACTGCTGTAATAAGCAGTAAGAATTAGACTGTGGCAGGAAGCTATAAATTATATAATTTGACTATCGATAAAGTTGAATCCGGAAGAACCGCCTTCCGGAATTGAATGAGGATGCGGATAGTAGAAAGGATGAGAATATGGATTTTCAGGCTTATAATAAAATCTTTGTATGTAAAGAGAATATTCAAAATGTAAAAGTAGAGGGGACTGTAATCGGATATGAATTCAAGATTAAATATCCTTCCTATAGAGGAACATTTTTAAGCTGCATTGAAGAATTGAGATTCAAAATGGACGGGGAAGAGATTGCGAAGGACGACATCTATTTCTGTCTGAATAACAAACAGTTCTTATTGGACGAGCTTCCTGAGTGTTTTAAAGAGTACTGGTTCGTACGTGAAAAAGCAACTGTAAGGGTCATGAAAGCTGGCGGGATTGAAAGCGGCGAACATGAACTGAATGCGTTTATGAAGCACAGGATTCCTTATACCGGCTATTTCGGACAGTACCTGGTACTGGACAGCGACGTTACGGACAGACTGACAGCAGAATAAGAAGAGAGGAAGCGTGAGAAATAATGAGTGATATTAAGTTTGGAATAACATTATACAGCTTTTCAACGGAATACATCCATGAAAAATTAGATCTGGAAGGCGTTCTGAAAAAAGTAAAAGACATGGGATATAAAGGGATAGAAATCATTCCGGCCCAGATGGCACCGGAGTACCCGTACCTTTCCGACGAATGGATTGAAGAACTGAAGGGACTGCTGGTTAAATACGAACTGGAGCCTGTATGCTGGAGCGCCTACATTGACATGGGAATCCGTTCGGACAGGGATCTTACTGAACAGGAGATTATCCAGTACACGGTGAACGATATGATTTATGCAAAGAAGGCAGGTTTCCCGATGGTGCGTACCCAGCATGCCATTTCTCCGGAAATTTTCCGCAAGATGATTCCTTTCTGCAAGCAGCTGGATATGAAGCTTACCATTGAGATGCATCATCCGCACCACCCGGAAGTTCCAGTGTGGAAAGAATTTTTTGAAATCATGAAGGGCGAAGGAAAAGGATACCTCGGCTATGTCATCGACTTCAGTATCTACCAGACAATGCCTCACAAACTGTATCTGGACCAGGCTCTGGAATACGGATGCAGGCCTGAAAAGCTGGATGAGATCATCGAGATGCACAAAAAGGGCGGAGATATGGAAGCTATTGAAAATGGCGATTACAACAGCATTGAAAAGCATACGGCAGAAGAGATGTTCGGAAAATTCTCTGCCCCTGCAAGAATCGACCAGATCAAGGATACCATTGACTGCTGTTTCTATATTCATGGAAAATTCTACTATTTAGACAATTCCGAGCATGATCCATGCATCCCATTCGAAGAGCTGATTCCGACAATCCGCAACGCAGGATTCAAGGGATACATCGCGAGTGAGTATGAGGGACATCATTTCGATGAGACAATCGATTCGGAAGAGCAGCTTACTCATTTCATTGAACTGAACACAAAAATATTAGACGCTATTCAGGATTAAGTCCTTCGCAGTTACAGAGGATGCACCTGACACGTGAATATGCACAGGGTTTTACAAGAAGAATAGAACAGGAGAAAAAACATGTCTGAATTGGAAAAGAAAATCAAACAGGTCGAAATGTGCGGAGAGATGGTCGATGTTGTATTTACCGAGATGATCCGCCCTACTACAAAGGAAGAACTGGAAAAGATGGATCCTGATACAAGGATGAATTACAAATACCTTCCTCCTCTTAATACGAATACTTATATTGCAGAAGAAGGAATCGAATGCATGCAGGATATTCCTGTTGCAATGCGTGACGGAATTATCATTTATGCAGATATATACAGGCCAGTAGGAACTGGTCCTGTGCCGCTGATCGTTTCCTGGAGCTTTTATGGAAAACGTCCTTTTGACGGACAGAGCGAATGGCAGATCATGGGGGTTCCGCCACAGACGGTATCCAACATGTCAAAATTCGAAAGCGCCGATCCTGGATACTGGTGCCGCAGAGGCTATGCGGTAGCTAACGTGGATCCTCGTGGAATCGGACATTCAGAAGGAGACTTCATTCTGTTCGGTACCCAGGATGGAAAAGACGGATACGACTTCATCGAATGGGCAGCCAGACAGACCTGGTGTAACGGAAGAGTCGCTCTTTCAGGCAATTCCTGCGTGGCAATGACCCAGTGGAGAATCGCTTCCCAGTGTCCTCCTCACCTTGCATGTATCGCTCCATGGGAAGGAACAAGCGATATGTACCGCGAATCCCTCTATGAAGGCGGAATCCCTGCACATGCATTCGTATCCATGGTACTGCGCGATGCAGTGGGCCATAACTATGTGGACAACATGGTGCTGAATGCCCAGAAATATCCGTTCATCGATTCTCCTTACTGGAAGGACAAGGATCCTGACTGGAGTGCAATCAAGATACCTGTTTATGTGACTGCATGCTGGAACCATTTCCATCTGCGCGGCTCTATCAACGGCTTCCGAAAAATCAAGACGTCAAAGAAATGGCTGCGTACGCACCGCAACTTCGAATGGCCGGATGCATACTGCAACAAATATCTGACTGACCTGGAAAAATTCTTTGACCGTTATCTGAAATGGGAAAGAAATGGCTGGGAACTGACTCCGAAGGTACGCATCGAGGTACAGGATGCTTTTGATTACGACTACCAGACAGACAGGCCGGAAGAGAACTTCCCGTTAAAGAGAACAAAATATGAAAAATTATACCTGGATGCTTCCGACATGTCCATGAAAGCGGAGCCGGTTGCTTCTGAAAGCAAAACGAGCTACGAAGGAGCTTCCGAAGAAGTATGCTTCGACTATCGCTTTGAAGAAGAGACTGAATTGACAGGATTTTTAAAGCTCCGCCTCTGGGTTGAAGCAGAGGGACATGATGATATGGACCTTTTCATCAATGTACAGAAATTGAGTACAACTGGCGAATGGCTTCCGGTTACGCTTTTCGGAGAAAATCATCCGGGAGTATGGGGCAAGATGAGGGTTTCAAGACGTAAGCTTGATGAAAAATTATCTACCAGCTACCAGCCGGTACAGGCACATACCTGCAGCGAAAAATTAAGCCCTGGCGAAATCGTTCCTGTAGACATCGAAATCTGGCCGACAAGCCGTATCTGGCATAAGGGACAGCAGATCCGTGTGCAGATTGCAGGACGCTATATCCGTGAAGGATGGTTCGAACCGCTTCAGTGGGAAGCAGACAATAAAGGACAGCATATTATCCACACCGGCGGCAAATATGATTCCTATCTGCAGATTCCTGTCATCCCTCCAAAATACCAGGATGGGGATTTCATCTACCGCTAGGTTTTAGCAAGGCGGACGCGATGCAAAACATGTTCATTCGCAGCGCGCTCTCGCTTAGATGAAGACGTAGTGGTACGTAAGGCCGCAGAGTACGCGGCCCAAGTACCAACGTCTTCATAAAGCTGCTCATTGAGCCATGTTTTGCATCGCTGTGCGTTGAGGGGCGAAAGGCGGACGCCCAGGTTTCATCAAGGAGGACGCGATGAAAAACATGTTCACTCGCAGCGCATCCTCGCTTAGATGAAGACGTAGTAACTGTTCAGGTGTCCGGTGCTGCGAGGTGTTTTTGTGCTGACTTTGCATAAAAACCCGAGTTGTGCATGCGCCAAATTGCCGATTTTGCAATTTGTGTGCATCATTGTGACTTTGAAGGACGTAGTCCTGAAGAGTTACACGTAGTGGTACGTAAGGCCGCAGAGTACGCGGCCTAAGTACCAACGTCTTCATAAAGCTGCTCATTGAGCCATGTTTTGCATCGCTGTGCGTTGGATGGCGAAAGACGGACGATCAGGGTTCATCAAGGAGGACGCGATGGAAAACATGTTTGCTCGCAGCGTGCTTTCGCTTGGATGAAGATGTAGTAACTGTTCAGGTGTCCGGTGCTGCGAGGTGTTTTTGTGCTGACTTTGCATAAAAACCCGAGTTGTGCATGCGCCAAATTGCCGATTTTGCAATTTGTGTGCATCATTGTGACTTTGAAGGACGTAGTCCAGAAGAGTTACATGTAGTGGTACGCAGGGCGGCGGGATGGAATAGAGATAATGTAACTATTCAGAACCCGTGTCTCGCAA
The DNA here is from genome assembly GCF_900096945.1 of Anaerobium acetethylicum. Classification (GTDB taxonomy): domain Bacteria; phylum Bacillota; class Clostridia; order Lachnospirales; family Lachnospiraceae; genus Anaerobium; species Anaerobium acetethylicum. The sequence continues at coordinate 16,089 of NZ_FMKA01000021.1, read as the reverse complement.
GGTGTTTTTATGCTGAATTTGCATAAAAACCCGAGACATGCGTGTGCCAAATTGCTGATTTTGCAATTTGTGTGCATCATCTGTGACTATGAAGGACTTAGTCCTGAATAGTTACGAGATAATTAGTGAAACAGAGTTAGAGAGGAGATTAACGATGAAAAATATAGAGACACAAATCGTTGTAATTGCAGCAGGACCATCTGGGTTAGCGGCGGCGGTACAGGCGGCGGAGGATGGAGCGAAGGTTGTTGTGCTGGAGAAAGCGGCTACGGTCGGAGGAGCAGCCAACATGGGAATGGGGCCTCTTGGGATTGGGACTAAACACCAGAAGAGGCAGATGATCGACATTTCAGTTGAAAAGGCGTTCAACATGTTTATGGAATATACGCATTATATGGTTGATGCGAGGCTTGTGAAGAGGTATTTTGAACAGTCGGCAGAGACTATCGAATGGCTGGAGGATATGGGCGTGGAATTTGAAGGCGCATTCCGCTATTTCCCGAAATCGGAAGCTACATGGCATATCGTAAAGACTGATCAGGAAATCGGACCGAGAGCGGCATCTTTCATGAACAAGGCGCTGTATGCAAGGGCGCTGGAGCTTGGTGTAACCTTTTTCATGGAAACACCGGTGAAGAAGATTCTGATGGAAGACGGCAAGGTTGTTGGCGTTCTGGCGACTGATAAAGACGGGGAAGAGCTGCAGGTTTCATGTCAGGCTGCGATTGTCTGTACAGGTGGCGCGGGTGCCAATAAAGAGCTGATCAAGCAGGAAACAGGATTTACACAGGGAGTTGATATGTTCAACTTTGCAATTCCGGGGCTTATGGGCGAGGGAATGAAGATGGCATGGGAGGCAGGAGCAGGAAAAACGCCTGTCCGCATCGAAATGGCTGCGAATATCGAGGGCTGCGATGAGCTTCCACAGGGCGTGTCCAATGTATTTTCACAGCCGAACCTTCTGGTAAATAAATTCGGCAAGAGGGTCATGAACGAGGATCAGATGCAGAATGCAACCTACCTTTCCAATGTGGTCATGCACCAGAAAGACAGAGTGTGCTTCAGCATCGTGGATACTTCAATTGTGAAAAATTATGTGCGCAATGGTGTTGACAATGTGAGCCTTGTACGTACGAACCCTGATGTTTCTGATTTCTTCGAAGGCATTAAGATTGCGAAGGAGAACGGATCAAATGACTTCATAGTAGCAGACAGCATTGAAGAGTTGGCAGAGATGGCCGGCATTGACGCAGAGAGCCTCCAGGATACGGTTGACCAGTATAACGACTACTGCGACAGCGTGGATGAAGAGTTCTTTAAAGATAAAAAGTATCTGAGGCCTGTCGTGAAAGCGCCATTCTACTGCGCGAAAGTACGCGGCGGCGGATACGGAACTGTCGGCGGCGTTAAGATCAACGAGAACTGCGAAGCGATTGACGAAGATTTTGAACCGGTTCCAGGCCTCTACTGCGCAGGTACAGATTCCTGCAATATTTACGATGACAGCTACATGTTCCTGCTCCCTGGAAATTCCATGGGCTATGCAGTCAACACTGGACGTATCGCGGGAATGAGCGCTGCGGAATACGTAGAAGAATAGAAGAATAGAAAAATAGAAGAACAGATAAATAGAAGAATAAATAAACAGAAGAACAGAAGAAAAGAAGAAAAGAAAGAGAAGGTAGCCGCATATGGTGAACATTACAATTGACGGGATCCGTTTGGAGGTGCCGGAAAATAAAAATGTATTGGATTGCGCACTGGATGCCGGGATTTATATCCCGCATCTTTGCCATCATCCGAATCTGAAAGAACTTGGTTCCTGCCGCATGTGCATCGTTGAGATGGAGGGCGAATCAGAAGTCATCACATCCTGCACACTGAAGGCAAAAGAAGGGCTGAATATCCAGACCAACAGCGACCGCATCCGAAAGCTCAGGAATCTGGCGCTGGAACTGCTGCTGGCGGGGCATCCGGAGGAATGCACCACCTGTCCGAAATATGGAAACTGCGAACTGCAGTCTCTGATCCAGTATATCGGAGCCAACAATGCAAGGATGAAGCATCGTTCCAAGGGCTTCAAGGTGGAAGAGGGAAATCCTCTGATCGTCCATGATATGAACCGCTGTGTCTTATGCGGAAGATGCGTCCGTGCCTGCAACGAGCTGCGGGGCGTCAATGTTCTGCAGTACCAGAGAAAGGATCTGGAAGACTATGTCGGAACTCTGCACAATAAGCTGCTGAAGGATGCGGACTGCCGTTTCTGTACGGCCTGTACCGAAGTCTGCCCGACAGGAACGATCAGGGACAAGATTTCCGTGGCAGGAGCAGAACAGAAACGCGAGGATGTGCTGGTTCCATGCCGTTATGCATGTCCGGCCCATACGAACATACCAAGATACCTCCGTTATATAAAAGAGGAAAAATACGACGAAGCAACAGCAGTGATACGCGAGAAACTGCCGTTCCCGAAAGCCCTCGGATACATATGCAACCATGCGTGCGAACTGGAATGCAAGCGGAAAGAGCTGAACGAACCGATGGCAATCAGAGACCTGAAACGCCATGCGGCAGAACAGGATACGGGACGTTTCTGGAAGGGAAAAGGAAAGCAGCTTACGGATACCGGGAAAAAGGTATGCGTTATCGGCGGCGGCCCTGCAGGAATGACTGCAGCCTATTATCTTAGAAAACAGGGACATGAAGTCACCATAAAAGAAGCGCTGCCTGCACTTGGCGGCATGATGCGCTACGGAATCCCGGAATACCGTCTGCCAGGTACCATTATCGATGAGGAAGCAGCCGTGATTCTGGAAACAGGCGTGAAGGTCGAGACAAACGCCAGGGTGGAAAACCCTGCAGAACTGCTGAAGGAATATGATGCCGTCCTTATGGCGGTAGGCACCCATAAAGGAGTGAAGCTTCCAATAGAGGGAAATGACCTGGAAGGCGTGCTTCTGAACATTGATTTTCTGCGCAATGCAAGCATGGGAAAAGAGACAGGAATGGGCAGGAAAGTAATCGTATTGGGAGGCGGAAATGTTGCCTTCGACTGCGCGAGAACTGCAAAACGGCTCGGAGCAGAAGAGATCCATCTGGCATGCCTCGAGTCGGCGGATACGATGCCGGCCGATGAGGAAGAAATCCTTCAGGCAAGGGAAGAAGGCATCCATGTCTACCCTTCCAGGACTTTTGAAAGCATTACCGGTACGGATCAGGTGACAGGCGCTCTTTTCATGGAGGTGGAATCCTTTACCTTTGACGAAAACAGAAGAGCCGTTATCCAGAAGAAGACGGATTCGGAACATCACATTGAGGCAGACACGGTCATCTTCGCAGTCGGACAGATTCCTGCAATTTCGGAAGAAGCCGGATTAAAGCTGGAAAGAGGCAACAGGATTGCCATCGAAGAAGGACAGAACACCACCGGACTGAAAGGCATGTTTGCAGCCGGCGATGCAGTATACGGAACAAAATCAGTGGTCCAGGCCGTTGCATCAGGAAGAACGGCAGCAAGCGAAATCGACAGGTATCTTGGCGGAGACGGGGATATTTCTGAACAGCTGGCGCCTGAAGAAACACCGGAACCATATATCGGACAGATAGAAGGATTCGGATATCTGGGACGGGCAGAAGCAGATGTTCTGGATGCCGAAGCGAGAAAAGACAATTTCAAACTGGTCAACTTAGGAATCCCGGCAGAGAAAGCCTGCGGGGAAGCTGGAAGATGCCTGCAGTGCGATCTGCGGCTGCAGATTGCAAAACCAAAGATATGGAGCGATTTTTCAGATAAGAAGGAGGCGAATGAATCATAGGAGCGATAGATCAGGTAAAAAAAATGACAAAAGAAGAAGCAGTGGGAACTGTAGCCTCTCTTGGAATCAGGGAATTAGGCGTTTATAACGGCAGCCTGGCTGACAGCTGGAAACCTTTTCTGAGCGGTGATGATTCAGAAAAGCTTCCTGTAAAATTAGTTGCCGCACTGAACAACAACGATTCCGAAAAGGTGTTGCTGGAAGTGGTCAGAAGCAGTCCGGAGAAGGTACTGGATGGCATGGAGATAGCCGGGTACCTGCTGGGGGCAGAGGAGATGATCCTCTACCTGCCGGAAGCGGAGACTGCATTGAAGGCGGAACTGGAAGCTTCGGCTGCTGACCGGGGGATCAGAATCGTCAATGATGACTTCGTCGACAGGAGATGCTTCGAAGGGTGTGCAATCCACCATATCGCAACCACGGCTGCTCTGGCCGATGGGTTTGCAGGCAGCTATGCCCCGGGGGTGTACGCCGCAGTCCGGAAAAACGGAGTGACAGGCGAACTGAAAAAAATCCCTTATGGAACCAAAGTTTCCGATATCATCGGGACGGAGCAGGGAGAGATCAAGGCAGTTCAAATCGGCTCAAGGCTCTATGACGCTTCGGCGCTTGAACTGGAGATTGACGAGAATTTCCCGATGGGGAACGGAGTCATCACGGTATTTGACAAAACAGCCTGCATGATAGAAGAGGCGGAGAAAAGGCTTTATGAATCCCGAAAGATGGGATGCGGAAAATGCACATTCTGCAGGGAAGGGCTCCTGCAGCTCCAGTCTTTTGTGAAGGATATCACAAAAGGAAAAGGAAAGAACGAATACCTTCCCCTGCTTCATGAAATCGGGGAAGCCCTTCCTTACAGCACCATGTGCTCTATCGGGCAGACCGGCGCAGACTTCCTGACCGGAACCCTTACCAGGTTTGAGTCGGAATATGACGGCCATATCAGGAAAAAAGCCTGTGTGGCAGAGGTGTGTACTGCATTTGTAACCATTTACATCGATCCGGAGCTCTGCACAGGATGCGGAGAATGTATGGACGTATGCCCAGAGGACTGTATCGAAGGCAAATCAGGATTTATTCATATGATTGATAACCTGGACTGTACAAAATGCGGAAAATGCATCGAAGTGTGCGAAGAAGGGGCAGTAAAGAAGACAGCCGGCCGTGTGCCGAAGCTGCCTGACCGCCTGACAAAGTGCGGAAAATTTAAAAAACGTTAAATGGAGGAATTATTATGAGAGAAGAAATATTAGAGAAGATCATCGGACGTGCCGCACCAATATTCGGCATGGATCCTGCAGACATCACGGAAGCTACGAAATTTGAGGACTGCAACGCAAAATCGGCGCATATCTCCCAGATTACCACTTTTTTAGAAGACGAATTCGATATTGAAATTCCGTTCATGAATTTCAGAAGACAGAAGACGTTCGGAGAAGCAGCTGACTTTGTACAGGAACTGATAGAAGACAATTAATGGTTGGGAAGAACGGCGTTCTTCGTAATCACAAAAGATGCGCACAAATTGTAGAATCAGCAGTTTGGCGCATTCTTTTTAAGTAAATGTAAAGGTGAAGGTGATTGTATGGTTCTTGGCGTTGGCACTGATATCATGAGAATTGAACAGCTGCACAGGGAGTATCTCTCTGCGGAGGATCCGTTTGCAAAAAAGAATTTTACCAAAAGGGAACTGGAAGAAGCAGGCAGGAGGGATAATCCCCTCCATTATCTTGCGACAAGATTTGCCGGCAAGGAAGCAGTCTATAAAGCGTTGGACTGGAATGGGGAGCATATCCTGTTCCGTGACATCGAAATCCAGAACCGGGAAAATGGAAAGCCTTTTGTGGCGCTCAGCGGTAAGGTAAAAGAGTTTGCCATGGAGAAGGGGATCACGGACATCCAGATATCCCTGTCTTACGATACGGGATACGCCATAGCATATGCAGTTGCACAAAATGATAGTATCCGTCAATTTGCACAGGTTTTCGAATGAGGACGTGATGCAAAACATGTTGATTCGCAGTGCGCTCTCGCTTAGATGAAGACGTAGTGGTACGTAAGGACGCAGAGCACGCGCCCTAAGTACCAACGTCTTCATAAAGCTGCTCATCAATTCATGTTTTGTATCACTGCGTGATAGATGGCACATGTGCAAATTGACTAAGCGAAGGTTACAGGATGGCTTTTGACACGCTATCCTCAGAGGACGTGATAGATGGCGGATGTGCAAATTGACGAAGCCGAGGTTTACGATATGCTTTTGACACTCTAATCCATAAAATAAAGAAAGTGAAGGATCAGTATGAGTAATTTAGTGGAAGAATTAATCGAGAGGGCGAAACAGAGCCCTAAAAAAGTGGCATTCCCGGAAACAGGAAATGCAGATATATTGAAATGTGCAGAGCAGGCCTATGTGCAGAAAATCGCGTATCCTGTCATGATCGGAAATAGGGAAACAATCGAAAAGCTGGCAGCGGAAAACAAGATCCAGACCGAAGGATTCGAGTACTATGACAATACGGAGGAAGCATTCCGTGTCGGGCTGGCAGAGGAGTACGCAGGAAGATTCGGCAACATCTCACAGAAAGGCATCCTGAGAAAGGCAAAGGATCCTGTCAACTGTGCAATGATCCTGCTGAAGCTTGGAAAAACGGATGCGGTTGCAGCCGGAAAGGATTATTCCACCGGAGACGTGCTGATTGCAGCACAGAGCATCATCGGCATGCAGGAGGGCGTGGAGAGCGTATCTTCTCTTGGGATAGCGGACATACCTGGATTTGCAGGCCCACAGGGACAGTACCTGGGGATAGCGGATTGTGCCATTACGGCATGGCCGGATGCAAAGGACCTTGCGGGAATCGCAATCGCTTCTGCTGATACTGTCAGGACACTTCTGGACTGGGAACCGAGGGTGGCCATGCTGGCATTTTCCACCTGCGGCAGCGCAGAGCATGAGACCATTGATGTCATACGCGAAGCGGTTGAACAGGTCAGAAGCATCCGTCCGGACATCAAAATCGACGGGGAGTTCCAGCTGGATTCCGCCATCCTTCCGGAAGTTGCCAAAAAGAAGGTTCCAAGGGAAAGCGAAGTAGCCGGAAAGGCCAACGTCCTGATTTTCCCAAACCTCCATGCTGGAAACATCGGCGTGAAGCTGATCCAGATCTTCGGCCATGCCAATGCATACGGTCCGGTCCTGCAGGGATTCGCACAGCCGGTCTGCGATTTTTCGAGAAGCGCACCGGTGTCAGAGATGCTTGGCAATGTGGCGATGCTTGTTCTGAGAGCTTCGGCTGGAAACGGAGGTAAGGAATGAAGATATTTGCAGTAAACCCGGGATCCACATCAACAAAAATCGCATTGATCGAGGATGGAAACGTAGTATTTTCAAAAAACGTATCACATGATGCCGAAAAGCTGGCCCAGTATGACGGAATTTCCGGACAGCTTCCATACAGGAAGGAAACGATTATGAACCAGCTCCAGGAGAGCGGCATTTCCCTGGAAGGAACAGCGGCATTCGTCGGAAGGGGAGGAGGACTTCTTCCGCTGGAAGGCGGAACCTATGAAATCGATGACCTGCTGCTGTCCCATGCCGTAACAGGAGCAAACGGAGTCAAACATCCAGCACAGCTGGGACCGCAGCTGGCAAGGGTATTTGCTAAAGAATACGGTGGAAGATCCTTCGTCGTTAATCCGCCGGATGTGGATGAACTCCAGGATCTTGCCAGGCTGACGGGGATAAAAGGGGTATACAGGAACGTGCATCTCCATGCCCTCAATTTAAAGGAGACAGCAATCCGCCATGCGGAATCCATGGGGAAAAAGTATGAGGACTGCAACTTTGTCGTCTGCCACATCGGAGGCGGGATTTCGGTATCTGCCCACCGCAATGGAAAAATGATAGACGGGAATGATATCGTCGGGGGCGAAGGTCCCATGGCTCCGACCCGCTGCGGTGCAGTTCCGGTTTCGGCCCTCCTGAAATACTGCGAAGGAAAAGAACTGAAGGACGTGAAGGCCCTCTGCACCCAGAGCGGCGGCTTCGTAAGCCATCTCGGGACCTCCGATGCCCTTGAGGTTATCAGACGGGGGAAAGAAGGGGACAGGCAGGCACAGATGCTGTGGAACACCATGATCTACCAGATTACGAAATACATCGGCGCAATGGCCGCAAGCCTGCACGGAAAAGTGGATGGCATTCTGCTTGGCGGCGGCATGGTCTACAGCGAAGATCTTGTGGGCCAGATCAAAGAAGCCTGTGAATGGATTGCTCCGGTATCCGCTTATCCAGGAGAATTCGAAATGGAGGCTATGGCCGCAGGAACGCAGCGCGTTCTGAATGGCGAAGAGGAAGCAAAACAGTATACGGGAATACCTGTATGGAATGGATTTGATTTTTAATTGTAGGCCTATCGCAATCATGGTATAATTCAATAAGGTGATACAAGGGTCAAAAGGTCATGTGTTTCATGCTTGCATGAAAAAACATGATCTTTTGATCCCTACATCAAGGATATGAGCAGCTTTATGAAGACGTTGGTACTTAGGACGCGTAGTCTGCGTCCTTACGTACCACTACGTCTTCATCTAAGCGGGACTACGCTTCGAATGAACATGTTTTGCTCACCGCCATCAGATAAGCAGTGATACAAAACATGATTCAATGAGCAGCTTTATAAAGACGTTGGTACTTAGGCCGCGTACTTTGCAGCCTTACGTACCACTACGTCTTCATCTAAGCGAAAGCACACTGCGAATGAACATGTTTTGCCCACCGCCATCTGATAAGCAGTGATACAAAACATGATTCAATGAGCAGCTTTATGAAGACGTTGGTACTTAGGACGCGTAGTTTGCGTCCTTACGTACCACTACGTCTTCATCTAAGCGAGAGCGCGCTGCGAGTGAACATGTTTTGCCCACCGCCATCTGATAAGCAGTGATACAAAACATGATTCAATGAGCAGCTTTATGAAGACGTTGGTACTTAGGACGCGTAGTTTGCGTCCTTACGTACCACTACGTCTTCATCTAAGCGAGAGCGCGCTGCGAGTGAACATGTTTTGCCCACCGCCATCTGATAAGCAGTGATACAAAACATGATTCAATGAGCAGCTTTATGAAGACGTTGGTACTTAGGACGCGTAGTTTGCGTCCTTACGTACCACTACGTCTTCATCTAAGCGAGAGCGCGCTGCGAATGAACATGTTTTGTATCACGTCCTCATTACAGGAAACTTGGCGAAGAATTTTATAGGAAAGGCAGATAAGGATGCAGGATTTAATCTTAAAAAGCGGAGAAATAATGGATTTTGATTTTTATATCAACTCCTATGAACAGCTTCATTTTCATCAGGATATCGAGCTGTTTTATGTGGTGGAAGGATCCGTCGAGCTGACCATTGAGCAGGATACATTTTCTATGGAACAGGATGACTTCATTATCATCAATGCAAATAAAAAGCATGGCTACACCATGAAAGAAGAGGCATTGATCTGCTGCATCCATATCAGCTACCAGATGCTCAACCAGCTGCTGAAGACGAATCTGCTTCTCTTCTGGTGCAACTCGGTCATTGATAAGAATGAGGCGTACGAAGAGATCAGAAGGATCATCAGGCAGATGCTCAATCAGTACTTCGAGAAGAAGGACAGAGGGATGATCTATTTAAACAGCCTGTACTATGAACTGCTTCATGTGGTTACGAGCAATTTCCTGATGAGCAGCTCAGACAAACGTTTCTTCTCGGAAAAGAAGGACAAGTATGATAACAGGCTGGACGAGATCATCAATTATCTGCGCGCGAACTACAACCGCCCGATCAGCCTCAATGACCTGGCTGACAAGCTTTATCTGTCGAATTCCTATCTTTCAAAATATATCAAAAAGCAGCTGGGCATGAGCTTTATCGATTACCTGAACAAGGAACGCCTTCACCATGCCATGGAAGAACTGCTTTATACGGATCATTCCATTACAAGGATCTCCCTGGATAACGGGTTTGCCAATGCGGCGGCCTTCAACAAGGCCTTTAAGGAAGCGTATCACACCACCCCTTCCGTATATCAGGCAGAGCGGAAAAACAAGTCCGAACTCAGGGGCGGCGGCCAGTCGGAGAAGAAAAAGAAGCTGATTGAGAAGCGGATCCAGAATTATTATGAAAAGAATCCCGTCAAGCAGGAGGTTACGGCTAACCTGGGAGAACGGTTCGTCATAGTGGATTCCGCAAAAGGAGAGTCTTACAGTCAGAACTGGAACCGCATGATCAATATCGGGGAGGCAGGCGCCCTGCTCAGCTCCGATATTCAGGAACATGTGCTGATACTGAAAAAGGAGCTGGACTTCACCTATATCCGATTCTGGGATCTCTGGGGCAAGGATATGTATATGGATATCAACGATCCCGGCGGAAATTACAATTTCGACAAGATCGTAAGGGTCCTGGATTTCCTTGTCAGCAACAAGCTGAAGCCTTATCTGGAGCTTGGCTTCAAACCGAAGGCGCTTTTGAAGTCAGTCAGCAATGTGCTGATCATGGAAAAGAGCAGCGTGGTGTTTGACAGCCTTGCGGAATGCCGCAAATTCATGCCGGCCTTTATGTCCCATGTTATGAACCGTTATGGGATAGAGGAGGTAGAAACCTGGTATTTCGAATTATGGAAAGACGAATATGACGGAAAAGAGGCTTCCCATTATTTTGACATGTTTGACATGACGTATGAAATCGTCAAGTCATTTTCCCATAAAATCAAGTTCGGGGGAGCAGGACTTTCTCCACGTTTCGGAATGAAGAATTTTTATGAGATCCTGGAAGGATGGGAGAAGAGGAAGAACCATCCGGATTTCCTGTCCCTCTATTTATATCCCTATGTACCTGTAGAGGAAGGGGCAGAGAATTTCACGAAGCAGTCCACAGACAGCAAATATGTGCAGAACCAGCTGATCATGGCAAACCAGGTTCTGGAGGAGCTCAATTTCAAAGTTAAGGAGCTGCATGTGTCGGAATGGAACCTGACCGTATCCCAGAGGAATATCATGAACGACAGCTGCTATAAGGGCGCGTATATCATGAAGAATACCATCGAGAGCATCGGACTTGCTGATGTGATGGGATACTGGATTGGATCCGACTGCTACGGCGATTACTATGACAGCAAGGCATTCCTCAACGGAAGCGGTGGAATTTTAAGCAAAAACGGAATCCGAAAGCCGGCTTTCTATGCGTTCGACTTTTTGAACCACATGGGCGAACTGCTCCTCAAGAAGGAAGACAACTGCATGGTGACCACGAACGGGCATTACGATTATTTCATTGCCTGCCATAATTACAAGCACTTCAACTATCAGTATTACATGAAGGCAGAGGACGAGCTGGATATCCGGAAACAGCACAGGATGTTTGTGGACAATGAAAACATGCGCCTCAATTTTCAGATCAACAACGTGAAGAACGGCACATACCGCATCATCACCCATATGATCAACCAGGAGTGCGGAAGCGTCCAGGACGAATGGATGAGGATGGATTTTTATGAACATATGCACCAGAAAGAAATCGAGTATCTGAACCGGGTGTGCACCCCGAGAATCTTCATGCGCACCTGCGTTGCGAAGGAAGGCGTCCTCAACTTAGAGGCGATACTGGAGCCCAACGAGATACAGCTGATACAGGTCGTATATCAGTATTAGCAAGAGTAAAGAGTCTGCCTTGGCAGACTTTGCGCCGGGCGCAGCCGCTTTCGCGGCATGATTCACATCAGAGATACAGAAGGACAGAAATCATAGTATGATTTCTGTCCTTTTTTTATTGCAATCAAAGAGAACCAAAAAACAAGGATGAAATGCATGCCACATTAAGCAAAATCAAAGATGCCGCATCATTCGGCCGGGGGTAGAATGGATATATGAAAGACATTAGTGTGAGCAGTTGTAACGGCGCTTGAATGGGGGAAGAGGGGATGAAGTTCCAGGCATACAATAAAATTTTAATCGAAGAGCAGACAGTAACGAATTATGTGGTCGAGGGGGTCATTCTGGGATATGAATTCAAGATCCGCTACCCATCTTATCGCGGAACCTATTTGAGCTGCATCGAAAAGCTTGAGATAAAAATAGATGAAGAGCCTGTGAATCAGCGAATTATATATTTTTCACTGAATGGAAAGCAGTATCTGATTGATGAGCTGAAGGATCAGTACAAGGATTATTGGAATATTCTGGATGAAGCTACCATCACGATTCTTCAAAAAGGCGGAATTACAAAAGGAATCCATATGGTCAGCGTAGAGATGTGCCACAGGATACCCTATGCGGAAAATGACGGGAAGTATCTGATCTTATCCAGCGCTGCCGCCAGGCCGCTGATGGCAGAATAGGAGGCAGGATGAAGCAGGATATCAGGATGGGACTGGCTTTGTACAGTTTCACAAGTGAATATATCAACCGGAGAATGACGCTGGAGGAGATCCTGCGGCAGGCGCAGAAAATGGGATGCAGAGGAATTGAAATCATCCCGGCGCAGATGGCACCAGGCTATCCGCATATTACCGAAGAATGGGTCAGGGAGCTGAAAGGGCTGCTTGAAAAATACAATCTTGAGCCTGTATGCTGGGGAGCCTACCTGGACAGGGGAACAGTAACGGGAAGGGATCTGACGGAAGATGAGATTTTCCAATATACGATCCGGGAACTGGTGAATGCAAAAAAGGCGGGATTTCCGATCGTCAGAACCCAGCATACGATCACGCCGAAGATATTGAAATCCCTGATTCCCTACTGCAGATCCCTGGACATGAAGCTGGGAATTGAAATCTACCCGCCGCTCCAGATGGAGAGGGAATTATGGGATGACTATTTTGGCATCATGCATGGCGAAGGGAAGGGCTGCCTTGGGATTATTCCGGATTTTGGGATTTTCATGAACCGTCCCCATAAGCTGTGGCTGGAACAGGCCATTGAAAGGGGGTTCCGCCCGCGGCTCCTGAAGAGGGTGCATGCCAGGTTTCTGGAAGGGACATCTTTTGAAGAGGCGGTCTCTGGACTGAATGACAGAGAAACAGAAATCACAAAAGAAATGTACGGGACATTCGGCAATGCGGCATCCCCGTCATGGATTAAAGAACTGGCGGAGATCTCCTTCTACATGCACGGGAAATTCTATTACGTGGATGAGACGGCAAAGGACGATTCGATTCCCTATGAAGAGTTGCTCCGGAATGTTGTTGAAGCCGGATATCAGGGATATCTGGCATGTGAATACGAAGGACATCATTTTTCGGATATGATATCCTCCGCCGAACAGTCAGAACGGTATGTATCCATGTGCAAATGGATTTTAGCTGGCATATAAAAAAAGGATACTTGTACAGTAGTCCTGAATAATAGAAAAATGGAAAGGTTATGGTGAACATAATGGAAAAATTGAAACTTGGTATTATCGGATATGGATTTATGGGACATGAGCATGTAAATGCTTTGGAGAAGTTTGAGAATGCGGAGATCATCGCAGTCTGTGACAACAATCCGCAGCAGCTTGAAGACGCGAAGGAGGGAGTCCTTACATTCGAGGATTACCGCGACCTTCTGAACGTTGAGGAAATCAACACGGTAATCATCGCAGTGCCGAACACGCTGCATAAAGAGGTATCCATTGCAGCCGCAAAAGCAGGGAAAAACATCATCTGCGAAAAGCCGGCCGCAATGTCGGTGGAAGAATTCGATGAAATGGTGAAAGCGGCAGAAGAATGCAAGGTTCTGTTCTCCATCCATCATCAGAGAAGATGGGACAAGGATTTCCGCGTCATGAAGGAAGTATACGACCAGAAACTCCTGGGAGATATCTATCTGATCAAATCCCAGCTCTACGGAGTCAACGGAAATATGCATGACTGGCATGTGTTCAAGGAAATGGGCGGCGGGATGCTCTACGACTGGGGCGTTCATCTGATCGACCAGATGCTTGATATGGTAGACAGCAAAATAGATACCATTTTCGCTGACGTACAGAATGTAATCAACAAGGAAGTGGATGACTACTTCAAAATCATCATCAAATTCAAGAACAAAGTGACAGCGGAAATCGAGCTTGGAACCTACTACCTGGTTCCGGACAGATCCTGGTTCATGGGCGGGAAAAAAGGAAGCGCCCTGAGCAATGGATTTGGACAGAACGGAAAAATAGTAAGGACAAGGCACCTTCTTGAAAATGTGCCAGGCAAGATCACCATGAGCGCATCTGGCCCTACCAGGTCATTCGGACCGCCTGAACCAGGCCTCCTCTACGAAGAAGAGCTTCCGAAGGTTGAAGTTTCCGCACTGGATTATTTTGAAAATTACTGGAACGCATTGAATGGAAAAGAAGAGATCGTGGTGAAGGCAGACCAGGTAAGAAGGGTTCTCACATTTATGGATGCCGTACGCAAATCAGCTGAGACCAACGAAGCAATCCAGTTTGAATAACAGCAGGCAGAAGCTGAACAGGATCCAAATATGACATAAAAGAGAGGCGGCTTTTTGATGCGTTTCAGGGCAGGACAGAAAAAAGAGGACAGAATCATGCCTGTATGTGTGTAAATAATCAAATGCCGCCAATGCTCATGTACGTTAAGATAGTAGTATCAAATCATTCATTCGCAAAATGAAAATAGACAAAGTAGACAAATAAAAAGACTTATGGAGGTTGAACAAATGAAAAATGGAAAATTACAGATCGGTATCGTAGGATGCGGCGGAATCGCAAACAACAAGCACATGCCGTCATTGAAAAAACTGGCAGACAAATGCGAAATGGTCGCATTCTGTGATACGATTGAGGAAAGAGCAGTTAAAGCAGCTGGAGAATATGGAACTGAAGATGCGAAAGTATACACCGATTACCTGGAAATGTACAAGGACGAAACTATCGATATCATCCATGTGCTGACTCCAAATGTGGTACATTGTCCGGCGACTGTAGCGGCATTTGAAGCAGGAAAGCATGTACTTTGCGAAAAGCCAATGGCCCACACTTCCGAAGATGCAAGGAAAATGATGGACGCATGGAAGAAGAGCGGCAAAAAATTCACGATCGGATATCAGAACCGTTTCAGGGAAGAGATCCAGTCGCTGCATACAGCATGCGAGAACGACGAATTAGGCGATATCTATTATGCAAAAGCCCATGCAGTCCGCAGAAGGGCAGTTCCTACATGGGGCGTATTCCCGAACAAGGCTCTGCAGGGCGGTGGTCCATTGATCGACATCGGAACACATGCGCTTGACATCACCTTATGGATGATGGACAACTACAAGCCAGTGAGCGTTACCGGTTCTGTTTTCTACAAATTAGGAAGCCTTGCACAGGCAACAGAAGGAAATATGTTCGGACCATGGGATCCGGAAACTTATGAAGTTGAAGATTCTGCATTCGGCATGATCAAGATGGAGAACGGAGCTGCAATCTACCTGGAAGCAGCCTGGGCGCTTAATGTATCCGAATCAAAAGAAGCATCCACCACACTCTGCGGAACAAAAGCCGGCGCTGAAGTATTATCCGGAATGAGCTATCCAATCGACCAGCTTGTCTACAACCGCGGTCACCATGGCGTGCTGACGGAAGAAAAGATTTCAAAAGCAGGAAATATCGCATACTTTGAAGGCGGCACAGGAGAACCTGGATATATGGAAGCAAAACAGTGGCTGGATGCGATCCTCAACGACACAGACGCACTTGTAAAACCTGAGCAGGCATTCGTGGTAACCCAGATTCTTGAAGCCATCTACGAATCCAACAGAACTGGAAAAGAGGTTTTCCTTAGCAGATAGGACGTGATACAAAACATGTTCATTCGCAGCGCGCTCTCGCTTAGATGAAGACGTAGTGGTACGTAGGGCCGCAAAATACGCAGCCCAAGTACCAACGTCTTCATAAAGCTGCTCATTGAATCATGTTTTGTATCACTGCGTGATGGCTGGCGAAGGAAGTCTTCCTGAGCAGATAGGACGTGATGCAAAACATGTTCATTCGCAGCGCGCTCTCGCTTAGATGAAGACGTAGTGGTACGTAAGGACGCAGAGTACGCGTCCTAAGTACCAACGTCTTCATAAAGCTGCTCATTGAATCATGTTTTGTATCACTGTGTAATGGCTGGCGAAGGAAGTTTGCCTTGGCAGGTAGGACGTGATACAAAACATGTATATTCGCAGCGCGCTCTCGCTTAGATGAAGACGTAGTGGTACGTAAGGACGCAGAGTACGCGTCCTAAGTACCAACGTCTTCATAAAGCTGCTCAT
>NZ_FMKA01000066.1 GCF_900096945.1 Anaerobium acetethylicum | reverse complement strand
CTATTTTACCACTTGCGGAGAGAAAATTTATATAAATGAAGCAATAAAACCCAGTAAAATCAATGGGTTGCGGCGTTTATCAAACGCCTATAAAACAAATATAAAAGGAGAGAAAGATGAAAAAGGGAAGAAAAGCATTATCAATCTTGCTGCTTATCTGTGTCTGCATAACCAGCTGCTTTGGCTATGCACCGATAAGCGTATCGGCAGCAGGATTACCGGCACCGGTTTTAAGCTATCTGACAGGAACAGAACAGGTAGTGACAAATGGTACAAATTATTATGCGGTAACCAGCAGTGAGGATGTAAACCGTATTAAGAATCTGACAAATTTTACTTTCTGCATGGAGTACAAGACCACAACCAGTGCACTCCAGTCGTTATTTTTTGCAGATGGAACTGGTGCAACCGCGAACCAGTATTTCAGTCTGTATATCTGGCCCCAGAATGTGACTGCAACGGATTCCGAAACAAAAGTTGGTATTGATGTCAGGGACGGATCAAAGAATCCAGTGATCAATTCAACGGCTGATGTACACAGTGTTGATGGAAACTGGCATAAAATTGCCATGACTTATAAAAGCGGCACGGGCTATGAAATCTATCTTGACAATGTCAAAGTCGGAAGCTTCACAGGTGCTGAATATAACACAAGATTTCTGAACAGTCTTGGTGTGCCAATGGATAATATGAGCTTCGGCTGTGGAACAAGACCAAGTGGAAGCAACAGCTATCCATTTACCGGTTCAATCAGAAATATAAAAATGTATGACCAGGTACTTTCTGCAACAGAGATCGATGGAGTTATGAATGGAGGAATCATCCTTGATTCAAAAACAGCGGTTTTTAATTCCTTAGGACAGGAAAAACAGCTTCAGGCAACGGTAACCTCTGCAGGCGCAGCAGTAACCTGGGCATCCAGTAATGCAGCTGTTGCAACAGTAAGCGAAACAGGTCTTGTGAAGGCAGTTGGATTTGGGGCTGCCAATATCACAGCTACTGCAGGTGGTAATTCGGCTGTATGCGCGGTAACTGTCAATTTTGAAAAAAGAGACCTGCATCTGGACGGAACAAGCGCAACGGTGGTAGATCTTTCAACTGAAGCTGCAGGTGTTAAAGCATTTGAAAAGGGCACCATCACAGCAAGATACCGTTCTGACAGTGATATGGAAAATAGTTCTGCAAACCTTATGACGCTTTTCAGTATTTCCGACAAAAATACTGCGGGAAATTACATAAATTTCTTTGTAAGTCCTAAAAATGGCAGTGTTGGATACGAACTGCAGAAAAACAACACGAGCATTAGCAATGTTAAAGTCTCTTCAGGTTTAAATATTACAAACACAAAATGGCACACAGTTTCCTATGTGTTTGACAAGGCGAACAGCATTTTTGTGATTTATATGGATGGAAAAGTTGTTACAAGCCAGACTGCCCAGAAAGATTTCCTGGCAGCACTCTCAGCTGAAGGAAACTGCATCAGAATCGGTGATATGTCCAGAGCGACAAAAGGCGATCACTTATGGCCATTCAAAGGTGATATTGAATTTTTACAGGTTTCAGGAGATGCTTATACAGCGGCGCAGATTGCAGACATTCATGATGCAACCCTGGACAGAACAGTAACAATCCTTCCTGAGGGTGCAGAAAGAACAGCTGATGTCGGCCTGTTCACACCAGGTGTTGGTTCGACAGCATACAGGATCCCGTCAATACTGACTACCAAAAAGGGAACAGTAATTGCTGCAACAGACAGACGTAATTCTGGTTCGGGAGATTATGGTGACATTGCACTGGCGATAAGAAGAAGTACTGATAATGGAAAGACATGGAGCGATATGCAGGTCCTCTCTGATCCACCACAGGATCCGACTGGCGGAGCTGGTGGCGGAAATGCAATGATGATCGATGCTGTCATGGTACAGGATCAGCAGACAGAAACTATCTACTGTATGATGGACTTTTTCCCTGAAAGTATAGGTCTGATGGATTCCAGTACGGTTGAGACTACTTCGGGTTATACGCAGGTCGGAGATAAGAGATATCTTACCCTTGTACGTGGTAATGGTATGAAATCCGGAAGCACAGGATCTTATATTTTAAAAGATGACAAAAAAGTATATGAAGTGGGAACTGACGGAGTAACACTTGCTGATACAGGTTATACAGTACCTGACTTTAAAACAGGAGAGGTCTTTTTAAATGGTGCTGCAGCAGGAAATATGTTCCTGTATGACGAACCGAATGATTCTCTGAACATCATGAAAACAAATTATTTATGGATCTTCAAGAGTACTGATGAAGGCCTTACCTGGTCAGATCCTGTAGATATTACCGGATCCCTGAAAAAAGACTGGATGAAATTCCTCGGTACAGGCCCTGGTGTTGGTATGCAGATCGAAAATGGCGAGCATGCCGGACGTCTGGTCTTACCAGTATATACAACAAATTCAAATGTAGGAGCCAGCCAGTCTTCTGCGGTTATCTACAGCGATGACCATGGTGCTACATGGACTTTGGGTGAAACAGTAAATGATGGAAGAAACGGACTTAAGACAGAGACCATGCAGTCCGGTGGTATCATTACAGAATCACAGGTAGTTGAAGTGGGAAATAATGGTGTTCTGAAATTATTTGCAAGAAACAGCGGCGTTGGCGGTGGTAAAGTTGTTATCTGTACAAGTACAGACGGCGGAGCTACATGGGATGACAATGTTCAGATCGACCAGGCTTTGACTGAAGTATATTGTCAGCTTTCCGTCATCAAATGGCCTGAAATGATCGATGGGAAAACAGCATACATATTTGCGAACCCTAGCGGATCAGGCAGAAATAATGGTAAAGTAAGGATCGGCTTCTATGACGAAGCGACAGATAAATTCACCTGGCCATATGAACAGCTGATCGTGAATGGCACATATGCGTATTCCTGTCTGACAGCACTTTCAAATGGAAGAATTGGACTTTTCTATGAAGGAGAAGCTCAGAACGGCGTAGCATATCGTATGGTGTATACAGATTTTACAGTTGACTGGGTAAAACTTCCAAGAACATACGTTGAACCAAAGCCGTCCATTACAAATGTGGAAGCGGCAGAAGCTGATGGAAAGCTTATATTCAATGTAACATTCGACCAGGCAATGATGAGTATGAAGGCTCCTGTGCTGAAATTCCAGTTAAACGGAGTTGATCAGACAGCCGATTTCGTGACATCCGGAAATTATGGAAAAGAATATGTGTTTGAATATGTATTAGAAGGAACAGAAACAGGAACCATCGTTGTGACAAATGTGGCAGCAAATCCTGACCAGGCAGCTTCATCAATCGGAAACTATGCAAACCAGATGCCTGCAGATGTTGCAGAAACATTTACTCTTGAAGATGAAGAGGTTTCAGCAACAGTAAGCTTCATCAACAGGCTCTACGAGCTGGTTCTTGGAAGGGATGCAGAGGATGAAGGAGTCGCATATTACGAGGAAGCACTTGCTAATGGCGACACTACAGGTGCAGATCTTGGACGCAGCTTCATTAAGAGCGAAGAATTCAAGAACCGCAACATGAATAATTCCGACTATGTCGAAGTGCTCTACAATACCTTTATGGACCGTGCTTCTGATGAAGGCGGAAAAGCATACTGGATGAACATGCTCGAAAATGGCGTTTCAAGGGATTATGTATTCAAGGGATTTGCTGAATCCGAAGAATATAAAGGCATCTGCGATTCCTACGGAATCATCAGTGGAACAGTAACGCTTACTGCAGAGAGAGATCAGAATGCACAGCTTACCATGTTCATCAACCGTATCTACACAAAGGCATTGGGAAGAGCCGGAGAAGAAGAAGGAATTGAATACTACGCAAAAGAAATAAATTCCGGAGAAATCGATCCAATCCAGGTAGCAAAGAATTTCATCTTCTCACCTGAGTTTGAAGATAAAAATCTTTCAGATGAGGAATATGTAAAAGTTCTTTACCGTACCTTTATGGACAGGGAATATGATGCAGGAGGATTGCAGTACCACCTTGATCGTATGGATAATGGGGTAAGCAAAGAAGATATTCTGGACGGATTTGCTTTCTCACCTGAGTTTAAGAACATCATGAATGGTTTTGGATTGGTTACGGAATAAGGAATTATGAAAACACCCCTGGCGCCTGTTGAGAGCGCCAGGGGTGTTTTTGGCGGAAGTTTTCCAAAACAGAAGATATGGTATGAAAAAGAAATAAAGATACAAAAAAACTGGATAATTGTGCAAATGCGTTTAAATGAATTTATGAGATACTTTCATGAGCGAGGTCAAGACGAATTATTATTGTACAGGCAGAGAAAATGGATTTATTAAATTTCTGCACTGGATACGGGGGATGAACCTTATCCTGGAAGATGCAGTCTGACGGCCCAAAAATAAATTTTGAGGAGTAAATAAATGATTAAGAAGTTAAGTTCTATCATACTGGCAGTAATGATCATGCTGACAGTACTGCCGCTTCCAGCGGCAACAAGCAAGGCGGCGGGCAGTACAGAGGCTGCAGCTGCAGATGAAGCGATGATTGGGAGTTTTGTGACACAGCTTTATGAAAAAGCCCTGTCAAGAGCTGCAACTGAAAGCGAACTGGCATACTACACAAACGCATTGTTAAGCGATGCAAGCGAGAGTACCTATATGACAGGAGTCAAGGCGGCATATAGTTTAATAGTAAGCCCTGAATTCAAGAGCCGTAATTTAAGCAATTCAGATTATATGGACGTGCTTGATACAATATTTATGGACCGTTCTTCTGGTGAAGGCGGAAAAGCTTACTGGATGAACTACCTTGATTATGGCGTTTCACGGGAATTTGCATTAAAGGGCTTTGCAGAATCGGCGGAATTTCAATGGATCTGTGACTACTATGGAATTGAAAGAGGAACAATTGTACTGACTGAAGCCAGAGACCAGAACCCGTCGCTTACCATGTTTGTATATCGTTTATATTCACATATTATGGGGAAAGCAGCAGAAGCAGATACACTGAATTTCTATGCAAATGAAATTCTAAGTGGCAGAATGCATCCGGCCTATGTGACGAAGAATCTCATTTTCTCAACTGAATTTGAAAACAGACAGCTTTCAGATACTGATTATATAAAAGTGCTTTATAGGACATTTATAGGAAGGGAAGCCGACGCAGACGGGCTTTCCTACCATTTGGAAAGAATGAAATCAGGCACATCCAGAAGAGAACTCTTTTACGGCTTTGTGAATACCCCGGAATTTTACCAGATAATGCAAGGTTTCGGACTGGAGTTTATACCAATTACTGACTCCACTGATTCAGTACCAGGTTCTGAATACCCGGATTTCACTGTTGAAAATGGGGTTCTGACCGGGTACACAGGTGACGGTGGAGATGTTGTTATATCGGAAGATCTTGGGATTACAAGTATTGGAAGTAATGCATTTAGTAGCTGCGTCACCCTGACCAGTATCACAATCCCTTCCAGCGTGACCAGTTTAGGGGCAAATGCATTTTCAAACTGTAGTGCACTGAGAGAAGTCGGATTTTCAGAAGGACTTACCAGAATTGGTCAGAATGCATTTTCAAACTGTGACGCATTAACAGAAATTGGGCTTCCAGAGAGCCTTACCCAGATTGATAGTTATGCATTTTCAAACTGTAATGAACTGACCGACGTATACTTTTATGGCAACGCCCCATCGATGGGCAGCGGCGTATTTGATTACACGGCAGATGACCTGAGCATATATTATTACTACAATGTATCCGGCTTCACCGATACCTGGTATGGATATGAGACGATAGGTTTTATGGTTTTCGACAGCGAAGCAGTCAGTGCCTTCATAACAAGACTGTATGAAAAAGTCCTTTCAAGGACTCCGGATGCAAGCGAAATCGAATATTATATGAACCAGTTATCTTATGAGGACTTTGAAGATCCAGCAATGACGGGAGCCGATGTGGGACGTGGCTTTGTGTTCAGCCCTGAATTCAAAAACCGCAATTTAAGCAATTCAGAGTTTGTTGAAGTGCTTTATACAACATTTATGAACCGTCCATCCGATGCAGGCGGAAAAGCGTACTGGCTGAATATGCTGGATAACGGCGTATCCAGGGAATTCGTATTCAAAAGCTTCGTGGAATCCAATGAATATGTAGATGTCTGCAATTCATGTGGAATCGTAAGCGGAGAGGTCGATCTGCCCGACGCCAGAGACCAGAATCCAAACCTCACCATGTTCGTGTCCCGCCTATATTCAAAGGCTCTGGGAAGAACGGCAGAAACAGATGGCCTTAACTACTACGCAGCAGAAATCCTTTCCGGAAGAATCGCCCCGGAAGATGCGGCACAGAACTTCATCTTCTCACCGGAATTCGAAGATAAGAACCTTTCAGATATGGAATATGTAAAAGTGCTCTACAGGACATTTATGGGAAGGGAATTCGATGAAGGAGGGCTTTCCTACCATTTGGATAGAATGGAAAATGGCGTATCAAGGGAGGAAATCCTTTTTGGATTTGCTTATTCTCCGGAATTTGAAGGGATTATGAGCAGTTTTGGACTGTAATATGAAAAGAATCGGATAACATAAAATTTTAAAGACAGTAATCTTCAGGAAGGAAACAGTTCCTGAAGATTACTGTTTGTGTTCTTGGAAAATATATTAGAATCGAGAGGTACCTGACACCATGAACATATTCACATCATCATCGTATGTAAACTACTCTGGTATAGGAGGGTTCTTCAATAGAATAGGTGATTTCTTTTATAATACATTTGCAGTAGATTTTGCAAATAGTAATGGTTTTACAAGGGCTATCTTTGATTGGGGAAAATCTGTTGCAGATGATGTGTCCTACTATAAAAAGCAGGCAGAAGATTGGTTTAAGCATGGAAATGGTAGATATGTATTAAACATAGTTGGAAGTATAGCATTGACGACAGTTGCAGTTGTTGGAACAGTCATCGCTGTAATGGGTATCCCTTTTACTGGAGGTTCGTCAGCTGTAATCGCCGTTGGGTGTATTGGAGCAATAGCTTCGGGAATTAGTGCAGGAATTTCTGCCTATAATACATATTGGACAATAAAGGAAAATAATCAGGCATTGAGTATAGAAGGGGATCCTGCAATGGCAAGATTTCATGGCGATGTTTCAAAATATTCTGATTATGTTGAAAAAACTGATTTTGGCTCGGCGGAAGCAAATCAAAAGGCGGCTAAAACAGCGCAAACGTTGAATACCACACAGGCAGTAGCAGATGTGGTGTCTGTGGGTTGTACGATGGCTACTACATTTGGTACAAAGAGCGTTCAGGTTGTGGATAAAACAGGTGCAGTAAAGGACATTAAGAAATTCGATTTTAGTCCGAGCAATGTTAAAACGAATGTGTTAAAAACATTTGGATTTAAGGTTGATAAAACTTCTGTTGTGGTAGATGAAGCTGGAATTACAAAGACAACAACTATTTCTAATCTTGACGATATGGGTAACTCATCAATAGAAATTGTAAGAGAAAGCCAAGAGGCAACATATAAAGCGACAACATTTGAAAAAACAGTCGATATTGCTGATGGCAAAAAAACAATTACAAAGACTCTTACATTAGATAAGGCATCTATGAGTACTGAATATGGAAGTGTTGTTGCATCAAATGGAGTTGTAACTCAAGAGGTGGCGGCATACAGCAATCATGCGTCTGCTAGTAGGACTGTGATTGATTATACAACGGCCTCATCAAGTGCAAAGAGTGTCGCAGCAGCAAAAGCTGCTTCTGATTCAAACTTGAAAAAAGGACTCACACTTGTTAAGAATACTGCTTCTAAAATATCAGATACCTCTACCTATTTAAAGGCAGATGATGATACACAAAGAAATATCACAATATCTAATTTAGTGAAGAAAAATTATTTTGTTAGTCAAGTAGATAAATATATTATTAAATATGATCCTAACAAAGAAAAAGTGTATGCTTTTGGAGATTTGGGAAAAAAGACAGAAAAAACATGGACTGAAGGTAAAAAATCATGGGATTTATTGGTCGCAAATTAAAAAGGGGAATAGCTTATGGATTTTAATGTTACAAAAAAGAATAAGAAAAAGGCTAGAAAAAATAGAATTCGTAAAGAAAAAAAATGGATTATTCCTAGAGTTGTGACAACCGTACTATATATTGTCTCTATTGTTTCGTTTTGCGTAGGTATATTTGTGATTTCTAATAATGATTATGAGAAATTACAAATATTTGGAATTATATTTGTTGTGACTTTTATTATTGCAATAATATTAAGTACTGTTGTGAAAAATCTTGCTTCTCATTGGATACAAGACCGCCTTAATGAAAAACTATGGATGGATGAGAATGCGTTATATCACTTTCAGCAAGTGGCATTTGCGGCAGGATTAAATTCTAGAAATGCTGATTCAACAGGATACACATTTGTAACCTGGATTCCCGCCACACATCACTAGGCAGGTGGCAGGACATCCATTGCTTCATATAGTTTTTTCTGTTTCTCGAGAACTTCGCCTATGCGTAG
>NZ_FMKA01000013.1 GCF_900096945.1 Anaerobium acetethylicum | reverse complement strand
ATTATACCAAACCAGATGGTTTCATGCTATTTTTATGCCAGTTATTATTGAATTTTCAAGGTGCATAAGCACTTATTCATGTGCGAAGTTTGAGTCATTAATAATAACTTCCTTCGATATGAACATATTCACGATTAGTTGGTTTGGTACTTAGTGGAATGTTTTTCTGCCTACCTGCTACGGAAGTAGAGTTTTGGCAAATACCCACATCATATTTATACTTCCAGGGATCATCACTACCCCAGTTGTCATAGATTGGAGAAGAAATAAACATACTATGTGAAGCCGTACCACTACTTACTAGTTGAACCAAATCTCCTAAGCGCATACTTGCAAAATCGCTAGTAACTGCTTTAATACCTTTTATAGAGGATGAACCAACATTATTCTTATAATATGTCCTAAAATAATTTGCACTTGTCCATGCCGGTGCTCTATTAGTAGAATTATAATAGTACCACTGATGTCCTCCAATTTCATCAAATGGTATTCCACCAGCTCTTAAACACTGAGATGTAAAATTAGTACAATTACCACCCATAGATTCAAAATTTACGTAACTAGAATTTGGTGAAAGCACATACGTGTAGGCATAAGATTGTGCTGCGTTTCTATTATACGCATGAAATCCAAATCCACTTAATATATTTTTTTCTTCAGCAGGTAATTTTCCCTTATTATCTATAGCTTCATTTTTTAGTAACTCCAGTTCAGATTTTTGTAAAGCGACATTATTTTTACTTTCTTGTAATAATATGTTTTTTGCCTTTTCTATGTTGTTAGTCATGGTAGTATTCGAAAAATTTCTATATAACTTTAATAAATCTTTTATTTCATCACTATAGTTGTCAGAAACAATTCTAAAAGTATCATTCTCCGATTTTACAATATCAATGATATGTCTTTCATATATACTTGATGGTTCACCCTTGAAACAGTTAAAATACATATCTGTATTTTTGTCTACAATCACATTAAATGATTCTCCATCATACGAAATATCTTCGAAAGAAAGAGTTGTTTTGTAGTCAGAATAGTGTAAATCAGAAATTTGGAGTAGTCGATGTTGAATTGTAGTGTCTATTGAAATATACTCTAAACAATTTTCAGATTTGTAATAGTTCTTCAATTCAGGACTAATAGACAGTTCGGATAATGATTTGTCAATAACATCAAAATATGATGAAACAAAACTTTTTACTTCTTCATAGTCTGAGTTTAGCATCTGGCTATTGGTTTGTGCAAGTGCAACTGTTTGTAGACTAATTGTCATTACAATTGCAAGTAGAAAACTTATAGTCTTTTTCATTTGATTTTCCTCCGTTCAAATTAATTACATAGAATATAGAATAGTAAAGTTATAATTACGTTAATAAAATTCAATCAATAGAATCACCTCTTTCGTTTGTTGATAATCAATATTTATCATTTAAAAAGCTATTTGCATCTGATGTAACACCCATAGCCGTGCCACTTGAATATCCATACATTATCGATGAGTTTTGATCACTAGAATAAGTATCTTTTCCTCCATATGCATGTAGCATCTCGTGTCCAATTAGCGTTTTCTTAGCTCTTTGACTTTTTCAGGAACTTCATCCTGAAAAAAAATCAAACTAAACTGAGTTGATGCAACCTGTGCGACTATCAAAGCCAAAAAGGCAAATGATATTCCAGCATATTTTCGTAGAAAATCAAGTTTCTTCATTTCTTTCCCTCCTTCTTTTTATACTTCCTATGAATAATGAAACAGATGCTGTAAAGGCACCCATCATAGTTCCTAGTGGAATGATATCGATTTCATTTGAAACTGCAACCATAATAATCGAAAACGTTGCCAGTACAGTTGCAATTACCTTACTATATCTTTTTACATGTTCCTTTTTCTCTTTTCTAATCTCCCTATTCCTATGATCAACTGGCGCAAATAAGAATATCAGAATTACCGTGATTAAGCACAACATCCCAAATTGCGGATATGTTATCTCATCTCTCAATTTTTGAATTGCGAACATATTGGATATATAAACCGAAAATGTTAGTATATTACATTTTCTAATCGTATTAGCGTGATACCCGCCAGCTATCATTCTAATTGGCATAAATCCAACAAACATAGATATTGTAGCAATCCAAAGGTTATATATTGCTGCAACAATGCTTATGCTCCCAAAAACCATAAAATTAATTAATATCTGTTCCGTACCATACCGATAAATCTCCAATTCATCGATTTCTATTATTTTTTCATCCAACAAAAAAGATGTTATAGCATTTGCAAACTGTTTCATAGATAATCTCCTTAACAATTTGATACTACTATAACATCCTGATTTTCATTTTCAATAGAAAGGGAACCAAACACCCCTGAAGAGCAACGAAAAACTTTACACATTGATATCTGGTAATACTATTTTTATAACGAACATCTCCCCCTCCAGTTCTGCTTGAAAGATTCCATTATATTTTTGAACAATTACTTTAACATTACCTAAACCTATTCCAAACTCATCATTTTCACGATAAGTCTTAGAAGAAATAAAGTCTCCGTCTCTTTGCCTTATTGTATTTAGTTCACATGAGTTTTTCATTTCAATTAGTAGGCTTTCGCGTTTATATTTCATCTTGAAATCAATTATTTTCTTTTTTTCAGCTTCTTTTATCCTTGAGCAACCCTCAATTGCATTATTCAATATATTCCCTAATACAATTGACAAGTCCATATCATCAATTTTAAGCTCTCGTGGAATGAACATCTCATCCTTAAATTCTATACCTTCTTCATATATACGGGATTTTCTATTGTTG
The DNA here is from genome assembly GCF_900096945.1 of Anaerobium acetethylicum. Taxonomy (GTDB): domain Bacteria; phylum Bacillota; class Clostridia; order Lachnospirales; family Lachnospiraceae; genus Anaerobium; species Anaerobium acetethylicum. The sequence goes on along the minus strand of NZ_FMKA01000013.1, from coordinate 97,498 downwards.
ATAAGAGCATCGACAATAACATTATTCGAAATAACTCCTCTCTTTCCGAGATCAAGTTCATCACTAAGCTTATGGATATAATCCACAGCTTTATTATAATCATTCTGCATTAAATAGCCATCCAGTGTTATTAAATGTCCCACCATATCATGTCGTACTTTCCTGACTTGATTATATCCTTCAATAATATTTTTATACTGTTCCTGCTGTGTACGCATTACATTTTCCCTGAACCTGTATTGGTTATTTTCGTTCACTTGAATAATGATACTATCAAACAAATAGAAGGTGATAATATTAATATACAGAATCGACAAACATGATATTACCGAAACGTAACTATAGCTATTCGTGATTATGGGCTCATATACACTGATAACAGCGAGTCCAACACTAACTATCGGGATTGATACAATCAGTAACCATGAGCCAATTGTTACTTTTGAGGCATTTCTACTTCTGTACCGGATAATCACTTCAGTCAGTGCCATAAGGATGATTTTTGAAACAACCCCTCCCAAAAAAAGATACATTGTATTCTGTCTGATATTCTGAATAACATTTCCAAAAACCGCTGTTAAAAGCAATGCTGCCAGTAACTCAGTCACAAATGAAAATATTATAAAAAAGACTGATGCTATCAGCTTAATCTGAATCCTGGCTTGATAAAAACAATATGCAATAATAGAATAAATAATGAAAGCAAACACCAATGCAATCCCTAATTCACTTGTAAGAATATTACCCGTGATAGCGACAATTAGTACTGTTATAAGGCGAATATTTCTTACTTTTGTTGTCAAGATTTTTTTTGTAAAAATATAGTCAAAAAATCGCATCACGATAAACAATCCAAAAAGATTATTTATCGCAATAATAATCTCCATTAGAACTTTTTCCATTTACATATCTCCCATCATGAAATTCATGTATCTTTCCTTAATCTGATTGCTTAATTTTTCACTATAATTTAAATTAATACCCGTAGTTAGTTTGATACCATCAACCCTGATTTCTTTGATATACTGCATGTTAACGAGATAGAATCTACTGATTCTGACAAAACCTTCATCTGACAACTTTTTTTCTACTTCAGTAATATTCTCATTATTAACATATACTTCTTCTACCCCGTGAATTGTAACCTTTTTCTTATTACTTTCGACATATACAATATCTGATAACCTAAGCACTAATGTTTTTTCTCTTGTCTGTATTATATAGTTCTTATTTTCATCCTCATTTAGCTTTATTATTGCCTTGTCTATTATCTTACTAAACTTTAGTTCTTCTATAGGCTTTAAAATGAATTCAAATGCGTTAATACTATATCCTTCTACAGCATATTCAAGTATGGATGTTATAATAATGATTATAACGTTTTTGTCATATTTTCGGATCATCTCAGCCGTTTGTATACCATTCAATTCTTTCATTTGCATATCAAGCAGTATTATTGAGAATCTTTGCTCTTGATTATAAGCCTTGACCAAATCTTCACCTGAATCAAATTTGACTATTTCAGCAGACTGAGCTTTTTCACTTTGAATTGTTAATCTTTCTATAATTTGTTGCTGTTGTTTATCATCTTCACAGATTGCTATCTTTAACATATTTTTCTCCCCTCTGAAAATGTATTAATGATAGTTTCAAGTCGGATTCCTTACTTTTTGTACGATATACTCTTCAAGATTTTCCCTTACTTTTAAAATCAACCCTTTCATATCTTATTATTTTTACATAACTTTACTATAATTGCCAATCATTTTTAATTATATGTTTATTGGAAGAATATTTCAATGCACTTCCTTTCTATATCTTTTATCTGTCCTCATTCACTGTCTAGTTTACAAAAAATCACCCAACTCACATTGACTGTGAATTAAGTGATTTTCGAATGTTTAATTTAGTACAATTTAGAAAGCTGTCTCTATTGTTACAAACATCCCAAAATGCTTCAGTGCATCAACAATCGCCTTTTCCTTATCTTCTGGACAATTTGGTTGCTTCGCAGTCTTCGCTACCGCTTCGGTCCGCGCAGAACAGAGGTCCACTGGACCTCTTGCTCCCTCCGACTTCGCCAGATTGTAATTCTCCCCAACTTCCAATCCACACTTCCTTTTTACCTGTGAAATATACAGATTGGAAACCTTTAATCCATGCTCTTTCAACACATAGTCCTTAATCTCTGCATAAGTCGCCTTGGTCTCAGCACTAGTCGCATCCAGCTCATCCAAGTCCAAGTCGACCTCAATTCGATCATTCGGTTTTTGTTGGGACAAAAGAACGACCGTTTCCACATGCGTTGGGTTTTGGAACATATCGTTCCAAGTATATTCAACAAATAATTGCTAAAACATTTCCTAATAAAATTCACTTCCACTAAATTGTACTTTGCAAACTTCGTATTGTGCTCATTTTATTAGTTACTAAATGCCAACACAAACATGTTTAAATTATCACTCACCAGATGAGGTTATTGCTTGACAATGTGACTGTGACAAAGATACTAGTGGATGTAATCCCCTGAAACCCCTTTTGTTTTATGATTCCCACTATAATTCCCCATCAACACAATCATTGATTTCTAATAATCTCCCACCCCACAATTGATTTTGATCCAAAACAAAAAGCCACATGCTCATCATGACCTCCCCTTCTCATGCATTGCCATTTCCAAGCATACTGCTTTATTATACATTTCATATACCGATTCCCATAATGCAGATTATCTTATAAAACAATCCATCATTTTTATTAACCTTCGTTTATATCCTATCAATAATATTCCTGATAATATCCACCATATTATCCGGAAACCAGTCATCATCCGTCTCTATATCCTGCAAAATGCGTATCAGTTCCTTGCCAATTTCCTTAGCCTCATCTCTTCGAAATGAATTATATAACAGTTCCAGCCTATCAATAATACTTCCTACTGCTTCATCAAAATTAGAAACATCCTTATAGGAAATGAAATTTTCACCGTCACTATATCTATTAATATTCTCAAGCAGATCTTCTGTCAGCTGCTTCTTGCCGACTTTCACCGACATCAATAATTCATCCTCTGCTAATACTGGCTCTGTAGCATCATGAATCTGATATTGCATAGAAAAACCTGCATAGGAACCGAGCATTTTCGCCATTTCATCGGGTGTGAACACTTCTCCATCAATTCGAAATACAATATCCCCGTGTCTATTATCTTCAATGCTAATAGTCCCCTTATTAGCCAATGAATAATACTGTTCATTTCGAAGAAGCAAATTATCAATTCTATGCTCCGTTCCCCGCTTTTCAATGGTCTTGCTTCTAACTGCTGTTATAATTTTCTGATAGAATCTGTTTATTACAACCCCAGTATCGTCATCAATGTGCGATATTTCTTTGACATGGTATCCTCCACCGACCTCTGTTGCCTCCCAGCTTACAATGGCGCCCAGAATCAGGTGCTTCAATTCGAACTGATGGACAGTTCCGTTTTTCTCGTATATATAAATAGTTTCCTGGTAATTAAAATCATCCTGTTTTTCGAAATGTTTCAGCATCCGGTCATTATGACATTTCATGCAAAAATGGCCGACTCCACTGATTTGAATGACGGATTCTTCTTTTTTACAGCAATCGCATAGCATGTACGTCTCTCCTTTTCCATTGGGATTACCCTTATCGCCAGACGGATAATATTCCTTACCGGCAGATGTCGCTTTAAGATGTTTTTTTGCAAGACCTTTTTGTAGGTATGCTTATTTTCTCCGACACCATCACAAGAAGACCTATCATTTCATTGTGAATTCTCCCCAATATCAAAAAAATAAATCTTGCCAAAAGCCTCCAAGTCCCAGAAGTCCTAAAATTTCTTATTCGAAAGAAATTTTAATTTTTTTCTGTCTTATTTCAAGGTTTTCCAATGCCATACTTATCGTTTCTTTTGATCTATCCTCAACTTTTGCTAAAAGTTCCTGGCTGACCCTGCTTTCAATCTTCTGTTTTTCCTGCTCTACAAGGTGGTTATCCAGCGTGTTATCATTTGTGTCCGACCACTCCAGGAAGCCTAGAGACTTTTTATAACTAGTCTTTTCTATATCCTTAACAGTATTACTCTTTATAAATGCTTTACTTAGAACAACCTCAACCTTATCTTTTTTTATCTTCACATCTTTCAGTTTACAGGCTGCTACTATCGATCCTGAAAACTTCACCAGCATTTTTTCAGACTTTATACCGCCTAACCATTCTGCATTATAATTTGTAACAATATCAGTATAATCATACCTCTCGTTAGAAATCTCGATACTTTTATCAACCGCCTGAACCATGGTGATTTTGCTCTTTTCCTTATTTAAAACAATTTCATTGTGTATACTTATCAGACACAGACCCCACAAAACAAGTGCAGCCACAATTGCAAATATCATATATTTAGGTTTACGTGATTTATTCATAGGCCACCTCTACTCTAGTGGAATCATTGTACAAAAGCTGTAGATCCTTAAGCTTTTCTTTGAAATTCTCTTCTGCATCTTCCTTTATTTTTTCTTTATTACTTTCTTTATACTCATTTATTTTGCCTTCAGCAAATTTGCGGTCATCTCCCTGCTGAAACTTACTTCCAAACAATGATGTAGATTCACTGAAAATTTCAATCCCGTACTCATCGTTACTCTCTTCATCTTTATTTTCAGACTCTTCTATTTTCTTTTCCTCTGTATATATAGTATCATCATTTATCAGTGCTCCCTCAAACATTGGCTCCGGTATAGTTATAAGATATGAACCATCTTCTCTTTTTTCACTTCTAATATCACTGAGATCGTAATAAACATTCACTGAAAACCTTAATATATAGGTCCTTTTCTTGTCACTATCCGTGTATTCATAAACATCTGCAACATTATTTTCCAATACATACAGCCTTTCTATGTCTTCAAAACTGCCAAGCACATAAGAAAATGTATTGTTTTTAGTTGTAAAAAAAGAAAATATGTCTACAATCTTATCCTTGAATATAAAAGTGCACAGGACAATAACCAGAATAGCTGCAACTACTATAAAACTGATTTGGTTAAATTTAAATTTGTAAAAGCCCGATGGTAAATCACTTCCATTTTCCACTGTGGTTTTTCTGTCACCGCCAACATTTCGGTTGCTGAATTTCATATCTTTTATGTCCCCCTATTTTCGTCTCGTATATAGTTCATCGCCATTTTGATTGTGTTCTATAAATCCTTATATGAAGCGGAAATCTCAGAACATGACTGTTGCCAAAACCCAGAAAACTAATCCCCAATATATCGTTTTCGGTAATATTCCCGAAAAATACGCGCAGTATTGATTGTTGGTTTTCAAATGTTGTGGCTATGTGAGAAGCTCTAATATAAGGCATGTAGCTCATCATATGATTGGTTTCTGATTTTGTTTATATCCAACTATAACTCCTGGTCAATACTGTTTAATTTTTCAAGCAATTTCAATATAGATCCACTCTTAAAGAAATCTAATAATGCCCCATCGCAAAAGCGCTCTGCTCTGACAGCACCCATAATAAGCGCGAGCACACACTGTTCATTTAATATTGAAACGTCAGCATTCTTCATAGATTCCGTGCCCCATTCAATCCCGTTATCTTTTAGAATGTCACCATAGCAAGTAAGCTCCATACCTTTGTTTCTTTCTTCAAAAATATAAACGTCCTTGATGAAGTTGCAGACAATTTCCGAGTAATCCACAAAAGGCATCTGTACCGGATGCTCTGGCGTCCCATCGTTTTCTATATCGATAATCCATTCACCAATGCTACCCGACTGGATCATAGATATGTATTTTGTCAAAATATCAAAGTTACTCATCCTCGTCCTCCTCAGCGGTATCGTTAATACCAGATAACATCATAAAAATCCAAACTCATAAGTGAATGACCTTGGGATTTCTTTCCCATTCTCTGAGTTCCGGCGTCCAATACCTCGACCACGCTTTCATTTCTGCGTATTCAGGATGTTCAGGATTTAGCATGATCTCTCTGAAGTTTACAAAACCACCTACACCACCAACATCTTCCGGTGGTGTTTGTCCACTTGCTTCCAGTAGATACGGGAGCTCACCGTCATATTCTTCAATTACTCGAATCAGCTGAATGATATGTTCCCAGTTATCCCCCATGTCATAGGTATATAGCATTTGCTTATGCTCTGGTAAAAATTCTGCCAAGGTATGTCCTTCCATCAATACAGCACTTTGATCGTACTCCAGACCTTCCTCAGTAGGAACCAACCTAACTACCGTTTTTTTAGTCTTTTCATCAATAATAGCGAAATCATACAGGTGGTAGTTCTTCCAGTGAAAAACATACTGTAATACCTTGTGAAATCGGGCAAATTCCAAGTCAGCAGGAACGATGACCTTCCGCTCTGCCTTATATACTTCCAGATCAAGGCTTACCCTCAGTTCAAATGCACGACATTTGTATGCCTGCATGCCCGTTAGTTCTGTCAATGCATCAACCATCGCTTTATATGGATAGAAACTGTCATTTGTGTTGCCGGAATAGTTGACGATTCTATAATTTGATGAAGCTCCCACTGTATCACAGTACATTTTCTGAATGCCATTATATTCTCGTCCAACATGAAAGGCGCATTCCAGTCCTGCTCGTGTCACCCAGGCTGCTGTTTGTCTGTTGTTGTTTCGCACAAACTCCAATTCACCCGCCAGTCGCATATATTCATTTACAAGCTCAGGATTTAGATTCATTGAAAGAAGCGTGTTTACAATAGCAGCCTTCATCATTTTCTCAACATTTTTCAGTTCTTTCCGCTTAACCTGATAAATCGCTACTGTGAAGCGTGTAGCGTTATTTACCAGGACTAGCATATCCTCTGTTCTACGATTATCCCATACCTTGGTCCAATTTGCTGTCCATGTAAACAGAGGATTAATGGATCCGTCGATGGCTGGAATCTTTTCTTCCAGGGCATCCGCTAGTTTTTTAGTCAATGCAATTTGCATATTTTTCACTCCCTTATCAAATACTTCATTTCTGTTTCCGGGTTTTATGCTCATATCTGTAATCCGAATTCGCACCCTTTGCCTTGCTTATTCTGACAACTGATTTCAACGTATTATCTAGCATTCCCAGCTCTGCAATACTGGGATTAACCCCGACGCAAATCAGTGGGGTTAATCCAACGGTACCGAGTACATACCGGCTGGTGTTATCTTTGTTCTTTTCATAGATCCAGTTTGTTTATTGTAAAATGAAAATGTAGGAAGTTGCAATTACCTACAAAATGTAGGTGCAACAACCTACAAAAATGTTTTGCAATTACCTACAAAAATGTCTTGCAAAAAACAATCCAGTTCATATGTGTTCAACAAATCACACGAAAAATAGATAAATAAATGGACACTGCTAAAACAAAACAGTGTCCATTTATCACCTATGCCAAGAGTTTTCTACCCCTTCGTGTCCTAAACTTCCGTTTATTTTGTCTATAAAATACCTGCTTATATTATAACCCATGATTCGGATAATTAGTATGATTATGACAAAAATAACATATAATTTGTAATAACTGGTTTTGAAAGGTAGATTTTAACGGTTTAAACGTTTTTAAGCGTATAAAGATAGCTGCCTCCAGGCCGTTGTTGACAAGTCCCATTGTATATCACCTGAATTTATTCGAACTTTTTTCCAGTAATTTTCTTTATTGCATTGCAAAAGACCTCCCATTTCTTTGGAAACTTATTGTCTCCATGTTTCTCTATGGTGCCCGAGTCGCAGATTATCTCTATGCTCCATTGGGTCCCGTCGCAAATTCCAGGTTCTATGTATTTATCCTCCCAGGCCAACAGATCGGCTTCTTGCATCTGTTCAATAAACTTTACTGCAGTGGCTTTCCTTATCGTTTTGTAAATTGATACTTCTTCCATATCGTTACCACCATGGGTCCAGACTACTTTGAGGTTGATCAAATCAATTTCTGCATTGTAATAACCGCCAAAATATCCGCCGACTGATGCTTTTACGGCTTTTATCACATTGTATGATATCTTTTCATAACCTGATCCAACAGAACCTGGTTTTTCGGAACTCTCCAGACCAGACTCGGCATGCATTTCTTGATTTTTCTTCAAAATAATTCCTCCCATCACTCTCTGTTACTTTTGCTATATTTCTGCAATTTCCCAGATTTCCATTTTCAATGATTGCAATCTTTAATGTTGAGTTTTGAATTAATCTATATGCAATCACTTGCCTTTTCTTTTATATCGTCAAACTATAAAGTTATAAGATTCATCCACAACTTCTATATCTTTAATACATTTCCCGCTTCATTGACCAATAGAAATCTAATCCCACTGTTCTTAATTTGAGGCAAACGACTCCATCTCGTTGCCAATTCCTTACTCTTATCAGAATGCGGGACTGCGACAGCTAACTCAGTAAAATTGCTATATCTTTCACAGGTCATCAATTGACCGATTGCTTCTCTCATCAATCCATACTCTGTTGATACTTTCCCTTTCGACAGGTTACCTTTTTTGCTTTCTACATATAGCACCTGATTGTCAGGTCTTCTAATGACCACATCACCCACACCAGGGTATGAATGAATGACAATTCTCGGAGCATAACCAGCTATACTATATGTGCCACGCCAAGAGTCTTCAGTGCTTATTCTTGTTAATCCGGCATCAACAAAGAATTTCTCTATATCAAAATGCATCATATTTCCCGTTTTAATTTGGGCACCATCAATTGCAACTTCTACATCTTCATTAGTTTTGCCCTGTTGCCCGACTGGATATAATGTAGAGCAATTCGTAGACTTACTTCTGCTTCTTGCATTTTTTTATTCAAAACAGCTTGTTAGTTCTTTTTCTAAGTTCTATAACGTCTGTTCCTTCTGGCATTTCAAATAACATTGTCATTTACTACCTCACGTATTAATTATACAATATTTCTCATCCATATCCTAAGAATGCTTTTCCCAATTCAATGACCATATTGCCACCATAATTCTTACTTTTTAGGATTGGTTTTTCCGTTTGTTACTATTGTGAGTGCAGTACTGGGTCAGTTTTACTTATAAATCAACAGGAGTTTCGTTACAAAGAACTATGTTATCCACTAGTGCAGGATTAAATTTAACCTTCAATGGTGGTGAAATTTAATCCTGCACTAGAATTTACTTTTTGAATTCAGCGACACTAAATGTGTTCATATTTAGCAATTATTGCTTTGGCTTCTTTATATATTTTCTCCGGGTTCTGCATGAATTCATCTACAATCTCTTTCTGAATCTTTGTCACGATCATGCCATTATACTTTGATTCTGGGTCTAGACAACGAATTCTTCCTGACTGCATTCGAATTCCACTGTAGTTTCTAAAAACATCTGAAAAAGTATTCCCACTTATCTCAGATTCTCTTTTTCTCAGAATGCTACTAATTCTTCGATAATTATCATCGATTTCCTTCGGAATCATATTCTTTGTTCTGAAATATTCTGCTACAAGTACAACAACTTCATCTCTATCCCATTTTTTCTGATTTTTGCTTTCGCTCATAATTACCACCGCTCTATCCCAGATTTTGAATCTTTTTCTTCTTCATATTATTTATCAGAAGAATCGGATCTTTTAAGTATTCTCTCATTTTATCAAACGAATCATACATCTCATCTTCATATTCTGCTTCTGTGGTATCAGCTAATTCATTATCTAAAGCACACTTATTTTGATTTTCAAAAGTCAATAACACTTCAATAGTATTCGATAAATCTAATGTTTTCATATTGTCAACAAGTCTTTCAAATTCATAAGCAAGCATTGCTCTATATATTGATTCATTTCTTCTTGCAAAACCGTTTTCCAAAAGAAATGATAAATTTCTCTCAACATCAGCAACATTTACTTTACTATAAAATTTTGCCCATTTATAGTAATTTAGATTTTCAACAATACTCTTGTGTTCATTTATAAATTCTACCATAATCGGATTAGGTTCTATCCATTCTTCTTTTTTATTAAAGGAATAGAATAAGCCATTCATATCATCAAATAATGCTCCAACAACATATCTTTTACATTTTGATTTTACAGTATTGCATATTTTATCACGATCACACTGAGCAATTTCATCCCATGATATATAGTTTCCATTAAGACTAATCATAGAATATTCATGTAAGATTTGTTCAAGCACACACTCTTTCTTATCAATCGTAATAGCCTTTTGTCTAATTCCATATTTTAAAATTATATTCCATGATAGTTCTATAATCCTCAAAAATAATACTCCCAAAGATATTCTTCCATATTCATCTATTTTATTAAAACTATCGATTATTGCTTTAAAGAACAGAAATTTATAACTTGTTTCATTAACCGAATGTGTGGAAAATAACCAATTAACTGTTTTCCACATTTCATCGTTTGATAATGTTCTTTTATCGTAAAAGCCTTCTTTCAAATCATATCCCATGTCTATAATCCTCTCTGTGCTTTCAAAATCTTAATCATAAGTTCTGGATTATCTAAATGTTCCTTGAGCATATTTTCTTTTGAAGTGTCACTATCATTGGATTCATTAGTCAACTGTAGGATTTGTTTATTTTGTTGTTCTGTTTCATTCGCAAGTAATGCCATTTCTTCTGCCTCAAACAACATTTCCAGAGTATTCATTTTCTGCGACTTGATAAATCTTAGTGAATCCATAACAGAGGAATAATCATATACTATATCATTACATTGATTTAATTCGAATGATTTATAATACATTTCTTTGGCATAATCCAGGTTTATATCATAATTCTTTTCAATCTCTGATAGCATGTCTAAATACGAAAAATTAACACCCCGTTTCAGCATTATCTCTAGATCATAATCCCGTATAATGCTTTCTTTGTATTCAATAGCTTCTACTACTGCACTATAATATGAAATAAATTCATCTGTATCCGGAAGATACATTAATCTTTGTGACAAATTTTCCAATTCCAGATTTGTCGTAATTGGAACTGACAAAGTACAATTTTTGAACTCATCCTTGTCATATAATCTACATCCCACGAACAACCCTTCCGAAGTTTTGCAAAAAAAGATATTAAAACCATCAGTTGCTTTATTTACAACTTTCATAAAAAAGAAGCAGCTCTTAACAGCGTCCACAAAACGAGATAAATCTACTGCGATGATTTTTGTTGATACTATTCCTTTATTAGTTCTTCTATTAACATCATTATATAAATATACCGAACCAACACCTTCTATAAATAATCGTTCATCAGAAGAATATATCTCTTGATCATTACCATGCAAGAATATGTATTTCTCAAGATCTTCTATTTGACCTTTGTCTCGAATTCCAATCAGACCCATACTGCTTAGGAGACATGTAATTTCTTCTGAAGTATAATCTATGATATTTGATAACAATTCATCCGTTGTGGTTGTCCAGTTTTCCAATACATTTTTCATAGGCACCATCACTTATTAATATATTTGTCGATTCCTTCTTTTAACGCATCTCCATCTTGTTCTTCATCAAAATGTCTTACATAATCAAATATCTGTTTTAAATAGCTTTCTTGATCAATACACTGATCCACAAACTCTTCATGCAGCACTTCTAATCCACCCAAAAAATACGAATTATAAATTTTCATATTATCACTAATAAATTGTTTCTCTTCCTTTGTACTTTCTGCAAATGTAAAGGCTCTATAAACTCTTTTTTCTAAATCAGGTTCCGAATCAACATCTAACAACATCAATGTTTGATATATAAATTTTAACTGTGCGCGCCTTTCTTTAAATACATCTGCTATCATGCCCGCTTCGCCACTAACCGAATTATCTATTACACCTTTTCTATTATACTGATATCCAATCATAGGACATAGTATATAAGCATCTATGTATGCATTAAATATTTTAAAATTATTATGTTGATCTCTATCTGGTACATTTCCCGCCAATTCACATAAATCTTTCCAGTAATTCGCATGTTTCCCTGTGATTCTAAAGCTACTGTCAAACATATTTCTTCCTCCCGGTCTATCTGAAATGTGTAGATGTATCAATTTCTTTACCATCTGCATCTTTGTCTTTTTCGATTTTATAGCTTTTACCAACATGCTGGTTTAAGTTATTCGAAGCGTATTCCCAATCTTTCTGCATGATAGCCATAATTACCTGATTGGCTGTTTGTGGTAATATTTTACAGATATTATCAATATGTATTTCATCTACGTTTGAAAAAGGAGCATCCATTACAAGTGGATAAACTTGTCCTAACTTCATATCTGCATCATCCAAGATTTTATCTTTCGCCATTGAAACAAGGCTTGCAATAAATGCAAAACTCTTAACTGCTTTTAACCCATCAGATTCCTCTGTAGTAATATCACTGTATTTAACACGATATTTATCATCAATCACTATTGACCTCTCACCATGATACATTTTCTTAAAGTTATCATTTACGCGAATCTGCAATTGTTCTCTGACAATTTCTTCTTTTCCTTTATATGTTTCAAGGAGCCAATCGTATACTTTTTGTGAGTACGAAATGAATCTTGCCACTCTTGTATTTTTTGTACTACTTTTTGCATATTTATCTATTGCCATCTCACAGTTCTTTATGTTTGTATCACATCCACCAATACTTGCAACAAGTGAATCATAATCCTGCTTTGCCTCTATATATTTTGTATGTGCATCTTTTCTATCCGCTTCTATTTTCTTTGCATCTGTATCATCCAATATCAATTCTGATTGTTTTTCTAAATCATCTGTTAATCCACCAATTCTCCTTACAATATGTCGAATATCTTTATATTTTTCTTCCATGTTGCTCTTATAATCTTCTGTTCCTGCAAGATATCCTTCAGCCTTTGATTTGTATGTTTGAACCGCTGAACTTAATACTTCTGGTGGTAATATCCGTCTTTCTTCCATAACTTTTTCATAAGGAATAGTCCCCTTATCCAATTTTGTTCCACAGATACAATGGCCTCTTTTAACAAGAAAATCTATAGCCCCTTGTTCCATATCAGGTACACATTCTACATTTTGTTTTGTTCCCTTGAGCAAATCCAATGACCTTAACACTTCATTTATTGCAGGCATACCAAAATAAGCAAACGCTCTAAATTTTGGATCACTGAAATAATTCACCATATCCTTCTTAGCACGTTCAAGTTTGGATTTTTCAGAACATAAAGTTGATTCTATCCTATCACGCTCTTTTTTCGCTTGTTTTACCTGATCAATATTACTTTTTGCAAGCTGTGCATTAAACTCAGCTTCTTTGGATTTCCAGTACTCCATTTGCTTTTCTGCATTATTTTTCTCATCTACTACCTGTTCTCTCTTTTTCATATATGTTCCCAGACTGTCTTTTGCTTTCTGGGCGTTAGCATCTCCAGATGTATCTATGCTATTCTCAAAGCTCTTTACTACTTTAGATAAATGTGTACTTGCGTTTTCAAGAACATCCAGTCTCATTAATCCTCGTACTGCTTTTGATAAATCTGTTCTGTTAGCAATTCCAGAAATACGCTCACCACCAAAGAAGAAGTAATCTGCTAAATCTTTAGGTAACACTCGATCCATTGATTCACTAATATTGGATTGATCAATAGGAGTTTTGGTTTGTCCATCACTTTGCAGATACTCTAAAGAAAGAATCTCTTCCGGCTTTTTATTTAGTGTCACATTCCACTTACCTCCATCTGAAATTCTTTCATTACAAAGATATTTAAATATTTTTTTGATTGTATAAACCTTTTCATCATGTGTAAATGTTACCGCCACCCAGACATCCTGAATATCACCAACCTGCATATTGTCGCGAATGTCGCTATTCAAAAGAATAGGATCTTCAAAACCATTTTTTCCATAAAGACACCATTCAAACGCTCTAACAATAGTGGTTTTACCAGATGTATTTACACCAATTAAAACTGTAACATTTTTATCAGGATCAGTAGAAAATTCAATTTTCTGGTAACCGATATACTGTCTAAAATTATACATTTCCAACTTATTAATGATCATTTCTTTTCTACCTCCTTCATTATCATATTCTTAATCTTTTCTTCCATTGCAGGATTCGATTCTTTCCTTACAATATTGTCTGTTTCCATTTCTAGAATACGCAATTTGATCGTATCTAATTTTTTTTCATCCAAATTCTGTTCCATCAATATCCTCCTCCAAATCATCTGTGGTGATTCTATATGCAATTTCAATGTCATTTATTAATTCATCTGAATCTCTAGAATTAAGAGATATTTCTCCAAATTCTTTAATTCTGGCTAGTTCACGTTTTGCAAGTGCTCTTTCACAATTATAATCAACACTAAATTCATTTGCTTCATCCAACGGCTTTACTAAAGTTATAAAATCATATATCACTGCATATGGTTTGTCCTTTGCTAGTCTTAAAACTCTTCCTCTACGCTGAATATATTCTTTTGGATTTGTTGTACTCGCTAAAATAAATGCAGTTTTTATACTTGGTATATTTACGCCTTCATCCAGACATTTAATTGCTACTATAGCTTGATAGGGATCTGCCATAGCAAACTTTCTCTTAATCAGTTCTCTCTCTGCAGCAGATTCGTTGGATGTAAAGTGTGTTACTTTCATTCCCAACTCATTGCCTAATATCTTTGATACGGCAACAATTTGTCTTTCACCATCATCATCTCTGATATTTTCTTCCTCATCAGATTCGAAATCTCTTACACGTGTTGCACCACAATATACAAGAATGTGCGTAGCATCTCTATAGTCTTCCATGATATTCCGTAATTCTGTTAGTTTATTCTTTGCTCCTGCAACTATTCTGGCTCTTTGTAGCAAAAGCATTTTCCCTCTTTCTGTAATCTTGATTTTTCCTTTCTTGTCCGCGTGACACTCTTTTGATATTTTATATGAAATATCTTTATAATCTTCAATCTCGTCTTCATCAAGATAAACAACTAGCGGGTGATAATAGTAAGGTGTTAGTTTTCCTTCGTCTATCGCACGTTTCAAGTTGTATTCAATACATTTGTTTCCAAAATACATTTTTAGGCAGTCAGTACCTTCTTCATCTCCATGTCTATCTAGTGTTGCTGATAATGCCAATCTATAATCTATTGAAGGGTATAACTTATTCCGTAATGTATTAGAACCAAAGTTATGCGCCTCATCAACAAGCAATAAAGTATCTTTTCCAAGATTACTCATTTGCTCCGTAACAAATTTTGACGAATATGTAGCATTTGTTGTTACAAAGCAAAGTGTATCAATTACCCCAATGGAATAATCAAAGATATCATCTTCTAAGCGTTTTTTCCAATTTTTTTGCTTAGATGCTGAATATCCGATTATTGGGTTCAAATTGAAAAGCTCAATATCTTCAACCCATTGTTCAACTAAATGCTGGTAAGGACACACAATAATAATTGCTAATCTGCCTTTATCCTCGTACAACCTTGCTGCTGCACCAAGCCCTGTATATGTCTTACCTGTACCTGTTGCCATATCAAATATTCCTTGATAATCTTGTGCAGCCCACTTGTCGATTGCTTCCTTTTGATAGTTTCTTAGTTCAAATCCATCAGGAATATGTGGTATTCCTTTTTTTAACTTAACTTCTTCAATTTTTTCTTCTTCATCTATATTATAATTAACCGATTCTTTACGGTTTACTTTTATTCGTTCTTTAATCACATCTGGAAATTCTATTATTTCAAGATTTTCATCATTGTTGTTCCATAAAAGATCAAAATCTTCTTTCATCTCTTCTGCATACTGCTTGGATTCTTCCCAAGAAGTAAACACAACAATTGATTCATAATTATTATAAAATGCATTTATTGTCTCGTTCAGTGATCCAGTAAATACTATTTTATTACCGTCTTTATCTTCAACGATTCCGACTTTTTCATGGTACATCCCTGTAGACTTATTTGGTGGCGTAAATGCAACCTTTATTTCAAGATGACCTTTTTCAATAAGATGAGCCAACAAATTCAACCTCTCTTCTTGAAAGTAATTTTCCGGTTCCTTATACTCTCTTAATAAAGCATCTTCTATAATTTTTTTTTCCTCATATCCTTTATTGATTGCCTCTACATCTTCTTTGCTTAAATATGGAGATACAATAAACTGTATCTTTCCTCCATTTTTTACAATCCCCGATAATCCCTTTGACAATTCAATCAAGGCTGTTGATGAAAAAAATCCAACAGACCTTTGGTATAAAACAGCCTCTTGCAATACCGGGGTGTAGAATTCTCTCACTATATTGTTTTTATAAGTCTTATAATGTTTTAATAAAGACAATTCTGTGAATGACATCCCATCACCTCCGCTTCCATGTTAGTCTACAATTTGGAACTCCATACCATTCAATACCTTCGTTACATCATACTCATTGATCTGTATACATACTCCGCAATACGCTTTATCTGTAACAGGTGTTGGAACAATTTTGCATTCTATTCCAGCTTCTTTAATCTTTTCTTCTGCTTCAAAAACATCGCTAGTACTGTAAAACACTATATGCATATTCTCACCTACAATCATTCAACACATTAATTAATGTGTCAATTTCCTCCATCGAATTCAGGTAATTTAAACTGAATCTAACAACTCCCGTTTCGACTGTTCCTAATGCTTCATGTGCTAAAATAGCGCAGTGGATTCCACCACGACTACATACACCGTTTTTATCCAAAACCTTAACTACTTCACTTGATTGAACTCCAGCTACATTTATACCTACTGTACTTACACGTTCAAAGTTCTTATCATAAATAATAACATTACTCAGTTTTTCCAACTCCGATAACAGGTACCGCATCAGTGCATGTTCCTTATCTTGAATTACCGTAAAATTATCAATACAATAACCAATTGCACTGTTTAACGACCATATTGCTGGCATATTAAGTGTCCCCGCTTCATATCCTTCTGGAAAAACATCAGGATTTATATAGGAATCTCCCAAAATCCCTGTACCTCCTTGAATCAATGGTTTCCAATCCGGTTTATTTTTACAACAGAGTCCACCTACTCCCGGCAATGCCATAAGATCTTTATGACCTGTAAATGAAAGATAATCGATACTATCAGAAGTTATTGAAATTTTAATTTTTCCAGCTCCTTGAGATGAATCAACAAAGGTGGTAATACCTTTATCCTTCATATGCTTCAGTAAATCTTTGGAATAAACAATTCTCCCAGTTAAGTTGCTTGCTAAAGTTGTGCAAAACAGCTTTGTATTACCTTTTGCGTATTTCTTAACTATTTCATCTGGAGAAAGATTTAGATCTTCCCTGGTAATAACAGAATATGTGATTCTGCCTTCTTCATGTAATTTATGTAATGGACGTAAAACTGAATTGTGTTCATAACAGGTAATAATTACATGATCATTTTGTTTTAAATAACCCTCAAAAAATAAATTAATTGCTTCAGTAGAATTCTTTGTAAAAAGCACATTGGCATTATCCATTCCGAAATAATTGGCTATTTTTTTCCTGGTCTTATAAAGCATTCTAGACGCTTCAATTCCCAGTTGATAACTTCCTCTTCCAGGACTTACTCCCACTTCTCTCACATAATATTCAAATGCCTTATATACTTCTTCAGGTTTATATTTAGTTGTCGCGGCATTATCAAAGTAAATCATTAACTTTCCTTCTTTCCTGCAACTTTGTCACATATAATACATCCATTATAGAACTTGGCAATGCATTTTTTACAATGCTGACATTTTGCTTCATCTATTTTATATTTTCCATGAATGGTATCTATAGCTCCATGTGGACAAACCGAATCGCATGCTGAGCACCGGATACAAAACTGATATTTTCGCATTTGACATTTAATTCTGTTTACCAAATTTGTTACATCAATTCTTTCTTCTGGAAGAACTTTTATAACATTTGTACCATAGGTAATAATAAGTTCAAAGCACTTTCGATATTCTCCAGTTTTGTCATTATCATACACCTGAATATATGTTGCATCTTTTTTCTCAACTATTTTTAGATCGCCAAACGGTTTAAGCAATTCCAAAACATCGATATTTAATTTCTTGTCAATAATGATATTTCTCGCCGTATCAGAAAGATTGCAAGCTGTATCCATAATCGTAACATTCTTTACTTTTAAGCCACTTGCACCCCTTCTTGTTTTCCATCTTCCTTCTTTATAATAATCATCCGGATCTGTCTTTCCAGTTTTTATTGCGAAAGCATAAACCATTTCTTTCCATTTCTGCATATCATCCGGATAGTATATTTCTGTCAACATCATTGACCAATCCGAGTTATTAGGACAACACCAACATCCTACTCTTTTATAACCATACTGATAACAGTCATTTATTATCAAATTCTTATATAAAATATAAAGCCACACATCATAATCAGTCCATTCAATTATTGGCATTGCATTTATCTGTGATGAAATCTTCGAATGCTCTTGTGTTCTTTCATATCCTTTACGTGCTAACGACTCGCTATGACGAATTCCAAGAAATGAAAGACTATTTCCTGGCAAGTTCTCTAATTCCTTATTTAAATTACTTGTTTTAAAAATTGTACAACACCATCGCTCATGTTGACTTGGTGGTCCGAATACTTTAGCTAATTTAAAGAAATCATTTTCTGTTTCACTTGGTATCATTGGAACCATCCGATTTTCTTGTTTAAACTTTTGAGTTACATACTCATATGTTTCTCTAAATTCAAGAGTTGTATCACCAAAGAAATGAATAACCGTATTATCTTGAAGCGCATCTCTTACAATTCTGCTTACTACAGTTGAATCTTTACCTCCAGAAAATGAAACTGTCGGTATATACTTATTATCTTCATATTTGCCTGTTGAAAATTCTGTATAAGTATCAAGCACATATTTCTCTGCCTCAAAAACCAGACCTTTAATATATGCTTCATTTGCTTTTACAACACCCATATATGCGGAATAATCACGTTCAACTTCTATATCATTTCGTAATTCCTCCGCATACTTTAGATGTTCATTATTTTTATACCATTCCACATATGATATTCTTTGTACCTCTCCATCGAACAGATATCTACTGGAGCCAAAATACCATATTTGTTTGTCAGTTAAATCTCTACCCACAATTTTGCTTAGTAATTTACGTTCTTGTAAAAATACAGGATTGCAGATTGATCCTTCTGACAACTTTTTCAACCTTCCACTACAAGAAAGTTCGTGTGACTTTTTGTCAAACACTGGTTCCTTGCATTTATCGCACCAGTAGATCATTTTCATATCTCCATCCTTACATAATTTCAGAAAACAGTCTTGTTAATACCTGCATCTTTTCCTCATAACTTATCGATTCCCCAAAATTTTCAATCGTTGCTTTCATTTTATTAAACATCATTTGACTATTTGCTGATAATTCGGTTTTATTAAATTGCGTGATTTTTTCTTCTTCATCACCGGTACTAATAGTAATCTTGATTTCATCACTACCAACCGTATCCTGCACCACATAATTATTAAGCTGCGCCACCATTTTTGAAAAAGCCTCATAAAAATCTTCAACTTTTGAATCATTCCAATATTCTATTTCAAATCCAGTTACTATCTTTCCAAGCTCTTGTATAGCATCGTCATCACGCATATTTGGATTCATGTTTCCTAAAAAGTCTAGCACTACGCTTGTCTGAAAATCAAATGATTTAAACCGTTTTTCCTTCCAATCAGCTTCATATACTCTAGTTAATTCTCCAGCGATAGATGTTTCACTATCTATGTCCAACACTGTGCGTATAGCTTTTTCTAGCGTATCTATCTGCAAATTGATCACATTTTCTAATTCAAATATAACATTTTTAATTAAGAAAACTAACTCCTGCATGTCTCCATTCAAATTTGGCAGTGTTTCAAAGAAAAATCTATTATAATCTTTATAGGTAACACTCATAATTTCTCTATAATGCTTTGCCCCGTCCGAAACATATCTTTCAGTAGTTCTTGCAGCTTTGGATATGGCTACAAAATGCTTATTCATAGCTGCAAATAGTTCTTTTAATCTATTTTTTGCAGATTTATCTATATATTTGCTAAATATTTCTTCAAGACCACAAATATATTTTAATTGTTCTTGTGTCCAATCACAGATGTAAAGATTATAATCTTCAGGATTCTCAAGTGCCTTAAGCAATTCATCTTCGCAGTAATCATGCTCAGAACCATGAAAATATATTGAAATATTTTCATACTGTTTCAATTCATATGCTAAAAGTACAGGTATATAGCCATCTCTCAAACCATATGGTGGCTTTTTCAATTTGTCATACAATTCAAAGAAGGACACTTGTCCCTTAACACAGCGCTCTAAAAATTTATCTAGTTCAAGTTTGACTAGTTCTCCAGCATCCCTTCCTGATGGTAATTTATTAATCACTCCAGCGGTATCATCTGGATAAATTCCATTTTTAGATAAGACAGAACGTAATACTGAATGTTCCGGCGAAAGCAATGAACAGTTATCTAAAATATTCTTATCATTCATAATATATGAAAGAGCTTTTCCTCGCGCTTGCTTAATTGCTCCTGAAATAAAATTCTTATTTATCAAATCATTGTTAACAATTATCGTATCTGGATAACTATTCATCATAATTTCTGATGCAATCTGGCATAAATCACTGCCTCTATTCACATCATATTTTCTACCATGTGCAATAACAGAGATTCCTTTATCATCAATATTTTTCCATCTGGAAATGATCTCTTCTACAATTCCTCTTTGTTCATCCAAATAAAGTGTTAGTTCCTTTTCAACTGTAGGATCATCTCGCATCAGTTCTTCTCTTATAGAAAAAAAATATTTTGTTGCTACATATCGCTTAATCTCATTCAGTATCTCTGTTGCATTTTGATTTACAATCAAAAGTGTACGCTCAGGAATATTCTCAGAGTTTTCGTAATCTTTTAGTTCAAATTGTGAATCTAGAACAAATGCTGCTATCCCATCATAATATTTTGGTGCCATTCGTATAAAAGTTTTTTTACTGAAGTCACTCTTTTGCGCAAATACTGGCAGAAAAATTCGGTTCATGTGAAACACATAATTATAATCATATGGGTACATTACAAAATTTGAGAACTCTTCATTTAATATTGAAACTGCAGCCTCATCAGTTATTGAAGGAATTCTCTCTTCTATCATTGTATCAAAGTCATATATACTGCTATCAAGGAAATCATAATACCCGTACTGACGCATGTACTTTATAATCTTGCGCTTCTCTAAATTATTAATTGCAGCTTGAATGTATTTTTTATTATCATCAATCACATCAACAATTGTATTTTCTTCAGCCGCCAGTGTACCTGCATCCCCGATAATATAGATTACCGCTATCACTTTTAATATTTTAATTTCTAATGAATTTTCTTCAGTATTGCCCAATTTATTTATAGCAAACTGATACTTCTTATAAATATCCCTTGCTTCACCCGTTCTATATGAGCAGATATTCTCTTCAAAATAGTCATATATTGCATCCAATCCCACAAAATGGAATTCATTCTCATCCATCTTTTCTAACTGCGTGAATAAAGAATTATCCTCATCGCTCGCAAGATATGTAAAGAATGTTCTTTCATTCTGAGCTACCTTTTTTGATAATCTATCCAATGCATACAACGTGATTGGATGTAATGGAAATCCACCTTCAAACGGATTGACGTTTTCCACTTCGGGCGGTATTAAAAATCCCTTAAAATCATATGCCTGATTGTATATTTCATTTAACTCAGCTTGAAACTTTTTCTTAAATCCATTCCAAATTTTAGTTTTTGGAATAATATGAGGAATTAATGATAAGCACTGATCATATTTAATATTTATTGATGTTGACTTGAATCTACCCTCAATCTTCTTCCACTCATCGCTTAATGACTTTTTCATTTTATCTGTGTAGAGCGAAAGCTGCTTATGTGAAACCAATATCAAATAATCATCATAATCAGAATGATCACAAAACTCTGCTATGTCCTGAACATCCTTAACACGAATATTTTCTCCTGCATCCTCTATGTATCTTCCAAACTCATCAAAGACAAAAACAATACCTCTGTAATCATCTTTTATCAGGTCATTTGCCAGAGTAATATTATCTAATAAATTTCCTGCTTCACTGACAAATTCTGCACCAAAGGTCATTGCTTTAAAAATCATTGCAAAGCTTTTTTCACTAGTTGAATCATAGCTTTCTAACCCTCTGCATAATTCATCTAAATTCACATCGTTTGAAGCACAAATCTCTTCTAATCTTTTAACTGAATCTTCCCCATTTTTCCACTTGTTAATTAGAATCAAAGCATCATCAAAGTAGCTTTTGAAACATATGTTGATTTTATTTCGTTCCAATTCTTTTTTCAAAGAGAAAGTGATACACTTATCGAACGCATCAAAATTAGCGTAGATAGGTACAACTAAATATGGTTTTTCTTCTTCAACAAATCTCTGAATATCTTTTGCTAAGGATTTATCATATTTTGAAATTGCGTTTAAAAACTCTTTTAGTCCTTTTCCATCTGTATTAATGTGTCCTAATAAGTCGCTTAACACAGTTAAAAGATGTGACTTGCCTGTTCCATATGAACCATAAAGAATTCGTGAATGCATTTTAGCATTTTGATTGATTATCCCCATTAAATACTCACGAAGAATCTCCGTTGTTGTGATATTAGGAATAAAATCAGCCAGCTTTTCTTCATCTTTCATATCAAAGCAAATATTCGCCGAGTATTTATATTGTCTCTTTTTTGTTACCAAACTTCTATAACTCATATTTATCGTTCCTTATCAGTGTAATATTTTTTTATCAAGCTTTTGTAGTCATATCCATTAAACTCGATAAATCTATTTCCAAAATTATTATTTAAGTTGATGTACTTCTTATTTTCTGCTTCCATTAACATATCTAAAAGTCTAGAATACTTTAAATTAAAATACTTACCGACCTGATTCTTACCTTCCATTAACCTGTCAATATTAACCTGATTTCCATTTTTACTGGCTATAAAGTTGTCCATTGCAATTGCATAAATTAATATTTCCAATGGTATTTCTTTCTCTGTCAGCAATCTTTTCTCAATAATTGTCTTACCTTTAGTTTGAAGTATTTTTAACGGAGCAAGAAATGGATATGTATCCTCATCCATAATGCTTTTTTTATCGAAATTGCTATCGCCAATATATGTGTTTTTCAAACAATTGAATTCTTTTTCAACAGCATCTTTTTTTATCTTCATTCCATTTACTGCCAAATATGCATGGAAACCCTCAACAAATTGAGTTTTTGTAAAGCTGTTTGCAGAATATTCATTAAACATCCAATACCATGCAGTTGCATTCTCTTTATTTAGTGCCAGGTTTCTGTGCATTAAAAGCAGAGAACCTTGCCTCTGAAAATACAAATCATATTGCTTAATTTCGTCATAAATTGGTTCTGGAATTAATTTGATTCCACCTTGAGTTTTTTCTTCTTCAGTTAGTTGCATTGCCTCTGACCAATATCTCAATGCTTTTATCATAATTCTACCCAGACCAACATTGTCTATCGCATCCTGTTCCTTACTTGGTGTAAAAATCATATCATCCGCTTCAACCGCTCGAATAATTTTTGTTCCCCAGCCACTTCTCATATAGAAGCTACCATGTTTATTTACTACCATTGCTCTTCTCCTCTTTCTCAAATCTCATAATGTCACCAATATTGCAATCCAGATATGTACATATACGTTCTAATACATTCATTGAGACTTGTTCTTCTTTTCCCATTTTAGCAATGGTTGTAGAACTAATGTTCAATTGCTCTGTTAAATCTTTTTTCTGTAGGTTTTTGTCAATTAGGATTTTCCATAATCCGTTATATGAAACAGCCATACTATATACACCTTTCTACGTCTATAACACATTAATAACATTTAGTAAATAGTATAGCATAAATCCTCCTTTTATCCCATTAAAATCTTTACTTTTCTAAAGATTCCCTTTATCATAATAAACAACATTTCCCTGTTAATAATAATCCAGTTTTGTAAGCATTTTTGTAAAGCGAAAAACTAATTCAGTTTCTACGTTACACTTTAAGTTCTTTAGCTCCGCCTGATTAAACAATTCCCGATAATGAATTATTCTATGCTCTAATAACCTATTGGGTTTCAAAATCAAAGAAATCATATACAGTATTGCTAAAGATTTCATCAGCAAACATTGCTTTTAAAAATCATTGTACTACCTCAAAGAAGATTACCCGGATAATTGAGATCAGAAAATTGTTGATACTTGTTAAGCAAAACTTCTGCAAATTCTTGACTGTTGATTTTTTTGTCTTTGTCTATTTCGATTGCAAATTTTAAAATTTTTTAATATTTTAATCATATAGCAAAAATGAAGCTCAAATCCAACATTGTATTAAATAGCAGACTTTATGTAATAAATAGCAGATTTTATGTAAAAATTAGTGAAATTTAAAGCGACCTTCCCGTTTTGTAAACAAGTTTCCCGTCTCGCAAGCGGCCTTTTAATGCTGTTCAGAACATCATACTAAATTTTATTACACATCTGCTTAAGTAAGTAGCAAAGATTTTCTTGGTTATAGCGCGATTGCCTATCAACGTATTTCTTACAGCTTCAGTAATTTGTACTTCTTTAACAATCCACTAATTATCATCACTCGCTACCCCAACACCCCATACATATCATGCCTCACCTCCGCCCTATAATACCCATCCATTGTCACAGCAGCATTATAAAGTGTTGCCAGCAAATATGCCCTAATATTATGCACCTTACACGTATTCTTATCCAAACATTCAAACGCATATTCGACACGTGAGCTGTCCAGTTTCAATAACCGCCCCTTTACAAAATCTTTCGGATAATCAGCCCCGCTAATACGGATCACCTTCCGTTCACCGCATACCACATCCAGCATCAATTCAACAATCTCATCCACCCGGTTGGCATGATATCTCTGACACAGGATTTCATATTCGATGTTTTCTTTGATGATTTTTTTATACACAGCAGTCTCATCCATCTTATCGATCTCGTTTTCCTTTTTCTCTTGATTGATTGATAGATTTTTATTTAACTCTTTATTTAATTCTTTAGTACTTAATTCTTTAGTACTTAATTGTACCGGATTTACCAGTTCAGGTTTTTCCTGTACTGGCTCGTCCTGCACTGGCTTTCCCTGTTCTGGATTGTCGAGTTTAGGTATTTCCAGTTCTGGCTTTTCCTGTTCTGCATCTGCCGAAACAGGCTCTTCCAGAATCGTATATTCGACTATTGTCAGCTGCCCTTTGCTGTTCCTCTTCCGCTCACGAATCAGATATCCCTGATTCTCCAGCTCATTCAAGGCAGCGCCAATTCCATCAACTCCCTCTTTGCAGATAGCCGCCAGGCCTTTTGTGGTGTAATCCCAACTGTCCGGCAGGCTCAGCATCAGCGTAAGGAGTCCTTTCGCCTTAAGTGACAGGTTCTTATTTCTCAAGTGATGGTTTGACATCACCGTATAGTTCTTTGATTTTCCAACTCTGAAAACAGCCATCTCTTTATTCCTCCCTTTCATCCCCAAATACATTTAACCATTCAGTCATCAAGTTCTAGTCCTGAACAATCCCTCCTGGTCTTCCTACCATTACGATATTTTCTTTGCTGTAAATCGCCCGATACACCACTCTGCCCTGGCTGTAGGATGCATCTACCAGCATTCCGTTCCCGCAGTAGATTGCCACATGCCCTATATCCATGAATCGACCATTGCTCCCGAAGCTGTAGAATATCAGGTCTCCTGGTCTCATTTCGTCATAGGAAACTGTGTATCCTTTGTCGGCGCACCATTTTGCCTCCTGGGCTGCAGTATTTGCACCTTCATAGGTCAGATTCACCCCTTGGGCATACCACGAATAGAATGCAAGGGAGCTGCAGTCGTAGAAGCTTCCACTGTCCCTCATTTCCTGGCTATAAGGCAGTCCAAGCTTATCTATGGCAAACAGGACCGCTTCGCTCCCGGCCGCTTCTGCTTCAAGATTTGCCATGAGCGCCTCTCTTTGCTCATATGTCAGTTCCGTAATGCCTCCCCTGCTGCTTCCACCCTGGACTTCTCCAAGTACAGCAAGATTTTCAGGATCCATTAATTCTTCAATCAGCGCTGCTTCGTCTGTATTGAATCCGTAAAGCGGAATCATTTCCCGATATGTCTTCTTCGTGACAGTCACATACTTGACCAACTGCATGATAGGATTCCTCTCCGCATCCAGCTCCATAACCGTCCCGCTTGAGATGCTGTAAGCATTCATGTCTTCAAATACCTTTTTCAGATTGGCTTTTGTGGCATCATTCATGACTGTAGCGGGCTCTCCGATTCCGTATTTCACGAGATAAACTGCCAGCACGTCATAATAATTGTCAGGCGCTGCGGAATCTCCTTCAAAGTTCAGATACACAATCTCGCTTCGGTCATATCCGCTGTAGCTGTTCCTCTCTGACTCCACCTCCCGATGGAATTCGGAGAAATAGGAAGAGAGCACTGTTATTGCTGTGTCGCCTTCTTCAGGGGGTGGAAAAAATATAGCCATTGGTGAATGGTATACGACTGCGATGACGAGGACTGCTGGAAGGCATGCAGCGGCAATCAAAATAAGAAAAATGAAGACCCCGCTGCCAACTTTGGTAGCAAGATACCCTGCCGCCTTTGAAGCCCCTAGGCTTATCAGCGTACTTCCTTTCGTCCCATTGTTTTCTTGTTTTTCTTTCTGCTTCTGCTTATTGATGTGATAATGTATCATCCTGTTCCTGATGCTTCTCTTATAGTTAGTCTTATTCGCCTTAAGGCTTATTCCTGTGCCTGATTCCGTCTTTGCTGTCTCTTTGCCTGATCTCGTTTTGCTCCCTTTCCTGTCTTGAGAATAGCTCGTTTGCTTTTCTCCTGACGTCCTGCCAGTTCTTCCTGCCGAATCCGCTCTCTCCGACCGTTTCGCCTGTTTCTCCCTTGCAGCCCTTTTGCGGAAATTCTTAATGCCGTAACCTGAAACGTGTCTCAGGGGTCTGGATGTAACACCGATAACCGACAGGGCGTCCCGGAGTGTCTCGCTGCCTTCCACCTGCTCTGAAGCAGCCTTTCCAGCTTTCTTCCCAGCTGCTGCCGCAGCCAATGCCGCCTTTCTTTTTATATGGAATCTGGGCCTCTTTTTTCTGTGGATTTCCATCGCTTTTTCTTTGGCTTTCTTTATTTTCATGCTCTCTATCTCCTCGTAAAACACAGGAATACCTTTGCAAAAATGATTCTCACTCCGGCAAAGGCATTCCTGCTTCCTATTTTTATACCGGCTACTCCGCAGACTTCTCGTGCATATTCGTGCTATATAACTTATACAAACTGCATTCCCTTCCTATAGTGTTGTCAAACGGGATTACGACATTTCCATGTTTGATCAGTCCCATCCCGCTCTGGGCGTTCGATACGAACTGGAGCTGCGCTTTGGAGACTCCCATGATTTCTGCCAGCTCCATACTATCCATATTTGACTGCTTCAGAAGCGCTACGAATTCGCTGTTTGCGAGCATTGTCTTGGCCGTGTCGTTCTGGTACAGGTCATCGATATTCTGGGTTATGCCGGTACAGAGGCCACCCTGCTTGCGGACCTTTTTCCAGAGGCCGTGGAGGTATTTTGCAGAATACTCCCTGGCCAATAAGACGTGGAGCTCATCCACATAGAGCCAGGTAGCGCGGCCTTTCTCTGCATTCTCTGTGATGCGGTTTCCGATGTTCTCCATCATGACCAGCATCGTGATTGCAGACAATTCCTTCCCTAAATCCCGGATACCGTAGACGATGAACCTGTTTTGAACGTCTACCGTCGTATGGTTGTTGAAAATATTAAGGGAGCCGTTGATAAAAAGTTCCAGCGTCAGGGCGATATCCTTTGCCTCTGTTTCCGGCTGCTCCATCAGGAGTCTGTAGAAATCCTCCATGACCGGAATCTGTTTTTCGCTGCTTCTGGCTATCTCCTGATAAAGGGTCCTGACACAGCGGTCGATGATGGACTTTTGCCTGGAATTCAGCTCTTTTCTCTGGCACTGTTCGCAGAGCCCTAACATGAACTCGCCTTTTTCCCGGATCCATCCCCTCGAATCATTCAGATCCAGGTTCCATACGTCCATATCCATAGGATTGATATACTGGGTCGTATAGGTGGACATGTTGACGATGGTTCCCCCGAAGGTTTTTGCGATATCGAAATATTCGTTTTGAGGGTCGATGACGATAATGTCGTCCTCCGAACCAAGGAATACTCCTCCCATCTCCTGCTTGCAGAAGAAGGATTTTCCGGAGCCGGATACACCGAATACGAATCCATTCCCGTTGAGGAGCCTTTTTCGGTTTCCGATGTTGATGTTCTTTGATATCTGGTTGATTCCGTAGTAATTGCCGCCTTCCTCATCCAGTTCCTGTACGTTGAAGGGCATCAGTGCAGCCAGGCTCTGGGTAAGCATGGTCCTCATGGTTTCCACCTGCCTGACGCCGATCGGGAGGGCTGTATTCAATGCCTCTCGCTGCTTCAGATAATGTGTGTCTATGATGCAGGAATTGCTCTTGCCGATGGCTTCCACCGTGCCGCAGATTCGTTCCAGCTCTTCCCTGGAACCTGCCATGATTATGATTGTGACGGCTACGTAGAACAGGCACTGGTCGTTTTCCCTGATGTCATCCATGATCACTTCGATTTCCTTTTTCTCCATCCGCTTTGCATAGGATATCTCCGTTGCGAAGTCATTGTTCCTGTTGCGGATGCGCTGCTGCTTGATAATGTCGCTTTCAATCCCCATGTTTTTCTTCTGCAGCACCTTCGTGGTCAGGTCCTTTGGAACCGGAACCACATCGATGCTTGTGATTGAATGGACTGGAATGCCTGCTATCTCGGTCAGAAACTGATCAGACAGGCTGCTCGGATACTTTTTTATAAATAATGCCCTGCAGAACTTCCCCTCATCTTCAAAGCAGTCCTGGCTGAATTTCACCATTCCGTTGCAGAGATCGTTTTTGAAATCGCCTCCCGTTTTCTCGTACTCCCTCATATCAAAGATGAAGCCTGCCTCATTTCCAAGATGATAGTAGTCATAGAGCACCTTGAGCCTTTGATTGCCGTTAAGGGGAATTATGTCCGCTCCCAGCCCGTTGAATTCCTTTCGGATATTCGCCTCTAGAACTGCAAAGCGGGCCTTCGCTTCCTCAAAGTTTTTCCGTTCGATCGTAAGTGTCAGATAGCGCTCCTGCCAGATACCCTGCCTTCCTTCCCTGATTTTTTCCTCGACTATGTCGTTGTAGGCTTTCCGATAGGAGTCGAACTGGTCTCCCCTCTTGTGATACAGCACCTTCTCCCTGAGCTCATCCATGTCCCTGTTCCTGTTATTGATCGTGATTTTGAAATTCACATCCATGGAATTGAGGAACCTGCAGTATCGTTCAAAGATGTCCTCCTGCTCGCCTTCACTGGTCGTCGTGTAGTTGATGTCCTGAAACAGATAGCACTTGGAATAGCGGCTGCCTGCCACCTCGAAGATGCCGTTTTCCGCCACTTTTTTGATTTCAATTGTCTCCTGGATCGATTTCGGCGTTCTATAAAGCGGTTCGTCCGCCCGTTTCAGTTCCCTGAACCTGTCACCAAATATATTCACTTTACCCCTTCCTTTCCGCAGCCGGACTATCCGGCCGCTTTGCAGTATTTTTTCCTTTTTCTAACTGTGATTTTTACCTTTTTGATTTTTTTGATCCTGACGCCTGCAAATTTCTGATGACCTGTTCCCCTTCCGTTGAAACATAGATCAATGTCCAATTGCCAGTCAGAAACCTCATCTTCCTGCCCATCACCTCATAGAATCCCATTCCGTTGTAGGAATAGAATCCGCCAAGGGCAATCGGGGCCACTGCCGGCATGGCAATGTAGGTGCTTGCCGTAAGGCCGATATGGTGGTAGAGGCAGAGCACGACCGTGCCCCCTGCCAGTACCGCTGCGGCCGAAAACACCAGCTGCTTTGCCGTGAGCCCCATTGCCACCGTCTCCTGGTATTTTTCGATGTCCTTGCTGATTTCTATATTCATGCTGCCTCCTGTAATCGATTTTTTTGAGTTATGATGGCTGTTCAGCCAGTTTCACAAGGTGTCCTTATGCTAATTTTGCATAACAATCCTGCAATTTCATTTTCTTCCGTAAGCTTTCGTATACCTATAGCCCCAATGCCCTGCTCGTCAGGTTCTGTGCTCCCTTCACGCTTCCTACCGTCAGTGCCACCGTGAATGCCATTTCGCACAGGTAGATCAGCGTCTTTGTCCAATCTGCATAGTCGCCTGTAAATGCCGGAAGCCCTGCATTGATAAAGGAATTGCATAGCAGGATTGCAAGGGACATGGTCACTGCCTCCAGTACGACCGACAGGAAATATTTCGAATAGGTCAGCGCCGTATGGCTGATGTTCCTGTTTCCGGCCACCGTGGAATAGGCGATGGGGCCCAGCGGCACGATAATCAGTATCTTCAGGAACCGGAAGTAGACCGTGTAAATCATGAAGAAGCCGCAGATTATGATTATGGCTGACAGCATGGTTGCCAGTATCAGAAGAATCAGGCTCTCGCCAAATCCCAGGTTTCTGATGATGTCGGCCTGTACGCTGTCTATGACAAGGCTCTCGTTTGTACCTCCGCCGATCAGATTCACCAGATTCCCGATTGAAGTAAAGAATGCCTTCATGATCGTCACATTATTCGCCACCAGCCATTCCGATATTCCCAGGCGCATGAGCATGCGCAGTATTGTCTCAAACCGCATTTCTTCCCGTACATCCACGCTTTCCGAGCAGAAGCCGACTACGAAAAAGAGAACCACCAGGCTTGAACCGACCGCTACGAAAACTGGCTCAAGCTTATCAACTACCGCCCAGGGCCCTCCGCCTTTGAAATCAACCGGCGACTGGCCGAGCATGGAAAACACCAGTGCAACCTGGCTGTTCCAGAAACCGAATACCGCTTCTAGCAGGGCCAGTATCTTATCTCCAAGTTTCAATGCATCCAACTCTTTCACCTCCTGGCCAGGCCATTACAGCCTGGCATTCTATTGATTCTGTATCGAAGCGGATATCCGCAATCCGCCTGCACTGCCTGCCTGGTAATTTAAAACCCAAGGAACGTGATGACTGATGATATCGCCGCCATCATGATTCCTGCAACAATACCCTTTAGGGCGCTGTTCATGGATGAGGAGTCCTGCTGCTGGTAGGCCTGGGCAAATTCCATGACGTTCTTGGCAAGTATGATGATGCCCACTGCCCCGATGATTGAAATTACCAGGGTCTTCAGGTTTTCCAGTGGCTGCGTCACCGCTGTAGTGCCGGATGCCAATGCGGTCTGGGTAAAGCAGATGGATGCAAGAGCTGCGCATGTTAATGCCTTTCCTATGTTGTTTCTGATTGTCTCCATATGGCGGTTGTTCCGCCCTTCCGTAGCTGTTTTCTTGTTTACCGAAATTCTTTTCATCTGTATTGTCTCCTCCTTATTCTGATTGCTGCTGGCTCATCTGTTCATAAGCCATTCTGATTTTCTCCATGGTTCCTGCAGGGGTCTCCGGATAGAAGTAGCCCAGAATGTCCCCGATTGGCATACCGGCTTCCAGTGCCATACGGACCTCTCTTTTCTGATCCTCTGCATACGCCCAGCGAATCATCCGGCTGGTGATGGAATCGCCTGCATCTTTTTTATCCTGTTCGTTCCTGCCTGCTGCATGCTTTTCCGTATCCTTTCTGCCAAACATACTGAACTGTTCATACTGCATGCTGTCGATGCTGACGTTCTCTCCATTCCTTTTCAGCTGCTCATAATAGGCAAGTG
This sequence comes from Anaerobium acetethylicum, assembly GCF_900096945.1. Taxonomy (GTDB): domain Bacteria; phylum Bacillota; class Clostridia; order Lachnospirales; family Lachnospiraceae; genus Anaerobium; species Anaerobium acetethylicum. Next base: position 65,537 of record NZ_FMKA01000013.1, on the reverse strand, counting down.
ATTTCCTGTTCAGGATCTCATTAGGCGATTCTGCAGCCTTCCCGTCCCTATTTGGCTGATGGATATAGAGCTCTCCCTTCCCATCCGCCGTCTGATGAAATGCCTGATGGGCAAATGGAATATACTTATCATCCAGAATCGGATTGAATCCCCGGATGAAGATCAGGCATTTCCTGTTGTCCAGCTTCCTGGCCTCGTCAGGCGTCAGCAGCTCCCTTCCTAATACATCGAAGTTCCGGCTGCTGCTTCCGTTCCTTCCTTTTGTCTCGCCGCTGCTCCTCTTGTCGATCGTCCCTTTCCCAAGCAGTTCCGAAATATACTTGTGTGTGCTCACCTCATTTCCCCCCAGATAGACCAGCGTGTCGCAGTTCCCCGGGATCGTTTCCCAGGTGTCCTTGAACAGTGCCTTGATCTGGGCAAGGTTCTGGATGATGATTATGGAGCTGATCTCCCTGCTCCTCATGGTGCTCAGAAGGCTGCAGTAGTCATCCGGCAGGGCGACATTCGAGAATTCGTCAAGCATGAATGTCACATGGATCGGAAGCCTTCCCCCGCAGTTGAAGTCCGCCTGGTAATAGAGCTCCTGGAATATCTGGGTGTACAGGATCCCCACGATAAAGTTATAGGACTTGTCCGAATCCGGTATGACGCAGAAAAGAACGGTTTTCGTCTCCCCATCCCCGTTTACCCCGATACCTAGGTCCGCAAGGTTCATCTCGTCCTTTGACAGGATCCGAAGCACCTGCTTATTTTCCAGGAATGCGAGCCTCGAGTTGGCGCTTATGATGATGCTCCGGACCGTATCCCCTGCCCCCCTCATGCACTTGCTATACTGCTTGACCGCCGGATGGTTTGCACCTAAGGTTGAGCGTTCTTCCAGGCGTTTCATCCTGTCGTCCAGCTTTGAAGGCTTTTTGTCATCCTTGATCTCCGCTTCCCCAAGCAGCTTCAGAACGGTTTCGAAATTCCTTTTTTCCGGCGGCTCCTCCATCCATACGTAATAGAAGACAGACTGCAGGAACAGCCCTTCCGCCTTTTCCCAGAAGGGATCCGAAGGGTTGCTCCCCTTCGGCGTGGTGTTTGTTATCAGATTTGTAATCAGCTTTACGATATCTGTTTCTTCCCTGATGTAGCGGAACGGATTGTAGCAGTCCGACTGCTCCATCTCCAGCAGGTTGATGACCTTCAGGCTGTATCCGTTATTTTTGAGCATCTGTCCGCAGCTTCGAAGGATCTATAGCGATAGGTAAGGCTTTGAAGTTATCTCTACCTTTTCCCCCGCTCTACACCGTACGTGAAACTTTCGCTTCATACGGCGTGCCATCGTGTTTTCGTAAATCATAGATTATCTATATTGATTGGTAACCATAGTTACGTCTGATTTTATTCAGTCTATTACGCTTCACTTCCTCTAGTTTCAGCTTCGCTAATTGAATTTTTGCCTCATTGATGTTGTCATTAAATATCAAATTAAAAACTCTTGGCTCTACAAATGCGATATTTCCATGCTTATTTGTTCCACCTTGAATCAATGGCATTTTCCTAAAACATTTCATATCATTGGCATTTAATTTCTGACCTGTTATATAACAATTCCCTTGTTGAACTACAAAAGCTGATATACGATTATCATTGAATTCAACAGATTCATTAGGGTCTCTGCCTCTTGCAAGTGCTTCAAATTCTAATTCTGTAACTTTTTCCAGATTGCTGTGAATTTTCTCTCTTCCTTCATCTGTGTAATTCGTTGTGTCTTGTGAGAAATTCATAGGACTTCTGTGACGTACCGCCGTAATCGGAAGTAATGTCTGTGAACCTATTTTTACAATCTTTGTGTCATCTCTGATTCCAGTTGCTTTTCGCTGAAATTCGATATCTGTTTCCCTAAATGGGACTGTTTTACTGATATCTCTTAGACGTATTCTAATGGTCGGCAAAAGAGCGTAACTCACATCCGTTAAGTTGTTATAAACATTTGTTGCAATACTGTAATAATTCTGTATACCTCTGACCGCTGAATTATAATTCTCTATGGCTATATATGAGGTATGCTTTTGGATGTTAATAATCTTAGCTTTCAGGTTAGTTTTGGCTTTCCTGATTGCCTTGTCGCTCATATCCGTTTTTGCAATAAATCCGTATCTTGTTTTCCCTTTTGGTACAACCTTTATTTTGAACCCTAAATATGTTGACGAGTTTTTCTTCATATTTACTACTTTGGATTTCTCTGGACTAATGTCTAACTTCAACCTTGTTTTCAAGAAATCAGCCGTAGCATAATACCATCTTTGAGCTTCATCGTATGTCCTACACATGATTTTAAAATCATCTGCATATCTAACTATGAATCCATCTTTCAGATTGGTATAGTTCCTTGCATAGGAATAAAAGCTCTTCTTATTCGAAAATCTTTTTGGTTGGTATGTTTCCCATTGGTCACTTACCCACCAATCCAATTCATTCAACACTATCAAAGACAGTAGCGGACTGATAATGCCACCTTGTGGCGTTCCTTTCGTTGGAATTCCTTCTCCCTCTATCTCTGATTTTAGGATTTTGCTGATAATACAAATCAGCCTTTTATCTCTGATACCTAGTGTCCATATCTGTTTCAATAGCTTGCCATGGTCAACATTGTCGAAAAATCCTTTAATATCAACATCAACACAATAGTAATGACGAAACATATTAACCATACTGACAGTTCTGCTGATTGCATGGTCTGCTCCTCTGTTTGAGCGGAATCCATAGGAATGATTATGAAACTTTGGTTCACATATTGGCTCTAACACTTGCAGAATGCATTGTTGAACGAGCCTATCCCATATACACGGAATTCCTAAAGGTCGCTTTTTATCACTACCTGGCTTTGGAATGAACACTCTTCTCACAGAACTTGGCATAAAATCATCTAACATAATTCTAACTGTATCAATGACTTCTTTATCTGTAAGAGTTTTGATATCTTCAATGGTTTTCCCATCAGTTCCAGCAGTATTACTACCACTGTTTGTTTTCAGATTACGATATGCTAAACGAATATTTTCTTCTGAACCGATAATCTCTAGTAACTTATAAAAATTGTTACCGTTTTTGCTAGCTGCGTATAAGGAATCGAACACCTTTTGCATATCATAGTATTCGTTATAACGTAGCTTGGCTTTCTTTAGCATGGTCTGTATCCTCCAATCTAGGAGTGAGTACATCTCTTAGTCTTACACGAACCCATACCAATTCGATTTTGATTTACTAATTACACGACTAGAGGTCTTCCCTCCACCACTTATTATCATGGCTTCATAGGTACCATACCTCCGCTTTCACTGACATAATCTCCCTTATATCACTTGCGTGATTTTCCCGTTTGATACGCTTCACAGAAAGTAAATTCTCCACGTTGTCAGCTTCGAACGTTCCGAACACATTATCTTTACATTTTACCCTTAGGTTTCTTCTATGAGCCTGCTAGCTTGCCATTGCCTATAACAATGCATGGACTTTCATAAAGGCGAAGTCTTACTCACCCACACTAGCGACACTATTTGTGTCACTATGCATTTCTACATAGTCCCGATATAGACCCGTACATTCGAAGATTCGTCAGAAGAGCTTGTCTATTCTCCTCATTCTAACCATAGGTAACTTATAGACCTCCGGCATATCAGACACACCGCCCACCTCTGGGTAGCTTTCGTCAGCCAAACTGTTACGGTGCCTTTCTGCCGACTTCACCGAGCTTCTTACATTTCAATGTTTACTCATATCCATGCAAGTCGGAGGATTAAGGATGCCTTTCAAGGCGTTACCCTGTCATTCGACAATTCATGTGTTCAGTTCTCCAGTTGAACTGAATTTATTTAATAATTCAGCAGAACTGTGCCACTACTTTTCATAGCGGAACGTTCCGCGCCCCCTTTTGGGTCCGTACAGATAAATGAGCATCCGCGGGGCATCTGCATCAGGTTCGGCTTCACCTCGTAGAATGTCTTTCCTGCACCCGACCCGCCGATGATCAGGACATTGTTGTTCAGCTTCGTATTCCTGGTATCCAGGGACATCCTGACATTCCGGCTTAGAATCCGGTTAAAATTCGCATCCTTATCCGCAAGCCTCTTATTGACCTGCTTCACATCGGCAAATGCGGCTGTCCCGTATTCCCTGCCCGGCATAAGGTTCCTCTGGCTGGTGAGATACATGACAATTGCAACGGCATAGATTCCTAATGCAGCTGCCACCGCCTTTCCTGTCCCCACATCCCGGTAATCTGCAAATGGCCTACCACACACGTCATTACATGCTTTTAGGAATGCATTAATGTCCATGCCTTCCTTCCAGGCTCCGTTTGCCAGATAGCCCAGATAGCCGCTCAGTACCGCTCCCATTAAGACAAAGAAAGGCGATGCCTTTTTCTTCTGTATCATGGCATCACCTCGTCTTCGGTTTCGTATTTAGTTTTTCCGCATCGTCCAGTGCCGCCGTTCCGGACGCCCCCTGCATCTTCTCTGGTATTTCCATACCCATTTCGTTTACATGCGCTGCTCTTTCCTTGCCCTTTTCATTTGCAGGATCGTCATGGGCTTTCTGCACTTCTGTATCCATGACCGCCTCTATTATCCTGCTTTTTTCAGAATGGATCTTCTGATTCTTTTCATTCCCGTTGTTCAGGTAATCATCGATGCTTGCTATCCTTCCACCCTTCAGCTTCTGGATCATCATGTTCACCCTTGGGACGCCTTCCGAATGGAAAATGATTTCGCTCATCCCATCCTGCCTGTTGATATCCGGCAGTGCCGCATATAAAATCCCATAGTTCTTTGCCATCCTTTCCACTTTTTTCCTGTCCTCTGTGTTGTACTGGAACACCTGAAGGTCTCCGCCTTTCATAAGCAGTTTCCTTACGGATGTCCTGCCAAGGGTCTTCTCCTGTTCCAGAAGCGTTAACAGAAAATCGACAACTTTCTTCACACCGCCGATTCCTGCGCTCCCTACCTTTATGGCTATCTCTATCCCGTCATACCCGACGCGGATGATCTGCACTGCATCCTGAATCTCAGACATAGTTCTTTCTCCTCCTTTAAATGACTACTTTCTTTTTTATCATCTGTTTGATTTCGCCTGCTCCCTTTTCCCTGATATCATCCACCGATACATCAACGCCGCAGATTTTCAAAGTGGCTGCTATCTTATTGAGCGCCTTCTCCTCTTCGATGCGGTACATCTCAAGGGCCACCAGGAGATTTTCAATCTGGGAGATCCAGACTTCCCTTTTTCCGAGAAGTGTCTCATAGCGGTTCATGAATTCCACATCGTCTTCTTTTGCAATAGACATATTCGCCACAAGGCCTGACACCAGTTCCATATCTCCCGTCTTAAACGCATACTCCGCAACAAAATGCTTTTCCTTTTCGGTAAATTGTCTGCCATCCTTCTCATAAGCCCCAATGACCTTAACTGCTTCGTTTATCATATCCAAATCTATCATCTCTTCCTCCACTATTCCTGCGCTGCATTTTCAAGGACTGCAATCTCGATGATTTCCTTCATCTGATCCACATCCATCCTGTTATTGACAAGTTCCATCAGCTGGCTCTCCGTGAGGCCTTTCTGCATGGCCACGCGTATCTGCACCAGCTGTTCCGGTGATAACTCCTTATTTGCTATGGCCTTTACCAGATCCGGCTTTGATTTCCTCTTAAGGCCTAACGCTGCCGCAAACCCCATTATCCCTGGATTTGATTTTCTGACACTCCGGTCTACAGGAATGTTGTGGACCTGGCCCCCTGTACGTAACATAGCTTCATAGGATACCGGCATTCCGTAATACAGCGGAACAAAAGCCTTATTTCCAGACTGCTGTTCTAATCCGGAAAGCTGTTCCAGCAGCCTGTCATATCTCTCGATGCGGCTGACGATGTCCTCGATGCATGCCATCAGCTTTTCCACATATTCAGGCTGCCCTTCCCCCATATCCTTCAGTTTCTTCATTTCTTCCGGAATCTGATGATCGGTATCCCTCATGGATACCGCACTTGAGCCTGTCTCCTTTTTTACTAATCCTTCCTGCATAATCTACCTCCATTATGAGAGCCGGCTGTTTCACCGGCTGCCCAATCCTTCTGCTTGCTTCTCTCTGGTTTCCATATTCTTTTCTGGTTCTCCTTGATTCTTCCTTTCTGGTTTGCTCTGAATCTTCTGCTTCTCCGGCACGCAGGAAAGTTCCTTCAGAAGCCTTTTCGCAATGGAAAGCTCCTTCCTGATGGCTTTTTCTTTTTCTCTCATCCGGGCAATTTCACCGGAATAGTGGATCTTCAACCTGGTTACTTCTTCGAAACTGTATCCCTGTCCTGACATCTCCTTTTCAATTGCCTCGAACTTCAGATACTCCTCTTTGAAGAAATCATCCCCCGCCCTGAAGCTGGCCGCGGCTTTCTGAAGGCTCTCCGCCTCTTCCATTTTCTCGAACAGGAGCCTGAACTTTGCCCTCTCCCTGTAGAGGCGGCTCCGGTCCCTTGATGCTTCTTTTTTCATGCCGGAAAGGGTTCCGTTTACTGCTTCCAGCCCCTGGATATTACCCACGCCATGCCGGGTTAAAAACAGATACTGCTCCTGCAGCCTTTCGAACTTTCTGATTTCATTCCTGTACTTCCAGGCCCTGCTGTAAGGCCTCTTCTTCAATTTCCCCAGCCGGTACATCCTCGCAAAATAACGCTTCTGTATACCGCTCATCCTGGACTTTTTCAACCGTTTTACCCTGCACCTAATAATGCCTGGCTGACAGCCCTTTCGCGCCGGACGGTAATCCGACAGTGATTCTGCCAGTATCCTCTCCCTGAGCCTTTCCTCCGTATAATTCTCGCCGAGGGATTTCGTCCTTCGGAACCTTGACAGGCCAGCCGGCTGTACTGCCAGATGTTTTCCCTGCTTGATTTCATAGCCTTTCTCCTTCAGCAGATCCAAAAAAGATTCAAAGGACGGAGCCTGCAGGACGCATGCATCCAGGTCGCGCCTGATCATATCTCCCCATACGAACCTGCCATCCTTATAATCGTTCCACTCCCGATAGGTCTCTGTGGGTTGCGCCCTGTCTTCTGATATCTCAACTGTCGAAAGCCCGTATTCTTCACAGAGCCTGTTTGTAACCGGCTGGATGTATTTTGCCCAGTCGCCTTTCTCGTACCGGTATTTCCTGCCGTCCATGAAGCTGACGCTGTTGAAAATGACATGGCCGTGGATGTGGTCCGTATTGTCATGGACGGTGTAAACGGCTTCATACCCATTTCCCAAATACTCCTTCACGAACCGCCCGATAATCTCAAATGCCTGTTCCGGCGTTGTCTCACCTTCTGCAAAGGATATGATCAGATGATAACCCTGCCTCTTATCCGTCTTCCCGAACTCTTTCTTGGTCTCCCTCATCTGCTCGTATGCAAATTCCGGCTGGCAGTTCAACCCTCCCACATAAAGGCCGTTCCCCGTCTTCTCCTTCCTGGTGATATAATCGATTCCCTGCTTCAGATGCTTCCCCGGATTCCCGGTTCCGCAGTCCTTCATATAGAGGATTTTACTGATTGCCATGGATCCTCACCGCCTCCTGAACGGTTACATTGAGTTTCCTCATATAGGCGAACAGCCTGTCCTTGTCCATCTCGCTGTAGAGACTCGAATTGTTGTTGTGGACGATCTGGTTGATGTTGTTCCCGATCCTGTTCACCTCGTTGATAAGCTCCTTATAAGCTTCCCTGATTTCCGGATAATCTTCCGGCTGCTGGCTCAGGATAAACCGGATATATTCCGACTCATTCATCCCCAGGGCAGCCGACTTCTCAGCAAGCAGCTTTGCATCCGATTCCTTGAACCTGAAGTCCTTTACCACGCTTTTTCCTTTGCGCCCCATCTATCTCACCCCTGTCTTCCGTTTCCAATCTGACTGCCGGCTCCGCTCCGATGGTCTTTCAAAAGGTCTGAATTCCTTTGGCTCCCTCCTTATCTGCTTCTTTTATCCGTGCTTGCTGGTATTTTTTCCCTTAACGTAGTGGACATTTTGAATTTAAGATATCCTTTGCCAGATACGCAGAATGTATATACATCTGCCACCGGTTAGGGGAGGCCCCTAATACCCCTTCTTCCGCACCAGCCTGCTGCTTTTCATGCCGGATTTGCTCCGTGGTATCAATTTTTCATACCAAATTGGTATTCTGACATTAACATTTCATACCACAGAGCCTTCCGGCCGCATTATCTCTTTCTCCTGTTTCCAAAACCCCATTTTTCTGTCCTTCGCGGTATCACTTTTTCATACCATCCGTATCCCATGGTATGACATTCTGATACCATGACTTAAACCGACAATTAAAATGTACCCATAGATGTGGACACGGTTTTCATACCTGGCAATGCTTATCTGGAACTGTCTCTGGCTTTTGTTCTGGAAGCAGACTTCAATGCCGCCAGCCATTCGTTATAATCCTTGTACCCCGGCGGCGCCGGGCAGTCCAGAACCTCATATCCGCGATCCTGGTACTTTCTCATGATCTCAGCAGAGGCCTTTCTTCCGGGCTCGTCATTATCAAGGCAGAGCCTGATTTTCCGTATCTGCCCGTGCTCCCTTAAAAAAGTCTCCATCGGGGCATCGGCAAGCATTCCCAGTGCAACCTTGTTCGTTTCAATGTCACTGTTCATATCTGCATAACTCATCAGATCGATGGCTGCCTCAAAAACAATCAGCTCATCACTCTCCCCGTTTGCCGTGTTGAATCCGTAATGCTTGTCATTGCCCGCCACATCGCACTTGAAGCCTTTCCCATCTCTGTCAAATACCCCGCGCATGCTTGCGAACCTCGTAACGCCTTCCTTATCCTTTCCCTTGAAGACAACATTGTGATAATCCCTTGATTCGTAAATCAGGTCCGCCTTCAAAAAGAACTCGATTACGCTTAGGTCGATGCTGCGTTTCTCATTCAGGTACCGGGAAAGACAGGCATTGTCAGCCGCTGGTTCCGGTAGGACGAACGGTTTCCTCTCCTCCTTTTTCTTTTCTGATGCCTGATTTTTCAGCATCTTTTGCCCCAGATTGCCACGGCCGGCCCTCAGACAACCCGAGAAATTCAGAAGCCAGTATACCGCCTCCTTTACATCCATGCCGGCAAACACCCTCAGAAAATCAATCTGTGATCCGCCGTTCTCCCCTTTCGCATACTGCCTGCTCCAGCGGAACCAGTTCGTACAGTCATAGATCCTGATGGAATCCATTTCCTGCAGGGTATGATACCTTCCGATCCGCTTCACCGTGTAGCCGAGGCTTCTTGCAACCTCGCATAAGTCCACGGATTTTGCAGCTGCCAGTTCTTCCTCCGTAAACCTCTCCACCCAGTCACCTTGCCTTTCCTTTCACTTCCCGGACTTCCGCCGCCATCATTGACTCAAACTGCAGTGCCTCGTAGTTGCTGCTATAAAGGATTCCCGGATTCGCCATCATCTGCTTTTCCTTGAAGCTGAAATATCTGCTGTTATCGCCTCCGACGATAATATGGTCAAGAAGCGGAATCCCCAGCATTGACGTCAGCCTGATCATACGGTCCGTCAGCCGGGTATCCGCCTTTGAAGGCTCCAGATTTCCGGACGGATGATTATGGACCAGGATGATACTAGCTGCATTCGAAAGTATCGAGGCCTTGAATAATTCCCTGGGTTCTGCCATCGCCTGGTTGAGGGACCCTATGCTGGCGAGGTGGCAGTTGATCGGCGTATTGTCCGATTTCAGATTGACGACGGCGAGTACCTCCCTGTCCATTTCACAGAGAAGATCCCCGATCACTATGGCAGCTGACTGGGGATCCATTATTTTAATATCCGAGTATACGGGGGCATCCTTCACAAGCCTGACCGATACCACGTTCAGTTTAAAGAGCTTCCTCGGCATCCTCCTCATCCTCCTCTGCAAATTCCACATGAATAATGTATTCGTCGTCCTCCTGCTTTGAAAGGAGCTCAATCAGCTCCTTTACCGTCATTACCGTCTTCTCCATCCAAACGCCTCCTATCTCGACTGCTCCCTGTTATCATAAATCAGTTTCGCTTCGGCACAGATCCCGTCCAGCCTCTTGTTCGGCGTGTCGGTGGCCATGGTAAGCTTCCTCAGATCCTTGTCGTAATGATAGACCTGATTCGAGAGCCTTTCCTCCAGCGATACCTGGTCCATATTGATTTCATTTACCATCCTGGCAAGGTCATTCGGGTCGCCCGTACCTGCAGATACCGCGATGCATTCGTGGAGGCTGGAGGGCAGGATATACAGGTCAGTATCCAGCTTCTTAGCAAGCTTATGGAGTTCATCCTCATAAAGTATGCTTGCCGCCCCGTTGATTCCCCTGTCATTCGAAATGACATACATCATCTCGTCCTCCGGCATGTCACCGAACATCAGCTCAACCAATTCTTCCGGCTGGCCTTCGGACTTCATCATATCCATCAGCACATCCGTCATGGATCTTACGGTTGGCGGGAACAGCTCCTTCGTATTGACGAACGCCACCTGATAAAGCATCTCCTCCGTCATGCTAAGCTTTTCTGCCAGGCCGTTATTGACGACGCTGCTCGAAATGCCGTCGTCCTGTCTGTCCATCACCCAGCGGTAGATAATGGAAAGGTCCTGAAAATCCCTGTGTGGCAGATGCTCAAGCATTTCCCTGTTCTGCTCGGTATTAATCAGCACCATGATGATGTTGTCCCTTGCGGAATCAAAGTCCACCTTCGGCCTCAGCTCGGGCGCTTCATGGAACGCCTCCACCATGGCATCCGCGGCTTCCTGCAGCACCTTCGGCAGATCTTCACATTCCTGATAGCGCTCATACATGTTGTTGATGTAGAAAGTAGGTGCCATGCTCCATTCTTCATCACCGTCAGGGACAAGACTCAGACTGTCAAGCGTCTGGTTCACCTTCACAACCGGGCGTGTGTTCAGGGTATAATCCTGAAACTCTGCCGGCATGAAACCCTTGAATCTCTCAGTTACTGCTTCTTTGAATAATTCATAGTTCATCATAATTTTTCCTCCGTTTGGTATGTTTTTTGATAAGCGGCAAACAAAAAAAGACTCCTCACTAAGGCGGAATCTTTCGTCGGTATGGTATCTTTACCATAATGCTCCTTTCCACCTGTCGTGATGAAGTCTCTTCATCTTCAGGATATATAAAAGCCGCAAGAAAAAAATCTGCGGCTTCATGTTTTTCTTTATTCAATTATCTTACACATAACATCGAATGATCAGTTTTGATACTTTTTCAATCTTTTATTGATACACCAAAGGATGGCGCCAACATAAGGTTTATATTCCCCTTGTGCATCCTTTGCTTCATACATAACTCTTAATCGACGTAGTAAGTTTTCTGCACTCTCACCCGGTTTCAAGCGGCTTAACCTCTTTACGATTGCATCAATTGCGGCTTTTCTATTTGATTTCAGATATGTATTTTCACAATTCAAATTTAAAATATGGTTCAAATCATTATTAAAATCATTATTTGAAGACAATATCGTTCCATCAGTCTTGTTAAAAAATGTTCTAATATCACTTTGATGCAAAGGATTAATCCTCAGAATCTCTTGTCCTTTTCTTGTATCACAAATCTGATATTCTCTTTTCTGACCCTCGTTACCATTGCAGACTGCGAATAGATTTCTGTAGACCAGTTCATTTGATGCATTTCTCGCTTCATAATGTTCTATTTTAACAGCATCATCTTCTTTTATTCTGCTCATGCAATATGCGCAAATATAACCCTGTTCATTCAACAATGACTTACGCAATTCACTTTTTACATCTCCTGGCATATCGTCAAATCTTGCGAAATTACTATTATGGTATCTGCGGAATGCATCAGGCTCGCTATTTTTACTAATATGAATCATAATATTTTCACTATACCTCCTGCACATCCAGGTAAACCTGCGCTTGTACTACTTCCGAATCCAAATCTCCCAGAATAGTTTTCATGTTATCCAACAGTTTTTTTGCCTGTTCTATATCATCCTCATCAATTGCATCATAAAATTTCTTAATCATTTCTGAGACCTCTTTAGGTCTGACATCTGCATACATAATTTCTCGCAATATTGCCGAAACATCTCTTCCATAGGTTGTATTTTGAGGCAAATGAACCTCATAATTATCCAAAATCAAAATATGTTCTTTGGGTACATTTGCAATAACAGATGGCGAATGTGTTGTAACTACAAACTGAACATTCGGGAATGTGCTTACTAAATCAGAAACTATCTTTTTCTGCCATGCTGGATGAAGATGTATATCAACTTCATCAATTAAAACAACCCCTGGCGTCTGTAGTACATTATCAAACAAGTGTGGATTCAGCATTGCCATTCGGTAAGCTATATCAGCAATCATACTTACAGCACCTTTTATTCCATCACTTAATGATTTCATTGGTAATTTTTCCTTAATTCCATTCTTTTTGAATATCAATATTTCTATTTCATTACTTTTTACATCAAACGAAAATTTAGCATCCAGAATATTTTCATCAGAACTCATAAAGCACTGTTTCATGGCCTTCTTTACAGCTTCTAATTCAGGTACCATTTCTCCATCTTGCAGTTGAATATATGTCATTTTTTCAAACCATTTCATCATCAACTTTTCATTTGAAGCAACATCTAAACAATCTATATAACCAGATATTCTACTTGTTTCTGTTTTCTTATTTTTCCCTATTATAATTCTTTTTTCCTTTTTCTGCATCCATAATATTCCGGTTCCGTAATATGCAATAATAGGAAGTATACAATTTTTATCCCCAGCTCTCACCTTACTCTGCAGCTGTTGCGCATATGCTATTATATTTTTTGCATCCCCGTAAGTAGTTCTTCTACCCTCACCATTAAGAGTACGTTTCCATGACATTTCCTGGTTATCAACATTCGCATCAACGTACACTTCTACCGGATACTGCCCCTGCCGCTCTATATTGCTTCCCATTTCATACATTTTATAATGCGCATCATCTGCATGAATTCCATTTGCTTTGATTTTATCATATCCAGTTAAATAACTACCCAATGCAATAGAAATCGAATCTAGTATTGAAGACTTTCCGGAACCATTTATACCAATCAATACAGTATAATCTGATTGTAATGAAATATTCAAATTTTCAAAACACCGAAAATTTTTGATCTTCAAATTATTAATTTTCATTTTATTACCTCTTTCTCATAATTATCCCATTCAGCTAAAATCATGTGAACAGCTTCCTATTTCAGCCAATCATTTCTACGTCCTTCAGAATGACAATTGATGCACACAAATTTCAAAACCAGCATAAAAACACCTCTAGAGACTAAATGACCGAATAATCACCATTAATTTACATAAATGTTAGTTCTTATATTCTAACACTTCATTTCTATAATACCAAACTCATTTTTATACTTTTTCATTTTTTAGTCGTAAAATCATTGTGAATACGAGCGAAGTATCCAAACCATATAATTAGCATTTTAATTCTCGAGTTTATCTTTTAAATAATGTAATACTTTTAAATCAAAAGCTGCCATTTCGGCAGCTTTTGATTCATTACACTTGCTTATACATGCATCTTTTATTCAGGCACTCCTGCTCTCACAAAGATAAGAAAAACTCTGGCAACCAGGCTGAATACGAGAAGCGCCAGCTTCAATACTTCCAGAATCAGCTTAAGCAGAAATAGAACAGTAAATGCAGTTCCTTTGCAAATCATCCCAATGAGCCATAGAAATTTTTTTATTATTTCTCTCATAATGCTCTCCTCCTATTCGTTGTACCAGCTATTCATCATATCCAGAATTCCTGGATTCGTTATGCCGTTTTCCTTTTCTGCCTCTTCCTGTTTCGTCTCTTTCATTTCTTCTCCGGTTCCAGCAATGGCCTCCTGCCATCCCATAACAGGTGCATCACGAAAGAAATTGCCGAGAACTCTCATCACTGCATTTTCTGTTGTCTCACGAATCTCAACAAGAAATTCTTTTTCATTACGGGCATCAGGTTTTACTGTCTTCCCATTCACATAGGCGTCTATGGCATCTATTATGAACTGGTTTTTCGACCTAAAGATATCGGGATCCAGATTTGAAAGAGCCTCCTTTACTCTGCAGTGCTGCTCATTGTCGAGGTTGAACCTCACTGATATCGCCGTAACTCTGCCACGTGCCATATTGAACCTCCTAAACCGACCTCCTGCCTTTGCCGAAAAGCTTCAGTTCCGCAAGGTACTCGTATCCAATTGCATTCGCCCTCACGTCTTCGATAAAATGAATATTGCTATCTTGCAGCTTTCCGAAGTTCTTCATGACCATTGCTCCTCCGCCTACAAACACGACCGGCATCAGATCAAGATTATACGCAAGCTCCTTCAGCGTATTGTAGATCTTCTCTGCAAAAGTTCTGAGCCCGGACTGTATTACTTCAAGGTACTCCCGATTGATATTGCTTGTGCCATTTATCATGACCTCCTGAATATATATTTCCGGCGCCTCTCTGTTCATTTTCCGCATCAGCTCCTCGTTAATCTCCCTCATACATGTGATAAGGCCACCCTGCAGGGTTCTGCACTTTGCCTCATCCGGAAGCTGGTTGATGACTGGCATAATGTCGACCGTCCAGCTGCCTATGTCCACAACTACCAGATTATCTTCAAACGTGCTGATCCTGTCCGACACGGCTGCATAGCACTGGGGCGATACCAGGACTTTTTCAATCACGATATTATAAGCTATCCCTTCGTACTTGAAACAGACTTCCCTGTTTTTAGAGAGATACGAAATAAAGTCTTTCTTTTCAGCGCCGAATCTTGTCAGCGGGAGCCCTACAGATAATACTATCCTGGCGCTGCTTATACCCCTGCATCTTAACTCCGCGCCTAATGCGGCAAGCGTCAGAAGATAATAGTTCTCGTCTTCTACCTTCGTATCCCTGACCTCAAGCCTCTGTCCCCCAGCCTTGTAGTATTTTCCTTCAAATTCCAGAAGGCTGTCGATCAGCGCCGGCTCCGTCGCCATCTCTTTGATTCCTGACACGATAATCGTATTCCTGCTTTTGCAGGAACTCCAGCCATGATCCAAACCAATGATCACTATATTATTTTCCACTTACACCCCTCCATTCTACTGCGTAACCATTAGAAAAAGAGTTTCGCTTGCGAAACTCTCGCGCTGACGCGCAGTCGCTTCTGCGACATATTCTTCTTGCGCGTCATGTGCCTCCTCGCGGAGCGTTTTCCATTTATAGCAATTTCTTATAAATGGAAAAAAAGCAATATGAATCATTTCCATGACAGTACCGCTCTAATTAAAATACAAAAATATGCATATTTATTCATCCAGAATTCTTCGACTATTGGAACCAATTCCGAACGCACCTGCATACTTTTTCTAGTTTTTATTTTCAAAATCATCATAGTTTGGCATCTCAAAAACATGTTACTTTTAAAATATTTTTTTCGGCGGAAAATGATAGTGTCGTAATGGTGTCGTAACTTTTTTAGAGGGGCCTCCCAGCCCAGTGTTTACAAGGGTTCCGCAACTTTGTTAATACTATGCCGTGGCAGACGAACATTATTTTTTTCATCTCTTTTTTCCTTTCTGAAATGCTATGAATTACCGTGTTTTTCCCATTTTAATGGCTTTCAACCCATCATAAACTTCGTTAAAAATCTAATAATTTGCAGATCACAGCAAAACATATCAAATCACAGCAGTAAAACGTAGTCAATTAGTAGTCAATTTAGGGGGTGCAGACTACTGAACGCATAGAGGTATTTTACCATAGAAAAGATGGTTTCTCAATTTGATTATCATAAACGAAAGGCCAAGGTCTATTCTCCCTGGCCCGGATTTTTCTTCTTAAAAATAATTACCATCCCAATGATACATAATGTTATGCCAATGATACATAATATTATGCCAATGGCAATCCCAGCAATCCCTAGTCCTACATTAACTTTATCGGAAATAAAAATAGATGTGGGACCATCAGCACCACCAATTATTGATACCGATGCATTTTCTTTAGTTTTTAAAATGATTCCAATTATTACAATCATCACACCAACAATTGCAGCTCCAATTCCCATTTTTTTCATATAATGTTCCTCCCCCAAATTAATAGTTATTCTCTTAACACTAAAATCATTATACCACATCGTTTTTAAAGCAACTCCAATATCGCTATACCTGTGCTGCAAGTGCAATATTTTGGGAATGATCTATCTTGGTCCTGTATCAATTTTTCCTGCTAATTCCAATTCCTATATAGCCTTTTTCTCTCTGGTATCATATCAGACTCCTCTATTCCTTATTTATCAAATGATACTTCATACAAAAGCCATAGATTCCATCGTTTTCCACACTATCACATACTACATCGGCCATGTTTTTCACTTCTGCCGTAGCATTGCCCATAGCAATACCAAGTCCAACCGACTGTAGCATGGCGATATCATTATTTCCATCACCAAAAGCAAGTGCCTGTTCTTTTTTCAGATTGAAATATTTCAGTATTTTCTGAATTCCACGTGCTTTGCTGCCATTTACCGGAATAATATCCACTGCTCGTGACCACCATGCCGTTATTTCCGCACCAGTAACTCCTTGCAACAGACTGCTATATTCTTCTTTCCTTCCACCTGACATAATCTGGTAAATCTCACTATTGGACAAATCCTCGAACCTTGATTCTAAAGGAACAGGTTCGTGAGCAATTTTAAAATAGTCTTCTAAATCCTGATCACAACCATTCGCTCCTATTTTATCAATAGATGCAAGTGCAATAGGCCGTCCAATGCCAGTGGCATTGCTAATAATTTTATGTACAGTTTCTGTAGAAATAGGATTTTTGTATATCTCCACATCACCTGCAAGACAGTAGGATCCATTAAAATTAATGATTGCATCAAAATCAATTCCTTCGAACTTTGGCGTTGTCAAAGGCGCTCTGCCCGTAGCAATACAAATACGAATGTTGTTTTTTTGTAATTTCAGTAATGTTTCCTTCGTTTTGGATGACAGCTCCGTACTACCCAATTTGAGCAGAGTTCCATCTATATCAAAAAAAACAATCTTGGTTTTCGCAATATTCATCATTTCCCTCCAATTACCTTATTGAAACGATCTCGATTTCATTTCCATGTTCTGTAATAATATTCACTAAGCCTTTTGTCTTCAGCCATACTGTAGCTATATTGTCATTCGGATGAATTCCAATTAATTCAGATGATTCTAAAAAGTATTGATCCAAAAACACCTTTACTTTTCCATCTGGCTATCTCTTACAAATTATTTCAATATCCCCAAGTATGTAAAGTCCATTTCCCGGATCCTGATCTTGTCAATATCCACTGCCAATTATCATATGTTTCGTTAGGACTAAAACTACCGTCTCCACCTTTGCTGTCAGTTGTAAATGATGAAGTCAGAACAACAGCTTCTTCTGCATCATACTGTTTCACCCAGTCCTCTGAACATTCCGACGAATATGCTTCATCATAGTTAATTTCCTTTAAATCACAGCCCTTAAAATTCTTATTGAAGTGCCTGACTACAACATCGACAGCATCATTTACGTCATCCTCTGTATAGACCGGATTTTCCACATCCATACTGATAGTCACGGCATACTCTTTCTTGTTCGAAGAAGAGTATAAAGAAATTCCGGCAATCAGCAGTCCAATTCTAAACAGAACAAGAACTGCAACTACGATTGCAATCGTTTTAATCGCTGTGTATGTTCTTCTGTTTTTTACAGCTAATTGTTCATTAATTCTAACCAGCTGCTCCGCTATTTCATTGCGGTCCTCTTCCAGCCTGATTTCTGCACCAAGCAGTTCATTTACTGATGCATCCAACTCTTCTGCGATTTTCTGAAGCATTGCTGCATCAGGGACAGAAAGATTCTTTTCCCACTTGGATACTGTCTGTCTTACAACATGAATGCGGGTTGCAAGTTCTTCCTGTGATATTCCTTTCTGTTTTCGTAACGTTTTGATATTGTCGCCAAGCATATGCCGTACCTCCTTGTTTTTATGGCATTATCATATGCCCTTAATGCCAGTTGCCGTAAGCAACGCAAGTTAACATCTGTATTTTTCAAGCAAATTATTATTGGTTCTTTTATACAAAACAATAATGGCTCCCATTTTTTCGAAAATAAATGACATACAGCTTTTTATTATGTAATTATACCATTGAGTAAAGATAATGCGAATTATTTTCGATTCATCGAAATTTTATCGCTTTTATAATTTTCATTTCGATTTGATTTGTTTTTTATATATCGTTTATCTATTGTTCTTATTTTCAAATCACTACTACACCTTTTAAAATCCTTTCATTATACGAATGATTCCAAAACAAAAAAGCTAGTTCACGCCATTCTCATGTATTCACCGGGTACTATAATGAAAGCTATTTCTTGAAATGTCAATTATATGGAACCTATTGTAAATTCTTTTTGCCGTATTTTCAAGCATGCTATGTCTGGATATAAAAACAAACAGGGCCGCTTTTCGGCGGCCCATTGACTTATCCATAATCTGAATTCATATCTGCACTTAAAAAGTCTCCGTTTTCCATACTACCATCCCAATGATACATACAATTATGCCAATGGCAATTCCAACACTCCCCAACCCTTCATTAACTTTACTAGAAATAATAATAGATGCAGGACCCTCAGCACCACCAATTATTGATACTGATGTGTTTTCTTTAGCTTTTAAAATGATGCCAATTATTGCAATCATAACACTAGCAATTGCAGCTCCGATTCCCATTTTTTTCATGCACTGTACCCCATAAATTCAAACTTTTTAACACTAACATTATTATACCACATCGTTTTATAAATTTACTCAAATTTTCTTGTTCCGAAATTGGTCTGTATCCCATGCTGCCATTCTTGATGGCAATGAAATCAATTTAAGAAATCAATTTCACCTTTCAATACTTGATCTTGTAACTGTCACCTTTTACTAATATATGATATACTCCTCTTAAAAACACAAATTGATTTGGAGGAAGACCTATGGATAATTTCACGTTTTATAGTCCTACTTATTTTGTTTTCGGTAAAGATGAGGAACATAATGCCGGAAAATATGTAGCATGTTTCGGAGGTACTAAAGTATTGATTCATTATGGCGGTGGCAGTGTTGTCCGCTCTGGTCTTTTAGACCGTATTACAAATTCTTTGGAAATGGAAGGCATCTCTTATGTTGAGCTTGGCGGTGTAAAACCGAATCCTCGCAGTGGTCTGGTGTACGAAGGAATCGATTTATGCCGCAAAGAGGGCATCGATTTTGTTTTAGCCGTCGGCGGTGGAAGCACAATTGACTCCGCCAAGGCTATCGCTGCAGGCGCTGTTTATGACGGTGATTTCTGGGAATTCTATCAGGGCAAACCTGTAGAAAAGGCGTTGCCGCTCGGTACAGTACTGACCATCGCAGCTGCCGGTTCTGAAGGCTCTCCAGATTCTGTAATCACCAATGAAAATGGAATGTATAAACGCGGTGCCTCCGGAGAAGGCTTCCGTCCTGCATTCTCCATTTTAAATCCAGCGCTCACACAGACCCTGTCGGCTTTCCAGACGGCATGCGGTATCACAGATATTATGGCGCACCTTTTTGAGCGTTATTTTACAAATACCAAGGAAGTGGAAGTCACAGACCGTCTGATCGAGGGCTTGCTGCTCACTATGATTCACGAGGGTCCGCGGGTAATTACTGATCCTGATCACTATGAAGCAAGAGCAAACATTATGTGGGCCGGAATGATGGCGCACAATAATTCCTGCGGTGTCGGACGTTCCCAGGATTGGGCGAGCCACGATATCGAGCATGAAATTTCTGCTCTTTCTGACTGTGCACATGGTGCTGGCCTTGCAGTAGTCTTCCCGGCATGGATGACTTACACATACAAACATGATGTCATGCGTTTTGCACAGGCTGCTTCCCGTGTATGGGGTTGCAATATGGATTTCTCCAATCCGGAACGGACCGCTTTAGAGGGTATTGAACGCTTCAAAAACTTCCTGAAATCAATTGGAATGCCTGCTACTTTAGCGGAACTTGATGCAACTGAAGATGCTATTCCACAGATGGCCCATACTTGCTGTTATGGAGATGGCCGGACGGGACATATCGGTGGATTTGTATCTCTTGGAGAAGAGGATATAAATGCCATTTACAGACTTATGCTGTAGGTTCATAAGAAACAGAGTTTTAATTATTGGAACTTCATGAAATTTCTCAAAAAAATATCCTGGCGGTGTCACATAACACCTGCCAGGATTTAATTTTCCTCTGTTTGTAATAATTCCTTTATTTTAAATACTGCTCAAAGAAGCTCTGAATCTTATCAAACGGAATCACATCCATGTTATCATAAAGATCTGTATGAACAGCATCCGGAATGACCATGAGTTCCTTATTTTCTGCATAAGCACTGTCATTTGTCATAGCCGCAAATGCATCTTTACTGAAGTAGCATGAATGAGCCTTCTCACCATGGATCACGAGACATGCACTTCTGATTTCACCGCTGTAAATGAGGATGGGCTGGTTAATAAAAGACATGCATCCAATGGTATTCCAGCCTTCATTGGAATTAAGGGATCTGCCATGGTATGCGCGGCCTTTATAATACTCGCTGTAGTCCTTAACAAAGAAGGGAAGATCCTCGGAAACCGGCAGTGGAAGGCATCCACCCCCTCTTGTATATTCGCCATTCTTATAGTTTTCAGTTCTGACTGCATTTAGAGCCTTTTTCTTTTCATACCGTGCATCCTCACTGTCCTCAGAGTCAAAATATCCATTCGCACTCACACGGGACATATCGTACATAGTAGAAGTCACAGTTGCCTTGATTCTCGTATCAATCGCAGCTGTATTGAGAGCCATTCCTCCCCAGCCGCAGACACCGATGATACCAATCTTCTCAGGATCCACATTGTCCTGAACGGAAAGGAAATCAACTGCAGCCTGGAAATCCTCTGTATTCATATCCGGTGATGCCATATATCTTGGCTGTCCGCTGCTCTCGCCTGTAAAAGAAGGATCAAAGGCTATTGCAAGAAATCCTCTTTCTGCCATTGTCTGTGCATAAAGGCCGGAACATTGTTCCTTAACAGCACCAAATGGTCCACTTACTGCGATTGCAGCGAGCTTTCCCTCTGTATTCTTTGGTATATACAGATCTGCAGCCAGGGTAATTCCATAGCGATTATGGAATGTAACCTTCTTGTGCTCAACCTTCCCACTCTTAGCAAATGTTTTATCCCACTCAGCGACTAACTTTAATTCTTCCATCTTGAAACCTCCGTATTTTTTTATTGATTTTTTTATTTATTTTTGATAACATAATAACTGTAATACCTGAACCTAACTTTAGGTCAAGTAATTTATTTTTAAGTCTTGTAAAATGCAAAGGTAAATTCGTTATTTTAAGTCTATGATAAGGAGATTTTTATGTACACAATCGGACAAGTATCAGAAATGTTTGGATTACCTATATCTACTTTACGCTATTATGACAAGGAAGGGCTTTTTCCTAATATTGAACGAATATCTGGCATCCGCCGCTTCAGTGATGCCGAAATCGAAGCGATCCATGTTATTGAGTGTCTCAAGAAATCCGGCATGGAAATCAAAGAGATCAAACAGTTCATGCAATGGTGTACGGAAGGCAGTTCTACCTATCCTCTGCGAAAAGAATTATTTGAAAACCGCAGGAAATCTGTTGAGAATGAAATCGAACAGATGCAGAAGACTCTCGATATGCTTCGCTTCAAATGCTGGTATTATGAGAAGGCCATCAAGGATGGCAGCGAAGAAAATATAAATGCCATGCTCCCTGATCAGTTGCCAGCGGACATTCAGGCACTCTACAATCATGCACATGAATAACATAACAGCCGATGGCTCTCCTGCCATCGGCTGTTATGTTATTCATATCATCTCAAAAGAAGTATTACTTACCATCAATTCTGACATCCAGTTCGCTCACTTCCTTGCTATATTCCCTTGAGGGCTCCTTCTTGTCGTGGAGCGGATACCAGACCTGGGCAAAAAACGGATTCCGCTTCGCCACTTCATGATAATTCCAGCTTTTACGTTCACACTCCGGGCACCAGTGCCCGCCTTCCAGGACAAGCCTGGGACTCGCATCGAACTCATGCCCGAATGCGCATTTCCATTTCAGTTTTTTGCCCCATTCTCCTGTCTGCATGCTGTCTGACAGACATTCGCCGCCGCGAAACCGTGCTGCGGCTTTTACATCCTCAAGGCATAATTCCGATTCCGGTTTTGTCTCGTCATATCCATGATCGATCTCAACTACCTTGTTCCAGTCTGTGAAGTGCTTCATCTGGCTCAATTTTGGTATCTTCCGCCATTCTTTCTTTGAAATGAAGAACGGAGCTATGAACTCCTCATTGTTGTTCTTAATCCAGTTCAGGGTTCCTCTCTCGTCCATTAGATGTTTTGTAACTCTTTTCCTGATGACTGCCCCCATAAGCTTTTCTCCACCAGGAAGCCTCGTGACCAGCTTCGCAATGGGCACGAGGCTTCCCATATTCTTCCGATAGATATCAAAGAAATACTGCTTATCCTGGCTTCGGAAATGCAGATACTCCTCCAGCTTATCGCTATCCAGATAATACTGGCCGTGGAAGTTTCTGGTTGCGAACCATCTGGAGTCGATCACGTTCTCCAGATTCCTGATGCCAAGAGGCTCGAACATGTTTTTGAACATTTCGTAGCAGCTCATACGGCATCCTGGTCCTCCGCCTATGTTGTAGACATGACCCCAGAAGTCGCCCGGAAGGTCGTTGCAGCAGTTTCTCATAAGGACGCCGGAATCCTTATCGGTTACATACTCCAGCACGTTGTCCAGGCCGTTGTGGAATATGATGGCATCGCTGATTTTGGACATCTTTTCACAGAGTATGCCAGTCTGCCTTAAGGAAACCCAGTATTTCAGTCCGGACTCAATGACGGCCCTTTCTGCTGCGATTTTGGATACCGCATAATAGTCATGCACGCTTGGTTTGATCGGATCCCCCACCCTCCCCCAGTGTATCGGCGGCATCCGGTCCCCCGTCTCAGCGACAGTGCCTACACTGACAAGTCTGATTTCTTGCCAGTTCGGCTGTGCCTTGATGGCATTTATGATGTTTACAATGGAACCATAATTGATCTCCATGGCAAGCTTCGGATCATAGTCGGCGGCCGGGGATACAAAGGCTGCGCAGTGCAGCACGATATCGACACTTTTCATGCAGCGCAGAACATCCCCGTATACTGTAAGATCTCCGTAGTGGACCTTCAGGTTCTTATTCCTCAAATATGGCCTGATCAGCTTTTTATCCAGCCTGGTATCCCGGATCAGTGCAACGATCTCAAGATCCGTTTTCAACAGCTCTTTTAATGTGGCCTGTCCCATGGAACCTGTCGCGCCGGTTAAAA
The DNA here is from genome assembly GCF_900096945.1 of Anaerobium acetethylicum. GTDB lineage: Bacteria > Bacillota > Clostridia > Lachnospirales > Lachnospiraceae > Anaerobium > Anaerobium acetethylicum. The sequence goes on along the minus strand of NZ_FMKA01000013.1, from coordinate 42,027 downwards.
ATACTTTTTTCGTCTTCATCTATTGCCTCCAATAATTCTTCCTGCCAGGCAGGCTCCGGGAATGTTCTGGGTTTCAGGAAATCAAATCATCAATTTCGTACTTCAGTTCATGAAAACTCTGAAACCGATTCAATTTCATAATATCCGGCTCGTTCAGCATGAGCAGGTTCCCCATTGTCCGATGTGAATCACGATAAGCTTTTGGCGACATTCCCACATGAAGTTGAAATGCACGGTAAAAATTACTCAACCCTGTAAATCCGCAGGCATATGCGATATCGATTACTTTTTCCGATGTTTCAACCAGATATCTGCAGGCGGCATTCAGCCGGACCGCTGTTATGTATTGTCCTAGATGCATCCCCATCTGTTCCGAAAACAGACGGTAAATCGTTGGCTCACTCACATGAAGTTTCTCTGCCAGTATTTCTGCATTTAAGCTTTCTCCCAAATGCTCATGTATATACAAGACACATACATTGATTGCATCCCACTTCTTCTTATTCTGCAGAACTGCATCTTTTTTGTATTTCACCAAAACCATTAAGAGCTGATACATGTACATATGATAACGGTACCAGTTTTCTTCCTGGTTTAATGGATGATCCTGAGTCAGAGCTTTTCGGTATTCCTGTTCCGAGTATTTTGGCAATGCAGCCCCTTTCACATAGATGTTCTTCAGATCCAGCATGCTCAAAGCTGCCATCTGTTCCAGCGCTTCACGAATCAGGTTTCTCTCTTCTTCCTGAACATCGCAATCTCCCGCTGTGGCACAGGAAATCTGTTTATCTTCCATGTTCCCTAATGCCTTGCATTCAATGGAACAGATGATTTGAAGATTCCCCTCTTTCCCATCCGTTATTTCATGGCTTTCGCCGCTATTGATGGTGATAAAATCCCCTGGAAATAGCGAATATGATTTCCCGTCAACGCTGAGATGCACTTCTCCTTTTTTACAGAGAAGGATCTCAACATGATCATGCCAGTGCACTCCATTAAAGATTACATTTCCGGCAGTCACAGTTGCCTGTAATCCAAAAAAATCCGCTATTTTATTCGCTTCAAAGTATCCTCTTTTTCCCTGCATAAGCACCGCCGATCATGTTGTTTCTTTTGTTAGCTCTTCCGTGTATCTATCCAGCAGTCCCGTTACGCGAGGCGTTTTTATGCTGATTTTGCATAAAAACCCGAGTTCTGCGTGCGCCAAATTGCTGATTTTGCAATTTGTGTGCATCATCTGTGACTATGAAGGGCGTAGTCCTGCATAGTCACTCTCCTGTTATTATAAACGATACAATATGAAAATGAAACTTTATCCGTTCATTTTCTAGTAATTTGATAGAATATTGGACTGATTTGAAGGAATAAGACAAGTTTTTCTCTTGCGAAAGTTTTATGATAAGGGTATCAGATACACATTCAGTAAAAATCAAGGAGGGTTTTATGAAAGTAAAACAGATTACCACATTTGCAGTCAATGGCAAATCTATGGTAGAAGAAAATACGATACCAGTCACATTAGAAGCTGATGAACCAAAACATCTGGAATCCGGTGTCATCAACCTTTACCCCGATCTCACATATCAGGAAATTGAAGGATTTGGCGGAGCCTTGACAGATACCGTCGGATATCTTTACTCCAAAATGACGGAGCCTGATCAGAAACAGTTTCTGCAGGATCACTTCGGGAAAAACGGACAGCATTACAGATTTATTCGCATGCATATGGATAGCTGCGATTATTCCCTGGAGGAATATCAGGCTGTGGCAGATCCTGTTTCGGATCCCGATTTCACCACTTTTTCCATTGATCGGGACCGTCAATATATGCTTCCGATGCTGAAAGATGCAATGGCTGTGACAGTTGAACCATTTAGCGTGCTGCTTAGCCCATGGTCTCCACCAAAACAATGGAAAACGCCGCCTGCAAAACCGAAAAACGATGCTTCCATATATGGTGCTGGTGCCATGATGGCTGCCTTCATGGAGCCAATTGATTATGAGACGCCATCCCGATGTAACGGCGGAAGCTTAAGGCCCGAATACTATAAGGACTGGGCTGGATATCTGGCAAAATACGTCCAGGCCTATCTTGATGAAGGCGTACCGGTTACAATGATGAGCCTTCAGAACGAAACCATCGCTGCAACCAACTGGGACAGCTGCGTATGGACTGCACAGGAACAGAAAACGTTCCTGAGAGATTATTTATATCCTGTTTTCAAGGAGGCTGGTCTGACAGATAAAATCGGACTCTACATCTGGGATCATAATAAGGAGCGCGTTGTCGAATTCGCCCGTGAAATCATCGATGACGAAACCGCTAAGATGCTTGAAGGAATCGCTTTCCACTGGTATTCCGGAGATCATTTCGAATCTCTTGGCATTGCGCATGATATGTTTCCAAACATGAAACTTATGTCAAGCGAGTGCTGTGCACTTCATCCACCTGGAAAAACAAATATGCTGGCATCTCTTTTTGGAGAAAGCACGGCAAGTGCAGCTGAAGTAGAATATGAGGACGCCGCCGCATATGGACATGATATCATCGGAGGCCTGAATAACGGCATGAACCGCTGGATCGACTGGAACCTTTGTGTTGATAAAGACGGGGGGCCACGCCATGTTTCATTAGGTTTTGGTGCTCCAGTCTGCGCAAATGAAGACGGTTCCTACCGCAAGCTGCTGACCTTTGATTACATCGGACACTTCTCCCGCTATATTCTGCCAGGCGCCAGGCGCATTGCATTCTCCCGCTGCAACGATACTGTAGACATGACTGCAGCTAAGAATCAAGATGGATCTATTGTGATCGTGATGCAGAACCATCGTCAGGCAGATGCGTCCTATGCAATTCGTATGGATGGGCAGTTGATCCGTGTATCTGTGCCAGCTAAGACAATCAGCACGATCTGTATTGATTTTCAGGCGTAGCGCTATTTGTACTCAACTGTGAATACTGGAACAGCCAGCCCGCAAAGTAGACGGGCTGGCTGTTCTTTCAGTTCCTATCGAGAATGTGCTTCCCAAGGTCCAGGATTGGATTTTTCTGCTTTAACTAATTCCAGTTCTGCAGTCTTCTAATCTATATTCATGTTAGACCCTTTTACTATTTAACAATCTCCGGCATAATAAGAAACAATGCTCATATAATCTTTAGGATTTGGAATATCCAAATTAATCCGCAGATAATTCTTATTTTTTCTGTATTCTTCCTGCAAGTCATTCTGGATCAGATATTGTCTGCTTATATTCACTTTTTTCCCGTCAGGACGAAGCATATTTACTTCACCTGTACATTCATTAACTGCTCCAAAAAAATTTTTGATGTTCAGAATATTTAATTTCATCATTGCCAATCCTCCGTTCTTAAAAATGCAGCAGTTTGACTGCTGCAATCTCTATCAACTTTACAATATCATTATATTGCGTATGAATGAAAATAAATATTCTATTTCCGCCTTTATCTATCAAAATTCTGCCATTTTCGGCGATAATCCACTGGCGTATACCCCATATATTCCCGAAAGACTTTCCCAAAATAACTGCTGCTTCCCAAACCACACGCATGGCTGATTGCTGTAACAGGTTCCTGGCTGTTTGCTAACATCTGGCAAGCCATTTGCAGACGGTAGCCTGTTATATACTCTGTTGGTGTCATGTGCAGACAATCATGAAATACCCGGTAGCACTCCCTCTCGCTCAAATAAGCAGCGGCCGCAAGATCAGGGATAGAAATTTTTCCCGCATAATGTTCATGGATATATATCATCATCATTTTTACTTTATCATTTGTCTTATCATGTTTCTTTTTTTCTTCTAATATGGAGGATGATACTTCAAAAAGAGAAAGCCATATCTCTGATAGGATTTCACGAAGTCTGATTTCATATCCGAACTCCTGCTCAGGGAGATGAATCGCATTCTGAATCAGGTCCAATATTCTTTTTTGCGGTTGACTGTCAGGATATAACGCAATTATTTCAAGCTGCGGTGCTGTAGTAATCGGCAAAATATATTTCTGCTCAATACGGCTTCCATGTTCCCCTGCAATAAATGATGTATCGAAAATATGAATCAGCTGAACAGTTTTTATGTTTTCCCCTTGTGGCTTTGTCATATGAAGTACATTGGAATTTACCATACCGCCAGAGCCCGCTGGAAACAGAATCTTCCCTTTTGGAGTACGGTATTCAAGAGTACCCGTTTCTATATAGAACAATTCTACAGCTTTATGCCAATGCCAGGGCACAAAACGTCCCGAATATTTATTTAAGTCTACACAAGAAGCAACATAGGGGAAATCAGTGGAAAAATCAGGTAACTGCTCCTCTCTGGTGCCTGTATAAAATTCTATACTACGAAAAGTTTTCATCGAGTTTTCCTCCCCGTTATCCCTCATTTTTATCATTTTGTCAGTTTGTAAAATGTTTCAAATCCATTGGAGATAATCGTATGCTTTCCTTTAACCTGAAACCCAATGAGCACCATATTCAAAAAATCAACACATGATCCTGCTGCGTTTATAAGACACAGCAGCAGTGTGTACCAATTGAGATATCCAATATAATTCAAAAACAGAACGGCTAATACAGATAATAGGACGAAAGGCATGCATGAGATAACCAGAAACCTGCCTTTTTTGATGGGTTCCGTTGTGAAAACAAAACCAAACACACCATTCATACCCCAAAATGTTCTTTCTGATTTTAAGACGCCGGGAATGAAAATCGCATGAATCATCTCGTGTAAAAACATATATACAAAGATTGCCCCAACGAACAGAAGAAGTTGTAAATCAATTGATAAGGCAATTGATAACGAATTAGATGCCATAAAGTTGAAAAGCCCGGGTTTAAGTAGATAAGCAAGCCATAAAATAATGCCTAACAGCAGATAAGCAAACGGAAGCGAAAATAATATAGCCAAAGGTAGATTTTGCGGCTCCTTTATTTTGATCCAGCCAGCGTCTATCAAATATGAACTCAGTTCCTCATCCGTTTTGGGCAACTTCTTTGTGTATTTCATTCTGTTCCTCCATATATTTTTACTCCAAAAGCTGCACTATTCAGTCTTTCCGTTCTTCATGAAGAAAAACAGAATCAAAGCCGCAGCCAGGGCCATGCAGGATCCGAAAACAAACGGCACCCATGCGCCGAACAGATCCCAAAGGAATCCCGCAATCATGCTTGCAGGCAGCAGTGCGATGCCGACAACGGTTGAATGAAGCCCCAGCATCGTGCCCTTCAGTTCTGCCGGCGCGATTTCCGAAATGTAAGCCCTCTCAACCCCGGCAATCATGGCGGTATACAGACCGTAAAGCACGAACAGCGCAGCCATAAGCGGCCTGCTCCACGCGAAGGCGAAGCCCATGTATACAACCGCAAAAACAGCATAGCCAGCCACCAGAAGCCGCTTTCTTCCGACCTGGTCAGACCTTTTTCCGGCCGGAATCGCAAGAAGGGAAGCTGTCATATTATATGCAAAGTAGAGCAGAATAACAGAAGTATCATCGAAGCCTACGCTTCTGGCGCGGAGCAGGAGAAATGTGTTCGACGAGTTTCCAAGGGTGAACAGAAACGCCACAAGCAGATAAAGCTTCAGCTGTCCATCAAGCTTCCTCATATTTTTCCAGAATGGCTCTCTTTCCTTTACAGCGCATTCCGTCTTCTTCTCCCTGATCAGAAAGAACATTAGGAGGCTGAGCACCGCCGGAATACAGGCAAGCAGAAAGATCCGTTTGTAGTCACTGCTGTTTCCTGCCGCTCCGGCATTTCTGAGCAGAAGGTAGGAAAAAAGGATTCCCAGGGCGGAGCCTGCCATATCCAGTGCCTTATGAATGCCATATGCCTGGCCTGTCCGGCCTTTTTCCGCACTCTCGCAGACCATGACGTCTCTCGGAGCCGTCCTTATGCCCTTGCCAATCCTGTCGATCATCCTGGCTCCTAGAATCCCCATCCATGAGCCAGCCATGATTAAAGCGGCTTTGTACACAAGTCCCGCTGCATAGCCTGTGAAGGCCACCGCTTTCTTATGCCTGTATTTGTCAGTTATATACCCGCTGAATACTTTCAGCAGGCTTGCAAGGCTTTCCGCGATTCCTTCTATGATGCCGACCAGGGCCGGCGTTGCCCCGAATGCCGATGTCAGATACAGCGGAATGATCGGGTAGACCATTTCAGAGCTGATGTCGGCGAAAAAACTGACCATTCCTAAAAAAATAATATTCCACATGATTCTTAATCTCCTATGTTATTGACGACACGTCCTACGCAGAAATAAAGCCATTCGCTTCAAGGAATTCCCTGCAAATCAACAATAAGCTGTAGCCCAGCCAATATATTGGGTGGGCTACAGCCTCAACTAAACTTCTATATGATTCAAATTGCAATTTTCAAAATATCCTGAAGCATCTTCCCGCTTCTCATTCATCCGCTTCTTCTTCCGCAAGTTCGAAATAAACATTGCTGTTATCGGTCAGATCGATATAACCCTGGACTGCGACCTTTTTCACAAGTTCATTTCCCTCTTCAGGGGTAAGACACGGTACACCGAATGCGCCGGATCCATCTGATAAAAAAAACGTGACCGCAGTCTGCTGCGTCTCGTAATCCACAACCCCATAGCTTGCTTCATAGGATTCTTTGATGTACAGATCTCCGGTTTCATAGTCTTTCAATAAAATTCTCATAACATCCCTCTTTCCTGATTTTTGTTATATTGCATTCTATCTACTTTTGTAACTATGCAGTCCTGCGTCCTTCACAGGATGACTGAACTGTCACTAACTTTTTCTTATTATAGCATATTCAGCCAAATGAATCCATATAATCCATCAAATTCCACAAGTAAAAAACCGGCCTGTTCAGGTCGGTCATATCGTTGCATCTGTCAAGGTATATCCTTAAGGAATTCTTCCACGAAATAAAGAGCCGCTCCTGTCGCTACGGATTCTATCTTGTTCTTGCAGGGAATCAGGTAGCTCTCAGAACTCTCGCTAAATGGACTTTTGGAATCGACTTTTTCATACAGGATATCCATATATTCCTTCATGTAAGCACCTACATAACCGCCTACAATCACCGTACATCCGAATAGCATTCTGATATCGTTTATTGCAACGGCAAGGTGATCAAGGTATTCATCCCATACTATTTGCAGTTTTTCGTCTCCCTGCTCCATTTGGCTGAAAAATGCTTTCAGATCGCCGTCGGTATAATCAGCAAGAATCTCTGCGTTGCAATATGCATCCAGACATCCTTTCTGTCCACAGTAGCATTTCCTGCCATTCGGGATCAGATTCAGATGTCCTATTTCGCTGCTGTACAGGCCGTCGCCCATATACACCTTGTCATTCAGCAATACGGAACCGCCTACGCTGTCGCATAAACTGATATAAAAAGCATTATGGATGTCTGGCGTCATCCATATTTCAGAAAAACCGGAAGCATAGGAATCATGGATCAGCGTGGAAGGGTATGGAATATATTTTGAAAATTCTTCACACTTCATTCCTGTGTTGTCAATTACTCTGCCCTGGACCACGTAGCCTTCCTCATGATTTACAATACCCGGCACTGCAATCCCTACTCCCAGGATTTTTTTTCGATCCAATTGTATGCTGTCTATAATCGTCTCTACTTCCTCTCCTAAGAGCTTCAGGTATTCATCAGTCCGTTCATATACTTGTCTCTTGTAATTGTACTTAAGAACATTTCCATCCAAATCCACAATTATGGTTTTAATATGATGTCTCGTGATATGAAGCCCGATTGCAACTTTTGCGTCAGCGATAGGCGAATAGGCGATAGGATTCCTACCGCCTGCTTTGTTCACCACTTTGCTCGCAGAGCTGATCAGCCCCTGCTGCACCAGATATTCCAGATTCTGTGTAACAGTAGGCAGACTCAGCTGCAGATCATAAGCAATATCCTGCCTTGTTGCCAGCCCGCTATTGCGTATATAAAAATATATTTTATTTCGATTGTTTTGCTTAATGTCAAAAATATTCATTGAATTCCCCGCCATTTCTTAATGTATGTGTCCTTATACAGTCTTTCTAATTATATAACGAACTCTCAATATTTGTAAAGGTTGATAAATCCCTGAAACTCCAATATTGTTACTGGTCACTCTGTGAACAGTAACCTAATATCTTTCCATAAAGCCATATAAGGACACTCTGGTTCATATTTTCGACCAATGGGATCGCAGTGCAATTCTGTCGATCCCATCATGCAAATCATTCTCGACATTCAGATGCTATTTGGAGCTTTTAATCTCATTGCGGAGCTTTTTCAAACGTTTCATAACATTGTTTTCTCCAGCTCCAAAATAATCATGAAGTGTCTTGTATTCTTTATAAAGTTCATTATACAATGCTACATTTTCCGGTATCGGCACGTACATTTTATCTTCCAGACGCGACATCTTTTCTGATGCCTCCTGAATCGTGTCATAGCCGCCTTTCTCGCTTCCCGCTGCCACTGCTCCAAACAGTGCAGCCCCAAGTGCCGGTGCTTGTGCAGAAGAAGATATCCTGATTTCGCGGTTTGTAATATCCGCATAAATCTGCATCATCATCGAATTTTTTTTTGAAATTCCGCCTGCTGCGAATAATTCCTCGATCGGTACGCCGCCCTCTTCGAATGCTTCTACGATTACTCTTGTACCAAAAGCAGTCGCTTCAATCAGGGTACGGTATATTTCCTCAGGTTTTGTCAGCAGCGTGCATCCAAGGAGCATGCCTGTGAGATCTGCATCCGTAAGTATGCTTCGGTTTCCATTCCACCAGTCAAGTGCCAGCAGTCCGCTTTCGCCCGGCTTCAGCATGGCAGCCTTCTCTGTCAGCAGCTGATGGATTCCCATATTCTTTTCCTTCGCTTCCTGTTCATAGGATGCCGGAACCGCATTGTGTACCATCCAGTCGAAATGGTCGCCTACACATGCCTGGCCTGCCTCATAAGCAAAATATCCTGGAATTACGCCATCTTCTACGACTCCGCCAACTCCCGGGATGAACTTCTCTTCCCTGCCCATCATAATGTGGCATGTAGAGGTTCCCATGATCATAAGCATCTTGCCCGGTTCCGTAATCTTTACTGCCGGAAGGGCTACATGGGCATCCACGTTCGCAACCGCTACCGCAGTTCCTTCCATCAGGCCGGTCAGCTGTGCTGCCTCTTTGGTAAGATATCCGGCTGTGTCCGTTGTCGCATAGATATCGCGGCTCAGTTTTTCATCCACGAAATGCTCCATCTTAGGGTCGAGGGCTTTAAAGAAATCATCTGACGGATAGCCGTCCTTTTTAGACCAGACAGCCTTGTAGCCTGCCTGGCAGAGGCTTCTTTTCTCTTCTCCTGTCAGCTGCAGCACGATCCAGTCTCCGCCTTCAATGAAGCGGTCCATCGCATCATAGATTTCCTCGTCTTCATGAAGGATCTGCATTGCTTTTGGCACTACCCATTCAGAAGACATCTTGCCGCCATAACGTTTGATGAATTCCTCGCCGCGGCTTGCCACGACTTCATTGAACCTGTCTGCCTCATACTGGGCTGCATGGTGCTTCCACAGTTTCGGGTATGCGTGGGGGCGGCTTGCATATTTTTCATTGAAACACAGCGGATTGCCGTCTTTGTCTATTGGAAGAACCGTACAGGACGTGAAGTCCACGCCGATTCCGATTATCTGCTCTTTCGTAACTCCCGCTTCTTCCAGGGCTTTTGGAACTGCCCTCAGCACATCCAGATAATCCTGTGGATGCTGCAGAGCCGTTTCCGGCGCCAGTTTTGTCACTCCATCAGGCAGAACCCTGTCCATGACTGCATGGGCATAATCTACTGTAATGCATGCAACTTCTTCACCATTCTCTACATCAACAAGAAGCACCCTTCCTGAAAGGCTTCCGTAATCAACACCAATTGTATACTTTTTCATTCCGTCCCTCCTTCTTTAGAAACAAGAAAATGCTCCATCAATTATGAAATCTGAACCTGTGGTAAAATCGCTTGTATCGCCTGCAAGGTATACTGCGATTGCCTGAAGTTCATCTGGTCTTCCCATACGTCCGACCGGCGACATGGCATTCCACTGTTCGATCAGCGGTTTTAAAGTCGGCGATTCCAAAGTGAGCTCTGTTCCGATATATCCAGGGCTGATTGAATTTACACGAACGCCTTTTTTAGCGAACTCGACTGCCATGGATTTTGTAAGCATGATGACTCCGGCCTTGGATGCATTGTAAGAGCACTGTGGCTGCGGTACATTGACAATGTGACCTGACATGGATGCCGTATTGATGATAGAACCTTTACCCTGTTTCAGCATGACTTTCGCCGCTGCCTGGGAGGAAAGGAATACACCGTTCAGGTTGATGTCGATTACTTTCTTCCACTGGTCATAAGTCATTTCCTCAGCTGGGATATTCAGGCAGATGCCTGCGTTGCAGAATGCCACATCCAGCTTTCCGAATGTATCTAAAATAACTTTTATCATATTGTCGACATCTTCTTCTTTTGTAACATCGGCTTTGATGGCGATTGTTTTAACGCCTAACTTTGCAATTTCATCCGCTGTTTTTTTTGCCTCTTCAATATCAAGATCAATAATTGCGACATTGCTTCCTGCCTCTGCGATAGCTGTTGCAATTGATTTACCGATTCCTCTTGCTCCTCCAGTTACAAAAGCTGTTTTTCCATCCAATCTCATTCTTTCAATAATTCCCATATTATTGTCTCCTTTTTTAATATAAATTATTTTTGTAAATTCATTTTGTAAAATGACTTTATTTATCTATAAGCGTATTATATACTTAGTCCTTGGGATTGTCAATTCAATTTTTGTTTTTCTCTCATATAATATCAGAATCCATGTTACTGCTCACTCTGTGGCCAGTAAACATGGATTCCAGCATGCTATTTCAGCGGATCATTTAAAATTCAGGGCACAAAAAAGCAGCAGCTCCCTTTATGAGAACTGCTGCTTTTCATTTACAGACGCGTTACAACAACGTCTTTATATATTCTTTCCATATCTTCCGTACGGAAGCTTCCCGTTGCCATGGTCAGAGTATTTGCCGCTGAAACTGCAACTGCATATCTGAGCATTTCTTCAACCTCATAGCCTCTTTCCAGACCGACAGCAAAAGCCGCAACCATGGAATCCCCGGAACCGACCGTATTGACGGTCTTGATTTTCGGCGGCTGCCCGTGGTAGACTGCATCCTTCGTAACAACTAATGCCCCTTCTGCTCCCAGGGAAACCACGACAAAGTCGATTCCCATTGACTGCAGTTTTTTTGCGCCTTCTATGACTTCCAGGCGGTTCTGGACCTTGATTCCTAACAATGCCTCAATCTCATCACGGTTAGGCTTGATCATTGTGGGGCCTGCCTGAACGCCATTTTTCAGAAGGACGCCGCTTGTATCCATGATCACTTTTTTCCCTTTTGCTTTGGCCATCTCTATCAGCCTCGCATAGATATCTGTGTCCACGCCCGCCGAAACGCTGCCGGACATTGTGACCACATTGCTGCTGGCGATTATCTGCTCATATTTCCGGATGAACCCGTCCACAGCTTCCTGGCTCACCGGCTCCCCCGGTTCCAGCAGTTCTGTTGAAGTCCCGTCGCTCTCCAGGATATTGATGCAGGCTCTTGTCTCACCGGACGTATAGAAAAAATCGTTTGGAACCTGCTGTTCGTCAAGCATATCCTTCACATATGCTCCCGTATGGCCGCCTAAAAATCCTGTGGCAAGCACTTCTTCTCCACAGCTTTTGATTACTCTGGCAACATTCAGGCCTTTTCCGCCAGGCGTGTTCGTGCACCTGATCACCCTCATTACTTCGCCTTTTTTCAACTCTTCGATCACATAGGCTTTGTCTACCGCAGCATTTAAGGTCACTGTTACAATCATATTTTCCTCCCTTTTGCACCCCTGCCCGAATGGCGACAGGTCTTCGCCATTTCAACTCCCGGGACAGCGGCTCTGTAAATCACTTTTACTTTTCACTGTCAATCAGTATTTTCCCTTTTACCTGGCCAGGTACTTTGAATAGTTCGAAAGCATCCTTGATCTGGCTTAAAGGCATTTTCCTGAAAATGAAGGAATCATCAAACTTCATTGCACCTGTTCCGACATAATGCGCCGTCAGTTCCCATTCTTTTCCAGGGAATGGGGCGCTGTATGACATCCAGGAACCAGTCAGTTTGAATTCCTTGCGGTTGAGGTTTTCCCATTCAGAAACGCTGAATGACAATTCCTTCGTAGGCGTTCCGATCAGGCATACTTCGCCTTTATTGGCGACAAGTTCAAATGTCATCTTGATCGTAACCGTGTTTCCGGCAGTCTCATATACATAGTCAAAGCCTTTTCCCCCGGTCAGCTCTTTCGCTTTTTTCATAAAGCCTTCTTCCAGGGTGTTGATCACCGCATCAGCGCCGAGCTTCTTTGCAAGTTCCAGGCGGTCGTTGTCGATATCAAATACAACCACTTTCTTTGCACCGAATATCTTTGCCCATTGCATTGTAAACAGGCCGATGGTTCCGCCGCCGAGTATGGCCACAGTTTTGCCGCCTTTGTAGTCCAGGCACTGTAATCCGTGGAGTGCAACCGTAATCGGTTCAAAGAGGGCTCCCTGTTCAAACGTAATCGAATCTTCGAATCTGACCACATTTTTCTCAGGCACTGTAACATACTCTGCAAAGCTTCCGAACTGTCTGGAACCGATAAAGCTGTAGTGCTTGCAGAGTGAATAGTTGCCCTTCTGGCAGTCTTCGCATTTCAGGCAAGGAACAAGCGGAACGCCTGATACCCTGTCTCCGACGTTTACAGTGGTAACGCCTTCTCCAGTTTCAGCGATGACGCCTGAAAATTCATGGCCCAAAATATTAGGAAAATAATGGGATGCATCCCCGTTTACCCTTGGAATGTCTGAACCGCAGATTCCTGTATATTTCACCTTGACTAAAACTTCACCCACTTTTAGTTTTGGCGTCTCAATCTCTTCATATCTCAAATCTTCCCTTGCATGCAATACTCCTGCCTTCATCTGTATACCTGCCTTTCCTTACATTATCTGCTGAATGTATCTTTTAATTTTTCACTGAGCTCCAGATATAATTCCATGGATTCCATGTATTTTTTATGGTTCTCTGCAACCGGCTCCTGAACTCTTGTTATTTTTACCGTTTCCTCGACTGCTTCCTCAAAACTGCCATACATGCCAATGCCTACACCTGCCAGTATAGCCGCTCCCAGTGTGGTTGCCGTATCAGAAGCAGGTATGCTGATCCTGCATCCCGTTACATCGGCATACATCTGCATCCAAAGCCTGCTGTTGGCGGCGCCGCCCATTGCCCTTATGTCCATCTCTTTTATATTGGCGCCTGCCTCTTCTGCAACCTTCAGGTTGTGGGCAACTGAAAAGACTACGCCCTCAAGGGCCGCACGGAGCATATGGCCTTTTGTCTTGTCAAATCCCAATCCGTAAAATACGGCTTTTGCATCGGGGTTCCAGATCGGGCATCGCTCGCCCGACATGTAGGGAAGAAAGACGACCCCATCGGATCCCGGCTCCACTGCCTCTGCCAGAGCAGTCAGTTCATCGAAGGACTGTCCACCGCCTAATTCCTGTTTGAACCATCTGAGGACTCCGCCTCCGCCGACGGTTCCGCCCTGCAGCAGCCACAGGTCTGGTATGACGTGTGTACTGAGGATCAGTTTCGGATGGGCAATCGGCTTGTCTTCGCAGATGCTCATGCCGCCGGCCTGGCCGCCCTGAATCTGGGTCTGCTGCGCCTTATATACGCCGGCTCCCAGCGTACCGCAGGCTGCATCAAGTCCGCCAGCAACGACAGGCGTCCCTTCCGCTAATCCCGTGATCTCGGCAGCCGCTTTCGTTACAGAACCGATGATGTCGTGACAGTCGTAGATGTCCGGAACTTTATCAATAGAGATTCCAATTTCTTCTGCCAGTTCCATGTCATAGGTACAGGTCTTCATATTGAAGAAATGAATGCCATAATTCTGGCACTTATCGGAAGACATGACGCCTGTTAGCTTCATCCCGATGTAACTGTTGCTGTGCAGGAATTTATAAGTCTTTTCATAAATTTCAGGTCTTTCTTCTTTGAACCACAATATTTTCGGGGCTGTGTAAGAGGGAAGGAATGCATTTCCTGCCACTTCAAAAATCCTGTCCGCTCCGACCTCTTTCGTCACCCGTTCAGCGATATCCTTTGCCCTTGTGTCCATCCAGATCGGGGTATTGTGCAGGCAGTTCCCATCCCTGTCGACAGGAATCGAGGACCAGCTCTGCCCATCTATCCCGATTCCTTTTATCTGTACCGGATCAGCTCCGGACTGTGCCAGACAGTCTTTTATGCCAAGGCATATGCTGTCCCACCATTCATCCGGATCCTGTTCCACCCATCCCGGATTCGGATAGTACAATTGATAACTCTGGTTAGACTGGGCGATCACGTCGCCTTTTTTATTGAAAATCGCGATTTTACAAGCCGATGTTCCAATATCGATACCCAATAATAAATCTTCCATATTCGTCTCCCATCAATGCAGATCCATGTTCTGCAATTTATGTGCATCACGTGTAACTGTGAAGGACGTAGTCCTGAATAGTGATCTATGCTTTCCCGTCGCATCCGCAGACTTTCATTCTGTTAATGACAAGCTGTTTCACGTTCTCGCGTCCGGCTTCACCGTATTTTTTTGGATCGAAGGCGTCCGGTGCTTTCTTGAAGCATTCCTTGACCCCGTCACTGTATGCGATCCTGAGTTCAGTTGCAAAATTGACCTTGCAGATTCCAAGCTTGATGCTTTCTCTGACTGCGTCATCCGACAATCCTGATGCTCCATGGAGAACCAATGGGATATCAACCACTTTCCTGATTTCGCCGAGGCGTTCCAGATCGAGTTTTGGCACACCTGCATATAATCCATGGGCTGTCCCGATTGCCACAGCCAGGGATGAAATCCCCGTCTTTTCAACAAATTCTTTTGCTTCTGAAGGATCCGTGAATCCGCCGCTTCCGCCGTCCAGATCGTCCTCTTTTCCGCCGACTTTTCCAAGTTCCGCTTCGACAGGAACCTTCGAAGGTGCACAGGCATCCACTACTCTCTTTGTAAGTGCGATATTTTCCTCGAAGACACTATGGGAACCGTCAATCATGATGGATGTATAGCCGGTCCTCAATGCCTGCATGGCAAGTTCAAAGCTGCTGCCGTGGTCAAGGTGAATCGCTACGGGCACGCTTGCCGCCTCACCGGCAGCCTTAGCGAGGGAATAGAAATATGCTAAACTTGCATATTTAACTGTTGAAGGTGTTGTCTGCATGATGACCGGCGCTTTCAGTTCTTCTGCAGCCGCAACGACCGCCTGCACCATTTCCATATTCTCCACATTGAATGCACCTACTGCATATCCTCTTTTCTGGGCATCTAAAAGCAGTCTTTCTGTTGTAACGAATGACATATTGGTATCCTTTCTGTAATGCTTAAGCATTATCCAATGAAATGTTAAAAAATTACCTTACTGGTTCTGCATGATAGTCGTTTTAAACGTATTTCTGTCTCCTCTGTATCTGGATATTGAATATTCAATAATATCGCCAAATGTGTTATATCCCGTGGAAATGAACTGCTGAATGGCTTTACCGCTTTCTATCCCGAGATTCCTGATGTCATATTCTGTTGCCTCTACCGCTTCGATCAGACGTTCAATCTTACAGATTCTGGTTTTCTCATCCGTTCCCAAAATGGCATATAAAGATTCCGTTTCCAAATCATGTTCCATGACAAAGCTGCATCTTTCGTATGGCAGATAAGTCTCTACCATCAGGATCGGCTCATTGTCCGCGCATCGCTTACGATGGATATAGATTGCCTTTTCCTTCGGTTTTAACCCAAGCTGAGCCGCTATATCTTCGGCTGGTATCATGACCTTGAAATCGAGCACCACAGTATTCGGAACCCTGCCCGACTGTATGATCTGGTCATTAAAAGATTCCAATGCCTGCGTGAAACTCTGCTGGAATTTCGGCCTTGCTACAAATGTTCCCTTGCTCTTTACCCTGTTGAGCCATCCCTCATGTTCGAGTTCGCCCACTGCCTGCCTTACAGTCGTGCGGCTTATATGGAACATTTCGCTTAATTCATTCTCTGTCGGTATCGTTTCCCCGATCTTATATGTTCCTTTTTTGATTTCTGTAAGCAGAAGTTCTTTCAGTTGAAAATATAATGGTACCGGAATATTCTTGTTGATCTGACTTGCATCCAGCATTTTCGCTCTCCTCCTTAAAGATTGTGGTCTGTATTGTTTTTCAATACATAACTATGTAGTAACATTACAACATATAATCAAATATGTCAATCGAAAATATTCTAAAAAACAGGATATCCCGAAAAAAAATTCAAGATATCCTGTCCCGTCTCTTTACGAAGTGCAAGCTTATGATTCCGATTCGATCATCTTTTTCAAATTGCCTCTATGAACTCTTTCACAAAGTATAATGCTGCGCCTGTAGCTACTGCTTCCGTGTTATTATTGCAGGGCATGATATAACCGGCTGCATCTTCACCAAATGGATTTTTCCTGTTTACCTTCTCGCAGAGAACCTCCATGTAGTCCTTAATGAAAATTCCGACATATCCACCTACGATAATGGTAGAACCAAACATCATCCTGATATCATGAATCAGAACTGCCAGATATTCCAAATATTCATCCCATATCTCTTTCAATACACCATCGCCCTGCTCCAGCCTTAGGAAAAACATTCCCAGATCGCGGTTCGTATAATCAGCAAGCCGTTCTGCATTCAAATATGCGTCCGCACAGCCTTTTTGCCCGCAATAACACTGCATCCCGTCGGTTACCAGATTCAAATGGCCGACTTCACCGCTGTACAGGCCATCCCCCATGTAAACTTCGTTATCGATCAGAACTGTTCCGCCGACACTATTACACAAACTGATATAAAATGCATTCCGCAATTCAGACGACATCCATATTTCACAAAATCCTGAAGCATTAGAATCATGTATCAATTTTGTCGGATATTGTATATATGTTGAAAAATCCTCCCTGCTCATTCCCGTATTATCTATGACCGTACCGCGAACCACACACTGTTTCTCAAAATCAATCAGCCCTGGAACTGCAATCCCTACGCCAATCACTTTATCTCGGCTTAATCCGATGCTGTCGATTATCTTTTCAACCGTCTCCCCTAAAGTCTTCAAATAGCCATCATTACGCTGATATAAGCGTCTTCTGTAAACATATTTTATAATGTTTCCATCAAGATCTATAATAACGCTTTTGATATGACGCTTTGTAATATCCAATCCAACAGCCACTTTTGCATCCTTTACATAGGTGTATGCTACAGGATTCCGGCCGCCGGCCTTATTTGCAACCTTACATTCTGCACCGACCAAGCCACGAACGACCAGATCTTCCAGCTTCTGGGCAACTGTTGGCAGACTCAGCTGCAGATTGTATGCAATATCCTGCTTGGTAGCTAATCCCTTTTCCCGGATATAGTGGTATATCTTTTTTTTATTATTATGCTTACTATCAAATACGTTCATTGGCTTTTAAACTCCTTCATTATTTAGAAGTTTTTGGATTTCTAATAGCTGCAGTTCCTTTTTCCTAAGCATACAGCTGCATTTCTGCAGCTGTATGAATGAACAGTTATTTATGCGTCACGTTGTATATCCTATTGTCCTCATGTTTAGTCGTTGCTCGGATCCACATCCACTAAAACTTTCATCGTTGTTTCACGATTGTTTTCAATATAATCATAAGCTGCCAGATAATCCTTAAATGCGAAATGCTTGCTCATGAGCGGTTTGAGCTGGATTTTGCCTTCCCCGACAAAGCGTATTGCATCCACATAATCTTCGTGTCTGTACATCATTGACGTATTTAAATCCAATTCGGAATCATTCAGCTTTGCGAGATCTACGTTTGCCATGCCTGCATATACTGCAACCAGAATGATAACGCTTCCCTTTCTGGCGTTCTGAATTGCCTGGTTCATGGTGATATCGTTGCCTGCGCAGTCATAGATGATATCTGCTTTATCCGCTCCAAAACATTCAACAACAGCTTTTCCAAAATCTACATTTTTTGTATTGTAGATATAATCAGCGCCGCATTCTTTCGCAAGTTCCAGACGGTAATCTGAAACGTCCGTCACCATAACTTCTGCAGCTCCGAAAGCCTTTAATGTCTGCGCGATCAATATACCAATCGGGCCTGCTCCAAGGACTGCAACTTTCATGCCTTTCACATCGCCGGGGCGTCTGCAGGCATGGACTGCAACAGCTAGGGGTTCAATCATAGCCCCTTCATCATAAGTCATGTTATCAGGTAACGGTGTAACCTTGGAAGCATCTACTGCAACATACTCGCTTGCAGTTCCTGTAGTCTGAAATCCCATGACTTTTAAATTTTCGCACAGATTGTATTTTCCATGCGTACATGGATAACACTCGCCGCAGTAGACCTGAGGTTCAATCGTAACCTTCTGTCCCACTTCAACTCCGGTTACATTTTCGCCTAATGCCGCGACCTTGCCAGATACCTCATGTCCCTGTGTAACCGGATAGCTTGTATATGGATGCTGTCCATGGAATACATGGATGTCGCTTCCGCATACGCCGATTCTCTTGATCTGTACCAAAACCTGACCTGGTTTTACTTCCGGTACCGGAACCTCATTAAACTCAATCTTATGTGGAGCTGTCATTACCTGCTGAATCATCATTTCTTTCATATCATTATCTCCTTTTCAATTCAATCACAAAATACACCCCAAAGCCTATTTTTCATATAACTTTGGGGTGCAGATCATTAAGATTATTCGTAACTGTTCTAAGCTCTTGTACAGCAAGGTGTTTTGTGCTGATTCTGCATAAACCCCAAGTTACGCATGCGCAAAATTACTGGCATTTGAATTTGTGTGCATCCCCTTCGACCAGGAAAAACTTAATCTTGAACAGTTTCCTAAAAACAAACCATACTATGTAACATAAAACTAATATTTAAGTTGTTGCGCGTTTCTGCTGGAAGCAGTCAAAGCCTACAGCAAGTACAAGGACAAGCCCTTTTACAACCATCTGCATATAGGTACTTACATTTAAAAGAACCATACCATTTGTCAGAACGCCGATGATCATAACACCTGCAATTACATTTGAAATCTTACCATATCCACCTGAAACGGAAACGCCGCCTAATACAACACATGTGATAACATCGAATTCATATCCTTTACCTGCTGTAGGCTGTGCGGAATTCGTACGGGAAAGCATTACAATACCTGCAAGCCCTGCGAATAATCCTGATAAAGCATAGATCAGGTATTTGATATAGCCAACTCTGATACCAGAGAGCTTTGATGCTTCTTCGTTACCGCCGACTGCATAAAAGTAACGTCCGAAGTAGGTCTTGTTCAGGATAAAAGCACCAACAGCGAAGCAGCAGATCATGATAATAACAGGTACCGGTATAGGTCCAACATAACCCTGGCCGATAATCTTGAATCTTGTATCGAATCCATAAATCGGTGTTCCGCCAGAAAGCAGATACGCTGCTCCTTCAAAAACGATCTGTGTTGCAAAAGTTGCAATGATTGCAGGAATTCCGATTGTTGAAACCATGAAACCATTCAAAATACCGATTCCAACAGCCATAATCAACGAACAGATAATCGCAGCCGGCATACTAAAGCCGCTGTTGACCATCAGGTACGCACACACAATATTGACGATCGTGATGACGGAACCTGCCGAAAGGTCAATACCTGCTATCAGAATGACAAACGTCATACCGATGGAAGCGATACCATACATAGAAACCTGACGGGCAATTGTAAATAGGTTTGACGATGAAAGGAACCTTGGGTTTGCAATCGCAAATCCTATAAACAGGATTACAAAAACCACCCAGATCGCTTTACTTTTTAATTGATTAAGAACAACGTTATTTTTCATTCTTCTTTACCTCCTCCACGGCGGATGCCATTCTCATAATAGAATCCTGTTTAAACTCTTCTTTTCTTAATTCACCGGTAATACGGCCTTCCGCCAAAACCAGAATTCTGTCTGACATGCCCATTAATTCTTCCATTTCCGATGAAATTAAAAGAATGGTCTTTCCCTGCTCTACCAGGTTATTGATCAACTTATAAATCTCAAATTTAGCACCTACATCAATTCCACGGGTTGGTTCGTCAAAAATAATCAACTCTGAATTTGCAGCAAGCCATTTTCCGAGAATTACCTTCTGTTGATTTCCACCGCTTAGATTCTTAACTAATTGGTTCAATGATGGTGTTTTAATTAACAATTCTTCTTTATATTTTTGTGCGGTTTCCAGTTCCTGTTTTGAATCGATTACGGAAAACCTGGAAATCTTCTTGTATATTGGCATATTAATATTATTTTTAATAGAAACTCCGAGCAGTGCGCCATGGCGTTTACGATCTTCAGGCACAAGAGCAATGCCAAAATCAATAGCTTCCCTTGGGGTCTTCGGATCTATTTCTTTTCCTTTAAAAACAATCTTACCTGATGTTTTCCTTACAGCACCAAATATCATCTGCGCAAGTTCTGTACGTCCCGCTCCAACCAGGCCGCCGAGTCCAAGCACTTCACCTTTTTTTATCTGTAAATTGATCTCTTTATCTCCGTTGCCTGTTACATTCTGCAGATCCAGAACGATTTCTTCTTTAATACAAGGTTTTCTCGGTGGATATGATTCTTTTAAATCACGTCCTACCATCAGATGAATCAGTTCATCTACAACTGAATCTTTTGTAATAAGCGTTTTCACATATTCCCCATCTCGAAGTACAACAATACGGTCAGACAAACGATAAATCTCATCCAGCCTGTGGGAAATGTATATAATGGATACTCCCTTTGACTTCAGTAATTCACATACCTTAAACATACTTTCTACTTCTGCGTTCGTAAGCGGAGCCGATGGTTCATCCATAATCAGAACCTTGGCATCCTGCATGATCGCCTTGGCAATTTCAACCATCTGCTGATAGCCGACTGTGAGATTTCCAACAAGAGTCTTCGGATTGATCTTGATATTCAACTGGGCGAAAGCCTTTTCTGCTTCCTCTTCCATTGCTTTTTTGTCTACGAGTATGCCCTTCCTGATGGGATTACCCAGAAACAGGTTTTCAGCAGCGGAAAGACCCTTTACGTTATTGAATTCCTGGTAAATAATTGCTATTCCATTCTCAGCTGCAAGCTGAGGCGTCATACTGGTAAATTCCTTGCCATTTATTATAATTTTACCAGACGTTGGAATAACAGCACCAGAACAAGTTTTTATCAAAGTAGATTTTCCAGCACCATTCTCTCCGATCAGTGCAAGAATCTCACCCTTTTTTACCTCTAGTGAAACATCTTTTAATGCAACAACACCAGGATATTCTTTTCTAATATGCTGTAATTGTAAAATATATTCATCATTCATATTCTATACCACGCCATTCTTATTTTATAAAATGTGGAGCTGTATTTCATGACAGCTCCACATTAACAACTTAGAACCTACCTACTGCATACTATACTGCATACTATTTGTAATCTGCTAAATATTCTTCTGCATTTTCAGCATCGATAACGAGAAGCGGTCTTACAAGATTCTGTTCGTCAAAGGTTTCGCCATTGAGTAATTTTTCATATAAATCTACTACTGCTTCTGCTGTTTTCTTATTAGATCCTTCAAATCCAACAGATGCCCTGCTTGCTTCGCCATTTACAATTGCTTCAAGCTGCTGCTGTGTTGCATCAGCTGAGAAGATACCCATATCATCCGGAATCTTTCCGCCAGTAGCTGTCATGAATGCTTCGTTAGCGCCGATATCTCCACCTGCTCCGATGGAACATACAATCTTACAATCAGGATTAGCCTGAAGGATCGTTTCCATATTTGATAATGCTGCCTGTGCATCAATCGCTGGCTGCTGTGCTACGATTTCATATTTGTCTTTTGCAATTTCTTCAAGTGCGGATAAGATACCAGTTTCTCTTTCAAGAAGGATCGGAGTCTGAGGATAGTTCATAATTGCTACCTCAGCCTTTTTATCTGCTGAATAATGGTCATTAATGAAGTTTGCTGCTTCTTTACCAATCGTATAACCTAACTCAGTGTTATCAAGAACCCAGTTAAGATCGGTATTTGTCATCTTGTCATCCCAGCACATTACCTTGATTCCGGCGTCCATAGCTGCTTTCAGATAATCTTCAATAGCATTAGGATCTGAAGGATGAACCATGATTAAATCAACTTCATTCGTAACAAAGTTTTCAATCTGCTGGATCTGGGTAGCCGAGCTATCATTACAAGCAAGGATTGTGTAGTCCCATCCTTTTTCCTTCAGTAAAGTCTCAACTTCTCCGAAAACGCCTGCCCAATAGCTGTTTTCAAGCGACTGGATCGTGATGCCGACCTTGAAGGTATCGCCTGTTTCTTTTTCCGTTTCCTCAGTAGTCTTGTTGTCTGTAGTAGGTTCTTTAGTCGTACATCCTACCAGTCCGGTTACCACCATTGCGGTTGTGAGTAATAAAGCGATTAATCTCTTTTTCATTTTTTAGCCCTCCTATTTGTTAATATCATTAACATATATAAACAGCATTTCGCCGTTTATTTCAGAAACCAATGATTAGATGTAGTGCTATACCATTACTGTTCATACGTCATCCATCGCAAGGTGTTTTTGTGAGTGTAGCGAAGCGAAAGTCACATAAAACCCGAGGATTGCAGCACGAAATGGTGCATTTCAACCATTTCTGTGCATCGCGAAGCATGTTACTGGTCACGGAGTGAACAGTTACGTTATACCAGAGTAAAGCAGCCATCAATAATCATGTCACAGCCCGATGTATATGTAGATGCATCAGACAACAGGTAAATCACAGCTCCTGCGAGCTCTTCAGGTGTTCCCATCCGTTTATAAGGAATGGATTCAATCCACAATTTCTGCCATTCAGGATTTGAATTTCCTGTAATCGCTGTACGAATGTAGCCTGGGCTGATGCAGTTGACTCTGATTCCTTTATCTGCCCATTCTACTGCAAGAGATTTCGTCAGATGTACGACAGCTGCCTTCGAAGCATTGTATGATGCCTGTCCCTGCGGGATGTTTACAATTGTCGCAGACATGGAAGCTGTATTGACGATATTTCCTTTTTTATTGTTTGCGACCAGATATCTTCCGAATGTCTGTGCCACGTAATAAACACCATTTAAATTTACATCAATTACTTTTAACCAATCCTTAGGTTCACATTCCAAAGCAGGTTTATGGATGCAGATACCGGCATTGTTAAAGAGAAGATCTAACGTGCCCATATCTTCTGCTGCCTTGTCTATACATTCCTGTACATTCTCCGGATCTGTTACATTGCAGATATAAGCTTTGGCGCGAACGCCGTATTCTGCAGCTATTTTTTCGGCTACCGAAGATGCATCAGCCATATCGAAAATAGCAATGTCTGCGCCGGCATCGGCAAGATAAGCGGCTACGGTTTCACCAATTCCCTGATATCCGCCTGTAACGATGCATACTTTTCCTTTAAGTGAAAAAAAATCATGCTTCATTTCATATCTCCTTTTTCATTAAATTTTGATCAGCAGGTACTGGAACCACCTATTCTGTTTTTACGTTTATTGAAGCGGCTATATATTTGCAACGATTTTTTAAAATCATTTTATAAAACCGCTTTATTTATCTCTAAAAATACTTTACAACAGATTGTACATATTGTCAATATTTTTTTAAAAATTCATTTTCCAACTATGCAACTTGACAATATATTGTTAATTTTCTCACGATTGCACGTTTGCACCTTACAATATCTGACTATTTTTATAGTATTTTCAAGTAAAAGGTTGCAAATTCTGCTTTTCATCAACAGATTTCAGCACGGTCATATGCTTATCCTTCTTAGTCCATTCCATACTTTCTTAGCATATCCTGCTCGAATTTCAGCAGATATGCCGCTTCTTCATCAAGATGTGCTTCCGTTGGCTCCTCAAGATTCCTCCAAACCTTGATATCCCTTCCGACCTCGCCGCCCATCTGAACGAAGGGTTCAGATACGATCCTGCCTTTATACCCGATGTCAGAAAGCGCCTGAAAGACCTCATCGAAATCAATATGCCCGCGTCCCGGACATCTCCTGTTATTATCACCCGTATGAACGGCAAAGAGCTTATCTCCGGCAAGACGGATGGCGTCCCCTATACTGTCCTCTTCTATATTCATGTGGTACGTATCCAGGAGCACGCCGATATGATCGCTGTCCACCCTGGCAACGTAGTCAAGGGCTTCTGCGGCCGTATTGATCAGCACGCTTTCAAACCTGTTTACTGCTTCTACACAATAGGTAATATTATAATCCTTTGCCGTCTTCATGATTTCGCGCATACTGGCAACGGACCGCTCAAGCATGGCACTCTTATCGTTTACAATATAATCCGGTGAACCCCAGCCTGCATAGCCGACCCCGGAAATAGCTCTGCCGTCCATGTAGCTGATACGCTCAACGATACGCTTCAGATATTCAATTCCGCCCAGACGGACAGCATCATTTTCGCTGGAAACGTCATACTTCATATCAAGGCCCAGACTGTAGGTCAGCTCAATGCCGCAGTCATCTGCACACTTTTTGATTTCGCTCATGTTTTCCTTTGACATGTCGAGAAGCGGCTGCGCCTGGAATTCCAGAATGTCAAACCCGATTTTCTGTACTTTCCTGATATACTTCTGATGATCGAAATCCCAGTTCTTTTCCCAGAAGTTTGTGAAAATACCCAATTTGTTCATTTTCGTCTTCCCTTCTATATAAGTCATCTGTCCGCCTGTTTCGGGCTTCTAGTCATTCATCTGGATAACGACCTTGCCGCTGCGCCTGTATTTCTCATCCTCAAACACTTTAACGGAATCTTCAAGACCAACTATATCAGTGATGAGATCCCTTACGTTCACCTTCCCGGATTCCAGAATGGCGATCGTCCTTTCGAAGGTGTAAGGATTGATAAAGGAAGCTGTCAGCTTCAGTTCTTTCTTAAATACCACGTCCGGCTTTACCGCAATCTCAGCATCAGGTCCTGTCAGGCCGTACATCATGACCGTGGCTCCATTTCCAGCCCACTGGATGGCGTTGTCAATCGTGCGGGGATTTCCTACACATTCGATCACAACATTGATGTTCTTGCAGTTGGCCTTTAAAATTTCAGGAACGTCTTCCTCCAGCGGATTGATAGCCAGATCTGCTCCAAGCTTCATTGCAAGCTCACGTTTTTCCGCAACGGGTTCTGAGAGAATCACCTTGCTGGCGCCTGCCATTTTAGCAAGCTGCAGAATAATGAGACCAATAGGACCTCCACCGATGATCAGCACCTCGTCACCCAGTTTTATATTGCAAAGGTCAATTCCGTGGATACAGCAGGAAACCGGCTCCGCCATAGCTGCTGTCAAAGCATCCATGCCCTCTTTAAACCTGAAAACCTGTTTTTCGCTGACAACGCAATATTGTGCAAAACCGCCATTGACCGTGGTTCCGTATCCAGTCACGTTCTGGCAGAACTGCTCCATGCCGTTCTTGCAGTAATAGCACTCGCCGCACATATCATTTGGATCTATGGTAACCAGATCACCTGGCTTAACCTTTTTTACCTTTGAGCCGGTTTTTTCAACGATACCTGAGAACTCATGCCCCATAATCAAAGGTGGTTCAACTGCGAAAGCACCGCCCTCACCGTTGTAGATATGTATGTCCGTTCCACAGACTCCACAATATTTCACCCTGATCAAAACATCAGTCTCTCCGACTGCCGGCACTGCAACATCCTCAACCCGGATACTTTTGGGGCCGTTATATACCAATGCTCTCATGTTCATTGAAATACCTCCTTTTTTTCATTTTTTCCTGACTTTTTTAAGAGTTCGTTTTATAATTTGATTTTGTAATTACATTTTATAAAACGTCTTTATTTAATATACTAAATACTAACAGACATTATATCTCTTGTCAATATCTTTTAACTTAAGTTCATTTATTTGGTTTTTTTGTACATTATGCACATTGTCAGTTCTGGCACTTCAGAAAGCCATCTACACATATGTGACTTCCACTCACCTTCAATTACCTTCGCATTTGCCGAGAAACTTTTGTATTACTTTTATAAAACGCTTTATGTAAGTAACTACATTATTCCACCTGGCACCCCGAATGTCAACTGTTTTATGCATTTTCATCTACTTCAACAAATATCATTCTCTACTTCTGTGATAATCCACGAAATTGAATTGTTCCAAACAAAAAAGTGCCAGCTGCTTTTTGTGTATTATCACCAAAAGCACTTAGCACTTTATTCACTACTCTATTTTTTCAAAAAATACATCTACGAATTTCATTGCCGCCCCGACTGCCGATGCCTCCAGCTGATACCTGCAGTTTTGTACATAGGATGTCTGATTTTCAAACAGATTGTATTTCTTCAGTTTATCACTTAATTCAATGGCATAGGGCTTCAGATATGCTCCTACATACCCGCCCAGTATGATGTCACAATCGAAAGCCATTCTCAGATTTGTAATTGTGATTGCCAGATAATCCAGATACTCATCCCATGCATCTGTACAGACGGCATCCTTTTCTTTCAGTTTCGCAAAGAACAGCTCTAAATCATCATCAGTCAATGCTGACAGGACCTTGGCAGAGCAATAGGCATCTATACATCCTTTTTTTCCGCAATAGCATTCTTTGCCGTTCGTTTCGATGATCATATGACCGAATTCGGCGCTTTTATAATTATCTCCCTTATAGATCTCCTGATTCATATAGATGGATCCGCCGACTGTATTGCTTAACGACAGGAAGATAACATTCTTTGTCTCCCCGCTGATTTCTGCAAAGGCTGCGCTGTTTGCGTCATTTTCAAAATAGGTTTCGTACGGAATAAATGAACTGACGATATCCAGATCTAAATTGTGGACCTGAAGTATATGGGAATCAATCAGATTCTTATGTTCCAGATCTATGATTCCCGGTATTGATAGCCCGACGCCCAATATTTTACTCTGTTTCACCTTGCACGAATCAATGAATTCCTGCATTTTATCATTCATTTCTTCGTAATAAGCCAGCGTATTTTCAAAGTTTTTTCTGTTTCTTTCTTTTTTTACAATTCTTCCGGTCAGATCGATCAGGACGTAGCTGATATGATTTTTCGTTATGTCCAGACCGACTGCATACTTGAGCTGTCCGTTAATCGCCAGCGCCTTTGGTTTTCTACCGCCTGTGGACTGATATTCCCCTGTTTCAATCACTAATTTTGAGTCCACAAGTTCTTTTACATTCTGAAGGACAGTAGGCATGCTGATTCCAAGCGAACCTGCTATTTCCTGTTTGGTGGTCTCGCCCTGGCGCAGGATAAACCTGGCGACACGCACTTTATTCATACGCTTCTTATCAGTATTCTGTATTTTGTCCATATTAACCCCCATTTTTATAAAATCATTTGTATATCCTTTGTAACTGTACAGAACCCCTGTCACGCGAGGTGTATTTATGCTGAATTTGCATAAATACCCGAGACATGCGTGCGCCAAATTGCTGATTTTGCAATTTGCGTGCATCATCTGTGACTATGAAGAACGTAGTCCTGAATAGTTGCTATCCTTTTATAGTATACGGGAATCAATGCCACTGATACAAGAATCCATGCAAATGGATCTGCCATGCAGATTCCCTGATATCCCAGACGGTCTGCAACAAAATAGATCACGACAACTCTGGCCGCAAGTTCCAATAATCCGCCAATCATAGGCATCAGCCCGTCTCCGAGTCCCTGCAAGGAATTTCTGTAGATAAAAATCATACTGAGAAATGGGTAGAACCACAATACGGTACGGAAATATATCATAGCTGTTTTTGTCACGTTCTGCACATCCTCACTGATAAAGCCTTTTATTAGCACATCCCCAAAGAAAAATATAATAGCTGCTGAAAGGATGCTGAATGAAACTGCCAGTATTGTGCCCTGCTTCACGCCATCTCTTACTCTTGCTATTTTACCTGCACCCCGGTTCTGCCCCACGTAGGTTGCCATCGTAGCTCCAAGAGCCACATAGGGCTGGGATACAAGGCTCTGGATCTTTCCGGCAACGGAATAGGACGCCATGATCAAAGGGCCCATCCCGTTTAAGGCTGCCTGCACGATCATCGTGCCGATCGCTGTTACGGAAAACTGCAGGGCCATAGGCACGCCCATGGTCAGCAGCTTCCAGATTCTACTTACATCAATAGCAAAATCTTCTTTTCCCATCCTGAAAATCTCATATTTTTTTGTCGTATACCAGACGCAAAGGATCAGGGATACAAATTCGGATACTATAGTGGCGTAGGCTGCACCTTCCACTCCCATGGAAAATACATTAATGAAAACGATATCCAGAATGATGTGAAGCACTGAGGCAATCGCCAGAAAATATAAAGGCGTCCGGCTGTCGCCGATGGCACGCAGCATGCCCGCATACATATTGTAGAAAACCGTGATTGCAAGTCCCGCATACATGATTCCGATATAATTATAGGTATCTTTGAATACTTCCTCCGGGGTCTGCATCAGGCGCAGAATAAATCCATTGGCCCATAACAGTCCGATTGTCATCACCACTGCCATAACTGCACAGAGCACAAAGGAAAGCGCTGCAAACTGGCGGAGCCTCTTGAAATCCCCGGCACCGTAACTCTGGGCGATCATAATGGAAAAACCATTGGTCATTCCGATGATCCACCCAAAAACAAGGAAAATCAGGGCTCCTGTCGAACCTACCGCAGCAAGCGCATCGACCCCGATATATCTTCCTACTATGATTGAATCAACAACGTTATACAATTGCTGAAAAAGGTTACCTAGTAAAACGGGTATGGCAAATAAGACGATCTGTCTTATCGGTCTCCCTTCTGTCATGTTATTTGGCATTTTTAAATCCTCTCTGTTTATATTCTTCATACTCTATTATAGAAGAATGTTGTGAAATGTCCACCTGTTAAGGGTGTTTTATCCTGTGTTTATATGAAATCCCTGTTTTTTAAAACATCCGGACCACCTGTATGAAGATAAAGACTGCAGCGGTGATGCTTCCGGCTGTAAACAGGAGATTGTTCACCAGTCCGTCTGCCAGGCAGAAGTCTAGTCCGATTCCCCATTTCAAGGGATACAAAATCCGTACTTTTTTATGATTCAGCATATCGATTATGATGTGGGAAGCCATCGATACGGCAAAATACGGAACCACTGCGGGATACAGATACCATAAGCTTCCACAAAGCAGGGCCATCCCCGGAAGCGAATGCATAAAGGATCTGTGGGGCTGAAACATCCCAAATATACAGATTCCCAGGAATGCGCCGATGCCCGTGGCCAGCCTCACGGCACCGCTGTGCCTCCTGAGTGCGTCAACAATTCCAACGCCCCATCTGTAGTCCGCAAAAGCTATCATGCAGGCTGCGATAGCGATGATGCTGATTACTCTGACCAGATCCCTGTGTGATTCGGATGTATCCACGTCCACGTCACTGATGACGGAGCCAATGAAGGCAATTCCGGTGCATAATACCATTTCTTTTATCGTATCAGGCTGTGTGACCAGCAAGGATGATGCCAGTCCGACCGATATGTGTGTTTTTCCTGTCATTTCATTTTTCCACCTTTTCCTGTTTCAGACAAGTTCGCGCTTTTGTTTTTAAGGCTGCTTATAACTAAGCAAAAACACAGCCGCCCTTCTCTGTACAGGTATTGTACCAAAAATGCGCCATATGGGAAACCCCGCATGGCGCATTTTGGCTAAACTGTTCAGAACCTCTGTCCTGTGAGATATTTTTATGCTGGATTTACATAACACTCGATTTTTGATGACCTCTGAACCTAGTGCACTGACACGTTGCCATCTTACAGTGTTCTGAGCTTCACCGGAACTGCCATCAGTTTCTCATTGAGGAGATTCAGGTCGGCCTCGCCAAACATCATCCCAAACATGAATGAATCTGCATTTTGGGCAGCTTCACCAATACTGTAGGGAAGCTCGAATCCCATATCTCCAGACGCGGCCTGTAGAAGCAGCGGCAATGCATCCTCCAGAATCTTTCTTGTTTCAGGCGTTACGAGCAGTTCCTGTAGGGATGTTTCGATTGTATATTTCATATCATAGTCCCTTGACGGCAGATAAGAAAATGTATAACGCCCAGCCGGCAGCTCTACCTTCACCTTATCTTTATCCTGGCTGGCACTCAGCCCCTCCAGGCCCTTCACAGCCAGCAGGTCCGCATCCGGCAGATATGCAACAGCCTCCGCATGAAAAGGAACCGCTATGTTTATTGTCAGCGTTCCATCCTCCTCCCTGGTCCATCCGCTTTCGATCATGCCCATGGCAGATTTGATTTTTGCCTTTGCATAATTCAACTTCCCGTATACGGAGGGCTTAATTATAAACTTCCTGAAGCCCGGCGCCTCTTCAATTGGATTGATGCCGCACATATTACGGTACATCCACTCAACAATTGACCCGTAAGCGTAATGGTTCAGCGAATTCATGCCGGTGCCCGATATTTTTCCATCAGGCATGATGGAATTCCATCTTTCCCAGATTGTAGTCGCTCCCATCATGACCTCATACAGCCAGCTTGGATAGTCCTCCTGGAAAAAAAGCTTATAAGCGCTCTCGGAGTCTCCATTGTCTGAAAGTGCACGGCATAAGTACGGCGTTCCAATAAAACCGGTCTTGAGATGCATGCCGCTCTTTTTCAGCAGCACCTGCAGATCCTTTAGCACCCTGTCCCTGACTTCCGGCTGCACCAGGTCAAAATGCAATGCCACAACATGTGCAGTCTGCGTCTGGATAGCAGAACGTCCGTTTTTAGTGAAAAATTCATCCTGGATTGCTGATTTGATCTGCTCCGAGAGGGCGCCGTAGAATGCTGCGTCCTCTGTATGACCCAGGATTTTCGCCGTTTTTGAAAGGATGTTCGTGGACAGCCTGTAGTACGCAGATGCCAGCAACCCATTATCAGTTCCGCCCATGACTCCGCCTTCGATCGGTCCATCCAACGCCAGCCAGTCTCCAAAGTGGAAGCCTGCCGTCCAGAGTTTATGATCCCCTGACTGCTGATCCTGTCTTCTAATCCAGTCGACCCAGGCTTTCATGCTTTCATACTGCCTTTCCAGAATCGCCTTGTCTCCGAAATGGAGATATACTTCCCATGGAATCACCGTCGCACAGTCTCCCCATGCGCAGGCGCCGCCGCCTGCAAAGCTGCTTTCTGAGCCCTTCATTTTGCTGAAAGTCGGCACAGTACTTGCAACCATGCCATCGCAGAACTTCTGCTCCTCATAAACATCCTGCATGAACTTCACATAAAAAGCATACGTATCCATATTAAAGGATGCCGTCCCGCTGAATACCTGGGCGTCGCCGGTCCATCCCATTCTTTCGTCACGCTGCGGACAGTCTGTCGGAACATCAAGGAAGTTGCCTTTCTGCCCCCATAATGCATTCAGAAAGAGGCGGTTCACATATGGATCCGATGTTTCAATCTCCCCCGTCTGTTCCAGGTCGGAGTATACGACGCAGCCGGTGAAATCCTCAATCTGAACCGGCTCAGTAAATCCTTCCAGTTTCGCATACCGGAAACCATAGAAGGCAAAATGAGGTTCTATGACACGATCGGTTCCGTCTGATGTATAGATATACTCTGCTTTTGCTTCACGGAGATTATCACGATAGAAATTGTCATCCTGCAGTACTTCACCATGGGAAATCTTAATCTGCGTTCCTTTCGGTTCCCTGATATGGATGCGTAGCCAGCCAACCATATTCTGACCCATATCGATTACAAGCTCACCGGCCGGCGTACGGATCAGCTCCACGGGCTTAAGCGTTTCCTTCACAAGTACTGGGAGCGAAAGCCTGTCAGTTACCTTTCCAAGCCCTGCCGCATCAAATTCCCGTACCTTTTCCCAGTCCGAATCATCAAATCCTGCTTTGGACCATCCTTGTATTTCTCTGGTGGCATCATAAATCTCGCCATTATAAATCGTATCGTCTATGATCGGAGATGGTTTGCATTTCCAGTCTGAATCCGAACAGATAACCTCTACACTTCCGTCTTCCAATGTGATGCGTAATTCACACAGGAGTGCAAACGAATCAGTGTAGGGGGTATTCAGATCGCCGAATGTTCCAAATCGTCCCTTCGCCCATCCATTGCCAAGCAGCACGCCCACGGCATTGTTCCCTTCCTGCAGCGATTCTGTTACATCATACGTCTGATACTGCACCCATGCATCATAAGTATTGCAGTATGGCGTCAAGCGTTCTTGTCCGACACGGGTTCCGTTAATTTCAAGCTCGTATAGCCCCATGCCTGTGATATACGCTCTTGCTGACTTTATCTTCTTATTGATATGAAAGGATTTTCTCATATAGGGATGAATGTTTTTGTCTTCCCATTCAGGAGTAATCCAGTTTGCCTGCCAGCCATCTTCACGTTTCCCGGTCTCAAACCAGTTCACATCAGAAACAGCTTCGTCTCCGTCATCTCCCCACACCCTGACTGTCCAGTAATATCTCGTATACGGAGCCAGTTTTACAGGCAGCTCTGCAGCCAGGCTGGATAATTCCGGAGTTTTTCCGCTGTCATAGATCACCGTTTTCATTTCGGCATCCTGTGACACAATAATTTGGGCCGCCAACTGTTTTTTGGATGATGTATCCTCTGCGATCCATGATATCGTTGCTTGTTCCATGCCATACCCGAGTGGGTTGACAATATGATTTGTTTTGCATGATGTGATTTTCATTTGAGCTTCTCCTTTTATTCTGCTGATTTTTACTATTCTTATGCCGGTTTATGCTTACCATTTCACACAACGATTTTTCCGGCATTTCCCGATTGTATTTTTTTGATCTATCGCATGATTCTTCTGGCTTTTCACATACATGGATTATATAATAATACAGTAGGATTTTAAATATTCCCAGGTAATACATCCTGTGTTGTGAGGTAAGATATTATGGAACAGAATTTAATCAATAAGCTTTGGGAGCACTCAGACAAAATCGAGGAAGAAAACGCCAAACGCGCTTTGCTTTCCGTACCAAAAAAAGAAGCTGAAAAACCATCATCTGATTCCCCGCTTCTTTTTTCTGCTTCTTTTTTCTTTCGGGACGCTTCGCAATCCCTGTTCATGTCATTCCACCGCGAAAGCGGAAACAGCATTAAGCACTATCATGATTTTTTTGAACTGATTTATGTTTGCAAGGGATCTCCGATTGGTGTCATTAATGGACAGGAAATCCATCTGCAGGAAGGAAATCTCTGTATCATGAATCCCAATGCGGTGCATTATTTTAAAAAATATACGAAAGAAACAGATTTGATACTTAACATCGTACTTCCCACAAACCTGTTCCAGAAATCCCTGTTTCAGGTACTGTTTCACGATCCGCTGCTCAATGCCTTTTTTATACGCTATCGTGTTGAAAATGTAAAACAACCATCTTTCCTGTATCTTCAGTCTCTGGATAAGGATACAGATCATCTGATTGAACTTTTGACAAAAGAATATCTTGATAAAAAGCAATACAGCCAGGTTATCATCGAGTCATTGCTTACTTTGATTTTTTCATTCATTATAAGATGCGGCACGGAACATTCCCGCCATGGCAACACAGCGATGGCAGAGATTATCGACTATATTTACATGAATTATCAGACTGTCAGCATGAATGCCGTTGCCTCACAGTTCAATTACCACCCAAAATATCTTTCTGCACTGATCCACAAACAGACAGGGCAGACCTTTCGTGACCTGATCGTTCATATCCGGTTGCAGAATGCCATAAACTATCTGCTCTATACTGATTACAGCATCGAGCATATCGTTGCTATTATCGGCTATAAAGATAAAAGCAGTTTTTATAGTCTGTTCAAAAAAGAATATGGGATGAGTCCCGCTGAATACAGGAAGCAGCATGGTGACTCGGGGTTTTATGCAAATCCATTGTAGATCACTTCACTGGATGATTGTTCTAAATGGTTATGCCGAATGTTCTGTTTTTATACTCTGGATTAGAGTGTCCAAAGCTCTCTTGCAACATTCAGTTTCATCGATTTGCACATTCGCCATCCAACACGCAGTGATGCAAAACAAGATTCAATGAGCAGCTTTATGAAGACGTTGGTACTTAGGTCTCGTATTTTGCGGCCTTACGTACCACTACGTCTTCATTTAAGCGAGAGCGCGCTGCGAATGAACATGTTTTGCATCACGTCCTATTTGATTTTATTATTCGTTCGAGTATGAAATATCACAAACTACTTTGCTTTTTTCTTTCTTTTTTACAAAACGCAATATAGTAAACAGAACCAAAAGCGCAATACCGATACCGCATCCGATATTAATGCCAATTTTTAATTTTTCTGTAAACAGCATTTCATTTTTAAATACACTTCCTGGCATCGCTCCATTCATTGCCTTGGAGTTGGAAACCGTATACAGAAGACGGTGCATTGCTTCCCTTCCATAATGGTAGGTAGCCGCATCGTTTTTATCATAGTCAAAACGGGCAGAATCACTTAAAGAAGTTAATTTTATATCTCCTCCCGCCTCAATCATCTGATAACAGTCCATAAAGAGACTTGTATTGGCATTATCCGTGATGATCAATCCGTTGAATGCCCATTCATTCCGGAGGATTCCTGTGATTAACGGATATGATCCTCCGGTCCAGGTATAACCCATACGATTGAAAGCTGTCATGACTGCCTGACAGGCAGGAATTTCCCGGGCTGCATTCTTATATGTCCCATCTTCATTCTTAACAAGATAGTTCTGCTCAATATTCCCCACTTTCATGCAGATTTCAAATGGCAATAGATAGAGTTCACGTGCTGCCTGCTCATTCAGCCAGGTTGCCAGGCCAAACTGGCCGTCTCTGTCGCCTCTGTGGTTTTCCTGGTCATTGAATGCGAAATGCTTGATGTAGGTATAAAGTCCTTTTGAAGCCGCTCCCTTTACTTCTAAAGAGGCAACTGTTCCGGATAAGAATCCGTCTTCTGAATAGTATTCACCATTTCTTCCTGAGAAAGGTGTGCGGTGAATGTTCATGGATGGAGCATACCATCCGTCAGCTCCGCCTAATACTGCTTCATTGCCGATCATGGTGCCGTATTCCAGTGCCAGATCCTGATTCCAGGTCTGCGCCAGGGTCATCATATTTGGAAACATTTTTCCTGTCCCGCCGTAAATCAGGCCTGCTGCCGTATCTGCATCTTTACAGAAAGGCATATTCACAGAATCGATAAACTCAATGCCATAACCTGATATTCCGATCGTATTATAATAATCCTCCGGTGTCAGCTGATCGAGCAGGTCTTCCCAAAGGGGATCATCAAAGTCGAGGCCGCGCATTTCAATCAAGGTCAAATTATTCTTTTCGCCATATACGATTTCATCCTGAAAGCTTTCAGGATCCACGGGGCTCAGGGAATCGAAAGAATCCAGCTGTGCGAGCCCTTCACTGTCGATTGTCTTGTAATAGGTATAGGAAGCAGGATTGCCCTCCGCATCAGTGCCGTTTATCTCATTTCCCCATGTACTGATTACGGAACTTGCCACTCCGTCGTGTTCAGGCCATGTTCCCTGCCAGTCGCTTCTTGAAAGACAGGCAATATCGCCATCTGCAGCATCCAGCTGATTGGTAATCTGCTCTCCGCTATAGGAATCAACAGAGTAGGTCACTGCGTCCGTATCTGCAATGTCCGGTGTATATGTTGACGCCAGATTCTGATTTCCGTCGCTGGTCATGCCTTCGGCTGTAGTCTTCCCTTTTGCCGCGAGTATGTTGTTGATCGCATCGTGGGCATTTTTTCCTGCGGCAATATAATATTCACCGGCATCCAGGATATAAGTTTTTGCATTCGTGTAGTCATATGCTTTCAACTGCTCTTCATCAAATGTAACTGTCACAGTTTCAGTTTCACCTGGCTGCAGTTCCTTCGTTTTATCATAACCCGCAAGCTGTACAGAGGCTTTTTCCACATGATTTTCCTTGTCATATTCCGTGTACGGACTCTGTACAAAGATTTCCACCACATCTTTTCCTGACACATCACCTGTATTCGTTACATCTACTGTCACTGTACATGTTGAATCGTTCCAGGTTACCTGCTGATTGCCCCATTCAAATGTCGTATAGGATAATCCGTAACCAAACGGATAGCACACTTCAGAAGCATACTCATATTCCCCTGCATTTCCCTGTCCCAATACGACATCTTCATAGCGGGTTTCATAGTATTTGTATCCTACATAGATTCCTTCTTTGTAGCTGACATAATTGTATTTTGTCGGAGTTCCATCTTCCGCATAATAAGCATAATCGCCTATATTCTGCGCTGCAGGTGAAGCCAGTGCATCTGAAGCAAAGGTATCGACAGTCCTTCCCGACGGATTTATGGTTCCTGTGAGTATGCCCGGAAGCGCAGCAAGTCCATCCGGCGCATAGATGACTGCTTTGATATTAGGGAAATCAGCCAGCCAGTCAAGCTCTAAGGCTGCATTTGAGTTGACTACAAGAATCACCTCATTGAAATTATCGTTTAAGTATGAAAGGATTTCCAGTTCTGTCGTATCCGGTTCCAGATAGCTTTTTGCCTGGTCTTCCTTGTTATCTGCATGATTGTACATGGAACGAGGCATATCGCGGCCTTCTCCGGCTACACGTTTCAGGAAATAGACCGGTGTGGTTCCGCTCAGGCTTTCCATAACCTCTTCATTTCCCTCTAATACAGAAAGCGGGCATTCCTTGATGCTGAAATCTTCACTGTCTCCATAGCTGATGGATCCAGATCCCAATCCATACTCAGAGCCATCCCCTTTGGAATAGAACTGCCATAACGCATCATTCATCTTCACAGATTCCTGATCAAAGGCATCTTTCAAGCTGATGCCGCCACCCATCATTCCTCCGCCAATACTTATTTTCGCCGCATTGACGCTGAAAAAACTGAAGGTAGTTTCTTTGGAAAGCGGCAATACCTGATCATCATTCTTCAGCAGAACAATTCCTTCGGCTGATATGGAATCATAAAGGGAATCTTCTGCTGCACCGATTTCTTCAGGCGTATAGTCAGATTTGTTGTATGCAAGGTCCAGGCCGGTGGAATCCACATTTGAACTGCTGATCGTCTTTTGATTGAATCCCATTATATTATTCACGATACGGCTGTTTTCGACCAGAAGACTATTCGCAGCCACAATCGCAGCGATCATGACCACTACTAATATTGCTGAAATGACCGTTTTGATAACCTTTCCATTTTTCCCTGCTTTTCTCTTTTTCTTCACTCTTTTTTGTGTTGTTTCCATGATTAACCTCCCTAAGAATTTCGCATCTCTTTCAAATTGTGCACAATTTATAAGGATTTTATCATGGTACCTGTTCTGTTTGTTCTGCATGTCCTAACTGGTCAATTTTGTGTCACAACTCACAGGCAGAGGCAGATCCCAATACTTTTGGCGGCTGTTCAGGACACGGTAACAGGCTACTGGACAGTCAATGCTTTTTCATATATGGGAATTGTAATTCTGAGTACGAATATCTGGCAATCCGTTTCTATCTTGACGAATCCGCCATATTTCTCTGCCACATGAATAATGCTTTTCAGTCCGAACCCGTGATATTTCTTATCTTCCTTGTCGGTCAAAGGCAGTCCGTTCTTCATTTGGAGCCCTCCCCGGAAGTGATTTTCCACCTGGATAAAGATCAGGTTGACTTTCTCATGGACCAGTATGCTGATGCCGCAGTTCTCTTCGCGATCCAGCTTCAGCACCCCTTCAATCGCATTATCCAGAGCATTTCCAAACAATGTATACAGATCCACCGTATCCATAAAATCCAGCCGTTTTCCATCTATCATGCAGTTCAAATCGATATTGTTTGCAGTGCAGATTAAACTTTTCTCGGTTAATACTGTATCCAGAATTTCATTTCCTGTCTCCAAAATGGAATCATAAATCAGAATGGAATGTTCCATGGAATCAATCGCTTCTTTCTGCTTTTCCAGATCGCTGATCTGCCTTAAAGCAGCCACCTGATGCTTAAGATCGTGGCATTTCCGGTTAATGATATCAATGTTTTCCTTTGACATATCATACTGGGCCTTGTGCTTGATCCAGAGCTGCTGGTTGTAGTTCAGCTCATTCTGCAGATTTAACTGTTTCAACTGATTCACCTGGCTGATGAGTACAAAAAAACAGCAGAAAAATGCATAAATCCCATGGATCCAGGCAAACTCATATGCACTCGCTACCAGGCTCATTACCAGAACCATGAACAGGGTGCTTAAACTCAGCCACAAAGATTGTACGGCTCCCGCCGCATAATGCTTTCCGCTGATCATCCGTTTTACAAATATATGGTATGCGATAAAGTACGCCCCCGCATGCACCAGATAATACCAGATTGTACCGGCATCTGTGAGATTTTTTCCAGATACATGATTGATCAGAATCCGGATACAGTAGACCATATGCTCCGTCAGATATGCACAGGTCGCACAATAGACCGCTTCACGGAATCTGACATCACAGGTGCCCCATACGACAACTATCATGGATAAAAATATGCAGACACATAAGAGGCCATACATCATAAAACTTGTCTTATAACTTGTCAAATCAGCTATACCTGCTATTTCCCAAACTCCTGACAATAGTTGAACTACAGCAAAATAGCTGAGCAAAGCAAAAATGATCATTCTTGCTGCAAAATGAGTTCTTCTTTTTAATAAAAACCCATAAACGATGACCGCACCGAATAATTCCAGCGGAAAATAAATGAGCAGGCTTGATAATGGAAAGCTATTCATCAGCGATATCCCCCGACCAGATAATTTGACAGCGACTCCAGAAACTGCTTTTTCCTCGTTCTGCTGATTGGTATTCTATTCTCATTAATCATCACAATATCCTTCTCCACACCAGTCACATTTTTAAGATTAATCAGGTAGGAATTATTGCATCGTATAAAATGATATCCGGTCAATTCCTTTTCCAGTTTTGAAATGGAATAGCGCATCGTATAAGTACCCTGTTCCGTGACTATATAAAGATTATGGCCCTTGACCTCTATAAACATGATCTGTTCCGTAGAAACACGCTCTTTTCTATCTTCAACAGGTAAAAGCAGATATTTGTGTTCTGAAATTCTGGAAAGCGAACTGAGCGCCTTTTTCATTTTGTCAACGAACTGCGGATACTTCAGTGGCTTCAGGACAAAGTCCAATGCATCCACCTCATAGCCTTTAATCGCAAATTTCGCCATGGTCGTGATAAATATGATGATGACCGCCTTGTCATACTCCCGTATTTTTCTTGCGGCTGTCATGCCATCCATGTGCTTCATTTTGATATCCATGAAGATGATATCCCATCTGGATTCATAATTCTCTGTGATATCCATCCCATCATCAAACAATGCAATATCAAACTTCTTATCATTTTCATTTCCAAATCGACCCAGATACTCAGCCAATGAAAGCTGGCAGTCTCTCTCATCCTCCACAATTGCAATACGAATCATATTCTCTTGTATGATGTATTTTAGAAACAAATACATCTACTTTTCCTCCCCTTGTAATTACTTTGATATTAGCCCTAATAGTATCTTCCTTACTGGAATTTGTCAAACCTGCATTCATACTATTTTCTATCTCTTATGCCATTTATAAAACTCCCTGAGTTCTGCTTTTCTCTCATCCGGCAATAAGGTTTTCCTGATTCCCCGTATTGCACCTTCCAAAGCATAAAGCCTGTTTATTCGTCTCTTTCCTTAATCTTCAAATAAACTCATTTGCCTTCCTGCCTGTTTATCTTCAAACAAGCGCATGTAAGCAAATAACTGACTGGCATCGCATATGATATTATTTCTACTGCATTCCGTCTTGACGATTTTCATAAGGTGCTCACTTTTTGGAGATGGAATCTCATAATCATTACCATATGTCCTGACATATTTTTCTTTCATCCCTGGAAAATTCTGATCCAGCTTACTATAAAAGTATTGCCTGTCCCCATCACGCAGGGTCAGCCCTATCCCAAAGAGAAGAATTCCATATACCTCGGCCTTCTTGCAATAGTCTAAAATACCATTTATATTTTCTTCTGTATCATTAATAAAAGGCAGTATTGGTGTCATCCAGCATATAGTGGGGATTCCTTCCTCTCTCATGATATTTAAGACTTCTGCCCTGCGCTTTGTAGTACAAACATTTGGTTCCAGAATTCTGCATAAATTTTCATCATATGTAGTCATAGTCATCTGAACAACGCACTTGGTCTTTCTGTTAATACTTTTCAGCAGGTCCAGATCCCTTAGTATCAGATCGGATTTAGTCTGTATCGCAACCCCAAAGCCATATTCATCAATCAGTTCCAGACATCTTCTGGTAATCTTCAGCTGCTTTTCAGCATGAAGATACGGGTCGCTCATCCCTCCGGTTCCTATCATACATTTTTTTCTCTTGCTTCGTAATGCCTGTTCCAGTAATTCTGCAGTATTCGATTTCACTTCAATATCTTCAAATTCATGCAGTATCTGATAACAGGTACTCCTCGCATCACAGTAGATACAGCCGTGAGTACACCCTCGGTACATGTTCATGCCGTTCTGAGCGGACAGAATAGATTTCACCTTTGTCTCATGCATGATACTTCCCCATTTCTATCAATTAATCAGCCTGATCAAATGCCTGCTGACATTTGTCTATTGCTCTCATAAATTCTTCTCTCAAAGATTTATTTAATACTTTTTCAAATCCTGCTTAGCATCTTATTCATCCCCGCCAAACAAAGAAGCAAATAATGTTTCATAATACTCGCAGAAAACACTGTTCTTGCGCCATATATAATTAAACTCATGGTGCAGGTCAAATCCTGCTATTGGAACCGCCCTCAGTTTTCCTTCTTCCAGTTCCTTTTTCACGGCGATTTCATAAAGAAAGCTTATGCCGCATCCGCCCTCAAGCAGCTGTTTGATCACCTGTATATTATTGATCACTGATATGCTTGAGAAATCAGAAACTGCATATCCATGCTCAGAAAGATAACGTTCCAGAATTTCTTTCGTGCCGGATCCATCTTCCCGGACTAACAAGTTATGCCCAAATAATTCCTCAAACGCTTCCACCTTTTCCAGGGGATCCTCATTTCCGCAGACCAGGACATATTTTTCATTGGATATTGTCCTGTATTCGTATCCGCTTTTCTTGAAATAGCCCTCGACCATTGCAAAATCAATCTTGCCGTCTTCTAATAAACCCAGCAGCTCTTTCGTGTTTGCTATGGTAAAATCAATCTGCGTATTGGGATTTCTTCTGATATAATCTCTTATTTTAGGCGGCAGCAGAAATTCACCAACCGTAAGGGTGGCGCCGAATTTGATCCGCTTTGTCCCGTCTGCACGTTCCTTGATATTCTTCTTCAGATGCATATAATCGTGTTTCGCCGAAATCATGGCATCTCGCAGTTCCATACCGGCTTGTGTGAGAGCCAGCTTTTTATTGGTATAGCGAAACAGCTTATCTCCGTAATTAGCTTCCAGATATTTAATATGCTGCGATACCCCGGGCTGTGTTATTTTCAATTCTTCTGCTGCCTTTGTGTAGTTCAGATGCTTGCAGACACACAAAAATGTTTCTATTCTAAAATCCAGCATATGCAACTCCATATTATCTATAAATTATTTTTATATATCCATCACAATAAATAATTTTACTTTATGGATGTGTGCTACTATAATAACATAACTTCTCGGAGTTAGAATCAAAAGATGCAAATGTAGATTGAAAATTGAATATTGGTGATTTTGGAAAAAAAGAAGAAATTTTGTGTACGAGA
>NZ_FMKA01000005.1 GCF_900096945.1 Anaerobium acetethylicum | reverse complement strand
AAATATTCGAAAAACTGCAAGAAAAACATTTCAGCAAATCAAAAACCCTTGCATATATTTTATCATAAAACGTCGAGAAAATCAGTAAAATCAATGGTTTCAGGTCTGCTCAGCAGACACTACTTAATCCCGGCGGATTCAGGAATAACAGCACGCCTACAATTGCCATTAATACTGGAAAAACAGTAAAGTACACACGGTAACGTCCCCACCTTGTCTTTGTCCTGTCTGCAAGTGTTCCCATAATCGGATCGTTTATTGCATCCCATAAGCTGGCAACCAGCATAATGACAGACGCTGCTGCCGCAGGTATTCCGATTGTATCTGTCATAAATACGGAATAGTAGCTTGCAATAGTTGCCGCTATTAGCATTACGCCACCATTTAAGGAAGTTGCATGAAACCATCTAAAAGCATTGCTGACCTTTTCAGGTTTTGCTGACGCTTTTTGAGCTGATACTTTTTCGCCCGACATTACATTTTTGTTTAGTATTACGTTTTCGTTTGACATTCTTTAACACTCCTTTGTATACTGTGATGGATTTCTTATTCCCTGTTATCTTAAGCTATTTGTATTTTAACGTATCTGAAGCCGGTAATCCATGTTGTATCTTTTTCACAATCCGACATATTTTAATCTTGTCAGAAAAGTTCCCCGCCTCTTCAGGCGGGGAATGGACTTGCATTTTTACATTTACTCATTCCACCAGTCATGCAGCACGAACATTTCTTCCTGGCCTTTATAAGACTGGATTTTCAGTGTGATATCACCTGGTATTCCATTCTTTTTAACGATAGCCAATGCACGGCCCTGGAACGTTTCAGTAACGGCTTTGTTATAGTTATACAGCGGCTTTGGATTTCCGGTTCCAAATCCCGCTAAATCTGCTGAACCCTCAACTGAAATCTCCAATTTCAGTTCTTCATCTGCTGCAAGCGTTCCCTGCTCATCGCAGATTTCAATCGGAATATAGATCAGCTCCGTGTCTCTTCCCTTTTCAGCATATAGTGCTATTTTTCTCTTTTCTCCAGCAGTTTTGAGTTCTGTCCGCGCAATCTCCTCCCCGCCTTCATATGCGACAGCAGTAATTGTTCCCGGTTCATAAACGACATCAAAACATGTCCTGAATCCTGCGTCTTTTCCTGCTGCTTTTTTTCCTAATGATTTCCCATTGCACAGTAATTCAACTTCTTCACCCGGAGAATAAATTTCAACCACTACAGGTTTGCCCTCATACCCTTTATAAGTCCAGCTTGACAGGCTGTCACTGATGACCCACGGAGTCTTGATCAGGTGTTCACCATACCTGCCTGGATTCTGCACAGTAATATACGGCTCTTTTCTCAACCCGAAAACCACTTCCCTAAAGTAAGAGGCCGGTCTTCTGTATCCTGTAATATCCATGTCCCCCGTATATGCCAATTGGCATGGGAATGTAGCACCGAATCCGCCTTCTCCCCAGTTATAAGCCGGAACTCCAACACCTGCTTCTCCAATGTAATCCCAACCGGTCCAGGTGAAATCTCCGATTACATGGCCGCATTTTTCAACCAGCGCCCAGTTCCTGGCAATTTCCGGTGGATAGGTTTCACTGCCTACGATCACTCTGTTCGGATAGTTCCTGCCATCTTCCTCATATCGCGCTGTCATATAATTATACCCGGCAATATCCGTTGATGCGCATGCCTTTTCGAGTCTTCTGGAGATCTCAGGATGTACCACGATATCGTCCAGATGCCCATCCATCAGGGTCATGAAATCATTGACATTTCCCTCGATCTGCCCTACTTTGCTGAGTTCCGACACCACGTCCGATACAATCC
The DNA here is from genome assembly GCF_900096945.1 of Anaerobium acetethylicum. Taxonomy (GTDB): domain Bacteria; phylum Bacillota; class Clostridia; order Lachnospirales; family Lachnospiraceae; genus Anaerobium; species Anaerobium acetethylicum. The sequence continues at coordinate 185,563 of NZ_FMKA01000005.1, read as the reverse complement.
TGTCTACTGCATCCCCAGCCGCAAATACGCCATTGATAGCTGCCAGGATGAATCTTGTGTTATCCAGTGACTTGATTTTCTCACATATCTTATGGCAGACCTGCGCACCATGGTTGCTCCCTATTTCAGGAATCTCATTTCCAACGGAATACAGGATCACGGACGGATGGCTAAAGTCTTTCCTTACCATTGCAGTTACATCTCTTTCCCACCATTCCTGAAAATAGAGGCCATAATCATAATCTGATTTACAGCGGTTCCACATGTCAAAGGTTTCATCCATGACATACATGCCTAATTCATCGCATGCTCGAAGCATAGCAGGCGCCATTGGATGGTGGGACATTCTGATTGCGTTAAATCCAGCATTTTTTAAGATACTTACCTGACGATACTGTGCATCATCATAAGTTGAAGCTCCTAGCAGCCCGCTGTCATGATGGATGCATGCGCCTCGCAGCTTCACAACTGTTCCATTCACACGGAGGCCTTTTTTTGCATCCACCTGCAGGGTACGGACGCCGAATACAGTCCTGCTTTCATCTAGCAGATTTTCACCTCTGTATAGTCTGCTGACACAGGTGTACAAATTCGGGGTTTCAGCTGACCAGACTTTTGCGTTGTCCAGTACAATCCTCTGGCATATTTTTCTTTCCTCCTGTTCAAAAAGCACTGCTGAAACGATTTCTTTGTTCACGATGCTGCCAGATGCATCCTGGATAGTTGTTTCAAGCATTACTTCTTCCGATAAATGGCGTCTGTTCTTTAATTCTGTAGAAATACGGACCACCGCATACTCCTCTGATGCCGCTTCCGTAACAATCTGGACTCCCTCTTCTACAATATAGGTCAGGTCAGAAACCAGCAGGTACACATCCCTGTAAATACCACCGCCAGAATACCAGCGGCTGTTCGTCATGGCGCCATTTCGTACAATGACACGGATTTCATTTTCCTCTCCATATTTCAGGAATTCATTTGCAGGCACATAAAAAGTCGAATATCCGAATGGACACTTCCCTGCTAATTCCCCATTGATATAAACAAATGCATTCATATAAACACCTTCGAATTTTAAGGAAACCGTTTTATCACGATACTCTTTTGGGATATCGATTGTTTTCACATAATTGTAGACATCTCCGTCCCTGTACCCTGCATTTCCTTTATTATTGCTTTCTGCATAAGCCTCTTTTTCAATCATTGCATCATGAGGCAGTGTGATCTCCCTTGCATCTTCCGGTGTGTTCCAGACCAGTGCAAATGCATTCTTATCAATCCAAAATTTCCACGAATCATTAAACTTTTTTTCCAGCATATTATTTTTCTCCCACTTTCTTATTGTGTCGCATACCTGATTATCATAGACTTCCTTTAAAATAATCTTATCTTTTTTCAATGTAAACATCCATGTTTAATCTTTTCTAAAATCCGACATTTAATAAGATTTCCGATCATACTTAATTAGAACAAAGTAGCTTCTCCGAGCGTTTTTATGTCACAGAACAAACTTTCATATAACAAAAAAATCCCACAAGGGCATTTTGAATGCCCCGATGGGATTTTATATTTATTCTGATTAACTTTATATGCCAGCTTAAAAACTAGCGAGGGTTGTTAAGGTTTGCCTGTGCTGCTGCTAATCTTGCGATTGGCACACGGAACGGTGAACATGAAACATAGTTCAGTCCAATGTTGTGGCAGAATTCAACAGTTGAAGGATCTCCACCGTGTTCTCCACAGATACCTAACTTGATGTCAGGTCTTGTTGCACGGCCTTTTTCAGCTGCCATCTGAACCAGCTTGCCAACACCTTCCTGGTCAAGTCTTGCAAATGGATCTGATTCGTAGATTTTGTTTGTGTAGTAAGCTTCTAAGAACTTACCAGCATCATCACGTGAGAATCCAAATGTCATCTGAGTTAAATCGTTAGTACCGAATGAGAAGAATTCAGCTTCTTCAGCAATTTCATCAGCTAAAAGAGCAGCTCTTGGGATTTCGATCATAGTACCTACATGGTATACCATTTCAGTATTGTTTTCAGCTAATACTGCTTCTGCAGTTTCAACTACAATATCTTTAACGAATTTTAATTCGCGTTTTTCGCCAACAAGCGGAATCATGATTTCAGGAACAACGTCGATTCCCTTTTCATTTTTAACAGCGATAGCTGCTTCCATAACGGCTCTTGTCTGCATTCTTGCGATTTCTGGATAAGTAACAGCAAGACGGCATCCTCTGTGTCCCATCATAGGGTTGAATTCATGAAGTGATTCGCATGTAGCTTTTACTTCTTCTACTGTAAGGTTCATGTCTTTTGCAAGAGCAATGATATCTTCTTCTTCAGTAGGAACGAATTCATGTAATGGCGGATCTAAGAAACGGATAGTAACCGGTCTTCCTTCCATTACTTCGTAAAGAGCTTTGAAGTCATCTCTCTGGAATGGGATCAGTTCGTTAAGAGCTTCTTCTCTTGCTTCAACAGTCTTAGAAAGGATCATTTTTCTGATCTTTGGAATTCTGTCAGCTTCAAAGAACATATGCTCTGTACGGCAGAGGCCGATACCTTCTGCTCCGAATTTGATTGCGTTAGCAGCATCTTCAGGAGTATCTGCATTTGTTCTTACTTTTAATGATCTGAATTCATCAGCCCATTTCATGATTCTGTCGAAGTTTCCGCTGATTTCAGCTTCAACTGTTTTGATATCTCCTAAGTAGATATTACCAGTTGAACCATCAAGTGAGATGTAATCTCCTTCAACGATAGTTTCTCCGCCTAAAGTGAAAACCTTAGCTTCTTCGTTGATATTGATTGCGCCGCATCCTGATACACAAGCTGTACCCATACCACGAGCAACAACGGCAGCGTGAGATGTCATACCGCCACGAACTGTCAGGATACCTTCAGCTGCATGCATACCTTCGATATCTTCAGGTGAAGTTTCAAGTCTTACTAAGATTACTCTTTCGCCTTTTTCAGCAGCATTTTTAGCGTCTACAGCTGTGAAGTATACTTTACCTGCTGCAGCACCTGGTGATGCAGGAAGAGCTGATCCGATTACCTTGCCTGCTTTTAACGCAGCAACATCGAATGCAGGATGTAATAACTGATCTAAAGCTTTAGCTTCGATTCTCTTTATTGCTTCCTGAGGAGTGATCTTTCCTTCATCTACTAAATCGCAGGCAATCTGAAGAGCTGCTGGAGCTGTTCTCTTACCGTTACGAGTCTGTAAGAAGTATAATGTCTTGTCTTCGATTGTGAATTCCATATCCTGCATATCTCTGTAATGGTTTTCAAGTTTTGTAGCGATTGCCATAAATTCCGCATAGCATTCTGGCATATCTTCTTCTAATTTAGAAATTGGAAGTGGAGTTCTGATACCGGCAACAACGTCTTCACCCTGAGCGTTGATTAAGTATTCACCATAGATTTTAGCTTCACCAGTAGATGGGTTACGAGTAAATGCAACACCTGTACCTGAAGTATCGCCCATGTTACCAAATACCATTGTCTGAATATTTACTGCAGTACCCCAGTCTCCAGGGATATCATTCATTCTTCTGTAGTAGATAGCACGTGGGTTATCCCATGAACGGAATACAGCTGTGATAGCTTCGATCAGCTGAACTTTTGGATCCTGTGGGAATTCTTCTCCCATCTTTTCTTTGTAGATTGCTTTATATTTTGCGATAACTTCTTTTAAGTCATCAGCAGTTAAATCTGTATCAAACTGAGCGCCTTTTTCTTCTTTGATTTCGTCTAAGATTCCTTCAAAGAAAGTTTTGCTCATTTCCATAACTACGTCTGAGAACATCTGGATGAATCTTCTGTATGAGTCGTAAGCGAATCTAGGATTTCCAGTTTTCTTAGCGAATCCTTCAACAGCAACATCATTTAAGCCCAAGTTAAGGATTGTATCCATCATACCAGGCATAGATGCTCTAGCGCCTGAACGAACAGAAACTAACAGAGGATTTTCAGTATCGCCGAATTTCTTTCCCTGCTCTTCTTCGAGTTTTGCCATAGCCTCGAAAATCTGTCCTTTGATTTCTTCTGTTACAGTCTTACCACTTTTGTAGTAGTCAGTACAAGCTTCTGTTGTAACAATAAATCCCTGAGGGATAGGTAAGCCTAAGTTAGTCATTTCTGCTAAGTTAGCACCTTTTCCGCCAAGAAGGTTTTTCATTTCTGCTTTTCCTTCTTTAAATAAGTATACCCATTTTGCCATTTTACTAATTCCTCCTAAATGATTTGTACTTTAGTTAGTTTATATAGTATAGAACAATTACAATATTCACTTTTCAGTACATATAAATAATTAATTCTATAATACTACCATTGCCGTCCATGCAAAGCGCACATATCCATTTTAACATACTAATTATCATAGTCAATACAGTTTTCTTGATTATTTGCAAAAAAAACAGTTGTTTTACCAATATAAAAAAAAGATTCCTCCTGGTTTGTTGGCCAGGAGGAATCTTAGTGTTAATGATATCGATTAAAAATCAAATTTTGTCTCAAAATAAGCTTTCAGATCTTCAATCTTGATTCTTTCCTGTTTCATCGTATCTCTGTCCCTGACTGTTACGGCACCATCTGTTTCAGATTCGAAATCGTAAGTGATACAGAAAGGTGTTCCTATTTCATCCTGTCGTCTGTAACGTTTTCCAATATTTCCTCTGTCATCAAATTCACAGTTGTATTTCTTTGAAAGTGCTGCAAAGATTTTTTCTGCGCCCTCATTCAGTTTTTTAGAAAGTGGCAGTACACCAATTTTTACAGGCGCAAGGGCAGGATGGAAATGAAGCACTGTCCTGACATCTCCTTCTGCAATTTCCTCTTCATCATATGCCTGGCACAAGAATGCCAAAACAACACGGTCTGCACCGAGAGAAGGTTCGATTACATATGGAATGTATCTTGCTTTCTTTTCATCGTCAAAATAGGACAGATCTTCCTTTGAAACAGTCTGATGCTGGGTAAGGTCGTAATCAGTTCTGTCAGCGATTCCCCATAATTCACCCCATCCGAATGGGAACAGGAATTCTATATCCGTTGTTGCCTTGCTGTAGAAGGAAAGTTCTTCTGCTTCGTGATCCCTTACTCGCATTTCGTCTTCCTTGATGCCTAATGTCTGGAGCCAGTCGATGCAGAACTGTTTCCAGTAAGCAAACCATTCTAAATCAGTATCAGGTTCGCAGAAAAATTCCAATTCCATCTGTTCAAATTCCCTTGTCCTGAAAGTGAAGTTACCAGGAGTAATTTCGTTTCTAAAAGATTTTCCAATCTGGCCGATACCGAACGGGATTTTCTTTCTTGATGTTCTCTGGACATTCTTGAAATTCACGAAAATACCCTGTGCTGTTTCCGGTCTGAGGTATACAGTGTTTTTAGCGTCTTCTGTAACACCCTGGAAAGTTTTGAACATAAGGTTGAACTGGCGGATATCAGTGAAATCATGTTTGCCACATGTCGGGCAGTTGATGTTATGTTCATCGATATACGCTTTCATTTCTTCGTTTGACCATGCATCTACCGAACCTTCAGGCTGGATTCCATTTTCCATCATGTAGTCTTCGATCAGCTTATCGGCACGGAATCTTTCGTGGCAGCTCTTGCAGTCCATAAGGGGATCGCTGAATCCTCCAAGATGTCCTGATGCGACCCATGTCTGCGGATTCATAAGGATTGCACAGTCAACACCCACGTTGTATGGATTCTCGGTAACAAACTTCTGCCACCATGCCTTTTTAACATTGTTTTTCAATTCCACGCCAAGATTTCCATAATCCCATGTATTTGCCAGTCCTCCATAAATTTCTGAACCTGGATAAACAAATCCTCTGGCCTTTGCAAGTGCAACTATTTTTTCCATTGATTTTTCCATTTTTTCATCCTCACATTTTCGTATGTATTTTCATTTAAGATATTGCCAACTGTTCAGAACCCTCTCCTGAATAGTCACATATATTGCTTCTATTTCTCATAAACAATATATGCCAGCCCTTCAGAACCTTCCGCTACTTTTGCCAGATTCTTTGCCAGCAGTTCTGTATTTTCGCTTACATAAAGTATTTCTCCGTCAATCTGGACGTTGATCTGTTCTTCCAGAATGACAACATTATATTCAGCCTGTTTCAGTATATCCTTCTTTGCATTTACCGACGCATCCTTATCTTTGGCATCCGTGAATTTTCCATCGAACTCATAGCCCGCCGCAACGGCTTCATCCACTGTACCTGCAAAAAAATTCGTATTGTTGAATGCTGCATAATCCTCTGCAGTCTCATAGTTGATAAACAGCTTGACCATCTTGCTTGCCACTTCAAAACTGGCAACTTCGAGACTTTTTCTTTCAGTAGTTCCATTGTACTCAGCCACTTCGGAATTGATCATTTCTTCTAATTCTTCAGCGTCATAATAATCCTTCTCGAATTTTTCTACAATGGCCCCTATTACCGTACCTTTTTTCTGAACGTATACGGTATCCTCATCTGCATCAAAGGCCTTCATTGAACAGCCCGCAAATACAGCCATTATCAATATTGTCAGTGTCAGTACACACATCTTTTTCATCGTTAATTCCTCCTGAAATTTGTCTAATACATTATACCTTTAATAACATATATTTTCAACCATGTATCAAATTCCATACAATTTTACATTACCGGAGAAATCATACTGTTTTGATACATTCTTTCAAAACTTCAAGAGATTTAAACTTTCTGTCTACGCACAATGATGTATATCTGTCCATGATATTCCCGAGTTCTTTCAGCACCTGATCGGAAACCGTAAATGTATATAGCTTTTCTATTGGCGATGTTATGATATACTGCATTGTAAAAATAGTTGAATTGTCCATCGGCAGTCCTCTGACGCCTCTCGAACAGCCACTGCATACCAGTCCCCTGTCTGCTACACTGAAAATTGCATTGTCTCCGGGCTCGCATCCGCAAACTGAACACCTGAAAAGTTCCGGATATTCACCGTTAATGACCAGGGCTTTCAGTTCGAATATGTATCTCACCAGCTCCTTCTCGATATTATCCTTTGCGAGGGCTCTGAGAGACTGATACAGCAGTTTCAGCATTGCCATCTCATCATTATTCTCCCTGGTGTAATAATCTGCAAATTCAAGAAAATAGAACCCATAAAATGGTCCGGAAAAACTTCCGGACAATTCTGCAAAATAATTTGTTATATTTACCTGTACCACGTTGTATGAAGTGCTTCCTTCATATACTGTAAACTCACCAAAGGAGAAGGGGTTCGTCCCTGCAAGCATAGGGCTGTTGGGCCTTCTGGCCCCCCTTGCAAATGCAGTTATTTTTCCCCTCTCCTTCGTGAGTATCATCAGCCGCTTATCATAGTCTCCGCTCGGAGCTGCCGATAATACCATTCCGGTCAGCACGATTGTCTGCCCCATTCCTTTGGCCACCTGCCTTTTTGTAACTGCTCCTGTTTCTAGATATCCTTTTTATTATAGCCATAGTTTTTAAGCAGAAAATCGCTGTCACGCCAGTCCTTTTTCACTTTGACCCAAAGCTGCAGGTTAACCTTTGCTTCCAGCAGCATCTCCATCTCATATCTTGCGTTCGTGCCGATCTTCTTAAGCATCGAGCCGCCCTTGCCAATGATTATTCCCTTATGGGAATCCCGCTCGCATATGATTGTCGCATCAATATCATAGATATTCCCTTTTTTCCGATAGGTCATCTTGTCAACCGAAACCGCAATTCCATGGGGAATCTCCTCATCCAGGGCATGCAGTGATTTCTCACGGATAAGTTCGGCAACAATCTGCCTCTGAGGCTGATCAGTAACCGTATCCTCATCATAGAACTGCGGACCATATGGGAGATATTTAAAAATCATATCCATAATTACCTTCGTATTTTCCCCGCGAAGTGCGGATACTGGTATTATTTCAGCAAAATCATAGATTTTCCTGTATGCCTCAATTGATTTGGCGATTTCTTCCTTTTTTACCATGTCGGTCTTATTGATGATCAGGATTACAGGCGTTTTGACCCTGCCGAGCTGCTCGGCTATATGGCGTTCCCCGGCTCCTATAAACGTTGTCGGCTCTACAAGCCAGAGAACGACATCCACTTCGTTCAGGGTTCTTTCAGCCACATTCACCATATATTCCCCAAGCTTGTTTTTAGCCTTATGGATTCCCGGTGTGTCTACAAAAATGATCTGACCTTCCTCGCTGGTGAACACGGTCTGTATCTTGTTTCTGGTGGTCTGGGGCTTATTGGATGTAATCGCTATCTTCTGTCCAATCAGATGGTTCATCAAAGTTGATTTCCCCACATTTGGCCTTCCTATAAGCGTCACAAAACCTGATTTGTATTTTTCGTTCATTTATTTCTCCTTCACTAACTGTATCCATTATTTTTTATTCCATATTCTCAGGGGGTTGTGTTCCGGATTTATCATCATTGCCTTTCGATCCGGCACCCAGTCCCTTAAGCCATTGTTTCTTCCGTATCTTTCTGAAAATCACTGCAATTACGGCAATAATTACAGCCCAGACTGCGATATAAGGCAGGGAAGTAATAAACCATACAGCAAAATCCCTGAATCCCGCTCCAATATTATAAAGGCTTTCCAGAAAACCGGTCTTTATCTTTTCCCATATGTTCTGCTCCTCAGCAGGAGTGATCCGTTCCACTTCGCTGATGTTCATGGCCACCGTACTGTACGCAATAAGGTTGTCGTATGTACGTATCTGGCTTTCCATGTATTCGAGCTGGTAACGGACATCTGAGAGCCTCGTTTCGATGGCAATGATATCCTCGAGCTCCTCTGCCTTTTCCAGGAGAACCAGTAATCTCTCCTGTTCTGTGACCAGGGATTTCTTATGGCTTTCTACGTCAACATAGGCGAGAGTGACATCATCAGTCGTAATTTCTTTTCTGGTAACATTTCCCATTTCTCCTACAGTCGCAATGAAATCGTCCAGCCTGTCGTTGGGAATCCTTGCTGTTATCGAAGCATATCTGTTTGAAGCATATTGATAACTGCTTCCTGAGACCTGTGACTTCTCCACATACCCCGCCACAGATTCAATCCTGGCTGAAAGGCTGTTCATAAAGCTGTCGAACTCTTTTGTCTCAATGTTAAGATATGCATTCCTGATCAGCTTCCTTCCGGCAGCATAATTGACAAGTCCGTCACTTCCCCCGGCAGCTTTCCCGCTTTCTTCCGTTGCGGAGTCAGCATCCTGCCGGGATTCATCACCAAAGGAATTTGACGAAGATGTGCCTTTTCCATCTGACGTGTCAGTAGCGGTCTCGCTGTTCTTAGACCCGCACCCGGCAATCAGAATTACCAGGGCAAGTATCATACAGAGTCTCTTAAACATGTTTGATTTCATAAAAATCCCCCTTCTTATGAGCTGCATGAATGATATGTTCTGCTATTCCACCTTAGAAAGGAACAGGTTTTCCACATTCAGGAACATTTCCTTTCCATTTTCTATATTATCTTCGTTTCCAATGACACACAGATTGTTCTGTCTGATGACCGATTCAACAAGATCAGCCAGACCACGTATCGATGCTGCGTCAGCCGACAGGATTTCATCTCTTTCCTTCTGCAGGTCGTCAAAACTAATCTTATTGAAGTATGCGCTCAGTGAACGGCTTCCTTTTGCTGAAGGATTCATCGGCGTATCAATGTCGCTTATAGTGCCAATTATGTATTTGAGCATATCCCTGTCGCTCGCATCAAATTTTCGTATGTAATCGGCTGTATTTTCGAAAATCTGATTTGTCTTCTCCATATTCGGGTCCCTGTAGGATGCAAAATAACTGTCTCCCAATTTCGAAAAGCCACTCATGCATCCGTATGCTCCGCCCTTGACCCTGACATTATTCCACAGATAATCATAGCTCAGAATAAGCTTCAGAATTTTCAGGGCGCCGGTGTACTTGTATCCGCTGTTGATGAAATTACCCGAACGTGCAACATACTGTATTTTCGAAGATGTCTTGAATCCCTCGTTCTGTTTCTTCAATTCGAACTTGTAAGGCTGGGTCTCGATCTTATCAGTAAAGAGCTTCATTTTCAGCTGTTCGATCTCCTTCTCCAGACCGGCAAATCCCTCTTCATCCGCCGTATAGCTTACTACAAGATTTTCGGATCTGAAAATATATTTCATTAGCTCTTTTAATTTCGAAACAAGCTCTTCCTTCACCCTCTCAAAATCAGATTCAATGCTCTCAACAAGCCTGTAGAAGCTTATTCCACTGGTGATTTCAGAAAAATAGGCAGATGGCGAAAAATAGGAAAGCGCCCTCATGGATGCTGTCGAATGTCCTGACGAAACCATGGACATCTGCATCCTGGATTTCAGCCTTGCTATGATCTCATAGAGCCTTTTACTGTCGTCAAGCTTAGAAGTGAATAGGATCTCATCAATCATCCTAAACGCAAAATCCAGGTTTTCATAAAGCACTTTTGCCCTGACTTCAAACATGGCAGTATATTTTTCATTTTCCTTAACGTTTGAAAACAGACTCAGCCCTGCTGAAATTCCGCCTGTATTGATATTGATTTCATTGAACAGTTCCCCGTAATCGTAATTTTCCGTATCAACATAGCACAGAACAAACTTCAAAATGCCCATGTACGGAATCAGCTCTTTCGGGACTGCCTTCGTGTCAAACAGAAGTTCAAGATACCCGATCTGATTCGTATGCAGGCAGTGGTGCAGGACTAATGTATCCCCGAACTTTACCTCTTTGTTGTATAAAGGCGCTGCTTCTCTTTTTATATCCTCTATTTCCAGCATCGGTATGGTTTCCAGTTCCGCCTCCGTTGAAGGCGTCTCCTGATAAATGACCAGCTCTTCAGTCTGTTCAATCAGTTTCTGTATCTCATCGGCTGCCAGACTGTCTTTATACTGCTTTAGCGTCTCTTCAAGAGCCTTTTCATTCCTGGCTGTGAGCCCTCTCTCAGGCTCGATTATGACGAGGGATGCATGGGTATTATCAAGAACATATGTCTGAATCAGTTTTTCAAAATAAGCAGACTCTGCTTTTTCCTTCATTAATTTAAAGGTGTCAATTGCCTCGATATGCATAAAAGGTTCCAAGTCATCATACAGCCAGCTGTCGAAAGCCTGAAGCCCGTACATCAGCCCTTTCGGATAAGCTCCAAAATCCGCTTCCCTGTATTTGAATTCAAAATAATTGATGCCCGCCTTGAGGGCTTTTTTATCGATTCCCTTTTCTACGATTCCTTCCAGTACATTTTTAATAATTTCAACAAACTGTTCTTTCGATCTGATATTGGAATTTTTAGCGATCACAGAAAAGACCGGCTGAATGGTTCCGTTGTCATAAGATCCCATTATGTCTTTCCCGATTTTCGCATCCAGAAGGGCTTTCTTAAGCGGTGCCCCCGGTGCCGAAATCAGCGCATATTCAAGAATCTGGAATGCCATATAAAGTTCCTTGTCAAGACTGGTACCGATTACCGCATTATATGCCAGATAGGTATTATCCTCTTCCGGTTCCGTACTCGTTATCGAATACTGTTTTTTTATCTCCACAGGTTTCTCGAAACCTTTCTGGACCTTTATGTCTGAATCCGTCTCCGCATAATCATATTTCGAAAGATATTCCCTGTCCAGCCACTGAAGCCTCTCAACTGCATCCATGTTGCCATACAGATAGATGTAGGAATTTGACGGGTGATAGTATTTTCTATGGAAATCAAGGAATGCCTGATAGGTAAGCCCAGGGATATCCTCCGGGTTCCCACCTGATTCGTGGGCATAACACGTATCCGGGAAAAGAGAATTCAGAATCTCTCTCTGAAGAACATCCTCCGGTGATGAAAACGCTCCCTTCATCTCATTATAGACAACGCCATTGTACTTGATCGGATCATCTTCCGCTTCAAGTTCATAATGCCATCCTTCCTGCTTGAAAATCTTCTCATTTTCATAAATATTCGGATAAAATACTGCATCCATGTAAACATGCATAAGGTTCAGAAAATCCTTATCATTTGTACTGGCAACCGGATACAGGGTTTTATCAGGATATGTCATTGCATTCAGAAATGTATTCAGGGAACCTTTCACAAGCTCTACAAAAGGATCTTTAGACGGGAACCTCTTTGACCCGCACAGAACTGAATGTTCGATAATATGCGGAGTTCCTGTGCTGTCTTCAGGAGGTGTACGGAATCCGATTGTAAACACCTTATTTTCATCCTCATTGCTCAAAACCAAAACTCTCGCGCCTGTTTTTCTATGCCTTAAAAGAAATCCTGCTGACTCTAAGTCTTTTATTTCTCTTTCTTCAATTAATTCATATTCCTCTAATTGGCTAATCTTCATAATTTATCCTCCGTTCGCAATCTATTAGTGTATTTCTGAAGATTGGGAGATTCGCCTCTCCCTTCGTAATGAAAGCGGATTCTGCAGCCCGCTATCCTGCCTACCTATAAATTATAGCATTTAATCACCAAATATAAAAGACAATTAGTTCAGGGCCGAAACCTATACGCTCTTGCTGCATGCTCTCCGGGCAGAACGATTTGTTAAAAACCGATAAATTCGTCAACAAAAAAAGTATAGAAAACGAATTCTTAATTCATTTTCTATACTTTCTTATTGTTCAGCAGCAGGCTGGGCCTGCCGTCTGACCCCATAATCCTTCGATTCAATATAGCATTTTTCATAAAACTGCAACCATCTGCGACTACGTCCTTTACGGTGGGACAGCAAATCCGAACAGTCAAATCAAACATTGCTGCGATATATAAAAGCCAAACATTAATGTCCATCTATTAAAAACGTTATATTGCTCCCCGTCTGATTACAGCCTGATTACGTTTGCTGCCTGTGGGCCTTTTTCTCCATTCACGATATCAAATTCAACTGACTCGCCTTCCAGAAGTTCTTTAAATCCCGGCATGTTCAGAGCTGAAAAATGAACAAATACGTCATTTCCCTGTTCATCAGAAATAAATCCAAAACCTTTTTTTGCATTAAACCATTTTACTGTTCCTCTTTTCATTTAAAACGCCCTCCAAATCAATTCATTTGATCCTATTCCCCTTCAAAGAATAGAACATTTACAGTGTTCTGCTTTTTTGTAGCTATAAATACACTACCACACTTTACATTGTTTGTCAATCTATGAAATTTTTGTTTGTTTTGTTGCATTTCATTTTATTTTTCTTCAATTTGGGGACTTTTGTTTTATTTTACTTCTATTGAGCAAGATCAACCATCTGCTGAACGAAGCTTTTTTTAATCATCCCGCATCCAGCTATCCCACTACGACCTGTACGCCTTTTTCTTCGAAATATTTAAGCCATTTTTCATCGGGCATAACATCTGTAACTACAATATCGCCTTTTCTGAAATCCATGGCTGTCACAAATGAGATAAAGTCGAATTTGCTGCTGTCTATGGCCAATATCATCATTTTCGCGCATTCGCGCATTCTGCTCTTTATTTCAGTCTCCGCTTCATTTGATTCCGTGATTCCCTTGTCGATGCTTACGCCCTTGCATGAAAGAACGACCTTGTCGACATTGAAGTTCTGGAGGGTTCTTTCCGCATTTCTTCCTACCAGCGACATTGTTGAATCCCTCAGGGTTCCTCCGGTCGAAATAACCGTAATCCCCTTGTTTCCAGCGAGTTCAAGAAGCACTTCAACCGAATTGGTAATTACCGTAAGATTTTTAAGCTGTTTCAGATTTCTTGCTATCATCAGGGACGTTGAAGAAGAGTCAAGCATGATCGTGTCCCCATCATCTATCAGATTAGAAACCATCTTGGCGATAATCTGTTTTTCTTTTTTATTGGTTTTTTCCCTTATGCGCAGAGGCAGATCGATGTTAGTGTTGGTATTTAAAACAGCTCCGCCATAAGTCTTCTTAACAAAGCCTTCTTTTTCAAGTTTTTCAAGGTCTCTTCGTATCGTTTCTTCCGTCACTTCATATTTCTGGCTTAGTTCAGACACCAAAACCCGCTGTTCTTTCTGTAGAATAGCCAGTATTTCATTTTTTCTTTCAATTGCCAGCATCATGATTCCTCCGTTTACATTTTATTTTCAAATTATAAAAAATCTCTATTTCACTAAATAAATTATAACACAAACTGCATCTCTTTCACAGTGATTTTTGTTGTTTTTTCTTTGGTATCGCAATATATCTACTTGTTTTCAACACAAGACAATAAAAAACCACATAAAAATTGCATGCCGCCCGGTGATATCCCGGCAGCATGCACTATATCATTTTCCACTATCCGCTTATTGCACGAAAAGGCTAAATCGTTTCCAGGAATTCCTTTGCCAGCTTTTCGATTTCTGCAAAATCCTCTTTTGATGGCTTGAACTGACATCTAAAGCCGTCGCCAAATACTTTGTATTTGATTCCTGCCAGCCTGTCAGTCAGAAGTTTGCAGGCCTCTCCGCTCCATCCGTACGAACCAAACACCAGAACCGGCTTGTTTTTCAGTTCGACAAGTTCCGTCATAGAAATCAGATCCCATACAGGTTTTAAAGCATCACGGTTTATGGTAGGTGAACCAAAAAGCACTGCCGATGCTCCATTCATTTCCGCCGCAAGTTGAGCCACATCATGGTAGATTATATCATAGCTCTTTGCAGATACGCCGGCAGCTGTAAATGCCTTTTCAAAAGCTTCCGCCATTTCTCTTGTATATCCATAAGCGCTTACATAAAAGATTGCAATATTCTTTTCTTTTGGAATTTCTGTTGACCATTCCCGGTAGAGATCCATTGTCTCCTGCAGCCTTTCTTGCAGCATCGGGCCATGGCTGGTACATGCCATATTGATCTCCAGATCTTTGATCTTATCAAGTCCTGCAAGAACGAATTTCTTAAACGGTCCAAAAATACAGTCATAATAGTATTTTCTTGCTATCTCATATTCCTCCGGATATTTTATGCTGCGGTCAAGTACAAGCGGTTCACAGTAATGGGATCCAAGGAAATCACAGCTGAAGAGCACTTTATCCTGTTTCAGATAGGTAAACATCGAATCCGGCCAGTGAAGGTTCGGCGCTATGATGAATTCAAGAACTGTTCCATCCCCAAGATCAAGCTGATCCCCATTTTTAACTACATTTCCCTTAAATGTGCGGTTCATGATAAATCCAAGGTTCTTAATGGCCGCAGCACTTCCGTACACCTGGATATCCGGGTTGATTTCAAGGATTTTTTCAAGACTTCCCGAATGATCAGGCTCTGTATGGTTAACCACCACATACTCAATATCCTTGACCGGTATATAATTTTCTATGGTTTCAATATACTCTTTCGTAAATCTTCTGTGAGCTGTTTCAATAAGGGCTGTCTTTTTCCCCTGTACCAGAAAGCTGTTATAGCTTGTTCCATACTCAGTCTTCATTATAATGTCAAAAACCCGCATTGCCGGGTTCTGCATCCCTACGTAGGTAACATGATTGCTTAATTTCATAATGTAAACTCCTTCCATTGGTGCTGCTTTTTATATTTTATGATTCTTTCAGTCTGCCATAATGCATCAGCAAAATCGTTCTCCACCGCACAGCTGATCTGAACGATTACCTTTTTCCTAGTGCACTGACACGTTGATATCTTGACAAATGTGTCAGCACACTAGTAATTATAACAAAAAGGAGACTGAAAAAACAGTCCCCTTTTTATTAATAATCTCAGCTTCTTTCGCACATATTATCCAAACATTTCAGATAGTCTCAAGGATTTCGCATTTCCCCCTTATTCTTCAGCGCTATACAATTTTACAAGCTTCTCAAGATATGCATATCTTTCTTTTGAAACTTTTTCAGCCCTGTCGAACAGCATAGCGGCTCTTTCCGGATTTGCACGTTTCAATGAATTATAACGAACCTCTCCATTGATAAATTCCTGATAATCTTCTGTAGGCGCTTTGCTGTCTAATATAAATGCGCTCTTTCCTTCAACTGCCAATGCCGGGTTGTAACGGAATAAGTGCCAGTATCCGGCTTTAACCGCTTTTTCCTCTTCTGTCATGGCTTTGCCCATACCGATCTTGATGCCGTGATTGATACATGGGGCATATGCGATGATCAGGGACGGTCCTGGATAAGCCTCTGCTTCCGCAATAGCTTTTACAGTCTGGTTGTAATCGGCACCCATAGCAATTTGTGCTACATATACATATCCATAGGTCATTGCAATGCCGGCAAGATCCTTTTTCTTCACATCTTTACCTGCTGCAGCAAATTGTGCGATTGCTCCGATCGGTGTCGCCTTTGAAGCCTGTCCGCCTGTATTTGAATAGACTTCTGTATCGAATACCATAATATTGATATCTCTTCCGCTTGCCAGCACATGGTCAAGTCCGCCGTATCCGATATCGTACGCCCAGCCGTCACCGCCGAATACCCACTGCGATTTCTTAGCCAGGAAGTCTTTCTGCATGAGAATGTCTTTTCCAGCTTCGCATCCGCATTTTTCCAGTGCTGCCACTAGTTTATCTGTAGCTGTTCCGTTCGTAACGCCGCTTGCAAATGTATCCAGCCATTCCTGTGATGCAGCTTTTACATCAGCATTCTCACTGCTGGCTGCAAGTGCTTCAATCTTCGTCTTTAAGCCATTTCTCAAAGCTTTTTGTGCCAGATCCATACCCATGCCAAATTCTGCATTGTCTTCAAACAATGAGTTCGACCATGCAGGACCTTTGCCTGCCGCATTCACGGTATATGGTGTTGATGGTGATGAGTTGCCCCAGATTGATGTACATCCAGTTGCATTCGCTATATACATTCTGTCACCAAATAGCTGGGTAATCAATTTCGCATATGGGGTTTCCCCACATCCTGCACATGCTCCTGAGAACTCCAGCAACGGAGTCTTGAACTGGCTGCCTTTCACTGTATTCTCTTTGAATTTTTCAATAACATCCGTCTTTTCCGGAAGGGTAACAGCATAATCGAAGTACTTCTGCTGTTCCAGGTTGGCTTCAGCATTCTGCATCACCAGGGCTTTTTCGCCTTTCTTTCCCGGGCATACGTTTGCACAGGAACCGCAGCCTGTACAGTCAAGGGACGATATGACAATGCTGAATGTATATTCAGGAAGGCCGGTCAGCGGTAACGTCTTCATTCCTTCCGGTGCGTTCGCTGCTTCAGCTGCCGTCATTGCTACCGGACGGTTGACAGCATGCGGACATACATAAGAACAGCGGTTACACTGGATACAGTTATCAGGATTCCATACCGGAACATCAACCGCGATACCACGTTTTTCAAATGCCGATGTGCCGGAAGGGGTAGTGCCATCCGCATATGCAGTAAATGCTGACACCGGAAGATCGTTGCCCTGCTGGGCATTTACAGGAATCTGAATATTCTTAACGAATTCAGAAACTTCCTCCCTGCCTTCTGCTGTGATTATGCTCAAGTCTTCATCCTGACAGTCTTTCCAGTTTTCAGGAACCGTGATTTCAACAATCTTCTGCGCTCCGGCATCGATTGCGTCGTAATTCATCTGGACAACAGCGTCGCCTTTTTTACCGTAAGTCTTTTTAGCAGCAGCCTTCATCAATTCTGCAGCCTGTTCTCCCGGAATGATGTTGGCAAGTTTGAAGAATGCCGACTGCAGCACCGTGTTGATACGTCCGCCCAGCCCGATTTCCTTGCCGATCTTAATGCCGTCAATCACATAGAATTTGATGTCATGCTGCGCAATGTACCTCTTGACCTGTCCCGGCAGATGCTTTTCAAGTCCTTCCATATCCCATGAACAGTTCAGCAGGAACGTGCCGCCGTCAACCAGTTCCTGTACCATGTTGTACTTGCGTACATAGGACGGATTATGGCAGGCAACGAAGTTTGCCTGACGGATCAAATAGGTCGATTTGATCGGTTTCTTGCCGAAACGAAGGTGCGAAATGGTAATGCCGCCGGATTTCTTTGAATCATAGTCAAAATAAGCCTGCGCATACATGTCTGTATTGTCACCGATGATTTTGATCGAGTTCTTATTTGCACCTACAGTACCGTCAGCACCAAGCCCCCAGAACTTGCAGTTGATAGTACCTTCCGGAGTAGTTGTGAGCGGGTCGCCTAATTCAAGGGAAAGGTTCGTTACATCATCCACGATGCCGATTGTGAATTTCTCTTTTTCAGTATTCTTGTAAACAGCAACGATCTGTGTTGGAGTGGTATCTTTTGAGCCCAGTCCATAGCGGCCTGACAATACAGGAGTATTGTTGAATGCGGTCCCTTTGATTGAAGCGAGGACATCTAAGTATAGCGGTTCGCCGATGGCTCCTGGTTCTTTTGTCCTGTCCAACACTGTAATATACTCAACAGTTTCCGGAATGGCGGCCAATAAGGCCATTTTTGAGAACGGCCTGTACAGGCGGACTTTTATAACACCGACTTTTTCTCCGGCTTTTAACAGGTAATCGATTGTTTCTTCAATTGTTTCGCATACCGAACCCATGGCGATGATGACTTTTGTCGCATCTTCAGCCCCATAGTAATTGAAAAGCCTGTAATCAGTGCCCAGTTTTGCATTTACCTTATCCATGTTCGCCTGCACGATTGCCGGCATGGCATCGTAAAATGGGTTGCTTGCTTCCCTTGCCTGAAAGAAGATATCAGGATTCTGAGCGGAACCCCTGAGACACGGACGGTTCGGATTCAAAGCATTCCCACGGAACGCATTGATGGCATCCATATCCGCCATCTCTTTCAGGTCTTCGTCTGACCATACTTCGATTTTCTGAATTTCATGAGAAGTCCTGAAGCCATCAAAGAAATTGATGAATGGAAGTTTCCCCTGTACTGCAGAGATATGTGCTACCGGAGTCAGGTCCATGACCTCCTGCACACTTGATTCACAAAGCATCGCCGCACCGGTCTGGCGGCAGGCATAGATGTCCGAATGGTCGCCAAAAATCGACAAGGCATGGGATGCCAGTGCACGTGCTGAAACGTCAATAACACCTGGCAGCTGTTCTCCCGCCATTTTGTAAATGTCTGGGATCATGAGCAAAAGACCCTGGGATGCTGTATAAGTAGTCGTCAATGCACCCGCTGACAGAGAACCGTGAACCGCACCTGCGGCTCCTCCTTCTGACTGCATTTCAGTAACCTGGACTTCCTGTCCAAAAATATTTTTCCTACCCTGTGTTGCCCATTCATCTGTAACTTCTGCCATAACTGATGATGGAGTAATTGGGAAAATAGCTGCAACGTCCGTATATGCATAGGAAGCATGGGCTGCTGCATTATTTCCGTCCATGGTTTTCATTTTTCTTGCCATTTCAAATCCTCCTTAAATTATTGACTGTTTATCCAAATATTATAATCTTTATAAGCGACTGTGTAAAGGCAAAAACGCAAACAAAAATGCGTCTTCCACCCGCTTTATCATGCAAAACCATCTTTGCAGCTCATATATTTCCAATATATATCGTCAACTTACAAATATTCTAATTATCACTTGCAACACCCCACAAATTCAATCACAAAAATATATAAATGCGCAAAAAAACAGGCATCGAAATCAACGCCTGCATTTTTGTTCACCATTTTGAAATTATAGCAGAATACTTTCTTCCATTCCTTCTGAATTTCCGATATGCCTTCTGATTTTTCTGCCTGCAAAATATGCTGCCGCAACTGATGCGATATCTTTTCCAATATAAGGAAGAGAGACAAGAGCCGTTGCCTGAAGGGGCTTCATTCCTGTAAGGACTGAGAACTGTATGACTCCCGCCGCATGAACGATCAGAAGTCCTGCAAGTCCAAATGCGATTCCGCTGATTTTTCCTTTCTGTCTGGCTCCGATTCCGCAGAGCATGGACATAAACAGGAAGCCGGTAATGAACCCGCCTGTCTTTCCTGCAATGATACCGAGTCCCCCCGAAAAATTAGAGAAGACAGGAACGCCGACGCACCCCATCAGAATGTATACAGCTGTTGACATCCCGCCAGATTTCCAACCCAGCATATAACCTGCCAGCGCTACTGCAAAGGTCTGCAGGGTGACCGGAACCCCTGATGGAAGCGGAATTGCAATCTGGGATAATATTGCGGTCACTGCTGCACACATACCAGTCAGCACCATTGTCTTTGTGGACATTCTCTGCGCCTGATTATTGATTTTTACATTTGTATCTGTCTGATTCATTTTTTCCTCCTATAACCCTCATGATTTATTCTATCTTAGCTAATTGTCTGATTAGTACTTTTCGCAAATGACACTTACCAGGTAATTATAATATTCAACCAGGGGATTGTCAACCTATATTTTAAACAGGTTAACAATATATTTTTAACGGATTAAAACAACACAAAAAGCAGGCTCGTTCAAGCCTGCTCTCGAGATTCTTCTATCATTCACCTTGTTTACAGCGGACCTGTCTTTACATAAGGGTCCTTACAAATTCCTTTGAAGGGTTTGCGATTACTGCATAATCAAGCAACGTTCCTTCGTCTTTTATATATTTTACTGCTGAATCGATTGCGGCCGTGACTGCCGAAACAGTACCTGTAAGAAGCAGGTAAGACTTTCCGCACATTCCTCTTGCCACCCTGATTTCAAAAACATCCACCATTGCAGTTTTCGCAGCATGGTCAGCAGCCACGATAATCGACGCACTGGTATAGGTCTCCATTACGCCAAGAGCTGCAACATCATCAATCTCTGCAGTACATGTAAGAGCTTTGAAAATGGAATCATGTGGATTGCCAAGCACGAACTTGTCAATCAAATGTTCCGGGAACTGTTTTTCACATGCATCAGCCGCTTCTCTTACCGCACTCAGATCCCCGCTGAACATGATTATGAATTTACCCGGGCATACTGTCTGCGCCTGGATCAATTCGACATCCGCTGTTTTCGTTATATGGTCAGCGGCTTTTATTCCGGTAGATACTGTCATGTATTCCACCATTCCGATTGCCTTATTCATCTATCTCATCTCCATCATACGTATTCATTACTGTTTTATCGTAATGTAGCTGTCTGTAACCTCAGTAACCATGCCGCTTATACTTGCATGGAGATATACCCCCAGTGCGCCTTCGGGCGGGGTTCCTATCAGCTGCCCTTCGGCAACCATATCCCCCGGCTTCACGCATGGCTGAACCGGTGCTCCGATGTTCTGACGGAAGTTAAGCTGCACCTGTTTGAATACTCCAATCCCCTGCATCATTGGCGCAGGTATGTCGTATTTGTGAAGTCCAAGCTTATTTACAAGCCTGTGCTCAGGAATTCTTCTTTCTTCCCTCATCCTGTTCGCAACACCTTTGTCAGGCGTATCAGGAATTTTTACGCCATTTGACCGCAAGCCGGCTTTGCAGGCATCCAGAAGCCTTCTTGGCGACAGATCCTGATGGCATGCATAAAATTCGCAAAGGCCACAGGAGCAGCAGAAAAATGAGTTCAGGTAGGTGTCCACATTTGATGTGATTCCATTTGCGATCGATCTCATGAATTCGTGTGGCTTTATCGAATGTCCAAGCAGCGCCCTCGGGCAGACAGCTGTACAGTTCTGGCACTGGGAACATGCTGACATAGCGTTTCTGATATCCATTTTTGCATTGTGCTGTCTTTTGGAAACTGTCGGTGAATTTGGCGGCAGTACGAGCACTGCTTTTGTCGTTTTCGTCACGACTGCATTCATCGACGTAATGTTTCCTGTCATGGGGCCGCCCATAATCAGCACACTGTCTTCCCTTGTAAGTCCGCCTGCCAGATCGATCAGTTCACGCACGGTTATTCCTATGGGAACTTCTACCGTCACCGGGTTCTTTACTTCGCCAGCAATAGTGACGAATTTTGTGGTGACATTTCTGTTTTCTGTGATTTTCCTATAGGCATTCAGTACTGTTTCTACATTTACCACAACGCAGCCGACCGTGATGGGAATCTTTCCCTGTGGCACTATTTTCCCAGTGGTTTCATATATCAGTACGACTTCATCGCCTGCCGGATAAATGTCCGGAAGAACATGAAGCCTGAGTTTTTTGTACTCGCCAAGATGAAAACGGATTGCTTCGATTGCAGTTGTATATGACTTCTTTACTGCGATGATTCCCTCGTCGGCATTCATCGCCTCGACAAACATCATCATACCAGAAAGCACTTCTTTTACATAATCATTCATCAGCTGTCTGTCTACCTTGATCAGCGGTTCACACTCCGAACCGTTGAGGATGACTGTTGATGCCTGTTCTGAAAGTTTTGCATATGTCGGGAATCCTGCGCCTCCGGCACCTACGACACCGCCTTCAAACAAAACCTGTTTCATTTCCAAAATATCCATAAAGTTCACACCAGCCTGTCTATTCTACTATTACTATCTTCTGAGGATCATCAACGATACCCACTACGCAGGCATCTATCGGAGAATTGTCATAGCCGCAGCCGACCCTTGCAGCACTTCCCGTGGCAAGCAGAACGATATCTCCTATACCTGCCCCAACATTATCGACTGCAACTATCCTGGAATCGGTGATGGAACCCATTTTCTGCATCGGGTCAACCAGCAGGAATTTGCTTCCTACAAGATTTTCATTTTTTCTTGTACAAATGACCGTACCTACTACTTTACCAATTATCATAAACTTCCTCCTTAGGATAAATCCTCAAAGCTCTGGATTATGCTTCTGCAAAAATCCGATAGCTATTTGATTACAATCCCCATATCTTTTCCTACGCCCAGGCCGTTGGCCTCATCCGTATCAATGTGCATTTCAAGGGTGAAGGTTTTATCAACCCTGATCTGCACCCCTTCAAAGGTTCCGCCTCTGCTGTTGTCGAATTTTACCGATACAATCTGTCCATCGGTCACCCCGAAATTTTCTGCGTCTGCAGGCGACATATGGATATGGCGTTTTGCGACAATACATCCTTCATCAAGATATACCGCACCTTTCGGCCCTACTATTGCGATTGGCGCAGAACCTGCGGTATTTCCCGACTCCCTTACCGGTGGGTTTATTCCGAGACGAATTGCGTCTGTTTTCGAAACTTCGACCTGCGAAGCCTTTCTTTCCGGTCCAAGAATCCTTACACTCTCGATGGCTCTTAATTTCGTGCCAACAAGGGTAACGCATTCCTGTGCCGCATACTGGCCGCCCATGAGTTCTTTTTTCTCAGTAAGCTGATATCCTTTTCCAAATAATATATCTATATGTTCCCTGCATAAATGCACATGTCTGGCTGATATGCCAATAGGAACTTTATTTTCCGATTCAGTTTTTTCCTGGCTGTTCAATTCCTTTGCTACAAGCATGGAAATTCTTCTTATTAATTCGTCCTGCATAATACATCCCTTTCTACGGGCTAAATTTTGAATAACCTCGATTCTGTTCCGGAACTGTTTTCAGCAGCTCCTGATTATTCCTGATTTAATCTGACGGCGCTCTGTGCAGGGCGCCGTCAGATAGATTGGAAAGCGGATATTAAAATCCGCTTTATCATTCAGTTAATACTATTTTGCCTGTGGAAGAATTTTTTCAACATCTCCGTGTGGTCTTGGAATTACATGTACTGCGATAACTTCGCCTAATCTTGCTGCTGATGCTGAACCAGCTTCAACTGCTGCTTTAACTGCTCCTACGTCGCCGCGGACCATAACACTTACAAGTCCTGATCCGATTTTTTCTGTTCCTACCAATACTACATTAGCTGCTTTTAACATTGCATCTGCCGCTTCGACTGAAGCAATTAAACCTCTGGTTTCAATCATACCTAATGCCTGAAGTTCCATTCTTTTTTCCTCCTTATTCATGACTGTTTCAGTTGTCCTGTTAACAGGTGTATCTTGTACCTGGTTGCTTTTTTTGGCAGCTCCTGCTTTTTTTCCTTTTGATGCCGTTACGTTCTTTTTAGCATCTGCTGCTTCAACCGGATTTTCGTCATTCAATGTATCTGCTACATTCTGCAATTCTTTATTTTCGGCCATTTCTGCTACCTCTTCTTCTAAAACTCGAAATTGTATTTTTTTGCGCTTTGATCTACAAGTTTCATAGTTTCTTCATGTGGATTTGCGATTACCGCCGATGCTACTATATTTCCTTTTGCACTTCGCTTTGCGCTTTCAACCGCTTCCGTAACTGCCGATACTTCTCCTTGGACTATAATTGTTACAAGCCTTCCGCCCAATTTCTTTTCCCATGTAAGAAATTTCACGTCAGCAGTCTTTAACATAACATCCAGTGCTTCAACCGCATCAGCTAAATTAGGAAGTTCAATTAATCCCAGTGATTTCATATGCCGTACCTGCTATTTAACAGTTGGTAAGATTTTTTCAACGTCAGTGTGAGGTCTTGGAATTACATGTACTGCTACTAATTCTCCAAGTCTTGCTGCTGCCTGAGCGCCAACTTCTGTAGCTGCCTTAACAGCCCCAACATCTCCGCGAACCATAACTGTTACAAGTCCTGATCCGATTTTTTCTGTTCCAACTAATTCAACGTCAGCTGCCTTCACCATTGCGTCTGATGCTTCGATAGCTGCGATTAATCCTCTGGTTTCTACCATGCCTAATGCTTCCTGTGTCATATCTAAAATCCTCCTTAATTTCTCAAATCCAATTTTTAATTTATATAAGTATCATTATACAAGAAAAATCCACTTAAAACAATACAAAACCAACATAAAACATTTTATTTTTATTATGATTTCTGCTTTATAGTGCGCTTATTCTCAACATCTTCTCTGTATCTGAAGTCGGCGCTGCTATTATGTGCTTTGTCACTACTCCGGTAAGCTTATTTGCTGCCGCTTCCGCAGCCTCCATACCAGCATTGACATCAGCAATGCTTCCGCGCATCTTTACCACCATGATCAATGGTACAGGTAAAGCATCAGCGTTCGCCGGCTTGTTCTTATCCAGCGATTCGATTCTGACATTGGCAGCCTTACAAGCTGCATCAGATGCCACAAACGCCGCAACCAGGCCAAATACTTCTAACAAACCTACTGCTTCATGCATAGTTTGAAACACATCCTTCCACGTCGATATTCCTCACGGAATACGTTCCGTTTTTATTCATTAACGATTGCCACTTTAAGGCCTTCCATTCTCAAGTTCGTGAAGTGGGCTTCGTTAACCTGGTCTAACGGGAATTTATGTGTGATCAGCTTATGTACCGGAAGTCCTATTCCTTTTGCCCTCTTCAAGAAATCAAATGTTGTTGCATAATCCCTCAAAGTGTATACCCATGATCCTACAACTGTAAGTTCCTTTGCACAGATGTCAAAATGAGGATTGATTGTTGCGTCTCCGCCATTGATGAAGAATCCGAGTTCGCAGAGACCACCGCCATTCCTGATGAACTTATAGATGTTAGAATGCGCAACAGGTGAACCGGTACACTGGAAAGCAAAATCTGCAAGGTATCCGCCGAATGCGTCTTTAACACCGTCAGCAAGGGCTTCAATTCCTTTGTAATCCTTGAAGTTGACTGATTTTTCTGCGCCCATTTCCCTGGCAAAATCAAGTCTCTTCTGTTCTCCGTCGATTGCCACGATGTTTTCGATTCCCATCGTACGGAGTATTGCGATGCAGAGAAGACCGATTGGTCCGCATCCCTGTACAGCAACCCTGCTGTTGAATCTTAAGATTCCGGTTGTTTTAGCTCTTTCGACCGCATGGATCAAAACTGCTGCAGGTTCAATCAGGATTCTTGAATCCAGGTCGAGGTCGCTTACGTTGAATACTGATGATCCGCCTCTTATTACAAGGTAATCTGCAAACCATCCGTTCAGATGAATATCATCATCTGGAAGAAGACCGTATACATCAGCTCCTCCGACATTCTGTTTGTTAAGGTCGAACATTGTGATGTCAGGATTATCCTTGAAGATCATACATGTAACGACTTTATCTCCGACTGTGAGAGCTTTTCCCGCACTGTCTTTTTTAACGTTCTTGCCCATTTTTACGATTTCGCCGGTTCCTTCATGTCCGAGGACTACAGGAATCAGACTGAATGGGTCTCTTTTGAATTCATGGGCATCAGTACCGCATACGCCGCATCCTTCAACTTTTACAAGGATATCGTCATCGCCGAGTTCCGGTATCGGATATTCCCTGATTTCAAATTTTTCAAGTCCGGTCAGCATTGCAACCCTTGATGTTTTTGGGATTGCTCCAGCCGGTCTGCTGCCTGCAGCCGGTGCTGCTGCCTGCGTTCCCTGCATTTCTGCGAGAACCTGTTTTACGATATCTTCTATATTCATATCCACTTTATGTCACTCCTTATCTGATACTGAAAGCATCAGCCATAACGCATCTTCTGCTCTTTGTAAATGTTTTTGATGAAGTCAGGCCTTCGCCTGTACGGCTGGCAATCGTGAATGTTGCATAGCCTTCGCCGCCGAATCCAAGTGCTGCATAAGATGGACCGTTCTTTACAAAGATAGCAGTATCAATCGCCTTGCCATATCTTGTAAGGTTGTTGATATTTGTTGAATGCATATGGGCCGAATGTCTGTTTCCATGCTCAAGTTCGATAGCAGTTGCAATTCCTTCATCAACGTCTTTTACCCTTACGATTCCGAGTATCGGCATCATGAGTTCTTCGTCGATCATTGGCTGCTTTTTATCACCTTCAAAAATAATGCATCTGATATCATCGCCAACACTGACTCCGATTTTGCTTAAGATTACTTTTGCACTTCGTCCTACACAATCCCTGTTAAGGGTCTGCTGGCCTTTTTTATTTGTCACGAAAACTGTATTTGTAAGTTTTTCAACTTCCTCTGCATTGGCATGGTAGCATCCCGCCTGTTCCATATAGTAGATCAGTTCGTCTGCAACCGAATCCACAACCACAACTTCCTTTTCTGCGATGCAGGGAAGGTTGTTGTCAAAGGTACAGCCGTTGACGATATCTTCTGCTGCTTTCGGAATATTTGCTGTCTCATCGACAAGTACCGGCGGATTTCCCGCGCCTGCCCCTATTCCTCTTTTTCCGGAAGAAAGGATTGTTGTAACAACCCCCGGGCCGCCTGTGGCAACCAGGAGAGCGATGTCAGGATGTGAGAAGATTACCTTGCTCACTTCCATTGTCGGATTTTCAACGGCAACTGCAAGATTCTCAGGTCCGCCGACTTCGACGCTGGCCCTGTTGACCATGTCGATTGCAAGGTTTGATACATTTTTTGCTGCCGGATGCGGCGCAAATACAACTGCATTTCCTGATGCAAGCATTCCGATAGAATTACAGATTACTGTTTCACTGGGATTCGTGGACGGGGTAACCGCTCCTATCACTCCGAAAGGGCCCTGCTCAACAAGGGTAAGCCCTCTGTCTCCTGACCATGCAATTGTTGAAAGATCTTCAGTTCCCGGAGTCTTTTCTGCAACCAGCTGATGCTTTAATATCTTATGTCCGACATTGCCCATTCCGGTCTCTTCAACACCGAGTTCTGCAAATTTCTGAGCATTCTCGATTGTCTTTTTTCGTATGTTTGCGATTATTTTTTCCCTGAACTCCAAAGGCATAGGCTGGATGGCTTTTTGTGCTGTTTTTGCTGCTGCTATTGCATCTTCTATATTTTCAAAAATACCCATCAGATTTTTGCTTTCTTCAGGCTTTTTTGACTGTGTATCCATGTTCTGCAGAACATTTCTTACAATGTTCTGGATTTCCTGTTCACTGATAGCCACTTTATTCCCTCCTGTCAAAACAAATCGAAACCTTATTTCATCTGAGCTAAGATTTTCTTTGTTACTTCAGCAACGATTTTTTCTACATCGCTTGATGATGCTGTAGTTTCTGCTGAACATGTGTGGCATCCGTTTCCGCATTTTCCGCCGCCTACTTCAGCGCAGATGTTTGCCGGATGTTTTCCTGGAAGGCCGAACTGTCTTCTGATTTCGTACAGTCTCTGTACCTGGGCTTCGTTTAATTCTTTAGGTCCGCCAAGCTGTCTTGCTTTGTATAATAATTCTGCATAGAATTCTAATGATTCCATTTTGTGGTAAGCTGCAAGCAGATCAACGCTGAAAGATAATGCTCCGTGATTTTCTAATAAAACTGCGTCATAGTATGGAAGATATTTTTCTACTGCATCTGGGATTTCTGATGTTGAAGGTGTGCCGTACTCAGCGATTGGAACACATCCTAAAGCGATAACTGCTTCCGGCATGATCGGTGCTGTTAAGGGGATACCTGCAATTGCAAAGCTTGTTGCGTAGGATGGATGTGCATGTACAACTGATCCAACGTCTGGTCTGCATTTGTATACTCTCATGTGCATTTTGATTTCTGATGAAGGTTTGTAGTTTCCGTTTGCCTGGATTACGTTTCCTTCTGCATCTACTTTACAAATATATTCTGGTGTCATAAAACCTTTGCTTACGCCTGTTGGTGTGCAAAGAAATTCATTATCGTTAAGCTTAACGGAGATGTTACCGTCATTTGCTGCTACCATTCCTCTGTCATAAATTCTTTTACCGATTTCACAAATCTGTTTTTTGATTTCGTATTCATTTGCCATGGAAAAAATCCTCCTTAAAATATGTGTTTGTGTTGTTTCTCTTTTGATTTACTTTATTCTATCACTAATACAAATAAAAATCAACATAATTATTCACATTTTTTTAAATAATCCATGTGGGATTTTGTGTTTTTGTTATTCATTTCCTTTACCGCCTTCGAATGCATTCTGTTATAGGAACGTACCCGCCGCCCAGGTGTAGCATATTATCCTGGCACAGGCTTTTTCCATGACATAAAAAAATGAACCGGGAGAATTTTCCCGGTTCATTTTTTATGCATTCAGTTCTTTTTTAAAGGTACTGCAATATTCCTTTATAACATCTACATTATAGTCATTCTTTTCCATAAGATTAATGAAGGCGGATCCTACAATCGCTCCGTCGATTATATCTTTTACTCCCTCGACATCCTTTGCAGAGCTTATGCCGAATCCCATCATCACTGGTATGCTGGAAGCTGCTTTTACCTCCGACAGATACTTCCGGATATCCTTGTGGAATCCTGTGGACTGTCCCGTAACGCCCATCGTCGAAACGCAGTAGACAAAGCCTCTTGCCTTTTCTAACAGCATCGGTATCCTCTGTTTCGAAACCGGCGCCACCAGCTGTATCAGGATCGGTGCATTTTTCTTTAGAAGATATCCATTGATTTCTCCCTGCTCTTCAAAGGGAAGGTCCGGTATAATCAGTCCGTCAACTCCCGATGCGATACACCTGTCAACGAATCTTTCCACTCCGTAATAAAGAATCGTATTGTAATACATCATGAACACGATCGGTATCTGGCAGTCCTTCCTGACATCCTCTACAATTCCAAATACTTTTTCGAGGTTTGTTCCAAGCTGTATGGATTTAAACGATGCAGCCTGGATTACCGGCCCGTCAGCTACAGGATCGGAAAACGGAACCCCAAGTTCGATAATATCCGTTCCCGCTTCGGCCTGCGCACGAATGATTTCTTCTGTGCCTTTGATGGAAGGCAGCCCCGCTGTCATGTATGTAATAAAAGCCTTCTGCTTCTTCTCTTCTAACTCTTTTAATTTCTTTTCTATCCTGTTCATCTTTGCTTCATCCTTCCGTCCCTGATTGTTCGGCAGCTCCATGCCAGGAGCAGGCTTTCACAGCCCGCTCCGGCAAAAGTCCAAACTTACATCGGTTTGTTTTTGAAATATTCGGCCACTGTATGCACATCCTTATCCCCTCTTCCGGAAAGGCATACAACCATAGCCTGGTTCATATTCATTGTCTTTGCCTTTTTAAATGCATAGGCAAGGGCGTGGGCGCTTTCAATTGCAGGGATGATCCCTTCCATCCTGCAAAGCTCCATCAGTGCATCCATCGCTTCTTCATCTGTAATAGAAACGTACTCCACACGCCCGCTGTCCCTGAGGAACGCATGCTCCGGCCCTACTCCCGGGTAATCAAGCCCTGCAGAAATGGAATGTGCAAGCTGCACGTTTCCGTCGCTGTCCTGAAGGAGGTATGAACGCATTCCATGGAGTGCTCCCGGTTTCCCAAGAGACATAGCTGAGGCATGCTTTCCTGTCTCTATTCCATGTCCTGCTGCTTCTACGCCTATCAGCTCAACATCCTTTTCGTCTATGAATTCCGCAAACATCCCGATTGAATTCGATCCGCCTCCCACGCAGGCAATCACCGTTTCAGGAAGCCTTCCCTCTTTTTCAAGGAACTGTTTTTTTGTTTCGCGGCTTATGATTCTCTGGAATTCCTTCACCATTTTAGGATATGGGTAAGGGCCTACCGCTGAACCGATTATATAGAAGGTGTCCTCTGCAGATTTCGCCCATGCCCTGATCGCCTCGTTGGTTGCATCCTTGAGCGTGTTGCTTCCCGAGGTTACGCTGACGACTTCGGCTCCCAGCATTTTCATTCTGAATACATTCAGAGCCTGTCTTTCAATATCCTCAGCTCCCATATACACGGTGCATTCCATGCCAAAAAGTGCTGCTCCCGTTGCCGTTGCGACTCCGTGCTGCCCAGCCCCTGTTTCTGCAATGACCTTTTTCTTTCCCATTCGTCTTGCAAGCAGTATCTGCCCAATTACATTATTGATCTTGTGGGCTCCTGTATGATTCAGATCTTCTCTCTTCAGGTAAATCTTCGTACCGTACTTTTCCGTGAGCCTTTCAGCCAGGTAGAGGGGAGTCTCCCTTCCAACGTAATCCTTCATATAATAATCGTATTCCGCTCTGAACTCAGGATCAGCGATCGCTTTCTCAAATTCCACATCCAGCTCGTCCAGGGTATTCATCAGAGTTTCAGAAACATACTGCCCTCCGAATTGTCCATAGTACTTTTTATTCATAGCTTCTCACCTTTCTTACAAACTCTCTTATTTTTTCTGTATCTTTTCCATTTTCACCTTCAACGCCAGAGCTTACATCAACCACATCAGGCGCCAGGGTTTTGATGCCTTCCGTCACGTTTCCGGCATTCAGGCCTCCTGCCAACACCAGAAGCCTGCCCTTCCGGTCAAACTCCTTCATCAGCCCCCAATCGAATGTCTTTCCGTTTCCCGGAACCTTTCCATCAAGAACCCAGCCTGTAATTTTACTGCTGATTTCCTGATTCTCACTCGCTTCTTTCTTCATTTCTTCCGAAATATTGTAGGCGCGGAATATGGGGAGTCTTGATTCGGCTGCAACTTCTTCTGACAGTTCCCCGTGTATCTGAATGATGTCAAATCCGGCCTCTTCTATCATTTTCAGCTGCCCGATATCAGGAGATACCGTGACCGCCACTTTCTTGACCTCTTGATCCAGTGCCTTCAGTATTTTCATTGCATTTTCCAACGAATTATTACGCCGGCTTTTTTCAAAGAACATCACAAGTCCGGCATATTCAACCTTTTCTTCATTTATGACCGCCGCTTCACTGACATCAGTCAGTCCGCAAATTTTAATTGCCGGTATTTTCATGGATTCTCCCCCAGTAACAGTTCAAATTCTGCTTGCACTCAGCACTCACAGTCTCTATTCCTCAAATATCTTCTTCCATCTTTTTGCAACCTCCATCGGATTTTCCGACTCCATAAACGCCCTTCCTATCAGAAGCCCGTTCACCCTGCATCCTTTTAGGAACTCGATATCCTCATCTGCCGCAACTCCGCTTTCGGATATGAAAAGCTTTCCTTCAGGAAGCATTTCCGAAAGCCGCCTCGTAGTATCCAGTGAAATGGAAAAATCCTTCAGGTTCCTGTTGTTCACGCCGATGATTTTTGCATCCAGCTTTAGCGCCCTTGCCATTTCTTCCTCGTCATGCACTTCCAAAAGTACGTCCAGTCCCAGGCTGTATGCCAGATCGTAAAATCTTTTCATTTCGTCGTCATTAAGAATCGCCGCTATCAGCAGAACCGCATCTGCTCCTGCAACTTTCGCCTCATAAATCTGATATTCATCAATCACGAAATCTTTCCTGATGATCGGAAGTCCGGATAACTCCCTGACCTTCTTCAGATAGGATATCCCTCCGTTAAAATGGTCTTCCTCCGTCAGCACCGATATGGCATCCACTGAAGCATTATACTGATCTATCCTGTCTGTAAGCTCAAGCTTGTTATTGATGATTCCCATGCTCGGCGAAGCTTTTTTAAATTCCCCTATTATGGAAAGACCTTCTTTTGCAAGTGCATCGTAAAAGCTTATGGATTTCCTTGTGCTCTCAAGCGCCATCTTCTTCATCTCTTCCGGACTTATGCGCTGTTTATGTTCTTTCAGGCGTATTCTTTTATCTTCAACAATTCTATCCAATATCATTTTATCATTTCCTTTCCAACTGTTCATCCGGTACCGGCCTGCGCCAGTAGGTTTTTTTGTTCCCAATATCCACCCGGCTTTATCAAGCCGCTATATTCTGCCATTCACAAAATTTTCAATCAGTCTTTTGCCATGTTCCGTATAAACCGATTCAGGATGGAACTGCAGTCCGACAACCGGGTAGTCCCTGTGGCGCATTGCCATAATTTCACCGTCATCGGTTTTTGCGATAACTCTCATGGTGTCCGGGAGCGTTGCCGGATCGACTGCCAGGGAATGGTATCTTGCCACTTTGATCGGCGAATGGATTCCGTAGAAAATGCTGCTGCCGTCATGTTCCACCAGCGACTGTTTTCCGTGAAAAAGCTCTTTTGCATATGTGATCTCAGCACCCATCGCCTCACCGATGCACTGATGGCCCAGACAGATGCCCAGTATTGGCAGTTTATCATAAAAATGTCTGATGAGCTCGATACAGATACCGGCATCCTTTGGACTCTTCGGACCCGGAGATATGACGATTTTGTCGGGCTTCATTGCTTCAATTTCCTCTATTGTCACCTTGTCATTCCTGACAACCCTGATATCTTTATCAAAAACCCCGATATACTGATACAGATTATAGGTAAAAGAATCGTAATTATCTATTATGAGAATCATAATTCATCCTCCTCAACTAATGTTTTTGCAAGCGCCATCACTTTATTGCAGCACTCGGCATATTCACTCTCAGGTACTGAATCAGCCACAATTCCCGCTCCAGCCTGAAGATAGACTTTTTTATCTTTTTTGATCATTGTTCTGATGGTAATGCAGAAATCCATGTTTCCGTTAAAATCAATATATCCGGTCGCCCCGCCGTAAAGCCCCCTTCTTGAAGTCTCCAGCTCATCTATAATTTCCATTGCCCTTATCTTCGGTGCCCCACTGAGGGTCCCCGCCGGCAGGAAGGATGCCACCATATCCAGAGGATGCAGGCCCGGCTTCTTCCTTCCCTCCACCAAGGATACGATATGCATGACGTGGGAATAATTCTGCACCTTCATGAACTGCGTCACCTTTACCGTTCCAAACTCCGAGATCCTTCCCATGTCATTTCTTGCAAGATCGACAAGCATTACATGCTCCGCTTTTTCTTTTTCATCAGCCAGAAGCTCTTCCTGAAGCGCCTTGTCTTCCGCCTTGTCCCTGCCTCTTTTTCTAGTTCCCGCTATCGGACAGGTAAACACTTTGTTTTCAGTCTGCTTCACAAGCATTTCCGGAGAACTTCCGATTATCTCAAAATCTCCGAAATTCAGATAGTAGAGATAAGGCGAAGGGTTCAGCACTCGCAGTTCCTTATAAAGTTCAAAACCGCTTCGGCCGGTTTCCACAGCCCACCTTTGCGAAAGCACGGTCTGGAAAATATGTCCTTCCCTAATATACGCCTTTATCTTTTCTACCTTTTCACTGTACTCCTTCAGGCTGTCCGATTTTGATACGATTTTTCCATCAAGCCGCCTGTCTGTCTCTTTCTCTTTTTCCTTTTTTCCGGCATCCTCATACTTCATGCTGTCTATGGTTTTTTTGACAAGCGCTTCCACCTTTTTTAAACCTGTTTCCCTGCCCTCTTCGTTATCCTCTTCAAGCACGACCCCGGTCAGGGTTTCAGCCATATGATCGATTACGACAAAAGCATTTGCAAGCATAAGCTGGATGGTTTCAATCCCGATTTCATCTGGATTGTCATCGGGAATATCTTCTGTATACCTCACAAAATCATACCCCAGACTTCCCACAAGCCCTCCCGAAAGACCTGTGCTGTATCCATCTGTATGTACTGTAAATCCGTCAAAATACTCCTTGAGCCTTTCCTTTGGATTTCCTTCCATAACCAGTTCTTCGCCGTTCTTTTTTACGATCACCAGGCTGTTTCTCCTTGATGTTATGATTTCATCCGGTTCCGCACCGAAAAACGTGTATCTCCCGCTGTTCTTATCATAACTTTCCAGCAGAAATCCTTTGCCATCCTTTGCGAGTCCTTCATACAGCCCCGTAGCGGTTTCATTTACAATACTCACTGTTTTTGTATAAGCTCTTAATTCCCTTTTCATTTCGTCTTCCTCCCCTGGATTCCGATTGCTATCTTTTGTTTTGTAGTGTATCAGACTGCATATTTTATTTTTTGTGAGTCCCAAAGTCATGTTTTTCATGCAGGCATGGAACACATGACCTTTTGACCCTGGTATCTTATAAATAAAAAAACACCCTCTCCAGCAATTGCCAGGGACGATGTTATCGTGGTGCCACCCATATTCACAGAAAAAATGAT
Source organism: Anaerobium acetethylicum (assembly GCF_900096945.1). Classification (GTDB taxonomy): domain Bacteria; phylum Bacillota; class Clostridia; order Lachnospirales; family Lachnospiraceae; genus Anaerobium; species Anaerobium acetethylicum. The sequence goes on along the minus strand of NZ_FMKA01000005.1, from coordinate 150,966 downwards.
ATAAAAAAAGTACTTCCCTTAAATCGGAAAATACTCTGCCACCAATTGTTCTGACTTTTGTGATACGGAAAAACCGAGTTTTTCGATATCATTCCCCTGTAACGTGAGGTCACGGCTCAGGCTACTATAATTCGCCCTGCATCTCCCAAATCCATTCCCAGCAGCTCTCTGCACCGGTTCACACCATCCCGGTTCTCTGTAGCATACCCTCTGCAGGTACTCCTTTTGTTCATTGATTTTATCTTTTTAATTAAAACGAGTTTATCATACAAAAACAGGCCTGTCAACTATAAATTCCTAAGCGGCTTCCGGTTCTGCATGCGCACAAATTTCTGATTCTGCATTTTGTACGCATGACCGTTCCGGATTTTTTTCAACAGGCTATTCTGCCCATCCAAATGCACATTTCACTGCCTTTTTCCATCCCTTTAAAAGCTTCTCTCTTTTTCCGGCATCCATATCAGGTACAAATGTTCTCGAAAGGGCCCAGTTGCCTCTCACATCATCCCTGTCCTTCCAGTACCCTGTCGCCATGCCAGCCAGATATGCGGCTCCCAGCGCCGTTGTTTCTATGCATTCAGGACGTAGTACCGCCGTATCAAGGATATCTGCCTGGAACTGCATCAGAAAATCGTTTGCACAGGCCCCTCCGTCTACCTTCAGGCTTTTCAGGGACAGCTCTGCGTCGCTTTCCATTGCCTTCAGCACATCATATGTCTGATATGCCAGCGACTCCAGCGTAGCCCTTACAAAATGCTCGCGGGTAAATCCCCTGGTGATTCCCACGATAGCTCCCCTTGCATACTGGTCCCAGTACGGCGCACCCATACCAGTAAATGCAGGGACAACATAACCGCCTTCCGTATCAGGGACTGCAGTTGCATATTCCTCAGACTGCGCTGAATTCTCAATCATATGCAGACCGTCCCTAAGCCACTGGATTGCAGCACCCGCAACGAAAATGCTTCCTTCAAGCGCGTACTGCACCCTGCCTTCGAGTCCTATTGCGATTGTTGTCAGAAGTCCGTTTTTTGATGCCACAATCCGTTCTCCTGTATTCATCAGGAGAAAACAACCGGTTCCGTAGGTATTCTTAACCTCCCCCGGCTCAAAACAGCATTGGCCGAAAAGGGCTGCCTGCTGATCTCCTGCTGCACCGCCAATCATGATCTCGCCAGCGAAAATCTCTTTATCCGTATACCCGTATATGCAGCTTGAAGGCTTTACCTCTGGAAGCATGGATTTCGGGATATTGAAGATCTTCAGTATTTCATCATCCCACTGAAGCTTCTCGATGTCAAAAAGCATTGTCCTTGAAGCATTGGTGTAATCGGTTACAAAAACCCTGCCCTTTGTAAGATTCCAGATCAGCCATGTATCGATGGTTCCGAAAAGCAGATCACCTTCTTCAGCCTTCTCCCTCGCCCCTTCCACCTGATCAAGTATCCACTGGATTTTGCTTCCGGAAAAATATGCATCAGGTACCAGTCCTGTTTTTTTACGGATCATCTCCCCATAGCCATTCTCTTTCAGTTCATCTATTTTTCCGGCAGTCCTGCGGCACTGCCATACAATCGCATTGTACACAGGCTTCCCTGTGCTTCTGTCCCACACTACAGTAGTTTCCCTCTGGTTTGTTATACCGATAGCCTTAATATTGCCGGCTGATATACCAAGCTCTTCCATAGCCTTTTTGGCCACTCTGATCTGAGTTTCCAGTATCTGCATCGGATCATGCTCCACCCAGCCCGGCTGAGGAAAAATCTGTGTGAATTCCTCCTGGGATTTACCGCATATAGTACCCTTTTTATCAAAAATCATACATCTCGAACTTGTAGTTCCCTGATCAAGCGCCATAATATATTGTTCCACATCGCACCTCCGCTGCTATTTGATTAATCCGTATTCTTCTACAATTCCAATATCCATATTAGTAACTATTCAGGACTACGTCCTTCATAGCCACAAATGATGCACACAAATTGCAAAATCAGCAATTTGGCGCACACATGTCTCAGGTTTTTATGCAAACTCAGCATAAAAACACCTCGCGAGACAGGGGTTCTGAACAGTTACCCATATTATATCATTCTGCCTCTGCAATTCCAATATTTCTACCATCGCGTTTTTAATTTATGGGAAATTCGAGAAACTTCCCATAAAGACTAGCATGTCAAAAGCCCTCCTGCAACCTTTGGCTTCGTCAATTTGCACATTCGCATCCATCACGCAGTGATGCAAAAACATGATTCAATGAGCAGCTTTATGAAGACGTTGGTAACTATTCCGGACTACGTCCTTCATAGTTACATATGATGCACACAAATTGCAGGAACTGCAATTTGGCGCACGCCGAACTCGGGTTTTTATGCAAAAGCAGCATAAAAACACCTCGCGTCACTGGACTACTGAACAGTCAAACCATTACTACATAAGACCGCTAAAAGCGCGGCCTTACGTACCACTACGTCTTCATCTAAGCGAGAGCGCGCTGCGAATGAACATGTTTTGCATCACGTCCTCATTGCTAAAACCTGTGCAAATTGACGAACAACATTGTGTATATGGCTTTTGACCTTTCACTCCTGTAAATCAAAAAAAGATACCACAGCAGCCATTGAAAAACTGCAGTGGTATCCGTCATTTCTAAAAGAACAACTTATTCACACGGAAGAAGATTCTTCAGTGAAATATCCATAATTGGCGCTGAATGCGTGAGTGCACCGCAGGATACATAGTCAACTCCTATTTCAGCAATTTCCTTAAGCCTTCCTTTTGTGACATTTCCTGAACACTCTGTTTCAGCTTTTCCAGCCACCATTTCAACTGCCTTTTTCATGGTGTCGTTGTCCATGTTGTCAAGCATGATAATGTCAGCTCCCGCTTCCAGGGCTTCCGCTACCATTTCAAGGCTTTCTGTTTCAACTTCGATTTTACGTACGAAAGGCGCATATTCTTTTGCAAGGGCTATCGCTTCTTTCACTCCGCCCGCAGCTCCGATATGATTATCCTTAATAAGGATTCCGTCTGAAAGGTTGTATCTGTGATTGTGTCCTCCGCCTACCTTAACGGAATATTTCTCAAAAGGTCTCATATTAGGGGTTGTCTTCCTTGTATCAAGAAGCTTTGTTCCCGTTCCTTTGAGTTCTTCCGAAAGGCTCTTTGTAAATGTTGCGATTCCGCTCATTCTCTGCATGTAGTTGAGGGCTGTACGCTCACCTGAGAGAAGGGCACGGATATCGCCTGTAAGATCGCCGATTTTCTGTCCGTTTTTAATTTCATCCCCGTCTTTAAATGGAGTTTCAAACACTGATTCAGGATCGAGGATTTTAAATACCCTTTCAAAAACCTCCAGACCGGCTATGATTCCGTCTTCTTTGCAGATAAGATCTGCATGCCCTTTTTTCTTTTCTCTCATCACGGCATTCGTTGTTACATCTTCACTGGTTATATCTTCTTTTAAAGCATTGATGATATAATCATCAATGTTTACCTGCATTGTTACACCACTTAGCATAAAATTTTTCATCCTTCCTTTTTATCTCATCTAAAATAAGTTTCCTGTATTTTTCTTCAATCTGCTTCCTGTCGCTATATACGCCCAAATCAACGGGCTGCTCTGTCTCTGGCTGAGAAGATACCGTTTCCTTAAGGTCTTCCATTACCTTTAATGCCGCTCTCTTTGCAAACACAAGGCTCTCAAGAAGTGAATTGCTTGCCAGCCTGTTGGCGCCATGAACACCGTTGCAGGCAGCTTCTCCGATTGCATATAGATTTTTCATGGAAGTCTGACTGTTCAGATCCACTTTCACGCCCCCCATGAAATAATGCTGGGCTGGCGTTACCGGAATATATTCTTTTGTAATATCAATCCCCTCATTGAGACATTTCAGATAGATATTTGGAAATCTCTCCTTCGTCTCCTCAGGATCCAGAAAAGTGAGGCTTAAATATACGTGATCCGTTTCAAATTTCTCCATTTCCTTACATATCGCTTCTGTCACGACATCTCTTGGAAGCAGTTCATCCACGAACCTTTCTCCGTCAGGATTTAAAAGTATCGCTCCTTCACCTCTGACGGATTCAGAAATAAGGAACCTTCTGCCCGGCTTCTTTGAATACAGGGTAGTAGGGTGTATCTGTATGTAATTGATGTCCTGAATATCAATTCCATGCAGAAGTGCAATTGCAAGACTATCTCCGGTAAGATGCGAGTAGTTCGTCGAATTTACAAAAAGCCCTCCGATTCCGCCATTCGCCCAGATTACGGTCTTTGCGTAAACGACCTTGGGACTATTATTCTTGTCCCACATGATGATGCCTTTGCATTCGCCGTTTTCTTCGACAATGTCGACCATGGTCGTGTATTCCTCTATGGTCACATGTGCTCTCTCTCTCACCCTGGCGAGCAGCTTGCTTGTAATTTCCTTACCTGTAATATCTTTATGATGCAGGATTCTGAAAGTAGAGTGTGCTCCTTCCCTTGTGTAAGAAAGTGTTCCTTCTTCAGTCCTGTCAAACTCGACTCCCAGTGCCATCAGATCCTTCATGGTCTCTGGCGAGCTTTTGATCATGACCTCGACAGCTTTCGGATTATTTTCATACCTTCCGGCTATCATCGTGTCACTATAATAGCTTTCATAGTCCTCTGCATTTTTCAAAGTTGAAATTCCGCCCTGCGCCAGAAAAGAATCACTATTCTCGACTGCATCCTTCGTTATCATCAGGATCTCTGTTTCTTCCGGAAACTGAAGGGCACAATACAGCCCCGAAGCACCCGTCCCCACAATAACTACGTCCGTCCGGACCATGTTTTTCATTTTCTCTGTGCTCATTTTATCCATTCTGGCTTCTTCTTTCTTTTTACTGTGTTCTCCAGCTTCATGATACATAATTATCATGAAGCCCTTATCGGACCACAACCGGCAGCCCGTTTAACAGACTGCCGGTTATGTATTTTTAACAGAAATGGCACCTTCGGTCCGCTCCCCGTTTCAACCGCCTTACAGGAGGATCGATTTTAAACGCTATGTCTAATTTCCAAGCTCATGCATTCGTTTTAACGGGATCATTGCTTTAAGCCTTAATTCCTCGTCCATTTCAACTTCTGGCTCCAGCGTTTCAAGTGCGTGAATAACCTTGTCGACAGTAATCCTCTTCATGTTTGGGCAGAACTGCCTGTGCCCTACCGAATAGAATTTCTTGCCTGGATTTTTCTTTTTCAGTTCGTAAGATACGCCCATTTCTGTACAGATGATAAATTCCTGTTCAGTGCTTGCTGTTGCGTAATTGATAATTCCAAGAGTGCTTCCGATATAATCGGCCAAATCAAGTACGTCCTGGGTACACTCCGGATGCGCAAGAACCAGCGCTCCCGGCCTTGCTTCCTTGGCTTTTAAAACCGCTTCTTTTTTTATGCTCGTATGAACATGGCAGAAACCGTCATTCAGGATAAAATTCTTTGATGGAAGTTTTGCCGCAACAAATCTTCCAAGATTTTCATCCGGAATAAAATAAATGTTTTTATTTGGCAGTTTGCTGACAATGTCAACTGCATTTGAAGACGTTACGCACACATCCGAAACAGCCTTCAGCTTTGCTGTTGAATTTATATAGCACACAACTGCAAGATCTTCATACTTTTCCCTCATTGCAGCTATCTTGTCTTCATCCGCCATATGCGCCATCGGACAGTCTGCCAGTGCATCCGCCATTACAACCTTTTTCTCAGGATTCAGGATTTTTGCACTTTCCCCCATGAACGAAACTCCACAGAAAATAATGACCTTATTAGGGGTCGTTGTCGCAATCTTGCTTAAATAGTAAGAGTCTCCGACATAATCTGCTATCATCTGGACATCGTCATCCACATAGTAATGAGCAAGAATCACAGCATCCTTCTCCGCTTTTAAAGTTTCTATTTTCTTTATAGCAGCATCAGAAACACTGCCTGTTCCTAATTCATCTCTGCTTGTTTCATTGACATTATTAGACATCACTTTTTCCTCCGCTAAACTTTATCTATTACTATGCCATAATTTTTTATAACTGTCAATATCGCCGTTTCGCGCCTTATGTCATAAACTTTGACTTTTCTCCTGCTTTTCCTTTCCTATATAATGTTAAAATTTTTATAATTCAATTTAGGAAAATTCTAAAGTTATTCTAAAATGCAAATTAGTACTTGCAAAATGCCTATTATAAGTTAAAATATAGATAGACTGTGCAAAATCAGAGACATGCTTTGATGCGTTTTTCTGACCTGCCACTTCTTCCAGGCTCATGTAATATCGAAGCCCGGATTGTTACTTTCAGACAAATACACTATTATTACATAAAGAACTGCCACACTTAGATGGCAGATTTTGTCATGGAATAGTATAAATAAAAAAGAGAGGTTTTACAAAAGTATGATTACTGCAAGCAATATTACACTTAGAATTGGGAAAAAAGCCTTGTTTGAAGATGTAAACATCAAATTCACCCAGGGAAACTGCTATGGATTAATAGGTGCAAATGGTGCCGGAAAATCCACCTTCTTAAAAATTCTTTCGGGACAGCTCGAGCCAACAAAAGGTGATATCATAATCACTCCGGGAGAACGCCTTTCCTTCCTTCAGCAGGATCATTTCCAGTATGATGAATTCACCGTACTTGATACTGTCATCATGGGAAATAAAAGACTTTATGAAATCATGAAGGAAAAAGAGATCATCTATGCAAAAGAAGACTTTACAGAAGAAGATGGAATTAAAGCCAGCGAATTGGAAGGCGAATTTGCAACAATGAATGGATGGGAAGCTGAATCTGAAGCTGCCACCCTTTTAAACGGACTGGGAATCGAAAGCGAGCTCCACTACAAACTGATGAAAGATCTGACTGGATCAGAAAAGGTAAAGGTTCTCCTTGCCCAGGCATTATTCGGAAACCCTGATATCCTTTTACTCGATGAACCTACCAACCACCTTGACCTTGATGCCATTGCGTGGCTGGAAGAATTTCTTATCAACTTTGAAAACACTGTAATCGTTGTATCCCATGATAGATATTTCTTAAACAAAGTATGTACCCATACTGCCGATATCGATTATGCAAAAATCCAGCTCTATTCAGGAAACTATGACTTCTGGTATGAATCAAGCCAGCTTCTTGTAAAACAGATGAAGGAAGCCAACAAGAAGAAGGAAGAGAAGATCAAGGAACTGCAGGATTTCATCCAGCGTTTCAGTGCCAATGCTTCAAAATCCAAACAGGCTACTTCAAGAAAGAAAGCCCTTGATAAAATCGAATTGGACGACATCAGGCCTTCAAGCAGGAAATATCCTTACATCGATTTCAGGCCTTTGCGTGAAATTGGAAACGAAGTGCTTACCGTTGAAAACCTTTCAAAGACAGTCGACGGCGTGAAAGTTTTAGATAATATATCATTCATCCTCAACAAAGGCGATAAAGCCGCTTTTGTAGGTGGAAATGAACTTGCCAAGACTACACTGTTCAAAATCCTTGCAGGCGAACTGGAACCCGATGAAGGAAGCTACAAATGGGGAATCACAACTTCCCAGTCATACTTCCCTAAAGACAATACTGCAGAATTTGATAATGATGACATTATCGTAGACTGGCTTACTCAGTATTCTACTGAAAAGGATGTCACCTACGTACGTGGTTTCCTTGGCAGAATGCTCTTTGCCGGAGACGACGGCGTTAAGAAAGTCAAAATATTATCCGGTGGTGAAAAAGTACGCTGTCTCCTTTCGAAAATGATGATTTCAGGAGCAAATGTCCTCATTATGGATGAACCTACAAACCACCTTGACATGGAATCCATCACAGCGCTGAATAACGGACTTATCAAATTCCCTGGCGTTCTGATATTCGCATCCCACGATCACCAGTTTGTTGAAACAACAGCAAACAGGATTATGGAAATCGTTCCGGGCGGATTGATCGATAAAGTTACAACTTATGACGAATATCTTGCAAGTGATGAAATGGCAAGAAAACGCCAGGTCTTCTCTATGGATGACCAGGATGCTGATAACTAAAAAGATATCAGGAACTGTATTTCTTCTGCTGTAGCGATGCCACAGCAGAAAACCATCAGAATATAGAAACCCCTGTGGGCAGGAGCAATAATGCTTTCCTCCCCACAGGGGTTTTTCTCATCAGACAAAATGATTCTATTCTATACAGTTACCGGATTCAAAACCGTTTCCTTCTGAATCTGAAGCAGATGAATGATTGCTTCCGCCACCCTGTGGCAGAGGGATACGATATATCTGCAGTCTTCTTCAACAGTCTTTTTAAACTCTATATAACTGCTATGCATATCTGATATGAAATCAAACAGTGCATCAATGGTATCAAATTTGACTGCCTCCTCACGGCACCTGGCCGCTTCACCGCTTCTTATATATTCCCTCAGGCTGATTTTCAGATGTTCCTCGTAAATGCAGTGGTCTTTCAGGCTTCCATCATATACGGTATTATGCGGATAAGTAAAATAATCCGCCAGATAATGTATGATCTGCCCCAGTCTTATTACATAAGCCCTCGGGTTAATCGATGCCACGTCACAGTCAACGGTAAGTTTCTTAATCTCTTCCTTTACCATATTGAAAGTCCCGCCGATTTCATGCCTTGTTGTCAGAAATGACAGTTTGCAGTCCGGAAGAATGCTGCCAATGCAAAATGCCGTTTTGTGTTTCTTCAACTCCATTACGTCCATACTGTCTGCGATATATAATGCCAATGAAATATGTGATTTTTTTCTCAAGAACAAACCTCCGTCAAAGCAAACTCAATTGCGTATTTATTTAATTGTACTTGCTTTATGTAAACTATTCAACATGAAATATGCTGATTTTCTAATATGAATTTTATGCATACTGCGGTTTTTCCTTATTCCCGAGATGAATAGGGGCTAAGGTCCACTCTTTGATCAGCAACTGAATGCGACTCTTGATGTTGTGCAGGCAGGCTTCCCTTGTACCATATTTTTTTATATAGTATAATATTATGATACCAGGGTCTAAAGGTCATGTGTTTCATGCTTGCATGAAAAAACATGACTTTGAGACCCGCAAAACATGAGAAAGCAGCCCGGACAGGGCGGATTTCGAATGTTTTTAGGATTGTGGGAGCACGAAGTGCGGAACAATCCGTAGGTATCAGTGGGCAAAATACCTTTTGACCACTACATCAAGGTATCATACCAGGGTCTAAAGGTCATGTGTTTCATGCTTGCATGAAAAACATGACTTTGAGACCCGCAAATCCGTTATTTTAGAAAGGAAAATAAGAATGACATTCAAGGAATTATACCTGAAAGGCGAAATTGAATTCGAAGAAATCGACAGCTATACCAGCAAATGGAATTTTAGTGACGATCCCCGCACTTTGAGGGAATATCTCGGATTAAACGAAAACGAAGAAGACCTGTGGATCAGCGTCAGCGAAGAGGCTCTTAAAGATGAGCTTGATAAACAGAAAAAATAGTGGCTGCGAAGGTCATTATCCAAAACAGCAGCAAAAAGGGGAGACACACATACATGATTTTATGTGCGTCTCCCCTTAACTTTTTATTTATCAGAAATTTTTCAGATCCTAGAAGAAAAATGTATCATCATCATAGTATGAATCATCATCATAACTCTTCGTCCAGTCAATATTATTGCTGCGTTTCTGTTTGATCTGTGGTTTTGCATTTTCAGGCTTTGCTTTATGCTTAGCTTCTGTTTTCTTCTGTATTACTTTCTTTTCTTTTTCAATACGTTTCAGGATAACGGTTTTATCTGGCTGCGGTTCTTTTGCCTTTCCTTCAGTAGATGAAGATGCGGATTTTCCACGGCTATCATTTCCTCTGCCATAATCCTTGTCTTTATCTTTTCCTCCGCCATATCCACCTGAATATCCGCCTGATTTGAAATCCCTGCCGCGGTTGTCCCCGCCTGGTCTGAACCCACCCGACTGGCCGTTGTTTCTAGGCCTGTATTCGCGGTTGTCACCTTCTGTCCTTGGACGGTATTCACGATTTCCACCTTCTGTCCTTGGACGGTATTCACGGTTATCGCCTTCTGTCCTTGGACGGTATTCACGGTTTCCACCTTCTGTCCTTGGACGGTATTCGCGGTTTCCGCCTTCTGTCCTTGGACGGTATTCGTTACTTCCACCTTCTGTCCTTGGACGATATTCGCGGTTTCCACCTTCTGTCCTTGGACGGTATTCGTTATTTCCACCTTCTGTCCTTGGACGGTATTCACGGTTTCCGCCTTCTGTCCTTGGTCTATACTCACGGTTTCCGCCTTCTGTCCTTGGACGGTATTCGCTATTTCCGCCTTCTGTCCTTGGACGGTATTCACGGTTTCCGCCTTCTGTCCTTGGTCTGTATTCGCTGTTTCCGCCTTCTGTCCTTGGTCGATATTCTCTGGTTTCATTACCAGTCCTTGGTTTATAGCCGCTATTGTCACTGTTCTCTCGCGGTCTGTAATTCCTGTTCTCGTTATTCTCCCTCGGCTTATATTCTCTATTGCCATAATTCTCTCGCGATTTATAGTCACCGTTTTCCCTGGACCTATATCCTCTGTTCTCGTTGTTCTCCCTTGGCTGATATTCTCTGTTTTCGCCATTTTCCCTTGGCTTGTATTCTTTACCGCCTTGGTCTTCACTTGCATTACTTGTAATCACGAAAGTTTCTCCTCTCAATTTTTGAATAAAGTCTAACTCTCTCTATTGTATTATATAATCCCACAAAGTCAACATTTTTTAACAAATTTTTTCAGGAAATTAAAATAAATATCCCTTGCATTTATTCTTCCCTTCTGATAGAGTTAATTTATCGGCATAGCCATATCCAGCTGTTTTTCAGCATATATTCATATTGGTCTGCCAAATTAATTACAAAAAGAAAAGAGGTTTTCAAATGAGCGAACACAACCATGATTTAGAATGTGGCTGCGGATGTGGATGTGACCACGAATCCGAAGAAGCTACTGTTACATTAACACTTGATGACGGAACTGTTCTTGAATGTGCTGTTCTTACTATTTTCCCTGCTGGAGAATTTGAGTATATCGCATTGCTTCCTATCGAAGAAGAAAAAGAAGAAGAAGGCGAAGTATTCTTATACCGTTACAAAGAATTAGAAGACGGCGAAATCGAATTATTAAATATCGAAGATGACGATGAATACGAACTTGTATCAGACGCTTTTGATGAATTATTAGACAATGCCGAATTCGATGAATTTTTCGAAGACGAAGTAGAATAATCCAATATGACTTTTCAAGGCCTGCGGCTTAACTGCCTGCAGGCCTTTCTATCGTCAACAGCCTGTTCGAAATACAGAAATCCTTATCCAGCACGAGATGCTTATCAGGTCTTTTAAAGTACACTGTCATTTTCCTGTCATCTGCAATTTCTACAATGCCCTCTTTATATACCTTGTGGAATACCAGGGCACCTTCTTTCAGTTCGTCACTGTCTACCAGCGATTCCCCGACAAATCTTGAAATTTCCAGTTTCTTGTTGAACCTCTCCTTCAGCGAATAGATAAACAGCTGTTCCTTAGCCCTTGTCATAGCCACATAGAACATTCTTCTTTCTTCCTCCAGATCTGCATCCACAACTGCCTTCTTATGAGGCGTAATTCCCTCATTTGCATCAATAATGAATACAAGCTTATACTCAAGCCCTTTTGAGCTATGCATCGTGGATAGAGACACGCTGTTGGCATCCATCTGCTTGTTCTTCTCCTGTTCCCTGATTTCGATTGTGTATTCTTCTATATGAGCAAACCAATCTTCAAAAGTCTTATAATTTTTTGAGCTTTCCTGGATTTCATCAAGGACATCCATGAGATCCTCTACTTTGATTTTTCTAAAATCCGCATATTCGGCCAGATACTCCTCATAGCCAATCCCTTTTCGGATATAATTGATTGCGGAATAGGTGTCCATCCGGCCCAACAGTTTTATGTCATACTCCAGTTTTTCAATGCGCTCCTGCATCCACTCTTTGTCCTTATAAACCTCTTTCAGCTTTTCAAGGGATATCTCCGTCGTATTGATGTATTCGCGGCTTACGTACCTCTTGGGCCTGTTGATGATCTGCAGAAATTCCTTCCGGTCTTTTGAGCCCATTGCAATCCGGATATAAGAAATGATATTTCCCGTTATCCAGTGCTCGTAAATATTGGGAATGGAGTCCCGCATCGTAAATGGTATGTTATATTCCATCAGTTTTTCTATCAGAAGCCGTGACTGCGTATTCGTCCTGAACAGAACAGCAATATCAGAAAATTCGTAGCCTGATTTTGTATATCTTAATATATTCTCTACGATATCCTTATTCTCTTCCGGCTGGCCGTCGAAAGTCCTGTATACAACTTCAGCTCCATTTCCGTTTATTGTCCTGATACTTTTAGCAAAACGGTTCCTGTTGTTCTTGATCACTCTGAGTGCAGTATCTACTATGGCTACAGACGACCTGTAGTTGATGTCCAGAAGCACTTTTTTCGTCTGCTTATAGTCCTTCTCGAAATTCAGCATTATTTCAGGCTTTGCACCTCGGAAACGGTATATTGACTGGTCGTCATCACCAACTATAAACAGGTTATCCTCGGGCATGGCAAGCATCCTGACAATATCATACTGCACCTGGTTTATATCCTGGAACTCATCTATCAGGATATACTTGAACCGCTTCTGCCATGCTGCAAGTATATCGGGCCTTTCTTTGAAGAGTTCATAACAGAATACCAGCATGTCGTCAAAGTCGATCAGATTTGCTCTCCTGAGCTTTTCTTCGTACTTCCTGTATATGACCCTGAACACCTCTTCCGAACAGTTCATGGAATAATAATGTTCCAGCGGTATTCTCTCATTCTTGACAGCGCTTATTTCACCTGTTATTCCCGATATAAAATCGGATTCGTCATCTATCTCCAGTTCAAGTTTTTCGACTATTTCCTTCAGAAACTGAATTCTCTGGCTCTCCCTCAGAATATTATTGCCGTTGAAATTATATGCCTGCCTCAATATGGCGAAAAACACAGAATGAAAGGTACCAAAATAAACAGGAGCATAAACCTCTCCCATTATTTTCTTAAATCTTTCCTTCATTTCGGATGCCGCCGCTTTGGTAAACGTTATGACAAGAATTTTGGAAGGATTGACTCCATATTTTTCAATCAGATATTTCGTTCTTTGGGTAATTACAAGAGTTTTTCCAGAACCAGGCCCCGCCAGTACCATCATGGGGCCCTCTTTGTGAGAAATTGCTTCAGACTGGGCTTTGTTTGTCTGCATGATATCAGCCTTTCTAAATACGATTCGTTCATGTGTGCACCCCAAAGACCAAAGCCTTGCTGGTACAGATACATGTTATCTGACCTATTATAGCTTACTTTCACAGCTTTTGCAAAGCCTTAAAAACAAACAGGCCCATCCTCCGCTAAAAAGCAGTAGATGGACCTGTATTCTGTATGCCGCATTCAATTCAGTCCGGATCAGATTGATAAGCGCAGACTCATGAATGTAGCAAGTGCAATAATGATTGCTATGACAGTACCCAGAACAGCCATTATAAGACTTGCCCTGCAGAAATTTTTACGTGTTATATTCCCAGAACCGAATGCCCATACAAATGTCATAATAATATTCACAACCGGAATCATCAAAATAATCAGACTGATCATCCATTCTACAACAGTCAGCGGATCCTCCCTGACCATGGAAGTGCTGTATTTTCCATATCCGTCACCCATGTCTTCATCCTCCCTTTAATATCCTGTGCTGTATTGCTGCAAAAAATTCTGCATAAGAGCTGCAAACCTGAAATAAAACAGGATTACAATCACTGTCATAATCACAGACAGCAGGAGGGATGCCCTTATAAAATTTGTACGGCTTTTTTTCCCCCATCCAAAAAGCCATCCAATTACCATTATCATATTGACTACTGGTATTGCCAGCAGAATATAAACAGTCAGCCATTCCACCACAGACATAGGCTCTTCGCCTACCATCGGGATCCTGTCTGCCTCAGCCCGTTCCTGAAGAGTCCGTCTGTACTCCTGGCTCCTAATATTTGTCTGGGATACATGATCCTTAGTTGGAGTACTGAAATCCGACATTCCGCTGTACTCTGATTTTCTGCTGTATTCAGATGTTCTATCGTATTCAGATGTTCTATTATACTCCGGTTCGGGTGCCTTCCGGTACTCTGGTTCCGGTGCCTTCCTGTACTCCGGTTCGGGCGCCTTCCGATATGCAGGTTCGGGTGCCTTTCTATACTCCTGTATTCTGTCTGCATCTGGCATCCCTGCATCTGGCATCCCTGCATCTGGCAATCTGTCGTAATATTCGTGTGGCTGCTTCTGACGCTCAGGCATCTGTCCGTGATTGTTCTCCATTCAAATTCCTCCCATGAAAATTTTTCAAAATAATCAATCTTTGCATATGTTCAAAATAACACACAAACTCACATAATATATAATTGTATTATATCATTTCTTATGTAAATATCTATCTTTTTTTAAATAACTTTTTTTTATTAACAAAAAAGAACAGCTCCGCAGCAAAATTGATATGCCGCAGGGCTGTTCTTATAATTTTACGATAATTTGAAACTATTCGGTACTACTGAACAGTTATGATAATTTTTCTATTCCTTTACGAATACGTGCAAGCGATTCTTCTTTTCCTAAAATCTCCATTATCTCTGTCGCTCCACCCGGTGTCATCTGTTTTCCGGAAACAGCTGTCCTTATTGGCCACATGGCATAGCCATTTTTACAGCCTTTCTCCTCGACATATTTCACAAGGGCTGCGTAAAGAGCGCCATTGCTGTAGTCTTCCTGCGCTTCAAAAATTGGAAGCAGTTCCTGTAAAACTTCTAAGGATGTTTCCGGAGTCGTTTTCATTTTCTTATGTCTGTACATTTCAATATCGTAATCCGGAATCGTCTCAATAAAATCGATATGTGCTGCAATATCAGGAAATACCTCAATTCTGGTTTTTACAAGCTCTGCGATTTTTTTGAAATCAACATCTTTTTTTACGGTCTCTTTGATGTAAGGAAGTGCCATCTCATAAAATTTATCAGGATCCATAGCCTTCATATATTCACCGTTCATCCATTTGAGCTTTACAACGTCAAATACAGCAGGTGCTTTGCTCATATGATGGTAGTCGAATGCCTTGATCAGTTCCTCAAGGGAAAATATTTCTTCATTTCCTTCCGGACTCCAGCCCAGCAAGGCAACAAAATTTACAACAGCTTCCGTAAGGAAGCCCTGTTCAATCAGGTCCTCGTATGAAGAATGTCCGCTCCTCTTGCTGAGTTTTTTGTGCTCTTCGTCAGTAATAAGAGGGCAGTGCACATATACAGGTACTTCCCAGCCAAATGCATGGTATAGCCTCGTATATTTCGGAGAAGATGACAGATATTCATTTCCTCTGACAACATGTGTGATTCCCATCAGGTGATCATCAACAACGTTAGCAAAATTATATGTTGGATATCCGTCTGATTTCATAAGAATCATATCATCAAGCTCCGCATTGTCTACTGTGATATCACCATATATTTCATCTGAAAATGTCGTCGTCCCTTCTTTTGGGATATTCTGTCTGATTACATATGGAATTCCGGCAGCAAGCTTTTCTTCTACCTCTTCTTTTGGAAGATACAGGCAGTGCTTGTCGTATGCTGCAATTTCCTTACCGCCCACTTCTGTTTTCAGGGTTTCAAGCCTTTCTTTATCACAGAAGCAGTAGTAAGCTTCCCCTTTTTCTATCAGCTGTTTTGCATATTCAAGGTAAAGCCCTGACTTCTGCCTTTCGCTCTGTACGTAAGGGCCGCATCCGCCATCCTTATCAGGTCCTTCATCATGGATCAGTCCGGTCTTTTCCAGGGTTCGGTAAATAATATCCACAGCGCCCTCAACGAGCCTTTCCTGGTCTGTATCTTCAATTCTTAAAAGGAAATCTCCACCTTCATGTTTTGCAATCAGGAACGCATATAATGCTGTCCTTAAATTTCCCACGTGCATCCTGCCTGTGGGGCTCGGTGCAAATCTTGTTCTGACTTTACTCATCTTCTTACTCCTGTCTATGTATTTAATTTCTAATATATATGGTAACCATTCAGGACTATGTCCTTCATGGTCACAGATGATGCACACACAGTGCTTAATCGGCAATTTGGGGCACCGAGCGAATTACTACGTAGTTTGCACTTCAGCTCCCGCGGCCAAAAGATATTATATAACAGTTTTCTTTTTGTGACAAGATTGACAGGACTGTTTGATCAATCTTCATGTTCCACTGGAATGAATACCCTGTCATGATATCGTTCCTCGGGCTGGCTGATCTTCTCTTTTGCCTCTTCGCAGAAAAAGTTCTGTGAGTTGACCAGCACTTTGCCTCTTTTATCTATCTTCTCATAAGTTCCATCCTTCTGCAGGATATGGGCTTTCACGTTGTCCTCAAGCTGTATATCCAATATATGCAGGATTTCCTGCCTGAGCTTCTCGCTCTCCACCGGGAACATGATTTCAACTCTCTTGTCAAGATTTCTTGGCATCCAGTCGGCGCTGCCAAGATATACCTCCTGCGCACCATTGTTATAGAAACAGAATACCCTGCTGTGCTCAAGGAAATTTCCCACAATAGATCGGACCGTTATCTGTTCGCTGACCTTTGGTATGCCCACTTTCAGGCTGCAGATCCCCCTTACGATCAGGTCAATCTTTACGCCTGCTGCCGAAGCTTCATACAGCGCTGCGATTATTTCCTGGTCGCACAGGGAATTCATCTTTGCTATGATACGGGCCGGTTTTTTCTCCCTGGCATTTTCCGTCTCCCGGCGGATCAGCTGAAGGAACCTTTCCCGCAGCCATATAGGTGCGATTGACAGACGGTTCCAGGAAAGCGGTTCCGAATATCCGGAAATCATATTAAAGACAGCAGTAGCATCCTCTCCTATTGGTTCAGAACAGGTGAGCAGCCCAAAATCTGTATAAAGCTTGGCTGTGGCATCATTATAATTTCCTGTCCCAAGATGGACATACCTTCGTATGCCGTCTTCTTCCCGCCTGACGACCAGTGTGATCTTGCTATGGGTCTTGAGGCCTACAAGGCCGTAAATAACATGGCATCCTGCTTTTTCAAGCATCTTTGCCCATACAATATTGTTCTCTTCATCAAACCGTGCCTTAAGCTCTACCAGAACGGTCACCTGCTTGCCGTTTTCAGCAGCTTCTGCAAGTGCTGCAATGATTGGCGAATTCCCGCTGACCCTGTAAAGTGTCTGCTTGATTGCAAGGACATCGCTATCCTTTGCCGCCTGCCGGATGAAATTCACTACAGGGTCAAAAGAATGGTAAGGGTGGTGGAGCAGGATATCCCCTTCCCGAATCTGGGAAAAGACATCCTTATCCTGCTGATAGCTGCTATAGGGCTGCGGCTCGAATTTTTCATATTTCAGATGTTCGAACCCTTCAAAACCATAGAACTTCATCAGAAATGTCAAGTCGATGGGGCCGTTGATTCTGTAGATATCCTCTTCCTTAATGGCAAGCTCTTTTTTCAGTATCTTGAGGAGCCTCTTGTCCATCTTGTCTTCGGCCTCAAGACGGATTGCCTCCCCCCACTGGCGCTTCTTAAGAAGTTTCTGTATCTCTTTCAGAAGATCTGCCGCCTCATCCTCATCGATTGTCAGATCTGCATTCCTCATGATCCTGTATGGATGAGCGCAGACTACATCATAGTTCAAAAACAGCTGGCTGATATTTCTTTCAATCACCTCTTCAAGAAGGATGACAAATTTTCTGCCGTCCTTCCCGACCGGAAGGATCACAATCCTTGATAATCCCGATGGAACCTGGACAGTTGCAAATTCGAGGCTTCCTTCTTTTCCTTTCTTCGAAATCAGTGCTCCTATATTGAGAGTCTTATTCCTGATTAACGGGAAAGGCCTTGAAGAATCAACTGCCATCGGAGTAAGCACCGGATACACGTTTTCTTTAAAAAAACGATCAACGTAGATTTTCTGTTCTTCGCTGAGATCTTCATGCGAACTGACAACAGTCAATTTCTGCTGCTCCAGCTGGGGAAGCAGAGCCCTGTTGTACGTCGAATACTGCAGCGATACAAGTTCATGGGTTTCTATGCTGAGCCTGTCAAGCTGTTCAGCAGGAGTCATTCCTGCAATATCAGGCTTGTCATAGCCTGCATTGACCATATCTTTCAGGGATGCCACGCGTATCATGAAAAACTCGTCAAGATTTGATGCGGTGATACTGAGGAACTTAAGCCTCTCAAAGAGCGGAATGCTCTTGTCCCTCGCCTCTCCAAGCACCCTCTCATTGAATTTCATCCAGCTGAGTTCCCTGTTTGTATAATATTCCGGTTTCATATAATCCTCTGTCTTTGAATGAATCATTGTCTGTTCCAGATTAATCCCCTCCAAATTCTTATTTAGATACCCTTACGCTGCTTTATTACAGGTTTCATGCTATATACTTCCTCAAAAAAATCTGTTTTTCTATTAAAAAGTCCCGATTCCAGGTCAATGTTCTCAATCGTATCGACTGTGATCACAAGCTGCTTTTCCTTCAGCACGACTTTTATATCCTTGAACTTCTGTTTGTGGCTTCTGTCCAGGGCATTTGCCGTCCTCAGGATAGCCGTCAGCTTTGCTATCAGAAGATAGGTCTCGACGTCAATTTTCTCGTTGATTTCTTCATAATAGCGGAAGTCTTCCCTCATGTATTTTACGACATTGGCAACAACCTCCCTTTCCCTGTGGGAAATTCCGATTATTTCCGTTGACATGATGATATTGTATGAGCAGTCAGAAACAGAGGACATGCTGATATATTTCCCGCAGTCATGAAGTATCGCCGCAATCTGGAGCAGAAGCCTTTCCCGCTTTGACAGGCCGTGGATCTTCTTCATGCGGTCGAAAATCTCTGTCGTCAGCTTTTCAAGCATCTGGCTGTGTCCTTTGTCATACATATATCTCTTGCCTATGTTTTTTGCAGCCGCAAGAATATCGTTCTCAAAATCGTGCTCTGTCTGGATCAGTCCGCTGCCCACTGCAAAGTCATAGGCAATCCCATCGTCAAGATTGACTCCCGGCGCCCAGATCAGCTCTGCGTTCAGTTCCTCAAAGAGTCTTTTATAGACGATAGCTGAAGTCATGATCAGCGAGGCCCCCTCTGAAGGGACTCCGATGTAAGTGGACATCTGCTCAGAATTCATAGTTCTTATTTTTCCGAAAAACTCCATATATTTCTCTCTGGTGACAAAGCTGTCGTTCTGGCCTTCGTTTGCCTTCCTGACCATGTTTTTTATATAATCGCTTACTGCTATGATGTTCTTGATTTCCCTGTCCTTTAGAAACAGTTTTTTAAAATCATAGATCTCGCGGTTCACCAGTTCTTCGACAATCTCTTCGAAACGAGTGGTCTTGTCTATGATACTCGACAATTTTTGCCGCATTCTCAAGGTTCCAAGCCGGATGTTCTGGGTCGTCACAAGGCTGTCCTTGTCAAACAGGGATATCTGTGTGCTTCCTCCTCCGATATCGACGATAGCGATGCCTTTCTGGATGATTTTATTAAATTCATTCCCTTTGGAGGCTATGGATTTGTATCCCAGAAATCTCTGCTCGGAATTGCTTAGAATTTCTACTGCAAACCCCGTCCTGACCCTGATCTGGTCCAGGATGATCAGCAGGTTTTCCGACTCCCTGAGAGCACTGGTGGCACATACCCTGCTGGCATCCGTGCGATACCCCTTCATGATGACGGCAAATTCCGTCAGAATCCTGCACAGTTCATCCACTTTCTGGGGACTGATCCTTCCGTCAGCAAAGGCTTCCTTACCAAGCTCTATGCGGCGCCTGATATAATCTATCTCCCTCATGCCGTTCTTTATGGAAATCTCATAAATCTTCATACCGACCTCATAGGATCCGATGTCGATAGCTGCAAAAACCGTCATTTTCATAAGCCACCTCACATTTTATCTCTGCTGTCCAACCAGATAATTGATAAACTGCTGTGCCGTGCGTCCTGAAAGTCCGCCATGGCTCAGCTCCCATTTATTCGCCTCCAGGAAAAGCTCCTCTTCGGGCATTGTGATATCATACTTCTCTGCCAGTTCCTTCACGATATTGTTGTATTCTTTCTTATTGGGTGCTACGAAGAATATGGAAACACCGAATCTTGCAACCAGTGATAATTTTTCCTGTACGGTGTCTGAGCTGTGAAGGTCGTCTCTTCTTTCTTCCTTGTCGCTCCATTTTTCCCTCACGAGATGCCTTCTGTTGGAGGTCGCATAAATAAGGACATTCTCCGGTTTCTTTTCCAGGCCGCCTTCAATCACTGCCTTCAGGTATTTATATTCTATTTCAAATTCCTCAAAGGAAAGGTCGTCCATGTATATGATGAACTTGTAATTGCGGTTCTTTATCTGGCCTATTACTGATGAAAGGTCCTGGAATTGATGTTTGTATATCTCTATCATTCTCAGACCCTGATCATAATATTCATTCAGTATTCCTTTTATGCTGGAGGATTTTCCGGTACCGCTGTCGCCAAAAAGGAGACAGTTATTGGCCTTTCTTCCCTGCACAAAGGCTTCTGTATTGTCTATCAGCTTTTTCTTCTGAAGTTCATACCCGACAAGGTCACTCAGGTAAGAATGTGCTATATTCGTAATCGGAACTATCTCTGTTCCCTGATCTGTATGCTCTACGCGGAATGCTTTGTGGAGGCCGAATTTTCCGACGCCAAATTCCTTATAGAAGGTGGTTATAACTGACAAAAATTCATGTTCATCAGATGCCCCTCCAAGCTTTCTGCTAAGCTCATCGATTCTGTCCCGGATTCTTCTGTTGAATATTTTACTGTTCTTGCTTACATTCTGATAATCCTTTAGAAGGGTGAAACAGTCTACCTCAAGTACTTTTTCTATTTCCTCAAGTTGAAATCCGAACAGCTGCCTGAATATCCTGAAATCGTTGAGCGCCAGGCCGTTCACGCTGCCTTCAACAGCCCCGACCATTTCGCATGAAGTGCTGAATGCATTTTCATTGTTTGCAAGAAGGAATGTCAGATAGCTGTGCCACAGATTCCCTTCGAAACCGTAGTTTCCCGCAAGTTCCACAAGGGCATTGATACTGTCATAGAGAAGGGCTTTTATGTCATCAGGATTATAGTATTCATTATCATAGTTCTCCATAATCCATGTCATGTTATCAAAGATTTCGTGATTCTGAAAATTCTTATATAAAATCAGCTGGTTTACCTGTGTGTTCATTTTTTATTCCGCCTTTCCTCCCGGCTTAATAATTGCCTAATATTTTGAAATCGGATGCTTCTTCCTTAATCCCCAGAAGAGCATTCTTTACTGCACTGTCATTCAGATTTCCTTCAAAATCAATGAAGAAACTGTATTCCCAGTTTTTCCCTTCCAGAGGCCTGGATTCAATTTTGCTCATGCTCAAATTATTATAGATGAAATGTGAAAGCATGTTGTACAGAGTACCGCTGGCATGTGGGAGTTCGAAGCATATGCTTATTTTATCAGCATCCTTACGGAATATTTTCTTATTTGTCACGATTATAAATCTCGTGGAATTGGTTTCACTGAAATTCAGCTGCTCCTTAAGTACCGAAAGTCCATAGATGCCGGCTGCCGTCTTGCTTGCGATTGCCGCCTGGGTCCTGTCGTTATCGTCAAATACCTTTTTTGCAGACATTGCCGTATTCTGAAGGCTGATCTGTTTCCATTCCCTGTGTTCATCCAGATATTTTGCACACTGCATGAGGCCCTGGGGATGGGAATATACGGTTCTGATATCCTCAAGAGAAGCCCCCTCAATCCCAAGAAGTGCATGTTCTATCTTTATGATCTGCTCCCCAACAATATAATTGTCGAATTCCGTCAGAAGATCGTAGATGTCCGTAACGCTTCCCGCAGAAGAGTTTTCGATAGGAAGCACCGCATAGTCTGCTTTTCCTTCCCTGATGGCTGCCATGGCATCTCTGAACGTATCCACGTGAAAGTTGTCAACATCCCTGCCGAAATATTCAAACATGGCCATCTGGCTGTATGCTCCCTCCACTCCCTGGAAAACCACTTTTACATTTTCCATACGGATATCATCTACTGGTTTGAACGGAATTTCTCCTAGAAGGTTCTCCTTTGCCAGAAGCTGGTACTGGAACTTTCTGCTCATTGACATGATCTGCTGGAACAGTTCTTCAATGCCGTGCCTGTTGAAATCGTTTCCTGCAAGCGCCTTTAAGGCTTCCAGCTTGCTTTTCTCCCGTTCCCTGTCGAAAACCTTCTTCCCTGTTCTGATCTTGAATTCTGCAACTTCGTGAGCCAGTTCCATGCGTTTTTCAAAAAGCCTTACGATCTGCCCGTCTATATTATCTATCTCTTCCCTGATTGTTCCTAAGTCTTTCATCATTCTCTCCTCAAAATATACTACTTGTAACTGAACAGTTATTTCCAATTAACCATAATATTATGCAAAACCAGCATGAAAATGCCTCGCGTTACCGGACTGCTTAACAGTTACAATATTATAACAAATCTGCTAAGATGGCAATAGAAATGCTTGTTCCAGCCCATGTTGTCTCAGTGAAACAGCCTTTCTATGATACGCTTCATTTCTCCCAGATAGGACAGGGAACCGAAAGCGACTATAACGTCTTCCGGGCCAGCTGCTTTCATGCTCTCCAAAGCTGCCTCTTCAAGGCCGGTTGCCCAGGTAACGTTCTTATTGAACCTCCTGATTTCATCTGCCAGCGCTTCTGCCGGCATCCCCCTTGGTCCCGGCGGCGTAACTGTAATTATCTTAGAAGCGAGAGGTGCCATTTCCCTGATTATCTTTTCATGCTCCTTATCGGCAAATATTCCGATTATGAAGATAAGCCTTCTGCCACTGAAGTAGAGTTTAAGCGATTCCTTCAGTTTTATCGCCGCATCAATATTATGGGCACCATCAATAATAAAAAAAGGCTCCCTGTGTATGGGTGTGAACCGTCCGGTCCACGAAGCCTCCTTCAGTCCCCGCCTCAGGGCATCCTCACTGACAGGGTATCCTGCGGCTTTCAGGGCATCCGCGGCTTCAACCGCCAGAATTGCATTGGAAATCTGGCAGCTGCCTGCAAGGCTGATTTCAAGATTCCTGTAGCCTTTATAGGAAAATCTCTGCTTTTCAAATCCATACTCGATATCACAGGCTTGTCCCATATCCGCAATCCTGACCTCACATCCGTATTTCGCAGCCTCAAGCCTGATTGCTTCTTCGGCCTCATGCTCCTGCATGGCTGATACTACAACAGCACCGCTTTTGATGATCCCCGCCTTGTTAGCCGCGATTTCTCCCAGCGTGCTGCCCAGAACCCCCATATGGTCCATGCTGATCGATGTTATTACCGCACATTTTGTGTTTCTGATTATATTTGTGGCATCAAGTTTCCCTCCCAGCCCTGTTTCCAGAACAACCACATCACAGCCCTGAGACTCAAAATACAGGAAAGCCAGAGCTGTCTCAACTTCAAAAGCCGTGGGATGCTGCAGCCCATCCTTTTCCATACTGTCTGCCGCGTCCTTTACCCTGGCTGCAAGAAGCGAAAACTCTTCTTCGCTGATGCATTCTCCGTTCACCTGGATCTTTTCAAGATAGTCGAATACGACTGGTGAGATATATCTTCCCACTTTGCAGCCTGCACACTTTAAAATGGTTGAAATAAAGGCTAATGTAGAACCTTTTCCGTTTGTACCTGCAATATGTACAAAATCAAGTCTGTCCTGCGGATTTCCCAATCTGTCCAGCAGTTCCCTGATTGGCTCCAGTCCCAGAACGCTGCCAAATTTACCTATGTATTCTATATATTCCTGTGCTTCTTTAAAATTCATTATGCCTGTTGTTTCCTTTCCTGTGAGATAAAAATAGAACAGGAATCCTTAAGTTCAACCGGACCCCTGTTCCATCTATCACCTGACCTAACTGCTGTTTGGGACAACTATCCAAAAGATAATTCCTGTTTTTCCCAACGCTAATTCAGATTATCCACATCTTCGCTTCCTATGTCAAGGGTATTGATCGTCCTGCGTTTCCTTCGTGCTTCCTCCGAAGCCTGAAGAATAAAATTCTTGATATCCCTTGCATGCTTTATGTGTAGCATAACCAGTTCCGGGTTGGTTGTATCCCCTGTGAAACAGGTTAACGTCCCCAGTCCGAAAATCCTTTCCAGAATCGTTGCTGAAAGAGTCACATCCTGTATTTTGTACATGAAGCAGTCATTTTCCGTCGTCCTCAAAAGTCCGGCATTGATTGTCAGCAGATCCTCACTGACTGTATATTTCGTAAATGTCCACGGCAATCCTAAGAAAAGAAGCCTTTTTCTCTCTACAAATTCCATTATTTCTCCTCCCTGTATGATTTTTCCTTGTTTTAATTATAATTGATAGACTCCGATAATGCAAAAGATAATTGAATTTTAAATATATTTATTGTATGCTATAACATAGCAAATTAAAGGATTGCCATTCAATTATAACAATTGGATGGTCCACATAAATAATAGGAGGTTTCCTTATGAATACAATTGACTGCATCAGGGAGAGAAGGAGCGTTCGCAGCTTCAAACCCGAAAAACTGGAACATAGCATCATAGAGAGCGTAATCTCCGCTGCCGCATTTGCACCTTCCTGGAAAAACACGCAGATCACACGCTACATCGTTATAGAGGACCAGGAGCTCAAATCCAGGATTGGTGCACTTGCTTCCGACAGCAACAAACTGAT
This sequence comes from Anaerobium acetethylicum, assembly GCF_900096945.1. GTDB lineage: Bacteria > Bacillota > Clostridia > Lachnospirales > Lachnospiraceae > Anaerobium > Anaerobium acetethylicum. The sequence goes on along the minus strand of NZ_FMKA01000005.1, from coordinate 126,127 downwards.
CATTGAACATGCACCGGCTATTGCTGCAGTGACATTTATCAAAAACCGGTCCGGATTTGAGAGGGATGGTTCCTTCACAACCGACAGAAAAGGCGAATGGCAGATGTTCGATGCCGGAATCGCAAGCCAGACGTTCTGTCTTGCTGCCCACGAGCTGGGCCTTGGAACCGTCATCATGGGGATTTTCGACGGTCCGGAAATCACCAAGCTCCTTGAACTTCCAGAAGACCGGGAGCTTGCTGCTCTGATTGCAATCGGTTATCCGGAATCCATTCCGGCTGCACCGAAAAGAAAAACCGTTGAAGATTTACTCACCTACAAATAGGAGGCCCTTAATGAGACATTTAATGAGTCCTTTGGACTTTTCCGTACAGGAACTTGACACTCTTCTGAATCTTGCTGGCGATATCCAGGCAGATCCGGCAAAATATGCAAAGATATGCGAGGGCAGGAAGCTTGCTACTCTTTTCTACGAGCCAAGCACAAGAACCAGACTTAGCTTCGAAGCCGCAATGATGAACATGGGCGGCAATGTGCTTGGATTTTCTTCTGCCGATTCAAGTTCGGCGGCAAAAGGCGAATCTGTTTCTGATACGATCCGCATGATTTCCTGTTATGCCGATATTTGCGCCATGCGCCACCCAAAAGAAGGAGCGCCTCTTGTGGCGTCCATGAATTCCTCAATCCCTGTAATCAACGCAGGAGATGGCGGACACCAGCATCCCACCCAGACAATCACTGATCTCCTCACCATCCGTTCTTTAAAAGGAAGGCTTGATAATCTGACAATCGGGTTATGCGGAGATTTGAAATTCGGACGAACTGTCCACTCCCTGATCAATGCGCTTGCGCGTTACGATAACATCACCTTCATGCTGATTTCTCCCAACGAGCTCAAAATTCCTGATTACATCAGAACCGATGTTTTGGAAGAAAAAGGAATTCACTTCAAGGAAGTCGAACGGCTCGAAGACGTCCTCAGCGATCTCGACATCCTCTATATGACCAGAGTTCAGAAGGAAAGGTTCTTCAGTGAAGACGAATATATCCGGATGAAGGACTGTTATATCCTGAATGCAGAAAAGATGCAGCTTGCCAGGGAAGATATGCTTGTGCTCCATCCCCTTCCAAGAGTGAACGAAATTTCTGTCGAAGTCGACAAAGATCCCCGCGCTGTCTATTTTAAGCAGGTCCAGTATGGCGTGTACGCAAGGATGGCATTAATCCTCCTGTTGCTGGAGATTAAAAAATGGTAGGTACAGGAGGTATTAAATGGATAATTCTGGAGGTAAAAGCATGTTAAATGTAGGAAAAATAGAAAACGGATTTGTTCTGGATCATATACAGGCTGGAAAAAGCATGTCTATATACAGAGATTTACAGTTAGGCCAGCTTGACTGCTGCGTCGCTATTATTAAGAATGCAAAAAGCAACAAGATGGGGAAGAAGGATATTATCAAGGTGGAATGCCCTGTTGATATCGTCAACCTTGATATTCTGGGATTTATCGATCACAATATCACGATCAATATCATCAGAAACGGGGAAATCACAGAAAAGCTTACGCTCCGTCTTCCTAAAGAGATCAGGAATGTCCTGAAGTGCAAGAATCCCCGCTGCATAACTTCCATCGAACAGGAACTCGATCAGATTTTCATGCTGACCGACCCTGAAAAGGAAGTATACCGCTGCAGATACTGCGAAGAAAAATACACCCTGTAACCAGCAGGGCCCGAACACGAAGAAACCGGCACCGACAGGAGTTGAAATCCCTGGCGGTGCCGGTTTTTTTAATCTCTTAGGATAGTTCGTCCTACGAGATGAAACAGGAACTGCGTTCAGTTCCTATAAATAGAGTTCATTTCAAAGTCAAATGAGCAGGACGATAAGCCGGGTTATGTCGTGAATGATCATCTATCTACACCTGCTGTTGCCAGCAGGCTCTAGCGACCCACCTAAAAGCACGGCGGGCAGCCGTATCGCTTTTTATTCGGTCTTGCTTCGAATGGGGTTTACATATGCCCTCCCTGTTACCAGGAAGGCGGTAGTCTCTTAAGCTACCCTTCCACCCTTACCGGCCGAAGCCGGCGGTATATTTCTGTTGCACTAGCCTTGGAGTCGCCTCCACCGGACGTTATCCGGCATCCTGCCCTATGAAGCCCGGACTTTCCTCACCTGCTGCCTTTCGGCATCCGCAGCTGCGATCATTTGTCCTACTCATTTAACCTTTGACATTTTAACACTAATTTCGCTTTTTGTAAACCTTGAAAGACCTGAAGGTTAAACCTTAAAGCAGCTTCCCCCGATAAATTCCCGCAGAATAGAGTTTTTGGGAATATATTCAGTTCCTACAGTAATGAAATAATCCAGGAACTTCAAAAGCCTTTTGGCCTCTCCGTATTCCGGCGCCTGCCTGTCAACGGCAAAGAGAATCGGCTCTGCATACTGTTTCAGAACGGAAAGCTCATAGATAAGCGCTGAATTGAACATCACGTCCGCTTCTTCCTGGTATGGGAAAATATTCCTTTCCTCGCCCCGTCGTACCGAAGCCCACATGGCGATGGTCTGCTTCTCAGAAATTCCCCTGGTTCTTGCATCGCGCACCAGCCGTCTGATCAGCCTTCCATCCGTTGTCGGAATCCTGTTGTGTTCATCGATATTCAGCTGCGTAAGTCCGCTGATGTATATCTTGAATTTGCTTTCCTGTGGAAGGGAATAGGACAACTGGTCATTCAGGCAGTGGATCCCTTCGATTACCAGAATGTCATCCGGACCGAGATTCTTGAAATTGCCTTTATATTCGCGGCTTCCCGTCCTGAAGTTGAATTCTGGAATTTCTACGGTCTCGCCTCTCAAAAGGGCATTCATGTCTTTGTTGAACTGTTCGATATCAATGGCCTGAAGCGACTCGAAATCATATTCGCCGAATTCATCCCTCGGCGTCTTTTCCCTCTCAACAAAATAATTGTCGACAGCAATCGGATGGGGTTTCATGCCGTGTGCCATCAGCTGTATGGAAAGCCTGTGGGAAAATGTGGTCTTACCCGATGAAGAAGGTCCGGCTATCATAACGAACTTCTTTCCCTTCTGCCCGGTGATCATCTCTGCAATATCGGCGATTTTCTTTTCCTGGAGTGCTTCCTGGGCCAGAATCAGATCATTTATTCCGCCTGAAACGATTTTATCATTCAGTGCACCTACCGTATCAACCTCCAGCATATCTCCCCAGCGCGTTGATTCTTTCTGTACATTGAACAGTTTCGGCTTTGGCTCGAAGGGTTTGATCTCCTTTGGACGGGACTTTACGGGAAGCTGGATTACAAATCCCTCATCGTACAGGAACAGATCAAAATATTTCAGATATCCCGTATGCGGAACCATATATCCATAATAGTAATCCTCAAATCCGTTCATGCTGTATATATTTACCTTCGAAACCCTGCGGTAGCGGAAAAGCCTTTCCTTATCATGCATCCCGTACTTTTTAAACATATCGATCGCTTCATCCGTATTGACTGAACGCTTTTTGATTGGAATCTTCTTTTCAACCAGTTCGTACATTCTTGTCTTTACCTTGGAAATGAATTCTTCGTTGAGCTCCACATCTCCCGTCATTTTGCAGTAGTATCCCCTGTCAATTGAATAAAGGACCCTCAGCTTTTTGACTTTCTCGTGTCCGGCTATCTCATACACAGCCTTCAGCAGCATCAAAGTTGCACTGCGCTTATATGCGTTATACCCGCACGTATCAGACGTGGTTACCAGTTCAAGCCTGCAGTCTCCCTCCAGACACTTATGAAGTTCCTGTAACCTTCCGTTTACCGTCACCAGAACGATATCATCTTCATACCTGTCCAGGTATTCTTCTGCAATTGCAGAAAACCTTGTACCGAATTTATAAGATTTTACTTCATCCCCAATTGTTACTTTAACAAAACTATCCATATGCTCCTCCTTGATGAATGCTCAGTTGCAGAGATTCCGTCAGACAATGCTGAATGGCTGTGTGATTTCTTCCCGGACAATTTCCAGATCTTCAAATACCTTTTCCAGATAGTCTTTCATCTGAAGAACGAAAATATGTTCAAGTCCGTAGTGTCCGGCATCTATTACCGCCAGTCCATCAGACACTGCATCAATTCCTTCATGATGTCCGATATCTCCGGTAATCAGCACCTGTACTCCTGATTTCAGGGCCGGCCTGATCATGGATTTTCCAGAGCCGGGAGATATTGCTGCCATACTGACCCAGGAATCCAAATCTCCGAAGACTTTCACATGCTCCAGATCGAACTTGTCTTTGACAAACTGGCAGCATTGTCCGAGAGTCATCCTGTAAGGGAGGATCCCTGTCCTGCCGATCCCTGCTTTCTCGCCGTCCAGGCAAAGCTCGTAGATATCATAGGCCACTTCTTCGTAGGGATGCGCTTCTTTCATTGCTTTTACGACCTTCCCAACCAGATCTCTCTGCACGATGGTTTCTATCTTTACTTCTGAAGTTCGTGCCAATGAGCCTATTTCCCCGGAGAAGGGATTAGTGCCCTCCAAAGGAATGAAGGTGCCTGTCCCTTTGATATTATAGCTGCAGTGGGAGTAATTTCCAACATGTCCGGCTCCTGCGCCGAGCATTGCTTCCCTTACCCTGTCTGCATACTCATCCGGTACATAGACTGCAATCTTGAGATATTTCGCCTCATAGGTCGTTTCCAGGATATGCCTGTCAGTCATGCCCAGATACCCGGCTGCCAGATCCGCCATGACACAGACATCGTAATTGGTATGCATTGCATAATAGGAAATGTCGTTCTGTATCAGCCGTATAAGGCGTCTTCCTGTAGCCTCGTCGTCATTGATCTGGCTGATTCCCTTGAAAATCAGCGGATGATGAGTAATCAGCATGTCCGCTCCCTGCCTGATTGCCTGGTCAATGATATGATCCGTGGCATCAAGGGCAACGAACACTTTTCTGACTTCCTTATCCCTCCGCCCCGCCAGGAGCCCTGGGTTATCCCAGGATTCTGCATAACGCAGCGGCGCAAGCTGTTCCAGGTTTTTTATGATGTTTCCGCAATTCACCTTGCTCACCCTCTTTAGTTTTAATCGAAATACTTTTTGGCTTCCAGAATATCCTTTATTTCCTCTTCTATCTCCTGAAGACGGCGGGCCGTATTCTCTGTTCTCCTGGCATTCAGGGCTTCCCTGATCTTAAGGCAGGCAAGGTATTCCTTTTCCAGATACTTCTTCAGAACAGGGTTTTTATCTTCTAGCAGATGTCTGCCGAATTTGAAAAATATCCTGCTCTCATAATCCATTGTCCCATGAACAGCTTTCATCACAGGATAGAATTTACCGTCTTCCAGAACCATATCTTCCTCTGTGATCAGATACCCGGAATCCTGAAGAAACCTTCTTACCGTCTCTATTTCAGACTGTGGCTGTAAAATGAATTCCTTCAGTCCAGACAGCACTTCCCTTCCTTCAGACATGATCCTGACCACAAGCCCTCCGCCCATTCCGGCTACAATGAGGCTGTCAGCCTCTCCAGCCTTCAGGGCGCTGACTCCGTCTGAAAGTCTTGTTTCGATGTGATCTTCCAGATGGTTTTCTGAAATATGCTCTTTTGCGCGCTCTAAGGGTCCGCGATTGATATCCATTGCGAGGGCCCCAGGCACGATTTTCTCACTTACCAGATAAATCGGAATATAACCATGGTCTGTCCCGACATCCACAAGCCGGTTTCCCGGGGTTACTAAGCCTGCTACTGCAGACAGTCTCTTTGATAGCTGCATAAGAATCCCCTAGTCAAGATAGTCTTTCAGTTTTCTGCTTCGGCTGGGATGACGCAGTTTTCTGAGCGCCTTGGCTTCTATCTGACGGATTCTTTCACGGGTTACGTTGAATTCCTTTCCAACTTCTTCCAAAGTTCTTGCGCGTCCGTCATCAAGGCCGAATCTCAGTCTCAACACTTTCTGTTCCCTTTCAGTAAGGGTTCCGAGCACTTCAACCAGCTGTTCTTTCAAAAGCGTAAAAGCAGCTGCTTCTGCCGGTACAGGAACATTATCATCCTGGATAAAGTCACCAAGATGGCTGTCTTCCTCTTCACCGATCGGAGTTTCAAGCGAAACAGGTTCCTGTGATATCTTAAGGATTTCCCTTACCCTTTCAACAGGCATGTTCATTACCTCAGCGATTTCTTCCGGCACCGGTTCTCTTCCTAATTCCTGCAGAAGCTGTCTCGAAACGCGGATCAGCTTATTGATGGTTTCTACCATATGCACCGGAATACGGATTGTCCTTGCCTGATCGGCAATGGCTCTTGTTATAGCCTGTCTGATCCACCAGGTCGCATAGGTACTGAACTTATAACCTTTTCTGTAATCGAATTTTTCAACAGCTTTAATAAGCCCCAGATTGCCTTCCTGGATAAGATCAAGGAAAAGCATTCCTCGTCCCACATAACGCTTTGCAATACTTACGACAAGACGCAGGTTAGCCTCTGCCAGCTTTTTCTTTGCTTCCACGTCACCATTTTCCATCTTCTGTGCAAGATCGATTTCATCATCTGCGCTAAGGAGAGGTACTTTTCCGATTTCCTTCAGATACATCCTTACCGGATCTTCGATGCTGATACCATCAGGTATGGAAAGGTCGAGTTTTTCAACATCAACTTCATCTTCGTCTTCGAGGATGATTTCTTCATCCTCCTCTTCTTCATCTGTTATTCGCAGTACGTCGATGTTGCTGTTTTCCAGGAAGTCCAGGATTTTTTCAAATTTATCGGCATCAAGTTCCATGTCGACAAAAAATTCGTTTATTTCCTGATATTCCAGTACATTTTTCTTCCTTTTTGCGAGGGCAAGGAGTTCCTTGAGTTTCTCGTTAAACTTTTCCATGTTTTCTAACATTTCTACATTTTCTTCCATTATATTTTCATCCTTCCAAGATTTTATTTATATGTTAATCTGCTTCCTGTCTGCAAAAGCACGAAGAAACAGAATTGTTACTCCCAGTCTATGGAAATATGCAGTTTTTCCAGATTCTGCAGTTCCCTTTTCATGGTAATCACTTTCTGAAGTCCCATGATATCAGTCGGATCCAGATTTTTTGTGATAGATTCCGCACTGTTCTGCTTCACCCTGAAGACGATATCCTTCAGCGCTTTTTCCCTCTCTTCTTTGGTTTCCACCTGATCGAGCCTTGCATTGAACAGCCCGGCCACCTCCTTGTGCTCCTCCTCTGCCTGAAAACTGTTAATGATCTTCGCAGGATTGATGTCTCCGTTCTCATGCTGCAGGAACAGCTGATCGGCAACGCTGTGGTAAATCGGCTCCACAAAATCCCCTGGGCTTATATATGTCTTTATATAATCGAAGAGCCTCGGATCCTCAATGAGCCAGGTGAGCAGAAGCTTCTGCGCCTGCTTTGCACCGTCTTCTTTTTCTTTGTTCCTGTTCATCCCTGATTTTGGCTTTTCGCTTTCCCGCTTTGGTCCAAGCCTTATAGCCAGCTGGTTGACCAGATTTCTGAGGTTTTCATAACCCATATGGTATTTTCCCGCAACCGCCTCAATGTAATTGTTTCGTTCGATCTCTTCCGGGAAATCCAGAAGCTTCCTTGCAATGACATTATAAAATGACGTCTTCTCCTCCGGGTCCTTCATGTTATACTGCTGTTCCATTACTTCTAGTTCATAGAAAAATGCATTTGACGCGTTTCTTATCCTTTCCTCAAAGGCTTCGGGGCCCAGATTCTTGATAAACTCGTCCGGATCCTTGTAAGGCCTCATGTTAATGACCTTGACGCTCAGGCCCGACTCCTTCAGTATGGGAATCGCCCTGAGGGCCGCTTTTACGCCCGCACCGTCGCTGTCGTATGTAAGGAGCACTTCTTCCGCATACCTTTTGATCAGGCTTGACTGCTGGCTTGTGAATGCAGTTCCCAGGGAAGCGACTGCATTGGTGAAGCCTGCCTGATGGAGTGCGATCACATCCATATAGCCTTCACAGATTATGAGGTTTGGCCTCCTCGATGTCCTTGCAAAATTAAGTCCGTAAAGATTACGGCTTTTATCGAAAGCCTTCGTCTCCGGAGAGTTCAAATATTTTGGTTCTCCGTCGCCCATAACCCTGCCGCCAAATCCTATTACCCTGTTGTTCACGTCCAGTATCGGGAAAATGACCCTGTTCCAGAACCTGTCGGTTATCCCTCTTGTCTCATCTGCCTTAAACAGTCCTGTTTCCATCAGGAGCTTATCCGAATACCCCTTGCCCTTTAAAAACTTATAAAGGTCTCCGCTGTATTTGCTGGAAGCCCCCAGTCCGAACCTCTTGATGGTTTCATCCGTAAGTTCCCTGTTCCTCAGGTAGTCATAAGCCTGCTTTCCGTTTTCGCTTTTCAGCTGATAATAGTAGTAGTTTGCAGCCTGTTTATTGATTTCTAATATGCTGGACTTGATATCCGCCTTCTTCTTCGCTTCTTCCGAATATTCCATTTCAGGCAGCGCCACTCCTACCCTGTCTGCCAGAAACTTCAGCGCTTCAAAAAATGTGAAATTCTCATAATTCATAATGAAAGTAAACACGTTTCCTCCGGCACCACAGCCAAAACAGTAGTACATCTGTTTTCTCGGGGTCACGGAAAAGGAAGGCGTTTTTTCGTTATGGAATGGGCACAGGCCAAAATAGGTCGCTCCCCTCTTCTGCAGCTTTACATAACCCGAAATCACATCTACGATGTCATTTTTCATTCTTATTTCTTCTATTAAATCTTCCGAATAACGCATTGTATTTCCTCCACCTTTAAATATTCGGCATTCATGTCCAATTTCCTTTTTAAATCTTCCAGGAATTCGGGACAAATAATTCCTCAAATTTTGCAATAGAGTACTGGTCTGTCATTCCGGCAATATAATCGCAGACTACACGTTCCGCCTTTTCATTTTTAAACTCGATCATATGAATATATTCCTCCGGCATCTCCTCCGGATGCTTCAGATAGTGTCCGTAAAGCTCCTTCAGCAGATTCTTGGCCTTGTATTCCTCGCCTTTTGCCCTGGGATTCGTATACACATGCTCGAACATGAAAGCCCTGAGATTTTTCATGGCCTCCTCCACGTGGGGCGACATGAATATATCCGCCTTCCCCTCGCTCTGCGACACAATATCATGGATCAGCGTATTGAGCCTTTCCCTGGAGCTGAATCCCAGAATGTTTCTGTACTCTGCGGGTATCTCCTCTTCCGTGAGGATTTTTCCCCTTATGGCGTCATCGATATCATGGTTTATATATGCGATTTTATCGGATAGCCTGACTATTTTCCCCTCCAGCGTACACGGCATGCCAGCCGTCGGATGGTTCAGTATGCCGTCCCTCACTTCAAAAGTAAGATTCAGCCCTTTTCCCTTCTTCTCCACTCTCTCGACTACTCTCAGGCTCTGTTCGAAATGTCTGAATCCCACACTGCAGACCTCGTCCAGTGCGCTTTCTCCCGCATGTCCGAAAGGGGTATGCCCCAGATCATGCCCCAGCGCGATTGCCTCGGCAAGGTCCTCGTTCAGGCGCAGTGCCTTCGCAATCGTTCTCGCATTCTGCGATACTTCCAGCGTATGCGTCAGCCTCGTACGGTAATGGTCGCCTGCCGGCGTAAGGAACACCTGGGTTTTGTGCTTGAGCCTCCTGAACGCCTTGGAGTGCAGGATCCTGTCCCTGTCTCTCTGATAAACAGGCCTGATATCGCACTGCGGCTCTTCGATCTCCCTGCCCTTCGAATTCTGGCTCAGGGATGCATAAGGGCTTAAATACTCGCTTTCCCAATTTTCAATTTTTTCCCTTATCATCTGTCATTCCCCCCGTCAAATGATGAAAATAATGTAACTATTCAGTATTATGTCCTGAATAGTTACAAAGCAGTCACGAATGGTCCATATATGATATATTCTGCGCACAAAACCGATTTCCTTTTAAACGGTTCCTGTCATCCGGCAATCTCAAAAATAAATTCTGCAATCTGATCCATGGCATCATACGCTTTCTTGAAAGGAGACATCTGGAATACATGCCACATCCCCCGGAATATATCTATCCGTGAGTAAACGCCTGCCTTTCTGAGCTTCTTGTCAAGACATATAGAATCATGGAGGAGGATTTCATTATCCCCCACCTGGATATAAACAGGCGGAAATCCGCTAAAATCGGCGAACAATGGCGATATGAAAGGATTCTCGAGTTCCTCCCCTCCAACATAAGCATTGATTGAAGAAATCAGGTAATCCCTGCTCAATACGGGATCTATCTCCATCCTTGTCTCATGGGACCTGCCCTGAAGCGTCATATCTGTCCATGGCGAAATGCAGACAAGCCCTTTTGGCAGTTTTCTTCCCTGCTCCTTCAGTTTCAGCACAAGCGTCAGGACAAGGTTTCCTCCTGCCGAATCGCCCGCCACTATGACATCCCGGGCGCCGTATCCAAGATACATGAGATAATCCCACGCCTTCAATACATCCTCCTGTGCCGCCGGATAAGGGTGTTCAGGGGCAAGACGGTAATCGAAGCATAGTACATCCATGGACGTGCTCGTTGCCAGCTTTGTCGTAATCGATCTGGCATATCTGAAGCTTCCTGTCTTGAACCCGCCGCCATGGCAGTAAAGGATCACTTTTCTTTCCTGATGCGGACGGTTTGCAGTCACCCATTCCGCCGGCATGCCATCTATCATGATGTCTTCAAATTCCACCTCTTTGCTGTTCGTGTAGATCGATCCCAGATTGTCCTGAGACTGCCTGTATTTGTCTATATCGCTGTTTTCTATCATCCTGTGTACGGCTTTTATAGCCTTCATAAGATTTTGATTTCCCTTTTCTTTAAAATTCATATCACTTTTGCGGTACAGCATATTGATCTGCGCCGCTTTCCTCCTCTCATATGAATTTACACTTGAAAACCTTTTTACGGATTCTGAATGGTTACAACGATTTTAACATATCAGCGGCTGCTTCATCAAGTCATGTAGGGCGAAATGGTGTGCAGCACCATTTCTGTGCATCGCGCAGCGTGTTACTGTTCACAGTGTGAACAGCAGCCAGTAAACAAGTACTTGTCAAAATCAGGCATAAGAGGATATAATTACAGCATAAGAAACTAATACAGATTGGGATGGTCTTATGCTAAATGAGAAATACAAAACAAACAAACCGCGAAAAGACAGACAGGTATGGTACAAGCTGGATCTATCTGCAAATGTATATCCCACTCTACAGAGAAAAAACTTTTCCTCTGTATTCAGGCTCTCATGCCTGCTTAAAGAAGAGGTAAGGCCGGATATCCTGCAGGAAGCGCTTGACAGGACCATACACCGTTTTCCTTCCTTCCATGTAGCCATAAGGAAAGGGCTGTTCTGGCGCTATCTGGAGCCAAACAGAAATCCCGGACCATTTGTTATGCCCGACATCATAAATCCCTGTATGCCGATGCCATTCAAATCAAAGCACCAGCATCTGATCAGAATTTATTATTATGACCGGAGAATCGCACTGGAAATATTCCATTCGGTTGCTGATGGCGGCGGGGGAATGTTCTTTTTAAAGACCCTGATTGCGGTCTACCTGAGGCTGCTTGGCCATGAAATTCCTGACACCTTTGGAGTTCTGGATATCAATGAGCCTCCCCACAGGGAAGAGCTCGAAGATGCCTATCTGCGGTATGCCAGTTCGAAGATCAGGCTGCCCAGAAGCCAGCAGAAAGCTTACCAGGTAAGCGGCACCAAAGAGCAGTTCCACACGCTCAACATCATCTGCGGAGTCATTCCCACAGACAAGATCCTGGCTGCAGCAAAAAGATATAAGGTGTCCCTGACGGAATATCTGAATGCCGTCCTGATTTATTCGCTTTTAGAAAAGCAGAAATCAGACGGGAATTTCCGGCTGAAGCCCGTTACGCTGGCGATACCAGTAAGCTTACGAAAATACTTTCCTTCCATGACGCTGAGGAATTTCATTGCCATGATTTATCCAACCGTGGATCCACGGTACGGAGATTATACATTTGAAGAGATTGTTGACCAGGTACATTTCTACATGCGGTATCATCTGAATGCAAAATACATGAATGCTTCCATCAGCACAAATATGAGTGCCACTCGAAATCTTTTCGTCAGAATTGTTCCTCTCTTTATAAAGGATTTTATATTAAAGAGGTATTACATGCGGATAGGTGACAAGCAGGCTTCTGCCGGACTGACGAATCTGGGCCCGCAGAGCGTCCCTGAAGAAATGAAGGAACATATCGAACGTTTTGACGTTCTCATGGGGCAGCCTTTTTCTGCCAAAACAAACTGCGCAGTCATTAGTTTCGGAAATGTCCTGACAGTTAATTTTGCAAGCAGCATAGTGGAAACTGATGTTGAGATGGTTTTTTTCAGAAAGCTTATATCTGACGGAATTCCAGTAAAAATCGAATCCAACAGAAATATGGAGGTGTTATAATGTCATACTGCGTCCACTGCGGAGTTGAGCTTGATCGTACGGAAGTTTCCTGCCCTCTTTGCAACACTCCCGTAAATAATCCGAACCAGCCAATAGATATAAACGGCAAACTCCCTTACCCGACCTTAAAGGGACAGGTCGATCCGGTAAAGAGAGGTGATTCCGCAATCCTTCTGACTGTCGTACTTCTTTCGACAGCAGTCGCATGCGGAGCTCTGAATCTCCTGGTATTTAAACAAGGGCTCTGGTCTCTGTATATAATCGGTCTGTGTGCACTTTTATGGGTATTTTTCATTCCTGTTCTTATATACAGCAGACTTTCCATATACCTGACCATATTATTCGACTGGGCTGCCGTGGCCCTGTACTGCTGGATCATCTATTACCAGTTTCCGGTCAACCACTGGTTCCTTAGGCTGGCCGTCCCCATCATTTCACTGCTGACGGCTTTTGTACTCATATTTACATTTGCAATCAGATATTTCAAAACATCCATCTTATCAACAGCCTTCCTGGTATTTGCAGAAATTGCCGGTCTGGGCGTTGGATTAGAAATTTTCATACGCATGTTCCTGAATCAGAAGATTCATATTACCTGGTCCGCTGTGGTACTGGTATGCTGCATCATAATCGACGGCATGCTCTTCACCATCCTCAAGCGTACTAGACTTCGAGAAGAGGTAAGAAGAAGGATGCATATATAATTACCAGATCAAGCAGGTTCAACTAAACCAGAGAGCCCGCCGCCATGAACGATTGTTCATGGCGGCGGGCTCTCTGTCTGTCATTCATGCTGACAGCATAGCAGTTCAATATCCTCTTTTGAAAGTGGTCTGCTGAAGAGATATCCCTGTCCATAATCGCAGTTGTGAAGCATCAGATAATCAAGCTGCTTCTCCGTTTCTATGCCTTCTGCAACGATTTCCAAAAGGAGGTCATGGGTCAGCTGTATAACGCTTTTCACGATCAGATCGACCTGATCCACATTCATCATATCCCAGATAAACTGCCTGTCCAGCTTCACCACGTCAATCGGAAGATTTTTCAGATAAGTAAAAGAAGAATATCCTGTACCAAAATCATCCAGCGCTATTTTTATCCCGATTCTCCTGATCTTCTCAAGTATCACAGCCGATTCCCTGATGTTTTCCATCAGAGCCGTTTCCGTGACCTCTATCTGCAAAAGGCTGCAGTCTATTCCGTATTCCTCAATCAGATCTTCGATACATTCAACGAGGCCTGTCTTGACAAGGCTTGACCCGGAAAGGTTTATGGATATCTTAAGATATCCCAAACCGTTTTCTTCCCATTCCTTCTTCTGCCTGCTGACGGTCCTTAAAACCCACTTGTCAATTTCATAAATCATACCTGTTTCTTCTGCCAGCGGTATAAATTCCACCGGCGAAACAAAGCCTTTAACAGGATGCTTCCACCTGATCAGCGCCTCAACCCCTACTATCTTTTTTTTGCCCAGGTTTTTTATTGGCTGATATAAAAGAATAAATTCCCCGTTATCCACAGCCTGCCTCAGTTCATTTGCAAGCTCGACTTTCCGGATATTCTTTTCCATGATTTCCGTTGAATAATAAGCGTGGCTGTCTTTCGTCTCTTTTTTGACTGCATACATAGCAGTATCCGCGTTCATCAGGAGCTTATTCATACTGATTCCGTCATCTGGGTATATGGTGATTCCGACACTGTAGGTAATGAAAAAATGGTGTCCGGAAATGCTCCATGGTTTCCTGATGTGATCCAGCAGCTGCGCAAGTTTTTCGTCTATCTCCTGTGTTGTTCCCGCATCAGCAAATATAACAGCGAATTCATCACCGCTTATTCTGAAAGCCATATCCGGCTTCCTGACCACCTTATCAATCACCCTGCTTATCTCTACCAGCAGTTCATCCCCTACATTATGGCCTAATGTATCATTGATGTTCTTGAAATTATCAACATCCAGATATAGTACGGCATACCTGCTCTGATCACAGCTATCGCCAATCCTTTGGACTTCCTTCTCCAATGCCCTTTTATTTGGAAGCCCTGTCAGGTAATCCGTGTAGGCAAGCCTGCTTAGATTCCCTTCCATTTCCAGAAGCTTCTCATGAGCTGTGTTCAGTTCCAGGTAATTCCGCCTGAACTTATCAATGATTTCCACAAAACTGAACATATTTCTGAGCACCATGCAGAAAACCAGAATCGTCGTCATTACTACGAACAGCCACCCTTTGTATATTTCATACCTTTCAAGCTCATCCAGATCAGTAACAAAAAAACGCAGCATCTTGCTTGAAAACAGTATCCAGAATATGCCCACGGTGCCATATGCCAGTGCAATTTTTACCGATACGAAAAAAGGTCTGAGCCTGCTGTTCTCATTCATATACGAGGTAATATCGGTGTCCGTCTTTATTATATTCTTAAACACGTTCATCATCACATTCTTTAATTTCCCTGACATACTTATCCCCGTATCTTTCTGCACTGAGCAATGGCTTCTTACTGATCATATTCCTATAGGATCACGATTGCACAGCTTTCTCATTCTTCTAAATATACAACTAAATATAGCATTTTTCAAATGCCGTGTAAATGGCTTGCAAGTCCAAAGCTGTTTATGATGTCTTTGAACTCAGCTGAATTCGCAAATCCAAGAAGTATTTCTTCTCTGCCAGTACCTTCCGCTATTCTTTTCAGATGGTAAGCAAGTCCTGATGGCTCCGCTTCTCTTCCCATAAAGGTTCTATAAAGCAATTCAACATAGGCTTCATCTGACAGATTCTTATTCCTAAATTCAGATGAGAATATAAAGTTCTGCGCTGCCTGCACCGGGGTTACCCTTCCGGCAAGAATTTCCCCTGCATGGTAATTCAGTCCGCCTGACTCTGCTTCTCTTCCCAATGCCTTGCTATACAGACGGTCCACATACATTGTGAGGAACGGGTTCTGATCTCTCGGCTCCGTAAGTGCAGTGTTACCTCTTTCGATTTCGCTGGATTCACAGATAGCAGTATATTCCTGTGATTCTACAAATCCTCTGAATACGTAAAGCCTCGAAACGCCATTGTCCAGGAAGTTTGTCCAGTATGATCTGCCGCCTTCATCCGAAGCACGTCCCATGAAGGTTTCATACAATACTTCGACGTAGTCGGCGTTGCTTAATCCCCGTCCTGTAAATTCAGGGCTGAACATGAATCCGTATCCTGCGTCAGCACCCGTCTTTTCTTTTGCTTTCAGGGATGTGGTGTAATAGCTGATCTCACTTTCTTCTGCAGTTCTGTCAAGTACTTTTTCATACAGTCTTTCAACGAACTCCCTTACCTTGTCTTCCCCGCGAAGTACCGTAAATATTTCATAAATTGAAGGGGTTGTACCCTCCGGCCATGTGAATTTCAATGAAAGGATGTCGGTTGCTGCTAACGGGAGATTAAATTCAGCACACGCCTGATCCATTGTTCCAAGCGTTATCTGTGAGACTTTGGTTCCGTCATAAACTTCCGCTGTTACAGTTGCATTTGTGATTTCTGATGCATCCTGAAGGATTGTAAGCTTTTCTACATTTGTATGATCAGAAAATCTGTATTCAAAATACGCTGAACCGTCCGATTCTGTTCCCGGACACCATACTGTTGAAACGTCGCCGTCAACAGTGCTTTCGTAGCTTCCACCAAGATTCCCTGAAAAGGAATTCCCGACAGTTTCTACCGTCTTGTTGATTGCAACCTCATTGATTCTCAAATATGCTTCAGTAGCAGATGTAATATAGATCCTCACATATCGTTCTGATTTGCCATGAAGGTTCTTGCTAATTGTATAAAAAGCTCCCTGATAGGATGCATCTCCTGCACTGTCAGAAACTGTCGCTATGGTTTCCCAAACCGTATTATCTGCAGACACCTGGATTTCGGCATCGTATAGTCTCGGTCTTCCGTCAGCTGTCGTGACCGTAACATCATAAACAGGTACTGAAGTTCCCAGATCGATTGTAATGTACTGCCCCTCTGCCTGATTTGCACTTGTCCATGCATAAGTTGAAACATCGCCATCGAATAGATTCGCCCACGCTCCCTCTTTTAAGGAAAGTGCCGTTGTGTCGCCCGCGGCGCCGCTCTTTCTGGTTTCACTCACTGCAGGACGGATTTCCATACGACCGGTAGTAACCGCAAAGCTTCTTGCAGTGAAAGCCGCATCTTCTGCTCCGAGATTGATCCATCTCGCATATCTTGCAGTTGAACCGTTTACGCTTTCACCTGCATCGGTCCAGATTACCCCGTTCTCCGAATACTGGACCGCAAGTGACCCGGCTGTTATTGCCGCATCTGCATTGATGGATGTTAAAGTTTCCACAGAAGGAAGTTTCATTCCAAGGTATTCGCCTGGTTTTAGTATCGCTTCCGTTACTCCGCTGATCGCATAAGTGTTATCCGTAACAGAAACTGCCTTGTATGCTAAATCCGGCTGGTTTGTATATATTTCTGCTTTCCCTGACCCCTGGTCTTTGTTGATTGCAAATTCACGGATAAAAGTCCAGTAATCATTTTTCTGGTATCCAACTTTTGTAAGCCTCATGCGCACATAACGTGCTTTGATATTAAGATCTGAAAGGCTGATTTTGTACTGCAGATCCTGCTGTCCAATACTGGTCCAGTTCTGTCCGTCTTCTGAATATTCAAGAGCTGCATAGTGGAAAATATCAATGTCCGAATCAGCCCTCCCTTGCAGGATATCGATTGTATTGACAGTAATAACCCTTCCCAGGTCAACGCCATAATAGTCTCCGGCCTTCTGAACTGTCTGGTAAGACCCGTATGTTGCTTCATCTTTGTCGAACAGTTTTGCTGACTGGAGATCATCTGTTTTGACCGCTCCCCCAAGGACTGCGTAAAAGCTGTTCGTAAATGCTGTGCTGTCCGGGTTCAGCAACGGAGTAATCATCTGTTTTGCGGCTGCAACTATTTTTGTCGCAAAAGGATAGATTCGTCTGCTGCCTCCTTTTGCAATAACTGTTTCTCCTGCAGCCGCACGATAGGTATATGCCGTTGAAAGTGCTTTTGATGCTATGCTCAGCTGCTGCCAGCCTCTTTCTGCATCTCCAGCCTGGAGAGCGATGACGCTTAGAAGACCTGACTGCGAAGCATGGACTCCATCCTTCAGGGATTTCAGCCATGGTTCGATTTCTGCAAGAAGAGCTGTGTTTTTACAGTTTGCACGCATCGTAGTGATTGCATTTAAAATATTGTCAAATTCTGCCAGAAGTTCTGCTGCTTCCTGGTCTGCTGCAAGAGGAGTTCCCATTGCAGCCTTGGCGAGTACGCTTTCAAGCCTGCTCCTGATATATTCCGATTCCGGAAATCCGGCTGCGATACGTCCCGAATTAGGGCAGTTTGATATGTTTCTTGCGATTGTCAGGTATTCCTGATAAACTTCCGGCTGCAGATACTTGAAGGACTCCTCCCAGACGGACTCTGCTTTTTCTTCATATCCGTTGTTATTCCACGTCAGCGCCGCCAGCTGAAAAAGCGCTGTTTTATTCGCTTCTGTATAGCGGCATGGATTTGATACAAGTCCTGAAAGTCCCGTTACGCTGTTTCTTGCGTAATAAGAAATGTTGCCCAGGAAAAGACCAGATGACGCATGTTCGTTAATCGGATAGTTTAGCCAGTACACCGGGCTGTGGTTTGTCCTCGATTTCAGAAAATCTACCGTGGACTGCGTGACTGGCGCGTTTACATCCGCTCCCGTCCAGTAGATGTCTATCGTATCATTCAGTCCCTGAAGCGCTGTCAGTTCAGTACCCGTGCCTGACCAGGCTTCATTATATCCCTGCGGGCAGTAGCTCATTC
The DNA here is from genome assembly GCF_900096945.1 of Anaerobium acetethylicum. Classification (GTDB taxonomy): domain Bacteria; phylum Bacillota; class Clostridia; order Lachnospirales; family Lachnospiraceae; genus Anaerobium; species Anaerobium acetethylicum. The sequence continues at coordinate 107,808 of NZ_FMKA01000005.1, read as the reverse complement.
TTTCACAGCCGTTAGGTCTTAAGAATTCGTTATCCAGTTTATTGAGAAGACGTACAACCTCACTGTGGCTTCCCGCTCCAAAATCATCATTCAAAATATCGAATTTCCTGACCCCGGCATCATAAAGCTGCTGGAATTTCGCGAAAAGCTGTGTATACTGCGCGTTGAAATTCGTGTTATACTGCTCTGTTCCGACTGTATATCCGCTCAGGCTGTTGAAGAAATACGAAATATGTACCGACCAGGCATATTCGACCTTTGTCTGCTTCCCGATTTCCACCAGATGCGCAATCTCGGCCAGCTGGTCTGCAGGATAGAGAGCAGCGTTTTTGTGATAGCTGTCAGTTTTTGAAGCATAGACATAAGTATTCATCTTGTAGTCCCTGGCAAATCTCATCAGGCTCTCACGGCCAGCATAATCCCAGCTTCCGTAGAATCCCTCAATGAATCCCCTGGTCTCCATGGAGGCATGATCCTCAATCCTTGCTGTCAGAAATCTGTTTCCTGCAAATGAGGAGAACATCATCTGAAGCGTTGCTATCCCATAAAAGGCTGCTTCTGCATCGGCACCGATGATGGTAATTGCTCCGTTTTCTGCACTTATGGAATAGGCATCGATTCTACTGAATAAATTGACATCCCCCAATGTCACATGCTCAGTAAAATATTGTCTTGCCGTGCCTTCTGTTCCATTCGTACCAAGTAAAATATTAGTCCTGCCCTCAACGATCCCGTCCGTCACAGTAAAAGTGCGTCCATATTTCGTAAGGACTTCTGAAAGAAAATCTTTTGTATACTGGTCTATTCCCGGATCGCAGACTACATTCACGTCATCTGTAACCTGAAACTCTGTCGGTGCCGCATCATTGTCATATACAACTGACTGCGGCACCGGATACACTGCGTACCGGTTCCTTTCCGAAGAATAGCCCTCCTGCAGCACTGCTGCTGTGTCCGTATTCTGTGGCTCCTGGTAAGCGAATGCCGGTGCGCATGACGATAAAGCCATGACTGCAGCCAGAGCAAAACTTACCGCTGATTTCATTAATACCTTCATCTTTTCCTCCTGTACATTAAGTAGTTTTTCCCATTTATAGTTTCTATAACCTTTCCCACTAATATTATACATGAATCCGAATATTACTTCAAACCGGCTCAATCAAAGTCTTTCCTTTTTTTACACAAACGTTTTCCTTTCTACTAATTGCATTGTAAATATTTTCTATGTTATACTGGATTCACCACAGTGGTAGTCGGAGGCGGTTTACAGACCCAGACGCTGCTATCCGATATTATATTTAACAACACAACAGGAGGTATAAAATGCTTATCAACATACAAAGTAGCACCGCATCAGCGGCAATCAATTCTTTCGGGGCGGAACTGACATCCTTTAAAAATTCAGCAGGGAAGGAATTTATCTGGCAGGCAGACCCTGCTTTCTGGCCGAAACATTCGCCTGTACTCTTCCCGTCAATCGGCAATGTGCGCAATGGCAAAACCATGATTGAGGGAAAAGAATACGCAATTCCAAAACACGGTTTTGCAAGGGATTATGATTTTGAAATTGAAAAGGCCGGGGAGAGCGTGGCTGTATTCTCTCTGACATCCAACGACAACATGCTTAAGATGTACCCTTACAAATTCAAACTGACTATGACTTACTCCATTGAAGGAGAAACGTTGCGCCTGACCTATGACATTGCAAATCTTGACGACAGGGAGATGCCGTTTCAAATCGGCGCGCATCCGGGATTCAGCTGTCCACTCAACGAAGTAGAAGCCTTCGGGGACTATGCTCTCAAATTCGAGAAGCCGGAAACCGTGGACAGCCCTTTATATAATTTTGAAACATTGTCAATTGATCCCGACAGAACAGTTCGCTTCCTGAACGGCTCTGATACCCTCCCTCTTGATTACAGCATATTCGAAAACGATGCAGTGATTTTTGACGGACTTGAGTCAAAGAAAGTACAGCTCCTCAACCAGTCAACCGGAGAAGGTGTTGAAGTCAGCTATGATGGCTTTGAAGTTCTCGGATTCTGGACTCCGGTCAATCCGGGAGCTCCATTCCTCTGCATCGAGCCATGGAACGGCGGAGCCATCTACAGCGATGAAAGCGATGAATTCAGAACCAGGCGCCATACCCAGATAGCAGCTCCCGGAGCGACGAAAACTTATGCTTTGGAAATCAGGATTCTGTAGCAGAACGCTGACAAATCAGATGATGATAACATACGCGGCTCTGATCAGCTAATGAATCAGAAGACATAGACGCAGAAACAGCCGGAAAATCTCCCGGCTGTTTCTGCGTCATTTTTTTATAAAACCATATTCTGTTGCTATGTAACATTTCAGGGCAATGTCCTCGATTGCTACCTGCTAATCATTCTCATATCCATCAATAATAACCTCCAGACCGCCTGTCTGGGGATCCATAATCAGACCGTGTACCCTTATGTCACCAGGAATCATGGGATGTCTTTTGATCAGTTCCACACTCTCTCTGACCGATTCTTCAACGGAGTCAAACCCATGCAGCCATTTTTTTATATCAATTCCTGCATTTCCCAAGGTATCCATTACCTCAGGGGTTATGCCTCTCGCCGTGGCTTTTTTCAGTATCTCATCTGTATTGATGCTGCTCATCCCGCAGCCGTGATGGCCGACAACAAAAACCTCATCCGCCTGGAACTCGTAGACCGCAACTACAATACTCCTCATGATACTTCCAAACGGGTGCATAATTGTAGCACCTGCATTCTTGATCAGCTTTACATCGCCATTCCTGATGTTCATGGCTTTTGGAAGAAGCTCCGTAAGCCTGGTGTCCATGCATGAGAGAATAACCATCTTCTTATTCGGTTCCTTCGATGTGATATACTTGCAGTACTTCTTATCCTCAACAAATACCCTGTTGTGATCTAAAATCTCCTGTAATTTACTCATTCCTTTACCTCCCGGATTGTCTTCCAATGTACAGTTACTCCCAGCCTTTCCATATTTCAGGCCTATATCCTACAGTTGCCCTCTTTCCATCCCTTACGATTGGCGTTTTGAAAAGCTTAGGGTTCTCAAGAAGCTTTTCTTCCCTGTCCTCTTCTGCCAGATATTTAATCAGGACAAGCGTATCCTTATCCTTTGCCTTTTCGTCAATCAGCTTTTCATAGCCGCCAACAGCCTGTTTCACATTGTTGAACTCGCCTCTGCTCATTCCTTTCTGCGCCAGGTCAATCAGCTGATACTTTATTCCGCGTTCTTTAAAATAACGCTCTGCTTTCTTTGTATCGAAACATTTTGTTTTTCCAAATATCTGAATATTCAAATTTCAAACCTCCAGTCTGTCATGCTGTTGCTGTTTTCAGACCGTCATAAAGACCATAAAGTCCGGTTTCCCTGAATGGTATCTTATCAGCTTCCAGTTCTTCTGTTGTTACTTTGTATGTTTTTCTCCGTGTCTTAATCCACAGGGTGTATCCCATATCTTTCATGCTCATCCTGTAAAAATTGCTTTTGTAATCCAGACTGACTATCTCGTCATATCTGATGCTGAATAGTTTCCTGCCTACCCGCACTTCACAGGATTCTTCAGAAAACTCAGCCCCGCCATCCACGGTATAATCGCCGTATTTTTTTGACACTATGATTATGCCGGCTGCAAGAGTAATTAGCGGAATCAGATCCACAAACCAGCTGTCATATCCATTATTAGAAATTATCGCTGAAATCACCGCTCCCATTGCAAAAGAAACAAAACACAGAACTATGCTGTCCCTCTCCTGGTTTCTATCCTTGCACTTAAAATTCACTATTGTTTTCTCCATTTTTTCCTTCGCTTTCCTGTTGGCATTGCAATAAAATGGGCAGCTGTTGCAAGCCACCCATCCCTAAGTTCCTGTATAAGTATGCCTGCCGTCAGTCGTACATGCCGTGTTCAATTTCCTCAACGATCTTACTTGCAAATGCTGCCGCATTTTCCAGATCCCGTTTGTCAGGATGAAGCATCGCCTCATTGAAGTTCTTGATCATAAATTTGGCCTTTTCATCACCCGCATCGCGTTTCAGCATTTCCTCATACTTATTCCGGACCTGTATAGGCATTTTCCCCTGGCAGAGGAACATTCCAAGATATTCGTTGTCATCTGGAATGAAAGCGCTGACGCTTGCTTCTATTCCGGCATAATATTCTTTGTTCGATCCCATGCCGCAGGTTCCAAACAACGCAATCTTCTTCCCATGAATTTCATCAAGGCAGTCCATAACCTCCATGCTGCAGCTGCCGTGGTCAGCCCAGAACCCTATAAAATAGATTTCCGCATCATCCCCGCCTTCAAATGCTTCGATTTTCTGGATATCCTTCGAACTGTCTGCAATTGCCTCATAAATCTTCACTGCGACCTTTTCTGTATTGCCTGTACGGCTGGTAAACAATACCTTGTATTTTTTCATGCGAACCCTCCCTCTTATTTCGTGAATGTATTATGCCGCATCCGGCAGGAAGATGTCTTTACCACACATTTAAAAACCACATCTGCATCTTTTATACTGATTATAGCCCAAAACGGGCTTTTTTACAATCATGGCTGCCATTCCGGGCTATGTCCTTCCTGGCTGACCAGGATTCACGTTCAGCTCTTCTTAACGAATTCCGTCCTGCATTTCGGGCAGCGTACCATGATTTTCCCCTTGCCCTTCGGAATCCTGATCTTCTGCTTGCAGGACGGGCATTTATAGATATGATAGACCTTCCTCTGCTTCATCAGATTCATCCTGCTGATAAAATAATATTTGACCTTGTTATGGTATTTCATGTATTTCTGGTTCTCTTCATAGCGCCTGCAGGTGTTTTTCGAAAACACGCGGAAATATGAATAAAAAGCCAGCATAATGAACATCCAGTAAAAGAACTGGACTCCTGTGAATGATGACAACAGGACAAATACGAATGATACCGCCAGCAAAGTTTTTGACAGCTGGTCGACCCCATACCTTCCCTGCATAAATCTGATTAATTTTTCCTTCATTCCTTGTTTCCTCGCTTTCTTACAACTGTTTCTTCAAGCCAGGTTCTACAATCACTATATGGATGATTCCTGCTCTTCCCCGAATAATGAATTCGGGCCGAAATTCAACAATGTGTAGTTATTATATACGCATATAGTGGCAAATTTCAATTGATTTTTTACCATTTTTACAGGTTTTCCGGGTTTTTTTTCCTAATTGTTAAAAAAGAATTTCATCTATTAAAACCTCATAAAAATCGTATAATCTCAAGGTAAAGGATATATGAACAAAGTAATTTGGCAGTCTAAATGAAATTCTTATAATCAGCCAGATTCTTTTCCAGAAGCGCAGGTGTATCCAGTCCGTAAGGGCAGTGATTTTTGCAATGGTCGCAATGGATGCAGTCCTCGATCTTCTTCATCTTCGCCTTCCACTCATCATTCAGGTACACAGAAACAGGAGCTCTCCTGATCATCAGCGACATCCGTGCAGCGGTGGGGATATCGATGCCCGCAGGACATGGCAGGCAATAGCCGCAGCCTCTGCAGAACTCTCCGCCCAGTTCCTTCCTGTCCTTCTCTATAACAGACAGCAATTCTTCATTCATCACCGGCGGATTATCAATATAGGAAATGAACTCATCAAGTTCAGTCTCTTTCTGCACACCCCAGATAGGAAGCACATTATCAAACTGCGCCAGATATGCATAGGCGGCTGCAGAATTGGTAATGAGCCCTCCCGACAGCGCCTTCATGGCAATGAAGCCGATTTTCTTTTCCTTGCACTTTTGCACAAGCCCAATCTCTTCTTCAGTCGCGAGGTAGCTGAACGGGAACTGGATTGTCTCATAAAGCCCTGATTCTGCGGCCTCCATAGCAACCTTAATCCTGTGGTTCGTGATTCCGATATGGCGGATCATTCCTTTTTCCTTTGCTTCCAGCATGGCTTCATAAAGCCCGCTTCCATCACCTGGTTTCGGACAGAATGCCGGGTTGTGGAACTGGAAAACATCAAGATAATCCGTATTCATCATTTCAAGTGATGCATATAAATGCTGCCAGAATTCCTCCGCATTGGCAGACATTGTTTTTGATGCAAGATAGATCTTGTCCCTTACGTCGTCCAGTGCATATCCAATTTTTTTCTCGCTGTCCGTATAAAATCTGGCTGTATCGAAAAAATTGATTCCACTGTCGTAAGCTTTCCTCAAAATAAATTTTGCTTCCTCCATGCCGATTCGCTGGATCGGGAGCGCACCGAATCCGTTCTTATTCACAATGATCCCCGTGTTTCCTAATGTTATCTGACTCATATTGTTCTTCCTTTCTTTTATCTGAATCAGGTACTGTTCAGTACCTTTGTCCGCTGATTTTCTTCTATTGACTCTGATTATAGCGTTTTGCTCCTGTGTCATTCAAATCGCATCCTGATAACCGGACCGCTACTTCTGATTATACAACATTTTCAATTCACATGGCAATTTTCCTGGCTGTTTTCAACTATTGTCTCAATTTTATTTCTGTGCTATATTTTTATACGAAAGGTGGTTTTATTATGAACTATGATATCAAACTGATAGGTCTCGACCTTGATGGAACTGTATTCAATGACAACAAGCACATTACTGAACGCACCCTGAACGCATTCAGCAGTGCAATCGATAAAGGCGTCACCGTACTTCCCGCAACCGGAAGGCCATATCAGGGTCTTCCCACAGAATTCACCAGCATTCAGGGAATCAACTATGCAATCACCTCAAATGGCTCTTCCATCCGCGATTTAAGAAATGGAGAACTCATTTATGAGGATCTGATTACCCTTCCCGTGGCTTTAAAAGCACTCGAAATCATTTCAGACTTTGATTCCATGATGGAGGTATATATTGATGGCTGCGGCTATGCGTCCAGCTCATTTGTCAACCGTCTTGATGATTATATGCCTACTGCGTTTATCCCCTATTTTCACCAGACGAAGAAGCTTTTTAACGGAGATGCCCGTGATTATATCGTCGGCAGAAACAAACCGCTTGAAAAAATCAACCTTCTTTTCCGCGACATGTCTGAACGGGAAAAAGCCCTGCGGAAACTCCAGGAATTTTCTGACATATCAGTTACCTCTGCAATCTCAAATAATCTGGAACTTAATTCCGCAACGGCAAACAAAGGGAATGCCTTGCTTGCTTTAGGTGAAATCCTTGGAATCGCTCCGGAACAGATCATGGCCTGCGGCGACAGCCACAACGACTATGCCATGATCAAGGCAGCCGGTCTTGGCGTCGCTATGGGCAATGCCGTCCCGGAAATCAAGGCGATCTCTGATTACATCACGCTCTCCAATGAGGAAGACGGAGTAGCCTATGCAATTGAAAAATTTGTTCTCTAGACGAAAAAAGCAGCGATTCGATTAAGAATCGCTGCTTTTTAATTTACTGCACCCCCCAATGCATCTTCTACAGCGGACATGATTCCACGGCTGCTGAAAGTCGCTCCTGAAACGGCATCGACATCTGAAGACTGGGTCTCAATAATCTGTGATATGACGCTGCTTTTTGCCCGTTCAAAATATGGCCTGTCATCTCCGTAGGAAATAACTGCTACATCAGAAATCAAACCTCCTGAAACCGTAACAGAAACAGTCGTGGTCCGATTTTTAAACCCGATTCCCGAACCTTCATAGGTGCCATCTGCATATGCACCGGTTTCGACAGCGGCAGCTGAAGCCTGGTCGATGGCTGTATTTTCATCAGCGGCAGAAACATCTTTCTCGTCTGTCGTATCTTCTGCCATGTCTTCTGCCGTATCTTCAGCAATTTCTACAGAAGCATGTGAACGCTTTCCTCTATTGGTCTCTTCCTCTGCTGTGTCATAGGAAGCTGCCGAATCATAGGTGGCTGATGAACTACCTGTAATCGAAAGAGCATCTTCGACAGCTGACATGATTCCACGGCTGCTGTAGGTCGCTCCTGAAACAGCATCGACATCAGAAGACTGGGTCTCGATAATCTGCGCGATTACGCTGCTTTCTGCCCGTTCAAAATACGGCCTGTCATCCTGATAGGACAGTATTTCCACATCGGTTATATTTCCGTTTTCAACTGTAACGGATACCGACGTTGTTCCGCCATGGAAGCCAGTTCCAGAGCCTTCATAAGTACCATCCGTATACTTCCCGGCTGCTGTGTCTGTATAAGTTGAAGTTGTACCTGATCCACCGCCCGCCAGGGCCTCCCCTGTATAGTAGATGGAAGTGATAGCCGCAACAGCAAGCGTCCCTGCAACAATCGTGTTTACGTTTGCATCAGCAACAGCAAGCTGGGCATTGTTTCTGGGACATACAGCTGTACAGCGAAGGCACTGGATACATTCACCGGTCGATATTTTATCGTACTTGTACATCGGAATTCCCATAGGACAGTTATTGGTACATATTTTACACGCTTCGCACTTGTCACGGTTCTTTTTGATCTTTAAGAACCGGACCTTTGAAACCGCTGCAAATACGGCTCCAAGAGGGCAAAGGTATCTGCAGAAAAATCGTTCAACAAACATTGAGGCTGCAAAAATAATGATTAGCAGTATCGTTCCGAATACAAAATACTCCACGGCGCCGGCGATATCCGGAACACCTTTTACCGTGAAAATGAAGCCGAAAGCATCCCACGGATTTGTTCCTTCCAGGAAGCTCCAGTCGACATTCCATAATAATGCTGCCAGCAGCACAAGATAAATATATTTGAGTGATTTCAACACGCTGTCCGCTTTTTCAGATATCCTGAACCTGGTTTTAAATACCTTTTTTGAAAAAGCATAAAGCCAGTCGCTCACCGCCCCAAAAGCGCACATCCAGCCGCAGAAGAACCGTCCCAGCAAAATTGTAACCGGGATTACAGCAATCGCTTCCATGAAGCTTACCAGATTTGTACTCAAATCAAGATTGCCGCTGACGGCTCCCAGATAAAGGGTTTTCAGTCCCAGGAACGCACCCGCATAAAAACCGGGTAAAAGTATAAAGAATATAATCTGAACAGCGATTCTATATATTTGTAGTGAGTTGATTTTCTTTTTAACAGACATACATGTCTCTCCTATCCTTATCTATTGATTCTGTAATTTTAAATTTGCCTTTTAATCCATCCGTAATTTTAATTTCCATATCTTCTGTAATAAAAATTGCTTCGGCTCCCACTTTCTTCAGCAGTCCCATACCCTTTTCAACGCCTGATACAAACAAAGCAGTCGTAAGAGCATCTGCATCAATCGATTTGTCGCAGACCGCAGTTACACTTAAAAGTGCCGATTGCGCCGGATAACCTGACCGTGGATCCAGTATATGGTGATATCTGACTTTGTCTTTTATGAAAAACTGCTCGTTGCTGCCTGAGGTTACGATTGTTTTGTTCTCAGCTTCCAGGATCCCGATATATTCTCCTCTCGGTGCCAGTGGGTTCTGGATCCCTATCTTCCAGCAGTTCCCATCATGCCGGCGCCCTATAGCAACGACATTTCCCCCCAGATTTATGAGGGCATTTTCAATCCCATTTTCGAGCAGGATCCTTTTCACTTCATCCGCCGCAAATCCCTTTGCAATGCCGCCCAGGTCTGCAGACCCTTCTGGAATATCCAATTTCACCTGTAATGAATCCGGTTTCGTCAACAGCTTTGAAGCGTCTGTCTTTCTTTTTACATGTTCAATCTCTTGCCTGTCCGGAATAAAAGAATCCTTTTTCCCTATTCCCCAGAGTTCAACCAGAGGACGTATGGTAATATCAAACCCACCATCAGAACTGTGGTAATACCAAAGGGCACGTTCCAACACCTTCAAGGTATCCTCATGGACCGTTACATAGGAATTTCCGGCAGACGCAACTATTTTTGAAATGTCGCTGTCTCCATTGAATGCAGACATCTGATCATCGATTGTCTGGAGTTTCTTTACTATACAGTCCGCTATGAATTCTTTATTTTCGCAGCCATAAATTTTTATCTGATTGAATGTTCCAAGCGCAAAGCACTTGATTTCTACATCTTCCTGCATCTGTTATCTCCTTATTTTTTTATTATAATACACAATTGTGATGAATTCTTGAGCCAAATGTGAAATTTACATGAATTCTTCCTTTCCATTAACCAGCTCACACTCTGATTATAGGCACTGTACTTAAAATGAACTTTAAATGTAACTGTTCAGCACCCCTGTTCCTCACTTTATGTTCCCACAATCCTAAAAACATTCGAAATTCGCCCTGTCCGGGCTGATATCTTACAAATCCAAAAACGCATAAAACAGTAACCTTATTAAAAGTTGCCGCTTTATGCGTTTCTTCATTCTTTATCTTGAATGATATGCTGCTGTTCAAGACCAGTTTTTTACTTGCTATATAGAAATTTACCGTAATATTTAAAAGCGCAGCGCTTCCGCCAGTGCAAGTATCGTGAGGGACTGGCCGTAAGCCATCGGAGCAATCAGGATGTTTTTGTAATGATCCGCATCATACCCCATACCAGTGCCTCCGGATACATTTAATACCGTTCCGTCTTTATCTATGTTTTTCAGAATGGCATTGATGGCTTTTTTTGCACATTCCAGATAAGAATCATCTAAAATCCCATAGCGGATTCCTTTTAAAATACCGGCAGCTATAGCCGCGGAACCTGATACTTCCTCATAGCTGGATGGATCCGTGAGCACTGTATGCCAAAGGCCGCTTTTGCTCTGAAGCTTTTTCAGCGCCGATACCTGGGCTTTATAAGTGTCAATGATAAAGCTCTTAATTCCTGGATTCATCGTACCCTCGAACATATCGATATAGTCGAGGATTCCAAGGGTGAACCAGCTGTTGCCCCTGCACCAGAAAATTTCTCCGAAATTGTTGTATTCGTTAAATGTCCAGCCATGATAGAATAAGCCGGTCTTTTTGTCATACAGATACTTAATGTGAATCAGCACCTGATGGATCGACTCGTCAACCCATTCCTGAATCTTATATTTCTGGCCCATTTTATTCAGGAAAAGCACTGTCATGAAAAGAGTATCGATCCACATCTCGTTTTCATTCAGACGCACTCCCTGACGGTCCCCGTTGGCGCTTGTAACGTGCTGGAATCCGCCTTCTTTTGTTCTGGGGATGCAGTTCATCAGCCATTCTCCCCATTTTTTGCAGAGAGCTTCGAATTCCGGATCATGATAGTACTCGTTCAGTTCCACCAGGGTTAAAAGCGGCGTTGTCGTATTGATATTCTTCGACGGCAGTCCCTGAGCCATATTATCCTTGAACCATTTGTACAGGAATTCCTTATACTCGTCATTTTTTTCATGCTGCATGATCTTCAAAAGACCGTAGAGCCCTACACCTTGCGGCCAGTCCCATTCCTGGATTCCAAAATCACGTTTGAAAAATCCGATTGCTTCGCCTCCCTGGGTTTCAAGCTCTTCTGCATTATCAGGTCCGCCTAAATTCAGCAGTTTTTCGATAACCAGATTCAGTTTTTCTTTCAATTCCTTTTCATTGACATTCTTCATTTTTCATCAGCCTTTCTACTGTTCTTTTTTTCTTTTTTCATTTATACTATCTTTAAAAACGAAAGAGGGTGCAGTTTTGGAAAAAGTTACATATTTTGCAGAAACAGAAGGGATTTCCCTGGAGCATATAGTCCGGTATGGAAAATTTGATATGCGAGTCAAACATTTCCATAATGAATACGAAATTTTTTATATTATAGAAGGGGAGCGTCTTTTCTTTTTCAACAACCGTAGTTTTGTTGCCACCAAAGGGGATCTGATTTTGGTAAATTCGAATCTGATCCATATGACCAAATCAGTTTCCGAAAAGGATACAGGGCACAACAGAATCATCCTCTATATTTCCAATCAGAAAATGGCCCATTTAGAGCAGCTATGCCCGACTCTCCAGCTGACCCGCTTCTTTGATGAACATTACGGAGTTTATCACCTTTCCCAACCCCAGCGAAATGAGTTCCTGGCTATGTACCACTTTTTAAAAAAGGAATTCAACAATAGGGACCGCCACTACAAACTGGCGATTGAACTCAAGGTGCTGTCCTATCTTCTGTCTGTCACCCGGGAACTGAAGCCACAGTCCCAGGAACTTCCACATTCTGCCGACAAAGGCAAGTACCGTACTGCCTACGCAATTGCAGACTATTTATCGGCAAATTGTGAAAAACAGACTTCTCTTGAAGATCTGGCCAGCCATTTCTTCCTGAGCAAATATTACATCTGCAAGGTATTTAAAGAAGTGACCGGCTATACCATAAGCGAATACGTCAATATCCACCGCATCCAGAAAGCCAAACGGTATTTGGAAGAAACTGATTTGAGTATAACTGAAATTGCCCATCTTCTCAACTTTGGGAGCATCGCGCATTTCGAAAAATTATTTAAAACCTATATGACCGTTTCTCCTTTGAAGTACCGTAAACGTCCCAATACAGTCACGCATACGAATCTTCCCACGCTCCCATGAGTTCTGCTGCAGGCATTACATCAGGCCCAGCACTCCAGGCAGCCAGGTGCTCAAACCAGGAACGAAGGTTACAAACAGGAGTGCCACCAATATGGCTGCAAAATAAGGCATTAAATGCTTCATCACATCCTCTACCTGCAATTTCGCAACACTGCAGCCTACGAACAGCACGTTGCCTACAGGCGGCGTGATAGTTCCGATCGAGAGGTTCATAACGATCATGACTCCAAAGTGAATCGGGTCCATGCCCAGGTTCGTCGCAACCGGTAAAAATATAGGGGTGAAGATCAGAAGTGCCGGTGCCATATCCATGAAGGTACCTACAATCAAGAGCACAACATTTATGATCAGCAGAATAACAATTTTATTATCAGATATACCTAACATCAGGTCGCTGATAGCCTGTGGAAGCCCTGTAAAGGACATTACAAAGGATAAGACCGATGATGCTCCGATGATCAGCATGACAATCGTAGTCATGACCGCAGTATCGACCAGCAGTTTTTTCATATCTTTCATCTGAATCGACTTATACACCACGACTGCGAGAATGAATGCATAAATTACCGCAATTCCCGATGCTTCCGTGGGGGTGAACCATCCTGACAGGATACCGCCGATGATGATTACAACCAGGAACAGGCTCGGGATGGAATCCCAGACTGTTTTTAATACCGCTGATGCAGTAAGCTTCTCTCCCTCTATTACATACCCATGTTTCTTCCCATATGCAAATGCTACAACCATGCAAAGAAATGCCCAGAGAACTCCCGGTATCCATCCTGCCATAAACAGTGCAGCCACGGAAGTTCCGCCGCTTGCAGCAGAATATACAATGAATGCTGTCGTTGGAGGGATCAGCTGGCCTACCGGCGCAGTTGCGATATTCGTTGCTGCTGAAAATCCTTCGTCATATCCGCTTTCTTTCTCAAGAGGGTTCATAACACCGCCTATTGCAGTAGCCGCTGCTATACCGGAACCTGAGATAGAACCGAACATGGCATTACCTGCAATGTTGGTAACTGCAAGGCTTCCCGGTACCTTCCCCAGAAACAGGAGTGCCAGATTAATAAGACGTCTGGCGATACCGCCATTACTCATCAGCTGTCCTGCCAGAATAAAAAACGGTACTGCGAGCAGAGTAAAACTGTCAATACCGCTGACAAGCTTCTGTGCAGATATAAACATTCCGAATCCCGGAGTAAGAAACATGATAATCGTTACCAGTGCTGAAGTTATGATGCTGTATGAAACCGGCACGCTCAATGCCAGCAATAGGAAAAACAAGATTACAAGTACTAAAGCCGCTTGGAGTTCCATATTACTTTACCTCCTTAATTTCTTTACTGAATTTAATAAACCGTTCGATGCTGTATGCCGCCATCAATAAGCCGCTGATCGGGACGCATGCATAATAGAACTGCATCGGAATCTGCATAGCCGGCGAAATCTGACCAGCCGCATTCATCGTTACCATCCATCCGCCTGCAATCATTACAAAAACGCTGAGTGCCAATACCAGAACCTCTATCGCTATTTTTGTAACAAGCAGGTTTTTCATTTGAAAAGTCCTGGTTATAAACTGTATGGAGATATGTTCATCTCTTCCATATGCAAAAGGTACACCCAGCATTGTGAGCCAGATCAATACATATCTTAAAAATTCTTCTGTATATTTACTTGGGTTCCCAAGAATAAAACGTGTGAAAATCTGCCAAAAACATCCAAGGACCATAAGAATCACCATCAATGCCAGGACTGTTTCCAGAATTTTGTTTATCGCCTTCATATCTTTCCTCCCTATTCCTCTGTAACGTATTTTTGAATATCTTCATAAAGTTCCCGGAAGGCATCTCCCTTTTCACAGAAATCATCATGTATAGGCTGCACAGCTTCTATGAAAGCACTTTTATCAATATCCCTGTATACAGTTACGCCGTTCATTTCTGCTTCTTCCATGCCTTTTTCCATCATTCCGTTATATAGACTCTTGAAATTGTCATTTGTTTTTTCAAGGGCTTCAACCAGATATTCCTGCTGTCCCTTTGTCAGACTATTCCATTTTTTAGTGCTGATGATATAAATGTCAGGAGAATACTGATGCTCTGTATAGGTATAAGACTTGACAAGATCCTGGTGCCCATCGACTGTCAGTGCAAGTTCTGTATTTTCTGCCCCATCTACAATTCCCTGCTGCAGAGACGTATAGGTTTCTCCGGCTGCCATCGGAACCGGTGATCCTCCCATCAGTTCAATCATAGTCATGGAAGTGGTACTTGGCATGGAACGGATTTTCTTGCCCTTGAGCACTTCCGGTCTGTCGCATGCCACATCTTCCGTCAGATAAAAGTTACGTGCTCCGTTTGCATAATATCCAATGGCGATAAATCCGTCCTCTTCCGTTGAATAGAAAAGTTCTTTTACTTTTTCACTCTTTTCGATTGCTTCATAATAATGTTCCTGGCCTTTAAACAGATAAGGAATTGCAAAAATAGAGTATTCTTCCTTGAACTGTCCAAGTGTATTGGAGCTGACTTTTGCCATATCCAGAATACCTGCTTTTACCATTTCAATCTCATCTTTTTCAGTACCAAGCACACCGCTTGCATAAATATTAACCTGCAGGTTCATAGAATCATCCTCTGCCGCAAATTCCGAAAATTTAGCAATTGAATCTGCTATTTCAGAACCCCTTGACTGGTTATGCGCCAGGCGGATTTCAATCTTCTCTGTAGAATTGCCGGTTACAACTTTTACGAAAGTAACAATTACTGCAATCACACTGATAACCGCAATCACAATTCCGATTATTTTTTTTGCGTTTTTCATTTCGAATTCTCCTTTTCTTTTGCGGTAAATAACTGTAATTCTCAAAACCCACAGCATATTTATTTGTGCACTTTTATATAATCAGCGCCGATACACACTCTGTTTTTTGCTATTATTTAGCCACTTTTTACAATAGACATCATAGCATATTGTTTTTTTGATTTCTCAGCAATTCTTGTTGTTATTCTGTTTTTTTCACTCTATATTGTTCTATTTCCGATTGTGTGATAGCGTTAATACAGATTCAAGGGGCTTCGCCAGTTCAACTCCCGAAGCGTTTCCTCTCATAAAACGAACTTTCCTGTTAGAGAAAAATAAAAAATCAGGTAATCTCTCGGATTACCTGATCATAATATCACTTTGTTCTTGTGTATTTAAACTGAACCTCAAGCCTCGATTGACCAATGTTCTCCGTAACAATCCGATCATCCTCATCGAGGTATTTCTTCTCTTTACAGGTATATATCCACTTTGCCTCATATTTATCCTTTGATAGTATCCCTCTTACCCTGGATATGTTTTTATCCGGCACATATCCAAGTTTTCCGTGCTCTTCACTCATAATTGCAATAGCATTAGAATTGTAATCATTGTCAGGTTCATCCTTGAAATATATGTCATAACCTTCCTGAATCGGATATTTGTTGACGTGATACGAGTCTTCGACTTTCTGCCTTAAAGCAGATCCCTTCAATCCTTTATAAGGTACTTCCATGGCCTCGATTTTCCTCATAATCTGCTTCTCCCCTTCGTACTTGTTGCTCCATGCAACAAATATCTTATAGGTCAGCAGATCCGATTTCGATTTTACTTCCGTCTTAGGATTTGGTGTAGACAATAAGCCCTCGTCTGCAATGACGACCGCATTTCTTTTACTGAACATTTTCTCTAAAATCCCCATTTTTTTCTCCCCTTTTCTTCTGCAATTTTCAGCCTTGCGCAGTAAATTGTATCACAATTAACTGACTCTGCTTTAATACTAACAGTCTTCTTGCTGTTTATCAACAATGTTTCCGATTTCATACAAAAAGACCCGCCAGAGCAGATATTCGACCTGTCCAGAGAGTCTTTTTGATGTTACGAGACCGGCTTCACCACAACTAGCAATTTCTTGAAGAAAATCATGTCCCTAATACTCATATTGCATCTGTTCCAATGCAACAAAAAAACCCTGACTTCCGAAGAAATCAGGGCCTGTAATGCGTAATGCAGTCGAAGGGACTTGAACCCTCACCCACGTACGTGGACATGAACCTGAATCATGCGCGTATGCCAATTCCGCCACGACTGCTTGCTTACAAAACATATTGTATATTCTTTGCCACCAAATGTCAACCCTTAAATTGAATTTTTTTTGTAATTAATTCAAAAAATTCAAAAAATGTTAATTTTGTAAATTAGGGGTTGCAAAACCAAAAAGTGCGTGCTATAATAAATCTTGCTTGTGGCAGCAGCCGCAAACATAAGAAATGCAGTTGTGGCGGAATTGGCATACGCGCTAGACTAAGGATCTAGTGAGCATTGCGCTCGTGAGGGTTCAAGTCCCTTCGACTGCACTACTTTAAAAAAGAGAAAGTCCTGTTGATCAGGGCTTTTTTTGCTTTATAGGAATGGAGAGTCAAAAGCCCATTTACATAATTGGATTCGTTAATTTGCACGGGTTTCGAGAATGAGAACGTGATGCAAAACATGTTGATTCGCAGCGCGCTCTCGCTTAGATGAAGACGTAGTGGTACATAGGGCCGCAAAATACGCGGCCCAAGTGCCAACGTCTTCATAAAGCTGCTCATCAATTCATGTTTTGTATCACTGTGTGATAGTTGGCGACTGTGCAAATTGACGAAGCCGGAGTTTACGTAGGGCTTTTGACACGCTAGTCTATATAGAAGTTCCCCGAATTTCCTATATAGCAAAAATGCTCCGTGAAGAGGCGCATGACGTGCAAGAAAAGTGTGTCGCAGAAGCGGCTGCGCATCAGAGCAAGAGTTTCGCAAGCAAAACTCTTTATACTGTCATAAACACTCTGTTGTACGGTGGAAT
This sequence comes from Anaerobium acetethylicum, assembly GCF_900096945.1. Lineage (GTDB taxonomy): Bacteria > Bacillota > Clostridia > Lachnospirales > Lachnospiraceae > Anaerobium > Anaerobium acetethylicum. Next base: position 90,452 of record NZ_FMKA01000005.1, on the reverse strand, counting down.
AACTGGTACAAGTCAATCAAGTACCATAAGCCCGACAAAATCTCATTTGCCAAATTGTATCAATAGTATGTGTTGGTTGTTTAATTAATGTTTTTTCAAAAAAACATTAAACTTTTTCAAAATGGCATTGACAAATCCAGCCGGACATTGTATTATAGACAAGTACTTCGGTACAGCAAACAGGAAATGCAGTTGTGGCGGAATTGGCATACGCGCTAGACTAAGGATCTAGTGAGCATTGCGCTCGTGAGGGTTCAAGTCCCTTCGACTGCACTACAACAAAAAAAACAGGAAAGCCCTGGAAACATGGCTTTCCTGTTTTTTTGTTGTAGAAAAGAGCAGAACAGCTATACGCAATCCTCTTATATTGTCTGCCCAGCAGCGGATTGCGGCATTTCAGGAGGACCTGTTACCAGGATCCTCCACCTCCGCCGCCTGATCCTCCGCCTGACGAGCCCCCGCCGCTGCTGCTACCGCTTCCGCTGCTTGAAGGCCTTGAAGACATGGCTTCTGAAGCGGATTTCATTGTTGTTCCCATGAAGGCTCCAAAGGCTGCCATAGTGAATGCATCGCGACCACTGTACCAGTCAGGAGCCCGCATCGCAATCGTTTCAAACTTCCTGATCCATTTATCAGATACCCCGAGCACATAGGTATACGGAAGTATGTCATAAAAATATGACGGATTTTCCATGACAAGAGCTTCCAGCCTCGGTTTTTCTGCTGTTTCAAGAAAATTTCTGAATCCTCTGATTTTTCCAAGCAACTGGTTGCCGTAAACCGTCCTTTTTGGCATGGCCTTTAGCAGCAGGACCATCAAGAAAATGCATACAAGCCCGGAGACATAAGCAATCAGGTACATGGAATCAGCCATCAGCGCTGGCAGAACCAGAAATCCCCAGGGCATGCCACCGAAGCCGAGCCCCCAGACCAGTCCGAAAAGCTTCACAGGTATAGGCGTCTTTCCAAACACCATACCCGCCAGAACCGAAAATCCAATTCCGGGAAAAATCAGCGCAAACGGAAGTGTTCCGGCACCGCCAAATTCTACCACCGGTCTGACTGTAATCAGGATGAATACCGCTATGATCATAAGTCCTACAAGCAGTCCTTTTCCAAGAGAGCTCTTTTCAAATATCGTCTGCCTGTTTTCCTTCTGGTTCAGATTCGCCACGATCCTGTCCAATGTGACGTAGAAGCTGTTATATAAATCGCTTCCGTTGACCTCTTCTACTTCCGTACCGCCGGTTTCATAGAAAGTCCCATAATCATTCCTGTAATTGCTTCCATTCATGTCATAAGCATCCTCTGGACGCTTAAAGACGGTTTTTCTGATCATGCCCGTTATATCTGCAAGGTTCATTTTTTTAGGCGTATTGAAAAGTCCCGATAAGAATATCCGCTCGTTCTCATTAGTCCCGTCATATTCCTTCAGCTTGGTAAGCTTAAAGTTCTTCTTTTTTACGAACAGTGAATTTTCTTCGACTTCAGATATTTTCATGTAGCCCTTATTTGCAAGATAGATCAACAGGGATACAGCATCATTCTGATCAGCTTTTCCTTTATACAGAAATCCCGTCTCTGCGCTGTTGAAGCCTTCAGGCGGATAGAATTCCACTGTTTCAACTACCCTGTTGTCCCTGCCGAATACAAACCACATCCCCCCTGTAATCAGCAGGAACAGGATCGGCAAAACGATCGATAATATCATCAGCAGGTCAACATTCGTGCCTGCTCCTTTGAAATATCCTTCCGGAAGCTCCAGCCTTACGGTAAGCCCTTCACCAGGCTGCAAGACGCCATTATAGCTGCCCCTTATGACGTTCCCCTGCACCTCATACGCAATACCGGAACTATCCGTGGAACCCGTCGCCCCACGGGAAAAACCCAGCTTTTCCGAATCAAATTCCTTAGGCATCGTGATCATAAATGTAACCTTACCGATTGCAGTATCCCATTCATCCCCGATTATATCAAGGTACAGCTCGTCATATTCCTTCCCTGTGTCTTTTCCGATATTATACAGGTAGCTGATTATATAGTTCACAGGCCCGGTCAGGGTCGAGTCGGGATTTCCTATTTTAATCACTTTATGTCCGTCTGCATTTGAAGCCGTATAAGCTTCATTTACATTAATGCTGCTGATTTTCGCCCTGTTATGGGAAATGGTCCCGTCCAGACGGACCACCTCATTTTTTAACGGTATTTTTCTGTAAATCCCGTGCTTGGGGATGTTAAAGTAAGCCTCAATGTTTTCAGTAATGTAGAATGTGTTGTCCTCGTTTACAAATATGTTCACATCATAGCTGTCGAGCACATATTCATAATAACCGTACGCGCTGTCCGTACTTATGCTTCCGGTTTCATAGTCCGTGTCCGCTGTGCTCCTCAGCATATATTCGCTTCGGGGACCGGATGCAGATGAATCGAAATACGGGAGCATACTAAATATGGCAATCAGAATTATAAAATATCTTATTCTCTTTTTCATTCCCTTCTCCTGTCTAGAACCTGACTTGTACGTTTTCTTTTTCACTTTCAGCAGCTTCAAACATCTTCGCTGCCTTAAAACCGAATACGGCTGAAATCATATTGCTCGGGAACATCTGGACCTTGTTGTTGAAATTCCTTACTACCGCGTTATAGTATTTTCTTGAGTTCGCGATATCTTCTTCGACCCTGGCAAGCTGTGCGCTCAAATCCAGAAAATTCTGGTTTGCCTTAAGATCAGGATAGCTTTCCGATATTGCCATCAGTTTTGACAGGGCACCCGTCATCTGGCTGTCTACAGCAATTTTATCGTCCTGTGACATTCTGTCGTATGCGCTGTTCCTCAGCTTTACTACGTTTTCCAATGTATCCTGCTCGTGCTTTGCATATCCTTTTACCGTTTCTACAATGTTCGGAATAAGATCCCACCTCTTTTTCAGATAGACATCCATTGTCGAAAACGCCTCCTCAACGGTATTTCTTGCATTTACCAGGCCGTTGTAGGATAGCAGCACATATGCTGCAAGCAATACCAGAGCACCAATCACAAAATATATTTCCATGTTTCATACCTCCCTTTCTAATCCATTACTGTCATTATATGGTTTCATTAGCCATTATGCAATACCATTTCTGTGTATCACGCAGCGTCTTACTGTTCACCATGTTAACAGCCACAAACTTTCTTATGATACAAAAAGAGGCTGCCGACACACTACGATTCATCGTCAGTGCGGCAACAGCCTTTTTTATTCTATATATGGCACCTGGTGCCTTTATTCCACAAAAAGAGTTGTCTTATGAAAAGCTCCTGGCATTTTTATTCCATACAAAATTTATTTACAGCATATGCAACACCGTCATCGTCATTTGAAGGTGCAACAAAGTCAGCAATCTTCTTGACGCTCTTCTGGGCATTTTCCATTGCCACGCCAAGTCCAGCGAATGCGATCATTGTTTTATCGTTGAATCCATCACCACATGCCATCACTTCTTCTCTTCTCATATCCAGATGCTTTATAAGTTTTTCCAAAGAAGCTGCTTTATCCACATTCTGAGGCATCAGCTCCAGAAAGTACGGTTCCGACCGGAATACATTGATGCGGTCTCCCACCTGGGCTTTCATGATTTCCTCAACTTCAGCCATATGGTTTCCCTCTCCGACCATCAGACATTTTGTCACCGGGAAAACGACATATTCCCCAAATGCCTCCACTTCCCTTACCTGCATCTTATTGATGGCCACTTCTTTCTGAATATAAACATCTCCGCCATTCTCCGTAATGATGAACTCATTCTGGTATGTAAGGATATCCGCATCATTTTCTTTTGCCAGCCTACTCAGAAGTGCGGGCATTTCCTGCGGAAGCTGATCCTGGTAAATGGTTTTCCCAGTAGCGCACTCTATGATCATTCCGCCATTGAACGACAGCATGAAACCGCCGTATTCCTTCAACTTCAATTCCTCCATCAGCGGCACGATTCCATATGTGGGCCTTCCCGATGCCAGTACAATCCTGCCTCCGGCTTTCTGAAATTTCATAAGCGTTTTTCTTGTATGTTCTGATATTACTTTTTTCGAATTTGTCAAAGTTCCATCTAGATCCAAAACTAATAATCTGTATTTCATGCGTACTCTCCATCTCATTCATCTTAAAATCCACCGTGTTCAGTTCCAAAACATGTCTTTATGCAAAGCCACATAAAAACTTCTCACTTAGGCGGATGCCTGCACAGTTGCTCTGACTATTACTATATCATCATCCGGGTATAAGTCAATATACACAGTATTCAAGATTCTGATGCAGATACCGCCTGGCAGGAGCAAAATCAACAACCGAAACCCGGCTGCACATCCCATGCGGAGCATTTTTCATCTCATGGGACGAACTTTTCAATAAGATAAAAAAGATGCCGGACACCATCGGCTTTATGTCGATCATGTCCGGCGTCCTGCCGTATACTCCATCTTCAGCTCAATACTGATTGATTAAGCTGCTATACATCCGATGCCAGCGTCAGTTTCCCGCCAACTATCTTTCCTATAAAATGATAAAACGCATCAATAACCGGCCCGAGAAGACATGTGCACACAATCGTACCGGCTCCGATTTCACCGCCCAAAACAAAGGCAAGCAACACGAAAATCACATCCATCGTTATCTTTGCCGCTCTTATAGAGATGTTCTTTTCCCTGCATGCAACGATCAGATCATCTGTAGGATTCGTCGGCAGGCCCGAAAGCATATAGGCAGCCACTGCAAAACCGATCAGGATGATCCCCATAAAGAGGAGCCCCGCTGAGCTTATAAAACCGGTTCCCTGAACATCAGCAAAGACAGTCTTCCACAAATCCGTTGAAACACCTATAAAAAGGGATGACAGAAACGTTGTGAACCTGGGCATTCCGCGTCTGACTGCCGCCGCTATGAATACAGCAATGAGCGCTGTTCCATAGATCGCATAGGATGTCTTTATGCCCAGAATTTCCGCCAGTGCAAAATTCAGGGCATCATATCCTCCCGCTCCCATATGGGCATTGATTGTAAAAACGACTCCCATGGGCATCACCACTACTCCGATGATATAAAGGATGATGCTGATCAGCAGTTTTTCGTTTTTCAACCCTTTGTTCCGTATAACTTCCATTCTCTAAGCCTCCCACAGCTATGCTTCTATAAAATGCACCTGCCATGCCTGATATTCATCCGACATATATGGAACCGGAATCCCTGCATTCATAAGCGCATCTCCGCTGTAAATGCCTTCTTCCCCTTCGATGCGGTATACCTTTTCAGGCGCAAGTCCCTTTAGTTTAACATACTGTACGGATGCATTGCAATGGGTGTCAATCGTGACTACATTCAGCAGTGCCTCTCCTGCGTCTGCCGCTGCAAACTCCCAGGCGGCAATTTCTCCGTGTACTGCCGGGTCTGTAAGCCTGTAGTAATTTCCGTTATGGATCATATTCCAGTATTTATGGTATTCTTTTATCTGTTCCCTGACCATCTGTTTCTCTTCTTCCGAGATCTTATTCAGGTCAAGTTCGTATCCAAAGCTTCCTGCCATTGCTACGACTCCGCGCGTCTTCATGGATGTACTTCGTCCTGTCTGGTGGTTCGGAACTGCTGAAACATGGGATCCAACCGATGAAACAGGATATCCGAAAGAAGTTCCATGCTGAATATAAAGCCGTTCTATGGCATCGGTATTATCGCTGCACCATATCTGCGGGGAATAGTATAGCATGCCTGCATCGAACCTTCCGCCTCCGCCGCTGCATCCCTCTATGAGCATATCCGGATACCTGGCAGCAAGACGTTCCAGAAAATCGTATACGCCGAGCACGTATCTGTACAGCACTGCGCCCTGGTTTTTGTCTCCGGCTGTTGCCGAATAGACATCTGTAATGCTGCGGTTCATATCTATTTTTATATACTCTACATTCACGCCGTCAAGCACTTCACAGATTTGTCCGAATATTCCGTCCACGACCTCTTTTCTCGAAAAATCGAGAACAAGCTGGCTTCTTCCTCTGACCGGCCTGCGTCCCGGAATCACGAAAGCCCAGTCAGGATGTTTCCTGTATAGTTCACTGTCCTCCGACACCATTTCCGGCTCGATCCAGATTCCAAATTTCATGCCCAGCGCATTTATCTTTTCAACCAGGCCTTTCAGCTCTCCGCCCATCTTTTTCTCGTTAACGAACCAGTCTCCCAGGCCTGAATAATCATTATCCCGTTTTCCAAACCAGCCATCATCGAGAACCAGCATTTCAACGCCCAGTTCCGACGCCTGTTCTGCTATGCTGTATATTTTTTCATCATTGAAATCAAAATAGGTGGCTTCCCAGTTGTTTATGAGGACCGGCCTCTGCTGATCCTTGTATTTGCCTCTGCAGACATGATACCTGATTACATTGTGATAATTCCTGGAGAGGCGTCCAAAACCGGCCTCAGAATAGCTCAGGATGACTTCAGGGGCATAGAACGCCTCCTGGGGTGCAAGCGGATACGAGAACATCTCATCCTGGATTCCGATTGTAACCCTGGTCTGATTGTACTGATCCAGTTCAACCTCGCCTTTAAAGCTTCCGCTGTACATAAGGGATAATCCATAACAGTCTCCTGTTTCTTCCGTTGCCGCTTCAGCTGCTACCATCATAAACGGATTGTGCTGATGGCTTGATGTGCCTCTCCTGCTGCCTATGGACTGCAGCCCGTGCATGGATTTTGTCCTCTGCATAACGCGCTCCATGCCATGTCTTCCGTGGAAATGGATGAAATCATAGCCGCCATCCATGAAATCAAGGCAGGCAGACTGAACTTTTTCAAGGCTGACATCGTTTTTTCCACCGTTTACGATTTTCACGCTTCTTGTTATGACATCCAGTTCTTCAAGAACACCGTAACAGAGAGTAGCCTCTATTCCAGTAACCACATCCGCCATAACGATTTCCAGTGTTTCCGCCTCGTTCTCATCTGCATAAACAGCCGGCAGAGCAGGGATTGCATATTTTCCCTGCACAATTCTGTGTTCTTTATATCTCAGGTCACAGCTGTATGTGCCATCGCTGTTCTTCACAACCAGGCAGGCTGTACGGAAATCGCCATTGCCCTGAGTCGGGAATTCCTGCAAAAGCGCATCCATTGAAAAAGTTCTGTCCGTTCCGGCATCATAAGGATTTCCCGAAAAGCCTCTGTCGGCATAGGTGAGCAGATAATCCATGCTCCCTTCTGTCCGTTTTCCATAATACAGATGCAGAAGGAATCCGTACTTCCCTACGCACATCTGATAAGTAGTATTCTTTGTATGGAGTGAAAATACCTGTTTCTCCTCGTTATATCTAATTGCCATATCGAATGCCCTTTCTTTTTCCGGCATGCGCTCCGCATGCCTTTTGCAAATTTTCGCGTCTGCTCCATCCTACCGGATGGAAGCTGCCGCTTCTCTATTTTCCACCTGACATGGCAATTCCTTCTATAAACTGTTTCTGGAAGAACAGATACAGGATTACCATTGGAATCATCGCCATAAGGGATCCCGCCATAAGAACGGGGTAATTGGTTGTGAACTGTCCCTTTAAGGTCGAGAGCCCTGCGGACAGGGTCATCATTTTCAGGTCCGTATTTACAATAAGCGGCCACATAAGATCCGCATATGCAAAAACTGCTGTGAATATTGCCAGTGCTGCCATTGACGCTTTCGTCAGGGGCATCATGACCTGATAAAATGTCTGCCATTTATTGCATCCATCCAGATACGAAGCTTCTCCGATTTCATCCGGAATCCCCATATACGACTGCCTCAGGAAGAATGTTCCGAATGCGCTTACAAGGCCTGGAAATACAAGTGCAAACACGGTATTGGTAAGTCCCAGATTAGCCAGCATCTGATACTGGGGTATGATGAAAATCTGGGATGGAAGCATCATCTGTACAAGCACGATTCCGAACAGAAGATTCTTTCCTTTAAATTTCAGTTTTGCAAATGCGTAGCCTGCAGTCGAAGAAAACAAGATTGCACATGCTACCCTGAAGAAGATCAGAAGCACGGTGTTTTTATAAAGGTTCACGAAGGGCAGGCTGTTCAGGGCCTTCTGGTAATTGTCCCTGATCCATTCTACCGGCAGTATCCTCGGGGGTATCTGCATACTCTCAGACACTGTCTTGAAGCTGGTCAGGAACATCCATGCGAACGGAAAGATCATCAGGAAAGCCCCTGCTCCCAGCAGCAGATAGACGACTGCATTATATGTTTTTTTATTCATTTCCAGCGATCCGGTTTTAGTTCTCATTTGAAATCCCCTTCCTATACATCATAATGAACCCATTTTTTCTGTCCCCAGAACTGAATAGCAGTTACAAATCCGATCAGAAGCACGGTCCAGACAACAATTGCAGAAGCATACCCTTTGTCTCCTGCCACGAAGGATTCCCTGTAGAACAGATACATAAGCGACTGTGCGCTCGTCAGTGACGGATTCGACTGCTCTACCATCATATAGATCAGATCATATACTTTAAGCGAAGCCATAAGCCTCATAATCACCACAACAAAGATCGTAGGCGATACCATAGGCAGCGTTATATGGATGAACTGCTTGATTTTTCCTGCTCCGTCAAGGCTGGCTGCTTCATAATAGCTTCCTGATATATTCTGGATGCCTGATAAAAGGAGGACTGCATCGTAGCCAATCGCACTCCATATAGCCACTATCGCACAGGTGCCAAGGACTATGGATGGATTTGTCAGCCAGTTCACGTGAATTCCGAACACTTCGTTGATGATTCCGTATTCCGTGTTGAACATCCATTTCCATACCATTGCAACTGCAGCCGGCGCAACAACCATCGGAAGAAAGTAGATTGCCCTGAATATCACTCTGCCTTTTATCTTCTCATTCAGGAACACCGCTACAAGAAGGGATATAAAAACCCCAACCGGAACAGTGAGTATGCAGAAATAAATAGAATTCCATGTTGCTTTCCAGAACTCTGCATTTCCCAGCATTTCCTTATAATTGCTGATACCCGAAAACTCATACTGTCCAAACGCTTTTGTTGATGAAAAGCTCAGGATAACTGTTTTAATAAAAGGATATATATTCAGCATCATCAATCCCAGGATTGTAGGGGCTATCATTAGATAGCCCCAGAAACCCTCTGAGTTAAGCCTTTTTGTTTTATTCTTTCCCATTTGTTTTTTCCTCCCCTTCAGGGATATTATTCGGCTGCAATCGCCTGATCAACAGCATCCTGCATATTCTGCAGACCTTCATCGATCGTGCTTTCGCCGGAATATATTTTCAATAGCTCATCGCTTACTTTTGATTTCCATACAGGTCTTGATGCGCTGTTTACGCTCTGAATGCCATATTCGAACATATCAATATATTTCTGAACGGCAAGTTTGTAATCGAATGCATCGAACACTTTGACCCAGGTGTCTTCCAGTCCAATATATGCCGGAATTGCCGCGCCTGATTCGCCCTGTATCTTCTGTCCTTCTTCAGAACCTAAGAATTTAAGGAAATCTTTAGCTGTTTCAAGGTTTTCACCTTTTGCTGCAGTTGCATAGCATAAACCGTTGGAAATAGAAGCCCTTCCGTCTCCGCTTACAGGATCAGGACATTTTGGAAGTACTGCAACATCCCATTTTCCAACCATTTCAGGATTGTTTTCCATCAGGGATTTCAGGTTCCAGCATCCTTCGTAATACATCGCTCCCTGTTCTGAAAAGAATGCAGTTCCAGGGCTTGTTTCTGCAAAATAGTTCTGATCAGGACACCATTCGTTCTGCTGAAGTCCGATATAGAATTCCATTGCTTTTACTGTAGCAGGATTTGTAAATCCGCCTTCTGTCTTGTCTTCATTCAGGATGTAGCCTCCTGCCTGGTATACGAAATTCCAGTATCCGATCTGGTCGTCGGCATATGCCATGTATCCGTATTTTCCTGTTGCTGCATTGATTTTTTCAGATGCTGCCACCAGATCATCCCAGGTCCAGTTTTCATCCGGATATGCAACTCCTGCTGCATCGAACATCTCTTTGTTATATACAAGTCCTATAGTATCTTTGTCTTTTGGAACGCCGTACATGTTTCCGTCCGAACCCTTTGTATTGTCAATTGATACATCTGAAAATTTATCTTCATAGTATGTTTTGCTTTCGTCGTCATATAAGTCCGTCACATCTGCTAAAATTCCGTTGTCAGCATATTTCAGGAGCTCATTTGTATGCATCCAGAAGATGTCCGGCAACTGGTTTCCTTCTGCCGCAGCTTCAAGCTTCGTCCAATACTCGTCCCAGCTTGTAACCTGTACTTCGATTGTCACATCAGGATTTTCTTCCGTATAAGCTGACGCTAAAGCTTCCATGCCTTCTTTCTGGGCAACATCCCAAATCTGGAAGGTAAGCTCTTTCTTTCCGCCAGCATCCTTTCCATCCGACGATCCGCATCCGCTTAACCCCGCTGCAGATGTCAGCAGGATTGCTGCACATAAAACAGTTGTCATACCTTTTTTCAATAATTTGATCATCTTTTTTCCCTCCATAGCTTGTGCATTTCGACATTTTTATGTCAAAATACGTTTCTTTTCCACTTTTCCTTTTCCCATATATAACCGGCCGGTTACTATGCTCTCCCTTTGTCTCTTCCAAGCATCACTTACTTGTTAAAGAAATAATACCACTTGCAACACTTAAAATAAATGAATACATAGAAGCAAAAATATACCTTAATGCTATTTTTCTGTTTTACTATTGAAGTGTGCTAGCATTTTGGCATATAATCAAGAAAAAGACCGGAGGCAACTTATGAGTGATGCACTTTTTTCAATATTTCCAAACGAACGGTTTGTCGATCTGAGCCTGTATCAGTTCGGCTGGGAAGCATGCGAGCCGCTGCATTCCTATGGACCGTTTGCAAGAAACCATTATCTGTTCCATTATATAATTTCAGGCGCCGGAACCCTGCAGTCTACGAATTCCGAAGGCGTAACCCACACCTACCATATAAAAAGCGGACAAGGCTTCCTGATCTGTCCAAAACAGATCAACACCTACTCTGCCGATGAAGACCACCCGTGGGAATACGCCTGGGTCGAATTTGACGGGCTCAAAGCGAAAGAAGTTCTTGAGCTGTCCGGCCTGTCCATGGACTCCCCCATATACCGTTCAAATGCGAAGGATATCAGTGCGCTGTTGTTGGAAGAGATCCTTTACATCGCCAGACACGCCGACGCTTCCCCCTTCAATCTGATCGGGCATCTCTACCTTATGATTGATTATCTTACTCAGTCCTCTGCCAGCAGAAAGATTATCAAAGGGGGAAGCATGCGCGATTTCTACATCCGCGAGGCCCTTTCCTTCATCGAGCAGAATTTCCAGAACGATATCACTGTCGAGGATATTGCGAATTTCTGCAATCTGAACAGGAGCTATTTCGGTAAAATTTTCCGTGATGCCGTAGGAAAAAGTCCCCAGGAATTCCTGATAACCTACAGGATGATGAAGGCTGCCCAGCTTCTGAAAATGACCGAACTTTCCGTGGGCGACATCAGCAATGCCATGGGATATCCCAACCAGCTTCATTTTTCCCGCGCCTTCAAAAAGATATACGGCATTTCCCCCAGACAATGGCGCACCGAGAACAAGATACCGGATAAAAGGACCTAACTCCTCATGATATGGCAAAAAGAGGCCACTCTACAGCATCAGCTGAAAGTTGCCTCTTATTTTGTATTTTATAGCAGTTTCATCACCTCATCAATCGTATAGGCATCCCCTATACGGTCCGCAACAGCCTTAGCTTCATTGTAGCTTGATTTTCGGATCTTGTCCTTGACTTCAGGGATAGAACCAGCCGATACGCTGAATTCATCCAGACCCATGCCAAGCAGAAGGCCTGTCCCCTTATCGTCAGCTGCAAATTCGCCGCACATGCCGACCTCTATGTTCTGTGCATGCCCTGCATCGATGACGCGTTTGATGCATTTGAGAACAGCCGGATGGAAGGTATCATAAAGTTTTGAAATCTTTTTATTTCCACGGTCTACAACCAGCATATACTGGGTAAGATCATTGGTTCCTATGCTGAAGAAATCAACATGCTTTGCAAACTCCTCAGCCTGTATTACGGAAGCCGGCGTTTCAATCATCATTCCAACCTTGATATTTTCGTTGAATGCCTTCCCTTCCGCCGCAAGCTCCTTCTTGCAGATTTCAAGAATCTCATTTGCCCGGGTAAGTTCTTCCATGGAAATGATCATCGGATACATGATTCGGACATCTCCGAATGCACTTGCACGCAGAAGCGCCCTGAGCTGAGCCTTGAATACGTCCACAAGTTCAAGGGAAATCCTGATTGCCCTGAATCCAAGGAATGGATTTTCCTCGGCTTCGAAATCATAATAGGATAATTCCTTATCTCCGCCTATATCCAGCGTTCTGATAATCACTTCCTTGCCGCACAGCACTGCTGCTTCCTTATATGCCTCAAACTGCTCCTCTTCCGTAGGGAAGTGGGTGTTTTCCATATAAAGGAACTCGCTTCTGAACAGACCGATTCCGTCCGGTGAGAATTTGAGCATATTTTTGACATCCTCTACGCTTCCAACATTAGCGCAGACTTTGACTTTTCTTCCATCGGTCGTGACAGCCGGAAGATGGCTTGCTTCCTCAAGTTCCTTCTGCTTCCTGGCAAATTCGTCTGCTTTCAATTTAAACTCAGCAACGAAATCATCAGAAGGATCTATATAGATTCTGCCTTCATTTGCATCAAGAATCACAAATTCATTCCCCTTAACTTCATCAAGAATCTCACTCACACCAACAAGCGCCGGAAGTCCGAGGCTTCTTGCCATGATGGATACATGGCTTGTAACCCCTCCGAGTTTTGTAATGAATCCGAGCACATAATTCAGATTCAGTTTTGCTGTATCCGAGGGTGCAAGATCTTCGGCAACAAGGATTACCTTTTCCCTGATACCACTGAAATCCCTTTCCTCCAGGCCTTTCAGTATACGCATGAACCTGTTGCAGATATCCTTTAAATCTGCACTTCTCTCACGCATATATTCGTCGTCCATCATGTCGAAAATGGCACAGTATTCTTCCTCTGTATTTCGCAGGGCGATCTCAGCATTCTGCTTTTCGTTTCGAATGCGGTTCACGACGCCTTCGTATAAGGCAATATCCTTTGCCAGCTCTACATGAGCGGCGAAAATCTCATTGTCCTTTGCAAGGACTTCAAGCTCGCTTACTGCTTTTGCAACGGCCTTATCATAGCTTGCCACTTCAAGTTCAATCTGATCTTCGTTTATCATGTCCTGGCGTGGTTTCAGATCCTGCTTCTCCACCAGATAGACGTTTCCCATAACAATTCCTTTTGAAGATTTCTTTTCCACTATGATAGTTCTCATTTTTATTCTCCTAATCCGCTTTCGATAGCTGCAACAATTGTCTTTAAATCTTCCTCTTCTGTAGGTCCATCACATTCAACAATGATTTCATCTCCGCACATAATTCCGGCACTCATTAAAATCAATACGCTCTTAGGGTTTACTCTCTTTTCGCCTTTGACAAGCGTAATATCCGACAAACATTTTCCTGCAATTTTAGTAAGTTCTCCTGCCGGCCTTAAATGAAGTCCTGATTTGTTAATAACCTTTATTTTCTGGCTTACCATATTTTTCCCTCTTCCCTTCTCTTATCATATCACGCAGCACTACTGCTTTTTAACCTGGATGACCTTAATCCTGCGCTCGCGCAGTTTCTCCAGCTCCTCTTCAGAAGCTTTTTCGTCTGTTATGACATGGGTAATGTTTTCTGTTCCCACGCTGACAAAACTGCTGTCAACACCGATCTTAGTATGATCTGCAAGGATATAGGCGGCACCGGCCACATTTTTCACCATCATGCTGTTAATAGGTGCTTCATTCATGATTTCAGTGGTCATGCCTTTTTCAGCCGTAAGTCCGCTGCATCCAAGGAAACTTTTCTTGACTGTGACTTTCCCAAGATTTCTCTGGGCAAAGTTACCGACCATAGCGTATTTGGGATACCTCAGTTCGCCCCCCGTTATGATAACCTGTATTGATTCCGGAATCTTCATAGCAAAAACCCTGCCATTATTCGTTATGACGGTAACCCTTTTGTTTCCAAGGTATTCGATCATCCTGAGGGCAGTCATGCTTGTATTTATGTATATGCTGTCTCCGTCTTCAACAAGGCTTGCTGCATATTTTGCAATCATATTCTTGCATTCATCGACTTCATCCACACTGGCAGTTTCTTTATCTGCCAAAACGGCTCCGCCATAAAACCTCTCGATTTTATTGTTGTCTTCCAGCCACTGCAGATCCCTTCGGATCGTCAGCGGTGTTACCTGATACTTTTTTGCAAGGGCATCCGCTTTTATTTCTCCGTTAGCCCTTAATTCTTCCAGAATCGAATTTCTCCGATTATCCACTATGCTTCGTTTTTTCTTCAAGATCTATCACCTTCGTCTTTTCAATATGAATCGCAGCGGTTCAGGAGAGTGCCCTTCACGGGACAACAGACCTGAACGGCTGCTATTAATCTGCTATAAAAAGGTGCCCCTTCCGGAAACACCTTTTTAATTATATCGTCAGAATCAAACCAGGCCTGAAGCTTTTAATTTTTCTTCCATTTCAGCCTGTGACAGAACATTTTTCAAACCGATTACATGAACCCCTTTTGCCTCTGCATCTTTGAACATGGTTATGAAGTTCAGCGGACAGAATACCACATCATACTGGGTAGCTGCACTCTTTCCTTCAGAAAGCGAGCAATGGTGTATCTTTCCAACTTTAATTCCCAATGCTTTAACAACCTTTTCCAAAGTCAGTTTCATCATCAAGCTTGTTCCTGCGCCATTTGCACATGCTACTAAAATATTCAACATAATAATTACCTTCCTTTCATGTTAACTTATATATCACTTCAATTTACTTTTTTGCCTGAGCTTTTCTTTCTTTATACGCTTCGTAATCGTCAGTAAGCAGGAAGTATCCTTCTTTGTCCATTCTGTACTCGATCTGCGGAATTGCGATCAATGCGATAACCACAATAGCAAGACCTGCGTAGCTTAAGTATTTCATAACTACTGTGAACACCGGCCATACAACTGCCCAGTCCCACATTCCTAAATATCCGCCGTAAGCTGCCATTCCAACCCAGCCTGCGATCAGAGCTGAACCAAATACCTGGCAGAGGCCTGAGATAAATGGAAGTATAACTGCTGCCCTTAATCCGCCTTTATTGTTTGCATATACTGCAATTGTTGCATTGTCAAAGAATACAGGAACGAATCCTGCGATGATCAATACAGGGCTCTTTAACAGGATCAGCGCGCCTATTGCAAGGAACTGTCCAACAGCGCCTGCTATAAATCCGATCGGTACTGCATTTGGTGAACCGAATCCGTATGCTACTGCACAGTCAACGCCAGGTACTGCACCAGGTAAGATTGTGTTTGAAATTCCCTGGAAAGCAGTTGTCAGTTCTGTTACGAAAGTACGTACGCCTAACTGGAGGATTGCTAAATATACTGCAAAATTCAAACATGTTTTCATGATGTAGAACAGGAAGCTGTCTGTTTCCAGCATGAACTTCGCTTCTACCAGATAATCTTTTCCTAATACAACAAGTATGATTCCAAAGAAGAGGAACATAAGGAGTGATGTACAAACCATGTTTTCGTTGAAGATTGACATGAATCCTGGAAGTTCGATATCTTCGAGTTTCTTTGATTTCTTTCCTCTTGTGCTCTTGCCCATTCTTTCAGCTATGGCAGAGAACAATGCGATACCAAACATCTGCTGGTGAGCGATACAGAATCCTGCACCGTCTGTCAGTTCCTGGCTTGGCTTGATTGTCATGTTAGATCCTACCGCCCAGTATAATCCAAGGATCAATGCCATTACTATCAGGATTGCCGTATTGTTTGTAGCTAATCCAGGAAGTGCGAATAAGATAAGCCAGTATGCTGTTGAAGCCTGCTGAACCTGAACATGTCCGGTCGTGAATACAGCACGTAACTTAGTGATTTTTCTAAAACGTACCAACAGGATGTTCGCTACGAATGCAATAAGCACCAGTACCATAACCTGTGAGAAGGATTTTCCAAAAACCTCTTCTACGCCTGCAGTTACTGCATTCTGTCCAAAATAGGGATCAATAACGGTCGCACTCAGATTGAAACGGTCTTTTAATCCTACAAGTACAGGTCTGAAGTTGCCTACAAGTCCGCCTGAACCTACGAGTAAGATCATGTATCCAACGACTGCTTTGATAGTGCCTGAAAGACAGTCATACCAAGGTTTTCTCAATAATATGTAACCTACAAGTACCATTAAACCGATGAAAAATGCTGGTTGTTTAAGAATGTTCTCCACTATATATGTC
Organism: Anaerobium acetethylicum; assembly: GCF_900096945.1. Taxonomy (GTDB): domain Bacteria; phylum Bacillota; class Clostridia; order Lachnospirales; family Lachnospiraceae; genus Anaerobium; species Anaerobium acetethylicum. The sequence goes on along the minus strand of NZ_FMKA01000005.1, from coordinate 74,030 downwards.
CAAATCGCCAATAAGATATCCATCTTTTTTCCTCCCTGTTAAACCTCTTTGTATTTGTGTACTAGTCTAAATATTTCTCCTGAAGTCTCAACAAATCTTCCGGGCCTTCCGCTTTCAGCAGCTCTTCAACAAGCTCTTCATTCATGAGCATTTCCGAAAGTTTCACCATATTTGCCATATGTTCGTCCGGATTGCAGGAAGCCAGCGTAAAGAACAGGTTCGCATCCTTTTCCGGATTGCCTTCTTCAAAATGAACGGCTTCTTTCACTTTCATAAAGCTGATTGCCGTTTTATTGACACCCTCCGCGCCTTCCTGGGAGTGAGGCATCGCAACATTTGGAATAATGATTATGTATGGTCCGTATTTCTTAACGCACTCTATAATCTGTTCAGCATAACGCGGGTCAACAGTACCGTCAGCTTCTATAGGCTTGCAGCCGATTCTGATTGATTCTTCCCATGTATCTATTTTATCAACGAATATATAGTGGTTCTTTTCAACAAATTCTCTTAACATGTTTTCCCCTTTCTCAGACTGTTACAGAATCGAACGGAATGGAACATTCGGTTCATCTGTGAAGCAGTCTTCAAAACCTCTGCGGTAATGGTACTGTCTCTTGTTCATATCATTCGGATATACGAATTTTCCACCGACATCCCAGATGAATGGTACAAATTTGTAATCAAGTGCATATTTCTTAAATTCATAAAGCATTGTTATTTCTGCCGGATCAGCTTTGAAATTAGTCCATACGTCATAGTGGAATGGTATCACGACCTTGCACTGTAAAGCTTCAGCCATTCTGAGAACATCAACCGAAGTCATCTTGTCCTGGTTTCCTGCCGGGTTTTCTCCGTATGAGCCAAGCGCCACATCAATCTTGTGGTCTTTACCATGTTTTGCATAGTAAGTTGAGTAATGAGAGTCACCGCTGTGATAGATGCTTCCTGCCGGAGTCTTGATCAGGTAGTTGACAGCTTTTTCATCCATATCCGTAGGGCATACGCCTTTGATATCTTCATCAGCTGTAACCAGGCATGTACGGTCGAAAGAATCAAGGATTACGATTTCACAATCTTTGATTTTAATCACATCTCCCGGTACTACCGTTTTGCACCTGTCTGCCGGAACTCCATAGCTTAACCATTTTTCGACGCTCTTCTTTGGTCCTATGAACGGAACATCAGGTGCGCAGTTCTTAAGTACAGCCGCTGCAAAAAAAGGATCGATATGGTCATTATGATAATGTGTTGACAGCACTGCATCAACCGTCGTAACTGCAAATGGATCGTAAACAACAGGAGCCGCACGAAGATTTGGCTGTGTCATCCTTCCGCCAGTCATATTTCTCATCTGATGGTATTTTTCCATTTCCGTTGTCTTTTTAGAACGTTTTCCATTTCCAAACCATAAGTCGATTGCGATATTGGTGCTGTTCTCTGACTTGACCCAGAGGCCTGTACATCCTATCCACCACATTGCAAAAGTTCCTGGTGCCACTACTTCCTGATCGATTTCTTCATTAAGCCATGTTCCCCATTCCGGAAATGCTCCTAAAATCCACTTTTCTCTTGTAATACCATCAATTTGACTCATTACTCTTCCTCCTTAAAATAGATAAACGTTAAATTGCTTAACAGATGCTCATTTCAAATCATTTATTTGTTTGTTTTTCTTATTATAGCATTGCATATGATTATTTCAATGGTTTTAAATGATTATTTGTGTTATTTTATGATTACTTTGTGTTATTTGTGACATTTATACGATATTATACGTTCTTTATTGTTCATTTTTACCGTGGTATTTTTGTTTTATATGTTCATTTTCTTATTTTATGAACTTTTCCACTGTGTGAACAAAGAGTTTAGCTTGCGAAACTCGCGCCCTGATATGCAGTCGCCTCTGCGACATATTCTTCTTGCGCATCACCGGACTACCGAACAGTCAAACCATGGTGTGTCTTCATCTGATCGAAAGCGCGCTGCGAATCAACCTATTTTTAAAGCCCTCTTGTAACCTTCAGCCTAGTCAATTTGCACAGCCGCCATCTATGACGCAGTGATACAAAACATGAATTGATGAGCAGCTTTAGAACAAAGTGGTTTCGCCGTTTCAGCTCCACTAACCCAAAACTTGAAGGCGAAAACACTTTGCAGTGCGGAGGGCTGATTGACGATAGTCAATCAAATACCACAAGCCCGACTGCAAATCAACTTATTTCAAAGCCCTCTTGTAACCTTCAGCCTAGTCAATTTGCACAGCCGCCATCTATCGCGCAGTGATACAAAACATGAATTGATGAGCAGCTTTATGAAGACGTTGGTACTTAGGTCGCGTACTTTGCGGCCTTACGTACCACTACGTCTTCATCTAAGCGAGAGCGCGCTGCGAATCAACATGTTTTGTATCACGTCCTCATTCATAAAACCTGTGCAAATTGACGAATACCATTATATAAATGAGCTCTTGACACTCCACCCCCAAAAAAAGGATGCAGCTTATGCCGCATCCTTCAAGTCTTCCACTATGACTATTGCTATTCTATTATATACATCGCTACTTCATTAATTTCACGGTTTGTTGCAATGAAAATATCTTTTCCTTCATTCACATAATGATATATATTCGCTGGTCCGCAATTTTCATCTATATTTTCTGTCTCATAGCTTCCTTTTTCTTTATTATAAGTAAACGCGATCAGATTTCTACAGCCCTGCCTGTGACCTACAACAGCCGCCGGCCTTCCACCGAGAATTCCTCCCCAGATTGCATGAGTGAATTCCGCCGGTTCCGGATAGTCATAAACCTTCTCATAGCTTTCGTTTTTCTTATGATAGATGCTAATGCTCGCTCCATGGAACGGCGCCAGAACCACCAGTTCTTTTTCTCCATCCCCATCGAGGTCTACAAGCACTGCATCGCTGCTCGGCGTATCAAGAAGCTGTTCAATCTTCCATTCCCCCGCAGCCGATTCTGGAGGAAAGAACCGAAAGACACCCTGTTCTGAAGAAATAACAGATGTTTCAACTCCGTCTTCTACCACTTTATAATACCCATGGTTTTTCAGCATACCATCTTTGACGACCGTCAATTGCAGCTGGTTATCCTGATTATATACGCTCAAATCATCCGGAAGGACAGCGGCATATACTTTTCCCGGCATTGACCAGTCCTCTTTAAATTCATGTCCGGATTTTAAGGTACATGCAATCAGATATTTCACACCATTTCTCTGAAGGATGTCAAAACGATGCACATGGGGCAACTCAGCCAATGTTCTTATTTCCCAGCCGCCTTCTTTTTTCGGGGTAGCAACGATTATTTTTGCTTCCTTCGAGTCATTTGGCGAATAGAATTTATGAGTTGCAAGGAATTGTCCATCCGTTCCCGGCACCTGAACCATTGTCATGACACCACCCGGTTCGTCCCAGACCGTCTCTTCTGTTTCTCCATTGATATCAAACATAATGCATTTATCTGTCTTTTCAGCCGCAACGAGAATATGCTGTTTTCCCTTATAATACAGCGGCGCTATCGAATAACATTTGTCCAGATTTGAAATTACTTTTTTATTTATCTTCATAATTACCTCCAATTAGGTTGACGATCATCATTTCCATTCAAACAAACAAACAAACAAACCATTATGAAGCATCCTTTTTCTAGACTCAGAGTAGCACAACGCAATAGATTATGCAATGTTCATTTCCGCTTTTTTATGTTCGTTTTACTTGTTAATGCTCGTTATACGGTTTTTTTATGAATTAAATGTCTTTTTGAAGCATTATATCTTTTTAAAATTATCATAAAACATTTCAATTCACCAGTGCCGGCTCACTAATCTTAGTACATGATACAGTTACTATGGGATCTTTCTTCCTGTTAACCAGAAAATGGCGATACAGCTCGATAGCTGTACCGCCATAATCACACTTTTGAATTTTCCTGCTCGAACCATACCAAAGCTGGTCCGGTTATCATTACATTTCTAATATTTTTTGCTTTTTACTATTGCTTTGCTGGATATAAATGATGTCGGGATCAAAATGTTTATCTTAATTTTCGCAACTGATAAGGTTCTGATCAGTTACTATATTTCTACTATTCGTCTGTGATTATGCCATTCTACCTCCTGCCCGCTTCATTTCCTCAAATATAATGTCCATATATCCTGCAGTTATCCGTTCAGCATTTCAATTGCATGCAGCTGTTCACTATATTAACGCAATCCTGAACAGTTGCTATTTTTTTAATACCTTTCTCCTTAATTCTCTGTTTCAAGTACTTTTCACTTGCGCACCACCCATGCGCAGTGTATTAAATATAAGACTAATTATGCCATTCCCTTTCTGTCAGCAGGTTAACGGTTCCATTTCTGCATTTCATTCTGTTTCTGGTCTTCATTTAATCTTGATGTTTAAATCGCAATACCTTACCCCTGATGTTTTAATCTTGATTTTTTCTTTAATTCCTTAACCTTGATGTCTCAACTTTGATGCCTTTACTTTGATATTTACTTTTGATGTCTGGTGTCTGATTTTAATGTCTTAAACTTGGTGGAGTAACCTGATACCTAACCTTAACGGCTTGAACTGATGCCTTATTCCGATCTCTTACTTATTCTTTTCTGTGGCCTCTAATTCCCTTTCTGTCTGCTTGTTATCTGGTTCCAAATTCTAATTCTCATCTTCGATTTCATCTGTCTTATGTATTTATTTTTCTTGCTTTAGCATCAGCCAAAATCAGGTTCAAATAAATCCAATTAATGTAATCTTTTAAATATTTAGTTTCTCTATTCACTACCCTCGCTTCCTTCTTTTTTTATTTTCATATTTAAAAGATTTTTCTTTTCATATGCATATCTTACTATCTTTCTTTGTTTTTGTCAATAAATTTATGCATTTTTATACCTTTATTTTATTCATTTATTTATAAATTGTGCTATTTGTATAAATAAACCTTTCAATAGCATCACCAAAATATGTATTTTGTATATTTCTTAAATAATTTCTTTTGTTATTGATTTATTTCTGCTGTTTTCTGTTAATACAATATTTCACATTTAATTCTATATTTTTAAGCATTATAGACATTCCTGTTTTTTCTTGACTTTTTCGGATAATGTTTTAATATAATTGTATGGTGATTTTTCAAACCGGTCAAATTATTGCCATACCACACAACGAAGAAAAATACTATAAGAAAAGAGGAACCGACATGACGAAAGATACTAATTGCGCATACTGCATGGAAGGCGATTTAGTCGCGAAATTTGGAATCAAAATCTGCGAGCTGAAAACTTCAAACGTATATCTTTTTAAGGAACAAAGCCACGAAGGCCGCGTTATTGTAGCGCACAAGAAACATGTCAGCGAAATAGTTGAACTGACAGATGAGGAACGCAACGATTACTTTACCGATGTCAACAAGGTTGCAAAAGCCCTTCATGCCGCTTTCCATCCAGACAAAATCAACTACGGAGCATATGGCGATACCGGACACCACCTGCATTTCCATCTGGTTCCAAAATACAAAAACGACTTCGAATGGGGCGGTGTGTTTGCGATGAACCCTGACCAGATTTATCTCGACGACGAAAACTATACCGAAGTGATCGATCTTATCAAAAAGCATTTAGGAAACAAATAAGACGGCCGTTCATCTCATAGGATAAATGCCCGTATGATTAAAAGAAGCAGCAGATACTTCACAAAGAAGTTTATCTGCTGCTTTTCCTTTGCGGCACCACCGCTATAGTATACTTTCAAGCACTGACTGTCCAAAATCAGCTACTTCCGCATCCTGTTCGGATGTCCCTCCACTTACACCAAGCCCTCCGATGATCCTGCCCTCAATACTAAGGGGTACACCGCCCCCAAATATGATCATTCGACCATTGTCAGCTTTGTCAATCCCATAGAAAGTCTGCCCGGGCAGTGCCAGCTTTCCAAGTTCTCTGGTAGACATTTTAACTGCCACTGAAGTGTATGCTTTTTTCATTGCTATATCAAAGCTTGCCAGGAACGCATTGTCCATCACGTGTATTGCAACTGGATTTCCATCAGGACCACAGACGGCGATAACCGCACTCAGGCCCTTTCTCACGCATTCTTCTTCTACTTTTCCAATCAGTTTCTTAGCCGATTCAAGGGAAATCCTTCCAAGCCCCTGACCGAGTTTTTCAAGAACGGCTTGTATCACATCATGATCTGTCATGGTAACGGCTCCTTTGTCTGATTTTGCTGCTGGTTTCATCTGTGTCGTGGTTTCATCCATCCCGCCCTCGAGGAAGTCCATATAGCGGGCTGTCACATAAAGGTAATCAGCAAGCCTGTTCAAATACCTCTTTGCATTCTTATCAACCGTAAATTTCCTGTCGACTGCAACCATCCATCTCTCAGCTCTTCTTGCCACAGTCCTTGCAATGTCCGTTTGGGCAGAAATTCTGCTTTTTCCCGGCAGTACGAATTTTTTATCACGGGGGAACCCTTCCTCAAGTCTGTCGATTTCTTCTTCAAGAACCGCCACCACTTCTTCTCCAAACCGATAATCCTTATTGTAGGGATCTGCAATTCCCGCCATGATTGTCATAAGATTCTTCTGGATCCTTTCGAACTGTTCCCTTATTTCAACGCTTATTCCGGACGCCTTCAAAAGGCCCAGGTTGCTTGTAAGTTCATCGATCGTTCCAAGCAGCTGGATTCTGTCATCATTTTTTGGTACATTCCGGGTCTTCATAAGGCTTGTGGTTCCATTGTCGCCTTCTTTTGTATATATCTTCACGTTTTTATTAACAGACACTTTTCTCACCCCCGTCTTATGGTTTCTAAAAAATCCTGAACGGCATTCGCTTGACAGCCCTGGCAGCATTTGCCCCCAGGATTCTGCACTGTCCCGATGTCGGATTGCTGACTTCAAACAGATTCCTGCCTTTTGGCACACCCTTCATCTGCATGCCTGTCTCAGAGAATGCCACGCCCACTCCCGTTCCCAGAACTGATTCATTTGCTGCATCATAGCAGAGAACATCCAGTTCTGTTTCCTGACGTTCCTCTATTTCGTACAGAACGCCTTCTTCTTCAATTCCCGCACAAATTTCTTTCAATATATCACGATCTGCATGGCAGGTATAGATTCTAATTGAAGGTCTGTTGATAATCATTGCTGCCCCCCTGTATATGACAGAACCAGCCCCGTCGCAACGGCATTTCTAGGCCCCTCTGATGCTCTGATATTTCCTCGTCCGCATACGATCTTATAGTTGGCCAGTTCCTCCATCAGCATTTCCGGCACTTCAAAATCCTCAGCCGAACCGCCGACCAGCACTACATTCGGGATATTTCTCAGATTATGTCCAGGTGCAATTTCTGTCAGTGCCCTGAGTGCATTCCTGACAAACACCTTTCGCTTAGCGTCTTTCCGAACTGCTGCAATTTTCTCAAGGGGAATGTCTTCGTCAATGATAACCATCTCCTCTGGATGAAGGAGAACAACATTTCCAAAATATTTCGGTTCTATTGCATTTTCAAAAAAATGCATAGCTCCATTTTCGAGCCTCATATGAAAAAGGCTCTCAACCTTTGCAAGGGGATATTTCTTGATCTGCTCCGCAGTATGCCTGCTCGAAAGTCCAAGTTCCGTCTGGATGATCATTGATACGAGCTCTCCAGCCCCTGCTTTATGGGTGGTCTTTACCCGGCCGTCACTGTCGATGACTGCCGCATCGGTAGACCCGCCTCCAAGATCCAGCATGGCAAGGGGAAGTCGTGTCCCAGGGGTTGTAAGCGCTCCCAGTGCCGCCATTACCGCTTCCACTCCGGCCACCTTCACATAGATGTGCAGACGTCTTTTCAGTTCATCTGCAATCTTTTCCATAGGGAGGTGCTTTGTCTTCACCATGGCTGCAACTCCTACTGCCTTTTCCATGCAGGATTCTCCTGCAAGTGAACCGGAAATCTGCACAGGAGCCAGCGTGTCAACAGCCAGAATGTCAGTAATCCTGATTTCACCAGATTCTTCACCCATCAGGTTCCCCATTCCGTTCTTTATATTGATCAGCATATTGCCGATATTCGTATCCGGCTGTCCGCTGATATCTATTACTTCGCCCGCTTGCCCAAGTACCTCCATAATCCTGTCAGCACCGGAATCTATATTAACCGGATAGACCTGATCAGACTTCACATATAGCTCACCGGCCGGCAGAACATTCTCTTTTACATTTCCGTGGGGGGTGCGGATGACCACTGCGCTCCTCTTTCCTATCAGGCTTTTTGCAATAGGAGTTGCAGCTTTGGTCTCGTCTGCATCCAGTTTCAGCAGCGTTGCTATTCCATACGGATTGGAAAGCATGCGTACAGACTGTCCCGGGAGGGCAACTTCTATTGCTGCCATTTTCCATTCCGGAATGCTGTTTATGCTTTTCACTTCATCTACAATCGGAATTTTGTGCTCCAGCCGGTTCTCCACAAGCACTGCTTCATCCGCCTGGAGAATCAATCCGGCAATATCGAGCTTCTTTGCATAACGGTTGATAACATCAGCTACCTCGTCATATGCTGAAAGGCTGCTTGCCGTTACAATGTAGGGAATTCCCGGTTTTCCTTCCGGAAGATGACCAATATAGATGATCGTGCCTGCCGCCTGCCCTGCTCCCGCCGGAGTCGACGGATTGTGTCCGATCATGGAAGATTCCGTGATGATCGTCTCCGTAATCGTCTCCATCGCAGTGTCTCCGATTACAGGCGCCGCTTCATTTATGCGTATCAGGCTGATCTCACTCACAGGTCTGTTGATTTTCCCCATTGCAGCGTCCAGCGCATGTATGACGCCTGCAGTATTGGCAACAGTGCCCTTCATTCCCGTCGTCATTACTGATGAAGAGGATAAAAAGCGCATCTTCCCGTCACCGCCGATTTCGCCGATGCACACTTCTGTTGTTGAATTGCCGATATCCACGCCTGCAATCAGTTTCAAAGAAGGATTCCCCTTTTCTCGTAAATTTCTGCCGCCTCCATCACCAGTTTTGCGCAATTTACAGCTTGATAGTTGTCAATCAGCTCTTTTGCCATTGTCACAAGCTCCAGTTTTGTTGATCGGTTCGGCCTCAGCCTGTTGTACATGTCCAGAATGACCTCGTCAGGAATGTCAACCATTTCCGATGCTCTTTCAAAATTTCCTGCCAGTTCAGGATTGTCTGCTTCTTTCGCGACCTGCCCTTGTTTATGAAGCATTTCCTTTGAAATTTTTATATCGTCAGCAGTTACGTTTCCTCTTTTTATTTCATCCAGTGTGATCTGGCTTAATTTTTTTCCCGTCTTGGAACGAATAGAGTCTTTTTCATACTCACCTAAAGGATATCTCATTTCGCTTACGCCTCCGTCCATTCAATGATAGGTCTTGATACGTCCACCTGTTCTGTTTCCTTGATATGCATCAGTGCAGCCTTGACCTGGTATTTAGCCCTGACCATGGGATCGTTCTGTCCTTCAATAGGAGAGACCTTTTCACCTTTGACATATTTCGCAGCATTTTTTCCGATGGCCCTGTAGGTTTCCAGAGTCATCAGAGGTGCCTGCGGAAACAATTCGAGATTTGAAAGCGGATAAAGGTCCTTCTGGTGGATTACCGCAGTCCCTTTAGACTGCAGGCCTATTCCAATACCGGAGCCGCTTATCTTTGCCGCTTCCAGGCCCATAAAACAGACATCGGAGGTCTTCAGCACTTTCACCACCCTTGGAACCATGCCTTCTTCTTCGATTCCAGCTTTGATGTTCCCGATTACATCATCCAGATTCAGTCCGTTTATTGTATTTCTGATTTCTTTCTGAAAAGCCGGTCCAACACCCACTACCACTTCTTTAGGATCCGTACCCTTCTTTGCGGGGGCATAGCCTTCATATGAAGTTTTAACTGCCGGAGATTTTTTCCCCGCACAGCTTCCGTTGCATTTCCCCGGCTGTCCGCCGCATGTGCATGTACTGGCAGCTGCCGGCTCTGGTTTTCCATTGATCTGTTCTAACACGATTTTCGCTATCTGTTCAATCAGCTGTTCATTGATTTCCATTCTCTTTCACACTTCCTTTCCGGGCTTTTGCACGCTTCCCCTAAAAATGATCCGGGTCGATGATGTTCGGTATTGCCTTGATTTCTTCCCATCTCTCCCCGTCTACGCGGTATCCCGTTCCCGGACCCATATAGTCATTTGGCCTGTTCACTGCCGAAACGACATGAAACTCTTCATCCAGTATCGCCGAAGTCTGCATATAATCTCCAACCACTCTCTGTTTCAGCATGCTCAGAATGCTATCGGCCAGTTCCTCGAATCCTGTCTCCGCGAGGGCCTTTACCACATCAACACCGGTAATCCCCCTCTTCATAAGGTCTTCAACAGCCATAAGGTCTGCAACAACATCCCTCGAAAGCGTATCTTTGCTACCATGGGCGTAGGTGACTGCTTCCACCTGCTCATCAGTAACTTCCGTCAGTCCAAGATATCTGAACACTGCCTGTACTGCCTTTGCCGCAGTGTATCTTACACGTATCACATCTTCCTCTTTAACAGGCCTCAGGCCTCCGTCAACCTGCATATCCCTCTGTAGCACATTGTAATCGTCAAAATCCTCTGCATCGAAATTCGACCCCGCAAAAAGATTGTCATAGTTAGGCTCCGCCGCATATCCCGAGAAAATAAAGTCTGTTCCCGGCAGAAACTGCAGCATGGTCCTTGCTGTCCTTCTGATGTCTGAATTGGAAAAGCTCTGGTCATTGGAAGATGCACATTCAAGTCCCAAAAGGGCCGCCACCAGATTCTCACCGATGATTTCCCGGATTCCGGAAGGGACACTGGCTGTGACTCCGATGCAGCTTACCGATCCATTCTGGATTCCCTGGGTTCCTGCCCCCTTCGTCACATAAAGACACCTTGTTTCCAGGTATAGCATCGACTTCTGTTCTGCACTTCCCATCAGGACTTCTGATCCGGATCCGGAAGTAAACCTTGTCTTCAGCCCCCTCGAAGCATATGCTGAAGCTAAAAATGCCTTCGAATACGGGGTATCATCCCCATCTACGAACACTTTTTCCGTACCATATACGGACATTGTTTCAGCATAGGTCGTAAATCCCCTGATTCCAAGTTCCAGCTCTGTGGCCTCCTCAACTGCACACTGAGTAAGAACGCCTTTTCTTCCTGCCTGGGAACCTATAAAAAGGGCAATCGCGTTAAAAGGTGCATAACGGGCAATTCCTACAGTAGTTTCCTCTTCCCTGAATCCCCTCAATGCGCCTTCCGCCGCATCAGCCGCGATCTGCACCGGATCATCCTTCAGATTCGTAATATGTGCCTGGTTTGCAGGTGTCTTTCTAGCCCTCATCTTCTGCATGCTCATCATCATCTCAACAACATTCAGGTAATTGATCACCTCTGTCATTTTTGCAGGGGTTATCCCTGACACAATTTCCAGAATCTCTTTCCTTGAAATATTGATATCCACTATCTTCCTGGCTATTTCAAGTGAGGAAATAGCCATCGCTCTTTCCGTTCTGTCAACACGTATGGCATAATCGGCAATAAACTGGTCAATGAAGTCAAATTCTTCCCTGCTCCTGCCATCAAGTTCCACGACCATCCCATCCTTGACCTTAACTGAAGGTTTTGGATCATATGGGCTTGACATTGCAACAAATCCTTTTTCAGGCCATTCATTAATATAGCCATCTTTATTTATCGGACGCCTTCTCAGCGCTTCCATCCTCTTTGACTGTTTCATAGGTTCCGCCTTTCATTTTAATTCCTGAAGATCAAACAAGCATCCTGTCAGCTTTTCTATATAATACCACATTCGCATATCCGATTCAACCATATTCTGTTGGTTTTCATTCTATTTATGTCTGTTTCGCATGTTTTCATGGTTGGTTTTTAGTTATTTTATGTCTGTTATTCCTCAGACAGAAGTATGGCGTCTTTTATTTAAAAAGAATCAAAAGCCCTCTTGTAACGTTCGGCTTAGTCAATTTGCACATTCGCCAGCTATAGCACAGTCATACAAAACATGAATTGATGAGCAACTTTATGAAGACGTTGGTACTTTGGCTGCGTATTCTGCAGCCTTACGTACCACTACGTCTTCATCTAAGCGAGAGCGCGTTGCGAATCAACATGTTTTGTATGACGTCCTCATTCTCGAAAGCTGTGAAAATTGACGAAAAAAAATCGCACCTGCCTGCTGACAGATGCGATACTATTCAAACGTGCCTGAAGGGATTTGAACCCCTGACCCACGGCTTAGAAGGCCGTTGCTCTATCCAACTGAGCTACAGGCACTTACTTGTATTGTAACCATTCTGGACTACGTCCTTCATAGTTACCTTGTATTTACTTTCAAATCGGGGTGACTGGATTCGAACCAGCGACCTCTTGGTCCCTAACCAAGCGCTCTGACCAAGCTGAGCCACACTCCGTTACCTTATAACTTCCTGAGCAGAACATGAATCTCTGTACTATGGCAATGCATCCACGCTCCCGTCTGTCTGACCGACAGCCTCAGTGAAAATATATTACCATAATATAAGAAATTTGACAAGAGTTTTTTTACAGGATTATTCAAAAAGCCAAGCCAAAAATATACTCGTCGTAGCTGTTTAAAGCCCCGACGAGTACGTTCTTGATCACTGGCATATTTTCAGAAATATTACAGACCGAAACTTTCCATAATAGTCTTGAATTCCGGCGAAGCAGCAAATCCTAAAAGGATGTCTTCCCGGCTGGCCCCATCTTCCATCCTGTCCAGATGATATTGAAGCCCCTTTGCATCATATTCCCTTCCCATAAAGGTTTTGTACAATACTTTCACATATTCTTCATTTCCAAGCTTTCTGTCCTCAAATTCCTGTGAGAAAATAAAGTTCTTAGCAGCCTGTAAAGGCAATACCTTTCCAAGTGAAATTTCTCTTGCGTAATATTCAAGGCCCTCTTCTTCACCAGCTCTTCCTAACGCCTCTCTGTACAGACGGTTAGTGAACATTGTCAGATTTGGATTTTTGTCAATGTATTTCGGAAGTTCTACATTTCCTCTCTGGATTCCGTAAGAACCACAGATTTTTGTAAATTCCGGAGACTCAATAAAGCCTTTGAATACGAATTCTCTTGATACGCCATTTTCCAGAAAATTGATCCAGTATGCTTTTCCCTCTTCATCAGACGGGCGATCCATAAAGGTGTAATAAAGAATCTCTACGTAATCCGCATTGCTTAATGCCTTGCTTGTGAATTCCTCGCTACACAGGAATCCATGGCCCACATCTGCTCCTGTGCTTTTTCCACTTGTAAGAGCTTCTGTGTAGTATTTCATTCCATCATCATCAGCAGCTCTGTCAAACACCTTACTGTAAAGCCTCTGAATGAAGCTTTCTGTCGGAGTATACTGCCTTGTAATAACAGTTATGGTACATTCTGCCGCTTTGCTTCCATCTTCTGTCACCACTTTAATAACTGCAGTTCCATCCGCTATAGCTGTAACCAGACCTGTGCTGCTGACAGTTGCTGCCGCAGGATTAGTAGAAGTCCAGACAACTCCTTTATTGGTGGCATCTTCAGGCATTACGGCTGCTGTAAGCTGAAGTTTTTCTCCTATTGCTGTCATGGTTTTTTCATTCAGATCAAGGCTCACTCCTGTTACAGCCGTGTTTGTTACTATTTTACCGAAAACAGCTGTGAATTCCTTATTCTCTGTAATGGTAAATGTATAATCTGCAGCCTCGCTTACAACATTTCCGCCCGCATCTACCCAGTTCAAAAATTCATAACCTGTGTCTGCGACTGCATTTATTGTAACTTCGGAACCTGAAGCAACTGTATTTCTCGTGGAAACTACTCCGTTCCCATTTGTCTTAGGGGTAACCTGAACAGCATCTCTGCCCATCAGATCTGTTAAACTGAGCTTTTCATACTTGATGGCATCCTGAGTATGCAGTTCTGAAGGATTGTAGGAATCATATTTTTCATAGAGGATACCAATACTGTTGTCAGGCAGTTCTGTCAGACATGAGTATCCAAATTGTACACTCGGGCTGTCTATTTCATAGTTATACTTCCATTCAACACTGTATTTTGCAGCTCCTGTGCTTCCTGTGTCGGTAATCAGACCGATCCTTACGCGTCCGTCCTTTCTGTAAGAACCTGACCCATTCGGATTTGAAAGGATAATCGCTGGTTTTCCATCGATTAGACCGTCATAGTTGATTACAGAAAGCTGCGAACCCCATCCAGGCTGTGTAAGTCCCGCAACATATTCTGCTGCTGTAAAGGTTTCTCCACCATCCAGGCTGACTGCTGTGGAAACCTTTGAACTATTTGATCTTCCATATACTCTGATTGTTCCATCTGGCAGTTCTACAAACTGTGTCTCTGACATTGCAGCATTTGCAGTTGAAGGCCCTGCTGCATAAGTCCATGTAGCACCATGGTCATCACTGTAGATTGCACCAGACTTGCCGCTGTCATATACAGGAATGATAAGACGTCCTGCATGTTCACCATTCTTAAGCTGGATGCCTCGTCCAGGACCTGTTACAAGTACCCTTGAATCTTCCGGCTTAACCATTCCATTTAACAGAATCGGATCAGACCAGGTCTGTCCGTCATTATCGCTGTATTTCATATACAGCCAGGTAGTCGGTAATGCCTTAAATGCAGCATCGGCATACATGATATTCATAGCTACATCTGTATTTGTGGTTTCCGATACGAGTGTTCCCGAACCGTTTGTCGGGTCAAATCTGGAAGTTTTCTGTTTAACGGTCTGTACCACGCCATTCTTAAGTATTTCAAAGTTACTGTTCAGGGAATACTCTGTAGCAGTATTTGCAGTGTCATTCCAGATTACATTGTTCTCACGAACAGTATAATTATATGCTGTTTCTCCTGCTTTCTGCAGTTTCAGATATCTCTTTCCGTTAATATCTTTATAGCCGCTTCCTGTCACTGCCTGAGGCGAGCCTTTTCCTGCTGTCATTGCATCAGCTATCAGGAATACCCTTCCTGTCACTTCATCCTGCAAAAGCACAGGATCTATGAAGGACGCACTGTCTGTTACCCTTGTCTGTGTTCCAACCGGGATCTCCAGGGTATCGTCCGAATAATCGTCATAATGCATAGGCATCGTTGGGTCGGACCAGGTATTTCCTCCATCTGTACTTCTGGATACTGCGATATCGATATTATTAGGTGAATCGTGGGTACCACCGAACCTTGCATCAATAGCGCTGATTACCGTGCCGCTCTTCAGTTTCAGAAGCGAAGGAATCCTGAAGTAGTTGCATCCGATTGAATCCTCCTTATCAAATATCATCTGAAGTTCAGGAGTTTCTGTTACTTTAGTTGTTTCAACCAGTTCTGAATCTGAAAGGGCAGAACCATATACCTTGATTTCATGAATTGTACCTGCGAAAGGATAAGCCGCAGCTCCATCACGCCTTGTTGCTCCGATCAGGGAATTGTCAACACCGGTAATATCCTTAACAAACTTAAAACCACCAAGATTTGCCGCATCGGTTTCTAACACCATAATTCCGTTCGCAAATATTTTATATTTGTTGTTTGCTTTATCTGCCTTAATTGCAATTGTATTCTTTGCAGCTACTCCTTTATAGGAAGTTTTTACTGCATTTGCTTTTACAATATTGTAACTAAATCCATTTGTGTTTCTGATTTCAAGTCCAAGAGCTCCATCCGGTTTAATATAAACGCTTAAATAGCTGTTCGTGTTTCCAGCCCTTCCATTAGAAACACTGAATAGCGACTGTACCACAAAATTGCTTGTTGAAGTATACTGTACTACAACAGTACCTTCTTCCATATTCAGCAGTTTGTCTGCATACGCTTCTCCGGAAAGATTTACAGGTGTACCAGACACTATATTCTGGTCGTTCTTTTCAAATATCAGCGCCCTGCCTGCTTCATTGATCTGATCTGTAACCTGGACATTCTGAGCTGCAAATGTAACATTTTTATTTACATCTTTAAGATATGCAGATACTACGACCTCATAAGTACGATTAACAGGAAGGTTGCTTAAAGTTGCATACGATTCTCCTGCATCTGCCGAAACCGAGTAGCTCTGGTTATTTGTCTGATCTGTTGCTTTAAGAGTTACTTTGCCTGTCTGAAGGCCACTGCTTGTCTGTAATGCAGCTGTAGAAACACCTATTTGTCCTACCGTACAGTCAAGTGTCGGAACAACCTGGGAATTCTCTTTTGTTATATTCATTTCATAGAACAGATTTGTAATTGTACTGTCTTCTGTCCACAGACCACATCCTTTTATAAACTGTCTGGTCATAATAAGCTGGCCATTTACACCTGGATGCAGGTCATTTCCGAACAAGTTGTTATATGTCCTGTCTGTGTTCTTTAACCACGGATATGTATTGATCAGAGTCTGAACTTCTGTAAACTGATCGATAAAAATACTTCCCGTAGTCTGTTCAGCCACTTCCCTCATTTTTTCAACATAAGGTGGAATCAATGCCACACGGTTGGTTGTCCATAAAGGTGCCGGACTCCTGAAAAGTATGATTGAATTCGGGTTGATTGTACGAATTTTTTCTATAATAATTTTCATGTTTGCAGCATATACTTCAAGGCCCAGTCCTGCTGTAGCCGCATCATTTGTTCCAAGCATTATAGATACAACATCTGGCGTGAATTTTTCCAGACGCTGGTCGATATTTTCCAGGGTAGTTTTGGTATCTGCACTTGATACTGCTGTGTTGATCACAACATCGTCAGTTCTTCCCAGTTCATTTCTCAGATACTTTTCAAATGTCTGCGCTGTTCCATCATATCCATACGTCCATAAAGCAGCATGGGTAATTGAATCTCCCATGAACAGCCAGTTCATTGGTTTACTGCCTTTTACCATATCCACAACAGACTGCTGGGCTGCATTTAATTCCTGGGTATTTACCACAGCGGTATTTCCTGCAGCAATTACACCTTTCATTGTAGTCAGCTGTTTTGCCCCGTCTGCAGACTGTATTTTCAGTGTGTATTTCTTTCCTCCTGCAAGTCCTGTAATTGTAAATGTATTAGAAGCTGCACTTCCTTCTACTAACGTTCCTTCCATATCCAGTTCATACTTCCAGTTCGTTCCGTTTCCGTCCGGAACCACAACATTCAATCCCGAATCTGAAGAGGTTACTGCTGGCTGAACCTTGAGGTATTCTGAAGGCTGGGCTTCTTCCGTACGGCTGACCATAGTATCGTTTACTGGAAATGCATCAACTGTTTTGATTGTAGCTAATGCCAGCTGTTTTGAAATTTCCAGATGCCCTTTCGCATTAAGGGTATCTTCATTCTGAAGACAGTTGCTCTTAAATGTATCTGTATTAGTCAGTGCAAAATGATCAACAACAACAATCCTGTCATATTTTGCTGCATCATTTTTATACTGTGCTAAAACTTCATTGACTGCTGTACAGTATTTATCTATCGTTGCATTAACAGTAGCATTCCTTGTAGCAAAAGGTTTCTGGATTACTGCAAACCCTTTATCTGATGCTTTCAGTGCAAGGGAATTGTCAATAAATACTTTCAGGTTCGCCTTGAAAGCTTCAATTCCTGCATCTCCCTGGGAATAGTCTTCTTCAGACACCATGTAAGCAGCTGCCTTTGGCTGGTATTTTGCCACCTTGTTGTAATAGTCTGCCACAATCCCATCCAGGGTCTGACCACTTTTAGCAGTATTGATCATGTAACGCTGACGACCTTTTAAAGTAGAACTCTTTGTCCATCTAACGTATTCCTCAAACTGTCCAACGTAGTTACGTACACCACGTACCTGGTCAAATCCACCCTGTACTGATGCACCTCCTGTGAATACCCAGGAATTATCTCCCAATGAAGTATCGAACATTTCTGAAATAGATGCTCCTGATGGAATTATGCCCGTATATCCGGCTCTGGAAATCTCAATTGCTTCAGCATCGGTCAGGATTTCATCTGTTACGATGACCTGGGATATAGAGCCCTTGAAGCCATTTGCTATAGTGCCATCCGGTTTTTTATGTCCACCGATCGTGACCTGATTCAGAACAGCCTGCTTTGCAAACATGCCCATATTGCTGGCTGTGGTATTAGAAAACTGTTCCACGCCATCAATAGTAAGCCTTATATACTTTCCTGACGGATTGCTGCTCAGAACAATACAATGCCAGTTTCCATCCGAAAATGCAAAAGGTTTCTTCTCAGCCTGTGTATGCTTATAGGAAAATCTGAAATTCGTATTGCCCCTCAGGAACATAGAAGTACAGTCAAAGCCAGAAGCCAGCGTAGTGGAAAGCGCAGTGCTTTTATCCTTTGTCCCAAGAATGACATTATCCCCTGTCATATCTGATGCTGCTTTAAATTTAAGGATGATGCTTCCCGAGCTTACGTTGTGTACTGCTGCCGCCCTGTCACTGAAGTCTTCGACACGTGTTCCATCAAACACCTGATCTTCATCAGCAAATTCTCCTGAAAGGGCTGCGTGTGCTTTCAGCGCTTCCATTCCTATTGCTGCATCTGATACGGCGGTACTCTGCCCGATTGTTTCGTCAGCTGCATTATATGCATGCACTTTATAATAATAGACCTTACCCTTTACGACGGTCGCATCTGTAAAGCTGACCACCGCTGCACCAGTTACATTTCCTACTTCTGCAAATGGACCATCCGCATTTTCCGAACGGAAAATCTTATATCCTGAGGCATCAGCTACCTGTGTCCATCCAATCGACTCGCTGGAATATCCTGCTTTGGCTGTTGCTTCGATTACAGCAGGCACGAATTCACCCTCGCTCGTCAGTATTGCCGGCGTTTCCTGTGCATAGTCTGGCGTTTCTGCCTGCACGGTCAGTCCTCCGCAATTGGGAATCGTCAGGCATACCGCCATCAGAACCGCCATCCATCTCTTGTTCTTCCTCATTTTTCGCACTCCTTTTAATGTAATTAAAAAACACTGATATATCTACGGGCTTACGACAAAAAGACCACAACTTATCAGCATCAATTTACTACATTATAACTTATGCGCATTTCTATTACTTTGCATTATCCCGTATGTTTTTTACCCTTTTTGCACAATCTTCTCATCTTTATACGGCACATCCTGTGCGGAGCTTTTTTTATCTCATGGCATTCTGTCATACAAAGCAAAAATCCCCTGGAAACACATGGTCTCCAAGGGATTGCTTTTTATGCTATTTTTGATTTCGCTAATTCTGCGAGTGCAGCAAAACCTGCAGCATCGTTGATAGCCATATCTGATAACATTTTTCTGTTCATTTCAACATTTGCTAATTTTAAACCATACATAAATTTGCTGTATGATAATCCGTTGATTCTTGCAGCTGCATTGATTCTGGCGATCCATAATCTTCTGAACTGTCTTTTTCTTTCTTTTCTACCAGCATAAGCGCTTGTTAAAGCTCTCATTACTGACTGTTTAGCTACTCTATACTGTTTTGATCTAGCTCCTTTGTAACCTTTAGCCAGCTTAAGTGTTCTATTATGTCTTTTTTTAGCGTTCATTCCGCCTTTAATTCTTGCCATCTTTACTTGTCCTCCTTCGGTTTATCTTATAAATAAGGTAAAATCTTCTTCATTGCTTTAACGTTTGCAGCATTAGTTATTGTTGCTTTTCTAAGATTTCTTTTTCTCTTAGTGGACTTTTTAGTTAAGATATGGCTTTTGTAAGCTTTCATTCTCTTTAATTTTCCAGTACCTGTTTTTTTGAAACGTTTTGCAGCTGCTCTGCTAGTTTTTATTTTTGGCATGATATGTCCTCCTTAATAATTTATCTTATTTATTTTAACGTTTTTCAGTTAAAAACATTATGATGCTTCTGCCTTCTAATTTAGCCGGTTTGTCTACTGTAGCGATGTCTGACAGCTGTTCAGCAAAATCATCTAAAATGTGTCTGCTGCTCTGCATATGCGCCATTTCTCTTCCCCTGAAGCGTAAAGTAACTTTAACCTTGTCGCCTTTTTCAATGAATTTTCTTGCGGCGTTAATCTTTGTATTTAAATCGTTAGCTTCAATGTTTGGTGACAGACGTACTTCTTTGACATCAATAGTTTTCTGTTTTTTCTTGGCTTCTTTATCTTTCCTGGCCAATTCATATCTGTATTTACCATAGTCTGTGATTTTGCATACCGGTGGTTTTGCTGTAGGGGCTATCTTAACCAGATCCATTTCAGCTTCCTTTGCAAGTCTCATAGCTTCCTTCGTAAGCATTACGCCTAACTGTTCGCCATCTTCTCCGATAACGCGTACCTCTTTGTCTCTAATCTGTTCATTAATCATTAATTCGCTAATAATTGTACACCTCCATGGATTGTTATAAGTATCTACAAAAAAAGTGGATAGTCAGACTATCCACTTAAATTCAAGCATAATAATAAACCTGGGCTTATTATAAGTTCTTAAATATTAACCATTAGTCACATTGTGCTAAGGTGAGAGCGGATACTCTTCTTTATTGTCCTGCTGCGTCTCCACAACTTAGTTGAGTTTAACACGTTTCACCCAGGCTGTCAATAGTTTTCTTTTGTTTTTTTCTTCTGGCATCAGTCCTTGACAATCCTGCCCTGATACATCGTCTTTGCCAGTATGTTGATTCCAAAAGCTTTCTGGTAGGCTTTTACTCTTGCAAGTTCTTCTTTTGTGACAATAAGGACGCTGAGACCTTTTTCCTGACCTCTGCCGGCACGGCCTGCCCTGTGGAGATAATCCATCGGGTCTTCCGGTATGCTCAGATGAAATACCGTAGTGACGCCTTCTATATGAAGACCTCTTGCGGCGATATCCGTGGCTATAAGGAACTGGAGCTTTCCGGTCTGGAAATCCTCTATTACCTTCTTTCTGTCCTTCTTGATGTTGGCGCCGTGTATGCATTCTGCGCTGTATTTATGATACTGGAGTTTCTGTGTAGCTTCCTCGGTGTCCGCCACCTTGTTTACGAATACCAGAGCCTTCTTCGGGTTGATGCTCTTTGCCAGTTTTCTAAGCATCTCGATTTTATCGCGTCTTTCAACCAGCAGATAGATATGGTCTATATTCTTCGGAATTTCAAATCCTTCCGTAGTCTTGATCACTTCAAATTTTTTATTGAAGCCTTCTGCCGCCGTTACTGTCGATTTAGAAATGCTTGCAGAGAACATAAGAAGCTGGGTATCCCTCATGCAGCATTTTATCACAGCCTGAACCCCTTCGATATTGTTCTTGTCCAGCATTTTGTCGGCTTCATCCACAACCACCGTCTTAATGGTGTGTGCGGAGATTTTTTTCTTCTTGATCAGTTCGAAGATTCTGCCGGTAGTTCCGATTATGATCTCAGGCTTCTCCCTCAGTTTTTCTATCTGACGGTTGATGTTTACATCTCCGAATATCGTTGTTGATGCAATGCTTACGCCTGCGTTTTTTGACAGGCGCTGCACCTGCTTGTGAACCTGCATTGCAAGCTCGTGGGTAGGAACGAGGACAAGGACCTTCATCCCTTTTTCCATGGGCATGATCTTTTCGTAGAGAGGAAGCAGATAAGCCAGTGTCTTGCCAGAACCTGTCTCCGACTGCACAATCAGGTCTTTTCCTTCCAGCACCTTGCCTATTACTGCCTCCTGGACTTTTGCCGGTTTTGAAATTCGTTCTTTTTTTAATCCTTCGATAATGGAGGGGCTTAGCCCTAATTCCTTAAAATCCATATGTATCCTCTTATTCTTTCATTAGAAAATCTCAACTGAATTCAGGTGTGGCTAAACCACACCTGAACACCAGCTGTACCTGTCTATTTTTCTTCCTGTACTTTGATTTCCTTGATTTCTTTTGTCCTGATTTCTTTGCAGATTTCATTTGTAAAATCAGCGAGAGGCTTCTGGCCTTCGTCACCGTTGAATCTGCTTCTTACTGAAACCACACCGTCTTCCTCTTCCTTCTGTCCCACTACCAGCATGTAAGGAACACGGTCAAGTCTTGTTTCCCTGATCTTGTATCCGATCTTTTCTGCACGTTCATCTACTGTACATAAAACACCGTTAGCTTTCAGTTCATCTGCCACTTTATTTGCATATCCATGATATTTTTCTGAAATCGGGAGTACTCTTACCTGTTCAGGACACAGCCATGTAGGGAATAATCCTGCATATTTTTCTATGAGCGTTGCAAGGGTTCTTTCGTAGCATCCCATTGAAGTCCTGTGGATGATATAAGGGCGCTTCTTCTCTCCGTCCTTGTCAACAAAGTACATGTCGAATTTTTCAGCAATAGCAAAGTCCAGCTGTATTGTAACCATGGTGTCTTCCTTGCCGTAAACGTTCTTTGTCTGGATATCAAGTTTAGGTCCGTAGAATGCCGCCTCGCCTTCCGCTTCAGTAAACGGAACGCCCATGTCGTTCAGAACATCACGGATGATTCCCTGTGCGGATTCCCATGTTTCTTCTGAGCCTACGTATTTTTCCTTATTTTCAGGATCCCATTTTGAAAGGCGGTAAGTCACGTCATCCTGTAAGCCAAGCGTTTCGATGCAGTATTTTGCGAGATCCACGCAGCCTACAAATTCCTCTACAACCTGCTCCGGAGTAACAATCAGATGGCCTTCAGAAATTGTAAACTGTCTGACTCTTGTAAGGCCGTGCATTTCGCCTGACTCTTCATTTCTGAAAAGAGTCGAGGTCTCGCCGTATCTGCACGGAAGATCCCTGTAGCTCTTCTGGCTTGCTTTATATACATAGTACTGGAACGGGCATGTCATTGGGCGGAGTGCGAATACTTCGCTGTCTTTTTCTTCATCGCCGAGAACGAACATTCCATCCTTATAGTGGTCCCAGTGTCCTGAGATTTTGTACAGATCTGATTTTGCCATAAGAGGAGTCTTTGTCCTCATGTATCCGCGTCTTTCCTCTTCGTCCTCAATCCATCTCTGCAGGGTCTGAATCATTTTCGTTCCTTTTGGAAGCATCAGCGGAAGTCCCTGTCCGATAACGTCTACCGTGGTGAAGAGCTCCATTTCACGGCCTAATTTGTTGTGGTCGCGTTTTTTGATTTCTTCAAGATAAACCAGATATTCATCCAATTCCTGTTTTTTAGCGAATGCAGTACCATAGATTCTTGTCAGCATCTTATTTTTTTCGCTTCCTCTCCAGTAGGCTCCTGAAGATGAAATAAGCTTGAAAGCCTTGATGCCCTTTGTGCTCATAAGATGAGGACCTGCACACAGGTCTGTGAATTCGCCCTGGCTGTAGAAAGAAATGATTTCGCCTTCCGGGAGATCCTGAATGAGTTCCACTTTATAAGGTTCTCCCTTTTCCTGCATGAAGGCGATTGCCTCTTCTTTCGGAAGGGTGAATTTTTCGATTTTAGCGCCCTCTTTAATGACTTTTTTCATTTCTGCTTCGATTTTATCAAGATCTTCCCTGGAAAATGGCTGTGATTCGAAATCATAGTAAAATCCAGTGTCGATTGAAGGTCCAATTGCGAGTTTGGCTTCTGGATACAATCTCTTAACCGCCTCCGCAAGTACATGGGATGCTGTATGTCTGTATGCCGCCTTGCCTTTTTCATCGTTGAATGTAAGTATGTTTAATTCACAGTCGCTGTCCACAACGGTTCGGAGGTCGACAACCTCGCCATTTACTTCGCCTGCGCATGCCATTCTTGCAAGTCCCTCACTGATATCGGCTGCAATTTCGTGCACCGACATCGGCTGCTGGTATTCTTTTGATGATCCATCTTTTAAAGTAATCTTCATTTTTTAATTTCCCCTTTCGGATTGATTTGTTTAAACTATTCAGGATTACTGGATAGTTATGTTCTGCTAACTGTTATTTCTTATATACTCTGAGTTCTGCAGGAATGCTGTTCTTTATCTGGCTTTCTTTCCGGATGCTGCAAGACGGTCACCCTGTAAGAATGCACAGAGCCGATCTGCAGGATCGTCGCTGAAACAGAAAAAGACCCGTCCACTTCCTGCATAAGACTATACAGAAAGGGACGAGTCCTATTATATGCACTCGCGGTTCCACCCTAATTGTTTTTTTTCAAACCACTCAATTATGATTGTAACGGAATCACCGGGCTGGATTAGAGCCACTCCGAGTTAGTTTTCAAATGCTTCCTATTGAGATATTCACAGCACCCATATCTCTCTCTGGAATATTCCACATTCTACTCTTCTCATCAACGCTTTATACTATATCATCATGATGATTATAGCACTCTGTATTGCATCAAGTCAACTGCAATCCTGTCCAATTAATCTGATTATTTACCGCAGCATTTTTTGTATTTTTTTCCGCTGCCGCATGGACATGGATCGTTTCTTCCGACTTTAGGTCCCTTTACAATTGTTCCGGAAGCTTTCTGCTCTTTATAAAGCTCTTTTCTTCTTTCTTCCGTAAGAAGCTCATCCCACTGTGGAAGTTCGTATAACCACTGTGCTTTTGCATCAACCATGTTATAGAATAATTTTTCTTTATCAAAAACAAGGCTGACTTTGGTATCTTCAGTCATCTCTTCAATCGGATTTGGATTTACAAGACTGTCATTGATACCGTCAAGGAATCCTACCATAATCATAACATCAATATCGTATTTTTCAGCTAATTCTTTAACGGTGCCTTCAACCGCTGTTTCAGGATCTGATAACAGCTGTTCGTAGATTCCCTTTTCTATGATAAAGTAGTGTTCCCAGAATTTTTCGCTTTCTTTCTGTTCAACTTCCTGTGAATACGCAACGTCTCTCCATGCTTTTAACAATCCCATTTTCATACCATCCTTTATATGTATTTTCCTGGATATGGTCATTAATTCCATATCTCTCTATTTACAGATATGATTAGTATATACCAAAACTCTGCTTTTTTCAAAAAGTTTTTCATTTTTATCTCAAAACTATCGAATTCGGCGCCGTGCTGAAACTGCAGATCTCTGCTCCCAGCTCCTCCATAAGCTTTCTGTTCTCAGGTGTATCATAGCCTGCCGTCTCCAATGTGGATGGATTCTGATTATTCATGAGCCAGTCCGGTGCATCGAAAAACACCTTTTTTGGTGATACCAGCCTGTAGAATTCATCGTTAAGGCCTCCATTTCCATGATGTGCGATCTGAAGATAGTCCGACTTCAGTTCCCCCCCGTATTTCTGAACAAGGGAGTCGCTCATCGATATGCCGACATCTGCACAGAAAAGCATGCTTTCGGCATTTCCCTCCAGCCTGAACATTAAGGAGCCGTCATTGGCAAGATCCCCTGAAACCTGGTCGACATAGTCATGATACGCATTGAATACCGACATCTTCAGCCCTGCCACCTCCAGTCTGTCCCCCTGGTATAGATAAGCGACATTTTCAGCATCCTTTGTCAGCGCCAGAAACTCTTCGTACATCTCATAGGTATCCCATGGCTGAGCCTTCTGCCTGTATTTTTCCTGATCAATATAAGTCGTATAGATCTGTCCTATTTCTATGCCCGCCGGATCTGCATAAATCTGATTGAATGCCCCGATATGATCGTAATGCGGATGTGTCAGTATCCAGCAGTCCGCCTTACCCCCAAGGCTTTTGATGGTCTCCCGCACAAAATCCGCTTCCTCTCTGAGCCCTCCATCAATCACAACAAGACTTCCAGTTTCAGACTGTATTGTATAAAACATATGCTGACTTCCATCCGCGTCCCCATACTGGGTGATGGTCCACTCTGACGGCCTGTTTGTATCTTCTTCACTACTGTCTTCCTGTCCATTTTTATTCCCGCTGTCACTTTCGTTGTCGTTCCCGTCGTCATTTTCAGTCTCGGTCTTATTCTCTGTCGCAGTATTGCTGTCAGCCGTACTGCCTTCTCTTTCCTTCATGTTCCAAAGCACCGCAACCAATACCCCTATTGCAATCAGCGCCAGGACCATGCAGTACCTGATCATCATATTCGATTTTCTGCTATTCATTATGCTTCACCCCGTATCATAATTGTTTCCCTTCCCACTTCTATTAGTCTGTGTCTTATATTTTTATTTTATACTACTTTTTTACTATTTTCAACAAAACAGGCAATCGAATTTGTTTTCAAGACATTGCCGAAAGGCCGAGCAAATGTATTCTCATACACTTGATCGGCCTTTCCAGTTTTCTAACATTTCTTTACTTTTTTCTGTGCATGGAAAATCTGTACTTTTCATACTCCTGCATATTCTCACGAATTCCGCGGCCGTCAGCTTTTGAAAGAAGGGCTTCCCTGTCTTTCTTTGCTTTGACGGCTCCCCTGATATTTCCGGGACCGCTGACGCACCCACCTTCACAAGCCATTCCTTCGATAAAATCTTCAGGAAGCCTTCCTGCTTTCAGAAGTGTCAGTGCTTTTTTGCATTCCAGGGCACCGTTGCACTGCTTCACATTTATTTCGGCATTTTCGCCCGCTTCTTTCAGGGCTTCAACGACTGCTCCTGTAACGCCTCCCGAAGCAGCAAAACGCTTTCCGAAAATACTTCCCTGTTGCATGTCTGTACCGCGTGGAGCAATTGAAATCTGCTTTGCCCGGAACATGGCATGAAGCTCTTCAAAGGTCAGTGCGTAGTCCGCCGTATTGTCAGCCACGGTTTCGATGACCTCACTCTTTTTTGCTATACACGGTCCGATGAATACCGTTACTGCATCAGGATTCATCGCCTTAATCAGCCTCGAAGTTGCAGCCATGGGTGAAACAGTGGTCGAAATGCTGTCCATCACTGACGGGAAATGTTTCTTTACCATATTCACAAAGGCCGGGCAGCATGAAGTTGTCATTTTCTTGCCTTCGCGATATGCTTCTGACCATTCTTCGGCCTCACTCGCGGCAACCAGGTCTCCACCCAGCGCGACTTCAAAATTCCCAGCAAACCCCATTTCGCAGATCATTTCCGACAGATCGCTTATGGTTACATCCGGACCGAACTGACCTTCCACAGCCGGGGCTGTCATTGCATATACCGGAACACCGGCCTTCAGAAGATTGATTACATCTGTAAGGAAGGAACGGTCTGAAATTGCGCCAAAAGGGCAGTCGCTTATGCATGCGCCGCAGCTTATGCATTTTTCCTTATTGATTTTTACAATGCTATTATCATCCATCGTAATGGCATCTACCGGACAGCTCCTCTTGCAAGGACGCATGATGTCTGCAATTGCATTGTATGGGCAGGCCTGTGCGCACTTTCCGCACTCTCTGCATTTATCCGGGTCAATCCGGGCCTTGTCTCCGTCTATCGTAATCGCGCCGAAGCTGCATGCCGCCTGGCATTTTCTGCTCATGCACTTCTGGCAGTTGTTTGTGACGACAAAGCGGGTGATCGGACATCCCTCACAGGCAGAACGGATAACCTGAACAATATTCTTGTCATCCTCATTGCCACACGGCGTCTTCCCCTGTGCCAGCCTTACCCTCTCCCTGATTATCTCTCTTTCCCTGTAGACGCAGCATCTGAAATTGGCTTTCGGACCCGGGATTATGGAAAATGGAATCTCCTCTTCCATTTCCTTTAATTTATCTTCAAAGGCAAGCTTTGCTACCTCATAGAGCACTTCGGCTTTTATGCTGCCTATATCTGCATCATTTTCTATCATTACAATACCTCCTTGATCAAATCGTCACTAATAGTAAGCTATCGAGACATACTTTCCCATTTTAACCGCCGTCTCCCTGATCTGTTCCACAAGATTCATGCGGATGCTCAGATCAAAGGGAAGCTCCGGATTCTGGTGGGCAGCATTTATCTTTTTCCCCACATACATATTCAGATGCGTGCACTCTTCTATAATCATGCGGGCCACCATCGACCCGCCGTTTCCTTTATCAAGTTCAAGAAAATACTCCTCGTCCAGACCTTCTCCCATGGCATATCTGCGCAAGAGCTGAAGGGTCCTGCTCAGAGTGATTACACCTTCTGTCACAAGGTCTATTCCCTGTATCACAGCCGTCGGCGGTATTTTAGGGTCTGTATAGTTGAACGAGGTCTTAATCTCACGTTCCAGTATACGGGCTGCGATGTTGGCGCTTGTGCCTCCGCATACGATTCTTTTTGCATGTCCTTCCATAAACCTGTTAATGACCACAGCGTCATCTTCCGGATTCTCGGGCGGGCCGGTAAACAGGTTCACGACCTTCGGTTCAGTAATCCTTGCCACCGCAATTGTCGTATCATCTCCCGGATGACCCATATAGAGATCGTCGCATGCCTTGCTTAAAAGATTTGCAAATCTGTTTGCCGTATATCCCCGGCTGTTGTTCTGCACCGCATATTCAGCAATATGTTTCCATGTCCACCCAAAATTCAGCAGCTGGCCTACACCGGCATGTATGGCACCATCGCTCATCAGCACAAAGCAGTCGTTTCGTCTTACCTGGAAGCGGCACTCATTTACCCTCTTCCCTTCTATCAGCCTTTCATTGAAACTGATGGGCTCAAGCTTGCCCTCCCGCATGAAAATGCAGGACGGGTTATCGAATTCCACCAGATATGCATCTCCATTCCTGAAGATCTGCAGAATACTGAAAGTTGAGTATGCCACCTGCCTGACCTGACAGACAGGAAGGGTCTTCACTATAGTCTCCACGCACTGGTCAATCGTCGCCCCATTCAACAGCATTGTCCCGAGTATCTTTGAAGTCAGCGTTGCCAGGATATTTGCCTTGACTCCGCTCCCCATTCCGTCAGCCAGTATCAATATATCAGAATCGGCGGTCTTTATGATTTCAACCTTATCACCGCAAAGCTCTTCATGATATTTATTTAAACTTCTGTAAGATATGTCCGTACAGATATCCATGTTATTCCCTTCCCAGCTTGCGTATTTCACGGCTGCTGTTCAGCCAGTACTTTCCATACGCTGCTTTCATCCATTAATTTCCGTCATTAATAATCATATCCCTCAGTTTTGTCAGGGTTACCTTTGTTTCAGCAGTGGTTTCCCCCAGAAGGCCTGCTATTTCCTGGGCGACCATCATCTGCTTATCAATTACCTTCTGAGCCATCTCGATTGTCTCGAATTTGAGCTTCTGGCTCTGGCGGATTTTGTCCTCGTCCTCCGTGATATCCTGCATAGTGCCGAGGACACAGTTCTGATCCTTGATGTACACGATGTTCTGAAGGGTTGTGATCCCGAGATCAGGGTAGCATACTTTTTTCCCAAGTATGCTTGTCCTGGTATTCAAAACATATTCAAAATCAGTATGGTCTATCAGTTCAAAAAGATACATTTCCCTGGCCTGGGCCTTCGTCTTCTTAAAATAGCTGACTGCCGCATTTGAAAATTCAATTATCTTCATATCCGAATCCACAATCACTACAATGTTTGGCGTGGTATCAAGCACGACGTTAGCCATTGACTGGGCCTTCTCGTTCATGTATGGCAGACACATGGTAAGTTCTGCATTGCCGTGGTAGACAGCAATCGCTTTGTCCCTGCAGGTCGAATACCCGCAGGCGCTGCAGTTGAGCTCGTCCTCTTTATTGACCTTTCCGATTTTCTTCAGAATGCGCCTGATTTCTTCTTCTCCCGGCATGCTGCTTTTATCAGAACGGTCAGCGAATGTCCTTGCCATGGAGACTGTTCTGCCCTGGTCCAGATACCCTTCCTCAACCCATCTTTTTTCCACAGCATCCTCCATCTCAAGTCTTGCCTGAAAATGGGATTTACCCCTGTTTTCCATAGCCGAACCCTTCAGGCATCCGCCGCTGCATATATCAGCTTCTATGAAACAGCCGCTGATTTCTCCCCTTTTCATATTCTCCAGGAGATCCATGCAGCTTTCTATGCCGTGAACATAAAATTTTTTATAGGTTTCCTTCTCTTTTCCATCTTCAGCAGCCGCTATGCCTGCGCAGGCCAGAACAGAAGACAGGATGCCTCCACTGACAGGATAAAGCCTGTTGACAGCAGCATTCCTGTTGTCCGGAAGCTCATCCCCACATTCCATGATTTCTATTTTCTTCTCTGCGAGCCACCCTTCAAATTCGTTGAAGTTTATCACCGCATCAATGTAGCCGGAGGTCCTTCTGTCATTCTCCGCCTCGCGTTTTTTTGCAATACAAGGTCCCAGAAATACGACCTTCACGCTGTCCCCCTGTTCCTTCTTGATCAGCTTTCCATGGGCAATCATGGGCGAAACTACAGGAGCCAGATATTTCGTAAGCTCAGGATAATATATTTCAACGAGTTCATTCATGCTCGGGCAGCAGGTGGTAATGATGTTTTCCATTTTTTTCTCTGCCAGGAGCCGGTCGTATTCCGCCGTCACGAATGCTGCCCCTTCCGCGGTTTCCCTTACCTGGGAGAATCCAAGCTTCCTGAGTGCAGAAAATACCTGTCCCGGAACCCTGTAGTTCAGTATCCCCATATAGGATGGCGCTACCGAAACCACAGTTGGAATACCCCTCCTTATATAATCCTTCACCTTATCCAGATCGCTTATGAATGTTTTTGCATTCTGCGGACATGCCTCAAGGCACTGACCGCACAGGATACATTTATCATTGATGATCTGGGCCTGTTCATCCTTGACCTCAATTGCCTTGACATTGCACACGCGCACGCATTTATAGCAGTTTTTGCATTTTGCTTCCTTGAATCCAATAACGTCCATTAAACGTCCCTCCTGAGGATCTCCTTGCAGAAGAATTCCTCGGTAGTTTCCGGCTTAAGCGAAAAGAATCTGTCGTCCGCCCTTACACACACGCCTTCCACGCAATGCTCCATGCAGAACGATCCATTCAGTTCGACCTGTCCTTCAAGTCCATATTCTGCCACGAGCTCTTCTAATTTTTTCACAACTTCCCTTGATCCTTTTAAATGGCATGAGCTGCCGATGCATATTGTTATTACCATGTTTTTCCTCCTCATACTGATTCGTATATATCGTGTCTGACAACAGATCTTTATCTGCCAAACTTCTCTTCAACATGCTTTGACAGCACCGCCAGGGATGCCGCCATGTTTTCATTCTGTATCAGGATATCCTCCGGGGCATCCAGATATACCGGAGCGAAATTCCAGATTGCAAGGATTCCGCTTCCGACAAGCAAATCACAGACTTCCTGGGCACTTTCAGCCGGAACGGCAATGATTCCGATCTTCACCTTAAGCCTGCCTGCCAGATCTTCCAGCTTTTCCATAGGGAAAATCGGATGGCCCCCTGCCTCTGTCCCTGCCACATGTTTATCTATGTCAAAAGCTGCAACAATTTTCATGCCGCATTCCTCGAATCCTTTATAGGAAAGCAGTGACCTCCCAAGATTTCCTGCCCCAATCAGAATCGCATCATGGGTGTTGTTGTATCCGAGGAACTGCTCGATATCGGATATCAGGTCTTCAGTCCCGTAACCAGTCTTCGGACGACCGCCCGAACTAACAGCCGCAAGGTCCTTCCGGACCTGAACCTGGTTCAGACGAAGCCCCTCCGCAATCATGGAAGCCGAAGTGTTTGACTGCTTTTTTGCCTTCTGTGATTTCAGAAAGTTCAGATAATACGGCAGGCGCTGAAGTGCCTGCTTTGAAATCGTTTGAAATTTATTGATGTTTTCCAATTTTTCTCCTTTGAATAATCCGTGGTGCCCTGCCGGGATTTTTTAACATTTGCTATACCTGAATTTATTTGCGAAATAAATAAGTTTGAGTGCTTGATGGCTGGACACCAGGATCTGAAGTTACTGCGTTACAGTATGAAGCATTCCGTACCTGTAACATTAAATATTATTATATCGATATCGAAATATCGATATAATAATATACCTTTCGTTAATGTTTTGTCAATAAAACATGTAATGGTTTTTTATTTAGTACAACAAAAAAGAGGGCTCACGTCTTTTCGACGAACCCTCTTTTTTTGACTATCTCTATTTGCAGCCTATTTTATAACCAATATAGGCTGTTTTGCATAATGAAGAACTTTTGAAGTCACGCTTCCCATGAGCAGACGTTTGGTTCTTGAACCAAGTCCCTGGGATCCCATGATAATAAGATCAACTTCGTTTGCGTCAAGATACTCCAGAATTCTGTCTGCAGGGCTGCCGTCCAGAATTATCGTCTCAACCTTGTCTGCATGTTCTCCAAAGGATTCTTTCTGTTTTTCAAGATATGCTTCCGCATTTTCTCTTATTTTCCGGACCAGGGTGTTATCAAACTGGGTATAATCGACATAATCCTGGGAAACAAAAGGAAACGTATGGCTTATGACGTTTAACAGCACAATTCTGCTGTCAAGCAGATCAGCTATCGCCTTTCCTTTTTCCAGGGCTCTTTCAGCATATTCCGAAGTATCCATAGGGATTAAAATCTTAATCATTGTGATTTCCTCCTTCATGTTTGCCTGACAGATTCAGGTCATGCACTTTATATAAACCATGCAAGTAATTTAACCCATCTGCCGGTGCAGCCGAATTGTTTCTTTTTTTATTATACAACAGTTTTCTGTATTCTTCAATCATCTGCTTTTATTATCCGACAAATTCAATTTAAACCATTTAAACCTGAATTGAGCCCATTTAAGTTGCATTTGCCTGCCGCCCAACGTATAATTAAGCTTAGCTGAGCTCAACAGACATCAAATATATTTACGGAGGTATTTATGAATAAAAAAGTACTGCAGTTTCTTTGCATCGGAGGCGTGGTTTTCCTCGTTGCTCTTTATGTTGCCACACTGATATTTGCAATTATACCGGTTCCCGGATCCGCAGGTCTTTTCAAGGCCTCCATCTACTGCACCATTGTCGTGCCTGTATTCTTATACGCAATATCAATGGTCTACAAGCTGATGAAGAACAAGGAAGCCGGAAACAAAGAAGAGGACAACTAAATCCATAACCGCCGGCTGCGGCTGATTTTCAATAACCTGTATCCATTTTGGATAACAGGTTATTTTACTCCCAGTGCCATTAATTCCTTCAAAGCCTTATCTTTCGAAGTAAATTCTATTGTATGGAAGCCGATTTTTTTTGCCGCTTCGACATTCGCCTTGGAATCATCCAGAAACACTGCATTTTCCGGAACTATCCTGTATCTGGATACCAGTGTTTCATAGATTTCTGGCTCTGGTTTTACTCTTTTTATTTCAAAGGACAATATTCCCCCATCCGCTTCCTCTATGAAATTCATGATATCCCATGCCTGCTCAAATGTTTTCTTGGCAAAGTTCGAAAGATAGTATATCTTATATCCTTTCGCTTTCAGCTCCCTGATCCATTCCCTTGCATAATCATATTTTTTGATGACGCCTCCAATCGTTGCGAAAACTTCCCTTATTTCCTTTTCCCTCGCTGGATTGTTTCCGATGAAGCTTTCAAGTATTTCCTCATCAGAAAGCAGGCTTCTGTCAAATTCATTCCACTCGCTGCTCAGGAACATGGCTTCAGCCACCTCCCCCGCAATCTGTTCCGGATAATGAAAGCTTTCAAGATACTCTTTCCAGCAATATCCAACAAGCACCATCCCCAGGTCAAAAATAACCGTATTTATCATGTCTTATTTTCCTTTCTCATTTCCTGCATACGAAACTCTCGCAGAACTTTTTTAAATATACGAAATTCGAGGTATTTGCTATATTAGCCAGAGTGTCAACAGCCCTTCACAAACTCGGGCTGCGTATTCTGCAGCCCTACGTACCACTACGTCTTCATCTAAGCGAGAGCGCGCTACGAATCAACGCGTTTTGCATCACGTCCTCATTATAAAAACTTGCGCAAATTGACGAATACTATTTTGTAAATAGGCTTTTGACACTCCACTCCTATAAAGATTAGCGTGTGAAAAGCCCTCTCGTAACGTGCGGCTTCGTCAATTTGCACATTCGACATCTATCACACAGTGATACAAAACATGAATTGATGAGCAGCTTTATGAAGACGTTGGTACTTAGGCCGCGTACTTTGCGGCCTTACGTACCACTACGTCTTCATCTAAGCGAGAGCGCGCTGCGAGTCAACATGTTTTGCATCACGTCCTCATTGTTGAACCTGTGTAAATTGAAGAATTCAATTGTATATATAGGCTTTTGACACTCCCCTCCTATAAAGATTAGCGTGTAAAAAGCCCTCTCGTAACGTGCGGCTTCGTCAATTTGCACATTCGCCATCTATCACACAGTGATACAAAACATGAATTGATGAGCAGCTTTATGAAGACGTTGGTACTTAGGCCGCGTACTTTGCGGCCTTACGTACCACTACGTCTTCATCTAAGCGAGAGCGCGCTGCGAATCAACATGTTTTGCATCACGTCCTCATTCGAAAACCTGTGCAAATTGACGAACACTAAATTCCAAAAAAGGTTCCCGCCATAAGGCGGGAACCCTGACGCCGGATAGACGTCTTATTTGTTTTTGTAAATGATATCGTCTCTGCCTGGTCCGTTAGAAACCAATGTAATTGGAACACCAAGTTCTTTTTCAATGGTCTCGATGTAGTTCCTGCAGTTTTCAGGAAGTTCATCATAATTCCTGATTCCCCTGATATCTTCGTTCCATCCTGGAAGAACCTTTAATACAGGTTTTGCCTTTTCAAGGAATGTAGTTGTAGGGAAGTCTTTTGTAATTTTGCCGTCAATTTCATAACCGATACAGATCGGGATTTCTTTAAGATATCCTAATACGTCCAATACAGTGAATGCAACTTCTGTAGCGCCCTGCATTCTGCAGCCGTAACGTGTAGCAACAGCATCGAACCATCCCATACGTCTTGGACGTCCTGTAGTTGCGCCGTATTCTCCACCATCTCCGCCACGCCTTCTGAGTTCATCCGCTTCTTCACCGAAGATTTCGCTCACGAATGCGCCTGCTCCTACTGCTGAGGAATAAGCCTTTACAACAGTGATTACGTCTTTGATTTCCTGTGCCGGGATTCCTGCACCGATTGCACCATAAGCCGCAAGCGTTGAGGAAGAAGTTACCATAGGATAGATTCCGTGGTCAGGATCTTTTAAAGCGCCTAACTGGCCTTCTAAAAGGATGTTCTTTCCTTCTCCAATGGCATTGTGAAGAAACAGTGAAACATCCGCAACATATGGCTCAACCATTTTCTTGTATTCCAAAAGGTCAGCATACACCTTTTCAGGATCAAGAAGAGGTTTGTGGTATAAGTGTTCAAGAAGTACGTTCTTGTATGCGCATACTCTTTCCACTTTTTCTTTTAATGCAGCTTCATCAAATAATTCACTTACCTGGAATCCGATTTTTGCATATTTATCTGAATAGAAAGGAGCGATTCCGGATTTTGTGGAACCGAACGATTTTCCACCTAATCTTTCCTCTTCATAAGCGTCAAAGTCAACGTGGTATGGCATAAGAATCTGAGCTCTGTCTGATACGAGAATCTTTGGAGCAGGTACGCCTCTGTCCACAAGCCCTTTGATTTCGTTGAAAAGGTAAGGGATATTTAATGCTACGCCATTACCGATAACGCTTGTTGTGTGGTCATAAAATACGCCTGACGGAAGCAGATGTAATGCGAATTTACCATAATTGTTGATGATGGTATGTCCTGCATTGCTTCCTCCCTGAAACCTTACGATGATATCTGATTCTTTGGCGAGCATATCGGTAATTTTACCTTTACCTTCATCTCCCCAGTTAGCTCCTACGATTGCTTTAACCATAACATATCCTCCTGTTATTCTAACATTATTAAGCGCAAACGTAACTATTCAGGACTACGCCCTGAAGTTACATAAAAATATTCCAGCAGTCTCCTGCCTTTTACTTCAAAAGTATACACCACTTTTCTTCATAAGTAAAATTAATGTTAGTTATATTACTCATAACTTTTAATTATATCATGTCTGGTCCATCATATTCAGCAACGATTTTGCTGCCGATGAAGCCGGATTTTTCTGGTCTGTAACCACGCAGAAATTTCTTCCCGGTATTTCACATTCGAATTTCAGCTCGATCAGTTCTCCACTTTCGATATATTTTTTTGCAAAGTCTTTCATTACACAGGCGACCCCAAGATTTCTGATTGCAAACTGCACAATGATCTCGCTGGTTGCCAGTTCGAATTCCGGATTCAGCACAACCCCTTTTCCTTCCAGATAATGGTCTATGTATCTCCTGGTGCTTGTATTCTGCTCCAGACATATTGTCGGCAGCTCTTCAAGTGCCTTATACGGAAGCTTTTTGTCCTTCAGGTGTTCGAATTTCGAACCCGCAACAAATACATCTCCAATCTCCCTTACCTTGGTGATATGGAAGTCCTGTTTGCAGATGATCGGGGTGCTTACCACGCCAAAATCAATCCTCCCCTCCTGCAGGTACCTGAGAGTCTCAGGAGTAGGGCCATTCGTAACCGTAACCTTGATTTTCGGATATAGTTCATGAAACTTCTCCAGATATGGAAGAAGGTAGAACTGCAGCGTCATGTCGCTTGCACCAATCCTGATTTCTCCGTTTTCCATATTGATCATCTCTGACAGCTTGTTTTCCCCAAGAAGTATGCTCTCATACCCTCTCTTCACGTAAGAAAAAAGCAGTTCCCCTTCTGCCGTAAGCCTGACGCCTTTTGATGTCCTGACAAACAAGGAAGTTCCGAGATTGGATTCAAGCTGTTTCAATGACTGGCTGACAGCCGGCTGCGAAATCGAAAGCTCTTCTGCTGCAAGCGTGATTCCTCCTGCCATTGCTACATGATAAAAGACTTTGTAATGCTCCAGATTTACATTCATGCAATTCCCCTTTCCCAATGAATATGACCTGCTATCCCATAAAACAACAAGACCCGGAATCCATATCTTAAGCTGATAAGTGCTCCGGGTCTGATAATTGCTTACACGTTGATTTCGGCTTTCATGCCAAGTATATCCTTATTTTCTTCGAGAATCGGTGTCACATATTCTTCTAAGAATTCAACAACCTGTTCTTTTGAACGGCCTACGTATTTTGAAGGATCCATTGTCTTCTGGAGATCTTCAAGAGTCATGTTGAAAGCAGGATCTGCTGCGATCAGTTCGAGGAGATTGTTTTCAAGTCCTTTTTCCTTAACGTTCTTTCCAGCTTCCATGGATAATGTCCTGATGCTTTCGTGAAGTTCCTGTCTGTCTCCGCCTGCTTTTACAGCATCCATCATGATATTTTCGGTAGCCATGAAAGGAAGTTCTGAAAGAAGTCTTTTTTCAATAACTTTCGGATAAACAACAAGTCCATCTACTACGTTCAGGTAAAGATCCAGGATTCCATCGATTGCAAGGAATGCCTCAGGAACGCTGATTCTCTTGTTTGCAGAATCATCAAGAGTTCTTTCAAACCACTGCGTAGCTGTTGTCATTGCCGGATTGAGGGCATCAATCATAACATACCTCGAAAGGGATGCGATTCTTTCGCTTCTCATCGGATTTCTCTTGTAAGCCATTGCCGAGGATCCGATCTGGTTCTTTTCGAATGGTTCTTCTATTTCTTTCAGGTGCTGAAGAAGGCGGATATCATTTGAAAATTTATGAGCACTCGCTGCAATGCTTGCAAGCACGTTCAGAACCCTCATGTCCACTTTACGTGAATATGTCTGCCCTGCTACAGGATAGCAGTTTTTGAAGCCCATTTTTTCAGCAATCATCGGATCGATTTTCTTGATTGTTGCATGGTCGCCGTCAAAAAGTTCAAGGAAGCTTGCCTGTGTTCCTGTAGTTCCTTTTGAACCGAGGAGCTTCATATTTGCCATTGTGTGGTCGATGTCTTCTAAATCAAGAAGAAGTTCCTGCATCCATAAAGCCGCCCTTTTTCCCACTGTCGTAGGCTGTGCTGGCTGGAAATGTGTGAATGCCAGTGTCGGAAGCCCTTTATATTCATCAGCGAATTTTGCAAGTTCTGCAATAACGTTGACTAATTTCTTCTTAACGAGCTTTAATGCTTCGGTCATAACGATGATGTCCGTGTTGTCACCTACGTAGCATGAAGTTGCGCCGAGGTGGATGATTCCTTTTGCCTTCGGGCACTGTACGCCGTATGCATAAACGTGAGACATTACATCGTGCCTTACGAGTGCTTCTCTTTCTTTTGCAACATCATAGTTGATGTCATCCTTGTTTGCTTTCAGTTCATCAATCTGTTCCTGAGTAATGTTAAGTCCAAGTTCCTTTTCTGTTTCCGCAAGTGCGATCCAAAGGCGTCTCCATGTGCGGAACTTCATATCCGGCGAAAAAATATACTGCATTTCTTTGCTTGCATAACGTTCTGAAAGCGGGCTCTGATATTTATCGTTCATATTTACTCCTATCTGCCTGATTGGCCTAAAGGGCGGATACCTGCTATCCGCTCTTCCATTCTCTGAATGCACAGCACTTGTTGTTGTGCATGTGCCTGTTTATATACCGTATCAAGGGACAGGCGCCAATGGTGTCTGTCCCCTGAAAATTATTCAATTCATCTTAAAACATATTATTTTATTGTAGTCTGCCTGTTTCCATTCAGCACACCTGTAATTCTGAACAATTACTTCTATCTTGTATATTCGCCTCGAATATCACATTCAGGAGGATCCATCGGATACTCTCCCGTAAAGCAGCCGTGACAGCAAGGTTTACTTTTTACAATTCCGCAAAGCCTGTCAACTCCAAGGTATCCCAGAGAATCTGCTCCGAGAATTTTTCTGATATCCTCTACACTTCTGTTGTAGGCAA
Source organism: Anaerobium acetethylicum (assembly GCF_900096945.1). Taxonomy (GTDB): domain Bacteria; phylum Bacillota; class Clostridia; order Lachnospirales; family Lachnospiraceae; genus Anaerobium; species Anaerobium acetethylicum. Next base: position 35,374 of record NZ_FMKA01000005.1, on the reverse strand, counting down.
TCAGCTGTTCCCTGTCCGGAATGTCCGTTCCGAAGTAGCATGGGTAAAGGAACGGCGGTGAACTGATCCTCACATGGACCTCAGTTGCTCCCGCTTCCTTAAGCATGCTTATAATACGGTCACTGGTGGTTCCCCTTACAATCGAGTCATCAATCATGATAACCCTTTTGCCTTTGACAGCTTCAGCAAGAACGTTGAGTTTAACCCTTACGCTTGATTCCCTGTTGCTCTGTTTCGGCTTGATAAACGTACGTCCTACATAGCCATTTTTCACAAATGCGGTCCCGTATGGAATTCCTGATTCCATGGCATATCCCAGGGCTGCTGCGTTTCCTGATTCCGGAACACCTACAACAAGATCCGCCTCAACAGGATGGTCCATTGCCAGATACCTTCCTGCCTGGATTCTTGAGTAATAAACGCTGATTCCGTCTATATGGCTGTCAGGCCTTGCAAAATAGATATATTCAAAAATACATCTTGCTTCCTTATTTCCAGGAATGCACATGCTTGTATCGGATTCAATTCCGTCCGGAGTAATCGTAACAATTTCTCCAGGAAGGACATCCCTTACAAATTCCGCTCCGACTGTTTCAAGGGCACAGGTTTCGGATGCAATAATATATGCATTCTCCCTTTTTCCTATGCATAATGGTTTGAATCCATGTGGATCTCTCGCACCAATCAGTTTTCTCGGGCTCATTACGACAAGGGAATATGCTCCCTTGATTTTCTTCATTGCCCTGGCGACAGCTTTTTCAACCGAACCGCAGTTCAGCCTTTCTCTTGCGATATGGTAGGCAATCACTTCGGAATCTATGGTTGTCTGGAAGATGGCTCCCGTGTATTCCAGTTCTCTTCTTAATTCAGGAGCATTTATCAGGTTGCCGTTATGTGCCAGAGCAAGAGTACCCTTTACATAGTTCAGTACCAGAGGCTGCGCATTTTCTCTCGTGCTGCTTCCAGCCGTCGAATACCGTACGTGTCCAATACCGATATCTCCCTTCATGCCATCTAAAGCTTCAGGGGTAAAAACCTCGTTTACCAGGCCCATTCCCTTGTATGAATGTACTTTGCCCTTCGGGCCTATAGTATCACTTACTGCAATACCACAGCTTTCCTGTCCTCTGTGCTGAAGTGCAAACAGGCCGTAATAAATGGTGGAAGTCACGTCGTTTCCGTCAAAGTCATACATACCAAAGACGCCACATTCCTCATGAAGTTCATCTGTCATTTCATATTGTTCGTGTATACGATTTTTATCCATCTATTAAACCTTTCCTACGATCGAAACTTACTTACAGCAGTTATGCTGTCATTATTTTACTGTTAACGTTCTTAAAGCGGATACATGATATCCGCTTTGAGATTTCTTTATTACTGTATGCCTAAACGCTTGAAAACTTCATTATAAGCATCTTCCACGTTTCCTAAGTCTCTTCTGAAACGGTCTTTATCAAGTTTTTCATGGGTATTCAGATCCCATAATCTGCATGTATCAGGTGAGATTTCATCAGCGAGGATGATTTCTCCTTTGTATCTTCCGAATTCAACTTTGAAATCGATGAGTTCGATTCCGGCTTCTGCAAAATACTTGCAGAGTACTTCGTTTACCTTGAATACCAATTCTGTGATTTTATCTATTTCTTCTCTGGTAGCGATACCGATTGCAATTGCATAATAGTCGTTGATCATAGGGTCGCCTAAGTCATCGTTCTTGTAGCTGAATTCAAGAGTAGGAGCTTTCAGTTTCGTTCCTTCTTCAATTCCCAGTTTTTTTGAGAAGCTTCCTGCTGCAACATTCCTTATGATTACTTCAAGCGGAACGATCTCCACTTTTTTAACAGCTGTTTCTCTGTCGCTTAATTCCTCAACAAAATGAGTAGGCACTCCGGCTTTTTCCAAAATCTGGAATACATGGTTGGTCATACGATTGTTGATGATACCCTTGCCAACGATTGTTCCCTTCTTTAAACCATTAAATGCTGTCGCGTCGTCTTTATAATCTACAATATAGACATCTTCCACATCAGTCTTAAAAACTTTTTTTGCTTTACCTTCATAAAGTAAATCTAATTTTTTCATTGCTCGCCACCTATCCTTTTCTTTGAGAATAATGCTTTCCACTGATGACGCCCTATGCTTTTTCCACACAGAAGCACCCATCTTCAAGAAAATTATAATACATCATTATTATAAAAGCAATAAGCAATATTATTAACCAGGCTTATATTCCCATTATTTTTATTAAGCAATACTTATAAACATATTTAATAAACAGAACAAAGGGGCTTCGCCAGTCAGTCAAATACTGTAAGCCCGACTGCCCATCCTGCGCAGAGCGTTTTTTATCTCATGGGACGAACTTTACTATGAGATGAAAAAGCCCGGCCAAAGCCGGGCTTTTTCATCTCACATATAAATATTCACATTTCATTCCTACTCCAGATTCACCTTCCGGCTTACAATGAAGCTGCTTAAGGCATAGAACGCTGCACACAGAAGGACGGATACCAGAAGACCGCCTGGCAGCATTATATTGTACAAATCCAGCATTCGTTCTTCATCCATCGCATAAAATCCAAGCAATGTAACCAGTATCTGGCTGGCTATCTGCAGCACCGTCGTGATTGCCATCCACGACACGACAGCTCCTATTATCCTGTGCTTTCCAAACATCTGGCCGATATTGATCGAAGTATATATAATCAGCATCTGGTATGTGGCTGATAATATGACCCCTATGGTTATATAGAAGATAAAAAGTCTGATATCCATACCCATAGCTGCTTTGAATTCATTGATTGCAATAGGAATTCCAGTTTTTATGGTTTGGATTACTTCGTCATTCATGACAAGCACGAATACGGCGAGAATCGTAATCAATCCGTTAAGTAGCTGCCAGAACACAGCCACAATAAGCTTTGATGCGAGAAGCAGCGATGGCTTCACCGGAAGCGTGAACATCAGGTAGCCTTCATCCGAATACATATTCCTGAAATATCTGACAATGAGGAACACGCTTGTTCCAATCAGCATGACAATCATGAACATTGCATAGAAAAAGGTCAGAATGCCTCCCAGTATCGCAAACTGATTATCAAAAACTTCAAGATTCAGCATAATCCTGCCTAATATCGTAAGAACAGCCAGAATTGCATAGAAAAGCAGAAATATTTTCGTCGTAGCTTTGAATTCATGTTTTATAAGTTTCCCTAACATCTGAATACCTCCCTGAATACTGCATCAATGGATTTTTCTTCCCTTTCCCTGACATCATCTACCGATGCTGCCAACTTCAGCATTCCATCTTTTATGAATATGACGTCCTCAAGTATATTCTCAATATCGGAAATCAGATGCGTGGAAATAATGATTGTTGAGTTCTCATTGTAGTTGTTCAGAATCGTACTTAGAATGTAGTCCCTGGCCGCCGGATCAACTCCCCCGATTGGTTCATCCAGACAGTACAGATCCGCATCCCTGCTCATCACGAGTATAAGCTGTACTTTTTCCTTTGTTCCTTTTGACATGGTCTTAAGGCTGTCCTGCGGATTTATCGCAAGCCTCTGAAGCATGTCATAAGCTTTTGCCTTGTCAAAATCCTCATAGAAATCAGCGAAGAAATCGATGATATCATTGACCTTCATCCATCCGTTCAGATAAGTCCTCTCGGGCAGATAGGACACGATCTTTTTGGATTCTGCTCCTGGTTTTTTCCCGTCGATCAGTATCTCTCCCGATGACGGCACCAGTATACCGTTAATCAGTTTAATCAGTGTTGATTTTCCGCTTCCGTTTGGTCCGAGCAGGCCGACTATACGCCCCCTGTCAATGCTCAGGCTCAGATCCGAAAGAGCTGTCTTGTAACCAAATTTCTTTGAAAGCGATTTGCACTCAAGTATGTTCCCCATTATTCTCCTCCTGCTGCTTCAGCCTCTGTCAAGGCTGCTATCTCCTCTTTTTCATACCCCAACTGTTCCATTTTTTCGAAGAACCCGGCAATCAGCTGGTGTGCCATCTGAACCTTGATTTCTTCTATTTTTTTCTTATTCTCCGTTATAAACCTGCCGCTTGTCCTTTGGGTAAATACCATTTCCCGCCGTTCAAGCTCTGTTAAAGCCTTCTGCATGGTGTTTGGATTAACAGATGCTTCAGCTGCCAGTTCCCTGACTGAAGGAAGCCTGCTGCCAGCCTCGTATTCCCCTGATACGATCTTTCTCTGTATAATCTCAACGATCTGTGCATAAACAGGTCTGTCGGAATCAATATTCCATGTCATCTCATCACCTCGGCATTTCTGCATAACTGTATTATTGAGTTAATACAATGGTACATTAATATTTTTCTATTGTCAATATCTATTTTATCTTATAAACGGATAATGATTGATTTTCTATAGCACATCGACTCAACTGTCTTTTACACTTTAGAAATAGAAAAAGCCCGAAAACACAAGCAATTTTCTTGTATTTCGGACTTTTTCGATATGATAATTCAGTATATGATGTAACTCACAAAAATATTGCATTTATAATTCAGGAACTTATCTTTACCTTCTTTGAATTTATTTTTCATGATTCGTAGTGCTTTTTTTTATGAGTTTTCCAATAATTGCTGACAAAAAAACAGCAGATGCATATACTGCATAATCACGAGTATCTATTGCATCCCAAATATAACCTTTATAACCAATATTATAAATCAGAAGTAATACAGTGAATATAGTTACCGTTAATAAAGCTTCCAGTATGTTTTTTTTCATATTCATAATCACCCGTTATCCTTATATTTCAGGCTATGGCCAATATTCTTCTGTAGTTAGTCCATCGCCTCTGTGTCTAGTGCGCTGACACATTGACACTTAAGCTAATGACGCTAAATTAGTTTTCATTCTGCAAGGCGGAGGAATGAGGCGTAGCGGTGGCTACGCTGATTGACAACAACGCCGCAGATGGAAACTAAGGCAAGTCATTTGTCAAGATGTCAACGTGTCAGTGCACTAGTCTAAATGAAACACGTTCTTTAAATCTACTGCCACCGGGCTGTTGTCCGGATTTGTCTCCATGATATCCGCCATGAAATCCCACCATTTCCTGTTGATGGCAGTATCCGCTCCTTTTGCCCATTTTTCAGGATCTTCGATTTCTATATATCCGAAAAGCACATTTGTTTCTTCATCCAGGAAAATGGTGTAGTTTTTTCCGCCAAATTCATGGATCATATCTACCATTTCCGGCCAGAGTTCATTATGCCTTTTCTCGTATTCTGCTGCCATTCCTTCATAAATCTTCATTTTAAATCCTTTGATCATATTCTTTTCCTCCTGTTAGATGATAAAAATTCCTGCGGCAGAAACCGCAGGAATCAGTTTGTGTCTATGTGATATATCCTACTTCATTCCCTCCGGACCGTCAACCGTCTGATAGCAAAGAATGCGTTAGAAAACATCCGTGACGGTTCAGAGCTGCTGTTCCGATTTAGTATACAGTCTTCCAGTCTTCGATGTTTGATGGATCGAATTTGAAAGGTGATCCTAAGATGATTTCTGTTCCGCCGTCAGCCGCTTTTACGATTTCATATGCTCCGTTGTTGTCTCCAAGGTCGCCTGCAGTAAATGTTTCGCCTGCTGCTCCGGTAATTGTTCCGCCAACTAATTCAAGTGCAGTGTAAGCTGCAAGCGCTCCGATATCAAGTGGATTCCATAAGTACATGTAAGGGCACACAGCGTCTTCGCCGATATAATCAGCCATTTCTGAAGGAAGTCCGAGTCCTGTTACCTTGATTGTATCTGTAAGTCCTTTATCTGTAACGACTTTTGCTGCAGCCATGATACCAACTGTTGTAGGTGCACAGATTACTTTCAGGTCTGGATAGTTCTTGATCAGGGCTTCTGTTTCATCAACAGATTTCTGGAATTCGTCATCGCCATAAGCGATTTTTACAAGTTTCAGTCCGCGTGCATCTTTTTCAAGTTCTGCCTGCATGGATTCAATCCAGGCATTCTGGTTTGTTGCCTGGCTTGTTGCTGAGAGGATCGCGAATTCTCCGCCGCTTTCTCCAGCAAGGTCTGCAACTGCATCAACTAAAGTCTGGCCGATAAGTTCGATACCTGCCTGGTTTACATGCACAAGACGGCTGTCTGAATTTACTGAAGAGTCAAGTGACAATACTTTGATTCCCTGGCTCATAGCTTCTTTTAATGCCGGCTGAAGAGCATCAGGGTCATTTCCTGCTATTGCGATGGCATCCACATGCTGTGCCACAAGTTCATTGATCATGGTGATCTGCGCTTCTGCTGTTGCGCTTTCAGGAGCCTTTACGATACAGGTTGCACCTGCATCTTCTATGACTTTCTGGAATCCTGCAGATTCTTTTTCATTGTAAGGATTTCCTGCATTCTTAACCAGGATTGCGATTGTCAGGTCTGATGCATCCTTGCTTTCTGTGGTGCTTTCATTAGAAGAACTTGATGCTGTCTCGTCTGTTCCTTTGCTTCCACAGCCAGCTAACATAGCTGAAATCATGGATGCGCATACTAAGATGCTGAGTAATTTTTTCTTCATTTTTGTTTCCTCCCTAGAATAAATCAATGGTTTCATTTTATACTGAACGGTCATGCCGTCTGTATATATGGTTAGTATTTTGTAACAGTTCCCAGGCTATGCAGCCTTTGCAGCTTTTTTCCCGAATATTTTTTTGAAGTTAAGGTTTGGAGCCATAACCGCTATGATCAGAAGACCGCCTATTACGATCATCATTGCCTGTGACGGGAAATTGATCAGTCCGAGGCCGTATCTCAAAAAGCCTATTGTGAATATGGAAATGATTGCTCCTATAAATCGGCCTTTTCCGCCGTCTGTGGAGATTCCACCAAGTACAATCATGGAAATTGCCTCAAGCTCGTACCCTTCACCAATATTCGGCCTTGTGCTGCCCATCCTTGCTGTAAGGAATACGGCTGTTACTGCTGCGAAAAGTCCTGTCAGGGTGAATACAATAAGCCTGATCTTCTGCACCGGAATACCTGCATATTTACTTGCGAGGCTGTTGCTTCCGATTGCGAAAAGCCTTCTTCCGAATGTAGTCTTATGGAGCACTACTCCGAATGCCACTGCACAGATGATGAAGAATACCAGCATGTATGGAACGACTCCGCCGATTTTACCCCAGTAGATGTTGCTGAACCACATCGGGAAACTGCCTGATGCCTGATCTTCCAGGATCATGACGGCTATTCCTCTGTAAAGTATGCTTGTACCCAGGGTGACGATCATTGGGGCAAGCTCTGGAAATTTCGTAAGTATGATGCCGTTGATGAAGCCGCAAAGCGCTCCCACAAGGAGGCACACGATCAGGGCAAGCCCCATTGGAAGTCCCAGATTGTTATAGGAAACCGCCATCAGCACTGAAGAAAGCGCCACCGTGGATCCTACGGAAATATCGATGTCCCCCATTACGAGGATGTATGCCATGGGAAGGGCTACAAATGCCTTTTCCAGGAAAGAGGAGGTTGCCGTAAGCAGCCCTGATGTACTAAGGTAATATTCCGATGTGAAGGAATTCATTACATTGATTGCGATAAAAATCAGTAACAGGAACCATTCCCATTGTACGAAGAACTTTTTCCATGAAAATGCCTGTTCTGCAACAATTATTCTTTTTGTCTTTGCCATGATTACATCTCCCTCCTCTTCAGGTTATTTTTATCCATAGCTCTCTGGGTTACCGTATTCAGGATGACCGCCGCAATAATGATGAGGCCTTTGATTGCATCCTGCCAGAACGAGGATACGTTGATCAGCGGAAGTGCGTTGTTCAAAATACCAAGTGTGAGGGATCCAAGGATGACCCCGAATACTGTTCCCTTACCACCGGTAAGGCTGACTCCGCCGATAACGCATGCCGCGATGATATCCATTTCAAATCCTTTTGCCGAGTCTCCCTGTGCCGAAGCATATTTGGAAACCCAGAGGCCGCCTACGAGGCCGCAGAGGGCACCCATAAGGGAATAGACCATGATCTTGACATTTGCAATATTGATGCCGCTTACTGCAGCAGCTTCCGAATTGCTTCCGACTGCATAGATCTTACGGCCTGTTCTTGTGTATTTGATGAAATATGCAAATACCAGGTAACAGATAACCGTGACAATCAGCATGTTATTGATTCCGAATGTTTTTCCCAGTGTAAACGCCTTGTAGTTTTCTGGTATCTGGTATGCCGCAACCCACTGGTTGTTGGCGATCAGATAGGTGATGCCTCTGTAGATATTCATGAAACCCAGGGTTGCGATAATCGGGATGACCCTGCCTTTGGCGATTACGAGGCCAATGATAAATCCAGCTGCAAGTCCTACCAGGATCGCAATCAGGAATCCTAAAAAGGCGGGAATCCCAGGGTTGTCCCTCATGACGAGTGCTGTAGCCATACCGGATAACGCCACTGTGGATCCTATGGAGATGTCGATTCCTCCTATCAGCAGGACGCACATCATGCCGATTGCAAGTATTGCCATTAAGGATGCATTGATCAGCATGTCCCCGATATTCGAAGGTGTGAGGAAGATGCTGTTCCTCAGCTGGATGAAGATACATAAAACGGCAAGTACGACAACCAGACTCATCTCCCTTGAAGAGGTAAGGCTCTTCAGATCGATTTTTTTCTTATTCATTTCTAATTTTCCTATTTCAGCTTTCATCAGTTCCCACCTCCCTCTATTCTTCTGATTTCTGATGAGACTTTGCCATCGCTTTTACAAGGATCATCTCCTGAGTTGCTTCGTCTCTCGAAAGTTCGCCTGTCACCCTGCCGTCGCACATGACGACAATCCTGTCGCTCATGCCCAGTATTTCCGGCATTTCCGAAGATACCATAATAATTGCGTATCCCTGTTTAGCGAGCTCTCCCATGATTTCATATATGGAGGCTTTTGCGCCTACGTCGACGCCTTTTGTCGGTTCGTCCAGGATAATTACTTTCAGGTCCGATGCAAGAAGTTTCGCAACTACGACCTTCTGCTGATTTCCTCCGGACAGGGAGCTTGCCAGATCGAAGAGCGTGACCGCTTTCGTATCGACGCGCTCTGCCAGTTCTTTCGCAAACCGCCTTTCCCTTTTATCGTCGAGCCATCCGTGTCTGCTAAGCTGGCTGATTACGGGAAGCGTTATGTTCCGGCCGATTCCCCAGTCCAGGATCAGTCCCTGGTGCTGTCTGTCTTCAGGAAGATAGCCGATTCCAAGCTTCATTGCATCCTGTGGATTGTCAATTGCAACTTCCTGTCCGTTTAACACGATTCGTCCGCCTGATTTCTTCTCTATGCCGAAAATAGTTTCGCATACTTCGGTCCTTCCTGCTCCGACCAGTCCTGTCAGACCAAGGATTTCGCCTTTTCTGACTGAAAAGCTGACGTTTTTAAAGTATCCTGTCCTGCTTAAATCTTCAATCTTAAGCACTTCCTCACCGAGTTTCACCACTGGTTTTGGGAAGAGGTCGTTTATTTCACGTCCAACCATTGCCGTAATCAGATTTTCATTGGTAATGCCGTTTACGTCATAGCTTCCGATGTATTTTGAATCCCTGAATACAGTTACCTTCGTCGCGAGCCTGTACATATCTTCAAATCTGTGGGAAATGAAGATGATCGCTGCGCCTTCGTCCCTGAGTTTTTCGGTAATCCTGTAAAGCTCCTCGCTCTCGCTTTTTGTAAGGGCTGCCGTCGGTTCATCCATAATGATGATTCTGGCTTTCATGGAAAGTGCTTTCGCGATCTCTACCATCTGCTGCTGGGCAACGCTTAATGCGCCCATTTCTTCGGTTGCTGTGAAGTCGGCATTCAGTTCCCTTAAAAGGGCATTCGCCTCTTCATGCATATCCTTCCACTGTATTCTTCCGCCTTTTACTTTTTCATGGCCCATGAAGATATTTTCAGTAACCGTAAGGTGCGGGTATGCTGTAACATGCTGGTAGATTGCTGCGATTCCTGCAGCCTGCGCATCCTTTGGGCCTTTGAAATCGACCTTTGCCCCGTCAAGGAACATCTCCCCTTCTTCAGCTTTATGGACACCCGTAATTACTTTTATAAAAGTGGATTTTCCTGCGCCGTTTTCACCCATGAGCGCATGGATTTCACCCGGCTTCAGCTGAAAATGCACTTGATCCAGAGCCTTTACACCCGGGAAAATTTTTGTTATTCCTTTTAATTCAAGAACATACTCGTACACGTCTATTCTCCTTCCTACTCTTGTTTTCTGTTTGTCTGTCATCATTCCTGTTTCAGATGCCCTCTGTTTCCCTGCATCTTTATTTCTCCTTAATCCTAACATCTGCCCCAAACGATTCATACGGTAAATTTCTTTGAAACAGGGTAATTTTATCCGCAGATTTTACCTGCCGTTGTGTTTGGATTTCAAATTTGATACAATAGCACCATCAGTAAAAAGCAGAAAAGACAGGGGGAATTTCAATGAACCTATTAATAGTAGACGACGAAGAACTGACACGTGAAGGGCTTCTTGGCAGCATAGACTGGAATTCCCTTGGAATCCATAACATATATCAGGCCGATGACGGGATGAACGGGCTTGCTCTGGCAAAAAAATACAGGCCTGAAATCATCCTGAGCGATGTCCGCATGCCCCGCATGAACGGCATTGAGATGGCGGAAAAAATAAGGGAGACTGTTCCTGACAGCCATATCATTTTTATGAGCGGCTATTCCGATAAGGAATACCTGAAGGCGGCAATCCGGCTGAAAGCCATCAGCTATGTGGAAAAGCCCCTTATGCCCGCTGAGGTTGAAGAAGCCATCAGAGAGGCGATCTCAAGCGACAAGATCCTCAAGCTCAGCAGGGACTCGGCTTCAAGGCACCTGCAGGAGGCATCCGGGAAGCTGGCCCTAAAGGTCACCTACCCGATTTCCGATGAAGGGATCTCATCAATAGAAAAGGATTTTGCAGCCCTGGGCATCCAGACCAGACCCTCGGCATATTTCGTCACGGTCATGATCAAGATCGTCGGCGGCATGCATTCCCTGGAAAATGAGCATCAGGAAAACCTTCCTGCTTCCCTCGGTGCCATCATCGGACAGCACCGCCTCCACGGCATTTATGCCTCGAAACAGGATGAATACCTGATTTATCATATTTTCTCTCCGGAGAAGCCCGCTTCTTCCCAAATGCGAAAACTCGCCGAAGCATTTTCGGGCTGTCTTTCCTTCTGCCCTTGCTTCTACATAGCCATAGGAAAAACCGTTTCCGGACCGGCAAAGATATTCGATTCCTACAATTCTGCAGTCATCCTTCTGCAGAGCTCCTTCTTCTACGAATGCGGCACGATTCTGGAAACCGGGAAGGAACCGGCAAACAAAGTTCCGGGATTTCTCGAAGCTGTGGTTCCGGCCATTCATGAGGCCCTGTCCTCAAAAAACAGGCAGGAGACAGACAACGCTGCAGCAAAACTATATGCTTCCCTTGCAGGAAACAGATCCGTTCTCCCGAATCATGCAAAAGACCTGTATTACAAGCTTTTTATGGAGCTTTATGAAGCAGCCTCCGCAAATTATATTAAGCTGCCTGAGACAGACGGCGGTTTTGAGACCATTCTGGACCACATATCCAGAAGCTCCAATCTGTCCTCTCTCCACCAGCTGCTCCGTTCAAAAATCGAGTTGTTTTTTACAGCCCTTGAAGAAGGGACCGAAAAAAATTCAACCGTATTTCTTATTGAGGATTACATTGGAAGGAATTACCAGAACGAAAATCTGTCCGTGAAAGATATCAGCGAGCATGTTTTCCTGTCCTCCACCTATGTGTGCACCGTATTCAAAAACGAGACCGGCAGGACCCTGAACCAGTATCTGACAGAATACCGGATGGAAAAAGCAAAAAAACTGCTGCTGGATCCCCGCTATAAAATCACTGACATTTCGGCAAAAGTCGGCTACAGCGACGGCAACTATTTTGGAAAGACCTTAAAAAGCACACAGGCCTTTCACCTTCTGAATACAGGGAGCAGAATGTAAAATGATAAAACTATTAAAGAATGCATATTATTTTTACTTTCATGATATGAAGCTGAGGAACAAATTCATGATATCCCATCTGATCCTGTTCCTCATCCCTGCGACTGTCATAACCATCCTCCTTTACAACCAGCTGTCAGGCGTCCTTCTGTCAAATATCACGAACTCCGAGCTGTCCATGTCAAGGCAGACTGTCAGCGGAATCGAAACTGCCATCTCCCAGGTCAATTCCGCCTCAAACAACATTATCGGAAATTCCGACTTCATGACCATGCTTCAGTACGATTACGCAGCCCTGAATTCGGAGCTTGCAGAAAATCCCGATTTCGTACGGAAAATGCTCATCTTCCTGATTTCCTCCAGCGCCATGATCGATGATATCAACATTACGGATATCAAAATATACCTGGACACACCTTTTGAGGCTATGTATAAGGATTCCCGTTTTTCCGCTTATGATATTTACCGCCCGCTTTCGGCAATCGAAGGGTCCTACTGGCACGGCATATTCAGCAGCACCAATAAACGGATGATCGTATGCCCGAGCCTGTATCTGACCCCTTCTGAGGCATCGAACTACGGGGAGTTTGCGATTGCAAGGAAGCTTTCCTACTATTCAGATTCCGAAAAGACTGCTGCTTATGTAGTAGTGTATTTTTCAAAAAGCAATATCGAATCCATTCTTCGCAAAAACATCACAATTACCGGCAGCGCCGCATACATCCTGAACGAATGGGATACCCTTGTATCCACCTCAGACATGTATCTGTCGGGCAAGTATTTTCTGAACTACAGCGAGCTGGCTTCCCGCTTTCCAGACACCACGAAATTTGAAACAGCAGAATTTGCTCTTGAGAAGACTTACGTAAACCATAAGGAAATAAGCGGCACCGACTGGCACATGGCATCCGTCATCCCTGTGAAAAGCGTGCTGCAGCAGAACCGGGATATCGTATTGAAATTCATAGTTGTATATCTGTTTTTTGTAATCATATCCTTTGGGGTCTCCCAACATATTTCCAACTCTGTTTCAAAACGTATCTCAACCATCATCGGCCAGATGCGGGAGGTAAGGAACGGAACTCCGAAACCGATTGTCCAGAAGCCTGAATATGATGAAATCGGCGATCTCATCGACACCTACAACTATATGACAGAGGAACTCCACTGGCTTATGGAGAAGGAAGTCAAGGCTGCCGACGACCTTCGAAAATCAGAGTTCAAGGCTCTGCAGGCCCAGATCAACCCGCATTTCCTTTACAATACCCTGGACATGATCAACTGGCTTTCAAAAAGCGGAAAAAGCGACGAGGTCTCCCAGGCAGTTCAGGCCCTTTCAAAATTCTACAAGCTTACCCTGGGGAAAGGCAGCATAACCGTCAGCCTCAGGGATGAGCTCACCCATGTATCCCTTTATGTCCAGCTTCAGAACATGCGCTATAAGGACAGGATACACTTCTTCGTGGACATTCCTGACGAGCTCCTGGATTATGAAATACCAAAACTTGTGCTTCAGCCGATTGTTGAGAACTCCATACAGCACGGCATCTTCGGAAAGGAATCCAAGGAGGGCAATATCGTAATCACTGGCTGGACCGAAGAGGAAACCGTGGTGCTCATCGTAAGTGATGACGGCATCGGCATTCCCCCGGAAAAGATCGATTCCATTCTGACCGGACAGGGTGAAAGCCGCACTGGAAGCAATATCGGTATATACAATACCCATCAGAGACTGCGTCTGTTCTACGGGGACGAATACGGGCTGGCCTACAGCAGCGTGCCGAACGTGGAAACCTCTGTGGAGATACGGATTCCTTTGACCAGGTATCTGACTTCTTAACCGCTTATTACACATAACTATGAGCATGTCTCCCCGGAAGGTGACATGCTCGTTTTTTCTTTGCATTCTTTATGGCTGCGAAAGATGCAGGGCTGAACAGTTGAAAGTTACCTATAATAAAACACAAGGTACATTCAAAATATCCGCTATCTTTGCAAACAATGCCGCATTATGCCCTGTCGACATTGCAAAATGATGAGTCGGAGCCTCAGCAAACCATTCATCCATATAAGAATCCGGATCTTTTCTGAACCGGACAGGCGTCTGGGTGTTACCGATTGCCATAACAGGACCGTCTGTGGATTCCGCTTCTGTTATGATAAATTTCAGTTTTCCCTCGATTGTCTGGGTGGTTCCCAGGTTGGTGATGGCCCCTGTACGGACTTTCGCTTCTACCGAAACGCCGGTTCCCTGTTTTCCATGATAAAGTCCCATTCCGCGCAGAATCGGTTTTCCATTTGCAATTTCAAGATGGAAGGGGCCGTCATGGCCAAGCAGGATTGTTCCATCTTCATAGTCGGTAACGACAATTTCACAGAAGCTTCCACCTTTTCCTACGATGTCGCAGATTTTCATTGCCAGGCAGGTCTTCAGGTCTCCTTCGCCAGCGCATGGGATGCCTTTTGCAGTGAGAAGGGAATGTCCGACTATAAATCCGCCCTGGAGCTTCTCGTACTCTCCGCCAGGTGCACCGTGATAATAATAGGTGAGTCCGTCAAGGTCATATTCCTTTACAAGCCGTTCCTGGGCTGCCGCTACCCTTGCAGACCAGTCAAGCTGCTCTGCTGTTGGTTTTTTCGCCAGTGGGTCGGCCTGGGAATCTTCGCTGATTACAAAGAAATCCGCTATTTCTTTTTTCTTCTCTTCCACTTCCTGTTCCGTCACCTCATGAAGCATCCTGTCCAGATCGCACATTTCAAGCACTTCGATATGAGCACCTGTCTGTCCCTGGAACATGGTGAAATCGCTGTACATGTCAAGCATTCCGCTATAAGTGTTGCCAAGAAACCCGAATCTGGCATTGGCAAGCCCGCTCTTCACACTTGCGGCCATTACCCACTCCTCTATCTCTTTCCATGCCCTGACTGCCTCTTTCCTGCCCGCTGTAACTTCATCCGTCAGGGATATCTCCGGAGTCTTTTCAAGGCCAAGCAGGCCGTTCACGACCCGGTATCTGATGCCTGCACGGTTGAATGCGTTTGATATCTCAGGGACAGGACATGCTCCGCAATGTGCGAGCCATTCGCCTGTTGTAGTCTTCTCATAATTGATTCTTGCTGCCGGCTGCAGGTTGAGCACGACCGCCTGGGCCCTGCAGATCTGGTGTACCGGCAGCAGGGAGGCACTTGTAACGTAGGTGCCTGCATGGGCAAATATAAGGTCCACGTTATTCGCACTGAAATATTCTCCGGCTTTTCTGCCCTCCTGCTCGCAGTCCACAAGCCCATAGTTGAATACTTCAGCATCTGCGATCTGTGATACCTTCTCCTCTATGAAACTGCCGTATCCTGTGAGCCTTTCCCTGAGCCCCGGGAACTGGTCCCAGTAGTGCTTCAGCCCCATTGTATAGATTCCGATTCTTGGTCTTCTTGTTGCTTTCATTTTATTCATTTCCGATTCCTCCATCTGCGATATGATTTTCACAACTAATCAGGACAGTATCCTTCGTACCTGCTGATGCACATGAACAGCAAAAACTTGTGTTTTAACGTTATATTGCTTCTTTACAAATTAATTCTAAGCCATTAATATAAATATTACATCCAATTTTATTGTGTAAAAATAATAGTATCTTGCATCACACAAGGAGGATATTTATGAAAGACTTTCCAGAAACCAGTATCTCGTCAGGAAACGCAAAAATGAAAATGAAAGAAAAAGAGAAAAACCAGTACACCGAAAGGGCCTCCTATGCCTGGTCCGAGGATTCCGTCCGTTTCATTGCAAGCCCTAGCGCCACTGCAAAATCCATCTATTTCTATGCCCAGGAAATCGGTTATTTCAAGACCTCTTATCCCTATTTCACTGAAAGGCAGAACCTGAACTCCTTCCTGATCGTATATACCATATCCGGTGAAGGAACTCTGCACTATCATGAAAAAGACTTTACGCTGACGTCAGGGCAATGTTTTTATATAAACTGCATGGACTACCACTACTACGAAACAAAAAGAGGAAACGACTGGGAATTTTTATGGATTCATTTTAATGGCAGCAACGCCCTCGGATACTATGAGGAATTTACAAAGGATGATTTCAGCATTCTGGATATAGAGGAGAGCTCCGTTGTTGAAAGCACCCTCAGAAGGATACTGGCAATCAACCAGAAAAAAGATATCACCACGGAAGTGCTTACCTCAAGCCTGATAGCCAGCCTGCTGACTGAATTCATTATCCTGGGCAGCACAAACAGGACAGACACCATCCTGATGCCGGAATATATCAGGGCGGTCATGAAATATACAGACAGGAATTTTCGCGAACCGCTTTCCCTCGATGATCTGGCATCCAGATACGGGATAAGCAAATTCCATCTTTCCAGGGAATTTAAAAAGCATACGGGAACCACCGTCAATGAATATATCATCAACACGAGGCTCTCGTATGCCAAAGAACTTTTAAAATATTCAGATTTATCCGTTAATGAAATAGCCTACTCTGCAGGCTTTCATAATGTCAGCCACTTCATCAATCTCTTCAAGGCCCGCGAAAACATGACTCCTCTTGCCTACAGAAGGGAATGGAAGATATGACAAGGATGTATGATTCTAGTGTTTGAAGTGTCTCATTCCTGTAAACACCATTGCGATTCCGTATTCGTTGCATTTGTCGATTGAATCCTGGTCACGTACCGATCCGCCCGGCTGGATGATTGCAGTGATTCCAGCTTTGTGAGCAGCTTCAACACAGTCTGAGAACGGGAAGAAAGCGTCTGATGCAAGTACTGCACCTTTTGTAGCGTCTTCACCGATTAATTCCGCAGCATGGGCGATTGCCTGTTCTGTAGCCCATACGCGGTTGACCTGTCCAGGTCCGATACCAACGGACTGTTTGTTTTTCGCAAGCGCAATACCGTTTGATTTAACGAATTTAACCATTTTCCATGCGAACATCATGTCTTCCATCTGTTCCTTCGAAGGAACATTCGCAGTAACGACCTTCACTTCTGATTCATCATCTGGAAGAAGCTTGCTGTCGATTGTCTGAACGATAAGACCGCCGTTTACTTTCTTCAGATCGTAAGCAGTTGCTGCCTGTGGAACTGAAATGTCAGCTAACTGAAGCACGCGGACGTTTTTCTTTGTCTGAAGAACTTCAAGAGCTGCCGGTTCATATCCTGGAGCTACGATTACTTCTAAGAAGATCTGTTTCATCGCTTCTGCAAGTTCAAGAGTCACTTCTCTGTTGATTACTACGATTCCGCCAAAGATTGAAGTCTTGTCAGCTTCATAAGCTTTTGTCCATGCTTCCATGATGGTATCAGCTGAACCGACGCCGCATGGATTTCCGTGCTTGCATGCAACTACCGTAGGTTCTGTATATTCTTTCAAGAGCTCTAATGCACCGTTTGTATCATTGATGTTGTTGAAGGAAAGTTCCTTGCCGTTAAGCTGTACCGCATCTGCAAGGGATCCTTTGAATTTTCCAATTTCCCTGTAGAAGGCCGCTGCCTGGTGAGGATTTTCGCCGTATCTCATATCCTGAACCTTTTCAAATGTCATGGTAAGGGTTTCAGGAAATTCTGTGTCATTTCTCTGTTTTTTCAGGTAATCGGCAATCATTGTGTCATAGTTTGAAGTGTGCATGAACACTTTCTGCATCAGGTAGAATTTCGTCTCTAAAGAAACTTCCTTGTTTTCCTTCAGCTGGCTCAATACAACATCATAGTCTCTCGGATCTACGACAACAGCAACGTCCTGGTAGTTCTTTGCTGCCGAGCGGAGCATGGTAGGTCCTCCGATATCGATATTCTCAACTGCTTCATCCCTTGTAACGCCGTCTTTCAAAATAGTAGCCTTGAATGGGTAAAGGTTAACAATTACGATGTCGATAGTTTCAATATTTAAATCTTCGAGCTGTTTCATGTGTTCCGGTTTTGAACGCATTGCTAAAAGTCCTGCATGTACGATTGGATGAAGTGTCTTAACACGTCCGTCTAAGCATTCTGGAAATCCTGTCAATTCAGAAATTTCGATTGCCGGAACTCCCTCTTCCTTCAGTTTGTTGTAAGTACCGCCTGTTGAAATGATTTCCACACCTAATCCTACTAATTCCTTCGCTAATTCTACAATTCCGGTTTTGTCTGATACACTGATCAATGCTCTCATTTTACTAATTCCTCCGTTTTCTGGCTATAGGCAGGCTGGAGCTATGTCCCTCCGCCTTCTGATTAATGAAAATTTCAGCTGCAGCATGTATTACAGGGAAGCTTATGTCTGCCTGTAATTGTGCATAAAAAAACCACCCAGGTAACCTTAGTGGTCGCCCAGGCGGTCGGCATTTGATGTTTTCTGTACTCCCTATGGGTAATCCCATTTATCCGCCAGTCGTACAGGTTATGAGTTAATAGTACACTATGATTTTTCGTTTTTCAAGACAAAAAATTATTTTTGTTCATCTTTGCCTGTATCTGTAGAAGGCCGGCTTGTTTTTTGGCAATTTCTCTTTCCCGGAGTCCGGACAGGCTCAGCCTTTCATTCCGATTACGAATACATAGGTGTCGTGGCGCTGGTCCATCAGGAACTCCCTCATCAGCTTCAGGTTGCGGTTGAGTCTCAGATATTTCTTCACAAGATTCTTTTCGCCGGAATACATAATGATGACACCAGAATCCGTAAGAACCTCCTCTGCCTTTTCAAAAAAGTTCTTATATACGTGATTCAGATCCGCATCCGTCATCCTTCCCGTCTTCGACGGCATATTCGTAATGATTTCGTCAAACTGGTATTCATGCCTGAAATCGAAGAAATCCCTGTTGATGTAATTGATGATTACGTTTTCATCCATGGAATTCTTTCTGGCCTTTTCTATCGCCTCCCCGAAAGAATCGATGCCGTAGATAGGGCTGGCGCTGACTGCCCTGTTTCTTTCAATCAGCATGGTTCCGACTCCGCAGAAAGGATCCAGAATCTGCGCATCCTCTTTCATAAACTCCTTTGTAAGCTCCACGACAAGCGCCGCTGTAACCGGATGGATAGAAGCGGCAACAGTCTCTTTTCTGTAATCGAAGCGCTTGTCCTTAATCGTAAAAAGTTTAAGCATCACATAGAACCTGCCGTCCTTGTTTTCAACGAGCCTGATCTCGACCTCATAATTCGAAGTTGAATTGATCAGCTTCCTGTCGGTCTTCCCTTCTATTGCTGCTGAAAGCCTCTTTGCAAAAGAAGCTTTTTTGTCCATTTCCATTCTGCTTCTGATTTCAAGCCGGAAATAGAACGGTGCCGGACCTTCATGCATGTTCTCCAGCATTCCCACAATGTCCTCTTCTACCAGCCTGTCCGCTATCAGCGCAGGCTCGGGAGCCACGTCTTCATCTGCAATTACAGGAAACAGCAGTTCCAGATATGTCCTGATCGGAAGGATGTTTCCCAGATCCTTTGTCTGTATTCTCAGACCTCCGGCAGTCTCTGTGATTTTGTCTTCCGGAATCTGCCTGGCAACTGTAGCCTTATGATGCTTATTGGTAGTCAGTATGATATCAGCAGGTTTGTGGAAAGCAATGAATCTGTGCTTTTTCGGCTTTTCATATTTCAGTATCATATCCCTGAGGATTCCGCTTTCCTCTCTGACATGCTTGCTTTCAGTCTCCTCGGCCGGTTTGGCCATGAGAGATTCAAGTCTTTCTTTGAGTCTCTCCAGATATTCCCTGTAATCGTAGTTGCTCATCGCCACAAGGTATGCGCTCTTCACAAAGAGCTGCTCCTCTTTTTCATAGGCATTGTAAAGGACTGGAAGCAGTTCGTCATCCTCAAGCTCGCCCAGGATCAAAGCTGCATTTTTTCGGGTCTTGGCATCTTCTGAACCAAGGAATTCAATAAAAAGATCGAAATTCCCTCCCGTCTGGTACACAAGGGCTCTTTTGCAGTCCTCTTCCCTGATTGCCTTTTTTATTTCAATTAAATTTTTTCTGATATCCTGTCTGTTTATTAAATTCTGATAGTTTTCCTGAATCATATATGCCTCTTTTCCGGTTGTTTAAACACCTTTGCAATCACTTGGTTTCTGTTTCCCAAAGTATTTACAGCTCTGCTGTTGTATTCTGCTGGTATTTTCTTTTATGATAACTTATAACGTTCGTGACTGCAAGGCTTTTAAGCTCGTAAATACAGGTCTGGCCGGACTGCAATGTTGCTTGCTTCCCGGCCAGACCTGTATATTCAACCATTTGGTCCTGCATCCATCTAATCTGTAAACGATGCACAAATGCGTTTTCATTTTTCTGATTCATGGAATTATAAAGAATGCACGGCCTTTTCCTTGTAAGGAAGCTCCACCGTCATACTTGTTCCCACACCAACCTTGCTTCTGACAGCGATAGTTCCATGATAGTTCTCTACGATATGTTTGACAATTGAAAGCCCTAGTCCGGTTCCGCCCTGCTTCCTGGACCTCCCCTTATCCACTCTGTAGAAGCGTTCGAAGATCCGTTCAAGATATTCTTCCTCCATACCAATGCCTGTATCAGTCACGTCAATGATCAGCTTATCATCTTTTTCCTTACAGGTTATTGTAACAGAGCCTTTTTCCGTATAATTGATGGCATTGTCCACCAGATTGATCATGAGTTCCTTGATCCTGTTGTGATTGCAGTAGAAAGGCCTCAGAGGCGTTTCCTCCCTGTAGATCAGTTTGGTCTCATCTCCCGCTTTTGATGCCAGGAGTTCCACCACTTCATTCATGATTGGAGTGATATCACACAGTTCCCTGTTGTTGTCTTTTTTTGACTCGATTTCTGACAGAAGCAGAATATCCTGTATGAGGCTGTATAGCCTTTCCGCCTCAATATCAATGATGTTCAGGAATTTCATCGCTACTTTTTCATCATGGATGGCTCCGGTTTTGAGGGTGTCTACGAATCCCCTGATTGAAGTGAGGGGTGTCTTAAGCTCATGGGTCACATTCGAAACAAAATCGCTTCTCATATTTTCCAGCTTCTTCATTTCCGTTATGTCCTCAATTACAACCAGGACGCCGAGCATCCTGCCTTCATTTTCAAACAGCGGGGTTCCGGTTACACGGACAGCCTTTTCCTTCCTGATATCCAGCCTGCCCTCTCTTACGATCGTGTCTCTGGTTTCCCTGACATCGTCGATCACATCGAAGATCAGGGCACTTCTCATGAAGCTGTACAACGAAGATTTGATGATATCTTTATTTCCAAGATCAACCATTTTTGAAAAGGTTTCATTATGGAAAAGGACTGCATTAGAATCATTTACCGCTACAACACCGCTTGCCATGCTTCTGAGTATTGCCTCAAGCTCCGCATTCTTACCGGTAAGGCTCTGCATGTTTTCTTTCAATGTTCCAGTCATGTGGTTAAACGATTCAGCAAGCTTGCCAATCTGATCATGCTGCCTCGTGTATATTTTCATATCATAATTTCCATCTGTTATCTTTTCAGCGACCTGGGTGATTTCGTCAATTGGCTTCGTCAGATATCTGCTGAAATAAATTGCCATAACGATTGCAACACCTGAAGCTATCAGCAGTGAAAAAAGGATTGTTTTGAACAGATTGCTGTCCAGTGTCTGCAGCTGATCCAGCGGCACAGACACTCTCAATACGCCTTCAAATTCATCATCCGTAACAGGCACCGCCGAATAGCTGTAATCCATCTTCAGCGTGCTTGAATAGCGCTGTACGCTCATGGCTTCCCCCGCTATCGCTGCCTTCACTTCCTCCCTGCTGGCATGATTCGCCATGGTAGCCGGATCGGACTGCGAGTCAGCTACTACTGTGCCGTCCATGGATATTAAGGTTATACGTATGCTGTAGTCATCTCCATAGTTTCTTGCAAAAGTCTCGTATGTTTCTTTTTCATCAAATTCCGTATTCTCAAACACATCCACAAGCATTTCTGCCTGGGTAAGATAAAGATCCTGTCCCATGTCTTCGACAAAACTATGTTCATTATTCCAGAATGCGGTTCCGGATATGAATAATGTTACTAAAATAATTATAAAATAGGTACTAAACAGTTTCTTCTTCATAGGCCCTCCTGTTATGCAAACTTATACCCGACTCCCCTTACAGTCTTTATATAAACTGGGTTTGTGTCATCCTCTTCAATCTTTTTCCTCAGATTTCTGATATGCACATCGACAGTCCTTGTCTCCCCCGAATAATCATATCCCCATATTTTCTCCAGAAGCATATCCCTTGAAAATACCACTCCTCTGTTTTTTGCCAGAAGATAGAGCAGATCAAATTCCTTCATGGACAGTTCCACATTATTTCCGCCAACCGTGACGACTCTGGTGGTCCTGTTGATCATGATTCTGTCAATCGTTATCTTTTCTTCATTTCCAGCCTCCGGAATATCCTCAGTCCCTTCGGTCCTTCGGAGTACCGCCTTGATCCTCGCAACCAGTTCGTGAACACCGAACGGTTTAGTGAGATAATCATCGGCTCCTAGTTCCAGGCCTATCACCTTGCTGAATTCATCGCTTTTTGCGGTCAGCATAATGACCGGAAGCTTTTTATATTTGCTGTCCGTGCGGATTGCTTTGAGAACTTCTATCCCGTCTATCCCGGGAAGCATATAATCAAGAAGCACCATGTCTGGCCGCTCTGCTTTTATTATCTCAAGAGCGTCTTCGCCTGTTTCAGCCTTCAGCACATCATAACCGCCTGCCAGAAGGTTATACTCTATCAGGTCAAGAATATGCTCCTCATCATCTACTGCCAGAATTTTTTTCCTGCTCATCTGTTGACCCCGTCATTCCTTTTTCGTATTCAATAAAATCCAGGACTTCCAATCCCCTGTTGATCATTACCCTACTCTTATACCTATTCAAAAAGCGGATCAGAACAATCCGCTTTCAAAATGTCAGTTCATATCCTACTGTTTTCCGATCTCGAGCTCACCGGTAATAATAAATTCAATCCATTCTGCGATGTTCGTCGCGTGGTCTGCCATTCTTTCCAGATATTTAACGATCATAAGATACTCTGAATACTGGCGTATCTTATCCGGATTATGCTTCATCGCAATGCACAGTTCATCCATAATCTTTTCAAAATAATCATCTACAATATCATCTGCGGCAATAACCCGCTCTGCCTGGTCATGGTCTTCATTTACAAAGCTTTCGATGGTATCGACTACCATCTGCTTCATCGCATACACCATTTCAATGACATATTTCGGCATTACTATCTCTTCCTCATTGGAAAGTTTGATAATATATTCCGATATATCGGCGCAATGGTCAGCAATCCTTTCAACATCAGCGATAATCCTCATGATTGAAGTCACCCTTCTCAAATCCGAGGCAACGGGCTGCTGCTTTGCAATCAGAGCAATGCAGGCTTTTTCAATTTTTCTTTCGTAATCGTCGATTTTGTCGTCGGAAGCTATAATATCCTCAGCCAGCTTCCCATCGACCTTTTTAAGGGCTGTAACCACGTTGTTGATTGATTCTTCAAGCACGCTTCCCATCTTTATAACATCATTTTTCAGTTTTTCCAATTCATCAAGATATCCTTGTCTTGCTGGCATAATCATCTCTCCTTAATCATATGAATTTGTGGCTGTTCTTTTCATCCCGCATGATTGCTTTGACAGCCGTTATCAACCGAAACGTCCTGTAATATAATTTTCAGTTTTCTTATCCCTCGGATTACTGAATATCTGGCCTGTTTCTCCAAATTCAATCACTTCTCCCGAAAGGAAAAAGGCAGTCTTATCGGAAATACGGCTTGCCTGCTGCATGTTGTGGGTTACCATAATAATAGTGTAATCCTTTTTCAGTTCTACCGCAAGGTCTTCTATCTTCTGTGTGGAAATCGGGTCAAGGGCAGAGGTTGGTTCATCCATCAGGATTACCTCCGGCTGCACTGCAAGCGCTCTCGCTATACAGATTCTCTGCTGCTGTCCGCCTGAAACGCCGATTGCATTCCTTTTGAGACGGTCCTTGACTTCATCCCAGATTGCAGCCTGCCTCAGACTTTTTTCAACGATTTCGTCAAGTACGCTTTTCTTCTTGATTCCATGAATTCTTGGACCATATGCAACATTGTCATATATGCTCATGGGAAATGGATTCGGCTGCTGGAATACCATCCCGACCCTCTGGCGCAGCTTGATCACATCAATGTCGCTGTAGATATCGAGACCATCAAGCTTTATCGATCCGTCAATTCTCACGCCTGGAACAAGATCATTCATTCTGTTGATCGTCTTTAAGAACGTCGATTTCCCGCAGCCTGAAGGACCGATAAAGGCCGTTATTTCATTGCTTGAAATATTCATGTTGATATTTTTCAGAGCCTGGAAATCGCCGTAAAAAAGATTCAGATTGTTCACTTCAAATTTTGGTTTCTTATTCACTTCCATATATTATCTCCTTATATTCCTTTCTTTTTCAGGAATTTATTGGTAATCAGTTTAGATGCAACATTTATCGCTATGATAATGACAAGAAGCACGATACCGATTGCACAGGCAGAGGTCAGATCGTTCTCTTCCTTCATCAACGTATAAGCCTTGATCGTAAGCGTTGCACCGCTGGCAGAATTTCCGAACAGTGCGTGCGGTATCTGGGCAACCGTACCTGCCGTCAGAAGAAGCGCTGCCGACTCGCCAACGATACGTCCTATGCTAAGAAGGACTGCTACCAGTATGCCTGGAAGCGCATTCGGAAGAATTACCCTGCTTATGGTCTGGAGCTTTGTCGCTCCCAGCCCAAGAGAGGATTCCCGGTACGTTTTTGGGATGGATTTAAGCGTTTCCTCAGTTGTTGCAATGATTGTCGGCAGAAGTATAATACTGATCGTCAGAGCGCCTGCAAGCAGTGAATACTGCATCTTCAGTATCTGAACGAAAAACAGTGATCCGAAGAGCCCGTAGATGATCGATGGTATGCCTGCCAGGTTCTTGATTGCAAAATGTATGGTCGTCATTATTTTCCCCGGTCTTGCATACTCGTTCAAATATACAGCTGACAGGATTCCGACAGGACCCGCTATCATAAGAGACAGGATAATCATATAAATGGTTGTTACAGCCATCGGTACGATCCCTCCGCCAATTCTGACAACTCTCAGTCTGACTGAATCTTCTTTTACGGCATCGATCTCGTCAATGGCCTTCTGTACAAATTCGGCAGCTGCCTTCTCATCCTTGCTGTCAAGCTCCTTGAATTCCCTGTCAATTCTGAGATCGCCGATCCTTGTCAGAATATCGCCCTTTTTTACAGTGTATTTTTCATCATTACCGTCAAGTGCATTCCTTACCGGAGAATCTTTATCGATTTCTGCTATGACCAGGCCGTTTTCTTCATCGAAATCAAGTGTGATCCCGAGCCTTTCCGAATATCCTTCAGTGCTGTTTCCTTCCTGCGTTTCCAGAAGTTCCGAATATACATAGGTGGTATTGTCTTCGTAGTCTCTGGTCAGAAAATCGATACTGAGTCCCGGGAGACCTTTGATGATTATAAAGCCCAGGATTACTGCCAGTATTCCGACCGTAGAGGCGGCCGAAAAATAAATAAGTCCTTTTACGATCGTATCTTTTGCTTGTCTGGATAACATTATTTTTCACCTGCCTTGCTTGTCAATTTGATTAAGGTTATATTTACCAGCATAATAAAAATAAAGAGCACAACTCCTGTTGCGAAGAGCATTTCAGACTGTCTTCCTGACGCATAGCTCATTTCCATCGCGATATTAGTCGTAAGCGGCCTGACCATGGACCAGATGCTTTCCGGCATGCCCGCCGTCGGATTTCCTGCAATCATCATTACTGCCATTGTCTCTCCGATTGCCCTGCCGATTCCAAGTACTGTTGCAGACAGGATTCCCGATTTTGCAGCAGGCAGAACCACCTGGAAAATCGTCTGTATCTTTGATGCTCCGAGCCCTAATGAAGCTTCTCTGTATTTCTTAGGGACTGCACGGATTGAAGATTCGGACAGGGAGACGATTGTAGGCAGTATCATGATCGAGAGCACTATGATAACAGCCAGAAGAGACTGGCCCTGAACCTCAGGGGTTATTTTCATGATTAAAGGAACAACAACGCCAAGACCGAAGGCTCCATAGAGTACTGACGGAATTCCTGCCAGTATTTCAATTGCAGGTTTCACGATTTTCACAAGCCCCTCGGGTGCAATTTCTGAAATGAACACCGCTGTCAGAACTCCGATCGGAACACCCACGAGTATCGCACCTGCTGTCGACAGGACAGAAGCTGTAATCATATAGAATATGCCGTATATGTTTTCGCTCGGCGCCCATTTCGTTCCTGTCAGGAAATCCTTGATGCTGTAAGCATCTTCACCAGTAAACGGACGTATTCCCTTATAAAATACGAAAAAAATGATTGCTGTTACCGACAGCACTCCCACCAGCGCGCAAAGCAGAAAAATTGTTTCCACTATTTTTTCAGTGATATCCCTTTTGACATTTCTCTTCATGTACTGGATCGAGATATCGGTTTCATTTACAGAATCCGGCTTCACTTCATTATGACCCATGTTATTATCCATAATTATCTTCTCCTCGTTAATAGTACTTGTATTCATAATTAGTCCACTGTGATCCCGTGGTTATCTTCAACACAATACTGGCCATCTTCTGAAACTGCAAATTCCAGAAATGCAAGACCGGCCTCCGTAGCCTTATCTTCATAATAGACAAACACGAATGGTCTTGACAGTTTGTATTCTCCTGTCTTTGATGCCTCCGGTGTCGGTTCCGCTCCGTCAAGCTTCAAAGCCTTTACGCTTTCATCAATATACGCAAAGGACACATATCCGATGGCATTCTTATTGCCCGCAACTGATGCCTGGACAGGCCCGTTACCTTCTGCCACGGCGGCTTTGCTTGTAAGACCTCCTGCATCCGGTAGTCCTGTAAGTTCCTCAAATGCACTTCTCGTTCCTGAACTCTCTTCTCTGGACACCACGAATATAGTCTCATCCTTTCCGCCTATTTCACTCCAGTTTGTGATTTTTCCGGAATAGATATCGGCCAGCTGCTGAAGCGTGATGTCCTGTATTTCATTTGCCGGATTCACGATTGCCGCTATGCCGTCATAGGCAAATACTTCCTCCTTCAGCTTCTCATCCTTTTCTTCTTCCTTGATTTCCCTGGAGGACGCTCCGATGTTATTGACCCCGGCTTTCGTGTCCTTTATGCCTGCCGATGAACCGCTTCCGGTGTATTCGATGGAAACCGATGGATAAAGCGCCTCGAACTCGTCCATCATGTCTGTCAGTATATCCTCAACTGAAGTCGATCCGGTTATTACAATTGTCCCTTTCAGACGATCATCATCCTCTGCAGAGTTTTCATTTCCACAGCCTGAAATTCCCATTGCTAATACACAGGCTACAGCTGCTGCTATTATACTCTTTACTTTCATACCTGTATTCCTCCCGAAATTTATATGTTATTTTTTTGTTAAAAACAGTTTTATATTTTATTGACGGGTTCTGGATGTTTAGTCAGGCTCCTGCTTCAACCATTCCTCAGCCGTCTGATTTGCATTACTTTACATGTATAATCTATCACTATGCTGTTAAGACTGTATTGCACTTATGTTAAGTTTATGTAAAGTGTTTAACAGAATATTCTTCTTATTAAATAAAAATACTCCTGAGACATTTCTGTCCCAGGAGCACTTTTTATTTTTTATGATCCGCAGCCGTTGATCCAGCTAAGGCCGCGAGATTTTCTTATGTACTATTCTTCTACGCTGTAATTTGGAGCTTCTTTTGTTATATGGATATCATGAGGATGGCTTTCTTTTAAGGAAGCCGCCGAAATCTTAATAAATCTGCCGTTTTCCTTCAGCAGTTCAATGGTTGCTGTACCGCAGTAGCCCATTCCTGACCTTAAACCGCCGAGAAGCTGGAATACCGTATCTTCAACAGTTCCTTTGTAAGCAACCCTTCCTTCAACACCTTCAGGAACCAGTTTCTTGGCATCTGACTGGAAGTAACGGTCCTTGCTGCCGTTTTCCATTGCAGCAATCGATCCCATTCCGCGGTATACCTTATATTTTCTTCCCTGGAATAATTCAAATGTTCCCGGGCTTTCGTCACAGCCTGCAAAAATGCTTCCGAGCATACATACATTTGCACCTGCAGCAATGGCTTTTGTGATATCGCCTGAGTATTTGATACCGCCGTCAGCGATGATCGGGATATTATATTCTTTGGCTACAGCATAGGAATCCATTACCGCTGTCACCTGAGGTACGCCTATTCCGGCTACAACCCTTGTCGTACAGATAGATCCTGGGCCGATACCGACTTTAACCGCATCTACGCCTGCTTCTATCAGAGCTCTTGTAGCATCTCCCGTAGCAACATTTCCTGCAATAACCTGTAAGTCCGGATATTTTTCCTTGATCTTCTTTACTGCGTTGATGATATTTGAAGAATGTCCGTGAGCTGAATCGATAACGATAACATCGACTTTCGCTTCTACAAGAGCATCAACCCTTTCAAGAACATTTGCTGTAATTCCTACAGCCGCTCCACAGCGAAGTCTTCCCTGTGAATCTTTCGCCGATAACGGATATTTAATCTGTTTTTCGATATCTTTGATTGTGATAAGACCTTTTAAATTGAAGTCCTTGTCAACAATCGGCAATTTTTCTTTTCTTGCTTTTCCAAGGATCTGTTTTGCTTCATCCAGGGTAATGCCTTCCTGTGCAGTGATCAGTCCTTCAGAAGTCATTGATTCCTTGATCTTCTTAGTGAAATCGGTTTCGAATTTGAGATCACGATTCGTGATGATTCCGACTAACTTTCTTCCTTCCGTAATAGGAACACCTGAAATTCTGAATTTCGACATCAGGTTGTCTGCATCTTGTAATGTATGTTCTGGTGATAAATAAAAGGGATCGGTGATAACACCATTTTCAGAACGTTTTACCTTATCTACCTCTTCAGCCTGTGCCACAATCGACATGTTTTTGTGGATGATACCAATTCCACCCTGTCTTGCCATGGCAATCGCCATCCTATGTTCTGTTACCGTGTCCATGCCAGCGCTCATCATCGGAATATTCAACTTGATCTTGTTAGTCAAATAAGTCGATAAATCAACCTGACTAGGAATCACTTCTGAATATGCCGGTACTAAAAGCACGTCATCAAATGTAATTCCTTCACCAATAATCTTACCCATCCCATTGTCCTCACTTTCATAATCCTATTTCTCTACAAAGAAGGGGAGCCTCTTTGCAGTCAGTTTTTTGTTATAGTTTCTCAAGTTTATCAAAAATCATAGTGTATGTCAATTCATAGATTTTAATATAATAAATTAGCGCCGCTTATAAGCGGCGCTAATTTATTAACTTTTACTTATAACTATGCAAATTGCCAGACAGATATGTACATCTCTGCCAAAAAACATCTTTTCCAAATCAACGATAAATTTCTGACGGCTGACTTTCCGGAAGTTTTTACGAGCCAGCTGCTCTAAATCGTCACCTTGCTCGGTGCTGCATATTTCATTCCCTTCAGAATCTGTTCGTTAGGTTCGAACATTACCTTGATTCGTTCTTTATCACCGTTTACTACCATGACATAAACCCTGCGGCCCGGTTCAAGAGAAGTGAAATCCATCTGCCTGTACTGGCCTGACTTATAATTATCCAGCTGGTAGGAATCCGCAGGCGCAAGAATTTCCATTTTCTGGAGATCAAAAGCCGCTACCCTCTTACGTTTTGACCTGCCCATGATCTTATCGATCTGAAGTTCCCTGTCATAATAGATATACTCGTATTCAAGTTCTCCATTTCTGAAAAGAAAAACATCCAGAACAATAAGTGCAAGTCCTCCATATATGACAAGCGGAATAAACACCCCTGCAACAATTACAATCACTGTGAGCGACACCATCATCGCCATCAGCATTTTGTGTTTTGAAGGTGTTTTCCTTTTCACAAGACATTCTGCATATAAATCGTTCATTCTTATACCTCCTCAATTTCTAGTGCTATGATGTAGTGGCAAAATGTATTTTGCCATTGATACCTGCGGATTGTTCCGCACTTTGTGCTCCCACAATCCTAAAAACATTCGAAATCCGCCCTGTTCGGGCTGCTTTCTCATGTTTTGCGGGTCCCAAAGTCATGTTTTTTCATGCAAGCATGAAACACATGACCTTTTGACCCTGGTATCATGTTATTATTATACCTAAATATACGCCCTTTTAAAAGGTTTTTCCAGTTCTGAACAGCTGTAAATTTATTAAAATTCTCTTAAGTGCCATTTTCTGCTGAAATTTCATGTGCATTTATGTTACAATTATTATTAAAATATGACTTTAATCAAGGAGAACAAAATGTCAGCACAGAATTTTCTAAAAGAAGAAAAACATAAACTGAAAGGGATGCCATTTAAAAAGAAGGTTGAATACATCTGGGAATACTACAAGCTCTGGATTATCGGAACCATCTGCCTGGTCGCGGCCATTACCAGCTTTGTCACGACCCTTGTCAATAACCCGGACCATATAGTCCTGAATGCGGTATTTATAAATGCCTCCATCCTCGATCCCGACGAAACTACCATCGCATCCGGTTTTCTGAAGGATTCCGGAATTGAAGCTGAAGAGAACCAGGTTTTCCTGGACACTTCCATGCAGATCAACCGTGAAGCAGAAGATTACATGAGTTCTACCTTCAACCAGAAGCTTATGGCTTATATCGCAGCTGAAACCATAGATGCAATATTAGAAGATGAACTCAACTTCCAGTATTACGCCAAAAACGGGATGTTCACTGATCTGAAAGAGCTGCTTCCTGAATCATTGTTCCTTTCATTGGAAGAAAGCGGCCGTCTCTGTTACGCATCCACCGAAGACGATCAAGAACCCAAAGCCTACGGAATCAGGATAAATGACAGTACCGTCCTTGAAGAAAACAACGCATTTACGGAAGCTCCTGTATTCTCAGTTCCTGCAAATGCTCCGGAACCGGAAAATGCCGTGAAGTTTCTGGAGTACCTTCTTAAATAACAAACCTGTATCAGGATCATGACAAAAACGAACCGGCACTGTAAAACAGCCTCCGGCCCCAATCAAAATCCCCCGCTTTCCAAAAGATGAAGCGGGGGATTTTCTATTTGATTATACTGATTACATCATTCCCATTCCAGGGCCGCCTGCTGGCATAGCCGGTGCTGCCTCTTTGATGTTTGCAACAACTGATTCTGTAGTGAGAAGTGTTGAAGCAACACTTGTTGCGTTCTGAAGAGCGCTTCTTGTTACTTTGGCTGGATCAAGAATGCCTGCCTCTACCATGTTCACATATTCTTCACGGAGTGCATCAAATCCCATTCCTGGTTCCTGTTCTTTTACTTTGCTGATGATTACAGCGCCTTCTAATCCGGCATTTGCTGCGATATGGAACAGCGGAGCTTCGAGAGCTTTCAGGATGATGTTCGCTCCTGTCTTCTGATCTCCTTCAAGGGTTTCTGCAAACTTCGCTACTTTCTTCGAAGCATGGATGTATGCTGAACCGCCGCCTGCGATAATTCCTTCTTCAACTGCTGCTCTTGTAGCTGCAAGTGCATCTTCCATACGGAGTTTGTTTTCTTTCATTTCAGTTTCCGTTGCCGCACCAACACGGATTACAGCTACACCGCCTGCTAATTTAGCAAGTCTTTCCTGCAATTTTTCTCTGTCAAAGTCTGATGTAGTTTCTTCAATCTGGGCTCTGATCTGGTTAATTCTTCCAGTAATCAATTCTTTATTTCCTTCACCATCTACGATGATTGTGGTTTCTTTCTGGATCTTAACTGATTTTGCACGTCCTAACTGGTCGATCGTTGTTTCTTTCAGGTCTAAGCCTAATTCTTCTGAGATGACCTGTCCGCCTGTCAGTATTGCAATATCTTCTAACATCGCTTTTCTTCTGTCGCCGTATCCCGGAGCTTTTACACCTACTACAGTGAATGTTCCCCTTAATTTGTTGACGATCAATGTTGTAAGAGCTTCCCCTTCGATGTCTTCTGCTACAATGAGAAGTCTTGCGCCAGACTGTACAATCTGTTCAAGGATTGGAAGGATTTCCTGGATGTTACTGATTTTCTTGTCTGTAATCAGGATGTATGGATTGTCAAGCACTGCTTCCATCTTATCCATGTCTGTTGCCATGTAAGCTGAGATGTATCCTCTGTCAAACTGCATACCTTCAACTAAATCAAGTTCCGTTTTCATTGTTTTTGATTCTTCGATGGTAATAACGCCGTCGTTTGAAACTTTTTCCATAGCGTCAGCAACTAAATTTCCAACTTCTTCATCTCCGGCTGAGATTGCTGCTACCTTAGCGATCTGGTTCTTTCCTGTAAGCGTGCTGCTCATTTCAGCAATCGCTTCTACTGCAACATCTGTGGCTTTCTTCATGCCTTTTCTTAAGATGATCGGGTTAGCGCCTGCTGCAAGGTTTTTGATTCCTTCATTAATCATCGCCTGTGCGAGTACAGTTGCTGTTGTAGTTCCGTCACCGGCAACGTCGTTTGTCTTTGTAGCAACTTCTTTTACTAACTGTGCGCCCATGTTTTCAAAAGCGTCTTCCAGTTCGATTTCCTTCGCGATAGTCACACCATCATTTGTAATTAAAGGAGCTCCATAGGATTTATCGAGTACTACATTTCTTCCTTTCGGTCCTAAAGTTACCCTTACTGTATCTGCTAATTTGTTGACACCCATTTCGAGGGCTGTTCTTGCTTCTGCGCCATATTTAATCTCTTTTGCCATTATTATTACCTCCTGTTATTGTCGACTCTGTTAGTAGCTGTTCAGCCTTGCAGGCTGCCATAATCTGTATTATTCGATTACTGCTAAAATATCGCTCTGTTTAACAATGATGAATTCTTCCTCTTCTATTTTAACTTCTGTTCCGGCATATTTGGAGTAAATAACTTTATCTCCTGCCTTAACCTGCATTGTGATTTCTTTTCCATCAACAACTCCACCTGGTCCTACAGCAACTACTTCCGCCTGCTGTGGTTTTTCTTTGGTCTGTCCTGGTAAAACGATTCCTGATTTTGTTGTTTCTTCAGCAATTAACTGCTTGATTACGACTCTGTCTCCTAATGGTACTAATTTCATCTGTGAAATCCTCCTTTTTCATTCTGCATATTTTCAATTGCATTTTCCTGCTGTTTTTGTTATTAGCACTCTCATTTGATGAGTGCTAAACGATAGTCATATATTAGTTAATTTAAACGGATTATGCAAGTTTCTTCACTGCTGCCATTTAGGTACATTCCTGCATTTTACTCGTTTTATCTTGTTTTTTCTCGCTTTTTCTTATTTTTTCGTTTGTATACCTATACATCCGGCTGATTTCCCGAGCTTCTGCTCCCTTCCATAATAGAAAAGATACTGCTGCGCATAACCTCCATATTCTCCATAAAGCTCTTTTGCAAGTGACATGATTTCCACATTGGAAGCCTCGTGATCGAAATACAGCTCGTTCAT
Source organism: Anaerobium acetethylicum (assembly GCF_900096945.1). Lineage (GTDB taxonomy): Bacteria > Bacillota > Clostridia > Lachnospirales > Lachnospiraceae > Anaerobium > Anaerobium acetethylicum. The sequence continues at coordinate 1,841 of NZ_FMKA01000005.1, read as the reverse complement.
GATCCTTTTGATCCATACATCCACAGGAAAGGCGGAACGTTTTTCAAGCCCGAAGAGGAGGACGCAGTCAGCAATCTTTTCCCCTACTCCTTTTATGGTCAAGAGCTCCCTTTTTGCCTCGGCAGGATCTGCGGCCCTGAGCCTTTCCTCAGAGATTAAGCCTGACGCCACTTTTCTGCTTGCATCAAGGATGTAGGGGGCACGGAATCCCACCCTGCATGCGCGCATCTCCTCATCAGTGACCGCTGCAAGGGTCTCTGCATCAGGAAAGCTGTAATAGTCATTCCCATTCACTTCACCCAGATAGGTACCGTAGCGCTTTGACAGGGCTGCGACGATCTGCTTGATGTGGGGAATCTGCTTGTTCTGGGATATGATGAATGAAATCAGAGTTTCAAAAAAATCCTGATTCAGGATGCGTACCCCGCCCTTCTCTTCCACTGCCTTCCTGAGTTCCGATTCCCGGTGCCCATGCAGATCCAGGTAGTTCTTTTCGTTTTCCACGATTGTTTTGATTATGCCGCCATAATCCATGTCCATGTCGAAATAATCACGCCAGATCTCCCGATATGTCTCTTCGTCCGTGTTGTAAAAAGTCACGCTCGCACCTTCCTGTTTTATATGAAGCAGGCGGCTTTTCGCAGCTATGGCATATTCGTTATCACATATTTTTTCAAAATGGAAACACTGGCCGCATTCAAGAATCTGTTCGATGTTAAAATTCCGTGTTTCTTCTATTATAATACAATTATTTTCACTCCTGATGCGTTCCAGATGCATGTTCATCTTTTCTTCCTTTTCTATTCCTTATTCATTAAAAACATCATACAGGCTAAATAAGTCCGAAATGCTTAAGTCCGTTCATGATTCCATGGTCCCTGATATCATCGGTAATATAGTCTGCCGCCTTAAGGATGGCATCGGTACTATTTCCCATGGCAATTCCATACTGCACGTATTTTATCATTTCCATGTCGTTGTTGCTGTCGCCAAAGGCATATGTATTTTCCCTGCTGATTCCAAGCTTCTCCGTGATGATCTCTATTCCCCTGGCTTTTGAAAAGCTTTTAGGAACAAATTCGATCGAATGGGAATCATGGAAAATTGGTTCAAAATCTGATGCCAGCTCCCTGCATGCCTCTTCAATTGCGGAATCCGGTCTTCTCTTGACCGTAAACTTATTGATCTTCACTGAATCTTCATTGCCCTTAATAGGCTTTCTCCTGTCCCCAATAGAAGCTTCCATTGCTCCTGCAAACGGATCTATTTCTTCCGTATATTCTTCCTTATCAAAATAAATATATTCGGCGCCTTCCAGAACCGGAATAAGCTTGTGTTTTCGAAGAATTTCAACAGAATCCCGAACAAGCTTCGGATCAAGTTCTCTATTGTAAACATTCGTTCCTTCATAGTCTATATATGTCCCACAGGCTGCGACAATCCCGTTGAATCCAATCGGAAGGAAATCCTCTTCCGGCACCAGGGCTTTGCTTCTTCCCGTGCATACGAAAGCCAGATGGCCATTCTCAACCAGCTGCCTGATCGCCTTCCTGGTGCTGTCGATAATCCCAAGCTTATCGTCATATAAAGTTCCGTCAATATCAAAAAAAACTGCTTTCCTACTCATATTCTTACTCCTTTAGAACTGTAACTCTACGGCCTTCACTACTTTTTATATCATGAATTTCCCATTATGTCCATATGACAACAAAGAGTTTCGCTTGCGAAACTCTTTGGATTTTCTCTAATAGAGTAGAGAAATAATAGCTAGTATTATTTCCCTCTCATTGAACCGTACGTACGGGTCTCGTATACGGCTCTACAATTTATATTCCAACGCT
>NZ_FMKA01000045.1 GCF_900096945.1 Anaerobium acetethylicum | reverse complement strand
TGAGTTCTTTGCTCAAACGTGCGGCTTCCTGGGCAACACCGCCATTGGCATTCATGCAGGCATCCTTCCAGGATTGTATCTGTTCAACGTAAAGCCCTTTCTGACGGGCATATTCGGCAAGCTCAATTTCGCTCATGCTTGCAGTTTCAACGACAATGAGGAACTTATCCTGTGTACTCCATTTATCTGAGAGAGTGTTATTTCCTGGTGCTGCAATACCATTCGCTCTGGCATTATCTCTCCAGTTGCGAAGTGTCTGCTCAGAAATTCCTTCCTCTTTGGATATTTTACTGATAGCTTCATTGCTCGGAGGAAGCATTCTCCGGATAATTGAATCTTTTAATTCTTTACTATATTGCATAGCAGTCAGCTCCTTCCTTGTGGTACTTCTAATACTACCACAAATGATTATTTCATTCACTGACAACTATGCTAACACACAGGGTTAGACAAATGAAAAATATAAAAAATCAAGGGCATCCGTTCAGCTGATAATGTAAGTTGGCGGATGCCTCTATATATTGGTTTTATTTGTAGATTTAAAAAAATATTGTGGTTACACTCTGGTTAGATGATGTGCGAGCCCCCTTTCTATGCGGTTTCCAGAGTTTGTCACGGGTCCGACTCCCGTTAGCAGCATATTGAAAAAAGATTTGATTCGATGAATACGAACAATATTGGCATTTTCTTAACTTAACACCCCATCTTTCATACTATAGATATAAAAAAATTATGAAGCACGAGGTGTTGTTATGACGAAAATGATAACGGTGAAAGACGTAAAAGAAATACTGGGAATTGGAATCAACCAAGCTTATGAACTGGTGAACTCATCAGCCTTCCCATCAATCAGATGTGGCCGGAGAATACTCATTCCCGAAGATGCATTCAGCGAATGGATACGAGCATACACATATGGGAGCTACGAAAAATAATGATACAATCTGTGGAGTTTTTATACCTTACATGGTATAATTATAACTAGAGAAACGTCACAATTATGAGCTCAGGTAAATGGGTGTAAAAAAGAGGTGTACAGTTAGGATGTGAAGCCAGAACCCCTTATAAATAAAGGGGTAAGAGGTTTTGGAACGTTGGTCTCCAAAACCAAATGTCGAGGGTTCGAGTCCTTCTGTCCCTGCTCTTTTAAAAGCCAGAAATTCTTGCAAATACAAGAGTTTTTGGCTTTTTTTGTGTTCTTGAAAATCTGTGAAAGTGAGACCAAAAGGAAGCATGAAAGTACTCAAAGTTATCTGGTGGAAACATGATAGCAAACAGGGTATGGTTTCGTCGGCTGCTCTCGCTATTGGTCTTATGATATAATTCCAGACAATTTTTGGTACTGTTTCGGTGTAATATGATGATGCTGCTTGAATAATTTTCCAAAATAACTGCTGCTTCCGAAACCTGTCTCCAGAGCGATTTCCAAAACTCCCTTATCTGAATGCATCAGAAGTTCCTGGGCCCTCTGCATACGCAAGGAGGTAATGTATTCGCTGGGCGTAATGTCTAGCTTATTCTGAAACAGACGGTAGCATTCGCGTTCGCTGATGGGGATTGCTCCGGCAATCATGCCAACAGTTATCTTTTCGGTAAAATGCGCCTGAATGAACAGAAGCAGCTGTTTGATTTTTTCGTCTTCAAGCGAGTTAAAGGAATCCCGATCTTTCTTCGTGGACATTGCCCACGAATACACAGTCTCCCATAATTCAGAGAAAATTCTCTGCAAGCGCAGTTCGAAAAAATCTTTTCTTTCTGTTCCCAGATTAGCGGCCTCCTGCATCTTGTCCAGGAATTCCTTGTGTTCCGGGTTGCTGCCATAAAGAGGAACCATTTCTAATTGTCTTTGCTCCTTGACAGGAGCAATATACTTGATGTCGAAGAGGCTGCCGGAAGAACCTGCCAGAAAGGATTTGTCAAAAAACTGGCTTTGCAGGCGGATATCTTTCTTTGGCTCCAAAGGCTGAAGATAATGGAGACTTCCGGAATTGATGAAAATCCCATCCCCTTCATGAAGGATACATTCCTGGTTGTTTGTTTTGTATCGCATACTGCCAACGGACAAGTATCCGAATTCGAATTCATCATGCCAGTGCCATGGAATGTCGCTAAAAAAATATGCCTCTGGACGAGGTTGATATAAACCGTAGTGGATCATCTGATTTTGATATGTGATTGTCTCTTTCTGCTGACCATCCAGATGAAGATGACTAAATCGTTCCATTGATATTCACCCTGTATTTATCCCTTTTCTATAGTATTTGTAATAAATAACTATTCAGGACTATGCCCTTCGTAGTCACATGGATGCGCACAAATTACAGAAGTGGCAATTTGGTGCACAAAGTACAGTAGCCGTCGTTGGCGGAATAGTTATATTTTTGGTCGCTATATTTATTTATAATGATTTTTGAACACAGTATAATTATATTATCTCGAGAATCAGAACGTCAATATAAATAAAAGGCAGATAAGAAGGAGGATATTTTTTATGATTTATTATGTAGCAGCAGACGCTTCCAGACCAGGAATTGGGACAAAAGAAAGTCCGTTTCAGACAATAGATGAGGCCGCAAAGATTTCAGTTGGAGGTGACGAGGTCATCGTAGCACCAGGTATCTACCGGGAATATGTAAATCCCATAAATGGCGGCTGCGATGATGCGCATCGGATTGTATATCGTTCTGAAGTACCGCTCGGTGCAGTGATTACCGGTGCTGATGCTGTGAAAAACTGGGTCCATTATAAGGGAAACGTGTGGATGGCACGTATTCCAAACGGCGTGTTTGGAAATTATAATCCCTATACCACGGTCATAGCGGGAGACTGGTATTTCGCTCAGGACCCAGTACATACAGGAGAAATCTATCTGAACGGAAAGTCCATGTATGAAGCTTTTTCGCTGGAAGAAGTCTTGAATCCGACTATTTACGAGGGCTCATGGGATCAGGAAGCGACAATCTATAAATGGTTCACCGGGCAGGATGGGGAATTCACTGTTTTATATGCAAATTTCCAGGGTGCCGAGCCCAATAAAGAGGAAGTGGAAATTAATGTACGTCGCAACTGTTTTTATCCGGATAAGACAGGCGTTGGATATATTACGTTATCCGGATTTGTAGTGAAACAGGCAGCCACTACATGGGCGCCTCCAACCGCTTACCAGGAAGGGATGGTAGGTCCACACTGGTCCCAAGGGTGGATTATCGAAGACTGTGAAATCTCCGATTCAAAATGTTCTGGCATTTCGCTTGGAAAATATCTGCAGCCGAATAACGAAAACAAATGGACCAAAAAATTTCACAAGGATGGCACGCAGACAGAACGCGATGCTATCTGTCAGGCGCAGGTGGAAGGGTGGAATAAAGAAAATATCGGTTCCCACATCGTCCGTCGCTGCAATATCCATGATTGTGGACAGACCGGAATCGTAGGACATCTTGGCGGAGTTTTCTCTATCATCGAAGATAACCATATCCATCATATCAACAACAAACAGGATCTGGCCGGAGCTGAAATAGGAGGCATCAAGATGCATGCCGCCATCGATGTAATCATACGGCGAAACCATTTTCACCATTGCACCCGCGGTCTGTGGCTGGACTGGCAGGCGCAGGGCACCCGGGTAACGCAGAATCTGTTCCATGACAATGTCCCACCGAAAGGAACAAAAATCGCAAATGCGCTTGCGCTGGCAGAAGATATTTTCGTAGAGGTATCCCATGGTCCGACGTTGATAGACAATAACCTTCTGCTTTCTGACTGTGCCTGCCGCCTTAGCACCCAGGGAATTGCACTGGTCCATAACCTGATTGCGGGTTCCTTCACCTGGGTGGGTGCCGGAACGGACAACGGCGGACGCCATCTGCCGACTCCACGCTACACGCCTTACCATATGCCACATCGCACAGAAGTGGCGGGCTTCATGACGATTCTCCATGGCGATGCGCGTTTTTATAATAATATCTTTGTTCAAGGTGAAATCAGGCAGGATTTAGTTGAATATGCGCAGGAAAACAATTGCAGCAGCTTGGAAATGTACCAGTTTGTCAGCGGGACAAAGCCATATGACGGTTACCCGACCCCGGAAGCATATTTTGGACAGTTTAACTACGAATCTGCAATTGACCATTTCGGCAAAGATTTTTACTATGATCATCTGCCTGTCTATACCGGAGGAAATGTCTATTTCAACGGCGCGGTGCCATGCGATACGGAAGTGAATTATAAGGCAGACACGGAACATCATATTGTATTAAAACTGAAGGAGGAAGAGGGGAAATACAGGTTAGAGACCAATCTGTATGATTTCCTCCCGAAATTCGAAATCCCGGTTGTGAGCACGGAAATGCTGGGAGAAGCGTTCGAGCCGGAACAGAAATTTGAAAATCCGGACGGCTCACCAATTGTGTTCTGGCAGGATTATTTTGGAAAGCGTCGAGATATTATGCCTCTGGCAGGTCCGTTTGCAGACAGAGAGCAGGCGGTAAGGAGATTGTTTTAATATAACCGTTGGATAAGATCGGGGTTTGTAAATGGGCAATCATTGGTTGTCCATTTACTTATGGAAAAGAAGATCGAGGCGGTAAGAATTTTATATAACTTAGACAGTTTATTCGATTTGATTCATTTTCTCCATATGCTATTATAATGCTACCATATGGAAAGCAAATTTGATAAGGAGGAAATTATTATGAAACTCAGGTTTAAAAGATTGGTAGCATTATCTATGGTGTCTCTGTTAACTGTTTTGACAGTGGCATGTGGAAGCAGTACAGGAACTACAGGTAAATCTGAAGGGTCTTCAGAAAGCGCTGGAAGATCGGATGACAGCAAAGAAATCATATTCTGGAACATAGGTACAGAGAATCCGGATAAGGAAATTATGACTTATGGAGTTGATACATTTAATGAAACAACAGAATCGGGATATACAGTCGTTTCTGTTCCGACACAGAACGATACATATAAAGAAAAATTAGTAATCGCCATGAGCTCGGGAGAATGTCCGGATATGTATACAAGCTGGTCCGGCGGACCGATGAATGAATATGTGGATTCAGGATTTGCACAGCCGATAGACGACCTGTTTAACGCTTCCAGCCTGCCGGATACTCTGATGGATGCTGCGGTTGCTCAGGCTAGCTACAAGGATCATATCTATGCAATTCCAATGCTGAACGTATCGCTTTCAGGTATTTTCTATAATACTGAAATATTTGAAAAATATAATCTGGAAGTACCAACTACTATTTCCGAATTAGAAGCAGTCTGCGATACCTTAGTGGAAAACGGAATCACTCCTTTCGCACTGGCAAATGGTTCGAAATGGACAGGATCCATGTATTTTATGAGCCTGGCAGCACGTATGGGTGGTCTGGAACCGTTTGCGGATGCGGTTGCAGGAACAGGATCCTTTGAAGATGAATGCTTTATCTATGCTGGACAGAAGATTCAGGAATGGGTAGAAAAAGGCTATTTCCCAGAAGGCGTAAATTCACTCAGTGAAGATGACGGACAGGCAAAACAGCTGATGTATCAGGAATCAGCAGCGATGCTTTGCTGCGGATCATGGTATACGGGAACATTCTCAACTGATAGCGCAGAATTTTATGAAAAAATTGATTGGTTCTCATTCCCTTCAGTAGATGGCTCTGATGCAGATTCTTCCATACAGATTGGAACCGTCGGCGATCAGTTTATTTCATTCAACTGCGAAGGTGACAAGCTGGCAGCAGCATTTGAATGTGTAAGTACGTACTCAAGTGAGGAGGCAGTCCAGCTTATGGTTGACAACGGGAAGATTCCTCCTGTAAAGACTGTGGGAGATTATCTGACAGACCCAATCACAAAGAAAATTTTGCAGGCGGCAAATGATGCATCTTCCACACAGTTATGGTATGACCAGTACCTTCCACCAGCAGTAGCACAGGTACATCTTGATACCTGTCAGGAAATCTTTGGTCTTACAATGACACCGGAAGCAGCAGCAGCTAAGTTACAGGAAGCTATGCAGTCGGATTTGGCGGAATAACAGCAGACTATTTGATCAGAGGCACAGCTATGCTGGCCTCTGATTTTTTGCTCTTATACAGGTCAATTATTTATAGATTGTGTGTAGATTATTGTATATCCTTGCGTAATGACTTTTGTTAAGATGGTTTCAGGATCAAGTGAAGCGATTAAAAACGAAAATTGGAGGAAAACACATGAATGAAAAAAATATTTCGATTCTGGTGCAGAGACAAAGGAGCACAAGAAGAGCTGCTACAATCTTTTTAGCCCCTGTGGCAATCCTGATGATGGTCTACATATTTTATCCGATTATCAGCACATTCATCACCAGTACCTACAAGTGGAACGGAATTTCTGCAGCGAAAGAGATGACAGGGCTGGAGAACTGGATTACATTGATAAAGGATACAAGCTTCTGGATTGCGTTCAAAAATAATCTGGTTATCATGGTGTTGTCGATAGTAATCCAGATTCCTCTCGGATTGGCGCTTGCCACATTCCTTGATTTCGGCAAGAAAAAATTAACAATATTCAAGGTAATCTGGTTCATACCGCTGTTGATGTCATCCGTAGCAATCGGCTTCCTGTTTACCTATGCGCTGGCGACAAACGGAGGCATGATAAGCACGATATCGAAGTTTTTCGGAGGTGGAAATATCGATCTTCTCGGCAACCCAAAGACTGCACTTCTGACAGTAATTGCAATCATATGCTGGCAGTTCACACCTTTCTATATGGTTTACTTTATGGCAGCATTTACCAATATTCCATATGATGTGTTTGAGGCAGCCCGAATAGATGGTGCAACGAGAGGACAGTATTTCTGGAGAATCGCATTACCACTGCTTGTTCCGTCGATGAAAAGTGCGGCGATACTTTCCATGGTGGGTTCTTTGAAATACTTCGACTTGATTTATGTCATGACAGGCGGAGGCCCCGGAACCTCTACTGAGCTCATGGCGACCTATATGTATAAGCAGTCCTTCAAAACTTTTAATATGGGATACGGCTCAGCGGTAGCAGGTGGAATGTTCATCCTGATTACGATGGTAGCACTGATTACCATGAAACTTTTGAACGGAAAAAAACAGGAGGTATAAACGATGGAGAGGACTATTGATAAAAATGCAGATAGGACAGTCGACAGGACAATGGACACTATCAGGAAAAACAAGATAAAGAAGGTCGTATATTGGGGAATCGCCTTTGTTCTGGCTGTATTCTGGCTGCTGGTTTCGTCACTGCCGTTTGTTTTCATGGTGATGAATTCCTTTAAGGAAAAATTCGAAATGCTGGTATCGGGCGTATTTTCTCTTCCGGCAGCACTTAATCTAAACAATTACAAGGAAGTACTTATAGGGAACTTCGGTTCGTATTTTCTGAACAGCGTGATTGTTCTTGCAGTATCGCTGATTTTGCTGCTGTTCATTGCGGCATGCGCATCCTATCCGCTTGCCAGATTCAGGTTTAAGCTGGCAGCGCCCATCTATGCATTGATAGTGGCCTGCATGTCCATCCCGATACATATAACGCTGATTCCGGTATTCAAAATGTCCCAGTCTGCTGGACTCTATGACAGTATATGGGCGTTGATCGGTCCATATGTAGCATTTGGTATTCCTATCTCGGTATTTATCCTCACCAGCTTCATGCAGCAGATACCGAGGGAAATTGAGGAGTCTGCAGAAATAGACGGATGTAACAAATTCCAGATGTTCTTCCAGATGATTCTCCCACTATCCAAATCTGGCCTTGCCACACTGGCAATTTACAATGGCGTCAACATGTGGAATGAATTCAGCTTTGCCTACACCCTGACCCAGTCTTCGGAGAACAGAACACTGCCATTGGCTGTGTGGGAGTTCCAGGGACAATATTCCATGAATACGCCGATGATTATGGCTGTCCTTACATTAAGCCTTCTGCCAATGATTATCATGTTTATTCTATTTCAGGATAAGCTGGTGAAGGGAATGACCGCAGGAGCGGTAAAAGGCTAATATTATACAGAAAGATGATCTTTTGATTTGCCAGGGTCATCTTTTTTGTGCGTTCGGATTTCTGACACGGACAGACATGCTATAATAGTCAGAGATTATTGTCAGAAGGAGTATTTTATATGGGGAAATTTTTAAATACCATAAATAGGTGGAAGTTCGATAAAAAAATGCGTTATCTGGTTACTGTGTCCATGGTTCTGACCGCGCTGGTCGTCCTGACCGTATCCACGGTATCATCGGTTAAGGCCATGACAGACCAGACAAGGACAATGTTGGAGGAACAGAACGATTCCATGTCGCAGAATTTCGAGAGCTGGTTGTCGAACTACAAGTCTCTTGCGATTGCAATGATTATGGATGCATCCATTCAGGCATATCTGAAAAGCGACGGGCTTTCGGATGAGAACTATTATACCCTGGCCAGCGATGCCAGGGACTCACTGCTGAACTGCACCAATATGTGGTCGAGCATGAACTTTATTGCCGTCGTTAGTAAGAAATTCGATTCTTATATCTATAAGGGCGACAGCGCCCTTGAAAACACGCAGTTTATACAGGTTTATGAGAATGATTATTCCAATTGCAAAGCGGCACAGGACGGTGCAATGAAAATCGGATTCAATAATGCTTACTTTAAAGGGAATAGTTATACACTGAATATTTACTATCCGGTCTATAATGTGAGTAAGCTAAGTGGAGAATTGGGCCTTCTGTGCATGAATTTCAATGATACCAGCCTGGATCAAATCTTTTCAAAGAAGAATTCCAATGTAAAATCCGATATTTCTGTTATCGACACGGACGGCGTGATAGTATCCATTTCAGACAGGGCAGCAGTAGGGACAAAAGTGGATTACCTGGATGCGATAGATGGGAAAAAGGGCAACTTTACGAAAGAGGGGAAGCTTTATATCTATGAAAAGCTGAAAGGATGGAATTTTTATGTGGTTAGCAGCATTCCAATCATCGAGCTGTACAGGCCCAGCATTGATGTGATTTTTCTAATGGCGATGCCGATGATTGTCATGGTGGGTGCCAGTCTCGTGGTTGTGGGAAAAGTAATAAAGAAGGCATATAAGCCGTTGGATAAAGTAGTGAAGAAAATGGATGCTGTTGCGTCAGGTTCCTTGGAAACCAGGCTTGATGAGGAGATGATCGGGGAGGATTTCGGTAAGATAGCAATCGGATTTAATGCGATGATGGAGGAAATCCAGGTCCTTATGGAACGTGTAAAGCTGGAACAGCGGCAGAGGGAGCAGATACGGTTTAATGCGCTGCAGTCTCAGATTCAGCCACATTTTTTATACAATACTCTGGAGTGTATCCACTGGCAGGCACTGGCAGAAGGAAATGGGGAAATATCAACATTGGTCAAAGCCCTGGCAAAATATTACCGCATCTGCCTTAGCAGAGGGAAAGATATTATCCCCATTGAGCAGGAAGTGGAGCATATCCGGAACTATCTGATTATACAGAATATGCGGTATGACAATATCATAGATAGTGAAATCGAGCTGGATGAGAGTCTGAAGAATGTCCTGATACCGAAACTTACACTGCAGCCGCTTGTGGAAAATTCCATCTATCATGGACTAAAGGTAAAGGATGGGAAAAAGGGTAAGGTAACGCTGAGTATGGCAAGGGAAGGCGAGGATGTGTTCATCACGCTGGAGGACAGCGGAACAGGCATGTCACAGGAAGAGATATGTGAAATGAACCGCTCTATTTCGGAGTATGACGAATCTTTCGGGTACGGGGTGCGGAATGTGAACAAAAGGATTGAACTTTTATACGGATCTGAATATGGCCTGCGCTATAAGAAGAATGAACCGGAAGGAATTACAGTTGAGATTCATATACCATATAGCCATGAAGCGGAAAGGTGAGAGGAAGAATATGTATAAGGTTCTGATTGTTGATGATGAAAAGATGATCCGCATGGGGATGCAGAAGGTAATCCAGTATAAGAATCCGGAACTTGAGGAAGTGCTGGTTGCGGCTTCGGGTTCGGAAGCACTGGAGATTATTAGGGAGTGCAAGCCTGAAATCATGATTACGGATATTAATATGACGGAGATGACGGGGCTGGAGCTTATAGAGCAGGCCAGGGAAATTGTGCCGGAACAGAGGGTCGTGGTGCTTACGGGATATGATAAGTTTGAATATGCAAGATGCTGTCTGAGGCTGAGGGTTGAGGATTTTTTTCTGAAGCCTATTGACGAAGACGACTTATCCGCTGCAATTAGAAAACAGGTGGATTATCTGAACAGAGCGAAGAGCGAAGAGAAAAGCCATCAAATTATATGGAGGGCAAAAGGTGTATCGGAGCAGGCGGAACTTGAAAAGTGCATGAGGAAGCTAGTCCATAGAAAGTATGTGGATGAATCTTTTATGGAAGAATTATACACGCACTATCTTTTTGAGCAGGGGCAGATCATGACGCTGGCGATACTGGTACCCCAGATATGCATGGAGCATAATGATCAGGAAGACAGATTCTATGCCATGTCAGTAAAGAACATATGTATGGACATGATTGATGCAAGGGGAAACGGCGTCACCTTCACAGATGACAATGGGACAATCGTCATGGTCCTCTTCGAAAATGATGAAGAGGCTGATGTCTTAGAACGGATTGGGGACATAACGAATATTCTGAAGGATGAGTTCAATACAAAGCCCAAAGTGGTAGTTGGAAGCGAAGTGCAGGGATTCCAAAACCTGCACATTTCCTATAATGATGCAGTCTATCTGCTGGAGCATGAGAAGGAAGCTGTCAGGGACATTGTGCTGACAAACAATGTACAAAGCCGGACGGATATTATCCGCGATCTGTTTGCAGAACTTAAGCAGCAGATGAACATGAATGTAGGCAATACGGAATATGTTCTGAAGGTGTTTAACACGTTCTGCAAGGCAGTTGAATCCTATAACCTCTCGGTGGCAAATGTCAGGAAGTGCTGTTTTGAGATGGCCACGTCTGTCTACTTTTCCTATATCAGCGAGGTGTGTGAAGCGGAAGACAACAGACTTAGCCAGCTGTCCAAAAACCTCCTCTGTGCATGCAGGGAGGAAGCATGTGAGATGACCCGTATGTTCTTGGAACAGCTGCTTGGGAAAGAGGAGAACGTGCATGAAATCATCACGAAAGCAAAATACTATATAGGTGAAAATCTGGCAGAAGAGCTGTCCGTATCCAATATTGCGGAAAGCCTTTTTGTGACGCCGAATTACTTTTCACGGCTTTTTAAGCGGGTAATGGGCGAAGGATGTAATGAATATATCGTGAGGAGGAGGATTGAAAAGGCAATCTCCCTTCTGGAGACTACGACGATTAAGACAGGGAAAATCGCCATGATGGTGGGCTATCAGGATACCAATTATTTTTCCCTGGCCTTCAAAAAATACACAGGAAAATCTCCTACTAAATACCGTGAGGACATCAGGGAAAAAGGATAGGATTTTATATATAGAGGGTGGTTTATTTAATTAAAAATCAAAAATACATATGTTATAGTGGACTCACAAATATATCAGGAGGGTTATGTTATGAGTGAGTACATTAAGATTGATCATATCGATCAGCTTCTGGCAATGCCACTTGCAAGACAGAAAAAGTTTCGCGAGGAAGTGCTGAAGCATGTAAAAGAAAACCCTGTTCACCATATGGAGAGTGAATGGGGACGTTTTGAAAACGTCGGGACGCTTGGAAAAGATGAAATAGAAGATCTGGTTACGGAAGTAATGAGTGAAATGACATTGGAACAGAAGGTCAATCAGATGTCCGCTGATTATACGCCGGCCGTTATCCAGTTTGTCCCTGACCGCTATAACTCAGAGCCTTATTATGCAGGCGAGGACATGGAGCTGGATATCCCGGCAGTCAGGTTTACGGACGGACCAAGCGGTGTAGTCCTCGGTTACCATTCGACAGCTTTTCCTGTGTCCATGGCGAGGGCAGCTTCCTTCGATCCGGAGCTGGAGAAAAGGGTCGGCGATGTAATCGGTATCGAAACGAGGTCAGGGGGAGCCAATTTTTTTGCAGGCGTATGCATCAATCTTCTGCGTCATCCGGGGTGGGGAAGAGCCCAGGAAACGTATGGTGAAGACCCTTATCTGCTTGGCATTATGGGATCGGCTCTCACAAAAGGCGTACAGAACCATGCCATGGCATGCGTGAAGCACTTTGCGGCAAACAGCATTGAAAATGCAAGATTCATGGTAAGCGTGGAGATGGATGAGAGGGCTTTAAGAGAACTATATCTTCCGCACTTTAAAATGTGCGTGGATTCAGGGGCCGCAAGCATTATGAGCGCCTATAACCGCGTAAGGGGGGAATGGTGCGGGCATAATAAATATCTCCTTACGGATATCCTGAAAAACGAATGGGGATTTGAAGGGTTTGTAATGTCTGATTTTATTTTCGGGATAAGGGGAACTGTAGATGCTGCTAATGCCGGCTTGGATGTGGAGATGCATGCAACCCAGTTCTACGGCCACAGGCTTGTGGATGCGGTCAGGGCAGGAGAAGTTCCGGAAGCGCAGGTGGATGATGCAGTGCGTCGTATCTTACGGCAGAAGATCCGGTTTGCAGGTGTGGGAAGTCCTGAAAAGTATGACAGAAGCAGAATGGGCTGCGCAGAGCACGCAGAACTTTCCCTGGAAGTGGCAAGAAAGTCTGCAGTCCTGCTGAAAAATGACCATGTGCTCCCTCTGGACAGGACGAAAGTGAAGAAAGTTCTTGTGGCCGGCGATCTGGCAAGAACGGGCGCAATCGGCGACAGCAAGGGAAGTTCAGCCGTGTTCCCTCCTTATGTAGTGACTGCCCTGGAAGGAATACAGAAGGCGGCAGGAGAAAACGTACAGGTGGAATTTGCACGCGGCGTAGTTGAGGATGAATTGAGGCAGAGAGGAAAGGATTTTGATGCAGTAATTGTTTATGTGGGACTTACCCATCTGAATGAAGGAGAATACTTCCCGTCATCAGCCGATGCACCTGTAGGCGGCGACCGTCTGGATTTAGGACTTACCTATAAGGAAGTTGGAATGATTGAGGCGGCGGCAGAAGGAAACGAGAACACGATTGTCGTGCTGCAGGGTGGCAGTGCAATTCAGGTAGAACCTTGGAAAGACAAAGCGAAGGGGATCATCATGCAGTGGTACTCCGGAATGGAAGGAGGTACGGCATTGGGCGAAATCCTGTTTGGTGACGTGAATCCAAGCGGAAAGCTTCCGGTAACGATCCATGCGAAACCGCAGCAGCTTCCATATTTCGGTCTGCATCTTGAGACGGTAGATTATGACCTGTATCATGGATACTTTGCAGCAGACAAGTTCCAACAGGAAGTATCCTATCCATTCGGCTACGGCTTGAGCTATACGAAGTATCAATACAGCAATATCCGGCTGGCATCGGATAGCATAACAAAAGACGGAACCGTCAGCATCACTGTGGATGTGGCCAATACAGGGGAAAGAGCCGGTGAAGAGATTGTGGAAGCCTATGTCGGATGTCTGAAGTCGGAAGTAGACCGTCATGTGAAGGATCTGAAAGGATTCAGGAAAGTGCATCTAATGCCTGGCGAAACGAAGACCGTAACGATTGATGTGGATGCAGAGAATCTCGCATATTACTATGAGGATAAAAAAGAGTGGGTTGTGGAAGCGACGGACTATATGGCATATATAGGCGCTTCATCAAGCGAAAAGGATCTGCTGAAAAAGGGATTCAGGATTGTCTGATGCGAAGAACCGCACTATCCGTTCGGATACGACCTGATTTATGGAAAGGCGTCTGTCAGTAAAGCAACGCTGCTGAACAGTTCCGCAGGAAATAAAAATCAATCTATAAATAGATCTATAAATGAATCTGTAGAGGTTTATAGATGAATATATAAAGAAGTAGGGAGAAATAGCATGCTGAATAGAAAACTGAAGGCAATATTAGTGGGAATAGCACTTTTGACGATAGGAACGGGAATCATCGGCTGCAGTGCAGCAACAACAGAAACTGCTTTGAAAGCTGATGCAGGTCAGGACAGCACAGCGGATATTTCAGACCAAGAATCTGCTTCAGTCAAAGAAGCGGTTCTTGAGAAAGTAGTGAAGCCAAGCTTTACAGCAGAGGGAATCAGGGCGCTTTCAGTTGTGAATCAGGGCCAGGAAACATTTGCAATCTCTTATAATCCTAAAGCGTATAAAAGTGAATTTGACTACTGGGAAATTTCAGTTCCATACGAAGGCCTAAATTGTACAGACACCGAAGCGATTTATAAACTGTATGGAATTCTGGCAGGCATGGATTTCTCCAATGAGGCAGCAGTTGCTGCAGGAACGGATACCGGAATAGAAGATACCGAAAACATAATCGCATTGCAGTTCATTCAATCGGATGGAACAGAAGATTCAGCCAGCCCTGATGGCAACAGCGAAGCGGCTATCCTGATCGGCAATGAAGATGGAAGCGGCAATTACTATGCTGCGGTGCAGGGATATGAAGATAAGGTCTACCTCCTCAACAAAGGCATAGTGGATTCGGCTCTGTCCATAAATCCGTTTGACTATATCCTGAAAATCAGCACACTTGTCAATATCGACAGCATAACGGATGTTGAAATCACAGTCGGGGAAGAAACCCATCTGATTTCAAAAGAAGGAGAAAGCTACAAGTTTGACGGAAAAGAAGTAGTAAAAAAAGAATTCACGACTTTATATCAGGCGCTGCAGTTTATCATACTGGATTCCGAGCTGGCAGATGCCGGGGAGAAGGATTCGGAAAGCCAGTCTGCAACGGATAAGAGGAATCCGGTTTTGAGCATCGTCTATCATCGCAGTAGCGAAGAAGCACCGGAAATTTCAGTTGACTATTATGAGCTGGATAAAACCGGATACAGCGTGGAGACAAATGGAATGGAGCGTTTCAGGGTACCAAGAGAAGATGTGGATGCACTGGTAGATACGATTAAGGCGGCTTTTAAATAAAATCAAATAGAAAATGTTAAATAAGGGTATTTGAATAACAGATCATATTGGAAGAATTTTCAAGGGGAAAATAATAAGAGAAATTTCAAAAGAGAGGGAAAACATATGGACGGAACAATGAAGACAGCAGTGATGACAGGTATTGAAAAAGTTGAAATACAGCAGAGACCGATCCCTGCGATAAAAGATAACGAAGTACTGGTAAAAATAGAGAATGTCGGTATATGCGGCTCAGACCTGCATTATTATGAATCAGGTAGAATTGGAGATTTTGTTGTACAGACCCCATTTGTGCTGGGTCATGAAGCAGGAGGAACAGTTGTAGATGTCGGGGAAAATGTAAGCCATTTGAAGGTAGGGGACAAGGTTGCGTTGGAACCGGGAAAGACCTGTGGTGAATGTGAATTCTGCAAAGCAGGAAAGTACAATCTCTGCCAAGACGTGGTATTCTTTGCAACGCCGCCGGTTGATGGCGTCTTCCAGGAATATGTGGCACATGAAGCAGCGTTATGCTTCAAACTTCCGGAAGGAATGGACACTGTGGAGGGAGCCTTAATCGAGCCGCTTGCAGTGGGATTTCACGCGGCAATACAAGGGGGAGCCAGCATGGGACAGACTGCGGTTATTACTGGAGCGGGATGTATCGGCCTTGTTACGTTGCTTGCTTTGAAGGCTATGGGTGTCTCAAAGGTCTATGTTGTGGACATCATGCAGAAAAGACTGGATAAAGCGCTGGAATTAGGAGCGGATGCTGTAATCAACGCAAAAGAAGTCGATGCGGTAGAGAAGATTATGGAACTGACTGGTGGAAGAGGATGCGACCTGGGCATTGAAACGGCAGGCACACAGATTACCGCTGCACAGCTGATACGTGTGGCAAAAAAAGGATCCACCATCGTCTATGTGGGATACAGTGCTTCCGGAGAAATCACGATTCCAATGGGTATGGCGCTTGATAAGGAATTGGATTTCAAGACCGTATTCCGCTATCGCAATATCTATCCACTTGCAATCGAAGCGATTGCCCAGAAGAAGGTTGATATCAAGAATATTATAACGGATACCTTTGAACTGGATCATATTCAGGATGCCTTGCAGTCATGCGTAAAGAATAAGGATAGTATTGTAAAAGGGCTGATTAGGGTCAGTTAGGGGATAGTGAAGGGGAACAAATAAGGAGAAAAATGCTATGTTACATGGAACACTTAACATTAATGATAATCGTAAAATAAATAGGAGGACAAGAAGAATAGTTATGTCACTATTTGGCGTTATAATCTGCGCGATCAGTGTTGGCATTTTCAAGATTGCAGCATTTGGTGTAGATCCATTCCAATCTCTGATGAGTGGATTGAATCAGATGATACCAATCTCATTTGGAACATTATATATGATAGTTAATCTTGTGCTGCTTCTATTTGGTCTCATAGTTGATCGTCACAATATTGGTATCGCTACATTTATTAATTTGTTTTTATTAGGTTATATTACTGAATTTACATATGATTTTCTTCAGAGTGTTATTGTAAACCCTTCTTATGTTACTCGAGCTATATGCCTGGTTGTTGGTATCGTGATAATTTGCTTTGGTTCCGCTTTTTATATGACAGCAGATCTTGGAGTCTCCACCTATGATGCAGTAGCAATCGTTCTTTCGTATAAGTGGAAAGTTGCAAAATTCCAGTATTGCCGAATTACATCAGATTTAATTTGTGTTATTACAGGTATCATTATTTTTTTACTTGCTGGTGGAAGTTACACTAAGATATCTGTTTTCGTTGGGATTGGAACAATTATTACCGCTTTCTTTATGGGACCGTTAATTGAAGTTTTCAACATGAAAATTGCAAGGCCATTGCTGAATAAATAAAATGAATGAACAAAATGAACAAATAGAAGCCAGGCACCGTGAATGGAATATTCATGGTGCCTGACTTGCTGTATTAGTTGCTTTTTTATGCTGTCTTAAACGCCCCAATATTGGAACCAGTCAAAATCAGCATAATTGGAAGATCTATCTTTGTTGGAGCTTCCATACATGCCAATATATGTTCCGGTGAAGCCTTCATTTACGGCAGAACTTAATAATGAAGCATCAAGGTTATCAGCAAACAAAAGCATTTCCTGATCGGAGTAGCCATAATAAAAGGAATATATATCCGTGTGTCCCTGAACGCTCAGATATAACCTTGAGGCTGGGTTCAACGTTACCGTTTTAAGCAGCGTCCTTGTGCCAAATCCCGTTTTAAACAGCCGTAAAACCCTTATGCCATTATCATACCCAACTACAAAAATATAGTTGAAACGGTCATCCTGAATAAGTACGATGCCAGCCTCTTCGTATTCGGATTGCGGTGTGAATTCCATTACGGTTTTTGCCTGGAATACTTTATGTTGTTGTCTCCTTCCCACAAAAGCTGGATTGCAGATTTCCGTGATTACTTCAGGTATCAGATGCAAGCGGAGAAAACCAGGACGTTCCGTAAGAGAAAAGAAATTCTTTACAGGAGGATGAATTGTATTCCACATCATAGCAAGCTCAGGAGATTCAAATTGGTCTGTCGGATTCGTAAGAGGGTATAAGGTAGACGGCAGATTGGGAACCTGTTCCGTTGTGTTTACGAGACCGGTCTCGTTATTAGTCATAGGCCAGCCATCCTCAGCCCAGAAGATAGGAATCATAAATGTCTCGCGTCCTAAATTATAGTGACCGCCCTCATAAGGCCTGACACCCAAAAGAACCATCCACCATTCTCCATTCTGCGTTTCCACAATATCAGCATGCCCGACTACGGATATGTCATTTACTAAAGGCCTGTGGCGGTGGGTGACAATTGGATTGCGGGGGCAGACTTCGTAATCTCCGGAAATGTTCTTGCAGCGCGCCATCATAACGCTGTGGTTGACAAAGGTTCCGCCTTCTGCTACTAACAGATAATAATATCCATCATGCTTATAGAGGTGCGGTGCCTCGATCCACTTGCTTTGTGTCATTTTCCCGTCCCAGAGGATATGGCGTGGTCCCTTGAATTGTAGTGTGTCCGGATCCAGTTCATTCAGATAGATTCCGTGATGCCCTTCATACAGAGCCTCACTACAAATGAAGTTGCCAACATACCATACGGACCCATCGTCATCAAAAAACAGACTCGAATCGATGCCGTCCGCCCCTTCCACAAAAATGGGGTTGCTCCACGGGCCGGCCGGATTGCTGGCCGTGATTATATAGTTGTCTCTTCTTGCTTCCCGGCCTTCCGAAACGAACGTATTGATAATGTAGTAAGTCCCGTTATGATAACGGATGCTTGGCGCCCAAAGACCTAATGAGGTTTCACAGTTCTTATAATCCAGCTGGTCCGGCCGGTGAATACCGTGCCCAATCTGTTCCCAATGGATAAGGTCTTTGCTGTGAAAGATGGGGAGTCCTGGATAATAGACAAAGGAAGAGGTGACCAGGTAATAATCATCCCCTACGCGGCAGATGGATGGATCTGGATAGAATCCGCTTAGTAGAGGATTGGAAAAAGTTTTGTTTTTCATCGTAAATCTCCTTTTCGATAAGATGATTTCAGTATAAGAAAGGAGAGAAGGGGAGTAAATAGAATTTAGGGGGATTTGGATAGAATATTATTTCGAAAATTCAAAAATGTTATTTGAAAGGGGTGAATTACTCGCATCTCGTAAGTAGAGGAGCAATTATGTAGGGAGTCCATCTGCGGGGAGCATCATTTTTTTCGGAGACGAACGAACGCATAAAAAAGAGAATCATATTTAGTGTCTGCTGAGCAGACCTGAAACCATTGATTTTACTGATTTTCTCGACGTTTTATGATAAAATATATGCAAGGGTTTTTGATTTGCTGAAAT
>NZ_FMKA01000016.1 GCF_900096945.1 Anaerobium acetethylicum | reverse complement strand
TTTTTCCGTATATGCCGATGCTACTCGGTCATATTTTACTGTTTTTTAGGTCGTGTCTCTCGACACTGTTCTTTGATTGGCCGGATACTAAGTCCTGACCGATCATGAAATCTCTTTTCCAGACTTTGTCTGGTTTTGAATTTTCAAGGTTGTTTCACTGTTCAGTTATCAATGTTCTGTGTTGTGGTCTGTAACCAGCAACTTGTACATAATATCATCAAAAAACGTTATTGTCAACACTTTTTTTATTTATTATGAATTCTTTTTATATTCACTCACAATTACTCTGAGTAGAACAAAATTGTATCATTCACATTCATGTTTGTCAACACTTTTTTTACTTTTCTTATTGACAAGCTGTTCTGTGCCTGACGGATTTATATAATATCATTATTTTTTATATTTGTCAATATTTTAAAACTATTTTTTCATTCCTGCTATTTGATTTATTCCTGCTTGTCTTAACATATACAAAAACGCCTCGCTTTTAGATGAACTAAAGCGAGGCGCTGCCATTTGAAATTCAAAACAATTCCCCGGTCCTTTGTTTTATTGGAGCTTAACCAGACCAGAAATACCATTTTTGTATACAAGAAGATCAACTTCCTTAATGATGCTTTGAAGGTCAGAATCAACTTCACACAGAAGAACAGCCTCTGTAGATGCCTCTGCTTCAATCGTTTCACAAACAACCGACATATCATTGCGCAAAAGAGAAATCATGACAGGAACTCTCTTTTCTCCATTAAACATAAAACCGAAAGACATGTCTGCAGAAAGCATATCGCAGACCTGAGCCTGGGATGAACGATTATGTATCTGGAATTTGAATACGCACAACTGAGTTCCGGCAGTAGCATTAACTACTATTCCTTCCTCACCATTCCCTTTTCCATTTGGATAATAGCCGCATACTTCGTACCCCATATACTGGATCGTACAATCGGAGAGCCCTAAGATTTGGCTGAACTTTTCTATTTGCATCTCTGCTGCCGGTTCATCCGCTTCTTCCGCTTCTTCTTCCGCTTCTTCTTTCGACTTATCCGCCTGCTGTTCTGTCAACGGCTCCTGTTTATATTCTCTGATAGATTCATCAGCTTGTTCCTTCGCATCATAGGCGCTGTCTACTATATTGACTTCCTTATTAGACACTACCTCCGGAATATCCGAAACGGATGCCGCATCATGATTTCTGTCATGTTTTATTACTAGTCCTGCTGCATACTCAGCTACAAGATTTTTTTGTTCACTTGTCAGTTTGTCTGCATCCATTTCCGCACATCCTGTTACCATTAAAACTGTCAACAATATAGCCAGTGTTTTTTTCATAACCGCCTCCATGCATATATC
This sequence comes from Anaerobium acetethylicum, assembly GCF_900096945.1. Lineage (GTDB taxonomy): Bacteria > Bacillota > Clostridia > Lachnospirales > Lachnospiraceae > Anaerobium > Anaerobium acetethylicum. Next base: position 85,904 of record NZ_FMKA01000016.1, on the reverse strand, counting down.
GAACTATTGAAATCCCTTTCATCTGCCACATCCACTCACTCGTGGGAATACCCGTGCTATAAAGACACATTTTTTGCTTATAGGCAGTGTTCCGACATACGTTTTATTATATTATTTATCAAGTTCAAACCAGAATTCCACACCATTTTCGTAGTTCTTAACCCCGTATCCCTTGTTTAGAGATTCCATTATTGCTTTTACGATTGAAAGCCCTATACCGCTTCCACCATACTCCCTTGTTCGCGCCTTGTCGATTTTATAGAATTTCCCCCATATATTGTCGATATCCTCTTCCGGAATTGTCTTACCTGTATTGAACACAGATATTCTTGCGTTTTTTTCCGTCTCAGTTATCTTGACTTCAATGAGCATTTCATGATCAACGTGATTCAGCGCATTTGTTATATAGTTTGTTACAACCTCCTCTATCTTAAATTCATCTGCCCAGACATATACCGGGGCATCTGCCTTGAAAATAACCTTGGCACCCTTCTGTCTGATCAGTATATCGGACGACTGTATGATATTCTTTATCAAAGAAGCTATATCAAACCGTTCCATTACGATTTTTTCGTTGCCGAATTCCAGTTGATTCAGGGTCAGAAGTTTTTTTACCATCTGGTTCATTTTTGACGCTTCATCCATTATCACTTCACAGTAGAATTCCCTGCTCTCGGCGTCATCGTTGATTCCTTCTTTAAGACCTTCTGCATATCCCTGAATTAATGCGATTGGCGTTTTTAATTCGTGGGAGACATTCGACAGGAATTCCTTTCTCATCTCGTCTATCTTTATCTTGTTTTCAATATCCCTCTGCAGCTCGTTATTTGCTGTTTTAAGCTCCGAAATAGTTTTTTCAAGAGCATCCGACAATTGATTGATATGGGTTCCCAGAAGCCCTATTTCATTTTCTTCCCTGCTTTCATATCTTGCCTCAAAATCCAAATGTGTCATTCTTTCGGATATTTTTGCAAGTTCCAGTATGGGTTCCGTTATTCTCCTGGTAACGAACCAGATCACAGCAGCGCTCACGAATATTGCAAAGAAGCCTGTATATGCCAAAAAACGGTTCGAGATGCTTACGCTGTCCCTAATGCTTTCTATGGCCGTCCTCATAATGAAAAGGTTGCCGTTATCAAGAGCCCCCCATATTTCCATATAGTCGCTTCCGCTTCTCGGGTCTGTTACTTTCTGCACGATATAATTCTCGCTGTTCTCTAACACCTCGACCTCAACATCCAGATTGCCGACTATGTATCCATACAGCTGCCTTGTCAGAATTTCCCCCTGGCTGATTGACGATTTCTTTATTGTTCCGCTCGGATCCATTATCACAATCGCTATGTTATCGGTGGAGTACATTTTTTCGAATTCTATATCAAACTCATCTGAATCCATCCTGTTATCACTGCTTGCTTCATTTATCCGATTATAGGCTTTCATCAGTGTCCGTTCCTTGTTGACGAGATAGTAATTCACAAGAAATGCATTATTGATGAACCAGCATGCTAAAAGAGTGCAGGTCATCAGTCCTATAAAAATTAGTGCAATCTGCTTTTTTATCGAACGCCTCATTAAACCACCTCAAATTTATAGCCCATGCCCCAGATCGTTTTTATATATTCGCCCTTGTCGCCAAGCTTGCTTCGCAGCTTCTTGACATGGGTATCTATCGTCCTCGCATCTCCAAAATAGTCATAATTCCATACATGGTTCAGAATCTTTTCTCTGGATAAGGCTATTCCCTGATTTTCCATGAAATATGTCAGAAGCTCGAATTCTTTAAAGCTGAGTTCCACTGGTTCTGTGTCTATCGTCACCGTATGTGCCGCCTTATTTACTGCGATTCCTCCGATACTGACCGTTTCCTCCTGGCTTATAACATTAGCTCTTCTTAACAGCGCCTCTACGCGGGCCACAAGAATCTTCGGACTGAAAGGTTTCGATATGTATTCATCGACCCCAATTTCAAACCCCTGAAGTTCATCTCTCTCATCGCTCTTTGCTGTCAGCATAATAATGGGGACTTTCGAATATTCTCTGATTTCCCGGCATACCTGCCATCCGTCAACTTTAGGCATCATGACATCCAATATAATCAAAGCTATCTCTTTTTCAGCATAGAAAATCTCGAGAGCTTTTGCTCCATCCTCTGCCTCCAGTACTTCAAAATTCTGTTTTACAAGAAAATCCTTTACCAGTTTTCTCATCCTGGCTTCATCATCCACCACGAGTATTTTCAATTGATCCATTATCACAACCTCCATAATATCAATATACAAATCACAAAAAGCGTATATTTGCTGTCTTGTCTTACGTGCGATTATAGCAGATAAATATGTATTCTTTGTGAATTGTAATCATTCAGGACTTTGTCCTTCATATTTCTGTTCGAGAGACCTGACAGCAGCCTCTCTTTCTGTCAGTTCCTGATCCCATTCCGCATACTTGTCGGTAAGATGGTTTTTATAATTAATAATGTTCAGGTTCTCGCCGGTTAATGTTATATAAAACATTGCAATGATAATAAAAATCATTATTACATTCAGATATAATGAAAACCTGTATCTTTTTCTATAACAATCCGCACTATCGTTTTGATATATGTCTTTCTTTTCCTCTTCTGATGCCATGTCTGCAGGTATTGCTACAATCCTGCTTTGATCGACAACCCCCGAAGATTTTAGATATTTCTGAACCTCATATAGATAGCTGTATCCAACAGGTGTTTTGAACAGCTTTTTCTCTATGATTTTATCATAAACACTCAGTGCTGCTTCAGGACTTTCGAAATTCGCCCTGCCTGTCACATATTCTATTCCTTCTAATTCTCTTTTTGCTTCGAAGGCAGATTTTTCATCAGCAAATTCAAAACCGCCTATTATTATTTTCTCGTTTCCCTGATTTTCTATTCGTTTCGCTCTCATATCTGGCAAGCTCCTTCTTTCCAGTATTTGTAACTTTTCGGGACTACGTCCTTCATAGTCACAGATGATGCACACAAATTGCAAAACCAGCAATTTGGCGCATACATAACTCAGGTTTTTATGCAAAGTCAGCATAAAAACGCCTCGCAAAACAGGTGTTCTGAACAGTTACCTGTATTTCACCAATGTAACATATGCGGATATCCTTATTCGCATCACAGTTTCCGTACTTTAATATTCCTTAATTTCGATTTTTTCTATAACGACCGGAGTAAGAGGCTTGTCATTACTGTCTGTTTCTGTAAGGGCGATTGCATCAACTATCTCAAGTCCTTCAAACACCTGTCCGAAAACCGTATGTTTTCCCCATAACCATGGCGTTCCTCCATTGTTTTCATAATTTTGTATTGTGGATTCCGGAAAATCCGCCTCTTCCATCTGTGTTATTATATCGGCATCAACTGCTCCTGTCTGAACTATAAAAAACTGGCTTCCATTTGTATTTTCGCCTGCATTCGCCATACACAACGAACCTCTGCAAGGGAAAAGAAGATAGGAAAACTCATCTTCGAAATTTTTACCCCATATACTTTCGCCGCCTGTTCCATTACCGGAAGGATCTCCCCCCTGTATCATGAAGTCATTCATTACCCTGTGGAACGTCAGACCATCATAGTAGCCTTCCTTGGCGTGGGTTATAAAGTTTTCAACTGCCTTTGGTGCTATTTCATTAAAAAACCTGATTTTTATGATTCCGTGATCCTTCACTGTCATTTCAGCAACCGTTTCGCCTGTTTCAGGTGCAAGGAACTGCCCTGCATCACCTGTCTCTTTTGTATCCTCTGAAGATTCTTCTGCCTCTGTTGCTTCCTTCTCCTCTGTCGTTTCCTTCTCCTCTGCAGTCTCCTCCTGGGTTGTTTTCGAAACCTTGTCTTCCTTTGCGCATGCAGCCACTCCTGCAAACATACATAATACCATTCCTAAAATTAAAATTTTCTTTTTCATTTTTCTACCTCTCATTCTTTTCAATATTTCTTGACAACTATTTATCCAACGTCATCCATAGCATGATTTCATTTGTTTTCCATCAAACAAATGCTCCTTTTCTGCCTGACGCTTTTTTGCCCACAGGCATTTTCTATATTTTATCAGAAACGATACCCATTATCCATATTTTTCATCCAGACCTCATGAAATCTAATGGCTATTGCACTAAAAATCCCCGCAGGAAAAGAAATTTTCCGCGGGGCTGGTATTTCTTGTATTCTATTCGCTCAGGCTGTGTATAAATAATCCGCTTCTAAGCTTAGGTTCAAACCATGTGGATTTGGGTGGCATCAGCAGATTTGCATCAGACACCGCAAACAGTTCATCAATTGATGTAGGATACATGGAAAACGCCAATTTCATATCTGATCCAGCTCTTTTCTCCAGTTCTTCAAGACCCCTTATCCCACCAATAAAATCAATTCTTTTATCCGTACGGGGATCTCCTATACCAAGAATCGGAGCCAGAATGCTGTTCTGGAGTATTGAGACATCCAGCCCTTCTACAGGGTCCTCTGAAAGTAGATTCTTATGCGCAGCCAGTTTGTACCACTCTTTTTCAAGAAACATTCCAAAGCAGCCTTTCGATTCAGGCGCATATGCTTTCGTTCCAAGGTTTTCGATTTCAAACAGTTCTCCAACTCTTGAAAGGAATTCTACCCTGGAAAGGCCGTTCAGATCCTTAACAACCCTGTTATATGGCAATATCATAAGCTGATCGTTCGGAAACAGCACAGAAAGGAAGAAGTTGAACTCCTCTTCTCCGGTATATCCAGGATTTGCTTCTCTTCTCATTTTTCCGACTTTAACCGCCGAAGCAGCCCTGTGGTGACCGTCAGCTATATAAATATCGTTAATCGCCGCAAAAGCATCCCCAACCGCATTTATTTTACTGTCTTCTTCTATTTTCCATACTGCATGCCTAACACCGTCATCCGATGTAAAGTCGTAAACCGGAGCATTCTGTCTGACAGCCTCTATTACGGCGTTTATCGCTTCATTAGAGCGGTAAGCCAGAAAAATCGGGCCAGTCTGTGCGTTGCAGATGTTCACATGGTTGATTCGGTCGATTTCCTTGTCAGCCCTTGTGTTTTCGTGCTTTTTAATGATATTGTTTTCGTAATCGTCAATTGACGCACATGCTACGATACCTGTCTGGGCTCTTCCAGCCATTGTCAGCTCATATATATAATAGCATTTTTTTCCATCCTGTTCAAAAAGACCTTCTTCAATCATTCCCCATAATGTGGAATGTGCTCTCTGATAAACCCTTTCATCATAAGTATCGACCGAGTCATCAAACTGGGTTTCTGCCCTGTCGATTTTCAAAAATGAAAGCGGCTCCTTTTTAACTTCTTCTAAAGCTTCGTTCCTGTTATATACATCATACGGTAATGCTGCTATTTTAGAAGCCAGGTCCTGTCTAGGCCTGATGCACTTGAACGGTTTCACTATCGCCATATCTATCACTCCTGTTAAATTACTTTTTTCTGTTTTCCAATGTCTTGATATCTGAAAAATAATCCGATTACTATTTAAAATAATAACCGGATTATTTATAAGCCGCACCGGGAGGCCAGATGGCCTTGCCGACTCCGCTATATCTTATTTGATTACTCTTATTTTTAAAACTCCGTCAATTGCTTTTAACTGGCTTATTACATCATCTGCAACTGCAGTTTCTGCGTCAAGTAACGAATACGCATAATTACCCCTGCTCTTATTGATCATGTCAGAGATATTCACTCCGGCTGAAGCCAGAATGCTTGTGAACTGTCCAAGCATGTTCGGTATATTCTTGTGATTGATTGCAATACGGACAGCCGATGTGCATATCCCCATATCACATGCTGGATAGTTAACGGAATTTTTGATATTTCCGTTTTCCAGGTATTCCTTGATTTCTTTGACAGCCATGATTGCGCAGTTGTCTTCTGATTCTTCTGTAGAAGCTCCGAGATGAGGAATAACAAGTGCTCCCGGCATTCCTGCTGTTGTCGGATTCGGGAAATCAGTTACATATTTTTTCACTTTTCCTGCAGCTAATGCCTCTCCCATGTCAACTTCATCAACGAGAAGATCCCTTGCAAAATTAAGGATTACAACATTGTCCTTCATCATGCTGATTGCTTCTTTGTTGATCATCTTCTTTGTGCTGTCAAGCAGCGGAACATGCACTGTAATGAAATCGCATTCTTTGTAGATATCTTCCACATTATTGATGTGTTTGATATCCCTTGAAAGATTCCATGCAGCATCTACAGAGATAAAAGGATCATAGCCATACACCTGCATACCGAGACGGTTTGCTGCATTTGCAACAAGAACGCCGATTGCTCCAAGTCCTATAATACCAAGTTTCTTTCCTTTGATTTCAGTTCCTGCAAATTTCGATTTATTCTTTTCTGCAAGTTTAGCAACGTTTTCATCATCTTTTACTGACTGAACCCAGTTGATTCCGCCTACGATGTCACGTGATGCCAGAAGAAGTCCGGCGATTACAAGTTCTTTTACGCCGTTTGCATTTGCTCCAGGAGTATTGAATACCACAATGCCCTTGTCTGCGCATTTATCAAGCGGAATATTGTTGACGCCTGCTCCAGCTCTTGCTATTGCCTGAAGCTGTTCAGAAAGCTCCAGTTCATGAACGCTTGCACTTCTTACAAGTGCTGCATCTGCCTGTGCAAAATCCTCTGTAACTGTATATTTATCTGAAAACAAATCCATACCCACAGCGGCTATCGGATTCAAACAATTGATCTTAAACATATAAATACCTCCGGCTGTCTATTTTGAATTTTCTGCTTCGAATTTACCCATGAATTCCACAAGTGCCTTAACGCCTTCAATCGGCATTGCATTGTAGATGCTTGCTCTCATACCACCAACGCTTCTATGTCCTTTTAAGTTTTCAAATCCTGCCGCTTTCGCTTCCTTGATAAATTTCGCATCAAGTTCATCGCTTCCGGTTACGAAAGGAACATTCATCAGTGAACGATCTTCTTTCACAACTGTACCTTTGAACATCTTGCTCTGGTCTAAGAAATCATAAAGAATGGCAGCTTTCTTTTCGTTGTGTTCCTTCATTTTTTCAAGACCGCCCATTTCTTTGAGCCATTTGAATACCTTGCCGCAGATATAGATGCCGTATGCAGGCGGAGTATTGTAAAGTGACTCATTGTCTGCATGAATCTTGTATTTCAACATTGTTGGCGTTCCTGAAAGTGTATCTTCAGTGATCAGGTCTTCTCTGATGATAACGATAACAACACCTGCTGGTCCTATGTTTTTCTGCACTCCGCCGTAGATGATGCCATATTTTGATACATCTACTGGTTCTGAAAGGAAGCAGGATGAAACATCTGATACAAGCGTTTTTCCTTTTGTATTAGGAAGCGTCTTGAATTTTGTTCCATAGATCGTGTTGTTTTCACAGATATATACATAGTCTGCATCTTCGCTGATCGGAAGATCTGAGCAGTCTGGAATATAGGAAAAAGTCTTGTCTGCTGAAGATGCGATACAGTTTGCTTTGCCATAGATTTTTCCTTCTTCATATGCCTTCTTAGCCCACTGTCCTGTAACAATATAATCTGCAACCTTGTTCTTCATAAGATTCATAGGAATCATGGCAAACTGCTGTGATGCACCGCCCTGGAGGAATAATACTTTATAATTATCAGGAATGTTCATCAGATCACGTAAGTCCTGCTCTGCAGTCTTAATGATTTCTTCATAAGCTTTCGAACGGTGACTCATTTCCATAACCGACATTCCGGTTCCCTTATATTCTAACATCTCTGCTGCTGCTTCTTTTAAAACTGATTCAGGCAACACCGCTGGTCCTGCTGAAAAATTGTACACTCTACTCACTTTTTTTCCTCCTTGTTTAATCACAATATTTATTAGTCTCTGTACTCTACCTGCTTTACTCTTTTGCCGAGCTAAAGCCATAGGATCCAAATCAATTAAAGATCCATTCCGCCCCAATAACCGGCCGACCTCTAAATTAATTTTATTTTACGCTCTTGTTAAATTATAGTCAATAGCATTAATAACTTTTTCGCAAAAAACATTTGCATTTATTATATTTTCTAATAATCAATTTTAAAAACGGCTTATTCCAGGTATTTCATCACAGTGTCTGAGGATTATTTCCTGTTTTTAAGATCGTCCTCGTTGAAAGATTCTTCGATAGCAGCGCCAGCCGGCACCATAGGCCATACCTTATCATCGCTGTCAATAACACATTCGATAACCACCGGTTTGTTCAGACTGATTGCTTTTCTGATCGCTGGTTCAACTTCCTCTTTCTTTGTGACCTTGATTCCTTCAGCGCCCATAGCTTCGGCCAGTTTAACAAAATCCACTGAGTCATTCAGAACAGTTGCCGAATATCTCTTTTCATAGAACAGCGTCTGCCACTGTCTGACCATTCCCAAAACATGGTTATTCAATACGATCTGGATAATCGGTATATTATAGCGTGTTGCTGTAGCGATCTCATTCATATTCATTCTGAAACAGCCGTCACCTGCTATATTTACAACGATCTTGTCTGGATTTGCTATCTTTGTGCCGATGCATGCTCCAAGTCCGTATCCCATTGTTCCGAGACCGCCGGAGGTGATGAGCGTCCTTGGTTTTTTATATTTGTAATACTGGGCTGACCACATCTGATGCTGTCCAACTTCTGTAGTGATGACTGCATCCCCGTCAGTGATCCTGTAGAGTTCCTCAATCACATAAGGTCCGGTAAGAATTTCAGGGTTATACTTAAGTGGGTATTTTTCTTTGAGTTCCATGATATGGCCTACCCATTCTTCCCTGTTATGCTGTTCGATCCTTATATTGAGTTTTGCAAGTATTTCCTTCACATCTCCCGTGATGCTTGCATCAACGAGGACGTTCTTATTGATTTCCGCAGGATCAACATCTATCTGCAGAATCTTTGCATTATATGCAAATTTTTTGGCATTACCCGTAACACGGTCGCTGAACCTGGCTCCTATCGCAATAAGCAGGTCGCATTCGGTAACGCCGAAGTTTGCCGTCTTGGTTCCGTGCATACCAAGCATTCCCGTATAGAGTTCGTCCTCTCCGCTGAATGCACCCTTGCCCATCAGCGTGTCCGTAACGGGCGAATGTATCTTATGTGCGAATTCAGTCACCTCTTCGGCTGCTCCTGAAATCACCGCTCCGCCACCAACGAGGATAAACGGCTTTTTGGACTGGTTGATCAGCTTGATGGCTTTTTCAATGTCAGATTCCTTTATTTCATCAGTTTTTCTCTCTATCTTCTTAGGAACGGCAGGTGTATATTTCATGGTAGCTGCCGTGACATCTTTTGTGATATCTACAAGCACAGGGCCCGGTCTTCCGGACTGCGCGATCTCAAATGCTTTTCTAATGGTCTCTGCCAGCATTGCAATATCTTTCACAATAAAATTGTGTTTTGTAATCGGCATTGTGACTCCTGCGATATCGATTTCCTGGAAACTGTCCCTTCCAAGAAGCGGAACTGCAACATTGGCTGTAATCGCAACCAGAGGCACAGAGTCCATATAAGCAGTCGCGATTCCGGTAACAAGATTGGTTGCGCCCGGGCCTGAAGTAGCCAGACATACGCCGACTTTCCCGGTGGAGCGTGCATATCCATCTGCTGCATGAGCAGCACCCTGCTCATGCGACGTCAGGATATGTCTGATTTCATCACTGTGCTTATACAGCGCATCATATATGTTAAGTATTGTACCGCCCGGGTATCCGAATACAGTATCAACACCCTGTTCTTTCAAACATTCGATCACTATTTCTGATCCGTTCAATTTCATCTGCTCATCTCCTTTTTTTCTATAGCTCGCTGCAGCTTTCGTCCGGCACAGCTGAATGGCTACTTAATTTCCAAAACAGCCCCTCTGTTTCCAGAGGTTACCATTGCAGCATATCTTGCAAGATATCCAGTCGTAATCTTCGGCGCTCTAGGCTGCCATTTTTCTCTTCTCTTTTCCAATTCCTCATCAGATACTGCAAAATCAAGCTTGTTGGCATTTATATCTATTGTGATGATATCGCCTTCTTCAACAAGCGCTATTGGTCCGCCTACTGCGGCTTCAGGTGAAACATGTCCGATCACCGCTCCCCTGGAAGCGCCGCTGAAACGTCCGTCGGTAATCAGGGCAACGCTGTTTCCAAGTCCCATCCCCATGATTGCGGAAGTAGGTCTGAGCATTTCCCTCATTCCAGGGCCTCCTTTTGGTCCTTCATATCTGATTATGATAACATCTCCCGGGTTGATCTTCCCTGCATCGATTGCGGCGATTGCATCCTCTTCGCAGTCAAATACCCTTGCCGGGCCTTCATGAATCATCATTTCAGGTGAAACTGCAGAGCGCTTTACAACGCCTGTATCTGGAGCAAGGTTACCTTTGAGAATCGCGATTCCGCCTGTTTCGCTGTATGGGTTCTCAATCGGTCTGATTACTCCTGGATCTCTGTTCACAGAGCCTGCAATATTTTCACCGACTGTCTTTCCCGTTGCTGTTATAAGATCTGTATACAATAAATCCTTTTTGGTGAGTTCATTCATGACTGCATAAACTCCGCCTGCTTCATTCAAATCTTCCATGTATGTATGTCCTGCAGGGGCAAGATGGCAGAGATTCGGTGTCTTGGCACTGATCTGGTTTGCAATTTCAAGATCCAGCTCAATTCCGACTTCATGTGCAATTGCAGGAAGGTGCAGCATACTGTTTGTGCTGCATCCAAGTGCCATGTCAACTGTCAGTGCATTTAAGAATGCTTCTTTTGTCATGATGTCTCTTGGCTTGATATTCTTTTCTAATAATTCCATTATCTTCATGCCCGCATGTTTCGCAAGTTTGATTCTGTCTGAATATACTGCCGGGATCGTTCCATTTCCCCTTAAGCCCATGCCTAAAGCTTCCGTCAGGCAGTTCATGCTGTTAGCCGTGTACATTCCCGAGCAGGAACCGCAGGTAGGGCATGCCTTGTTTTCAAATTCTTCAAGTTCATCCATTGAAATCTTTCCTGCATTGTATGAGCCGACTGCCTCGAACATGCTTGAAAGGCTGGTCTTTTCTCCTTTTACCCTTCCCGCAAGCATAGGGCCGCCGCTTACAAAGATAGTAGGGATATTTACTCTTGCTGCAGCCATCAGAAGTCCCGGGACATTCTTGTCACAGTTCGGAACCATTACAAGGGCATCAAACTGATGAGCCATTGCCATCGCTTCTGTCGAATCAGCAATCAGGTCCCTTGTAACAAGAGAATATTTCATTCCGATATGCCCCATGGCAATCCCGTCACATACTGCAATTGCAGGGAAAACAACTGGATTTCCGCCTGCCATGGCAACACCTAATTTTACGGCATCAACGATTTTATCAAGGTTCATGTGACCAGGCACGATTTCATTATATGAACTTACAATACCGATAAGCGGTTTTTTCATTTCTTCACTTGTCATGCCTAACGCATTGAATAAAGATCTGTGTGGAGCCTGCTGAACTCCCTGGGTAACTGCTTCACTTCTCATTATTATTCCTTCTTTCTGCTTATCTGTGATTTTAATCTTCCGGAATTTTATGCAAATTCAGGAAAAGCTTCCTTATATACTTTTATATTCTTTCGGCGATCAGACTTCCCATTTCGATTGTTCCGACCTGCTTCATGCCCTGAGACATAATGTCTCCCGTCCTGTATCCGTCTTCCAGCACCTTTTTCACAGCTGCTTCAACTGCATCTGCTTCCTGATCAAGGTCAAAGGAATATCTCAGCATCATGGCTGCCGAAAGGATGGTGGCAATCGGATTTGCAAGATCTTTGCCTGCTATATCCGGCGCTGAACCATGGCTTGGTTCATAAAGTCCGCATTTTGTAGCTCCAAGGCTTGCTGATGACAGCATTCCGATCGAGCCGGTAACCATGCTCGCTTCATCTGAAAGTATATCTCCAAACATGTTTTCAGTCAGAATTACATCGAACTGCTTCGGATCCCTGACAAGCTGCATCGCACAGTTGTCTACCAGCATGTTGCTCAGCTGTACTTCCGGATAATCTTTTGCTACTTCTGCAACCACTTTTCTCCAGAGCCTGGAAGAGTCAAGGACATTCGCCTTATCGACGCTGATGACCCTCTTATCCCTTTTCATAGCGATTTCGAATGCTTTGACTGCAATCCTTCTTATTTCATTCTCGTCATAAGACAGTATGTCAGTCGCTTTCATAACTCCGTCAACTTCTTCTGTCTTTCTTTCCCCGAAGTAGATACCGCCTGTAAGCTCCCTCATTACGACCATGTCAAACCCGTCGCCGATGATTTCATCTTTTAAAGGACATGCATCCTTTAACTCTTCATACAGATATGCAGGTCTGATATTTGCAAACAGCCCCATGCCTTTCCTTATGGCAAGCAATCCCGCTTCCGGACGCAGTTCCGGTGCAATATCATACCATTTTGAATTTCCAACATCTCCTCCGACTGCGCCAAGCAAAACAGAATCACTTGCTTTTGCGACCGCCAAAGTCTCATCCGTAAGCGGAACTCCATGGACATCAATTGATGCTCCACCCATCAGAACCTCTGTATAATTAAAAGAATGTCCGAATTTTTCTCCGATTTTATCCAATACCTTCTGTGCTTCCCTGACAATCTCCGGTCCTATTCCGTCACCGGGAATTACTGTAACGTTGTAATTCATACATATCTTCCTTTCTTATTGTTCCTTATAATACCATCCATAAAAGACTATTGTTTATATAATATATTATTTGCCGCCATATTTCAACACTTATACAAGGATTTTCGGTTTTGTACGGGACATCTTTCAGCACTTGTTACGTGTATTTTTATGCAATTTTACCAATTAAAGCGTTAACGCAATGCTTTATGGCAGTTTTCAGCTAAATCGAACTGGTTCATAAGGCATAAAAATCCGGACCCCTCAGAGTCCGGATTTTTATCAGTTTATCATTTTAACAGGAAATCTTTATTCCAGCGGTTCTTCCTAACTTACCAGATAAGGCAGCACATCATTTACCTTGTCATGGATTACGTAATCTGCCAGATCATCCGAATAATGCTCTTCCTCATTGATAAGGATTACTTTACTTCCATTGAAGTACTTAAGCCTCTGTTCACACAAACGCGATTTCAGGTTCGTTCCAAGAACCAGCAGCACATCGGCCTTCGATATGGTTTCAGCAGATTTCGTTGTCAGCTGGTTGTCCACCATCTCCCCGTAAAGGCAAACGCCTGGGCGTATGGTTTTCTGGCATTCCGGACATAAAGGCACGCTTGAAGCACTTTTTACAAAATCTACTGTATACTCCGTTCCACAATGCGGACAGGTGTTTTTGTAAATACTGCCCAACAGCTCGATCACCTTTTTGCATCCTGCCCTCTGCGGAAGGCTGTAGAAGCTTCTTGTGATGGTTGCCCGCAGCTTTCCGGTCTTTTCCAGCTCTGCAAGTGAATAGAATGCCGCCCCAGGCTCTCGATCCAGACACAGGATTTCGTTTTTATAATACTGGAAAAACTGCTTTGTTCTAACCGTATAAAACAAGGAGCTGAATAAATCCTCCGGTGAATGTCCATATTTCAGTTCGATGTCATAAGCCTCTCCCGGCACCCTGTGGTCCGGAAAACCGCATTCGCTATTCATCCCTAACCCGCATAAGCAGACAATATTGTCGCTATCATTAATTATTTTCCGAATTTCTGTCAAACTCATAATCAGTCCTCCCATGACCTCACAAAAGTTGTAATAATTCTGATATTCACTTGTGAATAAAACTATTACCAGTTTTACATAAAAAAGCAATGGCTGAAATAACTTCCGGCTGCCCCCCAGCGTGAAAAGTCAATTAACATTGTCTTGTAATTAACATTATAGCATAAACTTATATTTATTCAACCTCTCTTTATTTTAAATCAACTTTATTATTCAAATATATTCCATTATTTCATATAAACACCACTAATTTCAGATAATTGCACATCTGATGCTTTTTACTATTTATGGTATGTTTTGTTTAAAAAATGCAGATACAGCCCGCTCTGATTGAAACGGGCCATATCTGCATTCATCCTATTTTTCGCATGAAAATTCTTTCATAATATCGCTGACATGCTCGAGCTTCTCAGCTTTGTATGCATTTTCGCCACAGAAAAGAAGGGCATTTTCAACATCCCCTTTTGCCGCATTTATAAGTGCATCTGTGATGCAGTATGGAATTTCAGCCGGGTTGCAGTGAGCCAGACACTGACGGCATTTGGCAGCCGGAACCCTCTCCAACTTTGTCTTTTCCATAAAGGGATTCATGATCGCTCTGCCTGGCATACCTACCGGACTTTTTACAATCTTGATATCTTCCTTTTTTGCATTGATATATGACATCTTATAATCCATGTCGGCGTCGCATTCGTATGTGGTAACAAATCTTGTAGCTACCTGCACTCCGTCCGCACCTAACTCCAGATAATGATCCATATCAGACCTGTCATAGATGCCGCCTGCAACAACAACAGGAATATGCTTGTTGTATTTTTCCCCATATTCGCTGACCAGAGCGATTATAGAGCGTATTTCGCCGTCAAAATCCATTTCGTCAATATGTTCAAGCTGCTCAACTGTAAAACCAAGGTGTCCGCCTGCCCGGGGTCCCTCTATCACGACCATGTCCGGAGCCTTATGATATTTCCTGTCCCAAAGCTTGCAGATTACTGAAGCAGATTTTAAAGATGATACGATAGGCGCTATCTTCGTTCTGGATTTTTCCACAAATTCCGGAAGCGTAACAGGCAGGCCGGCTCCTGAAATTATCAGATCCACTCCAGCCTTGACAGCAGCTTTGACGTATTCCTCATAATTCTTTGTCGCCACCATGATATTAACCCCGATAATGCCTTTTGGGGCAATATTTCTGGCTTTCAGTATCTGCTCGCCTATTGCTTTCAAATTGGCTTTCAGAGGATTCCTGTCAAATTCCGGATCTTTGAATCCAATCTGTGCCGTAGAAATAATGCCAACGCCGCCTTCAGCTGCAACTGCACCGGCCAGACGGTGAAGGCTGATGCCCACACCCATTCCGCCCTGCACTACAGGGATCTTAGCTGTCAAATCACCGATTACCAAAGGTTTACAATTCATTCTACATTCTCCTAAATCTTTCATATCGGTGCTCTACAAGCTGTCCCTTGCCCATGCTTTCATACCTTTTCAGGAATTCGATCATATTCTCTTTCATGAAGGCTGATATTGCAGGAACGGTCTTATCTGTTGCAGGTTCCGTCTCCGGTATGATTTTTTCTATTATGTTTAGTTTCTTTAAGTCTTCAGCAGTAATCTTCATTACTCCTGCCGCTTCATCGGCACGCTTGCTGTCTTTCCAAAGGATAGAAGCAAAGCCTTCAGGAGAGAGAATGGAATAGATGGAATTCTCCATCATCCATACCTCATTTCCAACCGCAAGGGCCAACGCTCCGCCACTTCCGCCTTCACCAATTACAATGCTGAGAACAGGTACAGTAAGGCCCGACATTTCCATCAGGTTTCTTGCAATTGCTTCTCCCTGTCCTCTTTCTTCAGCCTCAAGACCGCAGAAAGCTCCAGGCGTATCGATAAAGTTGATGACAGGCCTGTTGAATTTTTCTGCCTGTTTCATAAGGCGCAGGGCTTTTCTATACCCTTCCGGATATGGCATTCCGAAATTTCTGCTGATATTCTCTTTTGTATTTCTGCCCTTCTGCTGTCCAATCACCGTAACCGGGCGTCCGTCAAGAAGCGCGATGCCTCCGGCAATGGCTCCGTCATCCCTGAAGTTCCTGTCTCCATGAAGCTCAATGAAATCCGTGAAAACCGCGCCTACATAATCAAGGCTCGTTGGGCGCCCAGCCATCCTCGCCATCTGCACGCGTTCCCATGGGGTGATTGCAGATTCTGCTGTCTGTACTGGTGTTTTTGCTTTCTCTATGCCTGATACTGTCCCGTCATCTTTTGTTTCCGTTTTCTGCCATTCAAATTCCCCATCTTTCTGGTTCATGTAAAGCAGTTTTGCGAGAGTATCCTTCAAATTCTCTCGTTTTACAATTCCGTCTATAAGTCCATGTTCCACCAGGAATTCGGCTCTCTGGAATCCTTCCGGAAGTTTCTGTCCTATTGTCTGTTCGATAACCCTTGGTCCCGCAAAGCCTATCAGGGCTCCCGGTTCTGCAAGAATGATATCTCCAAGCATTGCAAAGCTTGCTGTAACGCCGCCTGTTGTAGGATCTGTCAGCACTGAAATATACAGAAGTCCTGCATCACTGTGTTTTTTCAATGCAGAGGATGTCTTTGACATCTGCATCAGTGAAACGATGCCTTCCTGCATCCTTGCTCCGCCTGAGCAGGCGAATATTACGACCGGCAGCTTCATTTCCGTCGCTTTTTCAACAGCTCTTGTCACTTTTTCTCCGACAACATGGCCCATGCTCCCCATGAGGAACCTTGAGTCGCATACTCCGATGACTGCGTCCATTCCTTTTATTTTTCCTATACCTGTAATGATGGCTTCATCCAGGTTCGTTTTTGACTGGAGATTCTCGACCTTTTCATCATATCCCGGATAATCCAGCGGATTTCCGCTTGAAAGGCCTGTATCCCACTCCTTAAAGCTGTGCCTGTCGACGACCATGCTGATCCTTGTATCGGCGGTAATCCTGAAATAACTGCCGCACTTATGACAGGTATAATTATTGGTTATGACATCCTCAGTATAGAGCATTTCTCCGCATTTATCACATTTCGTCCATAAGCCTTCAGGAACACGAGGTTCGGAAGCAGTCTTCTTTTCAGCCTCAACCTGCTGTTTTGACCCTCTGCTTTCCTGCGGTTCCTCTTTTCTACCTATGGTAATATAGGTTGGCTTTTTAAACATATCTTTTAGTAACATATCTTATTCTCCTGTCTATTCAAAAAACTCCTGAATAAAATGGGTATTGACATCTCCTGCCTGGAATGCTTCATTGCTCAGAATTTCATACTGGAAATCAATGTTTGTCGTAATACCCTCGATTACGACTTCGCCTAAGGTGCTTCTCATTTTATTTATTGCCGAAATCCTGTCCACATCATGGACAATGACTTTTACTATCATAGAGTCATAATGTGCCGGGATTTTGTATCCGTTATAAAGTGCCGTATCTATTCTGACGCCGTTTCCACCCGGAAGATGCATGTTTGTAACTGTTCCAGGCGAAGGCATAAAATTCCTTGCCGGATTTTCAGCATTGATCCTGCATTCTATTGCATGACCTCTGATCAAAACATCTTCCTGCTTAATGGTAAGTTTCTGGCCTTCGGCAATCCTGATCTGTTCCTTGATAAGGTCTAATCCGGTTACCATTTCAGTTACCGGGTGTTCAACCTGAATTCTCGTGTTCATTTCTATGAAATAGAAATCACCATTCTTATCGAGAAGAAATTCAATCGTTCCTGCATTTTCGTATGTTGCAGCTTTTGCCGCTTTTACCGCAGTATCGCCCATCTGCTTCCTCAGTTCAGGAGTAATGGCACTTGAAGGTGATTCCTCAATCAGCTTCTGATGCCTTCTCTGGATCGAGCAGTCCCTCTCTCCAAGCTGTATTACGTTTCCGTATTTATCAGCAAGTATCTGGAACTCGATATGCCTCGGGCTTACTATATATTTCTCAATATACATGGTATTGTCACCGAATGCATTTACAGATTCCCTCTGTGCAGTATTGAAGCACCCGATGAATTCTTCGCTGGCAGTTACGATACGCATGCCTTTTCCGCCGCCGCCTGAGGAGGCCTTGATGATGACTGGATATCCCATGCCGTCAGCTATGGTTTTCCCTTCCTCTGCTTGAAAGACCGGATCCTTCGTCCCTGGAACTACAGGAACACCCGCCTCGATCATGGTTTTTCTGGCTTCTGACTTATTACCCATCTTGTTGATGATTTCAGCAGAAGGTCCGATAAAGGTTATGTTGCATTTGGAACACATTTCAACAAACCTGCTGTTCTCTGACAAAAATCCGAATCCTGGATGAATAGCATCAGCGCCGGTTGATATGGTGGCGCTGAGTATCCTTTCCATATTCAAGTAGCTTTCAGAAGCCGCTGCAGGACCAATGCATACCGCCTCGTCCGCAAGCTGCGTATGGAGTGCCTCCCTGTCCGCTTCCGAGTATACTGCTACTGTCTTTATTCCAAGTTCCCGGCAGGCTCTGATAATACGTACTGCAATTTCGCCTCTGTTGGCAATTAGAATTTTCTTAAACATAGAGTTCTCCTATCCGATGGCAAATGTAAGTTCTGCAACAACTGCAACTTTTCCATCCACGTAAGCTTTTGCGGCTCCGACTCCGATCGGCCCCTTCTGCTTTATTATTTCAACTTCCAGTGTGAGCACGTCACCCGGGACTACTTTTTTCTTGAATTTGGCCGAATTGATTCCGCCGAAATACCCCGTTTTACCTTTGTTTTCATCAAGGCTCAACATTGCGACACAGCCTACCTGAGCAAGGGCCTCAATGATAAGGACTCCCGGCATAACAGGTTCACTTGGGAAATGGCCGTTAAAAAAAGGCTCATTGTAAGTAACGCATTTGCGGCCTACCGCTTTTTTTCCAGGTTCCAGTTCCTCAATGCGGTCGATAAGCAGAAACGGCTGCCTGTGAGGTATTATATCCATTATTTCCTTTATATCTAACATCTGCTCAGCTCCTAAACTGTCTTGATCTTGAATAATTTCTGTCCGTACTCAACCATCTGGTTATTCTCAACAAGGATGGCTTCCACCTGTCCGTCAAAATCGCATTCGATTTCATTCATGAGTTTCATTGCCTCAACGATTCCCAGAACCTGGCCTTTCTTAACATTGTCTCCTACCTTAACGAAATTTTCCACGTCAGGTGAGGATGCAGCATAGAAAGTTCCAACCAGAGGTGACTTTACATAATTTCCTTCATCTGAAACTTCTGCCTTTGACTCCTGGACAACAGGTGCAGATGCCAGAACCTGAACAGGTGCTGCTGCGATTCCTTCTGCCGCCGCCACTATCTGTCCGCCTTTGTTGGTTGACAGTGAAATTTTCATATTGCCTTCTTCAAGAGTAAAACTGCTGAGTGAAGACGCCGATACTTTATCTATTAATTTGAGTATGCTTTCTAAATCCATTTTGAACTCCTTCCAGATCTATTCGCTGTATTTTTTAACAAGGATGCTTGCGTTGTGTCCGCCGAATCCAAGCGAATTGCTAAGTGCGTATTCAATATCCATTGCAACGCCTTCTCCAGTTACATAGTCGAGGTCAATTTCCTCATCCTTAACCTTATATCCTGCGGTCGCATGGATATAGCCTTCCTGTATGGATTTCACGCAGGTTATGAATTCAACTGCTCCTGCAGCACCAAGAAGGTGTCCGATCATGGATTTTGTAGAGTTGACTTTCATCTTATAAGCGTGGTCTCCAAAAGCCTTTTTGATGGCTCTTGTTTCAAACAGATCGTTATGATGGGTACTTGTTCCATGGGCATTGATGTACATGATGTCTTCAGGAGCTGCGCCAGCTTCTTTTACTGCATTCATCATGGCTCTTGCTGCGCCTTCGCCATCCTCTGCCGGAGAAGTAATATGGTATGCATCGCTTGTCGTTCCATATCCCACGATTTCTACAAGAATGTTTGCTCCTCTTGCTTTTGCATGTTCAAGAGATTCCAGAACTACTACGCCTGCGCCCTCTCCCATAACGAATCCGCTTCTCTCTTTATCAAAAGGAATGGAACATCTTGCTGGATCTGTCGATGTAGAAAGTGCAGTAAGTGCAGTGAAGCCGCTCACGCCGATCGGTGTGATTGAAGCTTCAGTTCCGCCTGCGACCATAACATCTGCATCTCCGCACTGGATGCTTCTGTATGCCTCACCGATTGAATTGGTTCCTGTTGCGCATGCAGTAACTACGTTAATGCTTTTTCCCTTTAATCCGAACTGTATGGAAACGTTTCCTGCCGCCATATTTGAAATCATCATCGGCACAAGGAGAGGGTTCACTCTTGCAGGTCCCTTTTCCAGTAATTTCGTATGTTCCCTTTCCATTGCCTGAAGGCTTCCTATTCCTGAACCTACGGCTGTTCCGACCCTGTAAGGATCTTCTTTTTCTATATCAAGCCCGGCATTTTCAATGGCTTCTTTTGCGGCTGCTACTCCGAACTGGCAGAACAACTCCATTCTTTTTGCCGCTTTGAAATCCATGAAGTTTTTCGGATCGAATCCAACTACTTCTGCCGCTAATTTTGCTTTGTATTCCGTTATATCAAATCTGGTAATTTCTCTGAATCCTATCTTCTGTTCCTTTACACTTCCCCAGAATTCATCAACATTTAATCCAATAGGGGTGATTGCACCCATACCTGTAACGACTACTCTCTTCATCTGTTTTCTCCTTATTTACAAAAATATATACGATCCAGCATTGATTCCATATGCTCCGGTACTGCCTACATTGCCATTCCGCCGTCTACGCTGATGACCTGTCCGGTGATGTAGCCTGCCTTGTCTGATGACAAAAAGCATACGATTTCAGCAATGTCCTTTGTGCTTCCGAATCTCTTTAACGGAATCTGCTCCGTTGCTTTCTCTTTCACTTCTTCAGATAATACATCCGTCATTTCAGTCTGGATGAATCCAGGTGCTACTGCATTCACAGTAATTCCTCTGGATGCAAGTTCCCTTGCTGTGGATTTTGTAAGACCTATGATTCCTGCTTTAGAAGCACAGTAATTGGCCTGCCCCGCATTTCCCAATACACCTGAAACGGATGAGATATTGATTATTTTCCCGCTTCTCTGTTTGAGCATCTGTCTCGCTGCATGCTTGATGCAGTTGAATGTTCCTTTTAAATTAATCTCGATTACTTCGTCAAAATCTGCCTCTTTCATCTTCATGATGAGGTTGTCCCTTGTAATTCCTGCATTGTTTACAAGTATATCAATACTGCCGTATTCCTTAATGATATGCTGCAGCATCTTTTCTGTTTCTTCAAAACTGCCGACGTTGCATTTGTATGCCGCCGCACGGCCTCCGTTATTCTCGATTTCCTTAACAACTTCTTCAGCACGGGCTTCCGAGCCGCTGTAGTTGACTACTACAAGAGCACCGTTTGCAGCAAGGGAAATTGCGATTTCACGTCCGATTCCCCTGGATGCGCCTGTGACTAATGCGATTTTATCCTTAAGCATGTATTATTCCCCTTTCAATCCCTCTATTACTTTTTCCATATCTTCAGGCTTTTCAACGTTGAATGACCTGACTCCTCTGTTTATCTTCTTTACGAAGCCAGTAAGGGTCTTGCCTGGTCCTATTTCAATGAAAGTGTCGACTCCGTCTTCAATCATCTTCTCAACGCTCTGCCTCCATTTAACAGATGAATAAACCTGTTTTTCAAGAAGCTCTTTGACTTTGGATCCGTCCGTCACATATTCAGCGGTCACGTTCGAAACATATGGAATTTTGAAATCCAGGATTTCTACAGGTTCTAAGACCTTCCTAAGTTTTGCTCCTGCCCCCTCAAGCATGGCTGAGTGGAAAGGGCCGCTTACATTTAACATAATGGCACGTTTTGCTCCTGCAGCAAGAAGAGCCGCATTTGCTTTTTCAACTGCTTCCTTTTCACCGGAGATTACAATCTGGCCCGGACAGTTATCATTTGCAATCTGTACGATTCCTTCCGTCTGTGCACAGATCTCCGCAATCTTTTCAGGATCCATACCCAATATTGCTGCCATGGCTCCGACTCCTGCCGGAACTTCTTCCTGCATGAGGATTCCTCTCTGCCTTACAACGCTGCAGGCCTCT
The DNA here is from genome assembly GCF_900096945.1 of Anaerobium acetethylicum. Classification (GTDB taxonomy): domain Bacteria; phylum Bacillota; class Clostridia; order Lachnospirales; family Lachnospiraceae; genus Anaerobium; species Anaerobium acetethylicum. The sequence continues at coordinate 64,048 of NZ_FMKA01000016.1, read as the reverse complement.
TCAAAGGACAATACTCCGGAAGCTACAAGAGCGCCATATTCTCCAAGACTCAGCCCTGCGCTGACGTCGGGAGTGATCCCTCTTTCCTTTAACACCTCTAATATGGCAACGGAAGTTGTAAGCATTGCTGCCTGCGTGTATTCAGTTATATTGAGCCTGTCATTTTCCGTAAAACACAGCTCCTTCATATCAATTCCGGTGATTTCTGATGCCTTATCAAATATGCGCCTGCTGGCTTCTTCTGTTTCATAAAATTCTTTTCCCATTCCAGGATACTGGGCTCCCTGTCCTGGAAAAACAAATGCAACTTTACTCATGTATTCTCCTTTTACTTGACCTTCAAAATATTTATGTGCGTCATAGCAGTTTTTGTCTGTATTTCTGTATTGTAAACGTTTATTGAAAACTTCCAGTTATTTCAGTTTAAGCAGTCTCTCTGCCTCATCCACAATTTCAAGAATAATCTCTGAACAGGTCTGTTCTTTCTTTACCATACCTGCGCTCTGTCCTGCCATAAGCGTGCCCTCGGAAACATTTCCTTCCATAACGGCCTTCCTCAGCGATCCAAGGGTCAGGTATTCCAATTCTTCAAAAGATGCGCCTTCCTTTTCAAGCCTGAGGTATTCTCTGGTCATCTTATTGCGTAGGGCACGTACAGGATGTCCTGTGCTTCTTCCTGTCACTTCTGTATCTATATCTTTTGCCAGCATCACTCTGTCTTTGTAGTTCTGGTGTACAATGGATTCCTTTGCAACTATAAATCTGGTACCCATCTGCACCGCTTCAGCTCCAAGCATCATAGCCGCAGCAAAACCTCTGCCGTCTGCAATTCCGCCTGCTGCAATAACCGGTATGCTTACCGCATCAACAACCTGTGGAACAAGAGCCATGGTAGTCTGCTGGCCGATGTGTCCGCCTGATTCACAGCCTTCCGCTATAACAGCATCCGCACCGTATTTTTCCATTCTTTTTGCAAGCGCTACTGAAGCAACGACAGGAATTACTTTGATTCCTGCATCCTTCCACATCTGCATATACTTTTCAGGATTTCCAGCTCCGGTAGTGACCGCAGCAACCCCTTCTTCAACAACAACCTTAGCGATTGCTTCAGCATGCGGGCTTAAGAGCATGATGTTAACGCCGAACGGTTTGTCTGTCAGTGCCTTTACTTTACGGATTTCTTCACGCACCCACTCAGCGGGTGCATTTGCTGCGCCGATCAATCCGAATCCGCCTGCTGCTGATACAGCTGCTGCCAGACTGTGTTCTGCGACCCAGGCCATACCACCCTGTATGACAGGGTACTCTATGTTTAATAATTCCGTAATTCTAGTCTTCATATTATTCTTCAACACCTTTGTTTTTTAAGTATTCCATAACTTCACTTACTGTTGTAAGCACGTTTAAATCTTCAGCCGGAATTTCAACATTGTATTCTTCTTCTAAAGCCATTACAAGTTCAAATAAGTCTAAGGAATCTGCTCCAAGATCGTCTTTAAAAGATGTGTTTACATTTACTTCTGATTCATCTACGTTTAACTGTCCTGCGATAATTTCTTTCATTTTTTCTAACATTGTAATAATCTCCTTTTAATTAAACATTATATTTTTTCGCATCAATAGTTTGATGTGCAAATAGTTTGACATTCAAAGTATATAGTCTCGGCCTGCATTTGTCAATTGTTTTTTATCGAACGCGGACTCCCCCGCCTGACAATTGCAGGCGGGGGAGCACATGAAACATTCCTATTCTATTTCTTTAAAAAACCATTTTCTGTACATTTACATGTCCGTATCCTGTGAGTTCTTTTTCCAGTTCGTATGCTGATTCTTCGGCACCTTCCCTGAATTCAAGAACGATGATACCTTCCGTGCTGCAGGTATCTGGCGTAGCCTCGTGAAGACCAAGGCGTGTGGTGATCTCACATGCATGTTTTGAAATAAGCTTCTGTACTTCGCTTACCGTGTTGACACGTTCCTGGACTTTAATACCTAATATTACTTTTGACATTACAGATCCCTCCATATTCATCTTTTATGATTCGGTATTATTCAAAATAAGCTTTTACCGTACAGATATTATACCAATAACAGGATAATCATTCAAGCTTTTCATCAGCAGGATAGGACAGCCCGATCTGCCTTCTCGCCTCGTCCATCAGCTTCATTGTAATTCTCGAATTCTCATGGGTGTTCTGGTCCGATTCAAGTTTTCCGTTCTTGATAAGATCTGTCATTTCCCTGATTTCATGATGCATGAGCTCTTCCTCGTCCTCAAGTTCTATCTTCTCAAAAGTTCCGTCAAGATAGCGTATCCTGGCACTTCTCCAGTTATTGATGCTGTCGATGATCAGACTTCCCTTGTCTCCCTGTATCTCAGACGGTATGTATGAGGTGGTGATTTTCGAGTGCTGGATGACAGCTTCCATTCCGTCATATTTGAAAACCACTGTTCCCTGTCCGTCCACACCCGTCTCAAGAAGGATTCCCTGGGCCTTCAGCGATTCCGGTTCCCCGAAAAGGGAAACCATGGGATAGATGCAGTACACGCCGATATCCATGAGGCTGCCATTGGAAAGTTCAGGTTTGAAGGCATTTTCTATAATTCCTTTTTTGTAGTTATCGTAACGCGAGGAAACCCTGCAGTAATTTCCAAAATAACGCCTTACTTTTCCGATCTTATAAAGATGATCCTTCACCGTGTGAAAATTAGGAGTCAGCGTGGTCTTCATGGCCTCCATCAGGAGCACCCCGTTTTGTCTGGCTGCTTCTATCATGTCCTCTGCTTCTGCCTGATTCGAAGCAAAAGGCTTCTCGCACAGGACATGCTTGCCATGTTTCATACAGAGTATGGACTGAGATGCATGCAGGGCATTTGGCGATGCTATATAGACCGCATCCACCTCATCTGATTCCGCCATTTTTTCAAGATCATCAAAAAAAAGTGTTGCTCCGAATTTTTTTCCGAAGGATTCCGCTCTTTCAAGTTCCCTTGAATAGACAGCCTTAAGTTCAAAATCAGGATTTCCTGCCGCAGCCCCTAAAAATCTTTCTGTTATTGCAGACGTTCCTGCTATTCCAAATCTTATCTTCATTTCTTTGGATACCTTTCCTCTCCGGCTTTATAAAGCACCTTTTCTTCCTCTGTTACGGCAATAAGACCCGGAACCTCCTTCGGCCTGTTGTCATCTCCCAGGTGCACGATTGAAAAAAATGAACTGAGTGCAATTCTCGGTTCCGTATACTTTTTCAGATCATGAACATAGACGGTAACCTTCACCTGCATGGAAGTTCGTCCGGCATAAGCCACCTGGGCTATACAGGTTACGATACTTCCGATGCTGACCGGCTCATGAAATACCAGTTCATCAACCCTGGCAGTCACCGCTGCTCCTCCCGAATGCTTCATTGCCGCCATAACCGCCACGTTATCCATCAGTTTCATGAGCTCTCCGCCGTGAACATTGCCAAGGGCATTTGCCTGGTCCGGCAGCATCAGCACGCTTGATTCCACTCTTGAATAGGACATTTTTCTTGCTTTTTTCAGCTCGCTCATATCAGACATCCTTTCCTTTTTTTCCGCAGTTTTTTGAAGGGCATGAATCGCAGTTGCAGCTGCAAAATTTTCCTTTTTTTATATCCTTAATCTTTTTTATGATGACAAACCCTGCATAAACAGTTATGAGAACTGCAAGTCCGATTGTTACATCCATCCCAGATCACTCCTTTATCTGCAACCGCCCATCCGGACGATTATCCTTATCCGCCAACCAGGTTTTCCCTTTACTGCACCGATATCTTTTTAAAAGCCGAAAAGCATGCCGCCCTGGTACACAACAACAGCCGCGATCCATGCAAAAACAAGCTGGAATATTACCATATATGCCGTAACCCTGAAAGAACCGGTCTCTTTCCTGATGGTAGCAATCGTTGCTATGCACGGCGTATAAAAAAGAGCGAATATCATAAGCGAATACGCATTCAAAGCTCCAAATCCATTGCTCTGGAGAGCCGTAGCGAGCTCGACCATCCCGGCCCCGGAATTGACATTTCCAATCCCGAAAAGCACTGCAAAACTGGATACCACCACTTCCTTGGCTGAAAGGCCGGAAATCAGCGCTACGCCTATCTGCCACATGCCAAGCCCCGCCGGTTTCAGAACCGGTTCCAGAAGCCTGCCCAGAGAGGCTCCGATGCTTGTCGATATATCAGCAGTCATTCCATCCATATTAAAGTTGAGTATAAACCATATTATGATTGAAGCTATAAAAATCGTAGTTCCCGCTTTTACGAGATACTCCTTTGTCTTCTCCCAGACATAGATGGATATGGTCCTTGCATTCGGTGCCTTGTATTCCGGAAGTTCGATCAGGAGGGAGCGCTGCTCTCTTTTCCTGTCCAGCTTGTTGACAGCCAGCGCAACAAGAATTCCCGAAAGGAGTCCTGCCACATAGAGTGAATATGCCACGATCATCGCCTGCTGCTCAAAGAACATATCAGCAAACAGAACGTATATGGGCAGTTTCGCCGAGCAGGACATGAATGGAGTAATCAGGATCGCCTTCACCCTTTCCTTACGGCTTTCCAGGGTCCTGGTCGCCATTATGGCAGGAACCGTACATCCGAAACCAAGAACCATGGGCAGAAAAGCCTTTCCCGAAAGGCCGGCTTTTCCCATAATCCCATCCATAACATAGGCAACGCGGGCCATATAGCCGCTGTCTTCCAGTACCGCCAGGGCCAGAAAGAGTATGAATATATTGGGAAGGAAGGTAAGGATTCCACCAACGCCTGCTATAATTCCGTCTACTATCAGGGATACCATCCAGGCTGCAGCTCCTGCTCCTGTAAGGAAACCATATACTGTCTGTGAAAATCCTGCCAGCGCTATTTCAAAGACGCCTTTCAGCATGTCTCCCACTGTAAATGTAAGAAAGAAAACAAGAGCCATGATCGTCAGGAATATCGGTATACCGAATATTCTATGGGTCAGTATCGAATCGATTCTGTCTGTCGACTGTTCTTTCTCATCCTTCTTAAAAAGCGTGTCCTCCAGCACTTCCTCGATAAAATCATATTTCTTGTTAATGATTTCTTTTTCATAGTTCCTGTCTATAATTTCATCTGCATTAAGGGGATACTGTTCAGTTACCTCATCATCATATTCCAGAAGCTTTATGGCATGCCAGCGGCTGTTTCTGATTTCCGGATATTCAGCTTTCAGAATAATCCTCAGTTTTTCTATCTTTTCCTCAATTTCCGGGCCATAATCCACAAGATGGCCTGTAGGGCCTTCATCGTAATGGTGCACGACCGCATGCATCAGAACATCGAGACCAGTCCGCTTTCTTGCAGAGACAGGAACTACCGGAATTCCTCCCAGAAGCTCCGGAAGCCTGTGGAGGTCGATCTCCATCCCTCTTTCCTCAACGATATCCATCATATTGAGTGCAAGGATCAAAGGTTTTCCCAGTTCAAGGAGCTGGGTTGTCAGATACAGGTTTCTCTCAAGAGATGATGCATCGACGATATTTACTATGACGTCCACATCGTCCTCCATAATGCATTTCCTGGAGACCTTTTCTTCTATAGAATACGATGTAAGGCTGTAGATTCCCGGAAGATCGATAAGTTTGATTTTCGTCCCTTTGTATTCTGTTTCGCCTTCTTTTTTTTCAACTGTAACTCCAGGCCAGTTCGCAACCTTCAGTTTTGCCCCCGTAAACGCATTAAAGAGAGTTGTCTTGCCGCAGTTGGGATTCCCGACGAATCCAACGCGTATATAATCTTCCATCATTCGCCCTCCCTTACTTCTATGCATGCTGCGATATTTCTTCCTATGGCAAGGCGGCTTCCCCTGACTTTTATAATCATGGAGCCATTTCTTTTTCTATTTAAAATCTTCACATTTGTATCTTCATTGATTCCAAGAACTTCCAGCCTTCTCATAACATCTTCATCAGTCATAAGTTCTTTGACCTTGTAGCTTTCGCCTGCTTTTCCATCCAGTAAAGTCATTTAGGCACCTCTTATTGATAATGGTTATCATTTACATTGAACATTATAACCCCGGATGATAACGATTGTCAACTCCATTGTTCTGCAGGACATGCTCCTATAGTACAAAAACAGCCGCCCAGACTTGCTATTGCTTTCGTCCGGACGGCTGTTTCTCAACTTTTAAGTTTTATCTTTTTTCACCCATAAAGAACACTGCTACAGTTCCCGGGCCTGTATGGGAGCCTATGACTGGTCCGATAAAATCGATTATGAATTTTTCAATCCCGAACCGATCCCTGATCTGTGCTGCAACAAATTCAGCATCCTCAAGGCAGTCTGCATGACTGATAAATACGATATCATTCTGCTCTCTGCATGAGCCCATCTGCGCTTCCATACTGTCTACAAGTGCAGTAAGCGATTTCTTCCTGCCTCTTACTTTTGCTATAGGTATCAGTTTTCCCTCGTCATTTACATGAATAAGAGGTTTGACATTGATCATGGTTCCGATAAATGCGGCTGATTTTGAGACGCGTCCTCCGCGGTAAAGGTGGTTAAGGTCATCGACTGCCACCATGTGGCATATGTGGAGCTTGTTTTCCTCAAGCCATTTCACAATTTCATCCAGGGTTTTTCCTGCCTTTTTCATTTCCACTGCCTTATGGACAATAAGGCCCTGTCCAAGAGATGCACACAGGGAATCCACAACAATTATTCTGGCGTCCGGATTTTCCTCCTTCATTTCCTCCGCTGCGATTCTTGCGCTATTATAGCTTCCACTGAGCCCCGAAGAAAACGATATATGAAGGACATCCATTCCTTTGTCGACAATGCTCTGGAACTTTTCCCTGGCGGTTTCCGGATTTATCTGCGACGTAGTCGGCATAGAGCCGTTACGTATTCTGTCATAAAACTCTTTGTAAGGAAGTGAATTGTCTTTATCGTAGACATTACCATCAATCATATATGTGAGGGCCATTATTCCCAATTCATTTTCCAGGACATATTTATCAGGCAGATCAGCAGTATTTTCTGTCGTTATCATAAAATCTTTCATTTCAAACATCCTCTCTGTTTTTCTAATAATAGTATTATACCATAAGTTTTCCAAACAAAATACGGTAAATTGCAATAATCCGATACACATCTGTACTTTTAAAACCGAAAAAAAGCCCCAGCACCGGGACAATCCACGGGCTGAGGCTTTCGAATATCATTAATTACAGGAAATCATGCACACTGGCTACCATTCAAGGATAACGGCTCCCCATGTAAGTCCTCCGCCAAATCCGGACATAACAATCTTATCCCCTGGGTTCAGCAGACCTTTTCTATTCATTTCATCAAGCAGAATCGGTATGCTGGCAGCCGAAGTATTTCCGCAGGAATCAAGATTCATCGGGAATTTTTCTTCAGAAACCTTCAGCCTTTTTGCTACAGAATGAATAATCCTCTTGTTTGCCTGGTGAAGGATGAAATACTTCACGTCTTCAATTGCAGTCCTTGATTTCTCAAGAAGCTCCTCTATCGATTCAGGCACCTTCTTCACGGCAAATTTAAACACTTCCTGGCCATTCATTTTTATGTATGCTTCATCGGCTCCAGACTCAACGTCGTCCAGACCTGCAGTCAGAGGATTTATGACCCTTCTTCCGTCACATGTCAGCACGTCACCCTTCGTTCCGTCTGCCCCGGTTACCATACTGATAATTCCTGTATCGGAAGCCTGCACAACCGCAGCTCCGGCGCCATCTCCGAAAAGGACACAGGTTCCACGGTCAGTCCAGTCAAGTACCTTCGACAGTGTCTCAGCACCCATGACCAGAGCTGTCCTGCATAATCCTGCGGATATGTATGCGTGAGCCGTATTAAGCGCAAAAAGGAAGCCCGAGCAGGCTGCATTAAGATCGAATGCTGTTGCTTTTGCAGCTCCGATTTCTTTCTGGACATCGCACGCACCACAAGGCATGCTTCTGTCAGGTGTAAAGGTAGCCATAATAATAAGATCTATTTCCGCAGGATCTATCTTCGCATCCTCAATTGCACGCTTTGCCGCTTCAGAAGCCATACCGGAAGTCGTCTCTCTGCACACGATTCTTCTTTCTTTTATGCCTGTCCTGCTGCTGATCCATTCATCGCTGGTTTCAACTATCGTTGTCAGTTTTTCATTGGTTACTATATTTTCAGGAAGAAAGCTTCCCGTACCTATTATTTTAGTTGTCATTTTATTCCCCATCATTTATTTTGATTATCAAACTATTTTACTTTCAAAGTATAAACCGATGTAAAAGATTTGTCAACTATTTTGTAACTATTCAGAACCTCTTGCATATGCTGCCTGCAAGCTTTCCAGATTACCTTCCGGTGCTTCCAAATCCGCCGTTTCTGGTTTCCGTGACTTCATCATCAACGGTAATGCCATATTCGATAAAAATACCCTGCATAAATCCGTCCCCCGCGTCGAGGACAAGTATCTTTCCTTCATTGCTGTCATTCGTCAGTTTCGAGAAAATATGGCCTTCATTTTCAGATTCAAAATAGTCGCTGTCTATAATCCCTACAGTATTATTCAGCTGCAGCCTGAACTTAAATCCAAGCCCGCTTCTTGGGTAGCATTTCAGAACCCAGTTCTCATCGATTTCTACCCTGATTCCGGTAGGTATTTTAATTGTCTGCCCGGGCATCAGTTCAAATGGGACCGGGCTGAAAAAATCATAGCCGGCCGAGCCTGTTGTAGCCCTTCTGGGCAGCCTGATATTCTCGTATATGGCATACAGCTTTTCATCATCCGTTTCACCAAACGTATCCCTGTAGTCCTCGAAAAACTGTTCCCTGCTGACTTTATGGAATTTTGCTATTCTATTCATATTTCATTCCTCCTGTATTCGTAAATTCCGGCTTTTTTCGCCGCTTCACTCAAACCGCTAATTTCCGCATTCTATACTGATCTGGTTGAACACGCCGAGAAGGTCGTCAATACTCATTTCCGCTTTCTCTGCAGCTGATTTATCCAGCACCGCTTCGCCCTGATGCATCATGAGGAGCCTGTTGCCATATTCCAATGCATATCTGAGATTATGCGTTACCATGATTGTTGTGAGCTTCTTTTCCTTAACGATCTGATCAGTAAGCTCCATGATGGTCTCAGCTGTTTTCGGATCCAGAGCCGCCGTATGCTCATCCAGAATCAGGAATTCTATAGGTGTCATTGTCGACATCAGAAGCGCCATTGCCTGCCTCTGTCCACCCGAAAGGGAACCTACCTTTACGTTCATCTTATCCTCAAGTCCCAGGTTCAGCTGCCTGAGGCTTTCCCTGTAAAATTCAGCCCGCTTCCTGTTTGTTCCGGAACCCAGATTATAAGGCTTACCCTTATTGTCAGCAAGGGACATGTTCTCCAGGATGGTCATGCTCGGGCATGTTCCCATTGCAGGATTCTGATACACTCTTCCGATCTTCCTGTATCTCCTGAATTCCTTTTCTCCGGTAATGTCGCTGCCCTGCATGATTAAATTTCCGCTGTCTGTAGCGATGCTGCCGCAGATAATGTTGAGGAGCGAGGTTTTGCCGGAGCCGTTGCTGCCGATTACGGACACGAATTCATGATCCTTTATTGTAAGGTTGAAATTGTTGAACAGGCACATCTCGTTGACTGTTCCAGAATTATAATATTTGTTGATATTTTTAAGCTCAAGCATTGTTCTTCACCTTCTTTACCCTGCCCCTGCTCAGTACCAGGATTATTAAAAACAGGACCGCAGTTACAAGTTTCATGTCCGTTGCGCTGAGGCCGAATTTAATCGCTGCCGCTACGCATCCCTTATAAATGACAGCGCCGATTATAACAGCCGTCGTCGCCCTGACTTTCGAAAAATTCTTAAACAGGTTTGTTCCAATAATGACGCTGGCAAGGCCGATCACCATTGTACCCGTACCCATTGATATTTCAAAAAAACGCTGCTGCTGGCACATGACGCTTCCACTCAGGGCAATCAGACCGTTCGCTATGGCAAGACCCAGTATTTTCACGAAACCGCTGTCCTTTGCCAGAGTCGTTACTATTACAGAGTTGTCTCCAACCGCCCTGAGCAGATATCCTGATTTCGTCTTCAGATAAGCATCCAGTGCAAATTTGCTGGCTAAAGCTACCGCCACGACAACGAAGAGGGTCTGATAGCTTGCAACAGACTCCGGCAAGACATTGTTTAATCCAGCATTGTCGAAGATCGTCTCCATATTGAATATAGGAACATTCGACTTTCCCGCAATCCTTAAATTCACGGAATACAGCCCGGTCATTACAATAATGCCAGAAAGAAGATCCCTTACTTTCAGCTTCACGTGTATGATTCCTGTTACAATGCCTGACAGCACGCCTGCCGCAAAGGCAATCACAAGCGCCAGATAAGGATTGACCCCTTTTACCATCACGGCTGCTGTAACGGCTGCACCAAGGGGAAAACTTCCGTCTGCCGTCAGGTCAGGAAAATCCAGTATTTTGTATGTGATGTAGATTCCCAGCGCCATGATTGCATATATGATGCCCTGCTCTAAAACCCCTAAAAGTATAGACATTTCTGATTCCTCCAATTTTCCGATTACATATTTTCGGAAATACGTTTTTCTTTTTTATTCTGCCGAAATTTCCGTGAATTTCTCAGCTGCTCTTCCTATTACATCCTCTGACACTTCCAGCCCGAGATTTTCCATAACCTTTGAGTTGAAATACAGGCTGCTCTCTTCAATTATTTCATAAGGCATTTCGCCTGCCTTCTTCTCTCCCTTTAAAACTGCAGCTGCCATTTTTCCTGTCCGCATTCCAAGCTTGTAGTAGTCAAGGCCTTCTGACGCAAGGCATCCTATTTTTACCTGTTCAACTTCGCTGCCAAATACAGGGATGTTCTTCTCTGAAGCTTTTGCAAGAATTGTAGGAAGTGAACTGACAACCAGGTTGTCTGTCAGATTGTTGATGCAGTCTACTTTTTCCAATATGCTGTCTGTTGCCAGCGGGATGTCCGCGGCTGCGCTAACGCCTACTGTTTCAAGCTTGAATCCAAATTCGCCTACAGCCGCTTCATATTCTGCTATTGCCGCTTCCGAATTCACTTCACTTGTATTATACAGAATACCGATTGTTTTTGCTTCAGGAAGGATTTCCCTGATCATGGCAAGCTGCTTTTCCACTGGAAGCTTGTCGCTTGTTCCTGTGATATTTCCTGCCGGATTTCCATCCTCATCGGCAAGTTCCGCCGCAACAGGATCTGTTACTGCTGTGAAGATTGTCGGTATATCCGCATCTTTGGCAGCATTATATGCACTCTGGGCGCTCGGGGTAGCAATTGCACAAATCAGATCTACCTTGTTTGCCACAAAATTCTGTGCAATCTGGTTCGCGATTCCTGTATCTGCCTGGGCGTTTTCAACTGTAACTTTCAGATTCTCGCCTTCTACAATCCCTTCTTCTGCCAGCCCTGCAAGAAATCCCTCTCTGCAGTTATCCAGTGATCCATGTTCTGCAAACTGCGAGATCCCTATGGTATATGTGGTTTCTTTTGTAGTTTCTGTTTTTGTTCCGTTGTTGTCTGCTCCTGAACATCCTGTAGCTGCTACTGCTGTCATCGCTGCACATAATAAAACTGCTAAAAATTTCTTTTTCATCTTTTTTCTCCTTTTTCTTCTGACAATCTGTCTGTTTTTCTGTGTCTTCTTGCAGGTGTTTTCCTGCTATATCAAATGTTATGCTGTTTTCCACCAACCGTCTTCCATACAACCAACTCCTTGTTTTTCGAATTTTAATAATCAGTCTGCCTCCACGCGGTTTTTATCATCACCTGGGACGAACTATCCTGTGAGATAAAAAAACCGCCCCAAGCAAATGCTTGAGACGGTAATAATATACTTATTATCGCGGTACCACTCAAATTGACGTAAAGTCCTCTCTGTCATGTACAGTCAGGTCAACTGCCTGAATTATACAAGCCTGATTGATAACGGGTTTGGTTCCCGACAGCGCATACTTTTATTACAATTTCAGGCTGCCCTCAAAAGTCCATTCAGCAAAAGACTACATACCGCATTCCCAGCATTTACGGCTCTCTTTAATGTCGTACAAAAGCTTACTACTCTTTCTCATCGGTTTCATTATGTTTAATCCTGTCTTTCAAAAAATGACACAAATCATAAATTAAGATTAATACAATTATGCACAATTGTCAAGTTTTTCGTTCTGTCTACTGTGCCGTTCCTGCTACGGCTGCAAGCTGTTCAACAAAGGCTTTCAGATCCGCATCTGCCGCCTGTGCCTCCTGATACTTTGTATTCACAGTGTCGAATAAGGCTTTTACGTCCGGCTCTTCTATTATGGCATTTACATACGCTTCGGTGTCGGCATCAATCTCTCCGTTATTAAAATAAAGCTTTCCGCTCTCATCCGTCATGACGTAGAAAAGTTCCAATCCGGGAGCCATCGTATTTATATTGATGAATTTGATTTCATGGTAAGCAAATATGATATGGGAATTCTCAACAGGACCTGCTTTCGAATAGCATACTATATTATTATAGCTTTCTATATACTCTTTTTTCTGCACAAGAGCGTTCTGCTCCGCTTCACTCAGCGGAACGACAATCTGGCTAAGGGTAGCAAGATCACTGTTTGTTATCGCAGTAAAGTAGCTGGCAACCAAGGCATTGATATCCGGATATGCGTCAGTCAGAAGATCATTTGATACCTCTTCTGCTGTTTCTTCCTCTGTCGCTTCTTCTGTTTCAGTTTCAGGTTCCGCGGAATCTTCTGCTGTTGTTTCCTCAACTATATCAGTTTTCTCTTTTTCTTTGTCGTCTTTATCATCACCTGTACTTACAACCAGGATTATAACCAGTATGACGAACCCCACTGCTACGGTAATGTATCTGAAATTTCGTTTGAAAAATTCTTTGATCATGCTTCCGTTTTGAGATTCTGCTGTTCTATTTGTTTTTTTCGTATTTCTTTTTGTTGCTTTCATTATTCCTCCTGAATTGCAAGCAATTCCTTAAATGCACCCGGAGGGATTCGAACCCCCGACACGTGGTACCGGAAACCACAGCTCTATCCCCTGAGCTACGAGTGCAGGATAAAACACTACGTCCTCTATTGTACAACAAAATACGCAATTAAGCAATTCCATAATGAATTTTTAATAAAAAAATCACAGAAAAGACACAAAAAGAAAGACATGTCCCGTTTTGAGGGACATGTCTTTCTCCTTACATGGTGATAACCCCGGTTTTCCTGTTGTAAAAATATACAATATCCGAAAGGATCTCTTCCTCTGCGACCTGGGTCTCGTTGACTTCCCTGACCATTTTGCACAGATCGCCTCGTGGATTGGAATCGTTGGCTGGAACAATAATCACCTCGTGGATGCTGCTTGGGAGAATAAAAAGATCCCTGTCCAGCTCATCCGCAAGTCCCTTCAGAATATCTTCATATAGCATGCATGCCGCGCCGTTGATTTTGGATTGGTTTGAAAGCACGTACATAGCGTTTTCCGGATTTCCTCCAGATGGAGAGAACAGCTGGCCCACAAATTCATCAACTTTCTCTTCTGAAATCGAAATTCCACAATCGTCTTCCGCATCCTGCCTGACAGCTTCTTTCAGTTCATCCTTCAGCTCCGGAGTCAGCATCTCTCTCATCACATCCTCCATGTTTCTGAGATCGCTTACCAGGCAGCGCGGCGTGTTTTCAGTCGCAATACGGAAAAGCTGTTCCGTATCCGTATTCCACATCTGCATATGGCTTTTATGTATGAGAATTGTGGCATTTTCAAAAACACCTTCCGACAGCAGGCAATAGAACACCACCGCAAGATCCAGAAATTTTACATGCGGAATTTTTTCAAGAAGTTCACTGTTCTTATCATAATTGATCAGTTTGAACATGATTTTTTCCTTTACGTTTTCAAAATCGGTAAAGAAATTTACGCTTATACGTGAATTTATTTTGTTGCTCTCGTAGATCCCTATGATTTCCTCGATGATTGACTCTGTTTTTCTTCCCGCTTTGTACTCATCAAAATAGCTGTTCAGATAAATTGTCGGAGATATATTCTCATTCTCCCCCAGTATAGACAGGCCGTCAAGCTGTATGGAATTATTTTTCACCACAGGATTTATGGCGATTTTCACCTCATCCCCCATCCTGTGTATCATATTCCCTTTTACAAATTCTAAAAATTCATTATACTCCATTTAAATCCTCCCCCTGTTTTTTCAGTCTTATAGTTTCTAACACATAACTGTTCAGAGCCAATGTCCTGAACAGTTACTCTAAAACAAATCATTCCGCTGCATCTGTGGCGGAACACTTCTCCTTTCCTGCTTTTCAGTACGGCTTCTGCTCGTACTTTTTATCTATATAGTCCTTTTGGCCTCCGTTGTCCGGAAGTAGAAAGGCAATCTATATCCTATTTATTTTTTGATGACATTTATTAAAAACACCTATTATGATTTTTGTTGGATACATTTCAGATTGGATATTAAGAGTCATTGCCGAGATATTGCATAAGAAAGATTCCTGCCGCTATGACAAGAAGATATGATTGAAAGAAGCTATTTATGAAATTGAAATATTGAGATTTTTCCGAATTCGGAAGATAACCAGATTATAAAAAAGAATTGTATGCCGTTTAGATTTATAGAATATATTGTAGCGCAGATTCTGCAGTTTCCTGCATCTTTTTTTAATTATGAAGGCAGCCGGACCGGCTGGCTTGGAATAAGCAATCAACAGCCTCCCGGCAGCTGGTGCCGGAAGACCATTGACTTTATCCAATTAAATAGAACGAAGTCTCCTATGAGACAAAAAAATTCAAACTATACTCTTGATAAGTAATCGCCTGTTCTTGTATCGATTTTGATCTTATCTCCCTGTTCCACGAATAAAGGAACATAAACAGTAGCTCCTGTTTCAACTACAGCAGGTTTTGTTGCTCCCTGAGCTGTATCGCCTTTGAAGCCTGGTTCTGTATCAGTGATTTCCAACTCAACGAATAATGGTGGCTCTATTGCAAATACGTTGCCGTTATGGGAACAGATTTTAACCATTTCATTTTCTTTGACAAATTTGAGAGCATCGCCGATTGCATCTTCATTTAATGCGATCTGTTCGTATGTATTTACATCCATGAAATGGAATAAATCGCCATCTGAATATAAGTACTGCATATCATTTCTGTCAATACGAGCCTGTGGGAATTTTTCCTGTGGCCTGAAAGTTTTTTCCGTAACACCGCCATTGATGATATTTTTAAGCTTTGTTCTTACGAACGCAGCACCTTTACCAGGTTTTACATGCTGAAATTCAATAATCTGATAAATACTGTTGTCCATTTCTATTGTTATACCATTCCTAAAATCTCCTGCTGATATCATTCTGATATTCCTCCTTAAAATTACGATCAGAGAATCAAGTAATTCCCCACTTCATATCATTCTATAATAAACCGTTTATTTTTTCAACTGTTTTTTTATGAGGCCCGATTGACGCCTGCTTTTAGAAAAACAAGTCACCTGCACACATCCGTAATCTTTGCGTCACTGCCGCTTCCTGTTACCGTATTTCTATGAGGTTCTTCGGTGAATGCGTGAAATTGACGCACCCTTCTGCCGTCACAGCTACAAGGTCCTCTATTCTTACACCGAACTTATC
Organism: Anaerobium acetethylicum; assembly: GCF_900096945.1. Classification (GTDB taxonomy): domain Bacteria; phylum Bacillota; class Clostridia; order Lachnospirales; family Lachnospiraceae; genus Anaerobium; species Anaerobium acetethylicum. The sequence goes on along the minus strand of NZ_FMKA01000016.1, from coordinate 48,354 downwards.
CGGGATATAGATGCCAGGCTCTACAGTTTCTGTCATGTTTTCAAGAATGATTGTGGAGTCAAGGGGTGAAAGCCTCGGATTTTCATGGATATACAGCCCCACGCTGTGTCCCAGACCGTGTCCGAAATACTCTCCATATCCGGCAGCGGCAATGATATCCCTTGCAACCTTGTCTATAGATGCACCCGATACGCCGGGGCGCACCGCCTCCAGGGCGGCTGTCTGAGCTTCAAGAACAAGATTGTATATTTCCTTCTGCTTGTCATCTGCCTTGCCAATCACTATGGTCCTTGTCATGTCCGAGCAGTATCCTTCATATACACAGCCGAAATCCATTGTGACGAAATCGCCCTTTTCTATTTTTTTGTGTCCCGGTGTTGCATGGGGCATTGATGAATTGACGCCGGAAGCGACTATGGAATCGAAGCTGAGGCCTTCCGCTCCGTTCCTTTTCATGAAACATTCAAGCTCCACGGCTATTTCAATCTCCGTCATACCAGGCTTTATAATGCCCAGTATAAAATTAAAGGCCTTGTCGCCTATGGCTTCTGCTTTTTCTATGGACTTGAGCTCGTCGGCCGTCTTGATGACCCTGAGGCTGTCGACTGCACCTCCCAGTGCAACCCATTCTTCAGCCTTTCCCATCTCCTTGTATTTCTTATACTGGGAATAGATCATCACTTCGTCTTCGAACCCGATATTCCTGACTTTATCCTCCTGGAGAAGCTTGTTCAGCGCTGTTACATAAGGGTCGCTTCCGCTTACCTCAATGACGTCAAATCCTCTGTTCTCGTGGCGGGCCTGGGTCGTATATCTTGAATCCGTAAGGATCGCTTTCCTGTTTTTAGAAATATACAGGCTTCCCGTTCCCCCAGTATAGCCGCTCAAATATCTCATATTTGCCGCATCTGTAATCCAGACAGCGTCCAGGCTCTTTTCATTTATGAGGCCAATTATTTTTTCATATCTGCTGTTCATTTCTCTACCATCCTTTGTAGTGCTGTTTTTTTGGTAACCATTCAGGACTGGGGTCCTAAATGGTTACGTTTTTCTAGACGATCAGGGCATCTACAGCAAGAAGATATCCTTTCAGGCCGAGTCCTGCTATCTGTCCCGTGCACACTGGCGCAGTAACAGATTTGTGCCTGAATTCCTCTCTCTTGTAGACATTTGAAATATGCACTTCAATTTTCGGAAGTTCAATCGATGAAAGCGCATCACGGATTGCATAGCTGTAATGCGTGAATGCCCCTGGATTGATGATGATGCCTTCCGTTCCATCGCTGTATGCCGCCTGGATTCTGTCAATTATTTCACCTTCATGGTTGCTCTGGAATACCTCGATGACCGAATCAGTCTCCTCAGCTTTCCTTTTTATCATATCTTTGAGATACGCATAGTCTTCGTTTCCATATATTCCTTTTTCCCTGATTCCAAGAAAATTGATGTTTGGTCCGTTGATCACTAAAAGTTTCATAGATATTCCCCTTTCTCTGCTCAATAGCCTTCATTTCGTCATTCCATGATGCTGTTTTTACCGCTTCTAAGGCCTCTGTACCGCCCTGGCAATAATCTCTTCTGCTATCTTCTCAGTTTCCCTGCCATCCGTTTCCACAGACAGATCTGCGACGGCCTCGTATATATGCTCCCTTTCTTTCATAAGAGCCTCTATTCTCTCCTCAAGGGCGCCTCCCTGCAGAAGCGGGCGGGTCCTATCTCCCTCCAGCCTTTCGACAAGGGTTTCTTTTTTTGCCTTTAAATATACAGTGGTGCCTATTTTTTTCAAATACTCATGGTTCTTATCCTGTACAGGAAGGCCTCCGCCTGCCGACATTACAAATGGTTCGCTGTCCCCCGAAAGCTCTTCCAGGACAGCAGTTTCAAGAAGCCTGAAATACGGCTCGCCATGTTCCGCAAATATCGACGATATGCTTCTCTCATATTTTTTCTCGATCACCTCATCGGTGTCGACGAACCTTATTCCCAGCTGATCTGCAAGTTTTTCTCCAACGCTTGTCTTGCCTGAACCCATAAATCCAATCAATATAATATTATTCATTTATCCCCAGCTCCTCTTTTAGCAGAGAGTAGATCCATCCTGCCGTATTCTCATCAACTTCCACCCTGTTCCAAAGTTCATAAGCGATGATCCCCTGATAAAGGAGCATCTTCAGGCCATTATAGGCGTTCCCTCCATGGACCTTCACCAGTTTCATGAATTTCGTCTCTGCAGGCTTATAAATGATATCTATGCCTGTATGGATTTTTTCAAAGAAATCCCTGTCATCAACGGGCGATACATCGACATCGGGGTGCAGCCCCACCGAAGTCGTCTGTATAGCAAGGCAGCTGTCTTCTTCGATTCTTCCGTATTCAGATATCCCAAGCGCAATCACGATATCCCGGCCGAATTCCCTGTTAATGGAACAGGCCAGCTCTTCTGCCTTGTCCAGGCTGCGGTTCAGAATGTATATCTTTTTTGCTCCCTTTGCGGCACACAAACTTGCCACTGCCTTTCCTGCCCCTCCGGCTCCGAGTATGATAACCGTTTCGCCTTCTATCCTGATTCCATCGGATACCATTCCCCGATAGAGGCCTGACAGGTCTGTATTGTAGCCCTTATAGCCGCCCGGTACTCTGACCAGGGTATTCACGGCACCGATTCTGCGGGCATCATCATCAATTTCAGCAAGGTATTCCATAACCTTCGTCTTGTACGGGACCGTTACATTCATGCCTAATATATTAAGGTCGTATGCGCCTTTCACAGCATTTTCGAGACCGCCCTCTTCCACATGGAATGGCACATAGACCAGGTTTATTCCCGTTCTGGATGCCAGGCTGTTGTGGATTACAGGCGACAGCGTATGTTCTACGGGATTTCCAATGAGCCCGCAGGTCCTTGTCATCCCATTAATCTGATCAATCATTTTTTATCCCCCGGATCTTCAGTTTGTTATTTTTTGTCCTTCTTGCGTTCACTGTTCTTCATTTCTTTTTTATGAACGTGAATCACGATCCTCTCGAGATGTCTTTTCAGAACGATCTGGATTTCTTCTTTCGGATGTATGGGGCTTACACGGATCGTCCGCAGGCCCGCCCTTTTTGCTCCGTAAATGTCTGTGAAAAGCTGGTCTCCGATGAAAATCGTGTTTTCAGTCTTTGTGCCCATGAGCTCCATGGCCCTGAGATAGTTCTTCACCATCGGCTTCGCCGCATTGCTGATGTATATGGCATCCACGGCGTCATTAAAGGGCCTTACTCTCTTGTCCTTATTATTTGACAGGAGGCATACTTTAAATCCGAGCTTCTTCAGGTGTTTAAAAAGGTTCCTCGCCCTTTCGTCGGCCTTGGCTCCATGGGGCACCAGGGTGTTATCTATGTCAAATATGATCCCCCTGTAGCCTTCGTCATAGAGTTCCTTATAATCAACAATATATGTTGAATCCGTATATTCATCCGGGTAGAATTTTTCAAATATTTTCATGATGCTCCTCCATTTTCTAATTGATGTCAGTTCCATGCGCCTCCTCGCGGAGCGTTTTTTTATCTCACAGGACGAACTTTCTTATGAGATAAAAAAACCGAATCATTTGACAAGGGCGGATATTTCCCTGAACCTGTCAGTTCCGGCATAGCGTGTGAGCTCGAACAGGATTGCCTCATATGTGGTCAGCATGGCGCCTTCCGCTTCCGCCCTCCTGAGCGCAATACGTTTGTCATTCTCTCTTCTCGAATCGATGCAGTCCTCTACAAGAACGACATGATAGCCTGCGGCGCAAAGATCGATCACGGTCTGAAGCACGCATACATGCGCTTCTATTCCGCAGACGATGATTGTCTTTCTGCCTTTAAAGGCTTCCCTGATTTTTTCCTCATCGAAGCAGCTGAACGAAATCTTGTCAATTGTCTCAGCTCCAGATGCCGCCTCAGAAATTTCCGGAATCGTCTCCTTCAGCCCCTTCTTATACTGGGTGCTGACAATCAGGGGCACTCCAAGCACCTGAAGGCCTTCTATCAGAATCCTCGAATTTCTTATAAGCTCATCCTTGTTATGCATTGCCGGAACAAGCCTCTCCTGATAATCAATAATCAGCGCAGCTGTTTCATCCATTTTTATCCTCATACGTGTATCCTCCCCTTCCTTTGTTGTCACTGTCGGCGGCTATGCCGGACTGCTTCTTTTCAGAAATTATGACTCCGCATGTTATAAGAACGGCTCCAATCAGTCCGATGGGCGTAACCTTCTCCCCCAGAACGGCTGCTGCGGCCAGCATGGTTACAAAAGGACTGAAGTAAATATAGTTATTCGTGGTCACTACCCCTATATATTTTATAGCAATATTCCATGCGATATAGCAGACACAGCTTCCCAGTATCCCCAGAATGAGCAGGCACAGGATGACCGAAGGCTTTAAAAGCGCCCGAAAGTCAAAACTTCCGCCATATGCCGCTATCAGGGGTATTGTGGTAAGCATGCCATAGAACATGACTTTCCTTGTAATATACACATTGTCATACCGGTGCAGGTAATTTTTCAGCATAACCGAATAGACAGCCCAGCAGATCGCCGCACCGATGGACAGGGTGTCACCTAATGGATTTAATTTTAACACAAAGGTACCATTGAAGACAACAAGCATTACACCGGCAAATGACACGATGAATCCGGTCATGATTTCCTTCCTCATTTTCTCGTCATGCAGAAAGAAATGAGCGCATATCGCTGTTAAAATGGGTGCTGCTGACAATATAATGCTGACATTGGTTGCCAGGGTATAGACCAGGGCCTGGTTCTCGCACAGAAAATACAGGGAACCTCCCGTTATCCCGAGAACGAAAAATCCAGCTTCATCCTTCCAATTCCGCGGTTTTCCCGTTCCAATCTTATCTTTGTTCAAAATTGTTGCAATTACCAGAATAATATATGCAATACAAAACCTCATCAGAATGATCTGTGCCGGGTTATAATATGCAAGCAGTATTTTTGAAGCGATGAAGGTAACCCCCCATACACTGATTGTAGCCAGGGCAAGAAGATGTCCTGTCATCTTTTGTTTACGTTTCTTTTCCATTGTGTCCGTTTCTTCCATTCCTGCAGACGTCCCTGTCCGCATCTATTTCATGCAAATTTTAATACTTTACTTCCATCAGAAAAAGTCCCTGAGGCGGCGCCATGGGGCCTGCAAATGCCCTGTCCCTGTGTTCAAGGATATCGCTGATTTCCGCTGGCTGCCTGGTGCCTTCCCCTGCTTCTATCAGGGTTCCGGCGATGATTCTTACCATATTGTACAGAAAACCGTCTCCGTCCACCACAATATGGATTTCTTCACCTTTTCTTTCTATGGTGATTCCATAGATTGTGCGCACAGTGGATTTCTTCATTTTCTTATTGGAGCAGAAGCTCCTGAAATCATGCTCTCCTGTCATGTATGCAGCTGCAGCCCTCATCACTTCTATATCCAGCCGTCCCGGATGGTGAAAAGCATATTTTCTTCTGAACGGATCTGCGACCGCTGCATTGTCTATCACATAGACATATTTCTTCGATACCGCATTCAGCCTGCTGTGGAACCTTGGCGCTGCCTTTTCCGCCGACATGACCCTGATATCCTGAGGAAGATACTCGTTCAGATACCGCTTTATTTCTCCCGGATCCAGATTCTCCCGTATGTGGAAATTGGCAACCTGGGCATACGCATGTACACCTGCATCTGTTCTCCCGGATCCTGCTATTTCAACAGGTTCTCCTGTCATTTTTTCCAGCACGGATTCTATCCTGGCCTGTATCGTATTCGATGTATTCCCCTGTTTCTGCCATCCGTCGTATCGGCTGCCATCGTATCTGAGAATTATCATATAATTATTTTTCATTTTTTCTCCTTATGGCAGCCCTCTGTCCGAAGGCTGCCCTCATGCCTGCCCACTCGTAGCAACAGACAATAAGTCAGTGTGCGGCTGTCTTATTGTCTGCTGCTTTTATACCCCTGCCGTGGAAATTGCAGGAATTACTCCTATTCACCGGCTTACTGCCGGACTACCGGTTATATGTAACTATTCCGGATTATTTATCTAATATCTTCTTGAGTTCGTTCATAAAGGTGTTGATATCCTTGAATTCGCGGTAGACCGACGCAAATCGTACGTAGGCTACTGCCTCCAGATCCTTCAGCTTGTCCATTACGATTTCCCCAATCAGCTTGCTTTCTATCTCTTTTTCCTCACGGTTGAAGATTTCTGTTTCGACTTCATCCACAAGAGCATTGATCTGGTTCACCGATACAGGCCTTTTATGGCATGCCCTGAGGACACCTGCCTCAATCTTCGATCTGTCGTACTGCTCCCGGTTATTGTCCTTCTTTATAACTATGAGCGGTATCGTCTCGACTTTCTCGTATGTAGTAAAGCGCTTTCCGCATTCATCGCAGAGCCTGCGCCGCCTTATCGAACTGTTGTCGTCTGCGGGCCTTGAATCTATTACCCTCGTGGTTTCCTGATTACAGTATGGACATTTCATTTTTTCTCTCCTCCACAATCGCCTCTTTGCTGTTCAGGACAGCATCCTCACAGTCACAAACAATCAGCACCGCCGGTTCTCCGGAGGTGCTGATCATATAATGCTCTCTTATCTTCTGTTTTTCTGAAGGAATTCTGGAATCTTGATCGCTCTTTCCTCCACAGCACTTTCAGGTGCCTGTGGTTTTATCATTCCTGAAACAGGGTTTGTGAATGACGGAGTCTTTGCTGATGCAAATCCTGCCTCAGGCTTCTTTGCCGCCGCACCTGTAAAATTGCTGTTTGTATATGAGAAGCTTGACATAGCCACTCCTGAAGGAGCTGAGTCAAGTCCCGTTGCTATAACCGTTATGCTGGCTTCATCTGGATATGTGTCATCGAACATAGCACCGAAAATGATATTGGCATTGTCTCCTGCCAGATCCTGTACATAGCTTGCTGCATCGTTAGCATCCATAAGGGTGATATCGCCGGAAATATTGATGATTACGTGAGAAGCTCCTGCGATTGTTGTTTCAAGCAGAGGGCTTGCGACAGCCTGTTTAACAGCTTCAATCGCTTTGTCATCGCCTTTTGCTTTTCCGATACCGATATGGGCAATTCCTTTATCTGTCATTACCGTCTGCACGTCAGCAAAGTCCAGGTTGATCAGTGCCGGAAGGTTGATCAGGTCTGTAATTCCCTGAACCGCCTGCTGAAGCACTTCATCTGCCTTCTTAAGGGCATCTGGCATTGTCGTCCTGCGGTCAACAATTTCAAGAAGCTTGTCGTTTGGTATTACAATCAGGGTGTCAACGCTTTCCTTCAGTTTTTCAATTCCTGAAAGCGCATTGTTCATTCTTGTCTTTGCTTCAAATTTGAAAGGCTTTGTAACGACACCGATCGTCAGGATTCCCATGTCTTTCGCTATCTTTGCAACTACAGGGGCTGCTCCTGTTCCTGTTCCGCCGCCCATTCCACAGGTTACAAATACCATATCTGCACCCTTCATAGCCTGTGCAAGTTCATCTTCGTTTTCCTCAGCTGCCTTTTCGCCAACTTCAGGTTTTGCTCCTGCGCCAAGGCCTTTTGTGAGTTTTTCACCTATCTGGATAGGGGTTGGTGCCTTACAAAGCTGCAACGCCTGTTTGTCGGTATTGATTCCAATAAATTCAACACCCCCGATATTTTCTTCAACCATTCTATTTACAGCATTATTGCCTGCCCCACCCACACCGATTACAATAATCTTTGCAGCAGATTCAGCTTCATTAGTCATAATTTCAAGCAAGGTATTTCCTCCTTCAACAATTACTTTGTCCCAAGTTACATCTTTACTTTATATAATATCTTTTATTTGAAAATTTATCAACCCAAATTTTTGTTTTCGGCAATTAATTCTGCACTGCCTTTGACTTTTTTTCAAATGTTATGTTTTCGGTATTCTCACTAAAGTTTTCCATATGCAGGCTGCCCTCAAGTCCCTCCAGACCAGGCAGCAGGTTCTGCAGCCTCACAATCTTTTCATTAATATTTCCATCATCCCCCAGCAGGACTCTTGCCTTGTCAAAAAAGAGTGTCATCTGCAGGTCGTCGCTGAAATAAATCTTGTCGGGTTTGATGCTATACTTTTTGAAAAGCTGCGTCAGATTAAGTATGATTTTAAACACCTCTGCATCCTCAACCGGAAGCGCTTCGTGAAGGACCATGTGATCGAAAGACAGCCCCTTAACCAGCGGAAAGCCCTCCACCACTTCACCCGAGCTTTCTACAACGATTCCGTCCTTGTCAAAATACATGCAGTTTCCAAGATATTCAACATAACCCACTATATCCTTTTCATAAACAGTGACCTTCAGCTTGTGGGGCGACAGCATTTCCACTTCAATGGTATCAATAAAAGGGATTTCTTCCGGTTCTCCGTACTTATATTTCCAATAGAAATAGAGGGAATTGCTGTCGAACTTTTCCTGCATAAGAAGCTTTTCAAGTTCTTTCTTTGAATAATGCTCGTTTCCTTCAATCTCAAGTCCGGTAATCGTAAAGACCCCCAGCACGAGTATCGCTAAAACAAGTGCCGCTCCCAGCATGATCAATACTGCCTTCCCGAGCTTTGTGCTTCCTTTCTGTTTTCCATTTACTTCCATCCGGATGCCGCCACCTCCTTTCTGATTTTACAGCCGTCCAGGATTTTGTCCTTTCAAGCTGCATGATTTCATCCTTATTTAGTCTTCCAGCCTGATCCTCTTTGATACACTGAGCACAAGCCCCATCTCTGCCATCAGGAATATTACTGAAGTCCCTCCGTAACTGATGAACGGAAGTGTTATACCCGTATTCGGAATGGTATTGGTAACAACGGCTATATTGAAGACTACCTGCAGGGCTATATGGCTCATTACTCCTACCACCAGCATGGAACCAAAAAGATCAGGGGCATTATTGGCAATGATCATGAACCTCCAGAGCAGAAGCAGGAACAGGAGTATTACAGCAATTCCACCGACCACGCCCAATTCTTCGCAGATTACTGAAAATATCATATCGTTCTGGGCTTCCGGGAGGAAATCAATCTTCTGTATGCTTTTACCAAGCCCTTTTCCAAATACGCCGCCGGAACCTATTGCATACAATGCCTGCATGGTCTGAAACCCACCTTCCTGGGCATATGCCTCAGGATTCAGCCATGTCTGTATCCTTACAAGCCTGAAGCTGATTTCCGAAGGTATCAGTTCTGCCGAAATGGCATAAATCATTCCTCCTGCAATAGCCAGCACCCCGAGTCCCAGGACCACGAACCTTCCGTACTGTGGCGTCGCAACGAATATCATTACAAAAATGATTCCCGCCAGTATGATTGTCGTACTCATATTGTCTGTCAGGAACATGATCGCCAGGAGAAACGGCATTCCGTATATGGCCAGCTTGACCAGAGACGATGGTTTCTGTATGCTCTTTCCAAGTCTGCAGAGAGCATCCGAGAAAAATATGATGACGGCGACCTTTGCGACTTCAGAAGGCTGGAAGGAAAATCCGCCCGGCAGGCTGACCCATCTGGTTGCGCCGTTTGCCGTAATTCCAAGTGGTGTCCTTACAAGAAATATAAGGCACAGGCCGACAATGTAGATGGGAATCCTCAGGAAACGCCAGAATCGGTAATCGATCAAAGTCAGAATGATCAGAAACGCAGACCCTATTGCTGTACATAAAAGCTGCTTTTTTAAATAATAGGACGAGTGGCCGAATTTGACCTGGGCTTCGAAGGAACTTGCGCTGTAAAGCATGATCAGCCCGAAACTCACCAGGAATATCACTATGAACAGGAGGCTGTAATCGAAATACAGGCCTTCTTTATTTTTCCTTCGTCTTTCTCTGATTCTCTGCGCCACTTAATCACCCCTCTAAATGATAGACATACTCCTTGAACATTCTGCCTCGTTCTTCATAGTTCTTAAACATCCCCCAGCTTGCACATGCAGGCGACAGCAGAACCGAATCTCCGCTGACTGCCTCGGCAGCGCAGATCTTAACAGCTTCTTCCAAACTGTCTGCAAACCTTACGTTCGTAAATCCGCAGTCAGCTGCTGCCTTCGCAATCTTTTCCCTGGTCTGGCCGATCAGTACCAGCAGCTTGACTTTGCCGTCAAAAGCCTCAATCCATTCTTCGTATTCCGAATTCTTGTCATACCCTCCGCCGATCAGAAGTGTCGGAGTGACCATTGCCTGAATGCCCTTTATGGCAGCATCGGGATTTGTTCCCTTTGAGTCATTATAATATTTGACGCCATTCTTTTCTGCCACATACTCGATTCTGTGCTCGACAGCTACGAATTCTCTAACCGTCTTTCTGATTACATCCATTGGAACGCCCATGCTGATACCGATTGCAGCTGCCGCCATTACATTTTCATGATTATGGCTTCCCAGCAGCTTCAGTTCATCAAGCCGGCATATTTCCGTTATGCGGCTGCCATCATTGTAGCAGATCGCCCCGCTTTTCAGATACACGCCCTTTTGAAGCTCTTCAAAACGGCTGAAATAAAGTACTTTCGTCTGGAGGCCTTCCCCGAACTTTCTGGTCACCGCGTCGTCAAAATTCAGCACGCAGGTGTCTGTGCTCCTCTGGTTCATTGCAATCTTTTCTTTCTCCGCAATGTAGTTCTCCATCGTCTTATGTCTGTCAAGATGGTCGGGCGTGATGTTGAGGATCGCGCTTACATCCGGCCTGAAGTTCTCAATCGTCTCAAGCTGGAAGCTGCTGACTTCTGCTACAGTAACCGTGTCGTCCGTCATTTCGAGAGCCGCGCCCGTATAAGGAGTACCTATATTTCCAACGACATAAACGCTGTCAAAATAGTTCTTCATGATCTCTCCCACCAGGGCTGTGGTGGTGGTCTTTCCGTTCGTACCGGTGATTGCAGCTACCCTGCCTTTTCCTGCCTGGTATGCCAGCTCGATTTCTCCCCAGATTTTAACATTCTTCGTCTTCAGCTTGACAGCAGCCGGTGTGTCCAGAGGAATCCCGGGGCTGAACACCGTCAGGTCAAGTGCATCGACGATTCTGTCCGGAAGTTCTCCTATGACGATTTCCGCTTCCGTTCCTTCCTCGAACCTGCTCCTTATGTCTTCTTCCTTCAGGGCTTCGTTCCCGTCATACAGAATGACTTCTGCATGTTTCTTTTCAAGCAGCCGGGCTGCACTGATTCCACTAAGTCCGGTACCTGCTACCAGTACCCTTTTACCTTTAAAGTCCATTTCTTCCCTCCGTATTTACAGGGCCAGCAACGCCACAAGGCATAACACAGCCGTTATTATTGAAAACACTGCAACTACTCTCGTCTCTGACCATCCGCACAGTTCAAAATGATGGTGTATCGGAGCCATTTTAAACAGCCTCTTGCCGCTAGTCTTCTTGAAGTAAGTGACCTGAAGCATTACCGAAATAACCTCTGCAAGATAGATGATTCCAACGATCAGTATAAACAGCGGCATCCTCAGCATGTAGGCGGTTGCAGCAACAAAGCCACCCAGTGCCAGTGATCCCGTATCTCCCATGAATACCTTCGCCGGGTAGACATTGAACAGCAGGAATCCCATCAGGCTTCCCAGGACAGCAGCCGTTACTGGTTCTATCCCGCTTCCCGCTGCTGATGCAGTAAATGTAAAAAAGCCTGCTACTACGACTGTTACCGTCGAAGCAAGGCCATCAAGACCATCTGTAAAATTAGCCCCGTTGACAGTGCCCAGGATGGCAACGAACATCAAAGGAACTGCCAAAATCCCTATATCCCAGAATTTTCCGCCCGAGAACGGAACCAGCATCTCAAGGCCCACATCCGAAATTTTCAGCATGTAGAAGGCAAATACTGCTGTAACAAGCAGCTGTCCGAACATTTTCTGTCTGGGAGTCAGCCCCTCGGAACGTTTTTTAACGATTTTTATATAGTCGTCCAGAAATCCGATTATTCCAAACCCAAGGGTCATCAGAAGGATCGGCATTATTTTCGGATAATCTTTCACATAAAACAGGCATGAAGCCAGGATTCCCGCCAGTATGATGACCCCGCCCATTGTGGGGGTACCGCTTTTCTTCAGATGGGACTGAGGCCCGTCATCTCTGACGTTCTGACCGAATTTCAGCTTCTTTAAAAATGGTATTACTACCGGACTCAATGCCGTGCTTACGCCAAATGCAATAAGAGCCGGCATTACAAATGAATTGTTCATTTCTGCACCTCTTAATTTCTTTTCTATTTATACATCGGATGTTTTCCCGGAAAATTTACCGTTTTATCCTCTGCTTCTGCAATCTTCAACTAGTATAGTTCTTTTTCTGCCATTTATCAACCCTGTATCACCTGGTTCGTGTATATATGAGCGAACTCCGTTACTGTTCATACGTCATCCGGCGCGAGGTGTTTTTGTGAGTGCAGCGGAGCGAAAGTCACATAAAACCCGAGGATTACAGCACGAAATGGTGCATTTCAACCATTTCTGTGCATCGCGAAGCGTGTTACTGGTCACGGAGTGAACAGTAACCGAACTCCCGTTAAAACAAACAAATCCCATAAAAGTGTTTGATATATGGTTCCACTTTTATGGGATTTGAAGGAAACCAGACAGTCATGCGGTCCCGAAAAGGTATTTAGAAGCTTTCACTTTCCTACTCAAATATACTTGCATTTGGATCAAGGGATTCGCCTGTCTCAGGATCAAGGTTCTCTTCTGCGCTGCCCTGATTCTGGGATGCAGGGGTTTCCGACTCTCCAGCTGGCGTTTCCGCCTGGGTTTCAGTGGCAGCCTCTGTGCCGCCGGCAGCCGGTTCTGCTGCTTCTGCTGCTTCTGCTTCTGCGGCTGTTTCCTGATCCGGGAATATATTCATGTAAGGCAATACTTCAGTCATGATGTCCTTGGCGAGATTCGTTGCCATTGAGCTCTGTGCCTGATTTTCAATATTCGGCTCGTCGATTACGACATAGATGACTACTTCAGGCTTATCAGCCGGTGCAAAGCCAATGAAAGAGACAAGATAGTTCCCCTGGCCTCTCGGTGTCTTCTCTGCAGTACCTGTCTTTCCACCCATGGAGTATCCGTCAACCTTTGCGCTTTTACCGGTACCTTCCTGCACCGTCATGTAAAGATAATGTTTTACCTTTTCAGATGTGGCTAATGATATAGTCTGTTTCTGCAGTACCGGGTTGATCGTTTTGACAGTCCCCCCGTTTGCATCCAGAATTTTATTGACCACGTGAGGCTGGAAATAATATCCGCCATTAATAAGCGATGAAAATCCGGCAGCAAGCTGGGTCATAGTGACATTAAAGTTCTGGCCGAACGAGTTCGTAGCCAGGTCAACTGCAGTCATCGTGTCTGCCGTATACATCAGATTGGCTGCATTCACCTCTCCCGGAAGGTCCACATTCGTCTTTTTACCGAAACCGAAAACGCTCTGGTATTTCGCAAATGTATCAATGCCGATGGCATAAGACATCTGCATCAGGGCATCATTGCAGGAATTCATGATTGCCTGCTCAATCGTTTCCAATCCGTGCCCGGTCCTTTTCACGCATCTGATTTTGCTTCCGCTTACAGTCTCGCTTCCGTCGCAGACATATGTTTCATTTCCTGTAAGTTTGCCCGTCTCAAGACCTGCCGCAACCGTGAACGGCTTGGCAGTCGAACCTGGTTCGAATGTATCGCTGATGCAGTAGTTCCTCCACAAGGCGTTCAATGTTTCCATTTTTGTTTCGCTGCTCATCGCGTTTACTTCTTCTTCTGTATAAAGCGATGACAGATCATATGGCTCGTTCAAATTAAAATCAGGGTAGCTTGCCTCTGCAAGTATTTCACCCGTATCGGGATCCATAATGATTACGGCCGTATTCTTGCTTCCCAATCCGCTTTCGTCAAAATTATGGGTCTCATTGAAGATCTTGATATGCTTTTCTACAATATTTTGTATATTCACATCAATTGTCGACACGACCGTATTTCCGTCCGTAGCCGGTTTGATGGTCCTTTCAAGGTTCGAATCATCATTCAGATATCCGTATTCCCTGCCGTTGGTGCCGTTCAGCGTTTCGCTATAGTATTCCTCAATCCCCCAGTATCCGACATTGTCCTTGGCTGTAAATCCGATGAGATCAGATGCAAGAGTCGAATACGGGTATTTCCTGAGGTATTCTTCTTCAAACCATACGCCCTTTATGTCCGGGTTGTTCTCCTTGTCATTCATCAAAACGACGAAATCCTGGATTTCCTCATAGCTAAGCTGCTTCTTCATGACATAATAATGGCTGTCTGCCCTTGTCGCCAAGGCCTCCCTTAAAACAGCCTCCTCAACATCGAAGCATTTGATCAAAGCGGCTATCGTCGGCTCCACGTAGTCTTCATCAGAATTGATCAGCTTGCAGTCCACGATGACATTATAGACCTTTTCGCTTGTGGCGATTACAGTTCCTTTCCTGTCTACGATGTCCCCCCTCTTATAAGGAAGGGTCCTGCTGTCGTATTCCTGCTGCGAAAGTACCTGCTTTGCATATTTCTCGCCGTTCTGGGCATGTATCTGGGTTATCCTCATTGCCAATCCAATTAAAGCCAGCATGATCATAATAAATAATACTGCAAGTTTTTTTTGCATTCTGCGAGTGAATTTCTTTACTTTAACTGCTTTATTCTTCAATTTCTACACCTGCTTCTATTTCAACAAAGATGAAAGGCCGGACTTCTCATCTGAAGGGATGTCTGCATACTGCCTGACGTAATCATCTTCTGTGCTTTCATAGAGCACTACCTGCTCCTCACTTGCATAAACCATTCCAAGTTCACCGATCGCGACCTGCTTTACATATTCCAGATCCACAGAACGGGTTACTCTGCCATAAGCCTCGTCATTATCTGATTTCAAATCAGCAAGCTGGCTTTCCAGGGTTGCGATATTGGAAATTTTGTTTGTGATATCAGACTGGAACATCAGATAAAGCGTAGAAGCTGACAGTGTGATGATAGTTGCGATTGCCAAAAAGAATACATAGCCGGCATTCATCTGCAGTGCTTTCTCTCTGTTTCTGTTTGCGGCCCTTCTGCGTGACTCATCCTTCTCAATTTCACCGATTCTCTGTTCCCTTAACGGAACAGCATGCTGTCTGACAACATTTCCATTTACATAACCCGTATTTCTTTCTGTCATATACCTGTTTCTCTGAACTGCCGACATATTGTTTCTCCCCCTGCATGTAGTATTTCCGATCAATATTCCCTGCTGTCAACCGGATGCTTTCAGCCGTCTGTTTCTGCAAATAAGCTGATTTTGTCTATATGAATCATCTGTTTTCATGTTTTTCAAAAACTCTTAATTTTGAACTTTTCGCTCTTTTGTTTTCTGCGATCTCTTCTTCACCAGGCGCGATTGGCTTTCTTGTCACGACCCTGCCCTTTGACTTGTTCCCGCAAACGCATATCGGAAAGTCGCTTGGACATGTACAAGGATTCTCGTTTTTTCTGAAAATCGTCTTCACGATTCTGTCTTCCAGTGAATGGAATGTTATGATGCATATCCTGCCATCTTCATTCAGGATATCTATCATCTCGTCAAGGGAATTCTTCAGGACTTCCAGTTCCCTGTTGAGCTCTATCCGGAGTGCCTGGAAAGTCTTCTTGGCCGGATGCCCGCTGTTGATCCACAGCTTCATCGGAATCGCTCCCTTGATGATTTCGATGAGTTCCCCCGTTGTTTCAATCGGCTTTTCTTTTCTCGCTCTCGCTATATGCTTGGCAATGTTTTTTGCAAATTTATCTTCGCCGTAGTCCCGGATTATGCGGTACAGGTCGAATTCACTGTAGTCATTCACGATATCCCTTGCTGTCTTGTCCTGCCGCTGGTCCATCCTCATGTCAAGAGCCGTGTCTTCCCTGTAGGTGAAGCCCCTTTCAACTGTATCCAGCTGGTAGGATGAAACTCCAAGATCCAGCAATATTCCATCCACTTTATCTATTCCGATTTCATGAAGCTTTTCTTTCATGTCACAGTAATTGCTTCTTATGATCGTAACCTTGTCACCGAACTCCTCAAGCCTCTTGCCGGCTGCTTTGATTGCCGCCTCGTCCTGGTCGATCCCTATGAACCGTCCCTTTTCCGAAAGCCTGCTGCACACATGCCATGCATGCCCGCCGCCTCCAAGGGTGCCATCCACATAGATTCCGTCCGGTTTTATATTCAGATTTTCTATCGTCTCATCTAATAGTACAGATTTATGTTCAAAACTCATGTTTATCCTCCTGATGTCAGGTTTTTGGGATGCCTCTTCCGGCTGTCCGTTAAATCCCCGCATGTTTCTATATGCTCAGTCCTAAATCTGCCATATGTTCTGCAATCTCGTCCATGTCGTCAAATACATTGCTGTTTTCCCATCTGGCTTTGCTCCAGATTTCGATCCTGCTCAGGACGCCCACGAGAACCACGTCTTTTTCCAGTTCTGCAAATTCCCTCAGAACCATCGGAAGCAGAATCCTTCCCTGCTTATCGACTTCACAGGCTGCCGCTCCGGCCAGGAAAAATCTTGAAAACTGCCTTGCATCTTTATTGGTAAGCGGAAGTGTTCTCAGTTTCTCTTCGAAAGCCTGCCATTCGTCATTTGGGTACACGAACAGACAGCCATCCAATCCCTTTGTTATTACAAATTCATCACCTAATACTTCTCTGAATTTGGAAGGGATAATCAGTCTGCCCTTTGAATCAATCGTATGATTGTATTCGCCCATAAACATCTAGCTGCACCCTCTTTCAAAATGGTATGCCACTTGCTGCCACATCTTCGCCATTATCTACCACTTTCTACCACTTCTCACCACTTATAAAGATATTTTAGCCTAACGATAGGGAAATAGCAATAGTATTAGGAATTTTTTTCAAAAAAACAGCTCCGGGAACGGTAGGTTCCCGGAGCTGTTTTTTCATATTTTAGCTGTTTTCGCTGGTTTTTGCCCTTTTTCTGTTGACCGCGATCAGCACTGCCGCAACAACTACAAGCACTCCCGCGAGAACCTGGGAAACAGGAAGCCCCAGAACGGGAATCAGAAGCTGGTCAGTGCGCAGGCCTTCTATCCATGCACGGCCGATTCCGTATCCCAGCAGGTAGATGAGAAACACTTCACCATGGAACTTTTTCTTTCTCCTGTACCAGAGTATGAAAATCAGCACCCCAAGATTCCAAAGGGACTCATACAGGAACGTAGGATGCACCTGGATAAACTCGATACCGCCGATGTTCTTGATATTCTCCAGGATCTCTGCCGTCAGATCCGAGTTTCTTACATCCGTCAGCGGAATCTGCATTGCAAAAAAGTTTTCCGTATATCCGCCAAACGCCTCTCTGTTAAAAAAATTACCCCATCTTCCGATGATCTGGCCTGCGACCAGTCCGATGCAGCCCGAATCTGCCATCTGCCAGAAGGACAGCTTCCTGATTCTTGCAAACACAAACAGTGTTATCACTGCTGCAATGACGCCGCCGTATATGGCAAGGCCACCTTCTCTCAGGTTGAAAATGCTTAAGAGGTTGTCTTTATAATTTTCCCAGGCGAACATCACATAATACAGCCTTGCCCCAATGATTGAGAAAATGATGCAGTAAATGGCATAATCCGTATAATTCTCAGGATTCTGCCCCGTAGCCTTTCCATCCCGCTCTGCCAGGAAAATCCCCACAAGCATAGCCAGCCCTATTATGATGCCGTAATAGGCAATTTCAAATCCGAACAGGGAAATTGTTTTACCTACGTTTTCAAGCTCTATCCCAAGATTGGGAAATCTAATCATTCCATTCATCAATATGGTCTCCTCTTCTGCCTTCATTTTTTCATTCCGAACTCTGTCTGCATCAATCCCGGCGATGTCCTTTATAACCGGATATGGTTCACACAGCTTGCAGAACCCACAATTTTGCCCTTGCACAACCAGCATAAAAACACCTTGCGAGACAGGGGTTCTGAACAGTTACTTTTCATTTTACTCTTTCAACCACTAAAAATCAATGTCAAAGCTGATATTCCATTTCTGACTGGACTGCTAAGCTTATGCCTAAATCCTCTTGATTTTTCTTCGAAATATGCTAAACTGTACTAGGTGTAAAAACCGGTCAGCAATACGGCGCAGGAATGTCTGGCTGCCGTCTGAAACATGTTTGCAAAACATTACTGTTAAACAATCATAATAAATAATTCGTCATAGAAAGGGATTAATCATGAAATTAGGTATCGTGGGCTTGCCCAACGTTGGAAAAAGCACCTTATTCAACTCATTAACAAAAGCTGGAGCAGAATCAGCAAACTATCCGTTCTGTACCATAGACCCTAACGTAGGAATCGTTACTGTTCCTGACGAAAGGCTGCAGCTCCTCTCAGACCTTTACAAATCAAAAAGGATTCTTCCTGCCGTAATCGAATTCGTCGATATTGCAGGTCTTGTAAAAGGAGCATCTAAGGGCGAAGGCCTTGGAAACCAGTTCCTGTCAACCATCCGCGAAGTTGATGCCATCGTGCATGTAGTTCGCTGCTTCGAAGACGCCAATGTCGTTCATGTCGACGGAAACGTAAATCCGCTTCGCGACATCGAAACAATCAACTTCGAGCTGATTTTTTCAGATATCGACATCCTCGAAAGACGTATCTCCAAGACAGCAAAGGGCGCAAAGAATGACAAAACGCTTGCCAAGGAACTCGATCTCCTTACAAGGATCAAGGAACATCTTGAAGCAGGCAAGCTTGCAAAAAGCTTTGAGACTGACGATGATGAGGAACTGGAATTACTGAAGTCATTCAACCTCCTCACCTACAAACCTGTCATCTTTGCTGCAAACGTAATGGAAGATGATCTCGCAGACGACGGCGCATCCAATGATTTCGTGAAGAAAGTCAGAGAGTATGCCGCTTCTGAAGACAGCGAAGTGTTTGTAATCTGCGCGCAGATCGAACAGGAAATCGCAGAGCTTGAAGAAGACGAAAAGAAGATGTTCCTTGAGGAACTGGGACTTGAAGAGTCAGGCCTTGAAAAGCTCATCAAAGCAAGCTACCACATCCTAGGCCTCATCAGCTACCTGACTGCCGGAGAACAGGAAACAAGGGCCTGGACAATCACACGGGGAACCAAAGCTCCGGGAGCTGCCGGGAAAATCCACTCCGATTTTGAACGTGGATTCATCCGCGCCGAAGTCGTAAACTACCAGGAACTCTTGAATGCCGGCTCCTATGCGGCAGCCAAGGAAAAAGGCCTCGTAAGGCTTGAAGGCAAGGAATATGTGGTTAAGGACGGAGATGTCATTCTGTTCAGATTCAACGTATAAAATCCTGTCAACTGACAGAAAAAGCGCATATCATTCTGATATGCGCTTTTTCTGTTATAACTTTTTCTATTGCGTTTTTTTATTATAACTTTTTCTGTTACATTTTTTTCTGTCATGACGTTTCCGTTAGGGCTTTCTGTCTTTTCCCTGATTTTTATCTGTCTTTCCAGTCCCTCGACTGAATCATGATCAGTATGCCTTCCGAAAAGTCCGCCTCCGCCGCCTCTTCTGCGATTTCATTGCTGACGCCCAGGCTGTCCCTGCAGGTAAGGGTGTGGTTGGTCAGAGGATATTTGAAGCCTTTCAGCGTGAGGCCTTTCACTTCTGTCGTATGCGGCAGGAAGGAAACGTATTTCCCGTACTGATCCGACTTTTTCAGCACCATTCCATGGTCCAGAAGGCAGATTTTGTTGCTTTCGTCCACGAGATAGCAGGGGACGCCGTGTTCGAGGGGAATTGTCAGAATATTGATATTGGCAAGGGTGTGATCCATCCTTCCGCCCAGTCCGCCGATTATATAAATCTCGCTGCTCCCGTATTCAAGGGCAAGCTCAACTGCCGCCTGGGTATCCGTCACGTCTTTTTCCGGCCTGTATCTTCTTATGTTTACATCCGGCCTGTCCTGGTAGTTGTCCATCACTTCTCTGGATATGGTATCGAAATCCCCTACCAGATCAGTCGGAAGAAGACCATTCCTGAACAGGAACTCCGTTCCTGCATCTACGCCTATGATTCGGTCCCACTCCTGCCCGGCACAGAAGTCCAGCGCAAATTCACGGTTGATGCTGCCTCCGCTCACAATCAGAGTCTTCATGGCAAGCTCCCTATTTCTCGTATTCCTTAAAGATTGCAAGGAATTTTTCCATATTTTCCTCAATGTTGCCGTTAAATACCGACGAACCTGCTACGATAATATTGGCGCCTGCTTCGATTATCATCCTTACGTTGTCAACAGTAACGCCGCCGTCAACCTGGATATCAGTTTCAAGATTTCTGTCATCAATCATTTTTTTCAGCTCTTTAATCTTTCTCGTTGAGCTTTCTATGTACTTCTGTCCGCCGAATCCCGGGTTCACGCACATGATCAGGACCATGTCAAGCTTGTCCAGGACATAGTCCAGAACACACAGTGGCGTAGCTGGATTCAGCGATACTCCTACCTTGACTCCCTTGTCCTTGATCTGGTTGATGGTCCTGTCTAGATGGTTGCAGGCTTCCGCATGGATCGTTATCAGATCTGCTCCGCACTCCACAAAATCATCGATGTATCTTTCCGGATTGTTTACCATCAGATGCACATCGAAAACCCTGTCAGTCGCGCTTCTTGCCGACTTGATCACGGGCATTCCAAGCGAGATGCTTGGTACGAACTCCCCATCCATGACATCAACATGGACATATTCAGCTCCAGCTTTGTCTATTCTTCTTAAATCTTCTCCAAGGTTCTTGAAATCTGCCGATAAAATCGACGGTGCCATTATTAACATGCTAATATCTCCTTTGGTCTTTTAATTCATTGTACATTTCAACATAGTTGCTGTATCTTGTTCTGCTGATATCCCCAGCTTCCAGGGCTGCCTTCACTCCGCAGTCAGGTTCATTGATATGGCTGCAGCCCTGAAATCTGCATGCAGGCTCATATTCCTCAAACTCGATGAAATAATCCCTGAGCTCCTCTTTGGTGAAATCAAGCAGTGCCAGGGAACTGAATCCCGGCGTATCCATAATATAGGTATTTCCTTCAATATTGATGATTTCCGAATGGCGGGTGGTATGTTTTCCTCTTTCGATCTTCTCGCTTAACCCGCCTGTCTCCATTCCGGCTTTCGGCTGAAGTATGTTTATAATGGATGACTTGCCAACGCCTGATGGTCCTGCCACAACCGTAGTCCTGTCTTCCATCAGCTCCTTTAACTTGTCCAGTCCCACTCCATCCACCGTGCTTGTAAATACGATCCTGTAGCCGCATTTCCTGTATATGTCCTGAAGCTGCTCAATTTCACTGTCCTGGGCAATGTCCTTCTTATTGAAGCAGATAATGGTCTCGACCCCCTGCCTCTCCATGGTTATGAGAAACCGGTCAAGAAGGTTGAAGTTCGGGCTGGGCCTTGTTATGGCAAAAATCACCAGGGCCTGATCGACGTTTGCGACCGCCGGCCGTATAAGTTCATTTTTTCTCGGAAGGATGTCATTGATATTTCCTTTTTTCTCAGCTTCGTCGAGGATATCGATGGCCACGTTATCTCCAACCAGGGGCTTTATCTTCTGTTTTCTGAAGATGCCCTTTGCTTTGCATTCGTAGACTCCGGCTCCCGCAACGTGGACGTAATAGAATCCGGCAATCCCTTTAATTATCTTCCCCTGCATATCAATTCACTTCTTTGAAGGTCAATCCGTAAGTTACACTGACGGACTTTCCGTTCATAAATGCACTGACCGTTCCCGTAGTTACTCCAGGAAGTCCGGCAACCGTGTAGGTTGACGGTATGGAAGATGCATCGCTGGTGGTGCCGCTGTAAAGTTCTTTTACTACCTTTGATCCATCCAGAGAGGTCTGGCTAAACTGGATGATTACAGCCGCATCCGTCATTCCCTCAGGAAATTCGATGCTGTCGATTTCTATTGTGACATCATATGCCACTTCCGGTACATCTTCAGGTCCAAGGCTGAGTACAAAGTCAACCGTCTTCCCTTTCTCCAGGGTCGCCCCGCCTGCAGGGCTCTGGCTGATCACCCGGCCTTCGGCAACCGTTTCGCTGTTTGCCTCCGACACAGTTCCGACCGTCAGGCCCGCTGCCGTAATCTTAGCTCTCGCATCTGACTCGCTGAGATTTTTGATGTCCGGAACCGAAGCTTCGACCACTTCTTTACCCCTGCTGACGATAAGCGTTACAGTGTCGCCTTCTTTAACGCTCGTTCCTGCCTTCGGAGAACTTGAGATCACGCATCCTGTTTCCACCGAATCGTCATACTCATATTCCCTTTTCACGGTCAGCCCGTTGTCCTCCAGTTTGTTTTTTGCAGCTTCTTCTTCCAGGCCTGCCACTGAAGGAAGATCAAAAACCTCCGTACCTTCGCTTACCACCACTTTGATTGTGGTGTTTTTCTCAACCTCTTCACCTTCGGCTATATCCTGGCTGATTATGGTATCCGGTTCAAATGTTTCTGAAAATTCATAGGAATCGACCTTGATTCCAAGTCCGAGTTTGTTGAGGACCTCCGTAGCTTCATCCACTGTCATGCCTGCAAGATCTGGCATTTCAACAATATCGCCGTTTTCTTCAGTCTCTTCCTTCTCTGTTTCCTGCTGCGTCGTTTCCTTTTTCGGTGAACTGCTGTGTTTAAAAAGTCCGGCGGCGCTTCCTGCAAGGTAGATTGCGATGGATGCGATGATCAGCGCAGCGACTATTCCCAGAACAGTCATGAGTCTCTCCAGTTTCGGATTGATGTCTGCGTCCTCTTCCTCCTCCGGATTTTCCTCATAAAGCCCTGGTTCGTCTCCCAGGCTGATTCTGCCCGTTTCTTTCTTGATATCTGCAACTTCCTGGGGAGTCATCGTCCTGGTCTGTCCGTAATTGTTGATTGGGATTATCTTAACAAAATCCCCTTCCGGCTCCACAAGAGACTGTTTCAGATCTGAGATCAGCTCTGCTGCATCCGCATATCTTCTGTCCGGGCTTTTCTGGGTACATTTCAGAACAATCTTCTCGAGGCTGACTGGTATATCCGGAACAAACGTCCTTGGCGGCTCAATTTCTTCCTGCAGATGCTTGATCGCAACGTTCACCGTCGTATCCCCGTCAAAGGGAAGCTTTCCCGTAAGCATTTCATAAATGGTGATTCCCAGAGAATAAATATCGCTCTTTTCATCGCAGTATCCGCCTCTTGCCTGTTCCGGGGATGTATAGTGGACAGATCCCATGACGTTGGAGACGATCGTTTCCGAAGATGCGGCCCGGGCAATTCCGAAATCCGTCACCTTGACTTTTCCTTCTTTTGAAATAACGATATTCTGGGGCTTGATATCCCTGTGTATGATATGGTTCTTATGAGCTGCTTCAATTCCCATGGCAACCTGGATTGCGATGCTGACAGCTTCATTTACAGATAATCTGACTTTCTTCTGGATGTATTCTTTTAACGTAATTCCCTCAACAAGTTCCATTACGATATAATAGACATCGCCGTCATTTCCGACGTCGAAAACATTGACGATATTTGCATTCACAAGTCCTGCTGCCGACTGGGCTTCGACCTTGAATTTCTGCACGAAATTCTGATCCTCGCTGAACTCGCGCTTCAGTACTTTGACCGCCACAAACCTTCCCAGTTTATGGTCTTTGGCTTTGTACACCACTGCCATTCCGCCTGAGCCAATCTGTCCGATAATCTCATATCTGCCGCCCAGCAAAATTCCTTCTCTTAACATCTGTTCACCTCACCTGAAAATGGTTCTATTATCAATACGGCGATGTTGTCTTTTCCGCCGTTCCTGTTAGCTGTCTCAACGAGTTCCTCTGCTTTGGCTCCCAGATCAGCTGGCTTTTTCATGATTTCCATAATCATTTCATCTTCCATCATATTTGTCAGCCCATCGGTGCACATCAGAATCATGTCTCCGTTTTCCAGATCGACTTCAAAAAAATCAGCAGTCACATCGCTGCCTGCTCCGATCGCCCTGGTGATGATATTCTTATCCGGATGGCTTCTGGCATCTTCCCGCCTGATTTCACCCATGCGGACCATCTCCTCCACAAGGGAATGGTCTCTGGTGATCTGCCTGATCTCCTTACCGACTACATAAAGCCTGCTGTCTCCAACATTGGCGATATAAAGGCAGCCCTCTGCGATTGTTGCAGCAACCAGAGTCGTCCCCATGCCTGCAAGGTTCTGGTCTTCTTCTGCTTTTTCTATGAGGCTTCTGTTTGCTTTTTGAATAGCCTCTTCCATGATCTTAACCGGCGTTTTCTCCTGGCTGCTTCTGACAGCTTCAAGAAGGGTTTCCGCAGTGTACTTGGAGGCAAAATCGCCTGCATTGTGTCCGCCCATCCCGTCTGCTACTATAAATAAATTCGGAAGATTTCCGATTGAATAATCAGCAGTGAATACATAATCCTGGTTCATTTTGCGTTTTTTCCCAACATCTGTAATCGAAAATGACTTCATTACTTTTCTTCACCTTTCTTCTCTGCCCGGTCGGCAAAGCTCTTTCTTAACTGGCCGCAGGCACCGTCTATATCCCTGCCCATTTCCCTTCTTATAGTAACATTTATCCCATTTTTTTCAAGTTTATTTTTGAAATTCTCAATCACCTTCTTCTGTGACTGGACAAAATCTCTTTCCTTTATGGGATTGACCGGAATCAGGTTTACATGGCAGTTTATATCCTTGATCAAAGCAATCAGTTCCTTCGCATCACGGTCGGTATCATTTACCCCTCCGACAAGGCTGTATTCAAAGGTGATCCTTCTTCCCGTTTTGGCAAAATAATACCTGCATGCATCAAGCACTTCCTTCAGTGTGTATTTGAAGGCAATCGGCATAAGCGCCTTTCGTTTTTCATCGTTTGAAGCATGTAAAGAAAGAGCGAGGGTGATCTGCAGGTTCTCGTCTGCCAGTTCCCTGATTTTAGGAACGATGCCGCAGGTCGATACGGTGATATTCCTCTGGCTGATGTTCAGGCCATTCTCGTCAGAAAGGAGATGTATGAATTTGAGCAGGTTGTCGTAATTGTCAAGGGGTTCGCCTGTTCCCATGACCACAACATTCGACACCCTCTCTCCGGAATCGCTCTGTATTCTGTATATCTGATCGAGCATCTCAGAAGCCGTCAGGCTCCTCTCGAGACCTCCGATCGTGGAGGCGCAGAAACGGCACCCCATCCTGCAGCCGACCTGGGACGAGATGCACACGGAATTTCCATGCTTGTACTTCATAAGCACGCTTTCTATGACATTTCCATCCTCGAGCTTGAAAAGGTATTTGCTTGTTCCATCTATTTTTGAAATCTGGACCTCTACAGGCTTCAGTGCCGTCAGGTGATAGCGGGCGTCCAGCTTCTCCTGAAGTTCCCTCGAAATATTCGTCATGTCGCTGAAATTCTCAACAAGCCTGACATGGAGCCACTGGTATATCTGTTTTCCCCTGAAGGGCTTGTCCCCGATCTCCTTCATTTCATCCTGGAGTTCGTTCAGGTTCAATGATTTAATGTCTATCTTTTCCATCCTTATTCATTCCTTTTCAGTCTTGCGATAAAAAATCCGTCGCCGTGATGTATTCCCGGAAGCATCTGCAGGTACCCCTGTTTTGTTTCCACAGACTGCAGTTTTTCACAGATATATGGATCAATCGATTCCATCGTAAACGGATATTCCTGCGTGAACCATTTAACGTTTTCAAGATTTTCTTCGGGATTGATTGTGCAGGTGCTGTAAATCAGCGTTCCGCCTTTTTTCACGTAATCCTTTACAGTACCCAGAATTTTTCTCTGAAGCTGTACAAGCTCCTTCTGCTTCTCAGGAGTCATCTTATACTTAATGTCTGTCTTTCGTCCGATTACGCCGAGTCCGGAGCATGGCAGGTCTGCGATCAGTATATCCGCTTTTTCCACTGATTCTTTGTCGAATACGCAGGCGTCCGCGACCATTGCTTCAATATTCAATGCTCCTGCCCGTTCTATGTTTTCTCTTATCATGCCTGCTTTGTATTCCGTAAGGTCCCTGGCTTCCACATGGCCTGTTCCGGCCAGCTTTTCAGCGATGTGGAGGGATTTTCCTCCGGGTGCGGCACAGACATCTATTACATAGTCATCCTTTTTGGGGGCCGCTATCTCTGATACCAGCATGGAGCTCACATCCTGCACCTGGAAAAGGCCCTCCCTGAAGGAAGGCACCGCATTCAGGTAGTCATATCCGCTGATTTCAATGGCATAGTCCAGATATTCGGATCTTTCCGCCTTCACGTGTTCAGATTCCAGCCTCTTCATAAGATCTTCCGGCGAAATCTTGTTCAGGTTGCATCTTATGCTCGTATTCCGATCCATGAGAAAGCTCTCAAGCATTGCTTTGGTCTGCAGGAACCCGTATTCCGAATACCACTTTTTCACAATCCATTCGGGCATGGAATAGTTCACAGACAGATACAGGATCTCATCCCCGTCTTCACCCGGATATATAATGTCATCCAGGTTCCTGCTGATATTTCTCAGAACCCCGTTTACAAACCCTTTCAGGTTCGAGAAGCCTTTGGCAGTTGCAAGCTTCACAGCCTCATTGCAGATTGCCGAAGCCGGTATGCTGTCCATGAACTTCAGCTGGTATACGGCGCTTCTGAGAATGTTGCGGATTACGGGCTTCATCTTATTGACCTTCACCGTTGAAAACTGGTTTATGATGTAATCGAGCAGTATCATCTGCTCGATTGTTCCTTCGGTAATCCTCGTGATGAAAGCCCTGTCCTGTTTGTCCAGGTACTGGTACTTTGACAGCACATTTCGGATTGCGATATGGCTGTATTCCCCGTCCCTTGTTACATCCATCAAAATGCCGAGGATAAGCTCCCTTGAATTTACTGATTTAGTCACGGTCTCTTCCTCCAAATATCAGGATAAGCCTCAGGAGGGAAAGGATTGCCGCTGCCGCGCTGGCAACATAGGTAAGTGCGGCTGCAGTGAGTACCTTTTCCGTGCCTTTCAATTCCTCGCGGTTCAGAATGTCCGTATCTCCAAGGACTGCGATGGCCCTTCTTGAAGCGTTGAATTCTACCGGGAGCGTTACCAGGGTAAACAGTACCGAAATCGAGAACATCAGAATCCCGATGAAAATCAGCGGCTGCAGCGATCCCATTACGACGCCCAGTATGATGAGAGGCCATGCGGCCTTCGAACCGAAGTTTGCCGCAGGAACCAGGGTGCTCCTCAATACAAGAGGGGCATAACCCTTTTCATCCTGAATCGCATGTCCGCACTCGTGGGCTGCCACCCCGATTGCTGCCACGGAAGTATCTCCGTAAACGGCGTCGGAAAGCCTTAAGACCTTGTCTCTCGGGTCGTAGTGATCCGTCAGGCTGCCTGCCACCCTTTCAATTCTGACTCCGTAGATTCCCGAAGCATTCAGGATCCTCTTGGCCGCCTCGGCGCCTGTCATCCTGGCCTTGCTCCTAACTTTCGAATATTTCGCGAATGTCGTTTTGACCTTTGCTGAAGCGATCAGGGATATGACCGCTCCTATGATTACCAGAATATAGGTTGGATCCCAATAGTTCATGTATCCAGTGTTATAATAAGCTCCTAAAATATTCAACATAAATTTCCTCCTTAATTGATATGAGATTATAAAATTCACCCTGCAAAGCAGTAGTTCCGAATAGTTCCTATTATATAACAGTTATTTTAGAAAATCCTGCTTTTCACTGTTATTTAATATTTATTTTAGACCTTTGCCTGTCCGTGTTTTTCCCACGCAGGCCATAATAACGTGCAAAAAGTAAAGTCCTGGACATTGATTCCAAAACTCTACTTTTCACGTCATCCTAAAATTGTTCCGATTGCGACAGGATAACCCCTTAAAAAAGCCCCTGCTTCCATCCTTTTCTTTCCTTCGAGCTGGAGCTCCCTGATTTCAAGGATCCCTTTTCCCGTCTTAACCTGTATGCCGTTTTTCGTGACAGCCACGATTTCTCCGGCCTTACCATCCGCCTCATCCTCGATTACTTCGGCCGCCCAGATTTTCAGGGTTTTCCCTTCAAAGCTGCTGTAAGCGGAAGGCCATGGATTGAGCCCTCTGATCAGGCGTTCGATATAAGCCGCATCATTTCTCCAATCAATCTTTCCCAGATTTTTATCCAGCATTTTCGCATAATTCGAAAGGCTGTCATCCTGCTTTTCAAAGACAGCTGTCCCGTCTTCAAGCTTCCTGAGGGTCTCCACGCAGAGAAGCGCGCCTGCCATGCTCAGTTTGTCATGAAGGCTGCCTGCTGTCTCATCCTTTTCGATTGTCACTGCTGTCTTCATGATCATGTCGCCGGTGTCAAGCCCGACATCCATCTTCATGGTCGTGACTCCCGTCACTTCTTCTCCATCGATGATGGACCAGTTGATCGGAGCCGCACCGCGGTACTTCGGAAGCAGGGATGCATGCACGTTCACGCAGCCGTATTTTGGCATTTCGAGTATGGATTTTGGAAGGATCTGTCCGAAAGCGACAACCACGATCACTTCAGGATTCAGGCCTTTCAGGATTTCTATGAATTCCGGTTCCCTCACTTTGACCGGCTGGTAGACAGGTATCCCATGGCGAAGGGCAGCCTCCTTGACCGGTGTATGCTGCATGGCCTTTCCCCTGCCCTTTGGCTTATCAGGCTGGGTGATCACCGCCAGGACTTCATGTCCTGCTTCTATGAGCTTTTCCAATGTCCCGACTGAAAAATCGGGTGTTCCCATGAATACGATTTTCATTGTACTACCCCCTAGTCTTCATCATCATATGTGACTTCGTGAAGATCTCCTTCAACCATGTCCACATACAGTTTTCCATCCAAATGGTCAATTTCATGGCAGATTGCACGTGCCATCAGTCCGGTACCCTCTAAGGTGAATTCCTTCATGTCGATGTCGCATGCTATGGCCTTTACATAATCCGGCCTGGTAACCGTTCCAGCCTTTCCGGGCACGCTGAGGCAGCCTTCATCTCCCGTCTGTTCGCCGGAAGCCTCCACGATACGGGGATTGATCAGCACATAGGGCGTTCCGTCAGTGTTTATGACGACAATCCTCTTCAGCATTCCTACCTGTGGAGCCGCCAGGCCCACTCCCATTGCGTCGTACATGGTTTCAAACATATCGTCGATCAGGGTCCTGATTTTCGGCGTCACTTCATCTATTTCCCTTGCCTTTTTCCTTAATACATCGTCTCCCATAATTCTTACAGTTCTTATTGCCATTTTGTATCCTCCTTTAATATGAGTTCATGGGGTTGAAATCGAAATGCACATACACTTCCCTTCCCAAATCCCCTTCATCTGCGTATTTTTCCAGATTATCCTTAACCCTTGTCAAAAGGGTGTAGTCTTCGTTTTTGATATAGATTACCTTTTTATAAAAATCATTTACCCTGGAAATGCTTTCATCGGCCGGGCCGATTACCCTGAGCCTTTCTCCTGCAAAATCCCTTATGATCATCTGCTTGAGATATTCCGCCGTCTCTGCAGCCTTTTCGTTGTTCTTTGACGAAACCAGCACTGCCAGGATGTTCGAAACAGGCGGATAGCCCATCAGACTCCGGTATGCAATCTCTTCCCTGTAAAAGCTGGCATAGTCATGTTTTGCGGCTGCAGTCACGCTGTAGTTGTCCGGACTGTAGGTCTGTATCACGACCTCTCCGGCTTTTCCGCCTCTTCCTGCCCTGCCGGCAGCCTGGGTCAGCAGCTGGAAGGTCCGTTCGCCCGCATGGTAGTCGTTCGAATGAAGGGAAAGGTCTGCCGCAAGAACACCCACAAGGGTTACATTTGGGAAATCATGGCCTTTCACGATCATCTGGGTGCCTACCAGCACATCTGCCTTCCCTTCCGCGAATGCGGAAAGTATCTTTTCATGGCCGTCCTTTTCCCTGGTGGTGTCCATATCCATCCTCAGGACCCGGGCATCCGGATATTCCTTTTTTACCACATCCTCGATCTGCTGGGTTCCCGCCCTGAAGCCACCTATATAGGAAGATCCGCAGCCGGGACACTTTTTGACCGAAGGTTCCTCGTGTCCGCAGTAGTGGCAGACCAGCTTTCCGTTCCTGTGCTCCGACAGGGATACATCGCAGTGGGGGCACTTCATCACATGGCCGCAGGATCTGCAGGATACGAAGCCTGCATACCCCCTCCTGTTTATGAACAGGATGATCTGTTCTTTCTTCCTCAGCCTGTCCTCCATCAGCTCCCTGAGCTTCCGGCTGAGTATCGATCTGTTTCCGGACTTCAGCTCTTCCCTCAGGTCCACGGTATATACCTCGGGGAGCTCCGCTTCATTTGTCCTGGCATTTATTTCAAACAGCCGGTACTCGCCCTTCTGCGCCCTGTAATAGGCATCCACCGACGGGGTCGCCGACCCAAGGACCACTGTAGCTCCGGCCAGCTCCGCCCTCTTGATTGCGGTCTCTCTGGCATGGTATTTGGGAATCGTCTCGCTTTTATAGGTCGCCTCATGCTCCTCGTCGATCACGATAAGGCCCAGATTTCTGAAAGGGGTGAAAAGAGCGGATCTGGGACCGATTATCACATCGATCTCCCCTCTTTCAGCCCGCAGGATCTGATCGTACTTTTCTCCCTTGGAGAGCCTGGAATTTATGATCGATACCCGGTTCCCGAACCTCTGGCAGAATCTCATGACCGTCTGGTAGGTCAGGGCGATTTCCGGAATCAGCACGATTGCCTGCTTTCCTTTTTTAAGCACTCTGTCGATGAGCTCCATGTAGACTTCCGTCTTGCCGCTTCCCGTTATGCCGTGTATGAGGCAGGTCTTATGGATCCCCTTATCGTAGTCATCCATGATGGCTTCCACAACAAACTTCTGTTCTGCATTCAGCTCGATGTCATATTGATCCTGGTCCCTCTCCCGGACCGGGTTCCTGTAGACGTTTTCCGAAATGACTTCCGCAATATTTTCTGTTTCAAAAGCTTTGATCACGGTGGCCGAAACCTTCAGGTCCCTTGCTGCTGTTTCATAACTGATTGTCTTATTTTCTATCAGCGCCTCCAGGAGCCTGAGTTTTGCAGTACTGTGCTTCTTTTCGTACTGGGCCTTCAGCCTGTGAGCTTCTTCCTCGTCAGCCAGAAGCATGATGCAGCGTTTTTCCTTCGCCTTGACCTTTTCCTTCATGGGAACAACCGTCCTCAGGGCCTGGTTCATAGTGGACCCGTAATTTTCCTTGATCCATCCTGCAAGCTTGATCATCTGGCTTTCGACCTTAACGCCTTCCGGCTTTATGTCTGCGATTTTCTTGATCCTGTAAGCCTCTATCTCAGGCTTGTCAGACAGCCCCACGATATAGCCTTTTATCATGCGGTTGCCATTCCCGAAGGGTATTTCCACTGCCGCCCCTATGACTGCCTGTTCGCTCAGTTCCCCGGGTATTTCGTACTGGAAGGTTCTGTCGAGCTTCTCGTGTGATATGTCTACTATGATATCTGCATATTTCTTCTGCACCGACTCACCTGTCTTCCCGTTTGCTCTGTGCCGTGACCGGCTGTTATCTGGTTTCTTTTTTTCTGTGCTTTAAGCGGCTGCTATTTGATTTTTTCGGTAACTATTCAGGACTACGTCCTTCATAGGTGCGCTTTTTCAAGTATTTCCTTTATGATAATTCTCTCGTCCATGGGATATTTGACGCCCTTGATTTCCTGATAATCTTCATGGCCTTTTCCTGCGAGGACGATGACGTCGCCTTTTTGCCCGTTACGGATTGCGTATTCTATGGCTTCCCGGCGGTCGCAGATTTCTATGTATTTCCCGTCTGTCTTTTCGATTCCTGTCTTGATGTCGTTAATGATATCCTGGGGCTCCTCGGATCTCGGATTGTCGGATGTGATGATTGTCAGGTCGGCAAGCCTTCCTGAGACCTCTCCCATCTCATACCGGCGAAGCTTCGAGCGGTTTCCCCCGCATCCAAAGAGGCATACCAGCCTGGCCGGCTTGTATTCCCTGAGGGTGCCAAGAAGGCTTTCCAGGCTCATTGCATTGTGTGCGTAATCGATCATAAGGGTGAAGTCATCGGACACCTTTACCATTTCGATTCTTCCCTTTACCTGGGCGGTCTTCAGGGCTTTCTGTATATTTTCGACCGGCACGTTGAAATGCCTGCACACTGCGATTGCCGTAAGGGAGTTGTAGACGCTGAACTTTCCGGGTATGTCGATCTCCACAGGGAAATTCATGAGCCCTTCCACATTGTAGGATATCCCCAGGTAGCCAGGATGGGAAACGAGTTTTGTATCTGCAGCCCTTAAGTCAGCTTCCTTAGAAAATCCGAAAGTCTCGATTTCACAGGTATGGCCCTCGATGACCTTTTCCCAGTGCACGTCATCCCTGTTGATGATTCCCGTGCGGCACTGCCTGAACAGCAGGCCTTTGCATGCCATATAGTCTTCGAAGCTCTCATGCTCATTAGGCCCGATATGGTCAGGCTCGATATTCGTAAAGATTCCCATATCAAAAACAAACCCGGCAGTTCGGTGCATCATAAGCCCCTGTGAGGAAACCTCCATTACCACGGCGTCACAGCCTGCATCCACCATTTTCCTGAAGTACTCCTGCACGATGTAGGATTCAGGTGTCGTATTTGCAGCCGGAATCACCTCGTCGCCGATGATTGCCTCGATGGTTCCAATCAGTCCGACCTTATGGCCGGTGCTCTCAAGAATCGATTTGATCATGTAGGTGGTCGTGGTCTTTCCCTTGGTTCCCGTAATGCCGATGACCTTCAGGCTTTCTGCCGGATGCCCGAAATATGCCGCCGAAATGAGAGCCAGCGCATATCTGGTGTCCTTCACTTTGATAACCGTTATGCCTTCCGGCAGTTCGATATCATCCTCGATCACGATGGCCGCTGCACCTTTCTCAGCCGCCTGCTTTCCAAATTCATGCCCATCGGAAACGGCACCTTTTATACATATAAAAAGAGAACCCTCTTCTACTTTCCTTGAATCATATACAACCTTCGTTACATCTATATCCACGCTTCCGCAAAGTGTTTCGTACGAAAGACGTTCCAGTAAATATTTCAATTCAGCCATATTATACCATTCTCCTCTTCACATTTTCGGAACGGACACAGAAATCCGCCCTCTTCCATTATTCCATTTCGTGCCTGGCAGGCTGTCAACACTTCAACATCTGCCATATAATCAATACTATTTAGGATAACACAAGTATTCCGACTTTTCAAGATTTTACATGGGCGCGAAGGTGGCGGGGTTTTTATGACGTTACTGTTCACTCTG
This sequence comes from Anaerobium acetethylicum, assembly GCF_900096945.1. Lineage (GTDB taxonomy): Bacteria > Bacillota > Clostridia > Lachnospirales > Lachnospiraceae > Anaerobium > Anaerobium acetethylicum. The sequence goes on along the minus strand of NZ_FMKA01000016.1, from coordinate 15,037 downwards.
TGACCAGTAACACGCTGCGCGATGCACAGAAATGGGGCGACCAATGACATTCATCCACCTTTCGTAACAATAAACATAAATTTTTTAAATTTTTTTATGTTTTCGCGTGATGTTTTGCTTTCTCATACGTCTTTATATATAGAGGCGTTTTTTCTATCCGTTTCAGGACTGTTTTTGAATGCCTCTCCTATCTGATTACTGTTCTGTAATCCGGCAGGCATCCCTCCAGATAGCTGGGGGGATGTCTCTCGCCTTCTGTCTGTGCATGCATCTGCTGCATGTAAGACCATGCAATACATAAACGGACGGGATAAATCCAAATCTGGATTTGTCCTGTCCGTTCTATTATCCGGCTATGCTGTTACGAATTTCGGTTCTCATAAACTATTCAGGACTATGTCTTTCATAGTCACATATGATGCACACAAATTGCAAAACCAGTAACTCTTATGCATTCATCATCACTTTCTCGCTGTTGAAGGCTTTTACGATTACTGCCGTCAGGATTCCGCCCGCCGCCAGGGTGCTGATGAAGGTAATTGCAAATTCCAGCAGGGACAGGTCTCTCGCGAAGAGATCCCTGAGGGCGATGGAACTGTTGTACAGGGGAATCATATAATAATAAAGTGCAGAATCTCCCTGATTGAACATGGTCACCATGCCTGCTCCGAGCACGAAAATGTAGATCGGGGTGACATAAGCTGTGCCTTCCTTGACTGTTTTTGCGAATACTGCAGCCAGGGATATGATTGCCACATACAGGAATACAAGTACCACGACTATACAGATCATTTCGATGATCTGCACCGGGGTGAACCTGATTGTCATGCCTTCCAGGATATCCCCGCCTCCAAATGTAGTGGAAATGTGGGGCAGGGCCAGTACCATGGAAATGACATAGATCGCTGCCGACAGCCCGCATAGTATCATAAGGGAAAACACCTTTCCAAGCACGATAGAGCTCCTGTTAATAGGAGATATCAGCATGCTTGCCATCGTTCCCCTTTCCTTCTCCCCGGTTATTGCATCGATTCCCAGGTTCATGGCCCCTGCAAACAGGATCAGAGTTATGAAATAGGGCAGCATGCTTCCGAGCATTTTCCCTGTTGCCTTCTCCTCGTCCTGAATCATCATATCCGGATTGTCAGAATCGATGGTAAATACAGTTATCCGCTCTACGTCACCTATTCTTCCTGCCAGTATCGTCTGCCTGTAAGGCTCGATGATGCCATTCAGATAGAAGCTTCTGGCTGCTTCGGAATACTCCTCCGACGGATTATAGAATGTCCTGATCTGGGGTATCGCATCTCCGGTCTTATAGTCCTGCACCGCCTCTGCAAATCCTTCATCGAAAACGATGATCAGTTCCGCTATTCCCTGCCTGATCTCTTCCTTTGCGACTTCCAGATCATCCCCTGCATCCATGAACTTCAGATCCCCGGCTCCTTTGACCGATTCAAGGATTTCCCTGAAGTCGTCCGGGCTGTTCTGTATATATACGGCAGGCTCGTGGGCGTTTACATTTTCCTCTGCGTTTGCTGTCAGGTTTCCGATCAGCGCATACATTCCTATGATCAGCGCGACTGGGAAAACAAAAAGCGACAGCACCAGCTTCTTGTCCGAAAACACCCTGGTCAGTTCTTTTTTCATGATGTATCCGATTCCCTTCATTGTGCCGTCCCTCCATTCACCTGTCTGTATAATTCGAAAAATGCTTCCTCAAGATTCTCCGTGCCCGTGGATTCCAGAATCTCATCAAGGCTCCCCTCGATGACTTTTCTTCCTTCTATAATCACTGCAATCCTGTCACAGAGCTTTTCAGCCTCCGTCATGATATGGGTGGAGATTATGACAAGCTTTCCCCTGCCTTTCAGCATTTTCAGATAATCCGTAACGCTCCTTGCAGTCACGATGTCCAGACCGTTCGTAGGCTCGTCAAAAATAATGACTTCCGGGTCATGGACCAGACTCACGGCAATCGCCGCCTTCTGCTTCATGCCTGTCGACAGCTCATCCACTTTCTTGTCCTGAAATCCTGTGATTCCGAAGTATTCAAAAAGCTCCTCTCTCCGGGCATCCACCTCGTCTTTGGAAACTCCATGGAGCCGTCCAAAAAATTCGAAGAGGTACCTGGGCGAGAACTGCGGATCCAGCTTGATGTCGTTTGTCAGGAAGCCGATCTTCTTCCTGACGTCCTGGGACCGGGTCACCGTGTCGAAGCCTGAAACCCTGATCTCTCCCTCTGTGGGTTTTAGAAGAGTTGCGATGCACCTTAAAGCCGTCGTCTTTCCTGCCCCGTTGGGACCGAGGAGCCCGAATATCTGGCCATCTTCTGCCCTGAGGCTGAGATTTTCAATGGCTGTTGTCATGTTCTTTTTTGTCTTTACCTGGTGCATCTGTTTTCTGCTTAATTTATAGATTTTTGTGAGATTATTGATTTCGATCATATGAATGCGTGTTCTCCTTTCTATGGTTTTCCATTTTTGCTTAATTCCCTTTTCGTTCTGCATTGTGTTCCAGTTAAAATCCTAAGTCTTTAATTGCTAAGGATTATGTCCTTCGTCGCCACATGGATGAAAGATGACGCCTGCACACTTGGCTGCTGTATCAGTCTATCATATGTGACTATTCAGGACTACGTCCTTCATAGTCACATATGAGGCACACAAATTGCAAAACCAGCAATTTGGCGCACGAATGTCTCGGGTTCTTATGCAAAATCAGCATAAAAACACCTTGCGAGACAGGAGTTCTGAACAGTTACTATCTTACAATAATATCCCCATAGGACGCATTGGCCGCCTTGATAAAGTTTTCCGGCCTGATCTTCATCTGCACACCGATTTTCCCGGCGCTGATATAGATGTTTTCCAGGCTTTCTGCTGTATTGCTGATCAGGGTCCTGTACTGCTTCTTCATCCCGATTGCCGTACACCCGCCCCGCATATAGCCGGTTATGGATGTGATATCTTTCACAGGTATCATTGCAACAGATTTCTCACCTGCTGCCCTGGCCGCCTTCTTCATATCCAGCTCCTCTGCAATTGGAATCACAAACACGAAATATTCCCTGCTGTTTCCCACAGTTACCAGGGTCTTGTACACCAGTTCATGGGGAAAACCCAGTTTGTCTGCGGTTTCAATCCCATCTATAAATTCATCACAGTCGTATGACTGGTGGGTGTATGCTATCTTAAGTTTATCCAGAATTCTCATGGCGTTTGTTTTGATTTCTTTTTGTTTTGCCATTGTTTTGGTGCCTCCCGTTCCGTAACTGATAAAACAGTATTATTTGTTACTAATCACAATTGTACCAAATCGCTAGCACTATGGCTAGCCTAGGTATATGTTACCATCCACCATTTTTATAATATGAAGATTTCCCCTTCGTTTTCTTACTGACAGCACAATCAATTCTTATTTCACATACCTAAAAGCATATCTGGACTATCTGGATACCATCCTTCATAAGCATCCCAAATAAGCAAAAATGGAATCGAATCAAAATCCATATATTATTTATTTCCATTATTTAAAATAATTGCATATAATTGTATTAAACTTGCGTTTTTGTATGTCACTATTTCTTTTTATTTAAACAAAACATAATCATTCAGAATTTAACGATACTTAGCTGCTATTTTTAAAAGAATCACTTGAAAAATGCAGTTTCTAAATAAGAACAAAAAAAAGAATTCCTTTGAAATATCCATGTATCATTTCGGAATTCTTTTTTTTGTAGAAGTTATGTTTTGAATCGCTTGCATTTAGTAAAGATATCTCAATGAAAACATTAACAGGAGTTAACTAAGTCCCCTTATTCTATAAGTTTTACTTTATATGCTCCATAACTAGTCGCCGCACCTCCGGTTGAATTTCCTATCACCATTTCCATAAATTTGCCATTGATATAAGCTTCCGCATTATTTCCATTCCCTGTCGTACCACTGCTTTCAAGAAAAAAAACGGCAAAACCCACTATTGTAACTTCTTTCCTTCCATTTACTTCCAGCGTGTTCACTACCGGTACAACACAAATGCGAGCAGATCCTTTTTTTACAGTTTCAAACGTAGCCGTTGGATCTTGATTAATGCGGTAGCTTAATCCTTCGGCTGTTTTACCAGCCATGTTGCCTGGTTCCGTATCAATCTTATCCCCAATCGTTAGTATACCATCATACCCAAACTTAAGATTCTTACCAAAAACATTCGCACCTTGACCACCAAGTGCTAAACAATTAAAATTGCCATGATACGGGCCAGCGCCAGCGTTTTCTTTCAAAACATAGGTTTGGCCATATTCAAGAGTTTGGCTTTCCACGCCCAAAGGGACAACACCAGAAGCGCTTTTCACAGAGCTTATATCAGCAACTGCACGGGCGGATACTTCTTTTTTCTCAAATCCCAAAATTCTAGCAAATGTATAATTCACATTTTTTTTACAAACAACTTCAATCTTGGTTGGATCTTCTTGTTCTGGAAGCATTGTATTCTCTGCACCGTTTTTTTCAGCATAATATACTGCAGTACCTTCAGCATCACCTCCGTTCAGCAAATCCTGCGCTCCGGCTAGTGCCGCTGCATCAGCAGCAGTCTGCATTTCAACTTTTGTGACCCTCATCATCCCCACGTCAACAACTAATGCAGCAACCCCCAATAGAACCACAAGTAATAAAGCAAAAAATACCAATGCCTGACCATCTTCATTTTTGACTATTTTCTTTAGCTTTTTCATTCTGATCCCACCTTTCACTTATACCAGCCCACTCATATGCGGCCTTCTTTTATCAAAGAAATAAGCAGTAGTTTCACGAATTTCTTATGCCACCGTCCTTACTCTTTTCAGTACGACCCCTTCATTCCATAATCATGATTTTAATCTCATCACCCATTTCAATATTCAGCCTCTTCGAAATCCCTTCTGGTGCCTCGATCACAAATCTTGCTCCCCTGACAACCGGACTTACCGACATCTTTCTCATGGAATGCTGAATATGGCAGATCCTGTTATCGCGATTAACAAAAATCACATCAATCGGAAACCGCATTCCTATCATATGCACGCTGTTGCACGGATTGATGATCAGCCCAGCATCCGCCGCAAGCCCTTTTCTTCCAAGCAGTCCACGAAACCTGGTGAAAAATGTATCTGCGATTTCCGCTTCGCCTAATATTATTCTGTTCTTCGAAGCATTATAGACTTTAACCTTTTTCATCTCGTCCCTCCAGGATATTGCTGCCCGCTTCTTTTTTTTCAATCTGTCTTCCAGCAGGCATCGTATAGCGGAATATATAGTTTCCTGATTCAAACTCATCATTGTCTACCAACATCTTACCCGTCAGTATCTCCCCGTCCTTTTCAAGTATGCCAGGAACCGTTGCCTTAATAAAATATTCTACTGGCACTGACTTCCCGAATAATGTTCTCCATCCTGCAAGGACTGCACTTTTTACTTTTTTCACTTCGGATGTAATGATAAGATCATAAGTGAATCCGGTATCCTTGATGCGATAATCGGCATTCTCGTTCTTCTCATTGAAACTGATTATAATCTTATCCTTATTCAGTCTTTCAAAATTAAACCTGCTGCTTATCTCATCTGAAGCATCTGCAATCCTGGGCTGACAAATCATCTGTCCGCCAATTATTTTTGCCCCCAGATATATCCGCCTGTAAAGTACTGCCCCTCCTATTAAAAATATCAGCAATATCAATATCAGAACAGCAGCAAGGATAAGAACCGGCATCGGAAGCGATTCAAATGTTCTCTGCATGAATGTCGTCGTAGTTCTCAAATATCCCTGCAGTCCGGAAAGAACCTCCACCTTGCAGGTCAAATAGTCCGTACTTAAAACTGTCAGCTCATTCTCTGTCCTCAAAGAAATGTCAAAAACATGGTTTCCTTCTCCGGTATCTCTGTTCAGTTCGATCTCAATCGCAGTTTCTTTTGTTTCTCCCGGCTCAAGAATGAATTTATCACGAACCAGTTTTCCAACCTGCTCATCAATAGCGAAATTTAGGGTTTCCCGAAATTCCGATCTGTTTGTTATGGTAATCGGAATTGAAAGTGTGGCTCCCTTGATCAGGGAAAACGCCTCTTCTTCCCGTTCGATTACAATTTCACCGGGCTGCATGATCTTGTAAGTACCCAGACTGTTTTCCAGAACAAAGCTCTCGTTCTTATAGATTCCGGTAACAATCAGGGTCGCTTTTGCAGTAGTTGCCTTTACAAGGGTTATCTGCCCTGACCAGATACCATCATTGGGCAATATGTCCCTGTTCGCTTCCTGGCCGTCATCCGTCAAAATAATCTGCTCTGAGGTGCCGTCCTCATGACTTATCAGCAGGCTGTAGTTGGTTATGGTTAAATCCCCGCCCTGTTTCAATCTTGTTTCACTCATATTCAAGCTGGAGTTTATACCGATGACCTCTCCTACCCTGTAGCCTTCTTCTTTCATATAGAAATTATTTTTCAACACCGGCAGTATTCTGACATTGAACGTTTCCTGAGTCGATGTGATAATCTCTTCGTTCAGCAGAACCCGGACCTCAATGGAATATGTTCCCGGCGTCTCTGTCTTATCATAAGTTCCGGTAAATATCCCGTTCTCATTTTCCAAAACAATCTCTTCTGCACCGGATCCGTCTGCACCTGTAACATACGCAATTGCCGATATTCCATCCTTCAATTCGCCGGTAACGTTGACTTCAATATTAACCGGCTCCTTAACAGGGTGCTGGGATGATACAAGGGGGGATACGAGCCAGGATTTGATATTCAGATCCCTGTCACCGAAAACATCCACTATGCCGGTCCCCCGTAGGTTCAGCCTCCAGTTCCCGTAGGAGGCACTATCCCGATTGTTCATCGTTATGATTGTGTATTTGTCTGTTTTATTGATATTGGCTGTTTCATTACTGATCTCACCACCTGGATTCCTGATTTCCACCTCATATGCAGCACCTTCGCGGTTGGCAATGACTATAGTGGACTGGCTTGTATATTCATCCAGGGTGATATCAAATCCCGAATCGGCATTCAATTCCATAGTCTGGTTTATGAACCCTTTCCGGTTTTTTAGATTTCCAAGAATGTCAAAAAAGCTGGATGCCAGGGTGACCGGATCACTGAGAACCTTAAAGTCTCCACCTGTGTCGGAAGCAATTCTTGATAAAACATCCGCTCTGATTCCTTCACTGAACCCAATGGCATATACAGGAAATTTATTGACTGCAAAATTCTGAACGCTTCCCCACAGGGACTCCATGTAAGCATCCATAAATCCCGGCTCGTTCTTTCTTCTGCTGTCAGGATCCGGCTCGCCGTCGGTTATGAACACAACCACCTTCCTGACATTACTCTCCTGCAGCCCCGCCAGCTGGTTAAAGGCTTCATCCAAAGCTACCTTGTAGTTCGTATCTCCTCTGGATTCAATATTTGGTGCCAGGTTCTGCTTGAACATGGCTTTTCCGGCTGAATCATTTATCCTCTGTAGAGGCTGCACGACTGTTGTAGCCGTATCAAACGTGATAATCCCCAGATAGTCCTCCGGACTCAGCAGATCGATAAAAATATTAGCTGCCGTTTCACGCAGTTTCAGAGGGTCTGTATCTGCCATGCTTCCGGACGTATCAATCACTAATGATACTGCTAAGGTTTCCGGCACCAGTTCCTGTACCTCTTCACCTTTTGCAACGATAAAGTCACTTGCTAGAAAGCTGGCTATTATCAATGATATCATGATGAATTTATAAACGTTCCGCATAGTCATACATCCCCTCTGTCTCGATTTTACCTGTTTAGCGATATGAAGTTTTCAAATATGTTTATTGCTGCCGGTCCCAGAATAACGACAAATAATGACGGAAACATAAAGAAGATCAGTGGGAACAGCATTTTTACAGGTATCTTGGCTGCACGTTCCTCTGCCCTCTGCCTCCTCCTCTGCCTCATGGACATTGACTGGATTCTCAGCATGTTTGCGATATTGGATCCCAGCTGTTCCGTCTGTATGACAGCTGTTATGAATGCATTCAGATCTTCCACTCCTGTTCTGGATGAGAGCCCTCTGAAAGCTTCCTCCCTTCCCCTGCCTCTTGATATTTCATTCAACGTCTTATTAATCTCTTCACTCAAAGGTCCGCTCATTTTCTCAGAGGATTTTTTCAGCGCCATGTCAAATCCAAGCCCGGCTTCTACGCTTACATAAAGCAGATCAAGCAGATCAGGCAGCGATCTTCTGATTTTCTCCTGTCTTTTCACTGAATCTGCATATAACGAATACAGTGGCAGAAAAAACCCAATCATCAAGGCTAAAAATAATGCCTGCATGTTAGTACTTCCTCTCAGATATCTGAAAGCAAGATATATGCACCCTCCAAATACCAGAGACAGCATGATCTGGGTCATCATCACGCTATTGACCGTTACATTTTTACCTGCGCCGGAAGTCAGTATCATCTGGGTGTATTTTTCCTTTATTGACCGCGGAGCTGCGTTTCCTATCATTCTGATTATACGCTGATAGACAGGCTTAATGACCCTGTTGATGAAAGGCTCTTTAAACTCATTGCCGTCATCTTCATCCGACATCATCTTTACAGCATCTAATCTCTCTCCAACCATCCTTCTCTGGCTGAAAACCACTTCATAAACACTGATTACCAGCAAAGCAGCTGTCAGAAAAACCAGAAAGTATATCATTAGATCCATATCATCACCTTCTCACTAGATATCAACATCCACAATTTTCCCCAATAGATAGATTCCTATAATCTCCATAATTACAGCTGCAACAATCAGTGCAATACCAATTGTATGAGTAATCAGAGTGCCTATATACCCCGGATTCAAAATAGACATAGCTGCTGCGATTGCGATGGGCAGTATACTTATGATAACGGCTGAAAACTTGCCCTCAGTCGTAAGGGTCTTGATTTCTCCCTTCAGCTTTACCCTCTCCCTGATGGTTTCCGATATGGTATCCAGAATCTCCGCAAGATTACCCCCTACCTGCCTCTGTATGATTAACGCCGTCACGAACATATCAATATCCTCATCCTCGGTCCTCCTCGACATATCGACAAGAGCCTCCTCTATTGGTTTGCCAAGGGAATTCTCTCTTATGACCTTGCCGAATTCATCTGCAATTGGATTTTCAAGTTCCTTTGATGCAACTGACATTGACTGGTTGAAGCTAAAACCGGCACGGAGTCCATTTGCCACAATGGTAAGTGCCTCCGGCAGCTGGTTATTGATTTTCCTGGATCTTTTCCTTTTTGCCTGGTCAAGAAACAGATCTGGAATCTTAAATCCAACAAAAAATCCTATGGGCACCACTATGATATTCTGACTTACCAAAAACATCAGCAACCCAGCCACAAGCCCTGTTAATGCTGAAATCCCCAAAAATTCCTCGGGTCTCATTAATATTGCCGCTTGGGCAAGTTTTGCTTTTTTATGTTCCAGGTACTCCTTTCGTGGAAGTATTTTTGCAATCAGATTGAAGACTCCTCCCATCTGCTCCCTTGTCGTAGGTTTTGCAGCTGAAACTTCACCGGCATATCCCCCGGTCTCTTGCGTGCTAGTCTCAAGCCGGTGTAAAATGGCTATTCTTTTTCTATAAAACACGCTATATAAGCCATAGACAAGAAGTACTGTTGTTAAAAATGTCATTATTAAAATGACTGGCACGAACTTTAACATTTTTAGTACCTCCTTTTTATACTATTGTCTGAAGCCTGCTCCTGGGGTTTAAATATACTGACCGGTATATTATCACCGTGTTCCCTTATTTTATCCAGAAACCCTGGTACGATTCCTGTCGGAACATGCCTGCCGATAATGCCGCCACGTTCATCGAATCCATCCTGCCTGAACACGTAGATGTCCTGAATGGTAATGGTATCTCCTTCCATACCCAGTATTTCAGATACCTTCGATACCTTTCTGGTACCATCCGAATATCTGGATACATGGACGACAAGGTTGATTGCGGAAGAAATCTGTTCTCTGATTGCCCTTGAGGGCAGTTCCATACCAGACATCATTACCATGGTTTCCAGACGGGAAAGGCTGTCTCTCGGGGTATTGGCATGTACTGTCGTAATCGACCCGTCATGGCCTGTATTCATGGCCTGAAGCATATCCAGTGCCTCCCCGCTTCTTACCTCACCTACAATAATCCTGTCAGGCCTCATTCGAAGGGCATTGACCACCAGATCCCTGATACCAATCCTTCCTTTTCCTTCAATATTGGAAGGTCTGCTTTCAAGCGTTACCACATGTTCCTGTTTGAGTTGCAACTCTGCGGCATCTTCAATCGTAACAATTCGCTCATTATCAGGTATGAAGCTTGACAATACATTTAGGAATGTGGTTTTACCACTTCCAGTTCCCCCCGATACGATTATATTGATTCTTCCTTTCACGCTGGCTTTCAGCAGTTTAGCCATGTCCGTATTCAGTGTCCCGAAGGCAATCAGATCATCAATCATATAGGGATCAACGGCAAACTTCCTGATTGTAATGGTAGGACCCTTTATGGACAGAGGAGGAATAATGACATTCACCCTGGAACCGTCGGGAAGTCTTGCATCAACCATAGGCGAACTCTCATCCACCCTTCTTCCCAAAGGAGCAACGATCTTATCAATAATATGAAGGACATGCTTGTTATCACGAAATGCATTCTCCGTCTTTTCAATCTTTCCAGAACGTTCAATATAGATTTTATCAGGACCGTTTACCATTACTTCTGTAACAGTCGGATCATTCAGCAGGTTCGTAATAGGTCCATATCCAAAAATCTCATCCATTACCAGAACATTGATTTTCTGTTTATCAACAAGAGAAAGATGCGTTTTTGATTCATTGAGATAATTATTCAGAACCTCATTAATTTTATCGGAAGCGGTTTTCTTCTGAACCGCCTCTGAATCGTTTGGTGAAAGTATGATTTCATCAATGACAGTATCAAGCACCTGGTTTGCAATATCCTCCAGTTCCTTTTTTCTTTTTGCCATGACATCAACTTTTGGTTCCTTTTCAAAGCTGCTGATATTCCCATTTATTCCATAGGTTGCAAAATTCATGGAGTCCACCTCCTCTCTTATTTACGTCTCTTCAATTCTGCATTATCGACTAATTTTTTCACCAAAGTAACAAAATCCTTTGTCAAAGGCCTCGATGAATTTTTGATCACAAAAGGAATCCCCAGGTTGAGTGAAGAGATAACCTCCTTATAATCGGCTCTCAGTGCCGCCATAACATCCTGGTTCAATGTGGTCTCGACATCCTTCAGTTTTATCCTGTCGCCCTTGGCTACTTTGTTCAATATTACCTTAATCTTAGATTTTGGATAATTCAGTTCTCCTAACGTAATCAGAGCTGCTTTCACATTTCTGACAGATGCAACTTCCGGTGTTGTTACAATAAGCAGTTTATCTGCCACTGCAAAAGCTGGATTCACTGTCTCCGAAAAGCCTCCCGGCATGTCTATCACAACGTAATCAAATGCATTCTGCAATGTCTTCAGGATTACGTCGATGTCCCCCGCATTGATGAACTCATTCATCATTGGCTGGGCATTTGCCGGCAGCACTTTGATTCCGGATTCATGGGGAATCAGATAGCTCTCGATAAAATCCTGATCGATATTCCTGATGTCATCCACGATATCAGCTATGGTGAATTTTGGAACAATATTCAATGCCAATGCTGCATTGCCAAAATCCAGATCCAGGTCCACCAGAACAACCCGCTTACCAGTTGTTTTTGCAAGTGCAACAGCAAGATTGATTGCAATAAAGGTTCTTCCGACTCCGCCTTTTGTACTGAATACTGTATAGACCTGCCCCACCGCTGCTCGTCTCCTTGTTTTCGGTGCAGACTCCTTATGGACCAATACCTTTGTCTTCATATGCTGGTTGGCTTTATAGATAGAGTCAATCAGTTTTGCAGGTACAATCGGCCTGATCAGTACGTCCTTCGCACCTGAAAAAATAGCTTTATGCATTGTCTCTTCCTGAAGTTTCTCCTCCATGATAACGATTGCCAGTTCGGGATATTCTGAATATAGTTTTTCCGAAACCGCATATCCGTCATCTTCAACTTCGGAACCTACGAGTACAACGTCTATGCTATTATTCTCAATCAGTTCCGCTGCCTCTGTTGATGATTCCACTTCGCCAATCAATGCAATATATTCCACATTAAGGAGCATCTGCGCCATTTTATTTCTCTCTTCGCCAACCGTATCCAGTACCAGCACTTTTATTTTATCCATCCCATTCACCTGTCTCTCCAAGTATTAAAATTTTCAGAACCGAACTGCTGCAGGTCAGCTTTCGTATTGTCGACCGGGTTACGAAGGGTAAACTGGAAGGTTCCATTCATATTTGCAAATGCCAGAACTTCCGCCTGCGCCGGCGTTACAAGTACTGTTAATGAAGTGGCTACTCCGCTCTGCTGTTCTTCAGTTACAACAGCCGAGGGTCCCTCAGCCAGAACTTCAATGTTCTGCAGCTGCGTATAGACCACCTTCATGGGATTGATCTCAATATCCGCATAGCTTACAATAATATCGATCCTGTCGCCCGATTCTATGTATCCGCCTACTCCTGACACCTCTGTCATGGGAAGCGTTATTGCCCTCATATTTTCAGGAACACTGTAGGAAAGAGATGATGCAGAGCTGTCTGTTGCCACCCTGCTGGAAAGCACCTGCTCCCCTTTCACGATTTCCGAATTTGCGATTGCTCCTATTATCTGATCCTTCTGTAATACAGCCTCAGGATGCACCGCCTCTGTTGGCAGGGATGCCGTTGTCAGCATCTCCTCCATAATTTTTACATGCTCCGGAATCGTATCAACTGCCACTACTACTTCTGTAAGTGCAACGGGTTCTGCCCCTTCGGTCTCAATACTGCTGATGTAATAATATGTAGTACCTACAGTAATAAGTCCAAGAATAATAGCCAGAATCAAAACTTTCTTGTTAACCTTCATACTATATCCCCCCTCGAAATTAGTCTTATCGATTTAAAAACCTACTTTTAACTTTGCTTATTTCTATCCCGACTTCTTACTCTATTTTCATTTTTACTATAGATGTCATAGCAACCTCATCCGGTACATAAAGACCGATAATGGATTTGATTTTTGCATTAGCTGTTACTACCAGATAATCACTTCCCGTAGCATCACTCGTATCCAAAATAGTCAGTCCACTCAAATCCGCAGCAGCTTTCATAACCTTTATCACTTCTACCTTCCGTGCAGCTTCCGTCGTCTCCAGCACGACTCCTGCTCGGGCGCCCTCCCTAGCAGCACCGTTCAAGGTTATCTTGCCATTCAGTAACCATCCATATTCAATCATCCCTAATACAAGCAGAATCAGGATTGGAAGAACAAGAGTAAATTCGACCAGCGCTTGCGCATTTTCATTTTTCTTCAAATTTCTCCATTTTTTCATAGATACCACCTTCGTCTCTGGTATACTGGACTCAATTTTATTTTCGTATTTCATATAATTAACATTTTATTTTCCAAAGATCAGACTTATATTATTCTATTAACAGCTCCACTCAACACTAAAAAGGTCCCTATCGCTATCGCAACACCATAAGGAATATACATTTTTTTTCGTTCCGCTTTAACGGTTTCAGTATATGTCTGTACCTTTAAAACCGATCGATTCAACGTCTTTTTATAAAACCAACCCAGTAACGGATTGAATGCCAAACAGAAACAATTTAAAATCACCTTAAAAAATTTCTTATTCCAAATCAAAACAAGTAATGCAACTACTCCTCCTGCCATTGCAGTATACAGCAACGCAGACAGAGTGAACTCCCATCCCATTATAGCTCCCACTGCTCCCATAAGTTTTACATCTCCGCCTCCTATGAGGCCCAATGCAAATGGTATAAAAAAAGCAGCCATTCCAAACAGGAATCCAAACAAACTGAATTGAAATCCATTGAAACCGCTGATTATGGTTGATGAAACCAGGCCCCAAAGAATAACCGGAAAGGTCAAAACATTCGGGATTTTTCTATCTTTAATATCCAGATAGGCTGCTAGGAGAAGAGTCGTTATCAGTACGTATCTGTTCATATCAATCTGCATGGTACTCACCTCATTTTAAATACTGATATTGATCATCCCTATTTGATAATGGAGATGATCAATATCACAAAGAAAACCATTTACTGTTTAACTTGTTTTCAAATCAAGTGGTTGGGTTATTAATTTTATTTGAAATTTTAGTAAACGCAGTTTGTATGGCCGCTACCAATGTTGGACCTGTCGCTATTGCTAACAATGAAATCACTGCTATTACCAGCGCATACTCTACAATTCCCTGTCCTTCTTCTTCCTTAAATAATCTTCTAATTAATGTCATAACGCTTTCTCCTTCCTATTTCTTTAGCTAATATAAGTATTAACATTAGCTAGATGAAAAAGTTATATTGTTCAAGAAATAGATTAGAAAAGTTCTAAGTCAGGGGCTCAAAATCAAGAGCTTGAGAAATACTTCAAGCCCCTGATTTAGTACTTTTCCTTTGAACCAAGTCACGCATGCGGACGGTATATGCAGTTTTGAAGGTCTGCCAATAGGTGTGGATATGCCATTCCTCAGGCAAACAGATCAGATAAATCTTCTGTTGGAGGACGATATAGCGAAAATATATCCTGTTTATGGCATGCTTCATAAGCCGTCCTGTTTCAGGCGACTTTTTAGTTGGTCATTATCAGAATTGTAAGGCTGTCAATGGAACACCTCTTGGCAGGTGGATCAGCGTTCCGCTGCATTTGGAACAATGGCAGATATCACGCTGAAATAATAGCATCATCAGATCAGCAGTCTTCAGCTCTTTGACGGGATTTCCTTTGTAAATGGTATTTCGTAGCCGGTGGATCAGCTTCAGTTTCTTGGTCTTCTGGCTGTTTGTCAGAAAGCCGCTGAAACGTACACGGTTGAATCCTTTGGGGAGTATATGCCGCAGGAACAGGCGGAGGAATTCCGTTCC
>NZ_FMKA01000076.1 GCF_900096945.1 Anaerobium acetethylicum | reverse complement strand
TTTGGCAAGTGGAAATCGTGGTAAAATCCAGTATTTATGCGTGTTTTAGACACTTTTTGGAGTGCTATGAGTATGACGGTTTTGGGAAGTTAGCAATTAGTCTCTATAATTTCATGTTGATTTGTGTATATTCCATACATAAAATACTCTTCCAACAAATGCAAAGAAACGGCTAAACGGTTGAAAATTTTATTATCGTCTTCTCCGTTATATAGATATACTAACTGTTCATTGGAATTGTATTTTTTAATAATCCGAAGAACTTTTTTTAATTCTTGAATAGGCGCTTTGGTTGATAAAATATACTTTGGATAACACTTAAATACATGACCTTCTAAAAGAACCACGCCAACATAATCAAAAACATACTCAACATCAGTTGCATTTTCCATAACATCCGTTAAGACAATATCTTGATTTGATAGATCTTCAAATTCAGGTTTTGACTTTTTAACAGCCTTAACAACACCATATTTTTTTAATATTCCAACAAGGCGCCTGGTTTCTTCAACATTTTCGCCAAGCTCTTTGGAAATCGAATGTAATGTATAATGCTTTAATTCACGAAAGAAACCTTTCGCCATGTTGTCTCACCTCTTTACTCTTCTGTATTATTTGATTTAGCCTCAGGTAAATTTATATCAAAAATCATTTCCCCATCTTCTTCAAAGGCTCTACATATTTCAGAAAAAATCATCTTGCCACTTTTATTTGCATGACCTTTGAAAATCATCTGTGGTTTCATTCTCATAACATCTTCAAAGAGATACATAATAAGCTTACTCTCAAATGCTTTTATAAATGAATTCTCTGAGTCTGTTGTATTCACGGCATTTTCTAATAATTCTTTTGACAAAAAGTATGGCCCCAGAATCTTATCTTCATTAATCTTACATTCATCGGTAAGAATCTCATTAATAGATTTTCGCAGTTCATTCCAATAAACATATTTTTTTGAATCTCCTAATCCAACTGGTATTATATAGTGTTCAACTTTGTCATCAGAATTATCAATACCAATATACTGAAAATGCCATCTTCTCTTAAACGCTGTATCCATTGGATATACACCTTGATCAGCACTATTCATTGTTGCCCAAATAAACATATTGTTCGGAAGTTGTAGTTTTTCATATTTATTTGGAGCCCCTCCAAGTTCAATTGCCAAATAATTGCGAATATCTTCTGTTGTCTGGATTTCATATTCACTAACACCATTTTTATCTCTATCCAACAACTGAAAAACATCTCCAAAAACTGCTGCAACTTTTGCTCTATTTATTTCTTCCACTAAAAGAAGATGAGGCTGTGGACTATCAGTTCTTCCGCTTCTTAATGCTTCCACATATACACGCATAAATGGTCCAGGAACAAACTTATACCTGATATCACCACTTGCCTCTGAAACTGGTTTATATGTTCCCACAAACTGAGAATAAGTGTAGTCGGGATGAAACGTTACTCTTTCAAGGTTTTTCGGATTTACTTTTAATAGCTTCTCCGAATCTTCTTTAAGTTTATAACTTTTACCTGTCCCAGGAGCTCCAAAAACTATCCGATTTTTTTCAAATTCCGTTTCTAGTTTTGTATTAAAAACAGGTTCAATAAATTCGTTTTCTTGAACTGCATCTTGTTCACTTTTATATGTTTTAAAAATATCTTCTGTTGATTCGCCATACTCAGCTACAGAAGGAATTAAAACACGCACCGCACCTAACACTCTATTCATGAAATTGTCGTCAAAAATTTCATGCATTTTATCCTTCAGTTCTGGTTGTTTATCAATTATAGCCCTTACAACTGCAACTGCTTTCGTATCATCTAAGCTACTAATTGCCTGCGATGGATCTCTTGATAATTCCGGTCCAATATATGTTGCATCAAAAGCATCCCTATACCCCAAGAACTCTTCTCGCTTATATGTTTTTGCAAATGTACAATCCATATAGATATCGAATTTGAAATATTTTTTATCTCCATTATATCCAAAATCATATGGTGGCTTTACAATATGAGCGATTCCATAAAATCCAGGCTCCCAATTGACTTCCTTTTTACCTCTGTCTCCACCAAGCGTAACAAAAACAATTTTTTCATTCACTAGTTCTTCTTGTAATGTGTATACCCCATCTATCGTAATTTCTTTCTCTCCATTAAGCATTGCATGTACTGTATCAGGAAATCCACATTTCATAGATATAAACGAAATATCATCATAAGAATATAATTTTATTATCTCATCTACTGCTTTTTCAACAATATCTACTTCGCACTCACCATATTTGTCAAACACTTCTTGAAACTCTTTTCCTCTTCTTGATAAAGCTCGATCATCACTCCAACCAACACGGTCATTTCCAGAAAAATAAAAATCAAATGTATCCTTAGCATTCTTATAGGTATTTATTTTTTTATTAAATCTTCTCTGTAATATTTCCCAATACTCTTTTCTTTTTTTATATCTCTTATCTGTATTAGGTAACATAGCAAAAAACATGCAGACAAGCGCCTGTTGTTGTTCTGGATTCAAGGTCATTATATCAATTGTTTTGTTCATATTTTATCACCTTATTCACTTTCTTTTGCCTCAATACTCTCATATGAGATTCCAGCAAATGTTTTCAAAATAGCTTCAAAAATAACCTTGGCTCCCTTAGATGGGACAGCCATTCCAATCTGTTTTCTTACAGATTCTTTAGATCCTTCAAAAAAATAATTATCTGGGAATGTTTGTAATCTAGCTCTCTCACGATTAGTTAATGCCCTTGGTTCTGCATAATGATAAATATGTGTTCCTCCACCGCCTGACCCTGTAACTGTATAGGCAGGTTTAGTCGGATCTAATCTCTTATATATTTGACTTATTTTTGCACCTTTTACGTTTAATTGAAGATGCTCTGGTATATCTGCTGTAAATGCATTTTGCCCTGGTTTAATATATGTCAATCTTTCAACCACATGAGCTGCTTGTTTAGTAAGTTCATTATTAAGTGCATCAGTACGAATTGGTGGTTCTTCTATTGCCGTCTTGCTAGTTACATCAATATTTTCATATGATTTAGTACTTGGAATTTTATATTCAAATGGAAGATCTTTTCTTATTCCAATAATTATCATTCTATGACGTGCCTGCGGCACTCCGTACTCTTCAAACTTATATAAATTTGGATATATTTTATATCCTACATCCACTAAATCCTTTTTAATTTTTTTAAATGCTTCACCATCATTAGCACTTCTTAATCCGCCAACATTTTCTGCCAAAAACCATAATGGTTGATATCTTTTTAATACCTTAACACCGTAAGTATATAAAGGTCCAAATGTACCATCAAAACCTTTTTGTTCTCCTACAAGCGAAAAATCATTACACGGAAACCCAAATGCCAATGCGTCAATATCGCCAAGTTGCTCAATATTTAATTTTCTTACATCTCCGCAAAGCACACTGTCCGGATCATCTGGACAAATATTTCTCCTATAAGTATTGCAGGTATCCAAATCGTAATCATTTGCCCATTTATGAACAATTTTGTATTCTGAATCATCAATTTGAGCTGTAGTAGCCGCTAACGCTAGCCCTCCTGGCCCACAAAATAATTCTCCTAGTCTAAATTCCTTAATTTCGCTCTTGTTCATTATATTTTTTCTCCATTCGATAATACAAATTCTCTTTTAAATTCAACACCAAGTACCTCTGCAACGCCTTCTAATTCTAATACAGTAAAACTACCTCTTTTCATTTTAGAATTAAAGCTTTGTGGTGATTTTCCTAATCTTCTAGCAAGTTCTGCTTCACTCACATTACACCTAACACAAAGTACTTTAATTTGTTTTGAAATTGTCATAATGGGCTACCTCCATTCATTATCAACATCTACAATAGCATAAACGTTTTTTTTGATAATGTCAAAAAATAATTTTAGCATACATAAGCATAAGACCGGTAATTCCACCTTACGATAAAATAAACCAAAACTGATTATAAATGAATTCTCTACCCAAAAACTGATCTAGTTTTTAATTTTCACACTATTTTTTTATTGATAATTTGCATTTAAACTACTATACTAATTCTATCTTTAAAGAAAGGAGAATATATCCTAAATACCCAAGAAATTATAACGTGTTCGGCGGTGTAACACCCATTGCCTTATATAATTCTGACTGTTTCTTTGTAACCTCACCAACTCGC
>NZ_FMKA01000008.1 GCF_900096945.1 Anaerobium acetethylicum | reverse complement strand
TTTGGCAAGTGGAAATCGTGGTAAAATCCAGTATTTATGCGTGTTTTAGACACTTTTTGGAGTGCTATGAGTATGACGGTTTTGGGAAGTTAGCATTAACACAGCTGACTCCATAATTAAATCGTCATCAATAGCTCCTATCTCTTTATAAAATTGCCTTATATTCATATTATGATACCTTCTTTCTCAAGATAAGTTTTTAAGTTCTTTCTTGTTCTAAAAAGTATGGATTTCACCTTACTTTCACTCATGCTAAGGTGTGATGAAATGCTTTTAATTGAATCAGAATACCAATATCGACGAATAAACACTAATCTGTACTTTGAATCAATTGTACGCAAAAAATTACTGATAGCTTTCGATAATTCACCATTTTCAAATTGCGTCTCTACATCAGATGGGGATGAAATAAAATCCTCCAATTCAGAAAGCAATAGGTCAAATTCGTTATTCCTTTTTTTTGCCGTATTATAATCATATCTGTCAAGAGCGATATTGCGAGTAATTCGTCCTAAAAATGCCAATAATTTATTAGGTCGTGCCGATGGCATGGCATTCCATGCTGCAATGTAAGTGTCATTTTCACATTCTTCAGCATCTAAATGATTAGATAGTATATTAAATGCAATCGTTCTCAAATATCGGCTATATTTTTTTGATGTTTCTGATATGGCTAATTCAGTCCGTTCCCAATATAGTCCAACTATTTTTTCATCGTCCATTGTCATCTCCTCCTTACAGTTTTATTAATCCTTCACTTATATTGTAGGAAACCAAAGCTGAAGGTTGCATTTTTTTGCAGATTTTTTTATTTCGTCCGAAATGATTGACATTTGATTAAAACTAAACATCTGTTTTATAAATCATACCGTACTTCCTAATTACTGTAAATACGAATATCCGATCACATCAGTCCTGTTATACCCTAGTGTGCATGAAAAAAAATCCAGCTGAAAACAGCTGGATTTTAAGTGTTCAATGTAAGCACGAGATGGGATTCGAACCCAGAACAATGATAACAAAACCGCATAGGAAGGAGGTTCGCACATCATCCTTTCAAAGTGTAATCAAGAGTGTAATCAGTAAATTTACATTGGGATTTACTTTTTCAATTAAACTCGATTTTCTGCTGTCTGATTTCATTACCGTTTAATCTGTATTCATAGCTGTTTATAAGTTCCTGCGATGTACTCTTATCCACTGCCGAAGTAAGACGCCCCAAAGCATCATATTCCTTTGTCAGTATGCTTCCATCAGGTCTTATTGTTTTCCTGGTATTTCCGATGGCATCATATTCGTAGGAAGTCTTATTTCCATTCCAGTCCGTGGCACTGATCATCCTGTTTTCCGAGTTACAGCTGTATCTTACAGAAGTTGTATCAATACCCATCTGAAATTGTAGCACTATTCATAACAATACGCTTAATTGCCCGAACAAAAACAGGAAAACAACTCGAATTAACGAAATTTAAAAATCCCTACACCAATAGTAATTATCCTATTAATCTAGGAATTTTTTATGCATGATTATTTTGATTATCGCTTACATTTTTAGCTCCTTATTGAAAAAATTACTAATTTATTCAATTTCAATCAATGATATTCTTCCCCCTATATCCAACTTTTCAAATGCCGTAAGTCTATTTCCAAATTTATCTAACATTCCAATTTCTGTTTTAATATAAAAAGAACATCTATGACATCTTTTTTCATTATCGGCAATTTCAATATCCAACTCGATTTTTATATGTCCATGACTATCCGCTGGTAAAATAAGCATTGAAAAAGCAGGTGTATAATTCCCCTCCTTTTTTCCGAACTCTAAATAACACTCTAATTCATAATTATTCTTGTATTCAATTATTTTACCAGCATTTCTTTTCAAATCATCTGTTGCAATATAGCAACTTTGAAGCACTTCAATAAATTCATTATGTGCAACAACCTTGAATTCTAACAATTCCTCATCCTGCCATAATTTCTCAAATACAATATTATCCATTTTAAATACCTCATTGCTTAAATTTAAAATCGTCAAATTCATGCGTCAATTCATTATACAAAAAATGTATAATCGTCTTTGTATCATCAGCATTTTGAACAGCAGACTGCATTTTTAACCATCCCTCTGAAGCTGTCCATCGAGAATCCTTCATTGAGAATGGTAGTTTTGTTGCACCATCCAGTGGACTAGATAATACTTGTTGCATTGCCATTTGCTCATTTAATGTATTTGGTAAAGTTCTACCCGTACTGCCTAATCCCGCTACTTCCACGGGATTACCTATTCCACTAGATGTATTCCCACCCTTTTGCATCCTCAAATCCAATGCATTAGCCGCTTCAATCTCTTCATCGCTTAAGCTGGTTGGAATACCTCGTGCTTTTAATAAATCATAAACACTGCTTCCACCCTCAACAACCTCATCACTATTCTTTATCACAAACTCCGCAACCTCTGCTGCTTCATCTGCATGCCGGGCTGTCATGCTTATGGCTTTCGATGTGGCCCTTACGGTTAATTTTCCTCCGGTGGCAAATTCACCTACCACAGGGATGCAGGCTGCTCCCGACAGGCCGGCATTTAAGGTATCGCCTGCTGCCAGGTACCAGATTCCGTTTGCACCGTCAAATACAATTCCAAATACCGGTATCATTCCTGCCGCATCCAGGGCCGTGTGGCCCCAGTCTACGGCGCTCCAGCTTCCAAAGTAGTCCTTTACTCCTCCCCAGGCGTTCTCGAAGCCCTTCTGTACACTTGCCCAGGAGAAGCCCGAACTACTGGATGATGAGCCTGGTTCTGCGCAGAGGCCAAATGGATCTATCATGGATACAGGATTGCCCTGCACGAAGGCATAGCGGTTCATGGTATCGGAGTTCTCTATGCTTCCCTGGAGGATATCGGCATTTGTGAACCTCATAAGATCAGGGCTGTAGTAACGGGCCCTCATGTAATAGAGGCCGTTGCCTTCTGTCATGACACCGTCACGTCCATTATACAGGAATGGCGTGACATCATCCCCAAGGACTCTGGCAACTTTTCCATAAGTGCTGTACTGGTATCTGTTTGTTACGGTTCCTGACTTGTCAGTAAGTGCTGCCGTGCTTCCCCTCAGGTCATAGTGGAAGACACGGTATCCTGAAGAAGATTCCTGGCTGATCAGGGCACCGGCACCATAAACGTATTTCGTGACACTGCCGTCCTGGCCTGTGCTCATCAGCAGCTGGCTCCTGCCTGATGCTGTATCATATGCATATGTTGTCCTGTATCCGTCCTTTATACCTGACACCCTCACATTGTCCGCATCATAGGTATAGGTGCAATTGCCTGCTGATTTCAGTCTGTTCCTGGAGTCATACTGCAGGTTCATCGTATTTCCGCCGAACTGCCCGCTGGTCATGTTTCCGTCAGGATCGTAGGTATATGCCGATGCATTTGCTGATGTATTTGCCGCAGTCAGCCGGTTGTTCGTGTTGTCATATGCCATGGAAGTGCCTGTTCCATCGTCCTCTGACATTATGATATTACATGCCGCGTCATATGTAAAGTTCTCTTCATAAAGCGGTATGCTGCTGTCTTCCACAAAGGAAACGGTTTTCCCAAGCAGGTCATAGGTCCTGAAGAACATCCTTGTACCGGATTCCTTTTTTGCGTCTGCCACCTTGTCATAAGGCATGATCTTTCTGGATGTCACTCTTGAAAGACTGTCATAAGTCATCTGATATTTTACATTGTCAGTCTTTGATATTTCCTCGGTCAGCCTTCCTGCTGCATCATATCTGTATTCATAGCTGTTTATCAGTTCCTGCGATGCGCCCTTATCGACTGCTGTGGTAAGACGCCCCATAGCATCGTATTCCTTTGTCAGTATGCTTCCATCAGGTCTTATGGTTTTCCTGATATTTCCGATGGCATCATATTCGTAGGTAGTCTTATTTCCATTCCAGTCCGTGGCACTGGTCATCCTGTTTTCCGAGTCATAGCTGTATGTTACAGAAGTCTGATCCGGATATGTAAGGACTGTCAGGTTGCCTGCCGCATCATAGGTGTATCTGATTGTCTTGTTATTTACATCAGTTTTTTCTGATACCCTGTTAAGTTTATCATAGGTCTTTCTGACAGTTCCTGTGGAATCTGTTTTTTCAGTCCCGTTGCCATTTGCATCATATTTAAATGTTGTGGTGCCTTCTGCATCAGTTATGCTTATTACACGACCAGCCTTGTCATAGGCATAGCCTGTCTGCTGTCCTCTTGCATTTGTTGAAACAGAAAGAAGTCCGGATTCATTATATCCATATGTTTTCTGTACGTTAGAGCCACTCTTTTCTGCTGAAAGCCTTCCTGCGCTGTCATATTCATAGGCAGTTGCCCCTCCAAGTGGTCCGGTCATACTTGACATGTTTCCATCCTGGTCATATCCGACTGAACTTGCAGCATTAAGCGGGTTGACAGCGGTGGTCATTCTGTTCAGACCATCATATCCATAACTTGTTTTATTGCCAAGCGCATCCGTTTTTGACAGTACATTTCCTGACTGGTCATATGACAGATCCATTCCATTGCCCAGGGAATCCTCTGTCCTGACTGCCTGATTTAATGAATTGTATGTTGTTTTTGCCACTATGTTTCCAAGTGCATTTATTGTCTTTACAACATTTCCGTTTGCGTCATATTCTGTCCTGGTTCTGTTTCCCTGTGAATCTATGACTGCTGTACACCTTCCACAGCCATCATATTCAAACCTTGTTATACTTCCATTTGCATTGGTTACTGTCAGCCGGTTTCCACATTTATCGTATGTATATGAAATCTGACCTCCAAGGGCATCTGTTGCTTTTATGAGATTTTGACCTGCATCATACTGATATGTGGTCGTATTTCCTTTTGGATCTGTTTCTGTCAGCATGTTTCCATTCAGATCGTATGTACGACTTGTTATATTGCCAAGGGGATCTGTTATTTTGACAATATTTCCTGATGCATCATGCTCATATACTGTTTCTCCCCCCTGAGGGTTGGTCTGCTTTGTCAGCCTGTTCATTGCATCATATGCATATTTAACAGTAGTTCCGGCAGAATCCTTTTCAGTGAGTAAATTTCCATTTGCATCATATGTACGTTCTATCCAATTGCCTGATGGAGATGTTTTCTTTTTAAGGTTTCCAGCCGCATCATATTCAAAAATGATGCTTCCGTTTTCAGTGTCTGTTTCTTTTATCACACGCCCAGCCGGATCATATTCGATGCCTGTAACTTTTCCCCTTTTGTCGATTGTCTTAACAAGCCTGTCTTCACCATCATACTCATATCTGATGATTATTCCCTTTGAATCTGTTTTAGATATGATTTTCCCATTTCCATTGTATGCAAGTGTTGTCACATTTCCATTTGCATCTGTATGGGTGGCTGCTTCACCACGGCAGTTATAGGTGTTTGTACTAACACCACCTGCCGGATTGGTTGTAGATAATACATGCCCACTTGAATCCACAGTCTGGGTGTTTATTCTTCCCTCAGCATCTTCAGTTTTAACGAGGTTTCCTACTGTATCATAGAAATAAGTGGTTACTCCCCCATCAGGTGCTGTGATAGTCTTAATCTTACCACTCTCATATGTATAAGAGTAAACAGCATTGCCTACTGTTTTTTTGGATAATAATCCATTTACCTGATATTCATATGTAGTGATGCGGCCATTTGTATCCTTTGAAGATACCATTTTATTTCCCATGTATGTGAATTCTTGTGCAGTACCATCAGGATTCTGTATCTTTAAAAGGTTTCCTTTAGAATCATAAGTATATCCTGTAACATTATTCATTTTGTCTGTTCTTGACAAGACTCTGTTATGGGAATCATACACTGTGTTTTCTACATTTTCCAATGCATCTGTTTTTGAGGCTATATTCCCATTTTCATCATATGAAAATGTATTTTCGTTTCCATTTTCATCGATAATCTTTGTAAGCTGGCGTTTAACATTAAAGAAATGTTTCCTTTGTTTTTGATTTCTGTCCGTAATAGTTACTACTGTACTTCCATCACCTGCGGTATCGTCATATGCAAATATTGTAGGATTGCTTCCTTCAATACCGTCATACTGCGCATGCACCCTTCCAAAGTCGCCGTATTCATTTCTGAAATAACATATTCCGTCAGAATCTGTACCTGTAAGCACACGCCCTGCTGCATCATATGTATACGTAGTAGTTTTTCCATTGACGTCTGTAATTTTAACCAGACTTCCATTCATATATTCAAACTGACAAGTATGACCAGCTTGATCGCTTATACTTGTTACAAGTCCATCCGTGTTTTTTGCAAGTATGACATATTTCCCAGAAATCGCTTCGGTTACCCTTACTTCAGATGTTTCATAAGAAATTACATACTCTAGCCCGTTTCTGCCAGTTTCTCTGACAAGCTTTCCTGTGCTGTCGAATATGTATGTTGTTTCGTCATTACAGTTAATGGTAAGTGTTCCATCACTATTTACAGTAAGAACGTCATTTTGCCTTCCCATGGAATTGCACTGATATTCGTTCAAACTACCTTCTTTAAGTGTATAGATTAAATAACTTGAAGGATTCTGGTATACCTTATATCCTTCATCACTTTTTTCAGCATGTTTTTCAAAGTCATGATACCAGCCTATACCCATGCTGCCCTTACCAAGTGCATCTGAACTATAGTTCATTGTTATGGCAAGTTCCTGTTCACCAGATACTTTTATTGCTTCATAACTTATAACATGTGCACCTGTAGACACATCAATTGGATCTGCCCAGTAATATCCAGACAATTTCGTATTTGACTCATAATATAATTTTGCAACATTACTGTCGAGTTTGCCAACACCTTTATCTCTTCCGGATGCAATATCCTTGTCAATATCAATTTCATCTGCACTGCCGACACCAAGTTTATCTCCCACAATCTGATCGAATGCCCAGTTTGGAGGCATACGGTAACCCAGGTTACCACTGTACCCCGTTGACATATCACTGACAAAGCTTGTTACTGCATAATGTAATTCACCGACTCTTGTACATGCATTACGAGGCCCATAAATGCCGACTTTATAAATTCCTCCAAGGGACTGAATTCTATTATTGATCGATTTGAAATATGGAATTATATTATTTGTTACCTGGTAATCATAACAGTCAAAATCTACAGCAAAATATATTGTGCTACCATATGGGATACCCAGTGCCTGTGCTGCCCCCACTGCTTTCAGTGCGTCATTATTGCCATTTGATTCTGTAAACTTAACAACATCCCTTCCGCCTTCCTGATATATCGGGAATATTTTCAACCCATTATCAATGATGAGATTTGCTTCCTCTTTTGTCATAGCTTTGCTACGACTTCCATCAACAGTCCCCGTTAAATATCTTCCAATATATCTATAGCCATTACTTTTAAGAACATTTATTTTTCCCTGATTTAATATTGTAGATGCGTCACATGCCGTACCAGGTCTTGTTGTATCACCATTGCTTTTAAGCAGACCTTGTAAAGTTCTCTTATCAGCGCTTCCAGTCACATCAAGACACATAAAACTTTGAAAACCAGAAACTGCCTGGGTAACTAATGACATATCCTTTCCACTTAGATCTCCCGGATCATATCCATTACAATATAATGCGTATTCCAATATTTTTACAAATTCAATTCCAGTATCATCGTTTATTACTGTTGGACAGTTTGAGATTGTATTAGGTCCCCAAATACCGTCCCTCTCTGATACAGGAATTCCTTCTTCTTTCTGCAGTTTATATATCAATGCCTTATTAGTCTGTCTTGAATATATGCCATCACATGGCATTATTCCAAATTTTTCAAAAAATTCCCTATTCAGATTCTGCTGTATGGATCGGATGTTTGGATCCCCACCATTTATAAGGACAAGTGCATCCGTGTTGAGTATTGCCTTAAATAAAACCGGAGTAACTATTCCTTTTGCCTCAAATCCAGCATCTGTTTCCACCGCTTTTACTGCCTTTACTGTATTTTCATTATAAATACCATTAACAATACCCGCATTATAGCCTTTGCACCAAAGACCGTACTGTATTATTTTTATTATATTTTCATTTGTACTTTCTACTGAAATGGTCGGACATCTACTTAAAGTGTTATCAGCAAATCCACCGTCTGGTGTTGCTCCACATTCAATCTGCAGTGCTCTAATCAGTGCTTGTACAGTAGTTTGACCTGTATGTCCGTCTTCAGCGATTTGAACATAACCACTTCTTCCTGTATATGTAGTATTTAGCCAATGTTGTGCTTCACGCACCATAGGATCACCACCCGCTGCTGCTTTGGTTTGAAATCCACTAATTATACTTAAAATTATTGAAGCAAAAAAAACAAATAGCATTACCGTAACTCCAATTTGTTTTTTTCGTAAATCAGAAAAACTCTTTCTCTTTAACACTTGTTGAATCATTTTTATTCGTCCCCTTACCAATATTTTTTAGCAATACATTTTTCTGTCGTTTTACATATTAATACCAATTAGTTAAACTGTCAACAAAGTGATGTTTTTTTACTATTTTTTTTTTTTTTACTTATTTTCTTTTTTTTACTGTATATTTATTATTTATTTATATAATTTTTTACTATTCATCTTCGTTTTTATATGATATGCTTTTACCTACAAAATCGTTTTTTCCAAAAAACAGCACTGCTTGTCGTCAGTAGCATAAAAATTATTAGGAAGTCGAGATATCTATGAAAAAGAAAATTACAGTTATAATAAGCACAATATTATTAGGGTCATTATTTGTTTTAAATATTACTAACTCCGATTTTGGATTTTTCAAAAAACTTAATCCCACGCATGTTTCAAGCTCCCCCCAGACTATAAGTGAATCTCAGAATTCTAACAATGAACCTGAAGATGAATCCTTTGAAACCACAGAAAATACAAAACGCTCATCTTCTTCAGATTCTAATTCCGAAATCGTTTCGACTGAGATTGACACCCCAAAAGAAATTAAAATTGAAACCAAACAGGTATCTCTTCCTGAAATTGAAGAGATAAATTATATTTTTTCAGCTATTGGTGGTTATATGTTTGAAAAAAATTATCCATATGAACCGTATACAAATGAAATTTACTACAATTTGTTGAATCGAATTATTAATAATTGTTATGCCACTTCTCCAAGCAAATACACAAAAGAGGACTTGTCAATAATTTTGTCTAAGAATGAAATAAATGACATATGCTCATATGCATTTCATGGCAGACCGGATATTCTTGACATT
Organism: Anaerobium acetethylicum; assembly: GCF_900096945.1. Taxonomy (GTDB): domain Bacteria; phylum Bacillota; class Clostridia; order Lachnospirales; family Lachnospiraceae; genus Anaerobium; species Anaerobium acetethylicum. Next base: position 130,140 of record NZ_FMKA01000008.1, on the reverse strand, counting down.
GATATTCCCTCAGAGTATACAGATTTGTTAAATTACAATTCAAATAACAATACTTTTCAGGCAAAGTATTTTGAGCCGGAGAATTATTCCGCTGAAATCACGTCAATAGAAGAAGAAATTGGTTATGATGTCTATAACACATTTGTCACCCTAAAAAAAGATAATATAGAAGTAGCAACCATGAAATTTACGTTATCTAAAGATTTATCATTCCGCAAAAATACTGATACAAATTTTTACTATTCAATTAGAAATGCAATAATATTGACAGCAAATTAAATTAGCAACACTGTTTTTCATCACAATAAACATATTACAAGTGAAATACCCTGATATTTCAGGATATTTCATCACCCAGACCAGGAGGAATTAAAATGTTCAAAAAACTCATATCAACTTTTATGTCTGTCATGCTAATTTTATTGGCAATGCCTATGACCGGTACCCGGAGTAATGCCGCCACATCCGATTTCAATGTAATCAATGGTGTCTTAACAAGCTATTCCGGATCTGAAACAACTATTGTAATACCAGACGATCTAGGCATAACAAGCATCGGAAATGGTGTCTTTAAAGATCATCCCGAAATCACAAGTATTACGATACCCAACGGTATAACAAGTATAGGAAATAATGCATTTGAGAATTGTTCCAGTCTTGCCTCCATAACATTGCCAGAAAGTATAACGTCTATTGGAGAATGGGCTTTTTCAAATTGTGACGCACTAACAACTATTGATTTGCCTGATGGAATTACAGTTTTAAATCAAGCCGTCTTCTTTCATTGCGACAATCTTAATTCAATATCGTTGCCTTCCGGTTTAGTATCGCTTGAAAATAATTCATTTGATATGTGTGTTAAGTTAAACAATGTTACTCTGCCTGCATCGTTAACTTTAATGGATAAAAGTGCTTTTTCTGATTGTTATTCCTTATCGCAAATCACACTTCCTAATAGTTTAACAGCAATTGGCGAAAATGCCTTTTGGTCTTGTAATTCATTATCAAGCATTATAATTCCATCTGGTGTTAAAAATATAGGAGCTGCAGCTTTTGGAAATTGTTTGAAATTAACGTCGATTGATGTAGTCCCTGAAAATACTTCTTTTGCATCATCCACTGGCATTTTATACAACAAAAATTGTACTAAACTCGTTAGTTATCCATCCGGAAGGAGTGGAGTATGCAGCATTCCAAATACAGTTATATCAATTGGCGACGGTGCCTTTTGTGGAAATAATGTTCTCACAGGCGTTAATATTCCAACAAGTGTAACAGACATAGGTTTAAGTGCATTTGAATATTGCGAAACACTAACAAATATTTCCATACCTGCCAGTGTAACCAGCATCGAAGATGCCGCATTCTTTGGCTGCAAAGGTCTCACAGAAATCAACTTGCCTGCATCTTTAAAGAGCATTGAACCCTATACGTTTTATGGCTGCAGTTCCTTGTCTGGCATTGTACTTCCTTCTGAAACAGAAAACATCGGCACTAATGCATTTACAAATTGCAGAAATATTACAGGTACAATTATCCCCGGAAAGGTCACTAACATTGGAGACTATGCGTTTACAAATTGCATCGGTTTAACCTCTCTACGATTTTTGGGAAATGCTCCGAAAGTAGGAAAAGATATATTCAAAGGTACAACCACCAGTTTAAAAATAAACTATTTATCACGCAATACCGGTTTCTCAAATCCATGGTGTGGTAAAACAACCGAAGCCTTAAACGGGGATCTTGATAAAATCACTGATTTTGTAACAAGACTTTATCAAAAAATACTTAATCGAACGGCTTCTTATGAGGAAATCAATTACTACGTTAATGATTTAGCTAATAATAGGCTTACGGGTGCTGATATAGGCAAGAATTTCGTGTTCAGTCCTGAATTCACTAACCGTAACCTGAATAATTCCGACTATATCGAAGTTTTATATCAGACATTTATGAACCGTGCCTCAGATACAGGTGGAAAATCATATTGGCAAAACATGTTAAATAACGGTGTTTCCAGACTTTTCGTTTTTAAAGGATTTGTTGAATCTATAGAATACACAAACATCTGCAGCTCTTATAATATCACTCGCGGTAGTATTGCTCTGACTGAACCCATGGACCAGAATCCAAATCTGACCATGTTTGTTTACCGTTTATATACAAAGGCGTTGAATAGAGAACCTGATGTGTCTGGATTAAATTATTATGCCGCCGAAATTATCGCGAAAAGAATTACTCCGGTCCAGGCAGCGCAGAATTTTATTTTTTCACCAGAATTTAAAAACAGAAACCTTTCTGATGCAGCTTATATTGGGGCACTATACCAGGTATTCTTTGGAAGAGAATATGATCAGGGCGGTCTCGACTACTATTTAAACTTGCTGAATACCGGTACGGGAAGGGAACAGTTAGTAATAAATTTTTCTAATTCACCTGAATTCAACAATATCATAATGAGTTTTGGATTATAAGATTCAACCTCTACAAGGATTGACTATAGAATTGCACTTATTAGAATGAGCCTGCCAGGTGCACAGCATCGAACAAGCCTCGCCACAGTGTGGGCGAGGCTTGTTTGATTTTATTCCCGGATTCTCGACCTCTCATAACGAGGCCGGAAATACTGTGATTGCCCGTTGCATCTTTTCTTTTCCTTCTTTCTTGCATTGGACTTGCTTCACCCTTCTTGTTGCCGCATTCCACACCATCCCCATAAATCATTATATATTCCGGCATTTTTTTAACAGAGCACGACACATATCTCTCGTTTCGGTCCTCCCCAAAAGACAGTCCCTCTGCGCTAATGCAGATATGAATACGCAATCACATCAATCCTGTTATGCCCTAGATACCGGCTTACCATCAGCATGGCATCCCTGTCATAAACTGTTCCCTTCTTGTCCTTCCTGCAGACATACCTCTCCCCCTTCGCAAGCTTCTCCACCGGCCGTGCCACCTGAACGTACATCTCTTTGGCGTATTCCGCCCGGTACCTATGCTCCGGAAGCCTGTTCGGCATCTCATTCTTCGAAAAGATATAGTCATCTGGCTTATCTGCTCCCTCGGCCATTCTCCACACATGCTCTGTGTACTCCCGGCGTACTGGGGCGTTGCGCCGTTTTCCTCCCTTACCCTGCTCCACATGGATATACAAGGTTCCTTTCTCCCAGTATACATCCCTTTTCCTCAAGGCTGCCATCTCATGCCTCCTGACGCCAGTCCCGCGACCGAACAGTACCACATCCCTGTTGTTGCCCTCCGAAAAGTGTCTGTCTGCCGCTCCCCTCGACCGCCTGATGTCAGCTCTCTTCCTTTCCGGCGTAATGATCCCGAACTCAGTGGTCCTGCACCGGTACAACTTGGCGATGGAGGAGGCGTCAAGCTTCACCGTCCATGCCGACAGCCCCTTCTCCATCCTGATTCCCAGATATTCCGGCACATACTGCCTCGCCTGCTCGATGGTCCGGCATCCGTACTCCTTTCTCGCCCATTCCGCAAATGCAGTGCAGTGCTTCACATAATTGTTGTAGGTGCTCCACGAGAAGATTCCCGCCGTATTGCGCCCCTCTTCCTGCTTTGCCCGATGCCTCGATTCCCCGATCCTCAGCTGCTTCGACAACGCACCTTTCACCTGATAAGCCATGGATTTATTTTTTGACATAGCAATCCCCCTTTTTTCCCTTTTCTTTCTTCCCTTTCCTGCGTTAAGTAAGCCCTTCCCGGGCCCTAAAGAGCGTATCCAGTGCCCCATCCTGTCGGCATTTCTGCCTTTGTCCGCGTCATATCCGTTTACCTTACCATCTTTCTCCGAAAAGGTAAGGTAACCTGTATTCCGCTGTCCGTGTCTGCATCTTTTCAGGCATCTCTGCCTGTCCGAATGATTGATGTACTGTGCCGCCGCTTTCCTCTTTCCCGTTTGGGCAGGGGGAGCCGGACGGACTGCAAAGACCATACACGGACTGCACGACTCATCCCTTTGATTTCCGGATGAACGGTGCGGTTTTCTGTAACCTGATTTCCCCCATGGTTTCGTATACGGACATCAGGTTCCTTTCTGCATCTCCAAGTCGTCATCTATTTCTATATCTCCAGTATGCAGGATGCGGTACCCCCTCAACTTCCATTCCGGTACGCCCCATATCTGGTTTTCGGTAACCGTTCCGGCATCCAGTGCCGCGAGGTGTTCTTATGCTGATTTTGCGTGAAAACCCGAGTACTGCATGTGCCAGATTGCTGCTTCTGCAATCTGTGTGCATCTTTGTGACTAGGAAGGACGCAGTCCTGGATAGTTACGATTTTCGTGAAAACCAACCCCGTCTGTCATCCTATACACAGAGGTGATATTTATCAAAGACGCAAATGAACTTTTAGCGCTATTGCAATTCATGGAAAAAAAGAATATCATCAACTTAGATGATGTGCGAAACGCCATGAAGAAAGAGAAGAAAAAAGCAATACTAGAAAAACACCAGTACGACATCTGGCAGGGGCAGAACGGGCGCTGGTATACCTATCTCCCGGATTCCTCCCAGAAAGCAAAGAGAAGGCTCATCGCAAAAAGCTCGAGAGAAAAGCTGGAGACAACCATATGTGATTTTTACGGGGAAGCCGACGAGGCGGCGAGATATGCGGGCATTACACTGAAAGGCCTTTACCAGGAATGGCTCGGCTACAAGGCGCTGCATACGAATGCTAGCACCTACGTCAGACGCATCGATGATGACTACCGGAAGTACTATTTGGGGGACAGCATCATCGACGTTCCTCTGACCAGACTGGATTTTCTCGCCCTGGACGAATGGACCCATCAGAAGATCAAAGAGCACGGCATGACAAAGACGCAGTACTACAACATGTCCATTATCATGAGGCAGGAACTGGACTATGCCGTCACGAAAGGAATCCTAAAGGAGAATCCATTCCGGAAGGTGGAGGTGGAGTCCAGGATGCTCCAGAAATCCCGGAAGAAGCCGGACCACACCCAGGTATTCTTGACCGACGAGCAGCCCCTGATCGAAGAGGAGGCGGAAGCGGATTTCGCTTCAGACCCAGCCTGCACGACGCCCCTTGCCATTCTCTTGACTTTCCAGACAGGTGTGAGGATCGGGGAGCTTGTCGCCCTCAGGTGGTGCGACATCGACGGCAACCGTCTCCACATCCAACGGATGGAAGTAAAGCGCCAGGAGCAGCAGCCGGACGGGTCATGGAAGCAGAGGGGATACGAGGTCGTCGAGCATGCGAAGACTACTGCAGGGGACCGCGAGATCATCCTCACGAAGAGAGCCCAGCAGATACTGAAGGAGATCCGGAAATCGAATCTCCAGAGCGGCTGCCGCGAGGACGATTACATTTTCGTAGGGCCGGAGGGACGGATTCATACGAGGGCTGTCGATGCCAGGGTCCGGAAATACTGCGACCACATAAACATCCTTGCCAAGAGCATGCACAAGATCCGCAAGACCTACATATCCACTCTGCTGGATGCGGGCTTCAACGTCAATTTCGTACGTGCGCAGGTTGGCCAGGAGGACGAAAGGACTACCCTGGGCAACTACTGCTTCAGCCGCCTGACCGACAGGCAGACCGAAGAGAAGCTTGAAGCCGCCTTATCCGGCTGAAAATGTAATCAAATGTAATCAACCTGTCTGCACGCAAAAAAACAGGAAAGCTTGTATTATCAAGCTTTCCTGCCTTATCCAGTCATCCATTCAACTAAGCTCAATCGGGGCTGACGCTTGATTTCACTAAGTTTCAGGATGTGCTTTCTCACTAAAAAATCCAGCTGAAGACAGCTGGATTTTAAGTGTTCAATGTAAGCACGAGACGGGATTCGAACCCGCGACCCTCGCCTTGGCAAGGCGATACTCCACCACTGAGCCACTCGTGCAAATTGTATGTGTCCTGGACACAATAGATACTATACTATATTTTTCAGGCTCTGTCAATTATAAAAGTATTATTTTTCATGTTTTTTTTTAAGCACAAAATCCTGCCTGTATCCAGATCCTATAAATAATCGGGCTGCCCCATCAGTATCAACTGATAGGGCAGCCCGATCATCTGTTTTTTAATGGTTCCGGATCAAGTCCTTTTTGATCGATATTTTTCCGTTTATCTTCATTTCAACGCAATACTGGTTACATAAGCATTATTCGGGATTGATTTGCTGTTTATATTCTCAAGCTTTTTGATGCTGATATCGATCCACATGTCCTCCGCTGCAATCATGATATGCGACAGCATCATTCCTATATCGAACTCAGCCATATGCTGCAGGAGCGCATTTGCAACCGGAGGCTTTTTCATAAACACATGTACTCTGTTGTCATATACTACAAATCGCCAGGGCTGAAGATTCATATTGGAAGGCGCAAGTCTTGCTGCCTCCAGAATCGCCTTCATGCTGCTTCCAATCTCACTTTTAAAGGTGCAGAGTTCCGAAAGTTCAAGTCTTTTTGCAGAATAAGCAGTCTTATATAATTCTGTCTTTGGAAGTCCGAATGCAAGGATGATCAGATCGTGCAGATTCTCATTGATATCATAGCCCTTTTTTGCATGAACATTTCTCAGGCAGTACACTCCAATCCCTCTGGAATTCAGGTAGAGAGCCATCTGCTCCATCATATATCCGGCATTCAGGAAACAGCCTTCCTTTTTTTCCGAGTACAGGACAAGATAGTAAGGGGCATTGACTGTAAGGAGGCCTTTCAGACGGGCTTTTGCATCCTGATTTCCAATAATTTCGATTTTCGTCTGTATATCCGGATTGTATGGAATCAGTTCTTCTTCATACTCCAGGATGCTGCTTATTAGTTCACCACGGACCGGTTCCATGCTGAAATTTCTTGTGGTCTTCCTTACATAAATTGCTTCATACAAAGTCATGCTCTTCATCCTTTTTAACAACGTTCTATTGTTTTTATTCTAGCATAATTTATTTAGTTTTTTTGCTGTTTTTGCAACCGTTTCCGAAAAACTTCTTGTCTATTTTTCATCCATTGCAGGTTTTCGTGTTTTTCAGGAGTTTTCATGTGTGACTTTTGGATATGACTCATAAAAAAATACGATTCTATTTAAGCAATTCTTCTAATTTATCAAGATATTTCTCAAAAACTTTAAGTGCAGACTCTACCGGCGTCTTTTCCGTCATGTCAACACCAGCCATTTTCAGCAGTTCTATCGGATAATCAGAGCTTCCTCCTTTTAGGAATTTTCTATAATCTTCTACCGCAATGCCGCCCTCTTTCAGAATCCTTTGTGAAAGGGCAATGGCTGCTGAAAATCCGGTCGCATACTGATAGACGTAAAATGGCGTATAGAAATGTGGAATCCTTGCCCATTCAAGAGCAATTTCCTCATCAGCTGTTATTGCTTCACCGAAATACTTTTTGTTAAGGCCATAATAGACTTCGCACAGGCTTTCTGCTGTCAGCACCTTTCCCTCTTCTACCATTGCATGTGCCGTCTTTTCAAACTCAGCGAACATCGTCTGCCTGAACAGAGTTCCCCTGAACTGTTCCAGAAAATAATTGATCAGATATGCTTTCTGCTTCCTGTCCTCTGTCTTTTCAATCAGATGATGGATCAGAAGGGATTCATTGCAGGTTGATGCGACTTCAGCCACAAAAATCCTGTATCCTGCATATATGTATGGCTGCGCCTCGTCGGAGTAATAAGAATGAAGGGCATGCCCCATCTCATGGGCAAGTGTAAATACGTTATTCAGGTTGTCCTGGTAGTTCAGCAGCACGTATGGATGCGTGCCGTATGCCCCCCACGAATAGGCTCCGCTCCGTTTCCCCTGGTTCTCATAAACATCTATCCAACCGCCGTTAAATCCGCATTCCAGGAGCTCCTGGTAATCCTGTCCAAGGGGTTCGAGACCTTCCCTCACGATTTTTTTTGCTTCCTCAAAAGGTATTTTCATCGTAACGTCCTCGACCATCGGCACATACAGATCATACATATGAAGCTCTTCGACCCCAAGGAGCTTTTTCCTGAGGGCGACATATCTGTGCATGACATCAAGACCACCGTGTACAGTTTCAATCAGATTATCATAGACTTCCACCGGCACATTGCTTCCATCAAGTGCCGCGGCCAGAGAAGACGGATATTTCCTCGTCTTCGAAAAAAATACCTGCTGCTTTACATTTGCCGAAAAAGATGCTCCCAGGGTGTTCCTGAATGCCCCGTATGCTTTGTACATTGCCTTAAAAGCCTCTCTCCTGACATCCCTGTTCCTGCTTTCCAGAAATCCAACATATCTTCCGTGGGTAAGCTCAACGGCTTTTCCCTCTTCGTCCGTTATTTCCCCGAACTTAAGATCGGCGTTGTTGAACATGCTGAATATATTCTTTGGTCCCTCTGCAACCTCACCCATATCAGCAAGAAGCTTTTCCATTTCATGACTGAGTATATGGCTCTTCTGCCTTACGATATTTGCAAGAAACTGGGTATACTCCTTGATCCCATTCTCCGATTCCAGGTATTCCGCCAGGACAGCATCCGGAATGTCCAGTATCTCTGGAGTGACATATGATGTTGCTGCCGAAAGCCTGACCATGATATTCTGGGCCTTCCCCGAATAATCCTGGTATTTGGAATTTCCCGTATTTTCATGAAGCCTCTGATTTGCATAGACATAGACCTTCTCAGCAATCTTCGATATGCTGTCGTCTGCACGAAGCGTCTCGAGCAGACTGTCTGCACTGTCACCAACATGACCTTTGAACCTGCCCAGCTTTTCAACCTCTGCCTCCAGGAGTTCAAAATCCTTTTCCCATTGCGCATCATCTGCATAAAGATCCTCAATTGCCCATTTATATTGATTGTCTGCTTCTTCTCTTGTAGGTAATTTTCTATTGTCCATTTCCTGTCCTCCGTTATCTCTGTATTGTAATCAGCCTTCATACCCAGCAGCACAAACGATAGCTGATCAGTTGGTCTGTACTAAGTTTAACTGCTTTTATTTTTCAAGTCAAATATACATGCATTTCTTTTTTAACATAAATCTCCCGACGTTACTGGCCACAGCTTCAACGGTGCCTTCCAAATTTAAAGTTCACCCTGCCCGCATAGCATGAATTTAATAAACTCTTAATAAACCAGGCCCGTTTAATTTGGGTTTTGGGATACCGGTTTATTTTTTTCTATGCTATAATAAAATGATATCGGGGACATGAGGGTTTTGACCTTATGACCCTGGTATCATTTATTTTCACATAAAATGACGTCCTATGAGAGAAGCCCATCTCGCAGTACCGTCACTCTGATCTTCCCGAAATTTCATTCTATAATATGATACCAGGGTCAAAAGGTCATGTGTTTCATGCTTGCATGAAAAAACATGACTTTGAGACCCGCAAAACATAAGAAAGCAGCCCGAAAAGGGCGGATTCCGAATATTTTTTGGATTGTGGGAGCACAAAGTGCGTAACAATCCGCAGGTATCAGGGGACAAAATACCTTTTGACCCCAACATCATAATATAGCAATAAGGAGACTACAAATGAAAGATTACAAAATATTCTGCGATTCTGCATGCGATACCCCGATTGAAATTCTGCATCAGCATGATATCACACTCATCCCTTTTTATATTTCCTTTGACCAGGAGAATTATGAAAAAGAAATCGAAGAGATGTCGATTCCCGTGTTCTATGAAAGGCTCACTTCCGAAAAGATCTTTCCGAAAACTTCGCTTCCTTCAGTGCATGACTATATGAAGCATTTCAAAAAAGCCATTGATGCCGGAAATGACATATTATGCATCTGCCTGAACTCCAGATTCAGCGGTTCCTACCAGGCTGCAGTCAATGCAAAGCTTATGCTTGAAGAAGATTATCCTGACGTCAAAATAGAGGTCATCAATTCAATCCAGGCAACTTCCTGCGAGGGACTCATCGTCCTGCAGGCAGCCTATATGAAGGAAGCTGGATATTCTTTAGAAAAAAATACAGCTACCCTGGCGGAAATCAAAAAGACAGCCCGCATCATGTTCACCGTGGGTTCTCTTGAATATCTCCAGAAAGGCGGCCGGATTGGAAAAGTTTCTTCGCTCGCGGGAACAATGCTTAATCTAAAACCACTTATCCAGCTCAAGGACGAGGAACTGATTCCCTACGGGACAATCAGAGGGAGAAACAAATCTCTCGAAAAGACCCTTCAGATGGTGAAGGACTATTTCGAGGAAAACAATGAGCGCTATGACGAGTACGATTTCGTTCTTACAACTGGCACTGCGCATGCCGAAGCTGAAAAGTTCAAGGTCTCCGTCGAAAATCTGATTGGCCGGAAAATCGATTATCCTGTATTCACAATCGGCGTTACAATCGGCACAAACACAGGCCCTGATGCTATCGGCATCTGTTTTGTCAAAAAGCACGATTTTATACAATAGACCCTGTGACCTTTAAAAATCAAAATGATAGGAGCTGAATCATATGTCACCTAAGCAAAAAAGCCACAAAAAACAGGCCGAAACAATCATTACGAATTTTTCAAAAAGAGGAATCGAAGGCTATTACTGTGAAGACCGGGCATCAGCTGTAGAAAAAGCCATGGGTCTTATCGCTGCAGGCTCTACTGTATCCTGGGGCGGATCAACTACTCTTGCCGAAATCGGAATCATGGATGTCCTAAAGGATTCGGACCTGGAACTGATCGACAGAATGACTGCAGTGACTCCGCGTGAGAAAAAGGAAATCTATGCCAAAACCGTGATGGCTGACTACTATCTCACAAGTGCCAATGCCATCACCCTGGACGGCCAGCTTATCAACATAGACGGCAACGGCAACCGCGTTGCCTGCATCATAACAGGACCTGACAACGTAATCGTAATTGCGGGCATGAATAAAATAGCAACCGACGTCGATGCGGGAATCGCAAGAGTACGCAACTTCGCCGCACCCCCAAACGCCCAGAGGCTGGGAAGCAAGACGCCATGCGCCGTCACGGGCAAATGCGAAGACTGCCTCTCACCGGACTGCCTTTGCTGCAATGCCGTAATTACAAGGAAATCAAAAATACCGAACAGAATCAAGGTTATTTTAGTCGGTGAAGAGCTGGGCTTCTAGAGAGCCGCAAGCCAGAACTTCCCGATAGTATAAAAAGCGGAATGCCTCAGCTCTTTATTGAGCCGCAGGCATTCCGCTTTTATATTTACTTAATATGAGCTTCTGATGAAACTATTCAGGGCTATGAAGGACATAGTCCTGAATAGTTATCCTCTGCTTAGTATAAAGGGTACTTGTCTGTTAAGCCTTTTACAAGCGCCATAGCAGTTTCTCTGTTCGCTTCTACATCCTTTAATAATAAAGAAATCGCTTCAGCAATAACATCCATATCCGCTTCATTCATTCCACGTGTGGTAACAGCAGGAGTTCCAAGCCTGATGCCGCTTGTTACGAATGGTGACGCTGGATCATTAGGGATTGTATTCTTGTTACAGGTAATGTTTGCTGCATCTAAGATTTTTTCAGCTTCTTTGCCTGTGATTCCCACTGAAGTCAGGTCAACAAGCATAAGATGGTTGTCAGTTCCGCCTGAAACAAGCTTGATTCCTCTTGACATAAGGCCTTCTGCAAGAGCCTGTGCGTTCTTCACGACATTTTCCTGGTATGTTTTGAAGCTGTCATCTAATGCTTCTTTGAAGGAAACTGCCTTCGCTGCAATCACATGCATCAAAGGACCGCCCTGGATTCCCGGGAACACAGCTTTATTGAAGTTGAATTTATCTGCTGCTTCCTGATTTGCAAGAATCATACCGCCTCTTGGTCCTCTTAAAGTCTTATGTGTCGTAGTTGTTACAACGTCAGCATAAGGCATTGGGCTTGGATGAACGCCTGCTGCAACAAGTCCGGCGATATGTGCCATATCAACCATCAGATATGCGCCCACTTCATCTGCAACTTCCCTGAATTTTTTAAAATCGATCGTACGGGCATATGCACTGGCACCTGCTACAATCAGTTTCGGTTTTGATTCAATGGCGATTCTTCTGAGTTCATCATAATCGATAAAACCATTGTCATCTACTCCGTAAGGAACGATATTAAAATAGCTTCCCGACATATTTACAGGGCTTCCATGAGTAAGATGTCCGCCATGTGCGAGGTTCATGCCCATTACAGTATCGCCTGGCTTAACCATGGCAAAAAAGACTGCCATATTTGCCTGCGCTCCTGAATGTGGCTGTACGTTAACATAATCGCATCCGAAGATTTTCTTTGCTCTTTCAATAGCAAGATTCTCAACAACGTCTACATATTCGCAGCCGCCATAGTATCTTTTTCCAGGGTATCCTTCTGCGTATTTATTGGTTAACGGGCTTCCCATTGCCGCCATTACCGCTTTGCTGACAAAATTTTCTGAAGCGATTAATTCGATATGGTCATTCTGTCTGCCAATTTCTTTTGTAATCCCCTCAGCAACTTCTGGATCGACTGATACTATTTCTTCAAAAGAATACATTATATTTACCTCCAAATATGAATTTTTTTACATTATATCATAGAATATTTAAGAATGAAATACTACAAAACCAATTTAGGACTTTAACACATTAACATTGCAAATTTCTTTGCCGGTTTGTTTAATTTTTATAACTAAACAGTGATGGTTGACGCAGGCCCTCTATTTTTGTATACTGAATTACCGGCTGTCTTCATACAGGTCAAACTTTTTGGCTTTGCCGGCAGAAACTCATTCTTTTTAATGATCAGATACAGGAGAATTGCAAATGATATCAGAACATATTTCAACCTGGCTGCTTATATACCTGTCAGCTCTGAACCTGGCTGGGTTCATTTCTATGGGCATCGATAAGCACAAAGCAAAAAACAAACTCTGGCGGGTTCCTGAGGCAAGACTTTTCGGAATTGCCATCCTGGGCGGCAGCATCGGGTCAATCCTTGGCATGCGTACATTCCGCCACAAGACAAAACATACATCCTTTACCATCGGCATGCCTGTCATCCTTCTTCTTCAGCTTACTGCCGCTGCCGGATATTTCATTGTATTCAGACCCTGAACGGCTTCCTGCTTATCCCTGGGGGATAACTGTCAGGAATGCCTGAAATGGACGCAAAAAGGCCGATCCTGAAATCCCCTTAATTTCAGAACCGGCCTTTTTGCCGCATTTTTTTCGTTTATATCTTTCAATACTCCCCAGTATTAAAAAGCTTTATAGTTCCCTCTCTAATAAAGCTTCTAAAACGAATCGTGTTATGAAGCCTGAACAGCATAATACCTTCACTTTACAGTTTTCAGATCCATATGCACATTATAATGCAAAGACCCTAAACGAACCCTAAATCAAATGCAATAAAATACAGTTTGCTATAAACTTTTAAAGATATTTGCCGATATACGGTTGGAATATTATCTTTTCACGAACCGGGATGCAGCTGTTCAGCATTCAACATCGTGTTACTGAGTAAATAAAAAAGACATGCTTCGCATATTTTCAAATGCAAAGCATGCCTTTTTTATTGCGAAAAATCGCCTCTGGCAGACTTCTCTACTTAAGCTCGGATGTACAGTTCGGGCATCTCGTCGCCTCTAAAGGAATTTCAGTAAAGCAATGAGGACATTTCTTCGTTGTCACGACGACTGCCTCCTCTTCCTTCTTCCTCAGCTTTGTAATAGCCTTTACCAGAAGGAATACCACAAACGCAAGTATGATGAAATTAATCACGCTTGTTATGAAAACGCCATAATTAATGGTTGCAACTCCGGCATCTGTTGCTGCCTGAATTGTCTCATATTTGTTTCCATCCATTGCGAAGAAAAGATTTGAAAAATCAAGTTTTCCAGTGAACAGGCTTATAATCGGCATTATGATGTCTTTTACAAGCGATGTCACAAGTGCTCCGAATGCGGCACCGATGATAACACCGACTGCCAGGTCCACCATATTTCCTTTTAATGCAAATTTCTTAAATTCCTTCAGCATACTCTCATCCTCCTGTTTCTAGTAGTTGTTCATTCACTTAGGCAATTTAATACATTTTTAACTCTAAACCTATTATACCCTTTTTTTTTGGAAATGTCCTGCTTTTCCTTGATAATCATAAAATGACAGGCAGTAGGGTTACTGTTCTGTAGTTGCCTTTTCTTTCAATGCAAGTGCAATTTCAAGCTCTTCAAGCTGTTTCAGGTCTACAACGTTCGGTGCATCTGTCATAAGGCATGATGCATCCTTTACTTTAGGGAAAGCGATTACTTCACGGATGCTGTCTTCCTTTGTCATCAGCATGATAAGACGGTCAAGTCCGAAAGCAAGTCCTGCGTGAGGAGGCACGCCGTATTTGAATGCATTGAGAAGGAATCCAAAACGATCATAAGCATCTTCCTTTGTGAAGCCGAGAACTTCAAACATCTTTTCCTGTACGTCGCTCTGGTAGATTCTGACACTTCCACCTCCGAGCTCTGTTCCGTTAAGGACGATATCATAAGCCTTCGCACGCACTGCTCCAGGATCGCTGTCGATCAGTGCAAGATCTTCATCCATCGGCATTGTGAACGGATGGTGCATAGCTGAAAAACGATTCTGTTCTTCTGACCATTCAAGCAGCGGGAATTCGGTTACCCACAGGAAATTGAACTGGTCTTTGCTGAGGAGATTTAAGTTTCTTGCAATTTCAATCCTTAAGTTTCCAAGAACATCAAATACCACCTTATTCCTGTCTGCAGCAAATAAGAGAAGATCTCCCGGCTTTCCGTCCATGGCAGCAACAAGCTCTGCAAGCTCTTCTTCCGTCATGAATTTTGCAAATGAAGATTTATATGTTCCATCCTCATTGATTGCAAGATAGGCAAGACCTTTTGCTCCAAAACCTTTTGCAAATTCAACAAGCGCATCTATTTTCTTACGAGGCATTGCGCCTTGTCCTTCAGCGTTGATACCGCGTACGGATCCGCCATTTTCAAGCGCGCCCGTGAATACCGAGAATCCGCATCCTTTTACAACGTCAGATACATTCTTCAGTTCCATTCCGAACCTGGTGTCCGGCTTGTCAGAACCGAAACGGTCCATAGCCTCTGCATATGTCATCCTCTGGATCGGTATCTGGATATCCATTCCCATTGTTTCCTTGAACACATATGCTAAAAGCCTTTCGTTCACATCGATTACGTCATCGATATCTACGAATGAAAGCTCCATATCCACCTGCGTGAATTCAGGCTGCCTGTCAGCCCTTAAGTCCTCATCCCTGAAGCATTTTGCTATCTGGAAGTATCTGTCGTATCCCGAACACATAAGCAGCTGTTTGAAAAGCTGTGGCGACTGGGGAAGCGCATAGAAGTTTCCCGGATGAACACGGCTTGGAACAAGATAATCTCTTGCTCCTTCAGGAGTGCTCTTCTGAAGTATCGGTGTCTCGATTTCCAGGAAGCCTTCGTTTGCAAGGAATGACCGGAACGCTACAGCAGCCTTGCTTCTTAAGATAAGATTTTTCTGAAGGTCGGGCCTTCTCAAATCAAGATAACGGTATTTCAGCCTCAGTTCTTCCTTCGTTGAACTTCCCTCTTCAATTGGGAACGGAGGCGTCAGTGCTTCTGAAAGGATTCTCAATTCAGTTGCACGGATTTCAATGTCGCCTGTTGCAAGGTTTTCATTTACTGCCCCTGAGCGCTTTTCAACCGTTCCGACTATAGCGACAACGAATTCGCTTCTTAATTTTCCAGCTTTTTCAAATCCATCTTTCCCGATATCGTTTTCATCGAAAATGATCTGTAAAAGACCTGAGCGATCTCTTAAATCCACAAATATTAAACTTCCTAAATTTCTTCTTTTCTGTACCCAGCCCATAACTGTAACGGTGTCTCCGATATTTGCATTCGAAACTTCCGTACATCTGTGTGACCTGTGTAAGCCTTTCATTGATTCTGCCATGTCTGTACCTCCGTTTTTATGTTTTTCCGGAGCGGGTAGTTCCCTCTCCGGTTTTTGATTTTATTTACTGCTACTGACTAGCAATTCCCGCCAGCTATATATTCGCTGATTCTGTCAAGCGCAACTTCTGTCTGTTCTCCGGTTTCCATATCTTTTATTCTCGCAAGATTATTTGCAAGCTCATCGCTTCCGATAATTACGGTTTTTCTTGCGCCGATTTTATTTGCATATTTCATCTGAGCCTTTACGCTTCTGTCCATATAATCCGTTTCAACGATTATGCCCTGGTTTCTCAGGTCATTTACAAGCTTGTAGGCTTTTGCCTTTCCTTCTTTTCCAAGGATTCCCACATATAATTCGACAGGATCCTCAGCTTCCAGCTCAACGCCCTCTTTTTCAAGGAAATAAAGGATTCTTTCGATTCCCATTCCAAAACCAACTGATGGAATGTCCTGCTTTTCGTCTATTTCATGAATCAGGCCGTCATACCTTCCGCCTCCGCAGAGGGTAAAGCCTTCGGAATTTACAAATTCGAATACTGTTTTCGTATAATAGTCGAGGCCTCTTACGATGCCCGTATCTATTTCATATGGGATTCCAAGTTCTTTTAAGAGAGCCTGGAGTTCTTCAAAATGCTCCCTGCATTCATCATCAAGATAGTCGATTGTGCGTGGCGCATCCTTGACGATTTCCTTGCATGCATCAACCTTGCAGTCAATTACACGGAGGGGATTCTTAAGCATTCTTTCCCTGCATGTCGGACATAAGTTTTCTTCATGTTCCTTCAGATAGGAAAGCAGCGCATCATTATAGGTCTGACGGCAGTTCTTGCAGCCGATGCTGTTTATATGGAGCTTTGCATCTTCCAGTCCGAAACGTTTGATCAATGTCGTTACAAGCGAAATCAGCTCAACCTCAGCCAGAGGGCTCTTTGAACCCACGAATTCCACACCAAACTGATGGTGCTGCCTTAATCTTCCACTCTGTGGTTTTTCATATCTGAATGCAGGTGTTACGTAAAACAGCTTTACAGGACCGGGATCTGCATACATATTATGCTCCAGATACGCCCTGATTGCACCCGCTGTTCCTTCCGGCTTCAGGGTTATGCTCCTGTCTCCTTTGTCGTTAAATGTGTACATTTCCTTCTGCACGACGTCAGTAGTCTCGCCGACACTTCTCTGAAACAGCACTGTGTGTTCAAAAACCGGCGTGATAATTTCCTTTATGTGATAGGCTTTTGCAAGGTCCCTTGCTATTTTTTCTATGACTGTCCTTCTGTGCATATCCTTGCCGTACCAGTCCTGTACGCCTCTTGGTGCCTGTGTAATCATACTGTTACCTCCTGAAATCTAGTATATATAAATTTACAACTATTCAGGACTATGTCCTGAATAGTTGCCTGAATCTCTACGTGATTGCCCTGTACCCCCGTCTTGCAAAACATTTAAACGGGTACATAACCGGTACTCTCGGATACCATCAGTGAATAGCCTGGCTGGTCAATGCGGATGTTTTCAATCCTGGTCACCGTCGGCTTATAACATCTTTCTATATTGAAATTTTCATCGTTTACAACTTTAAGGAATGTAAGAAAGATTCTCATATCAAAATTCTTGACCTCATCAATCATGAGTTCAACAGCCGTATCCTTGTCAAATGCCTGTCTGTAAGCCCTGTCTGATGTCAGCGCCGAAAAAACATCGCAGATTCTCATGATCCTTGCTCCAAATGGGATCTTTTCTCCCAGAAGATTATTCGGATATCCTGTGCCATCATAATTTTCATGATGATACAGGATACTTTCGAGGATAAATTCTGAATAGTCATGTTTCTTCAGGATGTCATAACTCAATTGCGAATGCATACGGATATATTTCATTTCCTCAATTCCCAGGGTGTCTTCATTCCTTCCATGAAGATACCTGGACAGTTTCATTTTTCCTATGTCATGCAGTATTCCTGCAACAGCCAATTCATGGCACTTCTCATGAGACAGCCCAAGTTCCCTGCCCATGCTGAAAGCCAGATTGCTGACGCATATCCCATGAGTAACATTATCTGTCAGATCATTGTCCAGAACCCATGCCATTTCAAGCCTCTTCTCCACAGCCGCCATTTCCATCTACTCCTTAAAACACGTTGTGCTCGATAAACGCTTGCTTGCGCTCTATCATTTCGTCAATTCGTTCAATATAATTCTTTACATCCTTGACATTTTCAATTCTTTCTATTCTGTCCTCATCCCTGAATACGATTTTAGTTGATGCTCCCGCACCGAGAGCAATAATGGGCTGTCTCTCCTCCATTATGAGGATATTGTAGAGCCCTTCTTTTCCAGGCTTTGCGTAGCCTACATTTTCAAAATTCCCCGCCATATTCTTCTGCCTGTAGAGATAATAGGGAGCCATTCCCATCTCTTTCGCAGATTTGGCCGTCATATTTATGATTTCTTCCGTATTTTCAAATTTAAGATCCTGATAGTTTTCCCATTGCATATTCAGCCTTGCAGCCCTTTTGATTGCCAGCGAATGCACTGTGATGCTGTCCGGATCAAGTTCCCTGATGGCCTCCATTGTGCGCTCCACATCGGCGAGTTCTTCTCCCGGAAGCCCTATGATCAGATCCATATTGATGTTATCGAATCCAAGACTTCTCGCCATCCGGAATGCCGCAACGGTCTCCTGGGGGGTGTGCTTCCTTCCGATTATCTCCAGTGTCTCCTGCTTCATGGTCTGCGGATTAATGGAAATTCTTGAAACTCTGTGTTCCTTAAGCACCTGCAGCTTTTCCACAGTGATACTGTCAGGTCTTCCCGCTTCAACTGTAAATTCCTTCAGTGCGCTGATATCAAAAACCGATTCCAGCTTTTCCATGAGCATCTCAAGCTGATGGGGAAGGAGGGTCGTTGGTGTTCCACCGCCTATATAGATTGTATTTAATTTTCTGTCTTGAAAAGCCTGTGCTGTAAAATCGATTTCCTTAAAGAGCGCCTCAAGATATGATTCAATTTCGTTTTCCCATTTTGAAATCGGATAAGATGTGAAAGAACAGTAAAGACAGGTGCTCGGACAAAATGGGATTCCGATATAGATGCTGTATCCGTCATCGGAGTCCGTTGCTTTCAGAATGGAAAGCTCGTATTCCGCAATCCCGACGGTAAGGCTTACCTTGTCCTTGCGGGCATGATAGGTCTTTTCCATATAGTCTTCTATTTCCTGCCTGTTTTTTCCTTCTTCAAGCATTGCCATGGGTATCTTTGTCGGTCTGATCCCTGTCAGAGTTCCCCATGGAAGCTTTTTCCCTGACTGTTTTGAAAGGATGCCATAGAGCATCGTCTTTAACTCGTTTTTAATTTCTTTGGGATCCCTGCTTTCGAAAACATGATATTCTTCCTGGAACATGATCACATCGTAAAACAGCGACATGGAGATGCTCGTTTCCTCCAAGTATACCGCCAGTGTAAAAATCAGAGGATCCGAACAGGAGTCTGCCCGTTCATGTTTCTTAAGCGGCGGGTCCTCACCCATAACGGTTACTTTTATGTTCTGTTCCGGATAGAACGCCTTTATAAGGGAGCGTATATCGTATTCAAAATCTCTTGTATTTGCTTGTACTGCTATCATAATATTACTCCTAATTAACGTATGGGTTATACTTTCTCTCATGACCGATCGTGGTAGAATCTTCATGGCCCGGAAGCACATCCACTTCATCGTCAAGAGCCATCAGTTTTTCACTCACTGACCGGACAATCTCAGAGGTGCTTCCTGTCGGAAGGTCCGTACGGCCTACGCATTCCCTGAACAGGGTGTCGCCGCTGAAAAGCACCTTCTCTTCCGGGAAATAGTAGCATACGCTTCCCTTTGTATGTCCCGGCGTATGGATTGTCTGTATTGCAAACCCTGCAAGTTCGAACTGTTCTCCATCCTTCAGGCCGATATCGGCTGTCAGGCTGTACGGAATTCCAATCTGGTTTGATGCGTTGTATCCTGGATTCCCCAGAACGTCTTGTTCTTCGTCACTGGCATAAACGCTTACCTTTGCGGCATCCCTGAGCTCCCTTGCCGCCATAATGTGGTCAAAATGCCCATGGGTCAGGAGTATCCCTTCAAGTTCAAGTCCTTTGTCTCTCAGTTTCTGTTCTATGTATGCGGCATCATCCGCCGGATCAATAACGATTGCCTTTTTTCCATCTGTTTCAGAAATAATATAGCAGTTGGTGCTTACCATGCCCAGTACTATTCTTTCTATTTCCATTTTTCCTGTCATTTATAATCTGCCCTTTCTGCCATATAACGCTTAACCGGTAGTTCTTTCAATATCTAATATGCTTTCTACCTGTCTGATCTTGTCTATGATGTAGTTTAATTCTTCTCTTCCTCTGATTTGGAAAGACATGGAGATGGTTGCAGTCCCCTGTTTGCTTGTCCTTACATTCATGGATATAACGTCAATCTTCTTTTCCGTCAGAATCCTTGAGATATCGACCAGAAGGCCTGTCCTGTTGTTGCCATAGATTTTGATTTCTGCAGTATAGAATTCCCGTCCGCCTGTTCTGTCTGGCTCTTCCCATTCTGCATCGATCAGTCTTGCCCTGTCCATATCTGTAAGGTTTATGACGTTGATACAGTCGGTCCTGTGTATGGAAACTCCTCTGCCTCTGGTTACAAAGCCTACTATTTCGTCTCCCGGCACAGGGCTGCAGCATTTTGAAAAACGAACCGCAAGGTCATGGATTCCCTTCACTACGATGCCGCTCTTGGATTTCGCAATGCGGAATTTCTCCTTGTTTTCTGTGATATTCTCAAGCACTTCGATGTCGGTGATTTCTTTCTTATGAGCCTTTTCATAGCTTTCAAGAAGTTTGTTCACGACCTGGCCTTCTTTCAGGCCGCCATGTCCGATAGCTGCAAGAACTGATTCCCAGTCCCTGAAGCCGTATTTCTGAAGGAGGGAATGCATATATTCACTCTTCGTGATATCGCTGAGTACGATTCCTTTGGTCTTACAGTACTGCAGGACCATTTCCTTGCCCTTTATGATATTGTCTTCTTTTAATTCATTCTTAAACCACTGGTTAATCTTGTTCTTAGCCTGGGTGCTTTTTACAATATTCAGCCAGTCCCGGCTTGGTCCCTTGGAGTTCTGGGAAGTAAGCACCTCTATACGGTCACCATTCTGGATCACATAGTCAATTGTAACCAGCTTTCCATTTACGCGGGCTCCTACCATCTTATTTCCTACCGCACTGTGTATGCTGTAGGCAAAATCGATAGGGGTAGATCCGTTGGGAAGGTTCTTCACATCTCCGGTCGGGGTGAAGCAGTATACATTTTCGGAAAACAGGTCAAGATCGCTCTTTAAGAGGCTCATGAACTCCCTGTTATCCGACATATCCCTCTGCCACTCCAGAATCTGGCGCAGCCAGCTTAATTTTGCCTCTTCCCGGTCTTCGACCTTCTTGCCGTCGGAAGATTCCTTATATTTCCAATGTGCCGCAATTCCGTATTCGGCAGTCCTGTGCATCTCGTAAGTACGGATCTGAATTTCAAAAGGCTGGCCCGTCGGTCCTATCAGCGTCGTATGAAGCGACTGGTACATATTCGGCTTCGGCATCGCAATATAGTCCTTGAAGCGTCCTGGAATCGGCTTATACATTTCATGAATCAGCCCCAGGACCGCATAGCAGTCTTTTACAGATTCAACGAGTACACGTATGGCAAACAGATCGTATATCTGATCCAGGGTCTTATCCTGGTTCTTCATCTTCTTATAGATACTGAAAAAATGTTTTACCCTTCCATCTACATGAGCCCTGATTCCGCCCTTTTCGATATGCTCGCTCACTTCATTGACGATGCTGCGAACAAACTCTTCCCTTGTGCTCTTTCTGAGGGCAATCTTCTCGCCCAGGTCATGATAGACTTCCGGCTCCAGGTATTTTAAAGATAAATCGTCCAACTCAATCTTGATTTTCGAGATGCCGAGACGCTGCGCGATAGGCGCATAGATATCCATCGTCTCTCTTGCTTTCTCTTTCTGTTTATCCGGCCTCATGTACTGCAGCGTCCGCATGTTGTGGAGCCTGTCGGCCAGCTTGATCAGAATTACGCGGATATCCTTTGCCATTGCAAGAAACATCTTCCTCAGATTTTCAGCCTGTACCTCAACTTTATCAAGGGAATAGGACAGCTGTCCCAGTTTTGTGACACCGTCAACCAGGAGGGCGATTTCCGCTCCGAATTCGACTGAAATCTCTTCTGTCGTCATAACCGTATCTTCAACAACATCATGCAGAAGTCCTGCAACAATTGTTTCTTTGTCAAGTTCAAGTTCTGCAAGAATGATTGCAACACAAAGTGGGTGAATAATATATGGTTCACCCGATTTTCTGGCCTGGTCCTTATGCGCATCATAAGCGATTCTATAAGCCTTCTCTATTAAGGATATATCTGCTGATGGATGGTACTTCCTGACACTGCTTATAAGTTCATTATATAAGATGTCAGGGCTTGTAAAATCCGCAGGAGCTTTAGCACGTGCCTCCACGTCTGCAGGAGTCCCTTTCATTGCATTGTCTGCCGATTGATTTTTTTGCCCTTCTGACATAGCGATCACCATTTCTATGATTTAGATAGGGCTGAATGAAGAAAATTCTGCCATTCAGCCATCAATAATTTCTTTAATTATAAATTTCTTTTTAAAAAATTGCAATTACATGTTTTTTGTCTGCAAAAGTTATCAGCCTGTGTTCCCGCAGAATCATTCCCGTTTGCCGTTCAGGCTATTTGCCTTCATAGCAGATTACTGTTTCAACATCATAGCCCTTCAGTTTATCGCGTCCGTTCAGACCCGCAAGTTCCATAAGAAACGTGATTTTCACGACTTCTCCTCCAAGAGCTTCAATCAATTTTACGATTGCCTCTGTCGTTCCGCCTGTTGCAATCAGATCGTCGATGATGACTACCTTCTGGCCTGGCTTGATGGCATCTGCATGCATTTCCAGAGTCGCACTTCCGTATTCGAGATCATATTCCATTTCAACGGTCTCTCTTGGCAGCTTTCCTTTTTTACGCACTGGCACAAAGGCTTTCTTGAGATTATACGCGATCGGCACGCCAAAAATAAATCCTCTTGACTCAGGTCCTATCACCACGTCGAAATCAACATCTTTCACCAGCTCCTGCATCGCATTGATTGCAAGCTGAAGTCCTTCCGCCTCTTCAAGGATAGATGTGACATCTCTGAAAATAACGCCTTCTTCAGGAAAATCCGGTATACTTCTTACATAATCTTCTAATTTTTTCATTTCTGTTCGCTCCTTAGAGAATCTATAATATTTATTTTTTGGCATTCCAGTGTGCATTATTAAAAATACAGAATACACAACAATGTTTTAATAGTATATCACCATAATGCGTATGCCGTAAAGACTTTTCAAGCATTAAACATAAAACGCAGAGTCTTATTAGTTACTGGTCACGGAGTGAACAGTAACTCTGATTGCTGCTTACCTCTTACTGATAATTCTGCACCACAATCTGTATGCTTTTATTTCCATTGTATTCATTTACGGCTGGATAGTATGTCACAGAAAGCCTTATCCTGTTTTCGCGTTTCTGATACATCCTCTCCAATTCCGATCTCCCGAATTTTCCGCCTACGTATTCATTGAAATTCTCTATATTGCCAAAATACATGGCATCAAGCATCGTGCCCCGCTGGTTCAGCACCTGGAGCTTCAGCACGTTCTGGTTCTTTCCAAGTATTCTCGCACCGATGACATCCAGCTCCTTCTCTGCAAACACAGGCTTTGCATTGGCCTTTCCAAAAGGCTCCAGCATGTCCAGTTCATTAATAAATTCTTCGCTTATATAGTCGATCGGCATCGGGACGTCAATCGAAACTTTGGCCGTCAGGTCCTCCTCCGTCAGCCTGCTGTATGCGTTCATGCGGCGTCTCAATTCCTCGACATTCTCTTCCGGCAGGGACAATCCGGCTGCCAACGGGTGTCCTCCAAATTTTGTAAGGAGATCCCTGCATTCCGAAAGCCCCTCGAACATATGATAAGCTTCTATGGAACGGCCCGAACCTTTAACGCCCTCCTCGCCCTTTGTCAGCACGATTGAAGGCTTGTAGTATTTTTCCCTGATACGTCCGGCTATAATTCCAGCAAGACTTTCGTGGCATTCCGGTATATAGACCACCAGTATCCTGTCTTCCTTCAGGCTGGTGCTTTCGATAAGATCCACAGCCTTTGCAAGGTTTACCTGGGTCATCTCCTTCCTGCTGTCGTTCAGCATCTTCAGTTCCAGCGCAAGTGTTTTTGCTTCTTCTGCTGTTTCTGCCCTCAGGAGGTCCAGTGCCTTCTTCGCCGTATCGAGTCTTCCGCTTGCATTGATACAGGGTCCCAGGACAAAACCGATATGGTAGGCCGAAAGGTTTTTATCTTCCAGCTGGTTTACCTCCAGGAGGGCCCTGAAGCCAGGATTTTCAGTGTTCTGAAGCCTCTGAAGCCCAGTTTTCACGAAAATCCTGTTTTCACCAACCAGATCCATTACATCGCCTACAGTTGCAAACGCTACAAATTCAATAAACTCGTGGATCTGCTCATCCCTGATGCCGCATTTCCGATAAAGGACTTCAGCAAGCTTGTATGCGACTCCTGCGCCACAGAGGTTTTTGAACGGATACCCGCAGTCTTCCTGCTTCGGATTCACGACAGCATCTGCAGATGGTATTATGTGTCTCCTGATACCGTTTTCTTCCTGATAAGGAATATCATGATGATCAGTCACGATCACATCCATTCCAAGTTCCTTGGCATATCTGATCTGTTCAACCGCTGCGATTCCGTTATCGCAGGTCACAATGGTGTCGACCCCGTCATCATAGGCAAGTCTTATGAGATTCTCATTCAGCCCGTATCCGTCTTTCATCCTGTCCGGAATATCTGTATCCACATCTGCCCCGCACCTTTCAAGTGCTGCAAGAAGGATATAGGTAGCATTCACGCCGTCTATGTCATAATCGCCTATGATCCTGATTTTTTTCCTTTCCTTTATTTTCCGCATGATTATGGAGACCGCTTTTTCCATGTCTTTCATAAGCCTTGCATCATGCAGATAGCTCAGGTCGCCGTTGAGATAGCAGTCTATAGCTTCGTCTCCTATAATATCCCTGTTCCTGATGATCCTTGCCGTTACGGGAGTGATATTGTACTTTTTCGCTATTTGATTAAAATCCGCCTTTTTCGCAGCAACAAACCATTTTTCCATGTCTTCCCCTTTTTATAAAAGGAGACTTTCACATCACAGCGAAAGTCTCCCGAATTAAGTCTTTTTACTATTTCTCGTTTTTCCTATTTTTTGTTCTGATCACGTACCATAATGCACCAGTCACACAAACCGATGAATAAGTGCCGTATGCGATACCGATCATTAACGGAAGCGCGAATTCTTTTATGGAAGCCACACCTACAAAGTAGAGGACCGCAATCGTTATGAACGTCGTAAGGTTCGTGTAGATGCTTCTTGAAAGAGTCTGGTTAATGCAAACATTCACAAGATCTTTCAAGTCGCCATTTGCCTTCATCTGAGGCAGGTTTTCACGAATTCTGTCGAATATGATGATGGTCGCATTGATTGAATAACCTACAATTGTAAGCATGCAGGCAATAAATGTTCCGCCCACCGATGTCTTGGAGATCGCATAGAATGCAAAAACCACAAGTACGTCATTTAAAAGGGCAAACATAGCACTTACTGCAAATCCCAGATTCTTAAATCTGAACCAGATATAGGCGAGCATTCCTGCGAGTGAAATGACAACGGCGATTACTGCGTCCATTCTCATTTCAGAACCAATTGTAGCGCTGATATTTTCAGTTGTAATAAGGGTTTCATCCACCCCGAAGGTTTCCGCCAGTGCTTTGCTTATCTCTGTTCTTTCATCAAGTGTCAGCAATCTCGTCTTGATGATTACAGCATTGGAATCCGCAACCTTCTGTGCCTGGATGTCTCCTTCGCTTATGATGTCCGAAATGACAGGCTTCACCTCTGCATCTATGTCCTCGATGGACATGTCTTCATTGAAGGTCACGTTCGTTGAAGTGCCGCCTCTGAATTCCATGCTGTAGTTCAGGATACTTCCGGTCTGGGATTTGTTAACTCCGAGGAATACGAATCCTGACAGAATAAGCGCAAGGGAAACAATAAAGAATACATTCTTCTTTCCTAAGAAATCGATAGTCTTCCTTTCCTTCTGCCTGCCGTAGAACTTAGGATCCGTGAATCCCAGCGCATAAAATGCATTTAACAGGGCTTTTGTAACGAACAGAGCTGTGAACATGGATAACACAACGCCCAGGCCTAATGTCATTGCAAAGCCTTTTACCGTTCCCGTTCCTTTGATTCCCAGAACCACTGCTGCGATCAGAGTAGTCACGTTACCATCTATGATTGCAGATAATGCCTTATGGAATCCCAGCTTCATGGCAGATTTCACGGTTTTTCCTGCGGTAAGTTCCTCTCTGATTCTGGCGAAAATAATAACATTGGCATCGACTGCCATACCAAGCGACAATACAATACCTGCGATACCGGGAAGAGTAAGCGTGATATCGAACAGATTCAGCATAGCAAGGGTCAGTGCCAGGTATAATGTAAGGGCAATACCGGAAACAAAGCCTGGCAGCAGATAGAATACAGTCATAAAAATGATGATAAGGACCAATCCGATTGCTCCAGCCTTGAGGCTTGTCGAAATCGCTTCCTGGCCTAATTTTGCACCTACCACGTTTGAACGGAGCTCTGTCAGTTCCAGCTTGAGGGAACCGATTCTGATAGCCGAAGCAAGCTGTTCAGCCTCTTCATAGGAGCTCATGCCGTCGATATATGCTTTTCCGCCTTCGATAGCTGACTTGACAGTAGGCGCACTGATTACCGCTTCATCATATACGATCGCAAGGGTCTTTCCGATGTTATCAGCTGTTATCTGTGCAAATGTTGCTGCCGCTTCATCCGTAAATGTAAGTTCAACAACATACTGCTTGTTACCCATGTCATCCTGGGTCGTAGCTGCCTGGGCATCTGCTATATCAGTTCCCGACAGGACTGTAGTTCCGTCTTCTGTCTGGAATTCTATGGAACCAGGTTTCCCAAGTTCTTCTAAAATCGTATTTGCATCTGATACGCCAGGAATGTCAACATTGATTCTGTTGCTGCCTTCCTGGTAAACTTCTGATTCTGTGCTATAGCCTTCTACACGTTTCTGAAGTTTATAGATCGTGTCACTCATTTCCACTTCTGTAGGATTTTCCTTTGATGCTTCATAGGTTATGCTTACGCCGCCTGCAAGATCCAGCCCCAGATTGATCTCTCTGATATTCCCCGTTTTTCCTGAACCGAACCCCACTGCTTCCATAAAGCTGAGGCCTGCTATGATGAGCACCGTGAGAATGATTATGATGATTCCTCTGCTTTTCTTCATTACTAGTCTTCTCCTTTTCGTATTATGC
Organism: Anaerobium acetethylicum; assembly: GCF_900096945.1. Lineage (GTDB taxonomy): Bacteria > Bacillota > Clostridia > Lachnospirales > Lachnospiraceae > Anaerobium > Anaerobium acetethylicum. The sequence goes on along the minus strand of NZ_FMKA01000008.1, from coordinate 102,712 downwards.
TATTATTCTGCTAATGCTGCTTTTATCATAATTGCGCACTCTACCCTCTTCCTCTGGAGCTCGCAACCGATGTCGTATGTATCTGTAATGGAATTGTGGAATTTATAGGAATTTGCCGCGCATCCGCCACTGCAGTAGAATTTTGCAAAGCAGTCCCTGCATTTTTCTTTTGCATATACATTACAGAGCTTAAATTCATCCCTGATTTCCGTATTGGTTATGCCGGTGTCCACATTCCCCATGAGGAATTTTTCTTCCCCTACAAACTGATGGCATGGGTAGAAATCCCCCCATGGAGTAACTGCAAGATACTCTGTTCCAGAACCACAGCCTGACAGACGTTTTGCGACGCATGGGCCCTGTTTAAGATCTATCATGAAATGGAAAAAGTTGAAGTCTTCTTCCTTTTTATGGCGTTCTATCATTTCCACGGCCAGTCTGTCATATTCTTCACAGATCTGCGGGATATCCTCTTTTTTGATTGCGTATGGTTCTGACTCTTCCGAAACAACCGGTTCAACCGAAATCTGTTTGAATCCTTCGTTTGCTAGATGGAGCACATCTTCTGCAAAATCAAGGTTATTATGGGTGAATGTACCCCTTACATAATAATCAGTCTGCTTGCGGCTTTCAGCTAGCTTTTTGAATTTCGGAAGTATCAGGTCATAGCTTCCCTGGCCTTTTCGGAAAGGCCTCATATGATCATGAACCTCTTTTCTTCCATCAATACTGAGAACGACATTTGCCATTTCGCGGTTGGCGAAATCCATGACTTCATCATTCAGAAGAACGCCGTTCGTAGTCAGGGTAAACCTGAACTTCTTGTTATGCAGCGCTTCCTGCTCACGGCCGTATCGAACAAGGTCTTTGACAACCTGCCAGTTCATCAGGGGTTCGCCTCCAAAAAAGTCAACCTCAAGATTTCTTCTGTTTCCTGAATTTGCAATCAGGAAATCAAGCGCCTTCTTACCAACCTCGTAAGTCATAAGCGCCCTGCGGCCGTGGTATTCTCCCTCTTCCGCAAAGCAGTATCTGCAAGCCAGGTTACAGTCGTGGGCTATATGCAGGCAGAGAGCCTTGACCACAGTCTCCCTTTTTTTGAAATCCGTAATATAATCCCTGTATATATCTTTCGTAAAAAGCTGTTCTGCCTCTGTAAGTTCCTGGATATCGGCTAAAGCTTCTTTGATTTCTTCTTCTGTGTATATTTCACTCAGCTGGCTGACGATGGTGCCCTCGGCTTCTCCGATTTTTTCAGCTGACATATTCTCTTCATCTATTGCTTTAAGCTGTGAAATCACATCATAGACAAGATCGTCTACTACATGAACTCCTCCGCTGTTAACGTCTAAAACAATATTAATACCATTATTTTTATACTGATGAACCACTATAGTTCCCCTTTCATTTCCTATCAATCAAAAAAATACCCGATTTAAATTTATCGAGTATCACAAAGATTTCAATAAACATTTCCTGTTCATGCGATAAATAAGCAGCGACAAAGTCGCTGCTTACGGCTGATTAACGATTGTTGCTATTTTCACAGCTCTGGTTTCCAACTGTGCATGAAGTTTTACAAGCTGACTGGCATGAAGTCTGGCATTCGCCACATCCGCCTTTTTTCATTGTATTTTTCAAGCTCTGTGTATTCAATGTTTTGATATGTTTCATATTCACTACCTCCTTATGTTCATTAACTTTGAACATTATACCATATATGACTATTTTTTCAAAGTATTTTTTATACAGCGGCTGCCCGCTTCAGAGGTTTGCCTCTTCAGTGCCAAAAGTCATCGTCCTGAACCTTAATCAGTCAAGAAGAAACTGCGCAAGCACATAATTGCTCAAATCCATTCCTTTCCCGGTAAGGCATATCCTGCCGGGCTTTCGGCTATACCCCTTCAGCAGTCCTTCTTTTTCAAGCTTCTCACAGATTTTACCATAGACGGCCTCAAATTTCCCAGAAAACACTCTGTCAAACTCTTCCTTGTCAATCCCTTCAGTAGTCCGCAGGCCCAGGAACATGAATTCCTCCATCTGCTCCTGTACGGAAAGGTTCTGCGTCGCCTTGTGTATACTGTCCGGACTCCCGCAGTTTTCAATATACTCCGGAATGCTTTCCGTATTGCTGAACCTGACATTGTCGATCAGGGATGCAGCGCCCGTTCCAAGGCCAAGGTAATCCTTCCGGCGCCAATAGCCCATGTTGTGCCTGCAGATGAAACCTTCCTTTGCATAATTGGATATCTCATACTGGCAATACCCCCTGGCTTCCAGAAACCGCTTCGTAAGTTCATACATTCCGCGTTCCTCTTCCTCGGAAGGCAGCGGCGGGCAATTCCTTCCTTCTTTGTCCTGAAACCATTCATAAAAAGGAGTCCCTTCCTCAATGATCAGGCTGTAGGCCGAAATATGGGCAGGATCCAGATCCGCTATCCTCTCCAGCGTCTTGGCCCATAATTCCGGCGTCTGCCCCGGAAGTGCCGACATGAGGTCCACATTTATATTGGAGAATCCGCACTTTTCAGCCATTCGGTATCCCTCAAGGAATTCCTCGTAGGTATGGATTCTGCCAAGCAGCTTAAGTTCTTCATTTTCCGTGGACTGCAGTCCCATGCTTATCCGGTTGATGCCTGCCTCACGGTATATCATCAGCTTTTTTTCCGTAATCGTCCCCGGATTCGCCTCTATTGTGACCTCCGGACTCTCATCAAATTCAAAGACTTCCTTCAGTTTTTCCATGACCGCCTTTATTTTCAGCGGAGCCGCAATTGAGGGGGTCCCTCCTCCGAAAAACACAGTATCAACAAAGAAGCGGCTGCCGAGATTCCTGTTCCCCTCTATTTCCTTCACCAGCGCATCCATGTACGTATTTATAGTACCCTCATCAGCCGGCCCTGACAGGAAATCACAATAGCTGCACTTACTGATGCAAAACGGTATATGAATGTATATTCCGAGAGGCTTTTTTAAACCTGATGCTTTGCTTATAGCCTTATTCATAATCTTCAGACTTTCCTTTCTTTTGTGCTGCCTCGGTGTACAGGCATATGCCAAAGTCCACGGATTCAGGTCTTCCCTGTCTCCATGGACTTTATAGGTCAGTTCATATGCCAGTGCTATTTTTCGTCCAGCTTCAGGACGCTCATGAAGGCTTTCTGCGGAATTTCGACATTGCCGACCTGCCTCATTCTCTTCTTTCCTTCTTTCTGCTTTTCAAGAAGCTTTCTCTTTCTTGAAATATCGCCGCCGTAACATTTTGCAAGCACATCTTTTCTCATAGCCTTGACTGTTTCTCTTGCGATTACCTTGCTTCCAACAGCTGCCTGTATCGGAACTTCGAAAAGATGTCTTGGAATTTCGTCTTTCAGCTTTTCACACATTTTCCTGCCTCTTTCATAAGCAGTCGATCCATGCACGATAAACGAAAGGGCATCCACTTCTTCCTTATTGATCAGGATGTCAAGTTTAACAAGTTCTGATCTTTCATATCCCTTCATTTCATAATCGAAGGATGCATATCCCCTGGATCTTGATTTGAGCGCATCGAAGAAATCGTAGATGATTTCATTTAATGGCAGCTCGTATCTCAGTACAGCTCTGGTTTCCTCCATGTATTCCATTCCGAGGTAAACCCCTCTTCTCTCCTGACATAAATCCATGATCTGTCCGATAAATTCTGTTGTCACCATAATTTCGGCGCTTACAATCGGTTCTTCCATATAGTCGATTTCCGAAGGGTCCGGAAGATTTGAAGGATTTGTAAGTTCTACCACTTCTCCATTTGTCTTATATACCTTATAGATAACACCTGGCGCTGTTGTTACAATATCAAGATTGTACTCCCTCTCAAGCCTCTCCTGAATGATTTCAAGATGGAGAAGTCCCAGGAATCCGCATCGGAAACCAAAACCAAGGGCGATTGATGTTTCAGGTTCGAACTGGAGAGATGCATCGTTAAGCTGGAGCTTTTCAAGGGCATCCCTCAGATCCGGATATTTAGCTCCGTCCGCAGGGTACATACCACAGTAAACCATTGGGTTTACCTTTTTGTAGCCGGGCAGCGGCGCTTTGCATGGATTCAGCGCATCCGTGACCGTATCGCCGACAGAGGTATCCTTCACGTTCTTCAGGCTGGCTGTTATATACCCAACCATTCCGGCGCTGAGCTCTTCACAAGGAATAAACTGGCCTGCTCCGAAATATCCTATTTCCACAACATCTGCCACTGCGCCTGTTGCCATCATCTTAATCTTTGTTCCTTTTCTGACCCGGCCTTCTTTGATGCGGCAGAATACAATAACGCCTTTGTAGGAATCATAAAGGGAGTCGAAAATAAGGGCCTGCAGAGGTGCGTCCGGATTTCCAACAGGCGCCGGAATCTTTGCAACAATCTGCTCAAGCACCTGCTCGATATTGATTCCCGCTTTTGCTGAAATAAGAGGCGCATCCTGTGCCTCGATTCCGATCACATCCTCAATTTCTTCAATTACCCTCTGCGGGTCCGCACTCGGAAGGTCAATTTTGTTGATAACAGGTATAACGTCCAGATCGTGGTCCAACGCAAGATATACGTTTGCAAGAGTCTGCGCTTCAATTCCCTGAGCCGCATCGACTACCAGAACAGCTCCGTCACATGCTGCAAGGCTTCTCGATACTTCATAGTTGAAATCCACGTGACCCGGCGTATCGATAAGATTAAATACATATTCTTCCCCGTCCTGGGCCTTGTATACGATACGCACCGCCTGCGCCTTAATTGTAATTCCTCTTTCCCTCTCGAGATCCATGTTGTCAAGGACCTGGGCCTGCATTTCTCTGCTTGTAAGGAGCCCTGTTTTTTCGATTATTCTGTCAGCCAATGTTGATTTTCCATGATCTATATGTGCAATGATGCAAAAATTCCTGATTTTACTCTGCTCTATTCCGGACATATTTTTCCTCCTGAGGTGTACTCAAATTTTCAATAAAATTATCTGATGTATTATAGCACAGTCGGGCTCTTCCTTGCAATCTATCCTATATTTTTTTGCAAAAAAACCTTAAACTTTCTATTGACATCGGAGCCTGTTTCATCTAATATATAGTGGTATGTTTACATTAGATCGTCCGTGTCCGGCTTTAATGTAGCTGCTTACAGAACATAGAACCGCAATGGGAGATTTAGAATATCCGTTGCATTAATTTAAAATAATTTTGGAGGTGTCCACATTGGCTAACATTAAATCTGCTAAAAAAAGAATCTTAGTTAACGAAACAAAGGCTGCTAGAAACAAAGCAATCAAATCAAAGGTAAAAACTTCTATCAAGAAAGTTGACGCTGCAGTAGTTGCAAACGACAAAGATCTTGCTAAAGAAATGCTTAGAAACGCAATTTCTGAACTTGACAAAGCAACAACTAAAGGTGTTTACCACAAAAATACTACATCAAGAAAAATTTCTCGTTTAACTAAAGCTGTTAACAGCATCGCTTAATTAACGGAATTCATAAAGATAATAAGTCCCAGGCCGATACCGTCATGTCAGCCTGGGACCTTTTTCATGTAAGCAACAAGCCAAAAACAAAAAATCATGCCACGCATCCTTCTGCTCGCAGAAAAGGTTGCATGGCATGATTTTTTGTCGTGGGCGACTGCCCACGACCCCTCGGAACTGAGTAGCAGTTCTAATGGGTGTTTGGCTGTCCCTTCCGGACCGCACAGCAGTTCTAAGAAGTGTTTGGCAATTCTAGTGTGTATTTGCCTGCTTCCCGCTATATTTCACAATAATAAGCTCCACGCTTATCAGATCATTTATCTTTCCTGTCTTTACATCCTGTTCAGTCTGGACACAGTCCTCGACTGCCTCCTTCAATATTTCCATACTGAAATTCCTGGCCTGAACCATATATTTTCCGGCAATAAATCCGGGAAGCCCCATTTTTTGTCCCAAAGAATCCCTGCTGTATCCCAGACGCATAAGATCCTTTGCCTGCATCAAAAGATTAAACTGTCTGGCAATCAGAAATAAAATTTTCATAGGTGGCTCTTTGAGGGCCAGCAAATCGTAATAAAGATCCAGCGCCTCTTTCTGCTTACGTTCTGTAATAAAATTGATCATATCGAAGATACGGTTTTCCGTAATGGTTATGCAGACCTCCTCAACATCATCATCCGTAATCACATCCCTGTCAAGAGTATAGCATATCAGCTTTTCCAGTTCCTTGTCGATATTTTCCATATCAGCACCCGTTTTGTTCAGAAGGCTCATCATGGTATTCTCAGTGATCCTCTTATTCTCGCCCTTGAGTTTTCCCAGAATCCAGCTTATAAGCATTTTCTCATTCTGCCTGCCCAGTTCGGTAACCCGGCCGATGTCCTTCACAGCCTTGAACAGACGGCTTCTTTTGTCGATTTCGCTTTCCACAAATATAAAATAAGATGTTTCAGGAAGTTCTTTCAAATAATCAGCAAGTTCCTGGCCTTCACCCTTGAAAAGCCCGCTGTTCTCAACGACAATAAGCCTCCTGTCCGCAAAAAACGGCATCGTCTCCGAAAGATCGATAATTTCCTTTACATTTATCTTTTTCCCTTCAAAATACCCGTAATTCATCGTATCTCCAGGTTCAACAAGCGCTTTTACCAGTTTTTCCTTGTACTGCCTTTTCAGATATGCCTCTTCGCCATAAAGCAGATAGATCTGTTTGAAATTACCGGTTTTTAAATCCTCATTTATGCTTTTCATCAGGACTTATCTGCTCCTTTTCATTTTTTCGAATCATTTTTTCGAGTCACTTTTACGTAGCTGTTCAGACGCTAAATGTTCTGAATCAGGAAATATCCCAGCACGATGACGCCCAGTACAATCCTGTAATATCCGAATACCGCAAAATTATGCTTCTTTATGTATCCCACGAGGAATTTGATTGCAAATACAGATACCGCAAATGCAACGCCCATTCCCAGAACCAGGGTGAACACCTCGGGACCGGTGAACGCAAACCCGAACTTGATCAGTTTCAAAAAGCTCAAGCCGAACATTACCGGAATTGCAAGGAAAAATGTGAATTCAGCTGCTACATTCCTTGACGTTCCTATAAGGATACCGCCAAGTATCGTCGCCCCGGACCTGGATGTTCCCGGGATTATCGAAAGGACCTGGAAAAGGCCGATGCAGAAAGCCATCCCGAATGACATGCTTCTGAGGGTATTGACCTTCGGAATCCTGTCCTTGTTTCTTTTTTCAATGATTATGAATAATATTCCATATAAGATAAGGGTGATGGCAACCGTTATGTAATTATTGAATTTTGCTTCAATATAGTCATCAAACAGGATGCCTACCACACCGCCCGGAATGCATGCGACTACAATCTTTAACCACAGTATCATTATATTTTTCTTTACTACAGGTTTTCCCTTTAAGCTGAAAGGAAAAAGCTTATTCCAGTAAAGGACAACGACGGCCAGAATGGCCCCCAGCTGTATGACTACCAGAAACATCTCCTTAAATTCTTCGCTTGTATTTAATTTAATGAATTCGTCCACAAGAATCATATGGCCGGTGCTGCTGATCGGCAGCCATTCTGTAATTCCTTCAACAATTCCAAGCAAAATTACTTTTAAAATTTCTATAAATTCCATTTTGTTTTCCGCCTCGTTCCTGAAATTTTTACCGCTGCCGGTTTACGACACACGGTACCTGAATATTATAACATTGTTTTACAATTTTACAACTTGCTATTGCATGAAATTTCAGATCAGGTTTTCAAATTCAAAGCGTTTTGGCGCATTCATTTTTTGCAGGATCTGATAGGATATTAAAGAGCCGGCAACACCAAGAATTCCCATACCAATTAGGAGAAATCCGTAACCCGGGATAGTTGTCACTTCCCCAAAAACCTTATTATAAAGAGCAAATGTCTTATTATCCGGCACCAGATTTACAATTCCAAGGGTGATTCCCGTAACCAAAATACTGATTCCTGCAAAAACCATATACCAGGTTCTGGTTTTTCGAACCAGGGCAAGAGGAAGCATGGCAACTGTCATCAAAAAGTAATACAGAATATAAAAAACTGCATTTACTAAAATGTTGTATATCTCTCTGGTTTTCGGGAAATCACTCAGTTTGAAATCATGAAATGAAAACCCAAAAAATATTATTAAATACAAAAGCCAAAGAAACATAAGAAAAATAAAATTAGCAGCGAGTATCATCAGTGCATGATGTATCTGCTCCCTTGATGTAAACGGAAGATCCTTTGTAAACTGCGGCAAATTCAGCATTAAAGAGGAAAATGACACATATATGCCCGCTGTAATAAAAAACGGAAAAATCATGGGCCCATTGAACAGATCACCATGCATTTTATTAGATATAAACGAAAGTACAATTGCTGCTACCCACCATTTTGAAACGCCTTTAGAACTTGTATTATTAAGGCTGTATAGTTTATTTAACCAGAATATTTTTTTCATTAATGAGCGCCTTTCTGTCTGTTTCTGTATTGTTTTTTGAATTGTAATCTGCCTTTACAATTTTTCCCTTGTCAATAAAAATAAGATAATCCACTATCTGATCGAAATCTTCAGTACTGCTGGAAGTAATAAGTACTGAGTTTTGTCCGTCTTTAACAAAGTCCTGAAGGATATCCCATATGGTATTTCTGTCAGCAGGTTCTAAATCCATTGTGGGTTCATCCAAAATCAGAATCTGGGGATGCCTTGACAGTGCTACAATCAGTTCGAATTTGCGCTTCATGTCAGGCAAAAATTTGACAATAGCATGTTTGTAAGAAAGATCAAATTTATCCATATAGCTACAAAACAAATCCGAATCAAAATCCTGTATGCAGGATTTGGCTCTTTTTAAAAATTGTTTAGGTGTTAATTGGGTATTGAAACAGACCACATCATAAACAAACCCCAGTTTTCTCTTGATACCTGCTTCATCTTCCCAGAACAGGCGTCCATCATATAGAATTGTTCCTGATTTTCGGATAAGGTTATTTGCAATAATATGTATAAGAGTGGTTTTTCCAGCTCCATCAGGTCCGACAAGACTTGTAATACAACCCTTTGGAACCTCAAAACTAATATTTTCCAGTGAAAATCCTTTTACTGAATAGTTTACATTTTTCAGGATCAGTGAAGACATAAAAACCTCCTTTTATTTGATTTAATTTTTAACATTATTGTAATTATATGGTAATTTTTGTCCACTGTCAATATTTTAAAAACCTTTCTACCTTCATACTACTTCCGTCCATTCTTATTGTGATCTGTCCACAATCAGGTGTTGTCATAATCTCCACCTCCATACTCTTTATTCTATCCAGCACTTCCTGATGCGGATGACCAAATCTGTTTCCTTCCCCACAGGATATAACTGCAATCTCGGGGGTTACTGCTTCTATAAATTCCTGACTGGTTGAAAATTTCGAGCCATGATGGGCTACTTTTAAAAGATCATAGTCCCTCATGAGGCCTGACTCCAGAATCAGTTTTTCCCCGTCAGCCTCCAGGTCGCCGGTAAGCAGCATGTCGAATCCGCCACAGCTCACATCCAGAACCGTAGAATAGGAATTTCTCGATGAAGCTGGAAACTCCGCAGTCGGGTGCAGGCATTTGATTGTGAAATCTCCGTTTCTTATTTCGGTACCTTTCCTGATGTATTTTACCTTGACGCCGTTGGCTTGTGCAAGGCTTACAAGCCCGAGATATGCCTCATCCTTCAGCGATGTATCAGGCATCAGCAGACAGCGTACCCTGATTCCGTTCTCATCCGATTCTTCCAGAATCTCCTTCAGACCGCTTATATGGTCCTCATCAGCATGTGTGACGATCGCGTAATCGATGACGCCGGTACCGTTATATTTCAAAAATGGAATGATTCTGTATGTTCCGACTTCCTTCACACCTGTACTTCCTCCGTCCACAAGAATATGCAGTCCTTCCGGCGTTTCAATATAGATTCCGTCTCCCTGGCCAACGTCCAGAAAAGTGGCTGAGAACCCCTCATTTCTCTGGAATGCGATTACCAGGATAAGCAACGGCAGTATTGCAAGGCATTTTCTTCCCCATTTCCGCTTCACTCCTGCAATAAAAACTGCCAGGAGGCAGTAGTAGAGCCAGAGCTGCCACTTCTCCGGACGGCCGGTCACATGTAGCGCATGGGGCAGAGACATGAAAACACTGCAAGCTTTTTCGCAGAACAGAAGAATATAGTGGCAGGGTGCCGCAAATAATACTGCCACAGGAATGCTCACGTTCCCTGCTATTCCGCAGAGTATACCGGAAATCAGAACAATGGACATAGGCGGTATGATCAGGATGTTCAATAAAATTGAGTATACTGGAAGTTCATAATAGTAATAGGCAAGTATTGGAATTGTCACGACATTGATGCCGATGCTTGCCGACAAGGTACGGATAACGATATTCTTTTTCGAAGCAGCATTTTCAATTGCCGGAGCTACCACCATGATGCCCGCAACTGCTCCGAAGGACAGAAGGAATCCCGGATTATACAGATAACGCGGATTTTCAAAAAGCAGCAGAAAAGCAGAAAGGGACATGGCCGTTATCACGTCATAACTCCTGCCCCACATCTGGGCCGCCACTCCGATGGAAAACATGAGCACGGCGCGGAATGATGAGATTCCCAGACCTGTCATGATGCCGTAGCTGATCACGCAGAAAATACACAGGCAGCCTGCCTTTTTGAACGAAAGCCCAAGCCTGCGAAGAAGATTGTAGAGCACCATGCCAATGAGGGAAATATGTTGTCCCGAAATTGACAGAATATGCACAATTCCACTTTTCTGATACAGCTCTTCTATGCTCCGGTCAAGCTCCGATTTGTCCCCTAATATCATTGTCTTCATGATTGACGCATCCTGTTCCCCAAGGGTCATTTCAAAAGACCTTTCCAGCCTTTCCCTGACTTTCTGAAGCGTCTCCCTGTAGCTGCTATAAGTTTCGTCGACAACTTCCGCTCTTGAAACATCAACCTTGTAATCGATTTTCATCGCACGATAATAAGAAGCGGCATCAAACTGCCCCTCATTTCCTGCACTGTCCCAATTTTTAACTGTTCCTTCTGCTTTGATTGTATTCCCGATTAGAAAATGTTCATCGGTATCGAAATATAAAATAATCTGACCAGCCCTGTACCCTTTCGAGCCGGCTGCTATAGAAGTGTTTTTAATATATACGAGATTTTTTCCATTCTTTATTTCTCTTTTATAAACTTTTCCTGTTACTGCTACCGCCCTGTTTTCCTCAATACATTCACCGGCTCCCCCCACGGCTGACATATTTCCATCCCCTGGGGACGCCCAGGCCTCTGCACCTATTGCATCCGGCCATCCCGCATCCTGCCATGTGTATGCCATTCCTCCAATGGCCATGATTGGAAGAATCAGCAAAAAGGGACTATCCAGTCTTTTCCGGATTTCCGGAACCATAAAGGCTGTTGCCGATACGAGAATAGCTGCAACGCCCATACGTAATGGAAATCCTGCCAAAAAGATTCCGGTGATGAATGCCAGGAAGACGGCAGCCAGCGGCCGTTTTCTCATACAAATCCCTCCCCTGGCCTGCCTCTATATTTTTCTTGATCACTTTTATGACTGTTCAGGATTTTTCCCTTCATAGTCCCATCATTTTTCTTCTTCCGTCAACACTTCGCTTTTCTCAATGATATCAAGGTTTCTTTCATATGTCTTATTAAGAAATTCCTTCTCAGCCTTTCCGTTTACGACAATCTGAACCTTGCTTATTCCAGGCACTTCCGAAAGGGTGTTTACGACTGAATATACCGGAATTTTCTCCATTCCTTCTATTGATGTTTTCAGGAACGCCTCATTGAAATTCACATAGCAGATGTTGTCCACAACAGAAGCGCTTATCAGTTCGGTATCCTCCGAAAGAGTCGGATAAGAACCTTCTTTTTGGGGACCCTTGATCAGCTCCTCAATAATCGCCTTTTCGAGAGGCGTACTGCTGTCGTAGGAAACCTTCCTTGTCTCTTCTACAAGCTTGTCTCCCGTCTTATTCGCAAAATACAGGGTCAATTCCTGACTATGCCTGGACTGAAGATCCCGGCTTATGTCCTCGATGAAGTTATCGGCTGTGAGAACTCCTACCGGCTGGTCGTTAGAATTCCTGAGTGGCTGATCGTTGATGTAGATCGATATGCACTCCACCCCTGGGATCTGGGTGAATGTCTTTACAAGCGCCGCGCGGCAGAGTATTTCCTCAACCCTGTCCATCATGGCATAGGTGCTGTCGAAGCTGATATATAGAACTTTCTCCTCCATACGCTGGCTGACGACTATCACTTCTTCAGGCAGTGCTTTTTTGATTCCTACTTCCTCTGGATCTTTTTTCAGTGCTTCGATAAATTCCGCAACCATTTCCTCCGTTGTAGAAGTTTCCGGCTCATAGGCCTCCGTCACAATCTTAGTACCTTCTTTGTTTATGTAATACAGAGAATATTCTGATTCTTCCTCTTTCTTGTCTGAGCCGCCGCAACCGCAGAACAGAATCATCACTGTTAAAAAAAGAAGTCCTTTACTTATCCTTTGAAACATGCTTTCCTCCTTACGCAATGTAGTTGAGCGGCACTCTGATTGTAAACGTCGTGCCCTCCCCTTCCTTGCTGTATACCCTTATTGCCCCGCGATGCATAAGAATTGCATTCCTTGTAATGGATAACCCCAGACCTGTGCCTCCGATTTCCCTGGAATGGGATTTGTCGACACGATAGAATCTTTCGAATATATGCTCAAGAGATTCATCTGGTATCCCTATGCCCGAATCTGCCACCTTCACATAAAAGTATTTGTGGTCTGCGTTCAGATAAATCCTTACCCAGCCATTTTCCACATTATACTTGATTGCATTCTCAACGAGATTTGAAATGGCAAGGGTAAGCTTAACCTCATCGACTTCGGCCGTCACGGGCCTGAAGCTTTCGAATACAAGCTCGATATTCCTCTTTGCCGCAATTGGACGGAGCCTCTTGAGTATAAGTTCAAGAAGGTCATTGATATTCATTGCCTTTATGTTAAGATCTGCCGCAGTCTTATCCATCTTGACAAGGGAGAGAAGGTCATTGATGATTTTATTTTCCCTGTCTATCTCCTCTGTAATATCTGTCATGAATTCCTTATATAATTCAACCGGCGCCTCCTCCTGCATAAGCAGGGAATCTGCCAGAACTTTCATGGATGTAAGAGGGGTCTTCAATTCATGGGACACATTTGAAACAAATTCCTGTCTTGAAGCATCAATCGCCCTTATTTTTCCGAGTATTTTATTGAAGGCTTCTGAAATGAGCTGGGTCTCTGTATAGTCAGAAACCGAAAAACTTTCATTCCCATACCCGTCTGAAAGTTCTTCTATTGACTGGGTGATCCTTCCGAAAGGCTTTACAAGTGCTGCAGAAAAGAATATGCTCAACACCACCAGTACAAGCATCAGTGCAGCCATCAGTATTGTTGCCTTATTTTCTATGACTTCATGGTTTGTTGCCAGACCCTCCGTAGAAATGATACTGAGTATTGCGCCGTTTATATTCTTGCTGTCGGGATCCTTTATCGGTGCAACGATTTCTATGTACCCTTTTTTCGCATCATACCTGACCGTACTCTCGCCTTTGAAGCACTTGATGATATCTTCTGAAACAATTGTTTTGGACTCCGCATCGGTATAAGTATCCTTGATTATCTTAAAATTGTCATCAATAACAAGAATGCGCCCCGCATAGATATTGGACAGCTGTTCCAGTTCTGCATTGACAGTCTCCTGCTGCGGGTTGTCCATGTAATTCAGATCGATCAGCTTCCTGGAAATAATATTGTACTGATTCTGCACCTCGATCGTCTTTGCAGAAACCGCATATTTCTCATAACTGCTCATTATTCCAAACTCCAGAATGATGCAGGGAATAACGCCCATTGTCAACAGAATAATCAGGATTTTGAACCTGAGGCTCCTGAAAAACCTTTTCTTAATTTTGTTCCTAATCCTGGAAATAGTAACCAACTCCCCATTTCGTATGAACATATTTTGGTTCGCTTGGATTTACTTCGATCTTTTCCCTCAGCCTTCGAATATGTACATCCACGGTCCTTACATCACCCGGATAATCATATCCCCATACTATATTCAATAAATTTTCTCTGCTGTATACCTTGTTCGGATTGAACACAAGCAGTTCCAGTACGTCGAATTCCTTTGCTGTCAGATTAATTTCCTTGCCATTTATATACACACGCCTGCTTTCACAGTCCAGCTTCAACTCCCCGACCACAGCAATTTTGCTGTTTTCCGGAGCTTTCTCCTTCTTATTCGTACGCCTCATGATTGCCTTGATCCTGGCTTTGACCTCCAGAATATTAAAAGGCTTTGTAATATAATCATCTGCTCCATATTCAAGCCCGAGTATCTTATCCATATCGTCGCCTTTTGCTGTCAGCATTACGATCGGCATCGATGAAAATTCCCGGATCTGCTGGCAGACTTCAAATCCATTCAGCTTAGGAAGCATCACATCAAGAAGGACGATATCATATTCCTTCTCTTTCGCCATATTAAGGGCTTCCTCTCCGTCATAAGCACAGTCTACTTCCATTCCGTCCTGTTCAAGACTAAAACGTATTCCTTTTACAATTAATTTTTCGTCATCTACGACCAGTACTCTCTTTCCCATGCTTTCACCTCAATTTATGGATATATAATCCTTTATTTTGTTAAACAGACCTTCCTTGATTCCTTCAATATTCTTGATTTCATTAATCGTACTGAACCTGCCATTTTTCTCGCGGTAGCTGATGATGCTCAGCGCTTTTGCTTCACCGATTCCCGGAAGGGTCGACAGAAGCTCCGCATCAGCATCGTTGATGTTGACGACTGTTTTGCCTGTGCCGGCATTTTCACTGGAACCCGTTCCCGTCGATGCTGGCGGTGAAGCAATACTGCCTGATGCCACCTGCTCATGAGTCGGCACCTCTATCCTCTGCCCGTCAGTGACTGCTTCCGCCTGGTTGAGCGCATCGCCGGCTCCATCCCCGGTAATTCCCCCTGCCATCTCAATGACCTGGTATACCCTTGTTCCGCTGGCAGCACTATAAACGCCAGGCTTTGCCACTGCCCCGCAGACATGGACGAATATCGTCGTGGCTGCACCGTCATTTTCCGGATCAGCTTTTTCCGTACTGCCATCTCCTGTTTCTCCGGCTTCTTTTCCCTGGCCGGCAGAAGCGGTACCGTTTTCTCCTGTGCCGCCCTCATTGCCATCTTCTCCGGAGCCTTCCACCACATCATCATTCACAGGAGCCTCTTCAGCCCCATAAATTCCATCCGCAGCATTCCGGGTTCCGGAATCTCCCGCTAAAATACGATCTGTATCCGTGCCTTTTCCTGCGCCCGCATACAAAATAGCAGATATCAGAAAAAGCAGGAAAACGCCTGCATATTTCAAGATTTTCCCTGCCTGCTTTCTGCAGAAAAGCTCTTTTACTGTTTTTGCAAAGTCTTGTTTGTCTTTTATATTCAGCATATTTCTCCTTTTATAGTTTTGACCAGCTATAAAAGCCCCTCTATGCTTACATCATTTATTCTAACGAATTTCCAGTGTCTTTACAATAGATAATCGCAATTTTCGACCAACGGGACGGAACAGCGTTATTGAGCAAGCTGCTCTTTGATGAAATCCGCAACAGCTTTTATCTCTGCTGCTATGTCACCGCCGGCCCATATGTTCGAGAATGCAATTTCAATTTTCACCCAATAGTTCCCTGCCTCCATAAATTTCGCTACCGGAACAGACGCCCTGTACTGCTCCATAATGTTGGCTATTTCAGGATTGCTGTAGGCAATTCCTTCCCTTGCTGCAATCCTTCCCGTCGTATCATACAGGGAATCCGCTGCATCATAGCTCAGATATTTTGCAAAATCCTCTGCTTCCTCCCGGTTTTTTGTATACCCATTCACCACAGCCATATCCGTGGTCGATATTCCCTTCGTTGCAAGATCTGCTCTCAGGTCAGGAAGCACCGCTGCTCCATATGGTACTGCTGAGGTTCCTGCCGCAACAGCTTTGTCTATGGCAGATATTGCATCTGTCTTGGCAAAAATGAATACCGTTTTCCCATCCATGAATTCCTGGAGGACGTTTTCATATGTCACTTCCCTGGCATCTATGGAAAAGAACTGATTCAGGGACTGGAAATAAGCAAGGCATTCCTGTACCTTCTGGTTATCCACGTCCGCCACAGTCCTGTCATCACCGTTCTTTCCTCCAAGTTCCATATATTCCCTCACAAAAAAGTAATCAAAGAACAGGTCCGAAACGTCCCATTTCAGTATGTTCTCAACGCCGTCGGAACCGGCAAAATTTTCTGCAAAGGCCAGGATTTCATCCATGGTCGCAGGGACTGTTTCCACATAATTCTTATTGTAAAGCAGACAGGTTGTTTCAAAAGAAACCGGATACGCAATCAGCCCGTCCTTGTAGGAAGCAGCCGATAAAGCCGTTCCCGGAAAATTCTTTTCCTTATAGATGTCCTTATATTCCTCGACTTTCGAAGTCAGCCCGGCAAGCTCCAGAGTCTCAAGAAGGCTGTTCGCCGCAATATAGACGTCAGGGCCTCCTTCTTCGGAAATGCTTGCTTCGCTGATCGCCTCTGCATAGTCGGCTGCGGGAACCAGCTCCAGAGCCACTTCCACGCCCTTTTCCGTTTTGTATGCCGTAGCTGCCTGGGTCAGATATGGCTCAAGCCCCTGATCCGTATACCAGAGCCTGAGGGCCTTTTCTTCCTGGACCGATGCCTCGTCCTGGGTGTCAGCATCCGGCTTTTTGCCGCTGCAGCCCGTGATCAGACCTGCCGCAAGGGCTAGCACTGCTATGCAGGCTGTCATTTTTTTAACAAATCGTCTCATCATTCAGAATTTCTCCTTTTCAGATCACATGAACGAATTGGTTTCGCCACTCAGCTTTTTTATGAGATAAAAAATCCAGTTCCATGAAACAGTCAATGCCCGGGCTGCCACGGATATTTTTCATCCGCATCAGCCCAGGCAGTTTTTTTTACTTGAATACTTTTTCTATGCTTGCCTTCAGTTTTTCAATCATTTCATCGACATTTTCTTCCGTGATGATGAGAGGTGGAACAAATCTTAACACATTCGTTCCTGCCGTGATTACGATAAGCCCTTCCTCAAGTGCCCTGACCACAACATCGCCTGCCGGAGCGTTGAAAATAAGTCCCTGCATAAGGCCTTTTCCGCGCCTGCCTTCGATAAAGTCATACTGCTCTACAAGCTCATCAAGTTTTTTCTCCAGATAAACGGAGATCTCGTTAACATGCTCAGTAATCTTCTCTTTTTCGAACATATCCAGCACTTTGCTCACTGCCGCACATGCGAATGGGTTTCCGCCGTATGTCGTTCCATGGTCTCCCGGAACCATGGCGTCCACCGCTTTCCCTGCTGTCAGGAATGCTCCCACGGGAACCCCGCAGCCCAAAGCTTTGGCAGTCGTCATGACATCTGGCTTGATTCCATAAGCCTGACATGCGAACATGGTTCCTGTCCTTCCCATTCCGCACTGGATTTCATCAAAAATCAGCACCAGATCATGTTCATCGCAGAGTGCCCTCACGCCTTCAAGGAATTCCTTATCAGCAGGATAGATTCCGCCTTCGCCCTGAACCGGCTCCAGTATGATTGCGCAGGTTTTTTCCGTAATCTGTGCCTTTACGCTTTCAAGGTCATTGAAGTCGGCAAACTTCACGCCGCCGATAAGCGGTTTGAATGCCTCCTGATATTTTTTATTTCCCGTAACCGATAATGCACCAAGACTTCTTCCGTGGAAGGAATGCCTCATGGCTATGATTTCGTGATCAGCTTTGCCGTCACGGTTGTATGCGTATTTCCTTGCAACCTTGATTGCCCCTTCGATTGCTTCCGTGCCGCTGTTTGTAAAGAACACCCTTTCCATGCCTGAAACCCTGGTCAGCTTCTTTGCAGCTTCTATCGCAGGCACATTGTAATAAAGGTTTGACGTATGGATGAGCTTGTCGATCTGGCTTTTCAGGGCTTCGTTAAACTCTTCGTTGTGGTAGCCGAATGCGAAAACTGCGATTCCGGCTGCAAAATCCAGGTATTTCTTTCCATCCGTGTCATAGAGATAGACCCCTTCGCCTTTATCAAGGACGATGTGATACCTGTTATAGGTGCGGAGAAGGACCTTCTCTGCCTCATCTATATATTCAGATTTATTCATGGTAATACCTCTTTTCAAGTGAGTTCAGGATTGCTGTTCCGATACCTTTATTTGTAAAGAATTCAAGGAGGAGACAGTGTTCAATTCTTCCATCAAGAATATGCACCCTGGAAACGCCGCTTTCAACGGCATCGATGCAGTTATTCAGTTTAGGGAGCATGCCGCCTCCAACATTTCCGCTTGACAGAAGTTCCTTTGCTTCCGGAATCGTAAGTTCTGAAATCAGGGTTGAAGGATCTTTAGGATCCCTGTATACGCCTTCAATATCAGTAAGGAATGCAAGCTTCTCAGCTTTTACGGCAGTTGCGATGGCGCATGCCGCATCATCAGCATTGATATTGTAAGTATTGTACAGATCGTCTGTTCCAATCGGACAGATGACCGGTACGAAGTCATTTTCAAGAAGGGTGTTCAGAAGTCCCGCGTCAACCTCTTTTACATCTCCAACAAATCCGATATCCTGGCCGTTTGACAGCTTTTTGTCAACCTTGATCGTTCCGCCGTCTTTGCCGCTGATTCCGACAGCCTTGACGCCGTTGCTCTGCATCAGCTGCACAAGGCTTTTGTTTACTCTTCCGAGTACCATTTCTGCAATTTCCATTGTAGGAGCGTCAGTAACACGGAGACCATTGACGAATTTCGTTTCCATTCCGACCTTGGCGATCCAGGAACTGATTTCCTTTCCTCCGCCGTGAACGATAATAGGTTTGAACCCTACCAGTTTCAGGAGGGCAACATCCTTGATGACGTTCTTTTTCAGTTCTTCATCAACCATGGCGCTTCCGCCGTATTTTACAACAATGATCTTTCCGTTGAATTTCTGTATATAAGGAAGGGCTTCAATGAGCACCTGTGCTTTTTCTAACCAAAGTTCCATTTCCATATTTTCATCCTCTTTCGTCTCTTAATTTATATTATGAACGGTAGTCTGCATTGATTTTGACATAGTCGAAAGTCAGATCGCATCCCCATGCAGTAGCTTCTGCACTACCCATCTTCACGTCCGCAATTGTAGTAACCTCCGGTTCGGACAGGATCTGAGTCGCAATCTCCTCGCTGTAGTCGACTGCCATTCCGTTTTCAATCAGCTGGATCTTTCCGGCTGCGCTCTGGAAGAACAGATCCACCTTTTCAGGATCGAACTGTGCCCCTGAATATCCCATTGCACACAGGATACGTCCCCAGTTTGCATCATGTCCGAAAATTGCTGCCTTCGTAAGTGACGAAGTGACGATCGCTTTTGCAAGAACCGATGCCTGCTCCTTATCGAGGGCGTTAATTACCTTAACCTCAAAAAGGGCTGTTGCTCCTTCTCCGTCTTCGGCGATTTTCTTGGCAAGATAAGTGTCCACAAAGTTAAGGGCATCCAGAAACTTTTTGAAGTCCTCATTCTTCTCTGTGATTTCAGGGTTTCCTGCCATCCCGTTCGCCATAAGAAGAACCGTATCATTCGTTGATGTATCGCCATCAACGGAAACCATATTATAGGTATCTATGATATCCTCGCTCAGGGCTGCCTGGAGCATCTCCTTTGAAATTGCAGCATCTGTCGTAATAAAGCTTAACATTGTGCACATATTCGGATGGATCATTCCTGATCCCTTGCACATTCCGCCGATTGTAACTGTTTTTCCGCCCAGTTCAATTTCAACTGCGATTTCCTTTTTCTTAGTGTCGGTAGTCATGATAGCCTCTGCCGCAATGGTACCGTCATCCAGGGTATCTCCAAGAATGGGAACCAGATTCCTGATGCCCGCCTTGATAATGTCCATCGGAAGTTGTTTTCCGATAACACCCGTAGATGCCACGAGCACTGAATCCATCGGAATTCCAAGCTCCTCTCCTGTAACCTCAGCCATCTCCTTGCAATATTCCATTCCTACGGCGCCTGTACATGCATTTGCAACACCGCTGTTGATTACCACTGCCTGTGCGGCAGGTGAGTTGTAGACGACTTCCATATCCCATTTTACAGGTGCTGCTTTAACAAGGTTTGTCGTAAATGTCCCTGCAGCTTTACATGGAACCTCGCTGTATATCATAGCCATATCTTTTTTCTGTTTTTTGATGCCTGCATAAAGTCCTGCAGCCTTGAATCCTTTAGGCGCTGTAACTCCGCCTTCTATATGTTTTATATGCTTCATATGCTTTCCTCTTTTCTTTTTATGGGAACATCGGAACCAGTTCAAGTCCCATTGTCTCTTTAAATCCGAACATCAGGTTCATATTCTGTACCGCCTGTCCTGCTGCACCCTTTACCAGATTGTCCATGGCGCCCATCATGATGATCCTGTTTGTCCTATCATCTATCTTGAAGTTGACGTCAACGTAATTGCTGCCTTCGACCCATTTTGTCTGCGGGCATACATCCTTATCCAGAACCCTTACGAATTTTTCACTGCCATAGTATTTGTCATAGGCTGCCTTTACTTCTTCGTAAGTCGCTTTTTTATTGAGCGACGCATAAGCTGTGATCAGGATTCCCCTGTTCATCGGAACAAGATGCGGCGTGAAATTGATCTTGACATCTGCCCCTGCAGCATATCCCAGCTGTTCTTCAATCTCAGGCGTATGCCTGTGCACAGCGACACCGTAAGCTTTGATGTTTTCATTCACTTCACAGTAAAGGTTGTCAAGCTTTGCTCCTCTTCCTGCGCCCGAGGTTCCAGATTTTGCATCGATGATGATCGTGTTCGGATCGATCAGCCCTTCCTTTATTAATGGGTAAATCGACAGTGTCGAACATGTCGGATAACATCCAGGGTTAGCCACAAGCCTTGCCTTCTTCACATCTTCCCTGTTTATTTCACAGAGCCCGTAAACTGCTTCTTCTATGTACTGAGGAGTCTTGTGTTCGATTCCGTACCATTCTTCATATGTCTTTACGTCCTTGATCCTGTAATCAGCGCTAAGGTCAACTACTTTTACCTTTGAAAGAATGCCCTCATTCAGAAGAGACGCACAAAGTCCCTGAGGCGTCGCCGTAAAAATCACATCTACCTGATCTGCCAGAGCTTCCATATTATCATCCAGACAGGTGTCATCGACGATCTGGAACATATTCTGGTAAACCTCGTAATACTTCTTATCTATATAGCTTCTGGATCCGTACCATTTTATCTCCACTTCCTTATGTCCCATAAGGATTCTTACCAATTCTCCACCTGCGTATCCAGTCGCTCCGATTATTCCTGCCTTGATCATATTATCTCTCCTTTTTCCTTTAGGTTGCAGATTCTGCTGCTGTTTTTCCTTTTATCTATAATACCACTATTGCCGGCAAAATCCTATATTCATTATTATGATTTCCCATAATTTTCAAATCTGTTGCAGCCAGTATTCATCCTGTGCAACGATATTGCATAATTATACGACACGTTCGTATATTATGCAAGTATGTTTTTTTATTTTTTCACTTTCTCTACACAAACACTCCTTGTGTTCTATATAATAGAAATAACATCTGCTCATTCTGCCTTTTATCACCCAATGCATAATATGTATAAATTTACACTTGCATAATACTGAAAGATGTTGTATATTATTTTTAAGTTATTAAGATTGCAACTCATTCAGCTCCCTTTAAACGGAACTGATGTATTTATGTATTCATACGGCAGCCAGTGCTGCAATTAAAAATTTTAGGAGGCATTTCATTATGAAAGAAAAAGTTATCTTAGCGTACTCAGGCGGACTTGATACCACAGTGATCATTCCATGGTTAAAAGAAAATTACGATTATGACGTTGTCTGCGTCTGTATCGACGTAGGACAGGGAAATGAATTAGACGGACTTGAAGAAAGAGCAAGATTATCAGGTGCTGTCAAATTATACATCGAAGATGTCATCGATGAATTCTGCGATGATTATGTTGTTCCATGTGTACAGGCGAATGCTGTATACGAAAACAAATATCTTCTTGGAACTTCAATGGCAAGACCTGTAATTGCAAAAAGGCTTGTTGAAATCGCAAGAGCTGAAGGCGCTACTGCTATCTGCCACGGCGCTACAGGAAAAGGAAATGACCAGGTTCGTTTCGAACTCGGAATCAAAGCACTTGCTCCTGACCTTAAAATCATCGCACCATGGAGAATCTGGGATATTTCTTCAAGGGAAGAAGAAATCGATTATTGCCACGCACACGGAATCGACCTTCCATTCTCAATGAACAACAGCTACAGCCGTGACAGGAACTTATGGCACATCAGCCATGAAGGACTTGAGCTTGAAGATCCTGCTGCAGCTCCTGATTACGACCACCTTTTAGTTCTTGGCGTATCTCCTGAAAAAGCTCCTGACGAAGGGGAAATCGTTACTATGACTTTTGAAAAGGGCATTCCTGTAAGTGTTAACGGAAAAGAAATGAAAGTAGCTGACATCATCACTACTTTAAATGAATTAGGCGGAAAGCATGGCATCGGCATCATCGATATCGTTGAAAACCGAGTAGTTGGAATGAAATCACGCGGCGTGTATGAAACTCCAGGCGGAACAATCCTCCTTGAAGCTCATCAGCAGCTTGAAGAGCTCATCTTAGACAGATCCACTATTACTCTTAAGAAAGAAATGGGCAATAAATTCGCTGACGTCGTTTATGAAGGAAAATGGTTCACTCCTTTAAGGGAAGCGATCCAGGCCTTCATCGAATCCACTCAGCAGTATGTGACTGGTGAAGTTAAATTCAAGCTTTACAAAGGAAACATAATCAAACAGGGAACAACATCCCCTTACTCACTCTATAATGAAAGCATCGCTTCCTTCACAACAGGTGACTTATATGATCACCGTGATGCAGAAGGCTTCATCAACCTTTTCGGACTTTCATTAAAGGTACGTGCTATGAAAATGGCAGAAGTAGAAAAAAACAAAAAGTAACAAAACTGATAACGCTGCCCCGTTAGCTACGGGGCAGCATTTTGTGATTAAGAGGGCTTTATCCATAGCCTTTGAGGAGTATATCATTCATGAACCAGTTCAATGCACTTCTATCCACTCTGAAAAAGCAGTCCGTATACATCCAGACCCATAACTTTCCGGATCCTGATGCCATTGCAAGTGCTTTCGGCCTCCAGAAACTGTTAGGTGCCCGGGGGATTGATTCCTTCATCTGCTACTCAGGCAGGATTGAACGTTATAACACAATAAAAATGATCAATACGCTGGGAATAACTGTCTTCAACACAAATGACCTGGGACACCTTGAGCAGAATGATGAGGTGCTTCTCGTGGACTGCCAGAAAGGCAATTCGAATATCCGTAACACAAACGGGAATGAAATCATCTGCATCGACCACCATCCCACTTTCATGGAAGTCGCTTATCTCTTCAAGGACATCCGGCCAGAGGCCGGCTCCTGTTCCGCTATCATAGCAGAATATTTTATTGAGAATGATCTGCCTCTCGACAGTACAACTGCCACCGCCCTCATCTACGGAATCAAAATTGATACTGCGAACCTTACCCGCGGGGTATCTAAACTTGACCTGGATATGTTTTATGCCCTTTACCAGCTTTCTGACCTGGATCTTTTGAGATGTCTGGAACAGAGCACCTTGCAGTTTGAAGATCTCGAGGCATACACAAATGCCATAAACAGCATTCAGGTATTCGAAAATATAAGCTTTGCCAATACCGGAATGAACTGCCCCGAGGCGCTGATAGCAACAATCTCCGACTTCGTGCTTGCACTTGCCGAAGTTCAGTTTTCTGTGGTCTATTCCATACAGAAAGACGGCGTCAAGCTCTCTGTAAGGAGCGAATTCCAGAAATATGATGCAGGCAGAATCTGCAACTGTGCCCTCGAAGGCATCGGAAACGGCGGCGGACATTCTACAATGGCTGCTGGCTTTGTGCCATTCACAGGAAATGCGAACGATGACAGTCTGCTCATTCCTGCCATACAGGATCGGTTTCTAGAAAAGCTTGGAAAAAGCTTTCCTGTGAGATAAATCAAAAAACAGGATAGAATCCCGGAAATCCCGGGATTCTATCCTGTTTTAGTAACTATTCAGGACTACGTCCTTCATAGTCACATATGAGACACACAAATTGCAAAATCAACAATTTGGCGCACGAATGTCTCAGGTTTTATGCAAAATCAGCATAAAACACCTCGCGAGACAGGGGTTCTGAACAGTTACCTTCTTTATTTCTTCTCTTACAATACGACGATTATTCCCCCGTCGCTGGCGTAAGTACTGCTGATTCCTGCCGTATCAACAATCAGGACGTCTCTGAACTTCATGTTTCTCTGAAGCTCGCCTTTGACATATTCTGCACGTTCAGGGCAGTTGCAATGGGATATTCCAAGTATCCTCTCCTCACTGTCCGGTGTGTTCTTTTCTATAACGGAAACCATTTTTGCAAGCGCCTTGTTCATTCCCCTTGCCTGATCAATCTGGTAAATCGTTCCCTCAGGAGTAGCACCCATGACAGGCTTGATGTTCAATGCGCCCGCCACAAAAGCCTTCAGATTGCTAAGTCGTCCATTTTTCCTAAGGGTTTCCAGTGTTTCCAGAACAAAATAGGTTCTGGCCCCTTTTCTATAATTTTCAACCTTTTCAACTATTTCTTCAAAGGAAAGCCCCATTTCCTCGTATTCCTCGACTTTCAGTCCGATAAGCGTCTCTCCTACCGAGGCTGACCGTGAGTCGAATACATGAATATTTTTCCCCGGGTGTTCTTCAAGATAAAGCGATTTTGCCAGTTCTGCGCTGTTATAGGATCCGCTGAGCTGGGATGAAAGCGTCACTACATACACGTTATCCGCATCAGTCTCATATGCCTGCATGTATCTTTCAGGTGAAGGACATGCCGACTTTGGTGCGTTCGGACTTGCTGCCACTTTTTTCAGGAAATCCGCCTGATCGAACGTCTCGTCATCTATAATATGAAAATCATCAACATCTATTGTCAATGGAACCGATTCAAAATTGGGATTATTCTTATAATTTTCTGGCAGTTCCCCACAACTGTCTATCACGATTTTAAAGCTCATGCCAATCCTCCTAATATCTGCAGCTAGTATTTATCTGGTATCCATGCCGCCGTTACTACATGACGTGGTTTTTGATACTATTTATAATAGCATAAATAGCAGGTTTTGCAAAGTGCTTTTATCGTTACAGTTCATACATCATCCAGCGCAAGGTGTTTTATTCCAACCATTTCTGTGCATCGCAAAGCGTGTTACTGATCACAGAGAGAACAGTAACCTTTTATCACAGGCTGAAAAATGATTTCACCAGTTCTGTCATGCTGTCCTGATCCTGTCTGCCCATCAGTTCCCTGCTTGAATGCATCGCAAGCAGCGGGACTCCCGCATCCACGGTCCTGACTGGCAGAATTGCCGACGCAATGGAACCCAGGGTGCTGCCCGCAGTCCCGTCAGAACGGTTCACAAATTTCTGATAGGGGATCTTCCCTGCATGACAGATCTGCTGAATGATGGCGACCGCCTCGCTGTCCGTCGCATAGGTCTGACCTGCAGCCTCCTTCAGGCATACGCCTCCGTTCAGGATGCATTTGTTCGTAGGATCATTTTTTGCAGTCTGGTTCGGATGGAGCCCGTGAGCCACATCCACAGAAAGAAGAAGGCTGTCCGCCATGGCCCCCATAAAATTCAGGCGGTCGCGGCCGAGTGTTGCATAAATTTTTTCCACCACCATGCTTAAAAGCATGGATCCGGCTCCCTGCTTCGTCCTGCTTCCTATCTCTTCGTGATCAAACAGAGCTATGATATTGATTCCATTTGCCCTTCCCCCATCAATGATTGCCGTAACGAGAGCCTGTACCGAAGTCAGGTTATCGAGCCTTGGTGCTGATATAAATTCCTCATTGATGCCTATCAAATCACCTGCATCCGTATTGTAGACTGTCAGCTCATAATCCAGGATATCCTCCGTGTCAACGCCGACCCTTTCAGCCAGATAATTCATGAAATAATGATCCTTGTTCAATTCCTCCGTAATCATCCCCACAATCGGAAGCATATCTGTCTGCTTGTTCAGTTCGACGCCTTTGTTGACCTCTTTATTCATGTGAATTGCCAGATTCGGAATTGTCATGATCGGCTTTTTAAAATTCACAAGCCTTATTTCAGGTTTGAAGATATCAATGCTCTTCAGAACGACCCTTCCAGATACAGAAAGGGGCCTGTCGAGCCACGTATTGAGTATGGCACCGCCATAAATCTCGACATTTACCTGGGCGTATTTTTCAACTGCAATGTCAGGATTTGGCTTGATTTTGATGCAGGGAAAATCTGTGTGGGCCGCCGCTATCCGGAAGTTGTCCCTGTATCCAAACCGTTTTCCTATCGAAAAGGCGAAAAGGCTGGTTCCGTTGTAACTCAGGTAGTACCTGCTCCCTGCATTAAGCCCCCATTCCTTGTCTGCCTCCAGCCTGATAAAACCTGCATCCTCAAGCTGATCCGCTGCACTTTTGACCACATGGAAGGGAGAGGTACCTTCCTCTATAAGCTGCAGCAATTTATCTGTATTATCCATATTTTTCATGTTGTATCCTCCTGTTCCAGATAAGTATAAAACAATCCCTCCCCCCTTACAACTGGATTTTCATTTTCCCCTTTTCATTATCTGCCGAAAATTATATAATTGTAATAATTACGAAAAGGGAGGCATTATTTTGATTGCACTTGAGATACAAGACATAAAGACTTTTATGCATAAACTGCTGAGCGGAGACGTATTCGACTCATTCCTGCTGTCAGAAGCATCTATCCAGACCTTCTGCACCTTCTCCATAGACGGCCATCTGAACAAAGAGTTCTTCAACTCTGACGAGCTTGCGCAACCCGAACTTACCGAGCGCTCCATGTGCTGTTGGCGGGAAGTCAGGAATATCTGCTTCGAGCTGATAAAAGGAAAGAAGACACCCCTCAGCTTCAAATTCATATTCCTGCTGTCTCCTGAAAACGTTGCGAGGCTTATACAGCAGACCGGACTTTCCATTTCTCCGGACGAGGTGAACGGACTGTTTCTGAACATCCGGTTCGAAAGAGGAACGCTTTCCTGCACCACCGGAACATCACAAAGGAATTTCACTCTTGATAAGAGCCTTGACCAGGCATGGGACTCAATGGTATTAAGATTCCTCAAAAAGAATGAAATTGTTAGCACTCAGTTGTAATGAGTGCTAATTTTCTCTTGACATTTGCTTTTTCCAGTATTAAGATATTTTCTATACGAAGGTCTTGGCAACAGGACCTTACATAACAAAAAAAAGAATGATAAGGAGTGTAAAAAATGACCCAGAAACACGGCAGTCTTTCAATCAACAGCGAAAATATTTTTCCAATCATAAAAAAATGGTTGTATTCAGACCATGACATCTTCTTCCGTGAACTCATTTCCAACGGATGTGATGCCATCACAAAGCTCAGGAAATTAGAGGTTATGGGGGAATACACTTTCCCTGAAAAATACAAGGCCAAAATCCAGGTTATCGTAAATCCTGAAGAAAAGACTCTCAAATTCATTGACAATGGTATCGGCATGACTGCTGATGAGGTCGAAGAATATATTACGCAGATCGCATTCTCCGGCGCAACAGACTTCCTTGAAAAATACAAAGACAAGACCAATGAAGACCAGATGATCGGACATTTCGGACTTGGCTTCTATTCCGCTTTCATGGTAGCAAATGACGTGCATATTGATACCCGCTCCTACAAAGAAGGCTCAACAGGCGTTCACTGGGAATGTGACGGCGGGACGGAATATGTACTTGAAGACAGCGACAGGACCGAAGTCGGCACTGAAATCACCTTATTCCTCAATGACGAAAGCTTCGAATTTGCAAATGAATACCGCGCTCGCGAAATCATTTCAAAATACTGTTCCTTCATGCCTGTAGAGATCTTCCTTTCAAATGCGACAGCTGAAACAGCATACGAAACGATTGAGAAAGACGAGCTTACAGAGGATGACACAGTAGTTGAGACCATCGTTGAAGAAGCGAAGACCGAAGAAAAGGAAAATGAAAACGGTGAAAAAGAAATCGTCGAGATTTCTCCTGCAAAGGAAAAACTTAAAATCGTAAAACGTCCTGTTTCCTTAAGCGATACGGAACCCCTTTGGACAAAACATCCTAACAGCTGCACGGAAGAAGATTACAAAGATTTCTACCGCAAGGTATTCAATGACTACAAGGAGCCTTTGTTCTGGATTCACCTGAATATGGACTATCCTTTTAACTTAAAAGGCATCCTTTACTTCCCGAAAATCAACACAGAGTATGATTCAATCGAAGGAACTATCAAGCTTTACAACAATCAGGTATTTATCGCCGACAATATCAAGGAAGTAATTCCTGAATTCCTCATGCTCCTGAAAGGCGTGATCGACTGTCCTGATCTTCCTCTCAATGTTTCAAGAAGCGCTCTGCAGAATGACGGTTTCGTAAGGAAGATTTCCGACTATATTTCCAAAAAAGTTGCAGACAGACTTTCAGGAATGTGCAAGGTTGAAAAAGAAAGCTATGAAAAATACTGGGATGACATCAGTCCGTTTATCAAATTCGGCTGCCTGAAGGATGAAAAATTCTTTGAGAAAATGAATGACTATATCCTCTTCAAGAATCTGGATAACAAATACCAGACACTGGCAGAATGCATCGAAGCTGCAAAACCAGCTGCAGATAAAGCAGATGCTGCTGACGAAACTCCGGATCAGGGTGCCGATGCCGGAGAAACAGCTGAAACCGCAGAAGAAAAGACTGAAAGCACCATCTTTTATGTGACAGATCCGGTACAGCAGAGCCAGTACATCAACATGTTCAGGAACGAAGGCCTCAATGCCGTCCTGCTTACCCACAACATCGACTCAGCCTTTATCACACATCTCGAGCGTAAAAATGAAGGCGTTCATTTCCAGAGAATCGATGCTGACCTGACCCATCACTTTAAGGACGAGCAGACAGAGGATGTGGCTTCCGAACTCGAAGAAGCTGCTAAGGCTCTGGGTGAAATTTTCAAAAAGTCCCTTCACAACGACAAGCTTGAAGTGAAAGCAGAAAGACTCAAGGACGAAAATATTTCTTCCATGATTACCCTTTCAGAAGAAAGCAGACGTATGCAGGATATGATGAAGATGTACAATATGTACGGAATGGATCCTTCCATGTTCGGAAACAGCGAGACCCTTATCCTGAACACAAATAACAAGCTCGTTAAATATATCCTTGAACATAAGGATTCGGATAATACGCCAATGATCTGCGAGCAGCTTTATGACCTTGCACTTCTTGCACACAAACCGCTTTCCCCTGATGGAATGACGAACTTCATTGCAAGAAGCAACAAAATCATGATGCTCCTTGCCGACCTCTAGAAATCTCCATAGTTACTTTAAGAAAAAAAAAGAATGAATCGGACTGATTCATTCTTTTTTTTTATAAACGTTGCCGTTTATGAGAATGGTATTCTATTTGCCATGCACCCGGAATTCCCTAATACAGAGGCGCATAGGGCATGAGTTCCAACAACCTGTCTTTCAGCAATACCCCCAGAGCAACTGCAATGATGCACAGCACAAGTATAGCCCTTGCATAATTGCGCTTGTTAGGATTTACTGATTTTGAAAAGCTCCAGGCCAATATCAGGATCAGATTAAGAACTGGTATGCTCATCAGGATAAAAGTTCCCAGATACTGTCCTACTCCCATGATTTCCGCCGTTCTGTCCTTGTATGCTGTTGCCGGATTATAAGGCTGGTAAGGCTGTTGCTGCCTTCCTGAAGCAGCACCTGGTGCTGCTCCCATAGCTGCCCCTGGCGCTGCTCCATATGCTGCCCCTGGCGCTGTTCCCGGTGCTGCCCCTGGCGCTGCTCCATATCCTGCCCCTGGCGTTGTTCCTGGCGCTGCTCCATATGGATTTGCAGCCGCCTGTATATGAGGGCTGCTTCCGCTGATTCTATCGTTCGCAACAGGCTGCTTCGCACCGCATCCATCGCAGTACTCATCATGTTCCCCGATCTTTTTTCCACAATTTTCACAAAACATCTCTTTTTCCTCCATTCATCAGATTTCTATGCCCAAGGCAGTACGATCTTTCCATCCACAATATCATCAAGAAATTGAGCCAGGGCTCCCAAAGCATCATCGGCTTTGCTGACGACTGCATCGCCTGCATCTGTAATAGGTTTCATCAATTTCCCATCGGCATCTTTGCTGTAGCCGTATGGGTTTTTATTGATTACCTGGTCTTCATCCAGATATCTGGCTACAAATCCGGCCATGACAGTCTTGATTCCCAGTTCCTTGAAAGCCTGAAGCAGCGCTTCGCTCCAGCTATTGATCTGATTGTTTTCATTGCGCACATAATACTTATTGTAGAATATCCTGTAGGTAAAGTACCCTGCCAGCCAAAGGCTGAGTTTCCTGATTTCGGATGGCGAAGGCGTCGATGAGAATACGCCGTCAAGTCCGCCAAGCACACCTGTCAGGTAGCTCATCACTCCATCCAGCGTAAGTTCTCCGTTCGTCTGGTACATGTTGACAAGAGCAATGAAGAGATCTTTGGCATTCGAAATAAGGAATCCTGCCAGCGGTCCGCCGATTGGCATCAGCATGGCTTCAAACGCAATATTGCCTATAAATACCGCCATGTCGCAGACTTTGATCATATCGTCGTAAAAAGCAGCCTCTCTCATATAGTCCCGGTGCTGTTCCATCAGATAATACTGGGCTCTTTCCCATACATACCTGCGGTAGATCTGATAGTCCCCTGCGCCGTATGCATAAAGGATCCTCTTTGTTTCCAGCTCCGTCTTCAGTATTGCCGCCTGCTCTGTCGGAAGATAATTGTCTATCATGTACAGGCAGTTCTGATATTCCTTTTCTGTATCCATGATGCTGTCATACTCCTGAATATCCGGCATCAGGGGAATCTCTGCACTGTATTCATAAAAAGCTTCTCCAAACCTGCACATTGCGGATAACAGGCCTTTGACAGGCGCTGATGACGGGAAGGATTTCTGTGCTTTCAGATTGTAGACCGTCTTCTCCCTGTCACTTCTGTCGGAATCCAGATCGGCCTCAAGCCCTATAATTTCGCAGACTCCGCTTTCATCGCTATAGGTAAATGCCAGATCATCAGGCTTCACATATTCCAGTTCTTCATTTTCCACATTCCATAATCCCAGCCTGAACGCAACCGCTGTCCTGCCCATCTGCCCCGTTTTGCGGTCGAAATAGCCCTTGATTTCCTTTTTCGCTCCTGCGAAATCAGCAAGGAGTCCTTCATAGCACAGAACAACTTCAAACGGTGAACGGCATTCTTCATGCTCGCTTTTTGCAACGATCGTAAGCCTGAAAGGATCCATAAACCGTTCAATTGCTTCTGGCTTCTGGCTTCTGTCAGTAATCACGATTTTCTGCTTCCCATCCTTTTCCGTCACGATTTCCGGAACAAATCCTTCAAACTCGACTTCTTCCAGGGTACATTCCGGTTTTGCCGTGAAATTTACCGGCTCGAAGGGAAGTTCATAAGTACCCCCGCTTCCTGCAAGGACCATGATCTGGTTATCGTGTTTTCCTGTATATTCGATATACGGATCTCCTACCAGGTAGAATTTCATATTATTCTGGAAGATTCCGCCCTCTCCCGAAAAGGTAAAGCGGATTACTGCTTCAGTCGGATTTTCAGCACCCTTTACCGATTCGGCAGAAACAGCAGCCCCCATATAATTGCCGGCTATAGCTGGATTTCCCACCTTCAGGCAGCTTTCTGCCGATGCGATCTGTATACGCTCAGTCAGATCGAGTCTCTCGACTTCCCGTCCATCCGGCTTCACCTCTGCCATTCGCGCATACACGCTGACTGCCGGCTGGTCGTAACGGATCTTGTTTCCAAAATCCTTATAGACATACATCCGGAAACTGGATTCCTTTTCTTCCTCTTCCTGGCCTTCTTCGCCTTCCCCGGATGATGCAGCTCCGGCTCCTGCGGTTCCGGCCGCTGCTGACGCTGCGCCTGCTGCTCCGGCCAGGGCTGCCACCGCAGTTATTCCTAAAACGGCTGCCTTCGGTACTGAATAAGGCGTTTCGCCAGAACCGGCATCCGCTTCCGTATTGATCACAGAAGATCCGTCAGCCACCGGAGCCGCGGTACCGCTTCTATATTCATAAATATATTCTACAACAAGTGGAGATCCGCAGTAGACCTCTATGGTCAGTGTAGCGCCTTCCTCACCTCTCAGATAATCTTTGTCGATGAAAACCTCTTTGGTGACAGAAGGATTTTCATAGCTTACAGACATATTTGCCGGACTTACTATGTCATTTAAAGTTCCAGATGCCGGATAATAGGCATCCAGGTGATACTCCAGATACATATCGTTGTAGAAATACCGCGATTCATTCAGCCCAGTGATGCTTCCTGAAACAGTCAGCTTCAAGTCCCTGATATTCTCCGTACTGAATTCCTGGGGAGGCTCTTCCCACAGGAAAGTCGTTGTATAATCATACTGCGTATGATAGATTGGGGAATCCTTGAACTGTTCATCATAATAATCCGCCGCATTATTGATTACCAGGCTGCCTGGCGAATAGGTTGCCGTCGTACTTGAAAATCCGCTCATGCCACCGCCGCTGTATTCTTCCCGTTCGGTATACTCTCCCGTTCCGTCATCTACAACAACATCTGTCAAAACCCATTTCCCGGTTTCTGCCTCCGCATGGACCGACAGGGGGAATATGCAGGCAGACATCATAAATGCAGCCAAACCTGCACAAACTATTCTTTTCAGTGCTATCATGCTTCTGTCACCTCCTTTTTTCTGTTGCCTGTAAACACAATGCCAATACCGGCTCCCAGAAAGATAGCACCTGCTGCGTAGCCTGCCCAGCTGATCTGGATTGCCGATATTGATGCCGATATTGCGAAACCGGCTGCCATGCCGGCCAGAACACGGTTGACGCCGCCTGCTTTCTCATTTTTTTCAGAAGCATGGATGCGCTTTCCTATTATGGACGAAATCAGCCTTTTGATAAATCCGTTCCTTCCTCCCAGCATCCTAAGCATGGAAAACGAAGCCAGCACGGGAAGAATGCTGTTCTGTATCGGATTTCCTGCAGTCAGAAAATTGTTTGCGATCATAGCCATACCCGCCGCTGAAAGCATGATTCCAGCTCCGTTTCGATCCTTCCAATTAAGAGTTGATACGAATTTCTTCAACCCGCCCGTCACATTCGCCAAGGGATTTCTCCGCTCCATGAATGCCGTCACAATCGAAGTGATGCAGCCGGCATACACAGCTTTTCCAAGCATGCTTCCCGCCAGGAGCGGCCGGCTTGCTGTACCGTTTTGTGTAAAGGTAAGCCACTCAAGGGCTCCTGAAAATGGAATCCTGATTCCCTTCTGCTTCAGCAGATCCTGCAAAACCCATATAAGGAAGAGCACCAGTGCCGGAATTATTTTCCTGGGATTCCGGACAATTATCTGAAAGCCTCTGAACAGCCCTGATATGCCGGAAGCCAATATCTTCAGAGTACCTGTAGCTTCCCGAATATCAGAAACAGCGCTCCCAGCTGAAGCGATCGGTTCAAACGAGATCTCTCCAGGCAGGTCAGAGGCCTGCACCGCCCTTTCCAGAACCTTCATGCTGTTGCGCAACTCAGTCCTGGCTGGAGCCGATGCCTGGAGAGGCTTGTTTTCCCTCACTTTTACTGCCGCTGCCGTATACTGTTTTTCTATTGTTTCTATGTTTTTTTCAGCCTTTGATTCTTCTTTTCGTTCTGCCTTCGGTTCTGCCTTTTCTTCTACTTTCGGAACTTCCTTCCTGGTTTCATCCAGAGTCACTTTCGCTCCACATTTCCGGCAGAATTTGGCATTCGGTGAAAGAACTCCTCCACACCCGGAGCATACGGGCTGCTTTTTATTTTTCGAAATAATCTGCTGACCGCAGCTTCGACAGAATTTTGCCTCTTCACCAAGCACACTGCCGCATTTTCTGCAAAAATTAGCCATAATATCCTCCTTCCTATTTGATCAGCGGACATCCGCAGGACTGGCAGAAATTTCCCCGGATATCGTTAGGATAGCCGCAGGATGCACAGTAAAGCGTATCATCCAAGGATTTGTCATATTTTTCAATATATCTGAAATCTCTGTTCTGATGGTTGTAAACATAATCACCAGCCTTCAGATATTCATAATATCGGTTGTCATCTTTGAACACAATGTTCTCTCTTCTTCCGCTTGGTTTGCGCAGGGTGATGATTGTATCCCAATGAATGATTTCTTCATACCTCTCCAGATTATGATTGTAGGATTTTACTACGCGCTTCTTCAACTGCTTATCTTCCACGGTTCCTTCCCAGCTCTTTCCCTTTTTCATAGTGCTCAGTATCCAGCCTATACAGAACATGGAAAAAATCACAAAAAGTCCGCCTATCACATAAATTCCTTCCGAATCAAGCTCAATCTGCCCGGTTACAAGAAGTACAACTGCTATAATCACAAGCAGTACCGGGTACATGATCAAGGCAGATCCCCTTTTCTTTTTCTGGTATCCGGCAAACCTTGGATCGTTTATCTTGTCCGACCAGCCTGCCCCAACGGATCCAACAGCCGGTATTCCCGGATACGGATCCTCTTTATATCGCTGAAATCCGCAATCGGGGCATACTTCTGCCTTCCTGTCAAGCTTTCTGCCGCACCAGCTGCAATAGTGGCATTGTTCAAATGCTGCTTTTCTGCTCATCTTCAATCTCCCTTTTGATTATTCATTTCTCATCGCCCTCTGCCTTCCCTCGCTGTTTAGGCATTTTCTGCGCAATAAGTACGTCTATTTTACTTGATAACTACGCACAATACAATACTTGACTTGCATTATTGAACATTATTGAACATCCCTTATTAAACATCCTTTGTTACTGTTCACACATCAGCTGGCGCAAGGTGTTTTTTGTGAATGCAGCGAAGCGGAACTCACGAAAATTCCGGAGCTTGCAGGGCGAAATGGTATATTTCAACCTTTTCTGTGCATCGCGCAGCGTGTTGCTTGTCACAGAGTGAACAGTAATCATCCTTTCCTCTGTTCCCTGGCTTCTTTGAAGGCATTGACTGCTGTTCCCCAAAACAAGCAGAGCCTTTATAAGGTATAATTTATAAGAAACCCTCTGAATTTCTTATAAAAATTCGCGAAGCAAAAGCCCTCTCACAACGTTCGCGTCGTCAATTTGCACATTCGCCATCTATCGCGCAGTGATGCAAAACATGATTCAATGAGCAGCTTTATGAAGACGTTGGTACTTAGGCCGCGTACTTTGCGGCCTTACGTACCACTACGTCTTCATCTAAGCGAGAGCGCGCTGCGAATGAACATGTTTTGCATCACGTCCTCATTCGAAAACCTTGCCTTCGTCAATTTGCACATTCGCCATCCAACACGCAGTGATGCAAAACATGATTCAATGAGCAGCTTTATGAAGACGTTGGCACTTGGGCCGCGTATTCTGCGGCCCTATGTACCACTACGTCTTCATCTAAGCGAGAGCGCGCTGCGAATGAACATGTTTTGCATCACGTCCTCATTCGAAAACCTGTGCAAATTGACGAATACTATTTTATGACTGGGCTTTTGCCCCCCTATAAGTAAAAAAAGGCAGATTCTAAAGAATCCGCCTTTTTTTATCCGCCAATCTGCACCTGCAACCCTGTTTCTGCAGCTGCATCCTGGAGCATTCTCATATATTCTTCACTCAGCGTTTCCAAATCCCCCAGAAGATACTCTCTTCCAAGGCCTTCATACTTATCCTGCCCGAAGCGATGGTACGGAAGCAGATGGAGCTCCTCCACTCCGGGGAGGGATGCTGCAAATTCTGCTATTTTCCGTATCTCTTCCGGCGTATGGTTGAATCCTGGAATTACCGGCACCCTGATGACCAGATTCTGGCCCGACTCTGCAATCTTTCTTGCATTCTCCAGAATCAGGCTGTTGGGCAGTCCGGTATATGCTTCATGTTTTGCACTGTCGACATGCTTGATGTCCAGCATGAACAAATCCAGATGCGGGAGATATCGCTCAATGATTCCATAGCCAACACATCCGCTGGATTCGATTGCGGTGTTTATTCCGCTTTCCCGGGCAGCCTCCAGCAGGGCACAGGCAAAATCGGGCTGAAGCAGGGATTCACCGCCAGACAGGGTGAGCCCACCGCCTGAGCGCTTGTAGTAGGTCATATCCTTCATGACCTCTTCGAGCACCTGGGCGACGGTGACATCCTCTCCGATTACCTTATTTTTTTCCCCGACCTTCATCGTTTCTATGTCAAAGTTCTGGGATTCCGGATTGCAGCACCACCTGCAGCGGAGAACACACCCCTTCAGGAATACGATTGTCCTGATTCCTGGTCCGTCATGAATTGAAAATTTCTGTATGTCAAATATCCTGCCTTTTATGTTCAATTTATCCTGTTCCATATGATGATCGTTCCTTTCCCTGCGCATATCGGATCTGTCCTGTCATCCGCCGCCCGTATCCGTTTTCTCCTGCCTAGAACCCCTGGGTCGTCCTGCTGATAATATCATCCTGAAGCGATCTCGAAAGTGAAGTGAACAGCGCACTGTATCCCGCCACCCTGACCACGAGGCTCTTGTAATTTTCCGGATGCGCCTGGGCATCCAGGAGGGTCTCTCTGCTGACGACATTGAACTGCATATGCATGCCCTTCTGGTCAAAGAATCCCCTGATCAGGGAGGTGAAGTTCTGGAGACCTTTCATTCCTGCCAGCGCCGAAGGATGAAACTTCTGGTTGAAAAGGGTTCCGTTGGATGCGATAAAATGATCCAGACATGCCACCGAGTTGGCAGCGGCGGTAGGTCCCTTGACGTCCCTTCCCGAAGCCGGCCCGACTCCGTCTGCGATTGGCGTGTATGCAAGCCTTCCATCCGGTGTTGCACCGGTCTGGGCGCCAAGGGGGACGTTTGCTGATACCGGATAAAGACCCGCCTGATACTGCCCGCCTCTTGGATTTTTGAATTTTTCAAGTGGTCTGGTATACGAATATGCCACGTCACGGGCAAATGCGTCTACTTCCGGAATGTCATTCCCGTATTTCGGAAGGGCTTCTATTGTTTCCAGCAGCTTCTCGTATTTTTCCTTTTCCGGTCCTGCTGCCAGTCCGGCCACCACCATCCTGTATATGTCGCTGACTTCCTTTTCGCCCACAGGCTTTCCTGCGGCTGCAATGTCACCGGCGATTCTTGCCGTTATTTTTTCCGCCATGCCGCCTTCCATGCCCCTTCCGAAATTGTCTTCAAGGGCTTTCTTTAATTCGGCAAGCGTAAGGCGCTTCTCATCATAGACCAGTCTTTGTATGGCAACAAGAGAGTCAGCCATGTTTGCGATTCCGAATCCCTGAGGGCCCGTGAAGTTATACACGGCTCCGCCCTCCTGAAGGGATTTTCCTCTTTTTATGCAGTCGTCCACCATGCACGACTGGAACGGCAGAGGGCATCTTTCAGCGTGGGCCACATCAATTGCATTATCAGCATTCACCATAAGGCCGATGCAATATTCCGTCTGCTTTTTGTATGCATTATAGAACTTTTCGAATGTATCAAGCTCCTGTATTTCTCCTGTCCTGATGCCGACCTGCACTCCCTGGTCCATGCCGTTGCCAAAAACCAGTTCAAGTGGCCTGCACATGTTGAAGAAAGCGGCATCATGCCAGCCGTCGGTCTTTCCTGCCTTCTGTGGCTCGACGCACCCGATGATGTTATAAGTGCGGGCATCCTGAAGGGTCACTCCCCTGTTTACCAGTGCCGGAATAATCACTTCGTCATTGTAATAGGCCGGGAGGCCGATTCCTGTCCTTGTAAGGATGGCGGCCTTAATCAGAAATTCGTCCGGAGTCCTGTTCCATACGCGTACGGAAAGGGATGGCGCGGGAAGCATGACGTGCATGGAGGCTTCTATGCACATGAACGACAGATCGTTCGTCACGTCATTGCCATCCTCATCCTGGCCTCCTGCAATCAGGTTCTGGAAAAGGCTGTATCCAGCAAAGCCTTCCGCTGATCCCGCATCGCGCACCTTGTTCAGGTCGTTCAGTTTGACCCAGATGCAGTCCATCAGTTCCTGGGCGAATTCCCTTGTTATCTTTCCTGCATCTAAGTCCGCTTTATAGTAAGGATACATATACTGGTCGAAACGCCCCGGAGAAATCGAATGTCCGCTGGATTCCGTCTGCAGAAGCATCTGTACAAGCCAGAATGACTGGCAGGCTTCCCAGAAGCTTTCCGCTCCATGTTCCGGAACCCTGGCACAGTTCATTGCGATGCCGAGAAGCTCTGATTTTCGCTGTTCATCCCTGCAGTTCTCTGCTTCCTTAAGTGCAAGTTCCGCATACCTTCTGGCAAATGTTATGGCAGCCTGGCAGCTTATGATGACCGCATTGAGAAAATGGGACTTTTTCGCATAATCACCATCCGACACCCTGCAGCATGCAAGCTCCGCCTCTGCTTCGGCAATGATGCCCTTATAGCCGACAGCGAGAATCTTTTCATACTGTACAGTCAGGTGTCCGATGCCATTATAGAAGTAATTCCCCGGCGTAAAGATATTGTGCTCCATCGCGAGGAGTGTTTCTGGCGCCATGTATGAGGTCGCAAGTTCTGATGTGGTTTTTCCCTTCCAGTACTGAAAGACTTCATGAAGTGATTTTTTTGTCTCTTCTGATATATAAAAAGGATCTGCACTTCTCGTCTCCACTGTATCGAACTCAGCTTCCAGCCACTCAAAGGAATATTCCGGAAATACCTGGCAGCTTCTCGGCGATTTCGAATTGCTTCCCACTATGAGCTCGTTCCTCCTGATTATAATAGGAAGCTCCTCACAAATCGTCCTGAAGGCTTTTGCTCTCCTCGTGATCACAGGCTCGCCTTCGGTCTCCATATAGGAGCGCGTCAGCAGCACTGCCCTGTCTGCTTCTATTTCTGGCATCTTTTCGTATAAATCATCAACAAGCCCCTGGATTCTTGGACTTTTCTGAATTTCTCCATCATAGTACTTTTTCATCTTCTCGCTCCTTATGGCATGATTCCGGCAGCCGGCAGGCTGTCTTCTTTTGCAGGCTTTTTGTATTATCCTTTTAATTATACCTTTGTTTTATGAATAAGTCAACGCAAAACCAACACAATACAACACCTTCAGTCACAATCAGACACTTTCCGTTTGTTCGGATAAAAAAAGAAGGACCTTACATGTAGGTCCTCCTTTTCTGGCTCATCCGCCTGTGAAGCTTCACGCCCCAAATTTACTATTATAGACATCGAAAAACTCTGTGGTTTCGATTCCGTCTCCACTTTCGAATTCAATCCCGTCCCAGAGCTTGTCGTTAAATTCCGATGGCAGCTCCGCTGTGT
This sequence comes from Anaerobium acetethylicum, assembly GCF_900096945.1. Classification (GTDB taxonomy): domain Bacteria; phylum Bacillota; class Clostridia; order Lachnospirales; family Lachnospiraceae; genus Anaerobium; species Anaerobium acetethylicum. Next base: position 63,041 of record NZ_FMKA01000008.1, on the reverse strand, counting down.
AAAAATTATATATTTCATTGAAGGCTTCCGTCTTCCGCTGCTGTGCGATCGTCAGCTTATTCTTGTCGGTCTCTTCTTTGTCATAGCTTACGATGCATTTGAGGATATGATATCCGAACTCGGTCTCGACTATTCCGCTCAGTTCTCCGTCCTCCATATTAAAAGCAGCAGCTTCGAACGTTTCTGACATGGTACCTCTTCCAAATGTATATTCCGTTTCCGAATCTTCATTATATGTCTCTGCAAGCATGGTAAACGCTTCGCCTGCCTGGGCTCTGGCGAGCACCTCTTCAGCCTTTGCCTTTGCAGCCTGTTTCTCATCCAGGCTTAGTTCTGTCCTGCTGCCATCCGCATCAGTTCCATAGTTCTTGATCAGAATATGCTGCACCGTGATGATTCTGGCTTCGTCATCGCTTACTTCCGTATCCACATCTTTAGTAAGTTCTGTATAGACTTTATTTGCCAGTGCATAGTCTGCGTACATTCCGGCAATAATCTCCTCTGTGACATTTAGATATTCTATCTCTTTTTCATCCAGAGTTGCAAAATACTCTTTTGCTGATTCTGCCACAAGGGCTGATTCCTCCTCGCCCAGGGATATTTCCCTGTCCTTCGCCAGAATGGCCATGCTCTTGATCTGGGCCAGCTGAGAGATCACCGATTCTTTCACATACTCTTCAAGAGTCGTTCCTCCGAAATCCTGTTCCCACATCTCCACCCCATATGTGTTTTCATACTGGTTCTGTACGGTGGTCAGATAAACCATGGCTTCAGGAAGGACGCAGACGCTTCCATCGATTTTAAAGACCTCATCATTTGAAAGCCCTGTTGTAAACACGATTTTCGAGCCTGATTTCCCACAGCTCGACACCATCGCTATAACTGCTATGATAGCTGCCACCATTATGAGAAACAGTTTTCTCCTCTGATTCATGCAATTATGCCTCCACGACAAGATATCTGCCGTTCGAAAGCGGAAATACTTCAGCGGATTCTTCAATCTCTTCCAGGGTCATTCCTTCTACGTCCATCCCGTTTTCTTCCCAGTACTCTTTTACTTCCTTCAGTGAAACTAATACGACTGCCATGCAGTCCTGCAAAAATTCATCTGCTTCTTCAAGGCTTTCCGCTACCGGTTCCGGAAACAGCTGTCCCTGCTTTTTCAAAAATACCTTCAGACATTCTTCATCAAATTCATACATCGTTTTTATGACCCTCACTTTCTTCTTTGATCTGTTCCATTTTTTCAAGCAGCGCCTTCAGGACTTTCAGGACCCCGTGGTTTACATTCGTGTCTGCTATATGCTTTGCAGCCGCCTTCACTTCAGGTCTTGCATTCCCGACGGCAAAACTCTCGCCTGCCCTTGCGAACATTCCAATATCATTCAGATTATCGCCAAATACCATTGTTTCTTCTATCGCGATTCCCAGCGTTCTCTGGATTTTCTCAATGGCTGCGCCCTTATCCACTGACAGTTCCATAAAATCCATCCAGTCCTGTCCGGATACGACGACCTTCAGCTTATCATTCCATTTCGGTGAAATCTCTTCTGCGATACTGTCTATATCATCCTTCTTGAAGATTGAAAGCTTGATAATAGAAGACTCTACAGTCAGCACGTCATCCACGATTTCCACAATATATTTATAGCCGTTGACGAGCAGGTCAATGAATTCTTCGTCTTTTGATTCCACATAGAGTGCATCTTTTGCACATGCCACGAACCTGCAGTTTTCCAGCTTTCGCATGTCTTCAACCAGTCCGGCTACAAGTTCCCTTTCAATGGCCACCACATCTATTTCGACGTCCCTGCACACAACATATGCGCCATTCTCGGCAATAAATATCATGTCATGGTCGACCGGTTCAAACAGGCGCCTTACATTGAAGTACTGCCTTCCGCTTGCAGCAGCGAATACAATGCCCTTTTTTTTAAGTTCACAGACGATATCATGCAGTTCTGTGTTAATGTTGTTTTTTCCCTCTTCAACAAGGGTGCCGTCAATATCGGTAGCAACAAGTCTGATCATACTAATTCAAAACTTCCTTTCCTAAAAGCTTCATCAGCTCGGATGGACTGTCTATCACCCAGTCTGCATGATTTTTTTCCAGTTCGTCCCTGTCTCTGAATCCCCAGGTGACGCCCACAGTAAACATGTTGGATCCTTTTCCGGTAATCATGTCCGTATTCGTATCTCCGACATATACGCACTCCCGGGGATCTGCCTGGAATTTTTCTGCAATCATAAGCGCTCCCTGTGGATCCGGTTTTCTTTCTATGCTTTCAGTCTGTCCCTGGACATGGTCAAAATAGTCCTTGCCAAAAAGTTCCTCGATAACCTCCACGGTCCGTTCATGCGGCTTGTTCGACAACACTGCAATCTTGATGCCCATTTCTTTGAGACAGTCCAGAAATTCCAGTATTCCGTCAAATACCGAAACCTTGTACATGCAATGCTCTGCAAGCAGCTTATGATATCTTGCTTCGACCTGGTCAAAGTTTTTCAGTTCCTCATCTCCAACAGCAGCCAGCATCCGCTTAATCAGCTCCTTGACGCCGTCTCCGGCAAATCCCCTGTATCTGCTGACCTCAAGAGGTGCAAATCCCGCCTCCGCAATTGCCAGGTTTCCCGAACATGCAATCGATTCTACTGTATCTGCCAGCGTTCCATCTAAATCAAATATGAACAATTTATACATAATATTCCTCATTTCTAATACTTTAATGGCTATAAACAGCCACTTCTATAATAGTATGAATCCACCCAAATTTCAATACCTATTGCGTTTCCGGCAACTCTATCTGTCGGCAGTCTGAGCGCTTGAAAACCCCTTACGTTCTGCCTTATTCCACCCTCCTGTGCTTCTGAACATCTCAAAAAATGCTCCCACGCGCCATACGCTGAGTATCTGCCTTATCCCAAAATTTTCAGCTATTGCATATCCCGCAAGTACCAGCACTTCTTTCACTGTAAAATACGCAGCTCCCTTTTCTGAAATCATAAGCGAAGACATGGATACGAGAGTCCCCATAAGAATGGTTGTAACAAACAGCAGCAGGGCAATCTCATAGTTCATCATCCCAAGGAAAAATGCTGCTATTGCCATAAAATATCCGCCCATTTCAATCAGGGGCCCGGCCATTTCAAAAATAAAGAAATACGGCATGGCCATGATTCCAGCCCTTCCATAATCGGGATTGAACAGCATTTCCTTATGAAAATACAGGATGTCGATCAGTCCCTTATGCCAGCGGTATCTCTGCTTTCTCAGCACTCCGATCTCTTCAGGTACTTCGGTCCAGCAGTTTGCATTATATGCGTAGCATATCCTGTAGCTTCCGCCCAGCTCCCTGATCGACCTGACAATACGCACGACAAGTTCCATATCCTCGCCAACCGTATCCTTTTCATACCTCTCACTGCTTGTCAGATATCCACCTACCCCCACAACCCTGTCTTTTCTGAAGAGGCCAAAGGCTCCCGAAATGATAAGCAGGCTGTTCAGATAAGCCCATCCAAGCCTTCCACCCATAAAAGAGCGGATATATTCCATCATCTGCACTCTTGCAAGACAGTTCCGGGGAATCCCTGTCTTATTGATCTTTCCTTTTTCGACCTGGCAGCCGTTTATAGGAAAAATGTTCCCTCCCAGTGCCGGTGTCTCCTGGTTCTCATCCAGGGTCATCGCCGCAAGTCTTAAGAGCGCTTCCTCCTCGATCAGGGAATCCGCATCTATGCCGCAGAAATACTCTTTACTCGAGATGTTGATTCCAGCGTTCAGCGTATCCGCTTTTCCTCCGTTTTCCTTATCCACGACAGTGAATCCCGGCCTTGCAGGATTCCTGTATATACCTCTGACTGGCTTTGTCTTCAGACTGCTTTCAAACATGTAGTCCACCCTGATAAGATTGAAATAGCGTATCAGGGTCTGCAAAGTATCATCTTTCGATCCGTCATTCACAATAATCAGTTCATAATCGGGATATTTGAGGTTCAGAAGGGAATTTGAACTCTCAATGATCGTCTTCTCTTCGTTATATGCCGGTGCAATGATAGACACGGAAGGAAGCATCTTCTTCTTAAAAAGCATCGAAACATCTTTTACTGCCTGGAGCCTCTTCTGCTTTACCACATTGATATAGGAAAACAGCAGCAGCATCAGATAAGCGATATTAATAGCTGCGGAGTAGAACACAAAACCATAGTTGAAATCCCTGACAAAATGCCGGATCTGATCGTCCAGGGGAAGCGTGCGCAGTGTATCCATATGCCTGACTGCATAGATTAAAAAGGGCCCGGCAGTCATGACTACCAGCAATTCAACAAGATAAGTAGTCAGATTCCTATCCTTCTTTTCTTCCTTTTTCTCAGTTTCAACCATGTACGGGATAATGCCGCACTTTTCAAGAAGCACTCTGTTCAGATAGATGGACAGGGTATGTTCGAGTTCCGGCAGATCTTCTGAGGCCTTCCGGACAATTCTGATCAGCTCGGCTTCAATATCCAAATTTTTATTTTTATTCAGGAAATCAATGATTTCACTGCTTCTTCCAAGCTTCAGAACTTCAAAAATAATCTTTTCGGCCTTTTCCTTGTTCCCTTTTGTCAGCTTCATAATAAAATACTCTATTTTACCAGCCAGAATCCTTGCAAGTTCCCTTCTGGCCACGATATTCTCTGTTTCGGCAAGTGCATCTGCAACAGCATTGATATAGCCCGGGTTCTTCTCAATAATTGCAGATATGGCCTTTGATGCACTTCTGGAAGTCTCTTCCTCCGTAAGCAGGCCAATCAGCCTGACGATCCTGTCCTCTGAGCGGTAGTTCGCCAATGCTCCTACGGCTATATTTTTGATGGTTTGGTCTGCTGATTTCAAATACTTTTCATCGTCCAGAAATGCCGGATAATATTCTGCAAGAATTCTGCAGGCCTTGTAGACCACCTGTCTGTAATTTTCCCCCGAATTGATACTGACCGGAAGCAGGGTATGGCGCCTGCACACATAATTTCCTGGCCGGATTCCCTTGTACCTGCATTTGATTGTTGAACTGCTTCCTACCATCAGACTTCTATGGATGCAGTTTCCGCAGCAATCGACATCAGAGCCGTACATTCGGCTGTACCAGTCCAGCTTCTCCTGTCTCGTATCAATAAGCTGAATCAGATAGTCTTTTACAAGCGCCGAAAAATGCCCGGAAGCAAAATCCACGATCAGCTCGACTATTTCAACCCTGTCGACAGTCATAATCGTCGGGAGATAGTCATTGAACTCACTCCCGAATCCGGCAATCAGCATATTCACCTTTTCCCTGTAAAAACGGTTCGCATTAAACAGCGAAGCTACCATTACACTAATGGAATTGCTGTCCCCGATTTCTGACAGCGAGTTTGCCATATAGAGTTTTACGCTGCTATCCTTTTCCCTGAGCAGACCTAGTTCTAAAGCATGCCTGGCTTTCTCGGTTCCAAGCATCCCAAGTTCCGCGACTCCTCTTATCCTGGTCGTCCTGAAAACACTCTCCGCACGCCTTAGCGCCTTTCTTTCAGCCTTTTTGATATCAAACAGGCCCTTCATCTTTTCACAGCTCTCAGCATCCAGCCTTAGGGACTGCCTCATTTCTGCATAGAAGCTGAAGGGTATTTTTCTGCTTCCTTCCGCATGGTTTTCTGACACAGCCCGAAGGATATACTCCCTGTTTTTACCAAATGTTTGCATCCTACCCTTTTTATAAACTTTATTAATAATCATTGCTGCTGCAATCATAGCATCCGCTAACAGTATAACAGTTACGATGTTCAGCCATATAGTAGTATTCAGGTCCATTTCTAGCGCTCCCTTGCAATGGTTCTCTTCACGATTCCCATAAGTTCCGTTACCATGAATGGTTTTTTGAGATAATGGCTTACCTCAAGTTCAAAAGCCCTCCTGACGGTGTCTTCACTTTTCAGATGGGAGACTATCACGTAAGGAATGTTCTTTGTATGGGATTGGGCCAGGAGATTTTCCCGGACCAGCAGTCCATCCATTTTTGGCAGCATGATTTCTGATATGATAAGGTCTACATTCTTCTTTGATGCAAGATCGACGGCTTCAGAACCGTCGTTGGCTGTATAGACGCCGTACCCCATATTTTCCAGCTGATTCTTAATGACATCCATTACCACAGTGTCCTCATCCACGAGAAGTATATTTACACCCTTGGTTATGAGGGAGGCATCCGCCTTATGGCCGCATACAATATTCCGGCCAAGGATTTCGGCCTGCCTCACACGTGCTACTGCTTCCCGGAAGAACAACGCCTCCGGATTGTTTGCATATTTGATTTCCTCACGCATCTCATCAAAACATACAACCCCTATGGATACAGTTATCTTTTCAATGAATTTTTCCGATGAGGCAACGGCGTTCCTTATCTGCTCTGCAAATCTCAACGACGATTCTTTCTCCGACTGCGGGGTGTACAGGGCAAAGGATCCATCCTGAAGCCTGAAATCGGTTGTAAGGTCATTCTGCATTTCTTCAATCATATAGGCCAGATTTCTGTAAACCTGCTCCACTTCGCTTTCACCGTATTCATAACTGATTTTCGAAATATTATCAACTCTGATGATCATCAGTCCTGGATTCTGCAGGGATTCCTGCAGAATCAGATCTCTGATTTCATGGGTCAGATACTTTTTGAGGAATTCAAAATTATAGAATTTCGTCACCGGACATCTTGTAAGCTTGTCCTCAGCCTCATGGAGGCTGCCTTGCAGCCTGTCATTTACCTCCTTAAGAAGCTGGTTTTCCTTGTTAAGGTTCTCCATCTTCTGCTCGTTGGCCTTGAAGTTGCTGTCGAATACGGGCGGCATCTGGATATCATATTCTTTGGCAAGCGCCTTCATGTAGGGCTCAATTACAATTAGCCATGAAAGCCCATTTTTTGCCAGGACTTTTTCAAAGATCCTGTTCAGCAGCACATCTCCAGTGTTATTGGAATCGATGACCTCCAGCTTCTCATTCACCCTCATTTCAAGTTCCCTGGTCATCTCGAGGACCTCTTCCCTGCTGTAGATGGATGCATATCTGATCAGGATTGCGCTGCAGATGGCATGGTATCCCCCAGCAACCGTCAGCTCCTTTTTAATCGGATCCAGTAAGCTTCCGCAGTCAAGATCCCGCAGAATCCTGATGTACTTCTTCACATCCCTGTTAATGATGGAGCCGTGCTGTGGCGCTATCATATTGAGTTCCATCTCCATCATCATAGACATGACGGGCCTGAGTATCCTGTTCGACGGCATATAGTGCTCGTGAAAAGCTTTCATGCCTTCGACATAATCATCGCCCGCATACAGGCTCCAGCTTTTTGAAAAAGCACCAAAAAGATCGCTTGAAAAAAGAGTCCCTGACTGCCTGTCATAAGTCGCAATAGATCCTGCAAAATGCAGATACGGCGTCTGGACAAACTCCAGGACTCTTCCGGAAGCCAGAGTCAGCATGAACCTGTTCTTATTGACAATGTAGAAATCTGATTTTATCCCATAATAGACAAGGAGCGTGCTGGTCCTCCAATGGGTCACGATCTGGAAGCGGCAGCCCTTTGCTTCAAATAGAGGAACGCTAGCGCAGAAATCAGGATCCTGATGATGCAGAATCACATATTTGATTTTTTCAAGGGGCACAACAGAGCACACATTTTCATAAACCGCTTCGAAATCAAGCACGGACCCCGGATCTATCAGGACCGCCTCATCACCGTCAACGATAAGATAAGGGTTGCACTGCAGATTCTCTTCAAGATTGCCTCCCACCCAGTATATGCCTTTAGAAATTTCAACTGCTCCCGTTCCGTTTCTCATCCTGTTCCTACTCCTCCTGTTCTTTCATCCTTGTAGCTGGTGTACCTGTCAAAGCGGATAGACGCAATCTGCTAAAACTGCCTGCCTGACAAGGTTAAATCAAAACCAGCTTTCTTAAGCTCCTGGTATAGCCTGGCCAAAGGAAGGCCTACCACATTGTTGTAATCACCATCAATTTTCTGTATGTATACTGCAGACAGACCCTGTATTCCATAAGCACCTGCCTTGTCCATCGGTTCTCCGGTCCTCACATACCCCTTTATTTCTTCCTCTGTCATGGGATACATGGTAACTGATGTCGCCTCGGAAAAAGTGATGTACTCTCTCTGGCTGTCTGTCCTGATTATCACCGTCACCCCTGTGTAGACCTGATGTGTCCTGCCCTGCAGGTTTGAAAGCATGCGGACCGCATCTTCCTCATCCTTCGGTTTTCCAAGAATTTCCCCATCGATTGCCACTACGGTATCGGCTCCGATTATGATCGCCGGGCCCAAGACCCTGGCTTCTATTTCTCCAGCCTTCTGTCTGGATAATTCCTCAACTTCCTTGTCCGGAATTTTTGTTGTTATAATTTCCTCTCCCACACTGGGAATAATTTCAAAAGATGCTCCTGCCTGTTCAAGAAGATCCTTCCTTCTTGGGGAAGCAGATGCAAGAATGATTCTTATATTGCTTTCTATATGCATGGAAATCCCCTTTCATTTGATGAACAGCGCTCAACCCTATTAGTATACCACCATTTTTTTCATTTGCACTATCTTTTTTAGTGTTTGCACGATCCTTCGCCGAGCCTGCTGGGAACGTTTTTACTATATAGGAAATTCGAGGAATTTTCTATATACACTCACCTGCCAAATTGATTTAGCTTCCCAGATTCGGACCTCAAATTCCCCAGTTCCCATGAACCAAAGGACGTATATCCCCCCTCCTATAACCTTCAGCCTAGTCCATCTGCACATTCGCCATCCAACACGCAGTGATGCAAAACATAATTCAATGAGCAGCTTTATGAAGACGATGATACGTCTTCATCTAAGCGTTCCCCCCTCCTGTAACCTTCAGCCTAGTCAATTTTCACATTCGCCATCCAACACGCAGTGATGCAAAACATGATTCAATGAGCAGCTTTATGAAGACGTTGGTACTTAGGCCGCGTACTTTGCGGCCTTACGTACCACTACGTCTTCATCTAAGCGAGAGCGCGCTGCGAATGAACATGTTTTGCATCACGTCCTGTTTCGCGAAACCTGTGCAAATTGACACCCCACCCTATAAATCAAAAACCGGACCATCATACCGGTCCGGTCTTTGAGCTAATATCCTGCTATTCTGTTTCAGTAAATTTTACACTGACCTCTCCAATTCCTCCATTGATATTCAGTGTGTTTTCTGCAGATGAATCGCCTGCCTTCATGTCATCCTGCTTCTCACCGTCCAGATAAATCTCACCGATTCCGCGCTCAACGGAAATATCGTAATCCTCGCGGTTTCCTTCTATCCTGATATCGATTTCTCCGACTCCGCAGTCCACGTCGTTTTCTCCGGTCATAATGCCCTCAATTGATATGTCGCCGACGCCGCAGTTCAGGTTCACATTTCCCAGAACCACATCGATAAAGGAAAGCTCGCCTACACCTGCATCAATATCTGTCCTTCCACTCTTTACACCTATGACGTCGCAGTCTCCGGCGCCAAGCTTCAGTTTCAAAAATCCGCAAGCGACATCCTGCATGATCAGATCACCAAAGCCGTTCTCTATCTCCAGGCTTTCTACTTCAAACTTTTCAGGAACTGTTACGGTGATTACTGCATCCTTGAATTCATCATCGCCTCCGAAAAACTTTCCGGCCCAGTTGTAATTGCCTCCCGTATTCGTTATGACAAGAATTCCTGAATTTGAAACCCTGCTGGAAAATCTGCTGCTTGCTCCGTCAGCTTCCACAAGGAAGCCGTCACCGGATTTTATGACAAGCCGGCCATAGGAACTTTCAATCTTTATGCCTTCGATTCCATCTTCTTCATATGCTTCTGAAAAATTTTCCGTCGTTTTTCCGTCGCCGCCCGTAAGACCGTTAATAAAGAATCCTGCAAGATTCACAATGCCGCCAATGATGGTGGCTGTAAGTGAAATTGCAAATACGATTGCTACTACCTTGATTGCTTTCTGGAAACCGGTCATTTTATATCAATCCCCCCAAACATGCATGTGGCATTCACGAAGACCGTCGGTGCTGACGGCTCGATAGAAGCCATTGATTTGTTGGATACGCCCCCAAAAACTGGTACTGACGAAACCTTCACCTTCACATTTGCCGGCACGAAGATATCTGCGCCCCCAAAAATGGCAGTTGCATGGATCAGCACATCATGGTCAATCACCGCTTCCCTCAGATCCAGAGTCACACCGCCAAAAATCGCATTGATGTCAGCGCCGTTGAACTGCTGGTTGCGGAAATTGGCCTTTCTTTCTCCAAATACCGCTGTAAGCTCTGAATCAGCCTGTTCAAAATGCGACGCCACATTTGGCGGTATCTGATTCCTTTTTCCGGTGCTCCTGAAAATGAATCCCAGTCCGATTATGACGAAAATAACAGGAACTATCATGGCTCCTATGATGTCCCAGTTCACGATTCCCTGTGCCGCCATAAGCATCAGCACACCGAGGACGATTCCAACTACCGTTGATGTTTTCGGACCATTCTGTACCAGGCTGATACAGCAGGGCACAATGATGAACAACGTCCACCAGCCTGCAAAAAACAATCTGAAATCCCATAATTCAAGGGCATTTCCCGCAAAACCGATACCCACTACAATAAATGCGATTCCCCATAATATATTAGACATTTTCGTTCTCATACCACAATTCCCCCTATGCTTTTTGACAATATCATCTGTTGTCTGTCATTCATATGAATTTTACTATATTAGATGTCCAATGTCCAGTTACATTTGTCATCGGTCAGGGGGGCCTTCATGTAGGGCGAAATGGTGAAGTTTACACCATTCCTGTGCATCATCCAGCATATTACTGGTCATAGCGTGAACAGTAACCTGCTCTTCCCTGCCTCCAGACTTCTGCTAGTTCACTGACTGCCTCTCTGATTTCATCTTCCTTCAGGTTGGCATAACCCATTATAATTGTAGCCGACTCGCCGGGAGACGATTTGATGTAGTACTCCGAAAGTCCGTAGACCTTGATTTTCCTGCTCGCTGCCCTCTCGATAATCTCTCTTTCCTGAAGACCATTATGGAAGCTTACAAGTATATGGACTCCGGCATTCTCTCCTGATACGGTACAGACCGTACTGAGCTTCTTCATTTCCTGAAGGAGTACATCATGCTTATTTTTATATATGGCTCTCATCTTGTTCAGATGCCGTTCGAAGTATCCCTCGCTTAGAAAGCTGTTGATCAGGGTCTGATCGATTCTGGACACGGTCGAGGTATAAAATTCGCTGTTTTCTCTGTATTTTTCCAGAAGCTTTTCAGGAAGCACCATGTAGCTGACCCTGATTGCCGGTGCGATCGACTTGGAAAATGTTCCTGTATAGATTACCCTGTCATTGGAGTCGAAGCCCTGAAGCGCTGGTATCGGCTTGCCTTTGTAGCGGAATTCACTGTCATAATCATCCTCTATGATATACTTTTCTGATCCTGCGGCTGCCCACCTCAGCAGTTCAAGCCTCCGCTTGATCGGCATGACGATACCCAGCGGATACTGATGGGAAGGCATGACATATGCAATGTCCGCATTGGTCTTTTCAAGCTCTTTGACCAAAATCCCATTCTTATCCATATTTACGGTCACAACCTCATAGGAAAGGCCGGTAAAAGTCCCGTAGGCATGCCGGTATGTGGGGTTTTCCATTGCAATGACATGGTCTTTTCCTATAATCCTGCTTAACAGCATCATCAGATAGTCATTTCCTGCGCCGACAATGATCTGTTCCGGCCGGCATCTGACCCCTCTGGCCTGATGCAGGTATTTACATATGGCAGTTCTGAATTCAGGTTCTCCCTCTGCAGCCCCCGGCTGGAAAAGTTCCTTATTATCATACTGCAGGGTATTTCTTGTCAGTTTCCGCCAGGTATTATAGGGAAAACTGTCCAGATCAATTCCATTTGGAGAAAAATCGATCCTGTAGTCCTCCCTGCGGTCCTTTTTTTCCTGCATGATTTTAACAGGCTCGGAAACTGTTTCCGTAAACTGATATAGTTCATCAATTCCCGATACAAAATAGCCCCTGCAGGGAACAGCCTCTATATATCCTTCCGACATCAGCTGCTCGTAGGCGGCATCCACAGTGCTTCTGCTGATCTGAAGGTGTCTGGCCAGAGCCCTTGTGGATGGCAGCTTCTCATGGAATGAAATACTCCCCCCCTGTATCTCGCCTTTGATATATTCATAAATTTGCTCATATAAAGGCTTACTATCCTTTACATCTATGCTTATTGTCAATTCATTCATGATATTCCCCCGGATTCTGAACAGATAACCCAGACGACTCCCCCGCTTCTAAAAAAAAGCGGGGGAGTCATTATAGTGCTGTCATTAGATTTATCTGCTGCTTCTGATTTTCTGGATCAATGCCTCCTTGAGCTCACAGGCTTTGTCCTTTATCCTTCTGCTGGCGGTTCTGTCTGTGAGGACGGAAGAAACCAGTTTCGACGCCACCTCATAATTTCCTGTATTCATCGCAAGCACAGCAACAAGATATATGGTGGTATGTTCGTCCATTCCGCACATCGGAAAGGATTCCGTTTCAATGGCTCTCCTGAAGCCCTCAAATGCATTCTTGACGAATCTGTTTTCCTCTTCTTCGGACTCCTTTATGATTGCATCATAATTATCAACATAAGTGGGAAGGTGTTCCTTTTTCCCCCTTATAATCCATGCAAGCTTCAGGCAGATATAAGCCTTTTCGCTTGATTTCGCCTTTTTTACCATGGCATTCACAAGAGCCAGCTTGTGGTTTTCAATCGCCTTTTCATAGGTATAGATTTCTTCTGCCTTGGAAGCCGCCTTGAAACGGACGGTGATTTCTTCCTTGATCAGCCTGACCTGCACCGGTGTAAGGGAATTGAAGAATCTTGTCAATGCCGCATACCCGCATTCCGGACATACGACGGCATCATATTTTAGAGGATCCACATTCTGGTATCTGGGCCTCAAATCCATTTCTACTTCAGCAAGCTTGGCCTTGCCCGTCTTCACGGTCTTCGCCCTGAATTCACTGCCGCATGCCGGACACTCGTATCCCTTGTCAAAAATCAGATCTGTCTCCTTCACTACGGGTTTTGCCGTAGGACTTTCAGCAGTCCTTTTTTTCTTTGCTTCCGGGAACAGGATGGCTCCTTCCAATCCTTCAAGTCCGAACTTATCAAGCCCTGATAACAATCCGCTCATCTGTTATGCCTCCTATTTCTGTATTTTGAATGAGCTCTTCAGGGAAACAATCCTGTTGAATACCAGGCTTCCCTCCTTTGAATCTTTTGCATCCACGCAGAAATATCCATTCCTTACGAACTGGAAGCTGTCATATGTCTTTGCCTCCGCAAGAGCCGGCTCCAGATAGCATTCTTTCAATACTGTAAGAGAATTCGGATTAAGATTCAGTTCTCCATCCTCATTTCGTACGCCTTCTTCTTCATTTACGATATTTTCGTAGAGACGGACCTCTGCTTTCACAGCGAATTCTGCCGGAACCCAGTGGATGGTTCCTTTTACCTTTCGTTCTGTAAAACCGGAGCCGCTTCTTGTTGCCGGATCGTAGGTGCAGTGTATTTCAGTTACTTTACCAGTTTCATCCTTTACGAAGCTTTCGCATTTCACAAAATATGCGTTCATCAGACGAACTTCATTGCCAGGAAAAAGCCTGAAATATTTTTTTGGAGGCTCTTCCATGAAATCTTCTCTGTCAATATAGAGTTCCCTGCTGAAAGGAACTTTTCTGCTGCCCATCTCCGGATTTTCCTGGTTATTGGCAACCTCAAAATATTCAACCTGTCCTTCCGGATAGTTGTCGATCACTAATTTGATTGGATCAAGTACTGCCATCATTCTTGGCTTTTTCAGCTTCAGATCTTCCCTGATGCAGTATTCCAGCATTGCGTAGTCTACAGAGCTGTTGCTCTTTGATACGCCTACCAGGTCAACGAACATCCTGATGGATTCCGGCGTAAATCCTCTTCTCTTTAACGCAGCAATCGATACGAGCCTCGGATCGTCCCATCCGTCAACAATGCCGTCTTCAACAAGTTTTTTGATATATCTCTTTCCAGTGATTACATTTGTAAGGTACAGTTTTGCAAACTCGATCTGCTTTGGCGGATTTTCATATTCAAGTTCCTTCACTACCCAGTCATAAAGAGGTCTGTGGTCCTCAAATTCAAGGGTGCAGATGGAATGTGTGATTCCTTCGATGGCATCCTCAATTGGATGTGCGAAATCATACATCGGATAGATGCACCATTTGTCTCCTGTGTTATGGTGGGTCATTCTTGCAACCCTGTAGAGAATAGGATCTCTCATATTTATATTAGGTGAGGACATATCGATTTTTGCCCTCAGCACTTTTTCACCGTCTTTGCATTTGCCATTCTTCATATCTTCAAACAGTTGAAGATTTTCTTCAACGCTTCTGCTTCTGAAAGGGCTGTCTTTTCCAGGTGCCTTCAGCGTCCCTCTGTATTCCCTGATTTCATCCGGAGTAAGGTCACATACATATGCTTTCCCCTTCTTAATCAGTTTGACCGCGCCTTCATACATCTGGTCAAAATAATCAGATGCGAAAAACAGGCGGTCTTCCCAGTCTGCTCCCAGCCATTCTACATCAGCCTTGATTGACTCGACGAATTCTGTCTTTTCTTTTGTAGGATTCGTATCGTCAAACCTTAAATTAAATTTTCCGCCATACTTTTTTGCAAGACCTGCATTCAGGATAATTGATTTTGCATGTCCTATATGAAGATATCCGTTCGGTTCCGGTGGAAATCTTGTGTGCACCGTACTGCAATGACCCTCTTCTAAATCTTTATCGATAATCTGTTCAATGAAATTTTTGGAAACTACTTCTTTTTCCATTGTTTTCCTCCTTGTGCCTCTTTACTTGTCATTCTTGATTGCGCTGCATGGCTGCAGCGCATTTACTCCCTATAATAACACATCATTTAAAATTGTTAAAGAGTAACTATTCCATCATTCCGGCACGTTTTCCGTGAAGGCGCCCATATACTCCTTCAGGAGCATTTTTGTAAACTGGGCTGTCCTAACCGCTTTATCTTCTTCCGGCCTGCCCTTCAGCTCATTGATGCTGCTCTGGATGATGACTGCCATCACCTCGATCACAGCTTCAAGCCTGTCCATCTCGCATGCGGAACGCTCCCTGATTTTTGATGCAATGTCTTCAGATGACAGCTTTTCGTTTCCAAGAAGCACGCCTGCCTGTTCCTTCAGCTTCTTCAGTTCCCTGTACTCCATGCCTTCCCTGACCGGCAAAAGAAGATCCCCTCGCTTCTCCCAGGGCCTGACCACAAATTTGAAGATTCCCTTCATCCCTGATGAATTGATTACATTTTCAAAATATGGTTCTTCAGATATTGCAATCAGAACCGTATCCGGATATATATGCCCTATCATCTCAAGTATTTCCAGTCCGCTGATGACAGGTATATCCAGATCGGCGATTGCCAATGCAATCTCAGTGCTCCTCATAATCTCCAGCGCTTCCATCCCCGAAGATGCGTAAAAACAGTTAAACTCTTCACCTGATATACAGTCTCTGAACTTCTCCGTAACAAGCGGATCATGTTCTACAAACAGAATATTCCTCATGCCTTTTCTCCCCTGATCTTATTATTTCAAACTATTCAGGCATGCATCCTTCAAAACCACAAGGGAGCCTGCATAGTTATTTGTGCTTTTCCTATACTCCCCTTTTATATCGGCTAGAATTCCTCGCTGATGTACCTCTCGACAGAAGATATTGCACATGCTCCATCTCCAGCTGCTGTAATGACCTGTCTGAGACGCTTTGTCCTGACATCCCCTGCGGCAAAAATTCCATTGGCACTTGTGACACAGTCTTCTCCTGATATGATATAACCGCTGCCGTCGCATTCAACGATTCCTTCAACAATCTTTGAATTCGGCTTTGATCCAACTGCGATAAACACTCCATCCACATCATATGCTGTGATTTTTCCGTCCTTGACATTTTTCACGCTGATGGATCCCACTTTTTCCTCCCCTGAAATCTCTTCCAGCGTACTGTTCCAGATCACTTCGACATTCGGGAGACTGAGAAGCTTGTTCTGGAGCACCTTTGCAGCCCTGAACTCATCGCGCCTGTGGACAACGTATACTTTTTTCGATCCCCTTGCCAGGAAGATGGCATCTTCCACTGCGGTATCCCCGCCGCCGATGACTGCTACGGTCTTGTCCCTGAAAAAGGCGCCGTCGCAGGTCGCACAGTAGGAAACGCCCATTCCTGAAAGCCGCGCTTCGCCTTCGGCTCCGAGACGGCTGCTCTGCGCTCCTGTCGCCACGACTATGGTTCTCGTCTTATACATAGTATCATCTGTCAGTACGACCGTCTTAATCTTGTCGGAAGCATCTATCAGCTGGACTTCACCGGTTACGAATTCAGCACCGAACTTGTCTGCATGCTCCCTCATCTTCATTCCCAGATCAAATCCGTTGATTCCCGGAATTCCGAGATAATTGTCGACTTCATAGGTATATACGATCTGCCCCCCGCTCATGGGCTCCTTTTCAATTACGAGCGTATCCATCTGTGCCCTTTTTGCGTAAACCGCCGCTGAGAGTCCTGCAGGACCTGAACCGATTATAATTACGTCATATATAGTTTCCATTTTTGTTTCCTCCTGTCATTCTGCTTTTGTAAGGTTTGGTGATGCTGTTCAGAACCCCTGTGCCGCGAGATGTTTTTATGCTGGTTTTGCATGAACACTTGAGTTCTGCATGCGCAAAATTGCTGGTTCTGCAATTTTTGTGCATCATATGTGACTATGAAGGACATAGTCCTGAATAGTTACGGTTTAGTGATGCTGTATATTACTTTTCACGCTGTGACCAATAACTGCTCAATTCTAAACTATTCAAAATAGTCCGGATGCGGCGCCTTGACAATAAAGAACTCAAGTACACCGTCTGCCACGTTATTGAGATTCATTTTCACTTTATAAGGAATACTGATAATGCTTCCCTTTGTATATTCATTCTCTTCTTCATCTCCAAGCCTCAGTCCCATGGTCCCTTTCACGATGATCAGATAAACGTTCGAATTAGAATAATGTTCCGGAAGCCCCGTATGTCCTTCGAGCACCACATGATTGATCATGACTTTCTCATCTTCAACGATCTTCTCTATAATCTTCTCCTTGCCGATTGTGAATTCATAAGCTTTTTCCAGCATTGCCGCCCCCCCCCTTTCCTTTTGACCCAAATACCCAAAGTCATATTTTTTCATGCAAGCATGAAAAATATGACCTTTTGACTTTTGCTATTTTTCCATGATACCTACGGATTGCTACGCACTTCGTGCTCCCGCAATCCTAAAACATTCGAAATCCGCCCTGTCGGGCTCCTTTCTCATGTTTTGCGGGTCCCAAAGTCATATTTTTTCATGCAAGCATGAAAAATATGACCTTTTGACTTCTGCTATCTTACCATGATACCTACGGATCGCTTCGCACTTCGTGCTCCCGCAATCCTAAAACATTCGAAATCCGCCCTGTCGGGCTCCTTTCTCATGTTTTGCGGGTCCCAAAGTCATATTTTTTCATGCAAGCATGAAAAATATGACCTTTTGACCCTTGGTATCATTATAATTACTATCTGGGGAAAAATCAAATTATTCTGGGATTTGGTTGCGTTCTGATGGTTCCTGTGATAACATATCAAATCATCGGGATAGAAGTTCATTTCCGATGATTTCAAATCAACCATAACAGCAATAAGCATAACAGGGTGTGCCTTTCAATAGAAAGAAGACTGCCGGAAAAGCAGATCTGGAACAATAGAATGTTCCAGGTTTGTTTTTCCGGCATTTTTTATACAAAAGGGCATGTCTTCTGTGTATGAAACCCTTTCATGTTATGCACATGCAGAATAGGAGAAACCCAATGTACCTGATGATTGACAATTATGACTCGTTCGTCCATAACCTGGCTGTCTGTTTCAAGGAACTCGGCCAGGACATCCGAATATTCCGGAACGACTGCCTGACTCTCGACGACATCCGGAGCATGTCTGACCTTGAGGGCATCATCATCTCCCCCGGGCCGAAAAGCCCCACTGATTCGGGTCTGTCCGGAACTATAGTCAGGGAGTTTTTCGGAATCATTCCCATCCTGGGAGTCTGTCTCGGACACCAGGTAATCGGACATGTATCCGGAGCCCTTATTGAAAAAGGCTTCCGTCCCATGCACGGAAAGGTCAGCAGGATATACAACTCAGGAATGCGCCTGTTCCACGGGCTGCCTTCTGAATATCACGTAACCAGGTACCACTCTCTTGTAGTCCGAAGGGACAGCCTTTCCGAGCAGATGGTCGTTGATGCATACGCCGAGGATGGCGCCGTCATGGCCATATCCCACAGGGTACTGCCCGTCTTCGGGGTGCAGTTCCACCCGGAAGCGCTTCTTACCCAGTACGGCCATGAAATACTGGAAAACTTTATTAGGCTGAGCCGGGAATGGAGGTGCCGCAATGACTGACAACACCCTGGTCAGAATGCTGCCTGACTATATGCCTGCAAGCCTGATCTTCAACCTGTTCCATGCTGAGGACGGCGCCGTGTTCCTTGACTCTTCTTCCGGTTCTCCTTCGGAAAGGTATTCGATAATCGGCCTGAATCCCTACCTGTGCCTTGTCCAGAAGGACGGGCAGCTTTCCATAAACGGCACCCCAAGCCAGGAGAATTTCTCCTGCTGCCTCACCCGGCTGCTTCATGAAGGACGCCAGGAAAACCCTACAAGCCTCCCTCTTGTTGCAGGGGCGATCGGCTATTTTTCCTACGACTATGGCATCGGCCTTGAAAATTTCAGGAGCCGCCATGGCAAAGATCCTGATGTCCCGGACTGCATATGGAATTTCTATGACAATTTCATAATAGAGGACCTCACAGAAAGGAAGATTTACATAACCGGGAATGGAATGCTGGAGCCTGCTGAATGCTCCATTACCGGGATCGAAAGGAAGCTTGCATGGGGGATAGACGTGGAAAATCCTGCCACAGAATCGGTCGATCCCTGCGGCGGGATTGTTCCGGACTTCGAAAAGACCGAATACGCAGACACCGTCCAGAAACTGATCGACTACATCATCGAAGGCGATGTCTACATAGCCAACCTGACCCAGCGGTTCCTGATTAAAAGCAGCCTTCATCCCTATGATTTTTTCCGCCGCCTCCGCAGGCAGACACCGTCCCCTTTCGGCGGCTATATGAATTATGGAGACTTCCAGATAGTCAGTGCCTCTCCTGAAAGCTTCTTAAGTCTCAGGAACGGCACTGTAACCACCCGCCCCATAAAGGGCACAAGGAAAAGGGGAGCGACTCCTGCCGAAGACCTTGCCCTGCGCCTTGAACTGGAAAATTCCGAAAAAGACAGAAGCGAACTCCTAATGATAGTCGATCTTGAAAGGAATGATCTGAACCGCATATGTCTGGATAACACGGTCAGGGTTAACGACCTTTTCAGGGTAGAAGAGCACTCCTCCGTCTTCCATCTGACCGCCGAAATCAGCGGCCGCCTGAAACCCGGAATAACGGTAATGGACCTTATCCGCGCGGCATTTCCTGGCGGCTCCATAACCGGAGCACCCAAAATAAGAGCTATAGAAATCATAGACGAGCTTGAACGCACCGGCCGCGGAATCTACACAGGCAGCATGGGCTACATCTCCCTGAGCGGAGACTGTGAGCTCAACATTATCATCCGTACCGCCATATGCAAAAATGGCCACTATCATCTGGGAGCCGGGGGCGGGGTAACCTGCGAATCCGATCCTGATTTCGAACACGAAGAGACGCTGCTGAAAGCCGGATCGGTAATCCGCCCTTTGACATTTTGAAAACATTTTTTATAAAATAAACTTTCCCATGAGACAATATCATACGAGAGGAACAACTATGAACATAAAATTAGACGACGGCTTTTCTTTCGGGCTTGGCGCCTTTGAAACAATCTGCGTATCATGCGGTGTCCCCGTCCTGCTGGATTCCCACCTTGAAAGGCTGAACGGAGCCCTAAAAATGCTTGGTATCGACAAAACCGTGAACAGGAGCACCATATCCGGCTATCTGTCCAAAAATCCCGTCAGTCAGGGAGCCCTTAAAATTTCCGTATCCAGGGAAAACACGATTATTGCCGTAAGAGAAAACCCCTATAACGATTCCGATTACACAAAGGGCTTTTCCTTAGTTGTAAGCGAAACCCTGCGAAATGAGACTTCCCCTCTGACCTATATAAAGTCCCTGAATTATGCGGAAAACATCCTGGAAAAACGCAAGGCCGCTTCCCTGGGCTATGAGGAAGCGCTCTTTTTCAACACAAGGGGCGCCCTTGCTGAAGGCTCTTCCACAAACATCTTTTTGCAAAAGGGGAACCGGCTCTATACCCCGGCCCTCTCCTGCGGGCTTCTGAACGGCACCATCAGGAAATATATCCTGGAACGGTATCCGGTCCAGGAGACCTGCATATATTCCGCAGAACTGGCGGCTTATGACGAGGTATTCGTCACCAATTCCCTGCTGGGGATCATGCCGGTCACCGGAATCACCTTCAGAAACGGAGATGCTACAGGCTCCGTGAAACATCCACAATCTGCTGAACGTCGGGATTCAGGGGAATATTCGTTCAATTATGCCGGGCGCGAAACAGCCATGGAAATACTGGACGAATACCATGCATATATCCGCAGGTAACAATCCTGGAAATTTTCTGTTTATTCTTTAACCATAATAGTTACTGTTCACATTTCATCCGGCGCAAGGTGTTTTTGTGAGTGTAGCGAAGCGAAAGTCACATAAAACCCGGGGATTGCAGCGCGAAATGGTGTATTTCAACCATTTCTGTGCATCGCGCAGCGTGTTACTGGTCACAGAGTGAACAGTAACCCATAATAAAGTCCCGAATCGTCCTGACAGGGTTAGAGATTGACACATTGAAAAAGAAATGCTATTATTTCATACAGTAGAAATAAGATTGAAATAACCTTTATAATGACAAAGGTGTCTGAAATGTATATATACATGTTCAGGCACCTTTTTTTATATCATATAAACGTCCTACGATATGAAAACGCACTGCAGAAAGGGATGATTACCAATGTCAATCATTGAAAAATTTTTAGATTACTATACAAAGAAGGCGGATTTCTACAGGGAAAGCGCCAAGATATGTGCCCAGATATGTGAAACCAATATGGAGCAGATGGGTATCCGCGGAATTGTAACAAGCCGTGCAAAAAAAGTGGAACGGCTCAGGGATAAACTCGAAAAAAGAAGCAAAAAAAAGAACTACTGCTCCCTCGAGGATATCACTGAGGATATTATTGATCTGGCCGGCGTCAGGATAGCGCTTTATTTCCCTGGCGACCTTAAGAAAGTCCAGAATCTCATCGAATCTACTTTCCAGATAATCGAATGCAAGGTATTTCCTGAATTTTCGAAATACAAAGAAGATCAGGGAAAGGAATACAAAAAACGCTTTTCCGGCTATTGGGCCACTCATTACAGAGTTTATCTGAAAGAAAGCGACCTGTCGGGAGATCTGATGAAATATTCCAATACGATCATCGAAATCCAGATTGCCTCCGCCCTGATGCATGCCTGGGCCGAAGTCGAACATGACCTGGTATACAAGCCTTTCAGCGGTGAGTTGTCCTATGAAGAATATCAGATACTGGATGAACTGAACGGCCTGATTCTGGCAGGCGAAATCGCCCTTGAACGGCTTCAGAAGGCCGTAAAGAACAGGGTAAGCCAGGCTGGTCAGGAATTCAACAACCATTACGAGCTTGCAATGTTCCTCTATAACAGGCTGGGATCTGCATCAGATAATCCCAACAGTGAGGCCATTTTAGGCCGAGTGGATCTGCTTTACAACTGCCTGAAATACACCCGGTATAACAAACCGGAAAACCTCATGGAAATTCTGTCCGATATCGACCCGGATATCCAGAACAGCACCATAGTCGACCAGCTAATCGAAAAAATGGGGAAACTGAATCCGGCACTTTATGAAAGCTTTTTCCACATGAAGCAGGGCGAAGAATTGAAATATCAGTTGGAAACCCTCCGGATGAACCGCGAAAACGGAAACCGTCAGGGCGAAGCGAACACCCTGGCAAACATCGGCTACCTGTATCTCTCAAAGGAAAATTACGACGAGGCAACCAGCTACTTTACAAAATCGGTTGAAATCAACCACGAAATCGGCGGCATACAGGGGGAGGCAAACCAGCTGCTGAATCTCGGCTCAAGCCACCGATTGAAAGGCGATTTGGACAAATCACTGGAATTCTGCGATTCTGCCCTCGCACTTCACATGCGCATCAACTACAAACAGGGACAGGCAAACGCTCTCGGTATGATCGGAAACATTTTTTCCGATAAAGGTGATTTTGACAGAGCTGCAGGATATTATAAAGACGCCCTCGCCATCTACAAAGAAACAAGCTATAAAATAGGAGAGGCCACCCAGCTGAGCAATCTGGGCAGCCTGTTTTTCAAGCAGAATGATCTGGACATAGCTCTCGGGTATTGTAACAGAAGCATCGGTCTTTATTCCGAATGCGATTACAAGCAGGGCGAAGCCGATACCCTGTGTCTTGCCGGCAAAATTTATCTTAAGAAAAATATGCCGGACGAGGCACTTATCTATTTTAAAAAGGCGCTTTCCATACAGGAAGATGCGGGGAGCCAGAAAAACAAAACAAGCACTCTGATGATGCTCGGGAAGATCTATAAGGACAAAGGAGACTGCGAACAGGCGCTTCACTTCTATAATGAAGCGCTCATTATCAGCCGGAATATCGGATATAAGAACGGCGAGTCCGAAGCTCTCAAAAATATTGAGTTCCTGAATTAGTCTGTTATCCTCTTTTCTTAAATCGTCTTCCGGAACTCCGAAGGACTCATGCCAGTTATCTTCTTAAAAACTTTAGAAAAATATTTTTCATCTTTAAACCCGACCTTATAGGCCACCTCGTAGGTTTTCAAGCCATAATCCCTTAAAAACAATTTCGCCCTTTCCACACGGTACTGATTCAGATACTCTATAAATCCACTATGCTCATACTTTGTAAATAAGGTGGAAATATAGGGAGCCGTCACTTTTGCATTCTCTGCAACCATGGCAAGGGAGAGATCCTCTTTGTAGTGCTCGGTTATGTACCTTTTCGCAGCTTCAATGATCGGATTTGTCTCTTCCTCATCCCCTTCACCTGGGGATTCCTCTTCTTTTATATTCAGCACTTCCTTGATTTTTTTGATGATCTCATCCGGTCTGCATGGCTTCAGTATATAGTCAAGGGCACCTAACCGGATTGCCTTCTGCGCGTATTCGAATTCATCATATCCGCTCAGGATGATCGTTTTCGGGCACACTTTTGCCGCGATGGCTTCAGCCATGACCTCGAATCCATTCTTGACCGGCATCTGCACGTCCAGCAGCATGACATCTGGCCTGTATTTATAAATCATTTCAAGCGCTTCTTCGCCATTCTCCGCCGTATAGATATTTCCCAGCCACTCCGCATTGAGATGAATATAGGTGTATATTCCATTGCGAATTTTTGCTTCATCATCCACAATCAACAGTATCGGTTTTCCCATAATTTTACTCCTTCGGTATCCTAATGATAATCGTTGTTCCTGTCCCGATCGCACTCGTAATATCCAGCTTGAAATCCTCCTTATAGTACAGCTTAAGGCGTTCCCTTACATTTTTGATGGCATACCTGCTGATCCTCTGATTTGAATAAATGACCTTCTCTTCCGTCATTAAGCTCTGCAGCTGCTCTTCATCCATTCCGATTCCGTTATCGCTTACTTTAAAGACCATATAGCCTTCTTCCATATATCCCTGGACTTTTATAAGTCCCTGGCCGCTTTTGTTTTCAAGGCCGTGGACGATTGCATTTTCAACAAAGGGCTGCAGTATTAGTTTTGGAATCTTGTAGTCCTTCATTTCCGACATGAGATTGATCCGATAATCCATCCTTTTTTCAAAGCGCATTTTCTGGATCCTGAGATAGCTTTCCACCAGCCTGTACTCCGCTTCCACGGTAACGATCCCTTCTCCTCTGTTTAGGGCAAGGCGGAACAGTTCAGACAGCGACATGATATTCTCTGCCAGCTCCGTATGTCCTTCATTCATGGCGTCCCAATACAGGGAGTCCAGGGTATTGTATAAAAAATGGGGATTGATCTGAGCCTGCAGCAGATCCAGCTCGCTCTGTTTTTCCCGCAGCACCATGACATAGTTCGTTTCAATCAGCTCATTGATGTGGCTGACCATCTTATTATAGACATGGGTCACATCTCCGATTTCATCTTCGGCATATACAGAAACACTCTGCCTGAAATCGCCTTCCTGCAATTTCAGCATAGACTTATGCAGATTGTGGAGGGGGATATTGATAAATCTTGTCACATAATTGAATATCGGGAATGCCACAAAGAACAGGAGGATTGCAAGCAGGAATGGCATCCTGTTTACGTTTTTCAGCTGCTTTGTCCAGTTTTCCTTGGGAACAATATAGAACACGGAATATTGGTAGTGCTCATTTGTGCTGCGAAAAATATAGCTTCCTTTTGTTTCCTGGTATTCGCCGCTAAAAACAGATTCGCTGATGCTCGTTTTGATTGCCTGGAAATCCTCTTCTTCTGCTTCTCCGGAATGTACGATGACAGTTCCATCCTTGTCTAGCAGATAAACGCTTTCATTTGTCTCCTGTCTTTCCTTTTCAAAAACACCTGCTATTTCCTTGGCATCGATTGCTGCACAGATATATCCCAGTATCTCCTCTTTGCTGTAAGAAAAAACTGTCTTTCCAAACAGGATCCGGTCTGTCTTATTCCCTTTGAACAGGGTGCTGTCTGAAGCTTCCATCCGCATGATCCGCAGATCCCCCTGCGCTTCTTTGGACTTTAGAAAAACTTCCAGCCCTTTCACTTCTTCAGTATTCTGGGACACGATATCATTTCTTCTTGTGCTCAGATAGGGCCTCGCTCCGTTCTCCGGAAAGAGTCCAAAAAAACCGATATGGTTTTTGACAGCCAGCATTTCCGTTACCAGATCAGCAGGCGTCTCCTTGGACCATACCAACGGGTTGTTTGCCAGGGCGGAGTCTTGATCAGAACTCAGCACATAACGGAAATCGTTATTGATTACAACATAGGTAATGATATCCTCTATATCCGAAGCGATATAGTTGATGCTCTCCTCCATTGTCCGCGTCAGATTCTGATAAGCATTGCTCAGTTCATTGGTAACTGTCTTTGAACTCTGCATATAAATGTATGCAGTAATGCCAAGCAATGCAGGGATCAGGACCGCATACATTGCTCCTGTCAGCTTATACTTGATTTTCCATCTGTGTATGTTAAAAAAACGCTTCATATGATCACCCGCATCATTTTGTAATAGAGTAACTATTCAGGACTATGTCCTTCATAGTCACAAAATATAATCCTAGCCGCTCAGCATTATATTCATAACTACCAGGCGGCTATATATATTTATATTGGTAACCATTCAGAACTACGTCCTTCATAGCCACTTGTTATGTTTCCCTTTGCTTTATATTATCCTTTTACTGCACCTGCCGCAACACCTTTTGTAATATACTTGTTCAGGATGATGTAGATCAGCAGTGCCGGAGCTGCCGTCAGTGCCATGACTGCAAACTGAACAGCGTAATTTGATGAATACTGGCCGGTGAATTCCAGGATTGCAAATGGAAGCGTCTTCCATGTCTTGGTACTCAGGTATGTACTTGCCATCATGAATTCATTCCAGTTGTTCAGGTAAGTCATAATCGCGACTGTAACAAGAGATGCTTTCATCAGGGGCATAATCATGGTGAATACGATCCTATAGATTCCGCATCCATCCAGCAGTGCCGCCTCCTCCAGTTCCTTCGGGATTGCGCTCATAAAGCTGCTTGTGAGGAATACGCCCTGTGGAAGGGAAAATGCGATGTAAGGAATCAGAAGCGCCCAGATTGTGTCCGTCAATCCAAGCTTATCATAGATGACGAAATTCGGAAGCAGTGTCGCATGAATCGGAATCATCATTCCCATTAAAAGCAGGGTCTTGACCACTCCGCTCAATTTCCATTCCATTCTGATACAGGCAAATGATGCCATGACCGAAATAAGCAGGACAAATACCACTGCCAGCGTATTGATCAGAATACTGTTCTTAAAATACAGAAGGAAATTTCCATCCACAAATGCTTTTACATAGTTCCCCCACTGGATTTTTTCCGGCCATACGAGGATACCGCTTGTAAAAAGTTCATTCGGATTCGCCAGTGAAAAATCTACAAGCCAGATGAGAGGAAACAGCTGAATTCCTGCTATCACCAGAAGGCATATGAAGAGAACTATTTTTCCTGATTTACCTGTTTTTCTGATATCGGAATTCATGCTCTTTTCCTCCTTTCATCTTTTTCTGCAAAAATTTTATTTAAAATGACAGTTGCTGCCAGGCAGATAATAACAAATATAACGCTGATGGAATTTCCGTATCCATATTTATATGATTTAAATGCCTCTTTATACAGGAAGTTTGCCAGGAACTGCGTTTCATTGCCGGGTCCGCCATTTGTCAGCAGATATACGGTTTCCATCTGTTTTAAAGCTGCGATAATTGCCATTGTTACGTTCATCTGGATTACCGTTTTCATAAGCGGCAATGTGATTTTCATGAAAGTCTGTGCGGAAGTTGCACCATCGATTGCTGCCGCTTCATAAAGCACAGGGTCGATATTCTTGATGCCTGTATAATAAATCAGCATCCCCCAGCCAAAACCATGCCATATAAGTACAAGCAGCACCGACCAGATTGCGTTTCCGCTTCCAAGCCAGTTGACGTCTCCTTTGAAACCCAGAGACTGAAGAATCTTATTAAAAAGTCCGAAATTCGGATTGTAGATAAATTTCCATAAATAAGCAATAATTGCAACCGAAATAACATTCGGTATGAAGTATACGCATCTGAAAAAGCCTTCCGCTTTTCCCTGCAGTTTGTCAAGAATTGCAGCTACGACAATCGCTATCGGGTGCTGGATCAGGATAAATCCGACTGCCAGGAACAGAGAGTTCCTAAGGGACATCCAAAAACCGCTATCTTTAAATAAAGTTGTATAATTTTCCAAACCTATAAAGTTTGCTGCACCTATTCCTGAAAAATCTGTAAATCCGTAATATACGCTCAAACAGATTGGTACTAAAATCGCAAAAACAAACGTTAATAGTCCTGGGGCTATCAGACTGAGTATGATGTATTTGTTACTGTATAATTTTTTCACAACTTTCTCCTTTCACAGCAATGCTTTTCGGCTTCGAGCTGTCATTCCTGTTGAAAATGGCTGCCTCAGCAATTCCACACAAGGCAGCCATTCCACAAGATTATTTTATTTTCCAGCTTCTTCTAATTTTCCGATAAACTCTTCGACCGACACAGATTTGATTGCAAGTTCCTGTGACAGATCTTCGCTCAGCGTCTTGAACTCGGAAGTTCCCAAATCATTAAATGTTACGCCTGTTACGCTTGTTGATCCTGATACGATATCCGTAAAGTCTAACTGTGCAGATGTTTCTTCTCCTGTCAGATATTCAGAATAATTCTGTGCTGACATGCAGATTCCGTTTTCCCAGCAGAGCTTTGACCAGTTTTCCGGTTTGAACATGAAATTCAGTAACTTGATTGCTTCCTCTTTCACTTTGGAATTTGCGGTCACTGCATATCCGCCTCCGTTCCAGGCGGCAATGTCTGTTACGTTTCCTGCACCGCCTGCTACTGTAGGCATCATAAATACACCGATGTTATTTCTCACATCTTCAGGAACATTTTCATCTGTTGCCATAGACATTTCCCAACTTCCCATATAGAACATGGCCGCCTGTGAGTTCGTGAACAGATTTTTTGCAGTTCCATAATCAGTGGTTTCGAATCCACTCTGGAATAAACCAGCGTCTGCCGCATCCACAAAAAGTCCAGCTGCCTGTGCATAAACAGGATTTAAAAAATCTCCGTTTGCAATGGAATCCTGCACCTGCGTCTTGATGTCAGGATCGATCTTCTGCATCAGGTCATGAACGTAAATCGAAAGAGGCCATTTGTCGGAACCATCCATGCTGCATGGAATTAAGCCCGCATCTTTGATCTTGCCTGCTAAAGCGATTAATTCGTCATATGTCTGTGGTACTTCCCATCCATTTTTTTCAAATATAGCCTTGTTATAATAAAATCCCATAACGTCGGTATTTCTTGCAAGTCCGTATAATTTTCCGTCATTACTGAATCCGTCTAAAGATCCGTTGATGAAACCGTAATCAGCATAATCAGCCGCATTCAGTTCTGTCAACAGATTTGCATCAATGATTTCATTTAAGAAAGACGGCTGCCCCCATACGTTTACCAGATCCGGCATATTGCTTCCGGATGCATAGGCTTTGAATTTTGTTTTGTATGCTTCGTCATCAAGCGCTTCTACCTGGATCACTACATCTGGATTTTCATCCATGTACTGGTCGAATAAAGTCTGCTCAACGAATCCCTGTCCGTTTGTTCTGTCTGGAAGATTAGAAAATACTTTGATGGTAACTTTGTCCTCTGATGCCTGATCAGATGTTGACGATTCCTTGGCTCCGCAGGCTGTCATTGATAATACCATTGTGAACGCCAGCAAAGCAGATAATAATTTCTTTTTCATTGTGATTCCTCCCTGTTCTTCATTGGTTACGGTTATGTTTCTTAAGATGGTCTTATTGTAGCATTGGTTTGTTGCGAATAGAATGTGTCTATTTTTCAATAAGGTGGAATTTTTTTCACTCGGCTGCTGTGTAAAAAAACACACACAGACATTTTTTGAGTTCGGTATTTTCATCCATTTGCCGAAAAAAAAAATGGTCCTATGATTTAAAGTCATAGGAGCCATTTTCAATAGTGTCTGATGCAAAGGGCATATTATATACCCAAAAATCAAATTTTAATATTCATTATATTTTTCAGCATAGTCATCGTCTACATCATCAATATCTTCGTTCAAACTTCCTTCATCCTCCACGTGATTTAATTTTACTTCATCCAGTTCTGAATTTGATGTTGTTGTAAAGTTTGTATTATCTTTCATTGACATAAATCCACCTCCTGATCGCTGTTGTAAAAATAATCGTTTACGTTCTAGTAATGTGTATATGATGAATTATATCACAATATGTCAGAATTTGAAACTTTTATTTATTGAAATTCTCACAAATTATCTAATACTTTAATAGTTTGTTGTATTTCGTTTATTCCTGCTTTCTAACTAATTATCCTGAATGCTTTCAAAATAATTGAATTTCTTCTGGGATCCATAGATTGTCTTATCCCCATTAAATACATATGCGATTGAACACACGACTACAAAACTGATGATGTTATCCGGACCAAATACTTCGGCGCCTATCAGTATTGGTGCGAGGAGCGTATTGGTAGCGCTTCCGAATACGGCCGCATAGCCAAGTGAAGCGATCAGCACAGGCGGCATACCAAGCAGATGGGCCAGGACGATTCCCAGACTGGATCCGATCGAAAAAAGCGGCGTCACCTCTCCACCCTGGAAGCCGGCTGATAATGTCAGAATCGTCAATGCGGATTTCAGGATCCAGTCATAAGCATATATTTTCTCACCCGAAAAACCGGCATGAATCAGATTGGTTCCAAGGCCGCAATATCTTCCCACATGTAGCACGAGCAGAACTATGGCGAGCCCGCAGCCCATAACAAATATTCTCTTAACCGGATCACTGAAAATCTTTGCGAAGAACTTTTTAGATGAGCCTAACAGATGGGCAAAAATGCCACCGGTAATGCCAAACGCAATTCCAAGAACGATCAATTTTCCTACGGATGCAGCCGATGGATCTAACGTATCCGTGACTGCAATCGAGAACTTTTCAAGGCCTAGAAAGTGGGAAGTGTAACTTGCAGCAAAGGAAGCGGCCAGTGCCGGAAGAAGGGCCTCATACAGCAGCGAGCCCGCAACCAGCACTTCCATTGCAAAAAAAGTGGCTGCCAGCGGGGTTTGAAAGAGCCCGGCAAAACCGGCTGCCATCCCTATTACAACAAGGGTCCTCGGATTTTTGTACAGCTTCATATGCCGCCCCACGGTATGGGTAACTGCAGCACCGATCTGGACTGCAACGCCCTCACGTCCCGCACTGCCTCCAAACAGGTGGGTAATCCATGTGCTGACCATTACCAACGGAATCAGCATTTTCGGAATTCTTTCCCGTTCGCCATGTCCGGCCTCAAAAACAAGGGTCATTCCCTTGAGGCTTTCCTTGCTGTATTTTCTGTACAGAAGCATGATGGCGATGCCTGCGACTGGCAGAAACGGGACAAGCTTCATCACATGATTATCCCTGATTTCAGATATTTGCAGCAATACACGTCCGAATACAGTATCAATCATACCGACAATCATACCGATAAACGCTGCAGCTATGGTATAAAGCAGTATCTCCCTGTAATTGTCATAAGTTTTTCGTATCATAATCTTTAGTCCTCCCTATAAGCCCGACTGCACATCTTCTCGGAGCATTTTTTATCTCATAGGACGAACTTCCCTATGAGATAAAAAAGACTGACAACCCCTGCAATAAGAGTACTGCAGGAGTCATCAGCATAAATTAATATCCTTCCGGGAAAAAACGCAGCTGCACGGATACTCCGTCTGGATCATACATGTAAAAATAGCGGGTCTGATCGCCAGGATCCTGGATTTCTGAAGGATTAAGTCCTCTGTCCCGGGCAAGCTTATGCATTTCTTCCAACTTGTCCGTTTCAAAACAGATGAACATGCCTTTCCCTTCAAACTTCTGTCCCTGCGGCATGCAGACAAGTTCAATCTCAGTTTCCCCGTTGCCATTTGTTAGAAATGCCAGTTCCCCGGGTCCTGCGTGAAAGCGGCGGGAAATGGTAAGTCCTGTCATGGTTTCATAAAATTCTATAGATTTTTCCAGGTTTTTGACCATTAAGGTCACATGTTTCATATGCATATCATATCTCCTTCTTTGTATCATCCGATAATTATCTCACGATAAAATTAATAATTCAAGAAATGATTTTCAAGTCAAATGCAGAAATCAGCGTGTATTCGGGCCATCTGGTGATGTTCTTCCTTCTGCCGGTACATTAGCCCATCCAGGTGCTTCATAAATCCTTCTGCATCATAGCCTGAAGCCGCATCGTACACATCCGCGCCCATGCTCAGATGAATCTCATAAGGCTTTGCCTTTTCCCGATTGTGCGCTTTCAGGTTAAAAATGATCTTCTCCATGATTGCTGTCAATTCTTCTCTGTTATCTGTATTCAGCACCACGTAGAATTCGTCTCCGCCGTACCTTGCAATCATACTCTCTGTTCCAATGCTGCGTTTTAAAAGCTGTGCAACCCAAATAAGAGCCGCATCTCCCTCGTCATGACCGAATCTGTCATTAATCTGCTTGAATTCGTCCAGATCGATTGCGATTGCCGAGAAACTTTTTTTCTTTGTGCTTGCTGCAATCTTTTCAGCCACATAGGAGTCAATTACCCTGCGGTTAAACAGCCCTGTGAGGTAGTCCGTCTTAATCCCCACATCCAGAAGATTGCAGTATAAAATGAGAACTGCAATCACATAAGAAGGCCAGGTCACGGAAACCCCATAAAAGCTTGTATGCAAAATTGCTCCGATGATAGTCGGAACCGGATATAAAAGCAGTGTCCAAAAATTCCTGGTTTCAATTCTGCTGCGGTTTTTCAGAATCAGCATTGTCACATACAAAATAAGGAAAAAATTAAACATGACATGAAACAAAAACCATGGCCCCCGTGAATATATATTATCTGCATCTACAGTCATAATCAGGCCGTTCAGCGGCGTTGTAAGCACAAGGACAGCATCAATCAAAACGATTGCCGCAAATCTGAAGCCTTTGCGTTTTGCCTGTTCCCTGCTCCTGAAAATCTCATAATCTGCATAAACAATCCAGAGCAACGCCGGAAGCGGGGTAAACATTAACTGCAATATGTTCGTAGCCCAGTTCAGAAGATAGAATATACTCCCATCCCTGCCGTTGACAATCCAGGTCGCCGTGGAAGCCGCAATAAGAAACAGCCCGCTCAGAAGCATATACTTAAATATCCTGTCTGAAAACAGCTGCTTTGATTTTGTATAAAGTTTAACATATAAAATCCCTAAAATCACCATGGAAAAAACATTTATTTCCAGATTTTTAATGATGTCCATCCTGCTACCCTGTCCTTATATGTCGGTAAACTGTTTACCTGATGAGTTTAAATTCATGCTTATCTTTATTATTCGGCATATTCTCCGGAATTCTTAATAGTTACACATTTTCATTTAAGGAATATAACACCATGCCGCCTATGTTTCCGTGGTCAGATACAGACGGACCATCAAAATCAGCTGTTCTGCCTGCATATTCAATTCTTTTTTCTGCTTCTGAAATACATCTTCATTCATCAGCGCAATCCGTTCAATTAAAGCCAGATTTACATTGACAATAAAATCCACTGTGCTTTTCAGCTTTAAACCAGAATTGATCTTCCCGTCCTGCTTCGCTTCCTCAATCATCCCATACAATACTTCATACATTTTGCTTGCAAGCATATCCTCTCCGGCTTCTTTTGACTGCACCTGAAACAGAAACAGAAGCGTTATGGCATTTCTTTGCTCCAATGCATTCATATAAAAGTTCCGGATGGTCTGCAGTAATCTTTCCATGGCATCTTTCTGAACAGAAGCCCTTTGCATGAACAAATCACCACTGTCAAGAATCTGCTTTTGGACAGCACTCATAACGTCATCACTGTTTTTAAAATACTTATACAGCGTAACCGTAGAAATATCGAGTTCCCGCGCCAATCGCTGCATCTGAAATGCATCCAGGCCTTCCTTTAAAATCAGGCTTTTAGCAGCTGCCAGGATTTCATCTCTTCTTTTTTGACGCATCTGTTCAAAATAAGCTGTTTGATCCATCTCTTAAAATCCTTCTCTTTCATTTTTCGTATCTGTTCCGTCCTATGTCCTTTATGGTTGCAGAGAATGAATAAAAAATCCCCCCAGACAGTGGACATTAACAGTTATCGCATTTTTTAATTATAGCAGTTTCAAAAACAATTAGCAAATTCGTGTTTCATTCCATTTTTCTGTTTGTGTTATTTGAATCCTCACTATTCTGCTTGTATTTCATCTCTATTAGTGTTAATATAGCGTTAACTCATTTAACATTCGTGTAATCTCAATTCAAAAACCGAAAAGGAGAATAAAATGTTACAGACAGCACCTATTTTTCAAAACGAAATGGTCATCCAACGAGAAAAGCCATTCCTGATCTGGGGATTTGGAACTCCCGGTAAAACACTCCATATTTCTGTGCAGAATAAAACTGCGGAGACTGTTATTCCTGCCAGCGGGCACTGGAAGTTAACCCTTCCTGCACTAAAAGCTTCCAAAGATGAGCAGATTATTCTGCATACGGAACAGGAATCCATTACGCTGGAACATGTGGCTGTGGGTGAAGTCTGGGTTGCCGGCGGACAGTCAAATATGGAATTCCATATGCGCTATGAAAAACACAAAAAGGAAGAACTCCTCTCCTGTCCCCGTCCAAATCTTCGCTTCTATGATGTTCCGGAAATTTGCTATGACGGGCAGGATCAGGATTTTGACTATAGCAGAATGGGCATATGGCGGGATGCCACCGCTGAAAATCTGGAATATTTTTCTGCAGTAGGCTACTATTTTCAGAAGGAACTCGCTGATACACTGGATGTTCCCATTGGAATCATCGGATGCAATTGGGGCGGAACGCCATCCTGCTCCTGGATGAACCCGTCATCTGTATCCAGAGCCGGAAAACCATGGATGCAGGAATATGAAGACTTTGCATCGCATACGGACATGGACGAATACTGGAGAGAGCAGCGCGATAATCCCATGAACGGACGCGGAGATCCGTTCGCGGATGAATTTGGTGAATTTGTTTCACCACGAACTCCTGACGATGAAGAAATTGCAGCTTTTTTTGCAGCTCGAGGAATCGAACCTTTCGGAATGCCTCAGCAGATGCAGCCCCAGTTGATTCCGGGAAGCCTCTACGAGCACATGTTAAAAACTGTCGCACCCTGCAGCATCCGTGGTTTTCTGTGGTACCAGGGTGAAAGTGACGACGTTCCAGGACGCCAGGCATTGTACAAAGATATGATGACCGCATTAATAGCAGACTGGCGGGCTTTATGGAACGACAACACACTGCCTTTCCTGCTGGTTCAATTACCCGGATTTCAAACCTGGTTTGGTATTGAGCCCAGGGATATTACGACCATTCGGGCTTGTCAGAAAGCCGTTGCTGATACTGTGCCGGATGCATATCTGTGTTCCATATCAGATGCAGGCGAACAGATGGATATTCACCCGAAAGACAAGAAAACCGTTGGTCATCGGCTTGCACTTCTTGCCCGCGGACATGTCTATGGTGAACAGATCCTTTGCGATGCACCTGTTGCAGCAGATGTTGTCCGTAAAAATAATCTGCTTACCATAACTTTTGACAATGCAGAAGGCGGATTGAAACTGGACGGCGATACATGCAGTGCACTTCATGTAACACAGATTAATGAGGAAATCCCCTTCACTGCAGGTGTAAAAGGAGATCAGCTGGTCCTCCAGCTTCCGGAAACAACAGAAGGGCCTTTAAAAGTGTCTTTCGCACAGAATGACTGGTATCTGGTAAATCTGTATAACCAGGCGGATATTCCTGCCATCCCTTTTCAGGTTTACTGTTAAGACAGGATGAACAGAGGTGTATCGCCAGAGCGTTTTTTAGTCCTGGGAATATGCGTCTATAACATAAAAACCTTCACGTCCCAAATGGAACATGAAGGTTTTTTTAAACTAACAATCTATCTGATTTTTTCCAAAAGCTTAACCGCTTCTTCTACTTTCAGCACCTTACCATAGGATACTACCTTGCCGTCTACCACCAATGCCGGAGTAGTCATTACACCGTATGCTGCAATCTGTGAAAAATCCGTTACATGCTCAATGGTTGTATCCATTCCCAGCTGCTCCAATGCAGCTTTCACATTTGCTTCCAGCTGGTTGCATTTTGCGCAGCCCGAACCCAGAACCTTCACAGATTCTCCTTCTTTATTCATTTCCGCTGCATTCTTAATTGATTCGGCATCGCATGCCCCGCTGCAGCAGCAGCTGCCTGTTTCTTCTTTTTTCTTTCCAAAATTAAATAATGCCATGCTATTATCTCCTTTTCTTAAAAACCTGAATGAAATATGTTGAATACTGTTACTAATATACCACAGCCCATTACATTTTTTAATAGGCTGCTATACAATCAGAAAACTGAATGCATTAAAGAAATATCCGATTATGATAATTCCAGCTGCTACAATACCAACAAAGATTACCAAAAGCTTATTTTTCACAACTCTCTTCAGCATGAGTATGGACGGCAGGCTAAGCGCCGTAACTCCCATCATAAAGGAAAGGATCGTTCCGACTCCCACTCCCTTTGCAAACAGGGCTTCCGCAATCGGCAATGTTCCGAAAATATCCGCATACATGGGGATACCCACAACAGTGGCGATCAGAACAGAAAATGGATTGTTTGTACCTAATACATTCTGAATTATCGTTTCCGGAATCCAGTTATGGATTGCCGCGCCGATGGCAACGCCTCCAAGCACATACAGGATCACCTTCTTAACAGTTGACTGAACCTGCTCTTTCGCATAAATGATTCTTTCTTTTCTCGACAGTTCAGGGGCTTCGATATCAACCGTGGCAGCCGGATTGATGAATTTCACAACGTAATCCTCCATTCCCAGTTTGTCAATAATGCCGCCTCCGATTACCGCAAGCACAAGGCCCACAATTACATATGTTACTGCAATTTTAGCTCCAAAGATGCTCATCAGAAGAATCAGGGCCCCCAGATCGACCAGAGGCGAGGATATCAAGAACGAGAATGTTACGCCAACCGGCAGTCCTGCATTTGTGAATCCAATAAATAATGGAATCGAAGAGCAGCTGCAGAACGGTGTTACGGTTCCGAGCAGAGCACTCAGTATATTCGCTCTCACGCCGTGAAATCTCCCCAGTATCTTTTTAGTCCTTTCAGGCGGAAAGAAGCTTTGAATATAAGAAATAATAAAAATCAGAACCGACAGCAACACTAAAATCTTTATTGTGTCATAGATAAAAAACTGGATGCTGCCTCCCAGCCTTGCCGTAATATCCAGCCCCAGGGCTGACAGGCCCTCTCCTATTAATGCATTCAACCATTTCATTCCGAGAATCTGGTTTTGAAAAAAATCCCATATCGCCTTCATATAAGTACCGTCCTTTATATTTTTATATCGATGTTCATCAATCTTTTTATCATTATAGTATACATATCGACATTTGTCAATATGTAATGGGGCGCACAAAAATTGCCTGCTTCTTATCTACTCTTCCGTATATGAATCATACTTTTCCAAAAAATTATGCTGGATCCCGTTTTCCTTATAGGCGATAACCGTACTGAGGTTGACGTTTTCCACGCTTCGGAAAATATTGCTCTCAATGTAAGGATTCGTCTCCTTCAGATGCCTGATCAGATCCTTGATTTCGGTCCTCTTTGACACTGCGCTGCCGTCGACCCTGCAGGTCGTGCAGGAATCCGTAAAGCGGCATGCGCACTGGATGAAATGGAGATTGTTGTAGTCCCTCCAATGCTTGATATCCTCTTCCCGGATCAGATACATCGGCCGTATCAGTTCCATCCCCTCAAAATTGGTACTGTGCAGCTTCGGCATCATAGTCTGAACCTGCGCGCCATACAGCATCCCCATCAGGATCGTTTCGATCACATCATCATAATGGTGTCCCAGTGCAATCTTATTGCATCCCAGCTCTTTTGCCCTGCTGTACAGATGTCCGCGCCTCATCCTGGCGCACAGGTAGCACGGAGATTTCTCCACGTTGTAGACAGCCTCGAAAATATCCGTTTCAAATACCGTGATCGGGATGCCAAGCATTCTGGCATTTTCTTCGATGACTCTCCTGTTCACTTCATTATATCCCGGATCCATTACGAGAAACACCAGTTCAAACTCGAACTTGTTGTGCTTCTTCAGTTCCTGGAAAAGCTTCGCCATCACCATGGAATCCTTGCCGCCTGAAATGCAGACTGCGATCTTATCGCCTTGCTTCAACATCTCATATTCCCTGATAGCCTTGGCAAATTTCGAGAATAATGACTTATGGAATTTTTTCTGTATGCTTTTTTCAGCCTCATCCTGTACAGTCCTGCTTTCCAACTGCATCTGAATCTGATTC
Source organism: Anaerobium acetethylicum (assembly GCF_900096945.1). Classification (GTDB taxonomy): domain Bacteria; phylum Bacillota; class Clostridia; order Lachnospirales; family Lachnospiraceae; genus Anaerobium; species Anaerobium acetethylicum. The sequence continues at coordinate 25,537 of NZ_FMKA01000008.1, read as the reverse complement.
CTGAGCCATTCGTTGTAGCCTCCCGACAGATTCCAGGCTTCATAACCGTTTTCCCGCAGCATTTCAGCAACATCGGCGCTTACCTGACCGATTTTACAGTACACCACTATTTTCTTCTCCCGGGGCAGCAGAGTATTGTCCTCTTCCAGCTGCTTCAGGGAAATGTTCACAGCTTCCGGCAGGTGTCCGAACTGGAATGCAGCCTCATCCCTGATATCGACAAGCAGATACGGTTCTGCAAGTTTTCGCAATTCACTGTTTGTAATTTCATAGTTTTTCTCTGACAGACTCATTTTCTATTTCCTCTTTTTTTCTACTTAATCTATCGTTTTAATATGGTTTTACGCAAAATTTTTTTAGCGTTCAGCCACTTCCTTCTGAACAGCTAGTAATTTTCATTCCTACACATACGCTATGATTATACTTCGAAAGAAAGATAAAGGCAACGGGATTTTATGCAAATTCAGCATCACGCGCCTCCTTGCGGAATTTTTATAATTCAAGAAAAATTCCAGGAATTTCTTGTGAATAAAAAACAACTGGCAGAATCCCCCCCCTCTAGGAATCCTGCCAGTCATTCTGCTTCATCATACATCCATCATAAAGATATATGGTTATTCGTTTTTAATCCCTCATTTAGCTTAGTCGTATAAGTTTGGAGCTATTTCAGCATCATCCATATTGTCAGCTGTATACCATCTGCATCCTGTATCAACGTCAGCTACTTTTTCTCCTTTTGCTGCTGCAACTGCCAGTTCAACAGTTTTTCTTCCGATTGAAACCGGATCCTGTGTAACAGCGCCTGCTAATGTTCCATTTTTTACAGCACCTTTGATAAGTGATCCTGAGTCGAATGCAACACCGATTACGCCGTCCGGACCAAGTTTCTTTAAGTTTGAATCTGCATTTACAAGTGCTTCACCGGAGTGCTGGTTAGAACCATATACTGCAATGATATCTTTTTTGTTTAACAGGTTCTGTCCGTCGATTGAAGATGCTTCTGCAGTAACTGCTGATGGAACTGCCACTTCGATAATGACATCGGCATTATCCTTTTTGTCGTTCCATTTATCATGTCCTTCAACAGAAACTGTTTTTCCTTCTGCTTCGATCAATGATTTCATTTTGTCAATGAATCCTGAACCACGGTTGATGATAGATTCTGCGGTAGCATCCTGGTTCATAACACCGATTCTTACTGTAGCTGTAGCACCTGTTATTTTATCTTTGATGATTGGGAATGTATTTTCTGCTGCCAATTCACCTGCTTTGTAATTATCTGTAGATGCATTTGCAAATACTGCACCTTCAGGAGCATTCGGAACACCAGAGTCAAATCCTATAATTGGAATTCCTGCATCCTTTGCTGCCTGAATCGCTTCGAGACAAGCGTCTGTACTCAGAGATGCAAGGCCGATTGCGTCAGGTTTTAAGTTGATTGCATTGTTTAACATCTGAACCTGATCTGCGATATCGCTTTCTGTATTTGGACCAACGAATTCTATTTTCGCTCCCAATTCCGCTGCAGCTTCGTCAGCACCCTTTTTAACCGCCTGCCAGTACTGATGCTGGAATCCTTTGGATACCATATAGACGAATAATTCCTCATCTGAAGCACTTTCCTTCTTGTCGGTAGTTTCTGTTGTTTCCGTTGTTGCGGCATCCTTAGATCCGCATCCTGACAGCATAGCAGCGGTCATAGCTGCACATAACAATACACTTAATACTTTTTTCCTCATTTGTAAATCCTCCCTTTAATTTTTCTTTCTTCTATTAACAACATCCGCGAAAACGGCTGCAATCAATACAAAACCTGTTATAAACTGCTGATAATGCGGCTGCAATCCGATAAACGGAAGGCCTGTCTTTAATACCGACATGATAAATACACCAATCAGTGTTCCGGCAATGGATCCATAACCGCCGCTCATGGAGGTTCCTCCGATTACTACGCCTGCGATTGCATCAAGTTCGAATCCTGCGCCGCCGCCTGGAAGCATTGTGGAGTAGGAAGCTGCATATGCGATGCCTGCAAGTCCGGCAAAGCTTCCTGAGAATATATAAGCTAACGTTTCCCATTTGACAATATTCACGCCTGAAAGCCTTGTAGCTTCTTTGTTGCTTCCAAGTGCCAGTATGTAACGTCCCGGACGGGTCTTATTCAATATGACTGACATGATGACTGCAAGTATGATCAGTAACAGGAATCCGGTCGGAATGATCTTAGCGCCCGCTCCGCTTCCTATGGTCACTTTGAAGATACTTCTGAACCATCCGCCATCTCCTGCTGCCTGAGGCCAGGTAACACTCTGTGCTTTTGAATAGATGGAGCCAAACCCTTTCGAAACCATCATTGTTCCCAAAGTTGCAATAAAAGGTGGAAGCCCCATAATCGATACCATCAGACCGTTGCAAAGGCCAAAGAGTGCACCGATCAGAATGCCTACTGCCAGACATGCTGCAACAGGAACTCCGTTCTTCACTGCCAGGGAACCTGCAATCAGAGACGAGCATACAAGAACAGTTCCGATAGAAAGATCGATGCCGCCTGTGATGATTACGAATGTGATTCCGATTGCCATGAAGCCGATGTAGTAGGAAGCATCGAAGATGCTTACCACCGTTGTCCACTGCCTGAACGCAGGACTAGCGATACTGAAAAATCCCGTCAAAGCCAGAAGGGCCAGCACTGCTATTAACCGTTGTGTTCCGATTGCCTTTACAACCGGATTATCTATGAACGGGTTTGTTTTTGTAGATACCTTTTTTTGTATGTTTTCCATTTCTATATATCCTCCCGACTAATTTCTTAAGGTTGCCGCCTGCATGATCGTTTCCTGGGATGCTTCCTCAATCGACAGCTCTCCTGTTTTTCTGCCTTCACACATGACAACGATCCGATCGCTCATTCTTAGAATCTCTGTCAGTTCAGAAGAAATCATAATGATTGATTTGCCTTCTGCTGCCAGTTCACTCATCAGCTGATAAATTTCATTCTTCGCACCTACGTCAATTCCTCTGGTAGGTTCGTCAAAAATGAGAATATCGCAGTCGCGCACAAGCCATTTTGCTATAACTACTTTCTGCTGGTTTCCACCTGATAAATTTATTACTGCGGTATCAACTGTCGGTGTCTTTGTCCTTAGTTTATTTACGTACTCTTCAGCGATCTTTTTTTCTTCTTTCTCATTGATGAAAAAGCCTTTCATGTAATGTTCAAGAGACGCCATCGTCGTATTCTCTGCTATTGTCTTGTCAAGAACGATTCCATAACGCTTTCTGTCTTCCGATAAATATCCGACTCCCGCATTTACGGCATCCATAGGATTTTTGATGTCCACTTTCTGTCCGTTGATATAGATGTCTCCGCTGTCTTTTTTGTCTGCCCCGAAAAGCGCTCTGGCGGTTTCAGTTCTTCCAGCTCCCATCAGTCCGGCAAATCCAAGTATCTCGCCTTTCTTCAATTCGAAGCTTACATCCCTCACCATCTTGCCCGCATTCAGATGTTCCACCTTCAAAACGACAGGTGCGTTTTCCGGCACATTGCTTTTCTGCTTTGGATCTTCGTAGATCACTCGGCCTACCATCATATTGATGATGTCATTTTTCGAGCAGTCTTTCGTAATTAAGGTTCCCACATATTCACCATCACGCATTACCGTAACCCGGTCTGTAATCACCTTAATTTCATCCATTCTGTGGGAAATATAGACAATCCCGATTCCCTTTGCCCTTAAATCCCTGATAATTTTGAAAAGCTCATCAATTTCAGACTCGGTCAAAGCAGCTGTCGGTTCGTCAAATACGATGATTTTTGCATCCCTTGAAATCGCTTTTGCAATTTCGCACATCTGCTGTTTTCCGACCGTCAGGTTCCCGATCGTCTCGTCTGGATCGATATCGATATTCAGCTTCTCAAATAATTTTGCCGCTTCCTTGTTCATTTTTCTGTCATTGATCAGCTTTCCATTCATCATCTCGCGGCCAATAAATATATTCTGCGCAACTGTAAGATGATTCATCATGTTCAGCTCCTGATGTACGATTGTGATGCCTACATCCTGTGCTTCACGGGGATTTGTAAACTCAATCTCTTTTCCCTCATATATGATACTGCCGCTGTCTTTTGCATAAATTCCGGTCAGCACCTTCATAAGCGTAGATTTTCCTGCACCGTTTTCTCCCATCAGCGCATGGACCTCTCCCTTTTTCAGTTCCAAATTTACCTGTTTCAGCGCGTGTACACCAATGAAGGATTTGTCGATCTCTTTCATTGTCAAAATTACTTCGCCCACGTTTTCACCATCCATTTCTTGAATAAATTTCTGCGTTTCCTGATATATGAATTATATTGCAGGATGGGAAAATTAGTAATTGAATATCTTCTAAAAAAAGGTTAAAAAACTACTGTTTTGTAGTTTTTTAACCTTTTCACTGTTCCATTTACAGAATTATATGCATTTCACCCTGAATCTGGTATGCTGTATCACTGATAATCGGCAAAACAGCACACTAGTCTGTACTGCCTTCATCCTTTTGCGTCGACTGGTTTCCGATGAACGGAAATAAAAGCTTCTGATTCTCATCCGTATACATGTTTTCTTTCGTAATCAGCTGCGAACCTGAATCTACATTTTTCGGCACCTTTCCCCCCCTCACAGCTTTTACCGCCTTTTCGATTCCAAGATAGCCCATATTAAAGGATTTCTGTATGACAATCCCCTGAAAAACGCCTTCCTCCAGCAATTCGATTTCTTCAGCGGAACTGTCAAATCCGATTATTTTCACCTGCTCTTCCAGGCCCATGTCCTTGATTGCCCTTGCCGCACCAACGGCTGAATATTCATTGAGCCCGGCCACCATGCTGATGTCAGGATATTTTTTAAACAGATCTACAGTAACCTCATAGGCCTTGCCAAATACCGAATCACAGAATACCACTTCCAGGATTTTGCTTTCGTCCTTACCCAGTGCCGCCCGCAGGCCCTTCTCCCGCTCAATTGCAGTCGATGCGGTCTTGACATGCCCGACAACTGCAATCTTCGTATCTTTCTGAATGAATTGTTTCATGAACTGGCCGATTTTTTTGCCAGCTTCATAATTGTTTGTCGAGACGCTGACATCTTCTACAGCTTCATCCACATTGGAATCGATCAGAATTAATTTTATATTATTCTGGGTAACCTTTTTCACCATTTCCGTCGATTCCGTAAAATTGGCCGGCGACACTGCGATGGCATCCGGTTTTTGCTCAATTGCCCATTGAATCAATTCATTCTGCCTTTCATAATCATTTTCCGCATTTGGAGCAACAATTGTAAGTTCTGCACCGTATTCTTTCGCCGCCATGTTCGCTCCTCCGATCAGGGCTGACCAGAATTCGTTTGTCTCATCAATGATTTTCGGAATATAGATGATTTTAATGGGCTTTTCCATCTTTAGATTTTCTCCAGCTATTATTGTAATGCACAGAGCTGTGATACACAGTAAGATCAGCACAACAATCTTGTTCCTAAGCTTTTTCATTTGTTTCCCCCTGCAGATTCCTTCTGGGAATCTTTACTGTAGCCGTCGTCCCTTCGCCCAAAACGCTTTCATAGGAGATGCCATAGCTTTTTCCGTAATACAGCTGCAGCCTCATCTGCACGTTATAGACGCCTATTCCATTTGATTTGTAATTGACTTTATGCTCATCAAGTATGTGCGCAAGGGTCTCTTCCGACATTCCCACACCATTATCGCTCACTTTCAGTATGATATCGTTTTCTGATGAATATCCGCTGATGACAAGAAGGCCTTTTGCATCCTTGAATTTGATTCCATGATAAATTGCATTCTCCACAATCGGCTGAAGGACAAGTTTAATGATTTCCTCATCATAAATGTCTTTCGGGATATTGATCTCAAATTCCAGTTTATCTTTATATCTCATCTTCTGTATGGTGAGGTAGTTTTGCAGGTAGCTGATCTCCTGGGAAATCGTCAGCACCTCGTTGTCATTCCCTATGCTCTGGCGCAGCAGCTTCGCAAGAGACGAGGTCATCAGGACAACCTCCCGGTTCTTATTCCCCTCTGCCATCCATATGATCGCATCCAGCGTATTGTATAGAAAATGAGGATTGATCTGCGACTGGAGCGCCTTCAGCTCACTTTTACGCTTTTGTTTCTGTTCATAAATATTCTCTTCCATCAGGTTTTGGATTTTTTTCGTCATGACATTAAAAGACTTGCTCAGACTTCCGATTTCATTATCATCAATCACTTCTATGTTGGCGTTGGAAAAATGTCCCTTTTCCACTTCTTTCATGGAATCTTTCAGAATCTTGATGGGCCTCGTAATATCTGAAGCGATAAAAGCTGAAATTGCCACGGTCGCCATCAGCAGTACCGCTGCGACCAGCAGATAGATGATCTGGGTTTTGGCTTTGTTCTCCATGAGCGCAGACCTTACGACGACGCCTACCACGGTCCATCCCGTCTTTTCCGATTTTGAAATCGTATACAGCCTGCTTTGCTGCCCTTCATCAGTGACGAAATAGCGGGTTTTGCTGTTCCTGACTTCCTCGATCCGCTCAGTCTTCAGGCCGCTGTATAAAAGCTGCTGCTGGGGATGATAGATGATATTTCCTCCTTCATCCAGGATGAATACATAACCTTTTTCTCCCAGGCTGTTGTTTTCACACAAGTCGCTGATTGCATTGTAATTCAAATCGATAAAAAATATTCCGGAAGGCTCATTCGTATAGGGATTCCTTATGCTCCTGCTTAATGTAATCACCCATCTGTAGTCGCTTTTTATGGCATTCTGGACATGGGAGGAAGACAAGGCAGTACCATCCACATTTACTATGGCATTCCTGTACCAGTCCATGTCCGTCAGCGAAACATATTCATTCAGCCTGTCCGTACCATCATTGATGATATGTTTCCCGTCATTGGAAATTACCGCTATGTTATAGACGTCTTCCCTTGCGTCAATAATCGTATTGAACTGGGCCAGAATCCCGCTATACAGATTGTCCATGGCGCCCTGCGAAAGATTTCTGTTGAACAGGTATTCCTTGATATCGTTGTTGTTTGTAACCAGAGAGGATATATTTTCCATATAGTCAATATAGGAATCGATATCCGTGTTTACCTGTTCGATCAGCTGGGTGGAATAATCAATGGAGTTGTTCAGGACTGTATCTTCGGTATAGTTTATGGATAAGATTAAGAATGAGACCAGAGCTAAGACAATCAAAGCCGAAAAACCAAACAGCATGGTAAACTGTATGCTTTTAAAATGACCGAACAGCCAGTAATGGCTTCTCTTTTTCTTCACAGACAGCTACCTCTTTCCCTTTGCATATTCTTTCGGTGTCTTTCCTGTCGCTTTCTTGAATGCGATGCTGAAATAATGCGGATCGCTGAATCCTACCTTTTCTGCAATCTCATAGTTTTTCAGATCCGTATTTTCCAACAGTTCTTTTGCTTTCTGCATCCTGATTCTGGTCAGGGCTTCCATAAATGTTTCACCGGTTGCATTTTTAAATATGGTACTGAACCGGCTCGGGCTGATACAAAGATAGGTGCAGATGGAATTCAGATTCAGTTCGTCATCCGAATAATTCTTCTCCATATAATTCATCGCAAGAAAAGCCTGCCTTTTCCCACCTGCATTCTTCTGGTTGTCCAGTTCCTCTCCTGCCTGGTGGCAGTAATCTTCGAGCAGCTTCATGGAATCCGCAAAGGTCCTGGCCTCTGCAATATCGGTCAGCAGCTGATCCTTTTGGGCGTATATCATGCTTCCTGCAAGGTCGGAAGTCCTCAGTACGTCACCGACTGCCACAATCACCTGCTGCAGATACAGGCAGCTTCTGTTTTTGTCGGCCATTGCATCTTTTACTGCTTTACTGATTTTATCCAGTCCTTCTTCAGTCTTTGTCCGGTCATTGAGTTTTAGAGCCATTGACAGCTGATTGATCTCCTCATCCAGATCCACTTCTTTGTTCATGGTGCGGATAATTTCTTTCATATCGATGATGCTGTCTCCTCCCAGGAGATAGCGGTATCTGATTGCGCCTTCTGCCTCTTCATAGGACTTATAAATGTCTTTCTTGTTTCTCACTTCTCTTCCGATCCCGACGGTGATACTCAGCCCCAGCAGCTGTTTCACCAGATCACTGATCTGAAGGCAGGTATTTTTTACCGACTCATCGAATCCCTTCGGCCTGTCTGTCTGAAAAAGAATGAAGACACGGTTGTGGTTCCCCTGACAGACAATCCCTGCATGATGCGCTTTTATGATCTCGTCACTGATATTAAAAACTGCAAATGCCATCAGGGCACTCTGCTGCTTTGCTTCTTCGTCCGGGTCATGCAATTCTGAATAAAGGTCGATTTCAAGAACAGCGACACGAAATTCCGAAGCCTCCAGCACAACATCGACTTCCCTTAGGCCCCGGAGGTTCTCTTCTTCCGTTTTCGTCCCCATAATAAAATCTGCCAGTACCTTCGATTTTATGATGATACGGTTCTTATTATAGGTTTCGCTCAATCGCTCCAGCTTTTTTTCTTTCTCCCTGGCACTGTCTATCTTCTCTTTCAGATTTGTCAATACTTCCGATAATTCAAATGCAGTGACAGGTTTGAGCAGGTACTCCTTTACATTATATTTGATTGCCTTCTTTGCATACTCAAAGTCATCAAAACCGCTGAAAATAATAACGTTTACTTCCGGATACTGTTCGTAAATCAGTTCGCTCAGTTCCATCCCATCCATATGGGGCATGCAGATGTCAGTAAGAACGACGTCAACAGGATTTCTCTCCAAAAATTCCTTTGCTTCCTTCCTATCCTGACAGCTTCCGGCCAGTTCGTAACCCAGCTCTTCCCAATGAATATTTTCTCCTATCGCTTCTCTAACAAGCACTTCGTCATCAACCAGTAATACTCGATACATGATCTCACTCCCATAATGTGTGTACCTTCAAAAAGGAAAGCGATTCATGATAGGAATCTGATATCTGAACCGTTGCCAAAGGGGTACTATACGTATATCATATAGTACCCCATCTGCTCTTGTCCATATCATCTTTTACAAATTGTAACTATTCAGGACTACGTCCTTCATAGTCACAATGATGCACACAAATTGCAAAATCAGCAATTTGGCACACGCATGTCTCGGGGTTTTATGCAAATTCAGCATAAAAACACCTCGCGATACAGGGGTTCTGAACAGTTACTATAAATCTATTGTTACTGTTCAATCCTTGGCCAGCAACAATCTATTTACTAATCACTCCATCCAGGTCCCAAAGGTCTTCCCATCCTTTTGCGCCTTCCCATAAGAACACCTGACCTTTTATCAGCCGGTTGTTTCTGTCAAGGGACTTCATAATTCCCATTTCCCTGTCTGTCAAAGGATCTTCCGTTACGCATTTCAGATTGCCGACATACTGCTGCTCCCTGACTGAAAAGGGAATCGGAATCTGTCCTCTCTGGACTGCCCATTTCAGGCAGACAATTGCGGGATGGACGTTATGTGCATTTGCGATTTCAACAAGTTCCGGAACCTGGACATCCGCAATGTCCTCGTCAGTTTTGTCACGTTCAGGCCTCGACGGGGATCCGATCGGGCAGAAACCGATTGGCTGGATATCATGGGCCTTGCAATAGTCAAATAATTCCGGCTGCTGAAAACATGGATGCAGTTCCATTTCGAGGACTGCCGGCTGTATCCTGCAAAGCGGAAGCACGGCCTCCAATTTAGGGATTGTCATATTGGACATGCCGATATGTTTTACAAGTCCCATTTCCACCAGTCTTTCGCACTGTCTCCAGGTCTCCATAAACGCATCTGCGCTGAATGGCTTTGAATCAGGATTACGGGAATCTCCGTCACATCCCGGCGCATGGTAATTTGCAAATGGCCAGTGTATGAAAAAAAGATCGATGTAATCCAGATGCAGATCCTTTAAGCTTTTGGCACATGAAATCAGCACATCTCCCCTTCCCTGCATGTCGTTCCAGACCTTTGATGTAATGAATAATTCTTCACGTTTTACTTCCCCTTTGTCAAATGCGTTCTGAAAAACCTCTCCAATCAGATGCTCATTGCCATAGACTGCTGCACAATCAAACAGACGATATCCTGACCTGATCGCTCCGGCAACAGCTTCCGATACCTGTTCGGGTGTGAACCGGTCCGAGCCGAACGTTCCCATTCCAATTGCCGGCATGTAGTCGCCTGTATAAAGCTTTCTCTGAGGTACTGATTTTGGATCGATGAATGATGTCATGGTTGTAATCTCCTTTTTATTTTAATTTTAATTTTATTGCTGATTGGTCTATGTTCCATTTATGTAATCGCTCTTCGAAATGTCTGGCCATCCAGTCCCATAAGGTGTGTTTGATGATGCTTTCGCCGACAAATCCGTAACGTTTCGGTTTTACTATGAATAGAATTCTCCCGGCACTGATAACTTTCTTTGTATCACAGGAGCGTTTGTTTTATAATGTGATCAGCGTGTTAAAAGCCCTCCTGTAACGTTCGCTTCGTCAATTTGCACATTCGCCAGCTATCACGCAATGATGCAAAATATGATTCAATGAGCAGCTTTATGAAGACTTTGGTACTTAGGACGCATACTTTGCGGCCTAAGTACCACTACGTCTTCATCTAAGCGAGAGCGCGCTGCGAATGAACATGTTTTGCATCACGTCCTATTTGCTCATGAAGTCAAGCAGTGATGCAAAACATGATTCAATGAGCAGCTTTATGAAGACTTTGGTACTTAGGACGCGTACTTTGCGGCCTTACGTACCACTACGTCTTCATCTAAGCGAGAGCGCGCTGCGAATGAACATGTTTTGCATCACGTCCTATTTGCTCATGAAGTCAAGCAGTGACGCAAAACATGATTCAATGAGCAGCTTTATGAAGACGTTGGTACTTAGGACGCGTATTTTGCGTCCTTACGTACCACTACGTCTTCATCTAAGCGAGAGCGCGCTGCGAATGAACATGTTTTGCATCACGTCCCCGCAGAAACCATTATATCCTGCGGACGGAATTTCCTTCCACAATGTCGGTCTGCAGTTTTATCACCTGGAAATCGGAAGCCTCCGGATTCCTTTGATCTGCTTCCATGCGTTTCAGAATAATCTGCGCAACATTTTTTGCAATTTCCCTCATCGGCTGGGTTACAATGGTAAGCTTAGGTTTGCATGCCCTGGCAAACTCCGTATTGTCGAATCCGATGATTGAAAGATCTTCAGGAATCCTGATGCCAAGCTCGTTAATCCCGATTACCGCACCCATTGTCATTTCATAGTTTGCAACGAACACAGCCGTCATATCCGGATTCTGCTTCACCAGATTTTCCAGGCATCTGACTCCGCTGTCAATCGTGTAATCGCCCTGCACGACCAGCTTCTCTTCCGGCACGATTCCTGCTTCCATCAATGCCGTTTTATATCCAAGGAGCCTTTCCTGTGCTGTGAAAATTTCCTCAGGACCTCCGATCATCCCTATCTTTGTATGTCCATTCTCAACTAATCTCTTCACCGCATTTTTTGCTGCCGTAAGGTTATCTGCCAAAACACAGTCGCAGTCGATTCCGTTTATTTTCCGGTCGATCAAAACAATCGGTTTCCCCGACTTCTGGAAGCTTTTCAGATGGGATCCGTCCACATTTACCGGCATATTGATGATTCCGTCTACCCGCTTCCTGTAAAGGAAATCAACCGCCTCTTTCTCCAGCTCCTTATCGGTCCTGCAGTCGCATACAATGGTCGCATAGCCATGATTTCGCAGAACATCCTCTACTCCCGTTATAATCTCCGCACAGAAAATATTATTCAGTTCCGGAATCACAACGCCGATCGTTTTTGTTTTATTTGTTTTCAGCCCGCGTGCAACTTCGTTTACCTCAAAATTCAGTTCTTCAATTGCCGTCTCTATTTTTTCCCTGTTTGCTTCGCGCACGTTTCCACCGTTGAGATAGGATGAAATCGTCGCAAGCCCCAGGCCTGTATGTTTTGCTATGTCCTTAATCGTTGCTGCCAATGCTTTCCCTACTTTCAAATAACGATTTATCATACCTCTGGCCTTGCTGATATGATTCTGTCTTACAGTTTTCTTTTTCGAAACCGAAACGTTTCGGTTTTATATTTACATATTACCTTCTTACCCGCATATTGTCAATCATGGAATTCACTTTTTTCTCTTTTGTTTTCGGCTGACATGCAGACAGTAACCAGTTGACATCCCTGAAACTCTGCTATAGTATTTGATTAGCGGTAACTATTCATGACTACGTCCTTCATAGTTACATATGATGCACACAAATTGCAAAACCAGCAATTTGGCGCACGTATGTCTCGGGTTTTTATGCAAATACAGCATAAAAACACCTCGCAATACAGGGGTTCTGAACAGTTACGATTAGCATAACTATTCAGGACTACATCCTTCACAGTTACAAAGGATCCGGTTGACTGAACAGTTATCTGACTGACAACGATATAACTGACTGATTGAAAGGTGGGATTTGATGCAATACTTATTAGAAAATGCGGAAGCGGTTGTACGATTCGATACCAAAGGTGGCGGGATTATTTCGATTAAGGATACTGACGGACTTGAATATTTATGGCAGGGCGATGCCGCGTACTGGTCCGGACAGGCTCCCGTTATGTTTCCGATCTGCGGCAGCCTGCGCAATAAAACGGCAACAATAGGCAACGGAATGACCTGCAGTATGGAACGTCACGGGTTCGCAAAAAAAATGGAATTCACTTTGATTGAAAAGACGGAGGATTCCATTACTTTTTCACTAAAATCCAGCGAAGACTCAAAAACCATGTTCCCTTATGATTTTGAACTCAGGATCAAGTATCTCTTAAAAGGGAAAACCATCACCACCAGCTACACGGTACTGAACCTCAATTCTGTTCCAATGCCATATTTTGTCGGGGGACATCCTGGATTCAACTGTCCATTGCTGGATGGCGAGACTTTTGAGGATTATATTGTTCAATTCGAAAAGCCGGAGACCGCATTATGCCCGGAATCCATACCGTCCACAGGCCTCGTAAATGTAGATAACCGCCTTCAGGTCCTGGACAATGAATCCGTCCTCCCGCTGAAGCACAGCTATTTCGACGTGGATGCACTTATCTTTGACAGCCTCATTTCAAGGTCGGCAAAAATGGTGAATCCGGCAACCGGAAAAGGAATCCAGGTAGATTTTCCTGGTTTTGATTATTTTATATTATGGTCAAGTTCCAATAATGGTCCTTTCATAGCCTTGGAACCATGGACCGGCATCTCGACCTGCAACGACGAATCCGATGTGTTCGAAGAAAAAAGGGGCGTAAAGATTCTTCCTCCGAATGAGTCGGAAACTCTGGCCTTTGATATTACGATCCTGTAGCTTTTCTGGTGACTCCCCTGCCTGACGCACATACAGCAACGGTGGGGGCACAAACAGGCATATTGATCTGGGTGGCTTTCATAACCCGGATCAATATGCCTGTTTGTTATTTTATGGCAACCTGTCAGATGACGCCTTTCTGAAGCATAATATTCGCATAAAGCGCCTTTTCACCAGTTGCAACAATGGCGTATGCAGTTCTTGCTTCATCATAAAATGCAAACCTTTCGATGTTTCCAACTGCTGCCGCTCCACGGCTGTCATTCTTTTTGATGATATCCTTATAGGTATCCCAGATCGGCGTTTCGACCGTATCTCCCGGCATAACCTCCATCAGGTTGACCGGATGGTCCACATAAGTGTCCAACGGAAATACCTGGAGAATTGCATCCAGAATTTCCGGAACCCCATGGCCGTCGCACCTGATCACGATTGCATCCTTTCCCATTGATTCGGCCGGAAAATTTCCGTCTGAGATCACAAGCCTGTCGCTGTGTCCCATTTCACACAATACTTTTAATAATTCCGGTGATAAAATAGCCGGTATTCCCTTCAGCATGATCTTTTCCTCCTGCAACATCAATTTTGCTGCTATTATCTTCCTGCCAGACGATGTCTGCTATCCTGTAATTATACGTTCTGAATAACGTGCTCATTAAGCAGTTCCTTAAATTCCTGATACTTTTCTTCCCATACGCTGCTGTCCACAGGCTGGAAGCGCTTGATATCCTCTGATGCCATTACCAGCCTTCGCGCCTCCGCAAGATCTTTTACAGCTCCGCTTTCTATCAGCTGCAGTATGACATTGCCGAGCACGGTAGCTTCAACCGGACCCGCAACCACTTCGCAATTGCAGGCATTGGCTGTCAGCTGGCAGAGCAAGGCACTCTGTACTCCGCCTCCGATCAGATACAGCCTGTCGAATGTTTTTCCGACACAGCTTTCGATTTCTTCTTTTGCCATCCTGTATTTGAAAGCAAGGCTTTCATTGATGCACCTTACGATTTCTCCTGCCGTCGTCGGAATATGCTGCCCTTTTTCCCTGCAGTATTCCCTGATGCGCTTTGGAATATTTCCTGCCGGAAGGAACACCGGATCATCGGGATCGATAAAGCATTTCAAAGGCTCCGCCTCTAACGCCATTTTCTCAAGTTCGCCGAAACCGTATTCGGTTCCCTCCCTGATCCACTGTCTCCTGCTTTCCTGAATCATCCAGAGGCCGATGATATTTTTGAGGAATGAAATTCTGCCTTCAAATCCTCCTTCATTTGTAATATTGCACTTTTTCGACTGTTCATTAATCAATGGTTCGTCAAGTTCCGTTCCAATCAGGGACCAGGTTCCGCAGCTTAAAAACAGAAAGTCTTTTTCCTGGGCCGGAACCGCTACCATGGCGCTCTGGGTATCATGTCCTGCTACCGCTATCACGTCTGCCGGCTCGATTCCCAATTCTTCACAGATTGATTCCCTGACTTTCCCGATTTTTGTCTTGCTTGGTACCACTTCCGGAAGTATCTCTTTCGGAAGGTCCAGTGCTTCCAGAACCCTTCCCGACCACTGTTTTCTGCCTGCATCAAGGAGCTGGGTCGTCGAAGCGATGGAATATTCTGCCGCGGTCTCGCCAGTCAGGAGATAATTGAACAGATCCGGCATCAGCAGCAGTTCTTTTGCTCTTTCCAGTAGCTCAGGCCTCTGGCTTTTCAAAGCCAGAAGCTGAAACACCGTATTGATTTCCATAAACTGGTTGCCAGTGATCTGATACATTTCCTCTTCCGGAATTTTGCTGAAGCCGTACTCAAGCATTCCCTTTGTACGGTTATCGCGGTAGTGGACCGGATTTTCAAGAAGATATCCTCTCTCATCAATCAGTCCAAAATCCACTCCCCAGGTGTCTATCCCGATGCTGGAATAGGCACCTGTCTTTTTTGCTTTTACAAGCCCCTGCTTGATCTCATGAAAAAGCCTTAATACGTCCCAGTACATCGTATCTCCGACAATGACAGGATCGTTCGTAAATCGATGCACTTCCTGCAGGTGAATCTGCTCTCCGTCATAAGTTCCATACATGACCCTGCCGCTTGATGCACCAAAATCAATCGCCAAAACACCTGTGTTTTCTTTCATGCCGTCACCTACTTCTTGAACGTCGGGCCGTATGTCGCGCATGCGCGGTAATCCTGGCCTTCTTTATCCATTCCATATGCATTCCATGCAGCTGGTCTGAAGATTTTCTCTTCCGGAACATTGTGCATAGCTACCGGAATTCTCAACATCGAGCAGAGGGTAATCAGGTCAGCTCCAATATGTCCGTAGCTGATCGCTCCATGATTTGCTCCCCAGTTGTTCATTACATCATAAGCAGTCTTGAAGGCTCCCTCTCCTGTTGTCCTTGGTGCGAACCAGGTACATGGCCAGGTGTAGTCAGTTCTCTTCCAAAGCGTATCGGAAACCTCATCCGGCAGCTCTACTGTATATCCTTCTGCAATCTGGAGCATAGGTCCAAGACCTTTTACAAGATTCAGTCTGACCATAGTACATGGCATTTCAGCCTTTGTGAGGAATCTTGATGAATATCCGCCTCCCCTGAAGTATCCCTGGTCTGCTGCATTCCAGGTAGTCGCTTCCAGGCATGCATCCATATCTGCATCCGTCATTTCCCAGAATGGTTTGATGACTCCGTTTCCGTCTGCATCCTTAACCGCTCCGCATGCATCAATGCAGGCTGCTCCCGAGTTGATCAGATGGATAAATCCGCCTGCCTCAGCAGCTTTTCCTTCAAGCTTGTATCCGCCTGTTGCTTTTTCTACAGCTTCCGGACTCCAGTATGTCCTGACATCAGCAAAGATCTGTGCTGTGTTCGTCAGCAGTTTTCCGAACAGCATTCCGATACCATTCAGTGCATCGTTCTCTGTAGCAAGAATGTATGGTTCCCTTGCACCTTCCCAGTCAAAGGAAGAGCAGAGCATGGATTCAGGGAAATCGGCATTCGGGTAGAAGTCAGTCCACTGTCTCTGTCCCTGGAAACCAGCAGCAATTGCATTGTGTCCGACACGTTCTTCTTCACAGCCTTCCGGAAGGTTCTTGTTTCCATTCATCAGGTCTTTGATGATGCACATCATCTTGACAACGAATTCCCAGTCAGCTTCTTTCTCTTCCTTCGATTTCTGGGCATCTGCAGGATTTTTATCAAAGCCTTCCTTGCATTTTTCTTTTGTCCATGCAAGAGCCTTTTGGAATTCAGCTTCATCGTAGACATTTTCTGTCATTCTTCTTATAATCTCTACTTCGTCAACTGATTCTACCCTCATTCCAAGATAATCCTCGAAGAAATTCGGATCCACGATTGAACCTGCGATTCCCATACAGATCGAGCCGATCTGAAGGTATGATTTTCCTCTCATGGTAGCTGCTGCAACAGATGCACGGCCAAATCTAAGCAGCTTTTCTCTGACATCATCCGGAATAGAGGTATCATCGCTATTCTGAACGTCATGGCCATAGATACCGAATGCGGGAAGTCCCTTCTGGGCATGTCCTGCAAGTACTGCTGCAAGATAAACTGCTCCCGGCCTCTCTGTGCCATTGAAGCCCCATACGCCTTTGATTGTATGCTGGTTCATATCCATCGTTTCTGAACCGTAGCACCAGCATGGAGTTACAGTAAGGGTGATTTCAACTCCTTCTTTTTTGAATTTCTCTTCACATGCCGCAGCTTCTGCAACGCGTCCGATTGTCGTATCCGCAATGACAACCTTCACTGGCTCTCCGTTTGAATATCTGAGATTTGATGTGAACAGCTCCGCCGCCGCTTTTGCCATGTTCATCGTCTGCTCTTCAAGTGATTCCCTTACTTTCAGGTATCCTCTTCTTCCGTCAATTGTAGGTCTGATTCCGATTACCGGATAACCGCCTATTAATCTGCTTTCTGCCATCTTTCTGTTACCTCCGTTTTTATAAGTTTGCTTTTACAGGATTTTTTATTTTTATATGCTAATTATACGACAAGCTTCCCCTAAATTCTCGTAATATCCTGTTCTTATATGGACATTTTTTGTCATTACTAACAGTATCTGTTCCGGGAATCCTGCATTTTCGGACAAATGGAGAGTTATGGGAGATATAGTGGTACGTAGGGTCGTAGAAAGCGCGGCAGCGGAACATCTATTTCCCAAACAAACCCCAAACGCAAAAAAAGACCACCCGTAAAGGTGGTTTTTCTTTTTGTAAAATCTCTGTAACCCTGATGTTTCCTGGGTTTTTCAATAAGCTGCTAACGGGAGTCGGACCCGTGACCTCAACACTACCAATGTTGCGCTCTACCGCCTGAGCTATAGCAGCAATAACTTGTCATCTCGTGACTTGTTATAGTTTACAACAATTTCATATATATGTCAATAGAAAAACTTTTTACATTTGCATTTTTTATTCCTTGTTGGCAATCAGGCTGTTCAGCTTGTTCTTAATCCTCTGTATGGCATTGTCAACAGACTTTGGGGGCTTGCCGAGTATCTCCGCAATCTGCAGGTAGCTAATGCCTGCCAGATGCAGATCGAATACTTTTTTCTCGAACTTGCTGAGGCTTTTTTCAAGCCCCTCCTCTATAATGGTGACCCTCTCCTGGTCGATGACCAGCTCCTCGGGATTCCTGTCCCTTATGGAATGGAGCGCATCCAGGAGCGGCGCGCCTTCTTCGCCGTCTCCAGAGGTCTGGGCATACAGGGAAATGTAGTTGTTTAAAGGAATATGCTTCTTCCGCTGCGATGCCTCAATAGCGCTATAGATCTGTCTGGAGATGCAGAGTTCTGCAAAACTGAAGAAAGAGGCTTCCTTTTCCTCGTTGTAGTCTCTGACTGCCTTGAAAAGGCCGATCATACCCTCCTGGATGAGATCGTCGTTATCTCCTCCGATCAGGTACATGGCCCTTGCTTTCTTTCTCACCAGGTTCTTATATTTTTCCATGATGAAATCCATTACATCCAGGCTGCCTTCCCGGTGCAGTCTTATAAGAGCTTCATCCGTTAAAGATTCGTACTTATCTTTCTTCACTTATTACACTTCCCTGTCGGTAGATTATCGGCCCATACGCTGTCTGACTATCTCATAGGCAAGCACGCCCGCTGCAACGGAAGCGTTCAGAGAGTCGATGTCGCCCTTCATTGGTATAGATGCGATGAAGTCGCATTTTTCCTTTACAAGCCTTCCCACACCTTCGCCCTCACTGCCGATTACAAGACCGATCGGCCCTTTCAGGTCAAGGTTGTACATGACTTCCCCACCCATGTCGGCGCAGACGAACCAGAGGCCCTTTTCTTTCAGCTCATCGATGGTCGCTCCTAAATTCGTAACCTTTGCAACAGGCGTATAGTTCAGGGCGCCTGCCGATGTCTTCACTACGGTAGCTGTAAGCCCTGCTGCCCTTCGCTTGGGAATGATGACTCCGTGTGCTCCTGCAAGGTTTGCAGTACGGATTATTGCGCCAAGGTTATGGGGATCTTCGATGTTGTCCAGAAGGAATATAAATGGCTGTTCACCTTTTTCCTCTGCTATTTTGAGGATGTCCTCCACTTCTGCGTATTCATAAGCCGCAGCATATGCGATGACTCCCTGGTGTTTTCCTGTTTCTGACATGTTGTCCAGGCGTTCCTTTGACACATAATTGATGATCGTGTCCTGCTTCCTTGCTTCTCTTGTGATGGATTTCACAGGACCGTCCTGACATCCGTCAAGTACGAAAAGCTTGTCTACTGTCTTTCCTGCCCTGAATGCTTCGAGAACTGCGTTTCTGCCCTCTATTGTAAATTCTTCGTATCTCATTTTAACTCCTATCTGCGCATCTGGCGCACTCTGGTGGAAATCTTCCGTAGGTATCTGTGGGTAAAATACCTTTTACCCACTACATTATTATATATTAAATTCTTCGTTCTCTTCGATTCCCTCAATCCCTATTTTTACAAGATCGAAAAGCCTTTTAAAATCCTTTTTCAGGTAGATGTAGCCGATCAGCGCTTCGAATCCGGTGGCTCTGCGGTAATCGGACATGGTCGCATTTTTTGCCATGGATACCGACTTTGCATTCCTGCCCCTTTTGTACACTACTTTCTCCTCTTCGGTCAGGAAGGGCTTCAGTACTCCGATCATCGATGACTGGGCTGATGCCTTTACAAACTTGCTGGTCCTTTTGTGAAGCTTGTTGGCCTGGCAGTTTCCACGGCCTACCACTATAGTTCTGATAATCAGGTCATAAACTCCGTCTCCGATGTATGCAAGGGCGAGAGGGGAATATATTCTTGGGTCGATTTTCCCAACTTTGAACTGCTCAGCAAAATATCCCGTCAGGTCAAAGTTCTCCGGCAGGTCAAAATTCTCCGGCAGTCCGTCGTTCACTAAATCCTTTTCCATTTTATGCCTTCCCTCGTATCTTCTATAACGATGCCCTTTTCAAGCAGAAGATCCCTGATTTCATCAGCTCTCTGGAAGTTCTTTGCTTTTCTTGCCGCCTGTCTTTCTCCGATAAGGCTTTCGATGTCTGCATCCAAAATCTCTTCTTCTTTTTCAACGATGATTCCGAGAATATCTGTAAGGCTGACGAGCTTATCAAGCATTGCCTGCAGGTATTCTTTCGAATTCTCCGCCGACACATTTGTGTTGATGTACTTCACGAGCTCGAAAACTGCTGAAATAGCATCCGCGGTGTTGAAATCGTCTTCCATTGCAGTTTCGTATTTATTGACGAATTCTTCTGTTCCTTTGAAAAGCGCTTCTTCTGACGGGCTCATTGTTTCAGCAGTCACAGTCCCCATAAGGTACTTGAGGTTCTCAGCTGCTGTTATGATTCTATCAAGCCCTGTTTTTGAAGCCTCCATAAGGTCTGCGCTGAAATTCAGCGGGCTTCTGTAGTGTGCGCTCAGCATGAAGAAACGCAGCACCTGGAGGTCATATTGTTCACTGATCTCCCTCACTGTAAAGAAGTTTCCGAGAGATTTTGACATCTTCCTGTTGTCGATATTCAGGAATGCATTGTGCATCCAGTATTTTGAAAACTGCTTTCCATTGGCAGCCTCGCTCTGTGCGATTTCATTTTCATGGTGCGGGAATACGAGATCCTCGCCGCCTGCATGGATGTCGATTTCATCGCCTAAATATTTTTTAGACATGACGGAGCATTCGATATGCCATCCCGGGCGACCGTCGCTCCATGGGGATTCCCAGAAAGGTTCTCCTTCTTTCTTAGGCTTCCAGAGAACGAAATCCATCGGATCTTCCTTTTCATCGCTTACTGCAATACGGATTCCGGCTTCCAGATCATCCAGATTCTTCTTGGATAATTTTCCATATCCGTCGAATTTCCTGGTCCTGAAATATACAGTTCCGTTCACTTCGTATG
The DNA here is from genome assembly GCF_900096945.1 of Anaerobium acetethylicum. GTDB lineage: Bacteria > Bacillota > Clostridia > Lachnospirales > Lachnospiraceae > Anaerobium > Anaerobium acetethylicum. The sequence continues at coordinate 4,729 of NZ_FMKA01000008.1, read as the reverse complement.
CATATCCCTTTTCGATGAGCGTGCTGATCATTTCAAGCATCCCGCCGATTTCCTCAGTTGCCAAAGGATGTTTTGTGGCCGGCTTGACATTCATGCCCTCCATGTCCTTTTTGCATTCAGCAATGAACTTTTCTGATATTTCGCTTGCCGGAACACCTTCTTCAATTGCCTTGTTTATGATCTTGTCGTCTACGTCTGTGAAATTGCTCACATAGTTCACGTCATAGCCTTTGTATTCCATGTAACGCCTTACGGTATCGAATACGATCATAGGTCTTGCATTTCCGATATGGATGTAGTTGTATACGGTCGGTCCGCACACATACATCCTTACTTTTCCCGGTTCAACAGGTACGAATTCATCTTTCGATTTTGTCAGTGTATTATATATCTTCATCTGTCTGTCCTTCTTTCTTCAAATTTATGATAGTTTTGCAGGTCCCAAAGTCATGTTTTTTCATGTAAGCATGAAACACATGACCTTTTGACCCTGGTATCACGCTATAATTCTATTCCTTTTTCCTGCATGGCTTTTCTCTCGTCTGCACATGGTCTGCCTTTTCCTTCGCTGGCCTCTGTCTTCAGTCTTGCGATAATCTTCTCCATCTCTTCAATCCTGCGGCAGAACTCCAGATTGCCTTCCCTGAGCTTCATGATGTCGCCAAGCATTGGATCCGGAAAATGGATCTGATCCATGTCGATCCTCGGCATCTTCACATTATCCTGCTTCACGATTCTGCCCGGAACACCGACTACCGTACAGTTTGGCGGAACCTCCTCAAGCACTACAGAACCTGCTCCGATTTTTGAGTTTTCACCGATTGTAAAGGATCCCAATATCTTAGCCCCGGCACTTACCATAACGTTGTCGCACAGGGTCGGATGGCGCTTTCCGTGCTCCTTGCCCGTTCCTCCAAGGGTAACCCCCTGATAGAGCGTTACATTATCACCGATGATTGCTGTCTCGCCGATTACGACGCCGCATCCATGATCGATAAAAAGCCCTTTTCCGATTTCAGCTCCCGGATGGATTTCGATTCCCGTCTTTCGCACAGTCCTCTGGGAAATCCATCTTGCAAGGAAGTAATGTTCCCTTTTGAAAAGGTAATGGGATACCCGGTACATCAGTATCGCTTTAAAACTCGGATACAGAAAAACCTCCAGCGGGGTCTTTATGGCTGGATCCCTTTCCTTAATAACATCTATTTCTTCTTTCACATATCTTATCAGTCCCAATTGTAAATCCTCCCGGAATATGTTCTCTATAATAACAACGCTTTTTTATCTTATAGGATTAGCATGTCAAAAGCCCTCTTGTAACGTTCGGCTTCGTCAATTTGCACAGTCACCAGCTGTAGCACAGTGATACAAAACATGAATTGATGAGCAGCTTTATGAAGACGTTGGTACTTGGGCCGCGTATTTTGCGGCCTTACGTACCACTACGTCTTCATCTAAGCGAGAGCGCGCTGCGAGTCAACATGTTTTGCATCACGTCCTCATTCGAAAACCTGTGCAAATTGACGAATACTATTTTGTAAAGGGGCTTTTGACACTCTACCTCTATGAGATAAAAAAACTCCGCCTCTAATGCTAGAGACGAAGTTATCCGCGGTTCCACTCTGCTAAAGGATAGTACCTACCCTTCACTCGATACACGTAACATGTGTAAAACGTACCGGGCTACTGCAAAATCGCACTCGTCCGATCAGCTCCTAGATGCACTTCATCCCTTCCGAAATAAAGACTGCTTTCAGCCGGTGGCAGTCTGTCTCTGATATCCTTCGTGGATTACTCTCTCTATTCATCGCTTTTCATATATAGTATAGTCTATGAAAAAAACAGACATTTGTCAATAACCTACAGCACTTATAGGGAAAATAAACTATTCCGCCTATACGATTTCATTTAAAAACAGCTTTCCGGGTACCTTTATGTTTGCAAGCTCCCTCAGAATTTTGTCTGCCTCCGGAGTTTCGCAGGACTGGAGTCCGCTTCTGCATGCTTCTGTCTCTGCAACAAACTCTTCAGCGGAAATATATCCGAACAGAAACGCAGTGAGCACACCGATGCCTGCCTCGAAATCCCCGCTTTCGGAAGTCTCTTCCAGCAGGAGTTTTCCATCTCCATCAGAACGAAACCAAAAAGTCCTGTCGTTTTCCCGGATGATTCCATCCGTCACCCTGATTTTGACTGCCACCGGTCCATCAGTCCTGAGGCAGGATGCAAAATGTTTCAAATCTACTATCCGGGCCATGATCATGGGCTTTTTCTCCGCATCCACCATTCCGCCGTTTTCAGAGAGCATCTCTTCGAAAAAAATGTCCTCAATACCGATGAAATGTAGCTCCCTGTCATAAATTTTCAGCTGTTCCAGCATCGCAGCTGCAAACTCTGCTTCCTGTCCTTTTTCGCAAACCGGCTCCCTTACCTCGACAGCCTCTCCCAGGGCGTAAACGCAGTACCCTGACAGCTTTTTGTCCGTCATGAACAGAAGTATGCCGCCGTTCTCACTCGCTGCTTCTGCAAGGAGCGTCCTGTAATAAAGTGCATCCCTGCGGGCAAAAACTCCGTAACGCCCCTCCAGTATGCGGTTCGAGAACTCAGCAAGAAGGTCGCTGTCCTTTTCTTCGAACAGTCGACAGTCCATGGCTTCCACAGCTTTTGCTGCCGGCAGTCCATGCAGGCGCTTTTTCAGCATTTCAATCGCCGGACTGATTTTTTCCATCCCGATCCGGCACTGCCCCTGATCATAGACAAACCGGAAATCAAATGGCCTGTATATGGCTTCTGCTGCCGGCATCAGGAAGGTAAACGCCTCCCCGTTTCCATACATGTCCTTTAGCATCCTGTGGAGCAGGATTCTCATATACCCCCTGTGCCTGAACCCAGGGTCTGTGGCAACGCCGACAATGTACCTGGTACGCCACGTCTGCCCTCCCGTGAAAATATCATAGGGGTTCAGCTGGAGCATCGCATGGATTTCCGAATCCTCCTCAATTACCAGAATTTCATTCTGTGAAGCCTTATGGGTATAGTAGTAGTCGACAAAGGCACTGCTGTCGCCCGAAAACACCTCTTCCCACATGCTCCTTGTCCGTATCCGTTCTTCTTTCCCAAGGTATCTGACATCCATCTTCAGGCTCCTTTCTTAAGGTTTTTTAGTTACTGCCGGTCTTTGCCGCATCCGCTGCAGCCGCTGCAGCCGCCCGATTCCCCTTCTGCCATAATGGTGTCGTAGACATAATTGTTCACTGGCACCAGCGAACATATGGCCTGAGCCGCAATGCCATCTCCCGAGCCTGTAAAGCCAAGGCCTTCTTCTGTAGTTGCCTTGATGTTTACCTGCTTCACGGAGAGATTCAGGGCCTTCGCAACATTTCCGACCATCTCCTCCATATATGGACGAAGCTTCGGCCGCTGCGCAATGATTGTTGCGTCAATGTTCTCTATCACGTAGAGCTCCTCTTCCAGCAGTTTTCCCACCTGTTCAAGAAGGCTGATGCTGGAAATCCCTTTATACTGTGGATCCGTATCCGGAAAATGTTTTCCTATATCGCCTAAGGCCGCAGCCCCAAGAAGCGCATCCATGATTGCATGTACAACGACATCCGCATCCGAATGACCCAGAAGCCCCTTCTCATAAGGGATGTCCACTCCTCCTAAAATCAGTTTCCTGTCACTGACCAGCTTATGAACATCATAACCCATTCCGACTCTCATATTTTTTCCCTCTATCTTTCCCGCAGCAGACTTCCCGTACCAGGTACGGCTTACCTCCTGCATATTTTTTAATCCGGTTTCCAAACAACTTTCCTGTCTATTATAGCATAATTTAAAAATCAGTTAAAGCCCACGGCGACAGGGTTCGCAACTGCATATCACCCTACATATCACATCCTGCTCGGAACATTCTAATTTCCTATATCGATTAGCGTGTCAATAAATCACTTGTTAAAGAGATTAAATACTTTGGGTTGGTAGCCTGCTACTGCTATCTAAATCCAGAAAAAGTAAAAAGTAGGATCGATAGGGAGACTTTCTGCGTCTTTTCAACAACAAAGAGAGGTTTTCATAGTAACAGCCCTCTTATAACGTTCAGCTTCGTCAATTTACACATTCGCCATCTATCAAACAGTGATGCAAAACATGACTTGATGAGCAGCTTTATGAAGACGTTGGTACTTAGGCCGCGTACTTTGCGGCCTTACGTACCACTACGTCTTCATCTAAGCGAGAGCGCGCTGCGAATCAACATGTTTTGCATCACGTCCTCATTATAGAAAAATGGGCTTTTAACACTCCACCCTGATGAATTAAAAAAACCACCCTGATGGGTGGTACAAATAGTAGCGGAAAAGGGATTTGAACCCATGACACCACGGGTATGAACCGTGTGCTCTAGCCAACTGAGCTATTCCGCCTTATGAAATTAAAAATGTCATATTTCTATGACGATGGGACCTACAGGGCTCGAACCTGTGACCCTCTGCTTGTAAGGCAGATGCTCTCCCAGCTGAGCTAAGATCCCTGGGCTTTCAAGTCGTATAACTCCGACCTGCTTTGCTATTATACTATCCTTTTCCCATTAATGTCAAGTATTTTACAATAATTTTTTTCAATAATTTTTATGCCCTAAATTGAATTTTTAAATTCCACCCCTTTTATACAAGGTATGGAATTTAATCTTGCAATCTCTTGTGTGGAATTTAGTCTTACAAGCTTTTCT